>CAKURR010000001.1 GCA_934675735.1 uncultured Clostridia bacterium
CTGCGCTCCATGGTCGGCACCATGTACGGCACCAAGGCTAAGGGCACCCGATACCTCGAAATGACCGAGGGCTATGTGCTCAAGATGGCGCTGGATAAGGACGATCAGGTCTGCGGCTACCAGTTCCTCTCTCTGGGCAAGATGATGGATGCCATCAAGAAGGGCATGTCCCCGAACGAAGCCTATGAGAAGAACATCGGCACCTACGGCCGCTTCAAGGCCGAGGACGGCGCGGTGAAGTGGATCGACCCGCGGACGGATAAATAAGAAGGAGGCGTGCGAAACAATGGCTCTTTTTGAAAACTATGAAGGTCGTATGCCTCAGCTCCAGCCGGTGCTTGACAAGTACGGCTTCAAGGACTTTGACGAGGTCAAGGCCTACACCAACTCCAAGGGCGTGGACGCGTATTCCATCGTGGAGAGCACCCAGCCCATCTGCTTTGAGAACGTGAAGTGGGCCTACGAGCTGGGCGCCGCCATCGCGATGAAGGAAGGCGTTAAGACCGCCGCCGAAGCCGCCAAGCGCATCGGCGAGGGCCTGCAGGCGTTCTGCATCCCCGGCTCCGTCGCCGACCAGCGCAAGGTCGGTCTCGGCCACGGCAACCTGGGCGCGATGCTGCTGGATGAAAACACCGAGTGCTTCGCTTTCCTCGCGGGCCACGAGTCCTTCGCGGCTGCCGAAGGCGCGATTAAGATTGCGCTGAACGCGAACAAGGTGCGCACCAAGCCGCTGCGCGTCATCCTCAATGGCCTGGGCAAGGACGCGGCGATGATTATCAGCCGCATCAACGGCTTCACCTACGTGCAGACCAAGTATGATTACCTCTCCGCCGACGTGAAAGAGGATCATGCTCTTTCCATCGTCAAGGAGATTGCCTACTCCAACGGCGAGCGCGCGAAGGTGCGCTGCTACGGCGCGGACGACGTTCGCGAGGGCGTGGCCATCATGTGGCACGAGAACGCCGATGTCTCCATCACCGGCAACTCCACCAACCCGACGCGCTTCCAGCATCCGGTTGCGGGTACCTATAAGAAGGAGCGCCTCGAGGCCGGCAAGAAGTATTTCTCCGTCGCTTCCGGCGGCGGCACGGGCCGTACTCTGCATCCGGACAACATGGCCGCGGGCCCTGCCTCTTACGGCATGACCGATACCATGGGCCGCATGCACTCCGACGCGCAGTTTGCGGGCAGCTCTTCTGTTCCGGCGCACGTCGAGATGATGGGCTTCCTCGGCGCGGGCAACAACCCGATGGTCGGCATGACCGTCGCCGTTGCCGTCGCGGTGGAAGAGGCCATGAAGAAGTAAGCCTTTTAACAGCAGTCATAACGGGAGACCGCCTCGGAAGGGGCGGTTTCTTTATATACTCTTTCCGTCAGCTTCCACAAAGAGGAAGGTCTTTATCGCGGAAAAATTCGGATTTTAGCGGAAATACAGAGGGGGTAGGCGCATGGGTTGAACTCGAAAGGAAAATCTGATAAAATAGAAAAAGCATAATCGTGGAATGAAGAAATAAGGAACTGCAAGCAAAGCGATGAAAACGATAAAAGTAGCGGCTGCGGTGATTCGCAGGGCAGACAAGGTGTTTGCTGTTGCGCGCGGCTATGGCGAATTGAAGGGACTGTGGGAATTTCCCGGCGGAAAGATTGAGACGGGGGAAAGCTCACAGGAAGCCCTGAAAAGAGAAATCATGGAAGAGTTGAATACTGAAATCGAAGTCGGGGAGCTTATCGGCACCGTGGAATATGATTATCCCGCCTTCCATTTGTCGATGGATTGTTTTTTCTGTACAATCCTCCGCGGCAATCTCGAGTTGAAAGAGGCGCAGGAAGCAAGATGGCTGGCCAAAGACGAGCTGAGCAGCGTTCGGTGGGCGCCTGCCGACCAAACATTTATTGAGCAGCTGAAACGAAAGCTGGGCTGAACGCATGTCTGCCGAAGCCGATAAAACAGCGCGAATCATGATAGAAGGAGAAACGATGAAGCGCATCCTTTTTGTCTGCCACGGCAACATCTGCCGCAGCCCGATGGCGGAATCTGTTTTTGCGGCAAAAATCCGAGAGCGCAAGCTCGAATGGGCGTATAGCGTGGATTCGGCGGCGGTCAGCTCGGAAGAAATCGGCAACCCCGTGCATGCGGGCACGCAGCGCGAGCTGACGCGGCACGGCCTGCCCGGAAGCGCCCACCGCGCGCGGCGGCTGAGGGCCGAGGATTACGCGCAATACGACCTGTTCATCGGCATGGACAGGGACAATCTGCGCCGCATGGAGCGCATCTTCGGCGGCGACGCGCAGCATAAAATCGCGCTGCTGATGGCCTATACGGGCGAGCCGCTCGAGGTTGAGGACCCGTGGTATACCGACCGATACGACGTGGTTTACGACGAAATCGAAGCAGGCTGCGAGGCGCTGCTGAACGAATTGGAGCAAGAACGCAAAACAGAGGGGAAGCATCATGGATAAACCAAAGGTTGTGGCCGTCGTCGGCACAAACGCCTCCGGCAAGAGCGCGCTGGGCGTGCGGCTGGCAAAAACGTTTGACGGCGAAATTATTTCGGCCGATTCGCGGCAGGTCTTTCGCGGGCTGGATTTGGGCAGCGGCAAAATCACGGCGGAGGAAATGCAGGGCGTGCCGCATTACCTGATTGACGTGCGCGAGCCGGGCGAGTTTTTCTCGATGGCGGATTTTCAGAAGCTGAGCTACGAAAAAATAGACGAAATCCGCGCGCGGGGGCATCTGCCGATGATTGTCGGCGGCACGGGGCTGTACGTCGATTCCGTGCTGGACGGCTATCTGCTTTCGGATAAAGAGCCGGATTTGGCCTATCGCGCCGAGCTGGAAAAGCTGACTACGCCCATGCTTTACGCGCAGCTCGTTTCGCTCGTGCCCGATGTGCAGGTGGAGCGCAACAACCGCAACCGCGTTATGCGCATGCTCGAACGCATCCACGACGGAGACGACGCCGTGCCTGCCAAGCAGGCGCGCTACGACAGCCTGCGCCTTGGCGTGAGTTGGCCGCGCGACGTGTTGGCGCGGCGCATCGACGAGCGCATCGACATGCGTCTTGAGCAGGGCATGATTGAAGAGGTGCAGCGCCTGATGGACGAAGGCGCAAGCGTGGATTTTCTGCTCGGGCTTGGGCTGGAGTATCGGTTCATCACGCAGTATCTCATCGGCGAAATTCCCGATAAGGACGAGATGCTCGCGCAGCTCGCTCACGCCATCAAGAAGTTCGCCAAGCGCCAGATGACCTGGTTCAGGCGCAATCCCGATATCGTCTGGCTGGATATGCAGGGCGACGCGTATGGGCAGGCGTGCGGCGAAATTGAGAAGTTTTTGAAAAAGTAAGAAAAAACTGAGATTCTTTTTACACAATCCGCTATCTTCCGTCCCATGCATCGGAAGGTAGCTTTTTCTATACGGAGCCGAAGCCGATGCAGACTTTTTCCCGCGTCGTGCGTCTTAAAGGTGTATCGCGATACGAAGGAAACGGAAGGAAGGATGACGTTGGAGGAGAAACGACGGCGGGACGAGCGCTTCATCGAGGCGATTCGTCAAAACCGCGCGGGCATGTTTCGCGTGGCGCGGATGATGCTCCGCTCGGACAGCGACGCGGAAGAAGCCGTGGCGGATGCGACGGCCTGCGCCTACGCGCACATCCGCACGCTGCGCAGCTGGGAAGCCGTTCGGCCATGGCTGATGCGCATCACGGTCAACACGTGCCACAAGGTGCTCAGGCGGCGCAAGCGCGAGCTGCCCAGCGACGACGCGGCGCTGTTTGACAGGCCGATTGCGCCGCGCGAAGCGGAAAACATCTGGGAGCTGGTGGAGCGACTGGACGCGCTGTACAGCGTGCCGCTGGTGATGGCATACGCAGAGGGCATGAAGCTGGAGGAAATCGCCGCGGCGCTGCATGTGCCGAAGGGGACGGTTTCGGCGCGGATGACGCGCGGACGGCAGAAGCTGAAAACATGGATGGAGGAAGAGCAATGACGGAGCGGGAATTGGAAGCAAGGCTGACCCACGAGCAGATTCCCCTGCCGAACGGATTTGACGCGCGGCAGGAAGCAGCGCTGTGTCGAGTAATGGCGCAGATGCGCGGCGTGGCGCATCGACCCAAACGGACATTGCTGCTGGCGGCGGCGCTGATGCTGCTGACGGGCGCGGCGTTTGCGGCAGGCGGGCGCGGGCTGGCGTTTTTCTGGCGGCAGGCATCGCCGGAGGCGGAGCGGCTTATCGAGCGGGGGATTGCGCAGTCCGGCGGTCGGCTGGATGCGGCGGAGTTTGTCGTTCGCGAAGCGGTGTTCGACGGAAGCACGCTGCAAGCGGTCGTCGTCGTTCGGGCGGAAAACGGCAGGCGCGCCGTGATGCTGGGGCAAAACGGCAACGTGAGCCGCGATGCGGTGCTCGTGGAGATTGGCGAAACGGGCGATGTGGCATGGGCGGAGGATGAGGACGGCGCGCTGCTGGTATACATCAGCCAAACGGTGCGCGACGCGGGCGAAACGCTGCATGTCGCGTGGCCGTGTTCGGCGGCTGTGGCGGACGCCGACGGCCTGCACTGGGCGAAACCGCAGACAGGCATGCTCGAATTTGATGTGCCGCGCGTGCAGTCGCAATCGTTTGCCATGCAGACGAGCGTCGGCTGGGCGGAGTGGCTGACGGTGACGGGCGTTCGGGTGAGCACAACGCCGCTCGGCATGGCGCTGGAAATCGACTATCGGCCGAGCGCGCGGCTGGGCGAGGCCCTGCCGGAATTTGTCGTGGAGGATGACGAACGCGTCATCAATCGGCATGGGGAGCTTTCGCGCACGGGCGATGCGCAGACGGGCTATACCGTTTGCATGCAGACCGATTTGCCGAGCAGCCTGCCGCACGCGCTGACCTTGGGCGTGCGCGGGCTGGATGAAAGCATTCGGTTTGATTTTGACACGCAGACGGCGGCGATGACGAAAGGAGCAGAACAATGAAACGGGGAACGGCGCTGGTATGCGCATTTATAATGCTGATGATGAACGCGGCGGCCGCGTCGGCGGAGCGGAACATCGTTTCGACGATTCGCGGCGCGGACTATGCGATATCGGTCGATGCGGATGTATACGGCGAAGGGACGAGCGGCTTGCAGGCCTATCGGGTGCAGACGCTCGATTGGGGGCGGAATCCGGAGACGCATTTCGACCTTTCGCTGTGGTTTGATGCAGACGTGCCGACAGAAAAAGTGGACTTCGACTGCGCCGTTTTTTATCCGAAGGGCGACGAAACGCGGCTCGGAGAACGCGACGAAGCGAGGTTCAGCCCATACGGCGTATCCTTTATGCGCGCGACGGATGCGCGGCTGACGTTTCCGCTTGATAAGTGGAATTACAGGCGCATGCAGGAAAATCCGAACGCCGTGCAGCTGCCGCAGGGCTTTGCCCTGACGGATGCGGCGGAAAGCATCCTGCCGATTGCGGAAGCGCTGGGCGTGGACGTGGAGCGCCGACCCGTTTTCGTCTCGGTCATGACGTTGGCGGATTGGCAGGCCGAAACGCGGCAAAAGCTTGACCGCGGCGTTGCGCCGGACGAACGCGTTATAGAGGACTGGACGGCGGATGACGAAAGCGTTCAGCTGAATTTCAGGCAGCTTTTCCACGGCCTGCCCATGCTGGAAACGGACGCGCACATGCCCGGCATTCTCGAGTGGGAAACGTCGCTGACGATGGTCTCCGCCACGGTGAGCCGACGCGGCCTTGAGCGGCTGAATTTTCCGTTCGTCGCGGGTGAGGAAAAAGCCGTCGGCGCGCCGTTTTCCGCGATTTCGCCCGAAGAAGCGCTGGAGGCGTGTGAAAAAGCGGATTTGGGTTTGGACGGCTGGCAGAATCTCCGTGTTTCGCGCCTTGAACTGGGCTATGTCATGTTGGCGCAAAACCTCGCGCAAACCGAAATCGACGCGCGTCCCGCGTGGCTGATTCGCATTTGGGGCGAGATTTTCGGCGAAACAGAGAGCATCGCTGTCGCCGTGGATGCGCAGACGGGCAATATACTGGCGATGTAAATCAGAAAACGCCCCGTTGGCTGCGAGCCAAACGGGGCGTTTTTATGCGGGAAAGATTAACCTATCAACATATCGATGACCTGAAAATACAGCGTATACAGCGCGCCGTAGCTGTCATAATCGAACTCGTCGGCGGCAATTGCGCCGGAGGTGGTGATGATAAACCCGTCATAAACCATCACATAGATGCAGTAGAGGTTGCCGTCCGCGCCCTTTCCGGCGGCGAGCAGCGGGCTGAAATCGGCATATTCATCATCCATCGCCATGATGGCAGGCTCATTTGTGCCCGCGTAATTCTGGGCGTAGTAGTCGATCATCTCCTGCCGCGCGTCATCGGGCAGGGTCAGCATGGTGTAGCCTTCGTAATCCTCGGAATAGCCGATGTTGATGCCGAAGCCGCAGTCCTCGCGGCCGTTGAGCGCGAGGGTCAGCGCGACGTTGTCGTCGGTCTCGGTTTCGTCGGTCACGGTCATGTTTTCGGGGATGTAGATGGTCGTGTCCAGCGCGGCGATTGTGTAGGGCACCACGCCGATTTCTTCCGCAAAAGCGGCAGGCAGGCAGCCGAGCAGCAGCACGAGGGAGAGGAACAGAGC
Source organism: uncultured Clostridia bacterium (assembly GCA_934675735.1). Taxonomy (GTDB): domain Bacteria; phylum Bacillota; class Clostridia; order Christensenellales; family Aristaeellaceae; genus Ventricola. The sequence goes on from CAKURR010000001.1 coordinate 6,626, forward strand.
AAAGCATTTTTTCATGGGGATACCTCCTAAATGTTTTTTATGGATAACAAATGTGAAGCCGGAAAACAAGGTCTGCATCGGATAAAAGGCAGTTCATCTCTAAATCCGTTTCAATCGTAGGACGCTTTGCGTCCTGCTCTGAAACTACGTTTTTATTGTAAATGGGTGACGATGGGGCGTTGCCCCAAATCCCACCAAGAACCTGAGGTTCTTGGATTTCCCACCTTTGATTTGCCGAGTCCTAACGCATCCTTACAGATAAAAATCAATCATCTCCGACAGCTCGGTTTCGCCGAAGATATCGGTCAGCCGGAAGCAGTAATAGAACGTGGAATCCGCACCTTCGAGCGAGATATACTCAAACACGGGCAGGGTATCGCCGACCGGAATCGGGTCGCCCTCGAACGTATCCTCGGCGAACTCGTCGGAATCCGAACCGTCGTCGTAGAGCATGGGGTAGAGCGGAATCAGCTCGTCGCCCGCCTGCAGCTGGGTCAGCCCGCGCACGGCGAGGCCGTTTGCGTCGTAGCCCTCTGTGAAGCCCGCAATCACGCCGTCGGGGTTGGCGGCGGTGAACATCATCACCAGATAGCCGCTCGTGCCGTTGAGCATCACGGGGATGATGCTGCGGCGCATGTTCTGCGTGCGCACCTGATCATACATCACGACAATCTGGTCGTCGAGCATCGGCCATGTGCCGTCAAAGCCGCTGACGATATCGCCCGTCGTCCAGTCGATGCCCGCGTTCTGCATCGCGCCCAGCTCGATGAGGATGGTATCTTCCTCGTCGCTCGCGTCCAGATAGAGCAGACCCTCGACGAGCGAAAGGTTGGCCAGCTCATCCTGAGAAAGGGTCATGTAGCAGGCGTAGTCGGATTCAAGGTCGAGCAGGAAGCTCTCTTCCTCTTCTTCCGCGTCGTTTTCGTCGGGCGTAATCGGGCCGGAAACGACGCTGCCGAAGCCGCTCCACGTACTCGCCGCGGGTGCTTGAGCGGGTGCGGTATCGGCTGTGATGCTGCCGAAGCCGCCCCATGTGCTCGTCGCGGGCGCTTGGGCAGGCGCGGCGGGGAAAGCGGTATCGGCAGGGGAAGGCGCGTTGTCCGCGTCCTCGGGCGCGACATAGCTGCCGCCGGGCACGAACGCGGTATTCTGCATCGTGGCGAACAGGCCCGTTGCCGGCGCGCCGACGCTCTGCTCGGGCTTTTGCAGCGTGAAGTTATAGTCGCCGCCGGCGAGCAGGGTGGCATAGCCGTAGACAAACTGGCTGTAATTGGGGTAATTTTCGCCGCAGTCGTAGTGGGTTTCAAACGTGTCGATGAAATCGGCCACGGTGTCGCCGGGCAGAAAGAGACTCATGCCCGTGAGGTAATCGAACATATCCGTGCCGACGCAGTAATAGATGCAGTGGCGATAGGTTGATTCCAGCTGACTGGCCATATTCGGCGCGAACTGGCGCGTCGCGTCGAGGAACGCCATGAAATCCACCTGATCGGAAGAGGCGTCCGAGAATTTGCCGAACGCGTACATGCGCTGGCGCAGACGGCTGATGGTGGGCATCTGGCCGTTTTCCAGCGCGTCGGTGAGGTAGGCGGCGTAGGTCTCCAGCTGATTTTTCAGCGAGGGCACGGCGCGCAGATTGATGACGCTCTGGCTGAGATAGTCGTTGGGGTTGTAATCCAGACACGCCGCCATGAACGCGTCGGCGATGGCGACGGCGATATCGCCGCTTTCCATCTCGGGGTCGGCGGCCAGCGCACCCAGCCAGCCTTCGTAATTCCAGCCCAGCCCGGGCTCGAGCTCTTCGCTGGCGACCATGTAATCGGCGTAGCCCGCCATGTGCGCGGCCATCTCGTATGTGGCCATCAGGCACGCGTCAAAGCCGATGATATCCAGATGGAAGCTCGTGTTCCGCTCGGCGTATTCATACAGCGCGTCGTTGACCTCGTGAATGGTCAGGCTGTCGTAATCCGCCGTTTCGTCGTAACACACGCCGCCGGATGCGCCGCCGTGATCCCACAGCACGAGGATATAGCGGTCGGCGGGGTGATGATCGACCGCCCAGTCGATGAAATCGTAGAGCGTCTGCTTGTCGCCCATGTTCTGCCACGGGTAGGTCTGTACGTCGTTAAACGCGTCGTAGCTGATGGTGAAGCGGTTGATGGCGCCGCCCGTCAAATCGCCGTCGTCCCATTCATACGCGCCGCCCGCCTGCACGGCGACGGTCACGTCCTCCGGCAAATCCACGCTTGCCATTTCATACATGTCCTGTACGCAGTAGCTCTGCAAATCCGTGCCGCACATGTACATCATCACAGTGGTGGTCGTCGCCTGTGCCAGCGCGGCGGGCAGAAGCAGCGCGAGCGCCATCAGCAGGCCGAGTCGAAGTTTTTTCATGCCCAAGCCCTCTTTCCTCATGCGTTGATACTCTATTATATCATAGCGGGCGCGCCCGTGCTACGTCGTTTTGTGTCGATTCGTGCAGAAAAAACGTCGTTTGTGCAGAGCGCTTCGGTATAAAAAACGGGCGCGCATTGTGCGTCTGCCGTCCGTTATCCGTCATCCATACCGTCGGTAGAAAAACTTTTCTTCGATTGGTATGGCCTGTCGGTGGAACTTGCACCCGCGCTTTGCTATAATGCAGTCAAACGAAGGGAGGAAACCCACATGGCATTTGCACTGGGCGACAACATCCGCGGTCTGCGCAAGGCGCGCGGCCTGACGCAGGAACAGCTGGCGGAGGCGCTGGGCGTGACGGCGGGCGCGGTTTATAAATGGGAATCGCGGCTGTCCCTGCCGGAACTGCCGATGCTGGTTCAGCTGGCGGATTTTTTCGATACGTCGGTGGATGCGCTTATCGGCTACACCATCAAGGATAATCGGCGCGACGCGACCCTTGCGCGGCTGATGGATTTGCGCCACGCCAAGGATGCGCGCGGCATCGAAGAGGCGGAACGGGCCGTGATGCGCTACCCGAACAGCTTTGCCGTCGTCTATCAGGCGGCGGTGATGATGCAGGTCTTTGGTCTGGAGCAGAACGACAAGGCCCTGTCGGCGCGTGCGCTGGAGCTTTACGAGCGGGCTCTGCTGCTGACGGAGCAGAACACCGATTCGGAAATCAGCGAGCTGACGATTCATGTGGCGATGGCCGAGTGCGACCTGATGCTCGGGCGGAAGGAAAAGGCACTGGAAACCCTCAAGGCCAACAACCCGATGGGGCTGAACAACACGATGATCGGTATGTGGGCCATCACCCACTGCGACAGGGCGGAGGAAGCCGAGAACTATCTTTCCCGCGCGCTGCTGGAAAACGTGAGCCGCCTGTTTACCATGACGATGGGCTTTTTGACCCTGTATGAGAAGCAGAACCGATGGAACGAGGCGCGGGAGCTGGCGCGCTGGATGCTCGCCATCTGCGAAGGGCTGGTTCGGGAGGGTGAACCCAGCTCGATGGTCAAGAGCTGCGCGATGATGGCGGCCTGTCTGGGCATGACGGAACACGGCGCGGGGGATGACGCGGCGGCGCGCCGCGCGCTGGAAGCCGCCCATGCGTGGGCCGAGCGGTTTGACGCCGAGCCATGTTACGACGTGACGGGCATTCGCTTTGTGAATATGAGCGAGCGCGCCACGTTTTACGACGACATGGGTGCGACGGCGGCGGATGCGATTGAAAAGGTTGTCGTCGAGCAGAAGGACGAACGCCTGACGGCGCTTTGGCGGGAGGCAAAGGGAGAATGAAGCGGCAAAAGACATTCAAACAGCGGCTGATTGCGCAGTTTTATCGAAAAAACAGGCTGTCCGCGGCGGTTGCGCTGGGCGTTTCCATCCCGCTGGGGATGATGAACCTGTTTCTTTCGTGGCTGATTCAGCAGATTATCGACGAAATCACGGGCGTTGCGGGTACAAGAGGGCTGGATACGCTCGCCGTGATGGTGGCGGCGATGATTTTGACCTGCGCCGCGCTGTTTTTCATTCGGCGGGAGGTCGAGCCGCGGTTTATCCGCCGCGCGATGCGCCAATACAAGATGCTGGCGTTTGAGAAGCTGACCGAAAAGAGCACCGCCGAACTCATGCGCGATGGCACGGCGGTCTATCTCTCTGCGCTGACCAACGACGCGGCGACGATTCAACAGGATTACCTCTTGCAGCAGTTTTCCTTTCTCAACGACGCGGTGATGTTTATCGGCGCGCTGGCGATGATGATGTGGTATTCTCCGCTGATGACGGCGATTGCCGTTTCGCTTGCGCTGCTGCCGCTGCTGGTTTCGGTCGCCACGGGCGGCAGGCTTGAAGCGGCGCAGAAGCGCGTATCCGACCGAAATGCGACGTTCACGGCTTCGCTGAGCGACTTTCTCGGCGGCTTTGCGGTGGTGAAGAGCTTCCGCGCCGAGGCGGAAATCCGCAGGCTGTTCGGTGTGGGCAACGACGCGCTGGAGGAAAAACTGCTCAGACGCTACGACGGCATTGTCGCCCTCAAGGACGGCCGCGTCGCCGAAACGGGCACGTTTGACGAGCTGATGACGAAAAAGGGCTATTTCTACGCGCTCTATACCGTGACCCACTGAATAGTGAACACCCCGAACACGCCCTTTGCAAGGCGTGTTTTCGGCGTCTTTTTGCATAGCTCTGAAAAAAATGTAAAAAAGGGGTTGACAGATTCGCCGAGCAGCGGTATAATCATTTCGTTCTTTGAAGCAGATATTCCTCAGTAGCTCAATGGCAGAGCATTCGGCTGTTAACCGAAGGGTTGTAGGTTCGAGCCCTACCTGGGGAGCCAGAAACGCGCCTGACATTCAGTTGGGCGTTTTTCTTTTATCCAAAGCTTTTTGCGCTGTCCGGCCGACGATCCTGTCCGGCATGTTTTCGAGCCTGTATGATTTCTGAAAATACCGCGGCGTGTGGAAAGCGCCCGCTAAGCAAAATCCCCGCCGAGCTTCCGCTGCACACGGAAGGCCCGACGGGGATTTTTTCTGTTTGGGGGGTGGCTCGCTTTACAGCGTCGATTCGGGGTGGAAGAACGCCAGCACGCGGTCCTCAAACGCATTGATGCGCTCGTGGATGTACTTGGCGTAGACATAGCGCTTCTTGGCGCACGTCGCCGCGTCGAATACGGCGTCCTGTGCGCTCGGCGGGGCGACCGTGTCCATGCCGGATGTGCCCATCAGCAGCGGGCAGGCGAGCTGCGCGGCGTATTGCGCGCAGTCGGCGTATGCGCCCGTGCAGAGCGGGTTCTGCGCCGCGCATTTGACGACGTGCGCGGGCTGTTTGGCGGCGGCGGCAATCGCCAGTGTGCCGCCCAGACCCTCGCCCCAGGTCATCAGGTTCAGCGTTACGGGCAGGCTGAGCGCCGCGCGCGCGGCGGCCTGTGCGTCGGCAAACTGCGTCTGCGCGTCGGCCTCGGCGCGGTTTTCGAGCGCGAACACGGCGTAACCCAGCGCGATGAAGCGCGTCATGTGGTGCCAGCCGCGGACGGGGCGGCCCGCGTCGTGGAACATCAGCACGATCGGCACGCGTTTGTTTCCGACGGGGCGGATGTAGCGCGCGGAGAGCGTCGCACCGTCGTCTGCGGCGAAGGTTACGGTTTGGTATTCGGCGGTCGGCGTTGCGGCGGGGCAGGGCACGATGGGCGCGTCGTCAAAGAATGTCAGCAGCATGTCGTCGAACGCCTGAATCTCTTCATGGCCGAACCCGGGGAAGAACTCGCGCCGCTTTTTGCAGGTCAGGTTGTTGTAAACCGCGTCCTGTGTGACGGGCGGGCAGACCACGTCGGCCAGCCCCGTGCCGAAGAGCACCTCGCAGCGGATGCGTGAAGCCAAATGCACCGCATCCACATAGCCCAGCTTGGTGAACCACTCGTCTGCGCGGCTGCCGTCGGGGTCGAACCAGCGGGCATAATAGCGCAGGCCCTCGTAGGCGATTTCATCCGCGCCCAGCTCGAAAACCTTTTGAAAATCGCTCAGGAAGGGGTAGAGAATCGCGGCCTTGCAGGGCAGGTCGGGATTGAGCGCCGCGCACGCAATGCCCAGCCCCGCCCCCTGAGACGCGCCGTTGATGTAAATGCGCCGCCGGTCGATATCCTTCATCTGACGGACGATGCGGCACAGAATGCGGATATCCTGATACAGCCGAACGTAATACATGTCCTTCGGTTCACCGTCCAGCCCCGCAATCAGGTGGCCGGAGACGGTCGTGCCGAGGAAGCCGCCGATATCCTGGCTTTTGCCGCCCTGCCCGGGGCAATCCATCGCCAGCAGGGCATAACCCATGCCCGCGAAGGAGGATTGTTCCAGCCAGCTGCGGCTTGCGCCCGGGTAGCCGTGGAATTGCAGCACCAGCGGGAGCGGCTTATCGCTCTTCGGACGCAGATATTTGGCGTAAATGCGCGCGCCGCCCATGCCCGTGAACCACAGGTTGAGGTATTCGCAGGTCGGGTAAGCGGGGATTTCGGACGGCTCGACGGCGTAATACAGCGGCACTGCGTCGGCTTCTGCCATGCGCGCATCCCAGAATGCGTCGAAATCGGCGGGACGCGGGGTTGTGCCGCGATACGGGGAATCGGACATAGGGGCTTTCCTCCCGTTCAAAATGGAAAGAGGCTGTCAGACTTAAACCAAACATTTTAAGAAACAACTTGCTGAGCGTTTGGGTATGGGGCTTTGCCCCATCGCCCCACCAAAGGGCTTTCCGTTTTCTGTCGTCTGTTTCCGCCACAGGCGGCAACGACCGAAAACCTCTTTGGAAACCTTCGGGCGCACAGTTGCCTTTTTGAATGTCTGTTAGCCTGACAGCCCCAACGTTATGAAAGTGAACCGAAACTGCGTGTATCTCAGAGCGCCTTGAGGAAATCCAGCCCCAAATCGCCGTGAGCCGCCTTAATCGCGCGGTATTCGGCCTTGAGGGCTTCCTGCTGCTCATCCGTCAGGCGGAAGAACGGCCTGCGGCTGATGCCGCCGTCCACACGGCCGCCGAGCGTCAGCGTCGCTTTGAGGGAGGGCATAAGCCCGCGCGCCAGCAGGGCGAAAATCAGCTTGTTGGCGACCTTCTGCGTCTCGCGCGCGGCGATCACGTCGCCCGCGGCCATCTGCGCGTTGAGCCTGAGGAACAGCGGAGTCAGCACGTTGTAGGTCGAGCCGATGATGCCGTCCGCACCGAAGGCCAGGCCGCTGACGGCCAGCTCGTCGCTGCCGGAATAGACGGCGAAATCCTGACCGAGCGCTTCCTTGATGCGGAAGATATCAAACACCGTGGAGGAGGTGTATTTAATGCCCTCCACACCCTCGATGCGGCCCAGACGCAGCAGCATCTCATAGCTGACCAGACCCGCCAGTGTCACGTTGTAGACGATCATCGGAATGCCCGCTGCCTGTACGAGGTCGCTGTAATAGGCGGCAATCTGGTCGTCGCTGAATTTCCAGTAAATCGGCGGCACGGAGGAAATCGCGGCCGCGCCCGCCTTGGCGGCGTGACGGGCCAAATCCTCGGAGGCCAGCGTGCTGATGGCGCCGACGTGGACGATGACGGGGATGCGCCCCGCGGCCTCATCCAGCACGGTTTCCACAAACGCCTTGCGTTCGTCGCTCGTGCAGAGGAAGCCCTCGCCGGTGGAGCCGGTCAGATACAGGCCCTGCGCGCCGTCCTCGATGAGCTTGGCGGTCAGCGCGCGGGTTCGGTTCAAATCCAGCGCTTCGTTTTCGTCAAAAGGCGTAACCATTGCGGGAATAACGCCCCGAATGTCTTTCACGGAAAAATTGCTCATAAGCCTGTCTCCTTGTGTGTTGTCGTGTACACTGTACGACTGATTGGCGGAAAAGTCAACCCTTGACCGCGCCGAGGGTGATGCCCTTGGTGAAATACTTCTGGAAAATCAGGAAGATGGTGATAATCGGCACGCTGGCGAGCGTCGCGCCCGCCATAATCAGGCCGAAATCCGTGCTGGCTTCCGCCTGCATCTTCGCGATGCCCAGCGAGATGGTGAGCTTGCTCTGCGAGTTGAGCATAATCAGCTGGAGGAAGTAATCGTTCCACGCGTTAATGAAGGTGAAAATGGCCAGCGCGCCCACGCCCGGCTTAATCATCGGGAAAACGATATCCACGAACGTGCGCACTTCGCCCGCGCCGTCGATTTTCGCGGCTTCCAGCATCTCGTTGGGGATGCCCTCGGCGAACTGCTTCATCAGGAACACGCCGAACGGCCAGCCGACCGTCGGGAAGATGACCGACCAGAGCGTGTTGTGCAGGCCGAGCCACGCCATCTCCTTGAGCAGCGGAATCATGATGACCTGCTTGGGCAGGGCCATTGCGCAGACGAACAGGCCGAAGATGAAGCTGCGGCCCGTAAACTTCTTTTTCGCCAGCGCGTAACCGCCCATCGCGCCGCACAGGCACGTCAGCAGCATGGCCATGCCGCAGATGAACACGGTGTTGAGCATCCACGTCCACGCGGGGCGGGAGAAGAGCTTGGTGTAGTTATCCGGCGTCGGGTTGGTGGGGAAGAGGGCGGGCGTGCGCGAGTTGATGGTGCGCGCGTCCTTGACCGAGCCGGTCACAATCCAATACAGAGGGAAGAGCATCATCAGCGCGAGGATGATGAGCAGCGCGATGCTGATGACGCGGTAAGGGGTCAGCTTTCTTACGCTATGATCCATAATACGGCCCTCCCCTTACTCTTTCGCCAGCCGGAACTGCAAGGCGCTGAAAACCGCGATGATAATCGCAAGGATGATGCCCAGCGCGCAGCCGTAGCCGAAGTTGTTGAGTTTCACGGCGTTGTGGTAGATGTAATACATGAGCGTCAGCGTCGAATCGTTCGGACCGCCGGAGGTCAGCAAATCGATGAGCGCGAAGCACTGGAACGAGTTGATGGTGGTGATGATGAGGATATACAGCGTGGTCGGCATAATCTGCGGCCACTTAATGCGCCAGAAGGTCTGGAAATCCGTCGCGCCGTCCACCTGCGCGGCTTCGACGAGGGAATGATCGACGTTGCTCAGCGCGGAGACATAGAGCACGATGGGCTGGCCGATGGAGGTTGTCAGCAAAATCGTGATGATACAGCCCAGCGCGGTGTTGGCGCTGCCCAGCCAGTTCAGGTTTTTGCTGATGACGCCCAGCGAAGTGAACAGGTAGTTCAGCAGGCCGTAATAGGGATTGAACATCCATTTCCAAACGACCGTAACCGCGACCGAGCCGGTGACGACCGGCAGATAGAACACGCAGCGGAAGAAGGCCGTCGGAATTTCCTTCATCTTGTAGACCAGCGAAGCCACCCACAGCGAGAACAGGCAGGTAAACGGCACGCTGACCAGCACGATGACCAGGGTATTGGTCAGGGACTTATAGAATTTGGCATCCTGAAAAAGAGCGACATAGTTATCCAGCCCGACGAATGTAAATTCCGCCAGCGTATAGCGGAAGGTGCTGTTGACCAGACACATCACCATCGGGAAAATGACGAAGCCGAAGAAGAACAGCAGCGCCGGAGCCATAAACAGATAGCCGGAGATGTTTTCGCGACGGCGTGTACTGCGCAGCTCGCGGCGGTTGACGGTATGCTGCACGCAAATTCCCCTTTCAGCGGCACAGGGCCGCGCAGTTTTCTGTGTTTCAAGAAAGCGGGCGCCCCGCCCGAAACGGGAGAGGCGCCGCGGCGTTATGCGGTTGTTTTCCCCAAGCGGGGGAAGGGGCTTACAGGTTCACGTTCTTGATGTAGGTCGCGACTTCGTCGGCCACGTTGCCGCCGTCGCCGATGCGCTGGAGCAGGTTCCACCACTCGTAGCGCTGGGTCGTCCAGTTGGTCGTCACCTGATAGATGTCGCCCAGATACTGCACGAACATCGCGTAATCCGCATTTGCGGCCTTCTCGGTGCCGGCGTACAGGTCGGTCACGGAAGCGCGGACGGAGAAGTAGCCGGTGTTGTAAACGCTGTTGCGGACCTGAGCCTCGTCGTCGCAGATGAAGCGGATGAATTCCTTCGCGGCCGCGACCTTCTCGTCGTCGCCGTTGTCAAACAGGCCGAAGCCCCAGACGCCGCCGTCCAGACGCGGCACGCCGTCCTCGGAGGGGAAGGCCATCGGGAACAGCTCGATGCCGTCCGCCAGCTTATCCTTGTTGTTGGCAACCTGAGCGGCGTTCCAGCAGAAGGCCATCTGAGAGGTGCCGTTGACGAACAGAGCGATTTCTTCGCCGCCGTTGATGGAGGCGTCAAAGGTGATGAGACCTTCGTTGGCCAGCTCCTGCAGCTTGGTCAGGCTCTTGATGTTGGCTTCGGAATCCATAGTGTAGAGGGTGTGCTCATCGTTGGTGAAGCGGCCGTCGTAGAGGTTGGTCACCAGCGCGCGGGTGCCCTGATCGCCGCCCTGACCGGAGCAGTAGATGAGGCCGGTCGGGTAGTAGCCCGCGTTCACGAGGGCGCGAAGGGCGTTTTCAAAGCCTTCGGCAGTCCAAGTGTGGGTCTCTTCGTCGATGTACTGCATCGCGTCGGCGGCCTCAAACGCGGTCTTGTTGATGACCATGCAGTGCGCCGTCATGCACAGCGGATACATGTAGTAGTTGCCGTCCGCGCCCTGACAGGTCGCCACGACGGAAGCGTTGTTGGCGTTGATGTCGGCGATGGTCTCGTCCGTCCACAGGTCGTTGAGCGGGAGCATCTTGCCGGCGGCCGCCCAGTTGGCCACCAGACGCTCCGGGCCTTCCATCACGATGTCGGGCGTGGTCTTGGCTTCGATGGCCGTGGTAATCTGCGCGTCGCCGTTGGTGTAGTCGAGGTATTCGACGGTCACTTTAATTTCCGGATGCACGGCGTTGAAGGCGGCGAGCATTTCGTCAACCTTTTCGGAATTGCCCCAATCGCCGATGGGGAACGTCCAGAGGGTGATGTCCGTCTCGGCGAGCGCGGCGGTCATCGTCAGCACGAGCAGCAGGCTCAGAAACAGGGCGGCAAATTTCTTCATGGGTAAATCCTCCTTGAAACTGGGATGTTGTTGGGTGAGGCCGGCACATCGCCGTCCGACCTTCGTTGAATCAAATGTACTACAAATCAATCCGCCTGTCAAGACGATTTTGTAAATTTCAGATAAAAATTTTCGACAAAAATCTAACTGCGAGAAAATTACAGGCAAAAAATTGGAAAATTTGGGGACGGATTGACAGGAAACCGCTTTTGCTTTATAATAAAAAACCGAAAATGTCATACAAAGCGCGCGAAGCCGCGCAAAGGACAGGGGGATAAGCGTGAAAAAAGCCGAAAAGCTGTATTTGGAAACATTTCGCGAAATCCGCAGCTACATCATCGCCAACGGGCTCAAGGCGGGCGACATGCTGCCCACCGAACAGGCCATGTGCGAGCGCTGGGGCGTGAGCCGCAACGTGCTGCGCGAGGCCATCAAGAGCATGGAGCTGATGGGCATGGTGCAGGCCTGCCCCGGGCGCGGCACCCAGGTGAAGGATTTCAACCTGGATTTCATCTTTCAAAACGTGCTCTTCTTCAATATGGGCGAGCCGGAGGACGACGCGCGCGTGCGCGAGATGTTCGGCATCCGCAAAATGCTGGAGTTGGGTTACATGCGCCAGGCGTTCAAGGCGCTCAGCGGCGAGGATATCGCCTATATGCGCAAGTGTGTCGAAAACATCCGCGAAAGCTGGGAAACCACGGGCGCGTTCAGCGAGGCGGACAGGGAATTTCACATGGCGCTGTTCCGCCCGCTGAAAAACGAGGTGCTCAATTCGCTGATGGAGGCGATTTGGAGCGTGGACCGCGGTTTCCAGCTCGAACGCAAATCGCCGCATCTGGCGTATTCCGTCACCAAGCACGAGGCGATCGTCGCCGCGCTGGAGCATTACGATTACCGCGCGTTCGCCCAGGCAATGGAGGCGCATTTCTCTTCCGGCAAATATCTGATGAGCGATTCTTACGAAGAGTTTTAACGCAAGAACCATAACACATAAGGGAGGACACGACCATGACGAAGGACGAACTGCTTGCTTTGATGAAGGGGACGATTATCGTCTCCTGCCAGGCCACCCCGGGCGAGCCGCTGTATGATAAAGACCGCTCGGTGATGCCGCTGATGGCGCGCGCGGCCAAGCAGGCGGGCGCAAAGATGATTCGCACCAGCTCCGTGCGCGATATCGTGGGTATTAAAGAAGAAACGGGCCTGCCCGTCATCGGCCTCATCAAGCGTGAATACCCGGGCTACACGGGCCGCATCACCATGACCATGCGCGAGGTGGACGAGTGCATGGAGGCCCTGTCGGATATCATTTCCATCGACTGCACGGCCTGCACGCGCGGCGACGGGTTGACCGCGCCCGAGTTTTTGAAGCAGGTGAAGGCGAAGTATCCGAATATCATCATCATGGCGGACTGCGCCACGCTGGAGGAAGCAAAGGCCGCCTACGCCGCGGGCGCGGATTTGGTCGGCAGCACGATGAACGGCTACACGCCGCAGACGGCGGACTGCAAGGGCGACCCGAATTACGAGCTGGTGCGGCAGATGGTCGCCGAGCTGCCCTGTCCGGTCATCGCGGAGGGACGCGTGCACACGCCCGAACAGGCGAAAAAGATGCTGGAGCTGGGCGCGTGGGCGGTTGTCGTCGGCGGCGCCATCACCCGTCCGCTGGAAATCGCATCGCGGTTCATGGCTGCAATCGGCCAGCACTGATTGGGCACGGATTCGGAGGGCACTGCATGATTTTGAGCATCGATATCGGTGGAACGGCCGTTAAAATGGGCCTGGTGGATGAGCGCGGCGCGGTGCACGCGCGGCACGAAGCAAGCGTCTGTTTTGACGGCTACCAAACGCCGATTCTGACGACGGTGATGCGCGAAGCGGAGGCGTTTCTGCGCCGAGAGAAGGCCCAAGTCGCGGGCATCGGTGTTTCTGCGACGGGGCAGGTGGACGACCGGACGGGCGTCGTTATCGGCACAAACGGCAAGATTGCCGGTTACGAGGGCTCACGCATCAAAGAAGAAATGGAAGCGCGCTTTCATCTGCCGGTGTGGGCGCTCAACGACGCGAACGCGGCGGCGCTGGGCGAGTGCTTTGCGGGCGCGGCGCGCGGCAGGCAGAACGTGCTGATGCTCACCCTCGGCACGGGTGTGGGCGGCGGCGTGGTATTGAACGGCAGGCTTTACGGCGGCGCGCGCGGCATTGCGGGCGAGCTGGGGCATTTCACCCTCTATCAGGACGGCGCGCCCTGCCCGTGCGGCAAGCGCGGTTGTTTGGAACATTACGCGGCGACGACGGCGCTTGTTCGGCGCGCCGAGGAGGCGACGGGGGAGATGCAGCTCAACGGGCGCGTCATTTTCGACCGCGCGCGGCGGGGCGACGCGGCGATGCTCGGCGTTTTGAGCGCGTGGATAGACGACATTGCGGCGGGCGTGACGGGTCTGGTGCACATCTTCAACCCCGAAGCGGTGCTCATCGGCGGCGGCGTGAGCGCGCAGGAGGAGCTGCTGATGAAGCCTCTGCGGGCGCGCGTACTCGGCGGCGTGATGCCGCGTTTTGCCGAAGGGCTGACGGTGGAGCGCGCGACGCTGGGCAACGACGCGGGCATGATTGGCGCGGCGCGGTTCTTTACGGAACGCATGGCCGAGTGCGACACATAAAGATTTTGTTAAGAAACAGAGCCGGAAAGCGGGACGAAACGACGCTTTCCGGCTTTTTTGTGTGCTTGCGCATTTGAAGGCGTTTCAATCGTAGAATGCTTCGCATTCTGCTCTGAAACTTGCGTTTTTTGAAAAAATATGGGCTACGGCGGGCGGCTGCCCGCACCCGCCTGAGGGCTGAGCCCTCAGACTCCCGCTTCGCTTCGCGGCGGCTTAAAGCGACGTTGTAAAGAAAATTACATTTGACCGCAGATGTTAAAACGTTCGGCATTTATCCATTTCGCCAAACATGCACATGTAACCGCTTGCCTGATGGACAAAAGGATGCTATAATAAACAACAAAGACTGTTGGGGGACGCGAAAGATGAAGGTGCTCGACTTGGATATGGATTTCTTTCTGACGGATGCGTGTCCGCTCGCGCCGAAAGGGGAAAGGCCGTCCGAGCTTTGCGCCGCGCCGTATGACGACGCGCAAATCATCGCTTTTCTGGAGGAGCAGTGCGGCCTGAGCCGCGCGCATCCTATCCCCGGGCTGATTTTCGACACGCACGACAAGGCGCTGGATTTCTGGCAGGCGCGCATGCGTGCGGGCGAGCTGCGTGCGCCGTTCGACGTGATTCACGTGGATACGCATTCGGATTTGGCGTTCGGCCCGCCGGGAACGGATTTTGTGCTCAAGGCGGTCTTGACGCGCAGCCCGCAGGCGCGGGCGACGCTGGAAAACTATCGCGCGGGCAAAAAGCTGGACGAAGCGAACTATCTGCTCTTCGCGCTGGCTTTCCGCTGGGTGCGTCGGCTGGTCTACGTGCGCAATCCGAAGTCTCGGCAGGATATTCCGCCCCGGCTGCTCGACGCGGAGGGGAACATCCATCTGCGCAGCTCGATTTCCGCACTGATGGAACCGGCAAACGGGCGCGAACCGGTCGTCCCGTTTGAGGTATTCGACGATTATCGCTCGTTTCACGAAACGGGTTTTGATTTTGTCACGATGGCGCAGTCGCCGCGATACGCGCCCGCCTCGGCGGACAGAATCATGCGGCTGCTTGAGCCGTATATCCGCCGCGCGGACGGGTGATTCCCGAAAAAACGGCAAAAACGGTTCAAAAAAGAGGCGGATTTTTTCGCAATAGAGTTATATTTCACATTTTTGCGCATAAAATTCAAGCGTGAAGCAAAAAATGTCGGATATATCCCGTAGAGATAGGACGCAAAAGCGGAATCCGACAACAGAAAACCAAGAAATCGTTTTACAGGAGGTTGCCAGAATGGATACGGTACGCGTGGTTGTTGCGGATGACAATATACAGCTGAGGGATATGGTTGCGGAGTATTTGCAGGAGCAGAACGGCATCGAGGTCGTCGGCACGGCGGGCGACGGCGTGGAAACGCTGCGGCTGGTGACCGAATGCGAGCCGGATGTGTTGGTCTGCGACCTGATTATGCCGCAGATGGACGGTTATGCGGTGCTCGAGCGTCTTCAGGCGATGAAGCTCGCCAAGCAGCCGGGCGTGATTGCGCTGACCGCGCTGGGGCGCGACGATTTTATCTCCCGCGCGGTGAATCTGGGCGTGAACTATTACATGGTCAAGCCGTTTGATTTCATGATGCTGGCCCAGCGCGTCTACGAGGCGGCGGGCGAGAGCCTGCGCGCCGAAGCGCTCAGCGCCAAGATGATTCAGAAGCAGGGGGGCAAGACCCCGGGCGACACGCTGGAAGAGCGCATCGCCAATCTCTTCCTGACGGTCGGCATTCCCGCGCACATCAAGGGCTATCAGTATCTGCGCGAAGCCGTGCGCATGGTGATGGAAAACCCCGATTTGATGAGCCGCATCACCAAAGAGCTTTACCCCGGCATCGCGCGCCGCTTCGGCACGACATCCAGCAAGGTTGAGCGCGCCATCCGCCACGCGATTGAGGTGGCATGGAACCGCGGCCGCATCGAAGCGCTGGACGAGGCGTTCGGCAAGAACGTCTGCTCGCTGGATGACAAGCCGACCAACGGCGAGTTTATCGCTCTGGTCGCGGACCGTCTCGGCGTGGGCCGAACGGCATAACGGGAAAACAAGCATCGGATTCAAAAATTGCTTCACAAGACACCGTAAAAAACGGCATAAAAAGAGCGAACGCACACGCAACGCGTTCGCTCTTTTATCGTTGCTGAACATTTTAACAACCTGCGGGAGTTATGTAAAAAACTATGAATGAGCAAAAAACAAATTCTGCATAAAGTGCGGACGCGCATTCGTGAAACGGGCGCGTTTTTCACAGAAAAAGGACAGCGCCCTGCGCGCCCCTACAATGGGTGGTCGTTTATCAAATTTGTGCAGATTTTCGGATTTGCTCATTTATAGTAAAAAACCTAAACCCGCTAAATCATAGCCTGACGGCATATTTTTGAGAGCGTAAACGGCTTGAGAATAACTTTACAGAATGAAATCATGCGAAAAACTAAAAAGCGTCCATCCTTTCTGCTTACGCAAAACTTTCATATTATATATGCTTCGGAAAAACCGCACAGGGGTTTGACTTGCCGTTTTACAGCGAATCCCACCGCTTTTTTTGCCCGTAAGCCTTGCCAATTTCGCGGTTAAAGGGTACAATAGAAACTGTGTAGATAGGAGTATGAGCATGCGGGAAACATTTGTCATCCGCCTAAAGGAAGCGTGCGGGGTTTTGCCCGGTCGGCATGTGCTGGTCGCGGTGAGCGGCGGCGCGGATTCGACGGCGCTGCTGTGTCTGTTTGATGAAATTCGGGAAACGTTTCCGCTTCAAATTTCCTGCGCACATGTGGAGCACGGCATTCGCGGCGCGGCCTCGGCAGAGGATATGCGCTTTGTGGAAGCACTGTGCGCACAAAAGAACATTCCGTTTTACGGCAAGCGGGTGGACGCGGCGGCCTATGCCGGGGCGCATAAATGCGGGCTGGAGGACGCGGCGCGGACGCTTCGCTACGATTTTCTGACGGAGACGGCGAAAGCCGTCGGCGCGGACGAAATCGCGCTGGCGCACCATCTGGGCGATGAGGCGGAAACTGTGCTGATGCACGCGGCGCGGGGCAGCGACATTCGCGGGCTTTGCGCGATGCGCGCGCGGCGGGGAAATCTCATCCGCCCGCTGCTGACGTTTACGCCGGAACAGTTGCGCGCTTATCTGCAAAGCATCGGCCAGCCGTGGCGCGAGGATGAAACCAACGCCTGTCAGGATTACGCGCGAAACCGCATCCGCCACGCGGCTCTGCCCGCGCTGGAAGCGGCGTATCCCGACGCGAGGGCGGCGCTGGCCCGGCTGGCTTTGTCGGCCCAGCGGGATGAGGATTACTTTTCCGCGCGGCTTTGCGAGCTGGGACTGCATCGGCCGCTCATGCTGGCGAACGGCGCATGCCTGCCGAAGGTCAAGCTTTCGGGGCTGCATCCGGCGCTTGCGGGGCGCGCGATTGTCCGCTTAATCGAGACGGTGGGCGTGCCCACGCAGAGCGCATTGGCTGTTTCGCAGATGCTCGATTTGCTGCCGACGGGCGGCACGGTCAATCTGACGGGCGGCGCGCGGGCGGAAATCGGTGCGGCTTACGTTGCCGTCCTCCGCAAGGACGAAACCGTCTTGCCGACGGCGCTCAACCCGCGGGGCGAGACCGAAACGCCGTTCGGCACGGTGCGCATTCGCGCGGCCGAGGCGGGCGAGACGGGCGACGGCGTGCACAGCCAGGCGATGGATGAAAGTCTGCTGCAAGGCGCGGCGATTGCGCCGTGGCAGAGCGGCGACACGATGACGCCGTTTGGGCTGAATCGGCCCGTTCGGATGAAAAAACTGCTGGAAAACGTGGAGCATGCGCTGCGCAGAAGCGTGCCCGTGCTCAAACAGGGAAACACAGTGCTATGGATGCCGGGCGTTCGTCCGGCTGAGATATGCCGCGGTGCGGGCGGCGCGCGCGTGCTGGTTGAGATGCTCAATCGGTTTGACGGCGATTTCCGCTCGGCGGCAGCCCGACAACAATCAAAATCAAAATAATCAGGGGGAACAAAAGCATGAGTGAACAAAGAAAAACGTATGCCGATCTGAAGGACGAGCTGCTGATTACACGCGACCAGATTGCCAAGCGCGTCAAGGAAATGGGCGCGGAAATCACCCGCGATTTTGAGGGCAAGGATTTGACGGTCATCTGCATTCTCAAGGGCGCGGTGGTGTTCTTTGTGGATCTGATTCGCGAAATCGACCTGCCGATGACGATGGATTTCATGGCGATTTCCAGCTACGGCAGCGCGACCAAGTCCTCCGGCGTGGTGCGCATCCTCAAGGATTTGGATAAGCCGATTAACGGCAAGGACGTGCTGATTATCGAGGATATCGTCGATTCCGGCATGACGCTCTCCTTCCTCAAGGAGAACCTGCTCAGCCGCGGCGCGGCCTCGCTGCACATCGCCACGCTGCTGGATAAGCCGGAGCGCCGCCGCGTGCCGCTGCATGTGGATTACTTCGGCTTCACGATTCCGGATGAGTTTGTCGTCGGTTACGGCCTTGACTATGCCGAAAAGTATCGCAACCTGCCGGATATCGGCGTGCTTCGTCCGGAAATCTACGAATAAAATTCTTTTCGCCGCGGCGTGAAGCCGCGTCAACTGGAGGTTCCCATTGAAAAAATCATATAAGGGCTTTCCGATTTACGCGCTGATTATCATCGGCGTGCTGATTGCCGCGCAGCTGTTCTCGTCGTCGTTCAGCAGCCAGCGCGGTCAGCGGATCGAGGCGGCCAAGCTGTTTGAATACATCGACGGCGGGGTTATCGATGCGGTTGCGCTGGAGGATGACGTGGCCTATGCGCATATGAAGGCGAGCACGATTCCGCTGAGCGCGTTTTCAAACTCGGCCTACGATTTCAGCGCCGTCATTTCGCGGGACACGTTTGTGGAGACCTGCCGTCAGCTGGCCGCGCGCAAGGCGGACGTGTCGGCGGATGAAATCACCGAAATCGACCTCGGCTTTGATTTGAGCTATCTGCCCCAGCCGGCCACGCCGTGGCTGCTGGAAATGCTGCCGTATATCATCATGACGGTCGGCCTGATGGCGTTCTGGATGATGATGATGCGCCAGCAGGGCGGCGGTGGCGGCAAGATGATGACCTTCGGCCACAGCCCCGCGCGCGTGTTTGAGCCGGACGGCAACCGCGTCACCTTTGCGGACGTCGCGGGCGCGGTCGAAGAAAAGGAAGAGATGCAGGAGCTGGTCGAGTTCCTTAAGAACCCGCGGCGTTTTACGGCGGTCGGCGCGCGCATCCCCAAGGGCGTGCTGCTCGTCGGCCCGCCCGGCACGGGCAAAACCCTGCTGGCGAAGGCCGTTGCGGGCGAAGCGGGCGTGCCGTTTATGTCCATCTCCGGTTCGGATTTTGTGGAGATGTTCGTCGGCGTGGGCGCGAGCCGCGTGCGCGATTTGTTCGACCAAGCGAAGAAGCACGCGCCGTGCATCGTCTTTATCGATGAAATCGACGCGGTGGGCCGCAGACGCGGCGCAGGCATGGGCGGCGGCCACGACGAGCGCGAGCAGACGCTCAACCAGCTGCTCGTCGAGATGGACGGCTTCGCGGTGAACGAGGGCGTGATTGTGCTGGCGGCGACGAACCGCAAGGATATTCTCGACCCCGCGCTGCTGCGCCCGGGCCGTTTTGACCGCCAGATTACCGTCGGCTACCCCGACGTGCGCGGCCGCGAGGCGATTCTGCGCGTGCACGCAAAGGAAAAGCCGCTGGCGGACGATGTGGATTTGGCCAACATCGCCAAGCGCACGCCGTATTTCGCGGGCGCGGATTTGGAAAACATCATGAACGAGGCGGCGATTCTCTGCGCGCGCGAGGGCAAGGATAAAATCACCATGCGCCATCTGAACGACGCGATTGAGCGCGTACAGATGGGCCCGGAGAAGAAGAGCCACATCGTCAGCGACGAGGACAAGCGCCTTGTCGCCTGCCACGAGGCGGGCCACGCGATTGTCGGCGAGCTGCTCGAAGGCTGCGACGATGTGCATCTGGTGACGATTATGCCCCGCGGCGGGAGCGGCGGCCACACGCTGCTGCTGCCGGATAAGGAGAGTGACTTCACCACCCGCGCCCAGCTGCTGGATTTTGTGGCGATGGCGCTGGGCGGCTATGCGGCCGAAACGCTGGTCATGGGGCAGATGTCCACCGGCGCGAGCAGCGACTTGCAGCGCGCGACCGATATCTGCCGCCGCATGGTGACGCAGTACGGCATGAGCGACGACATGGGGCCGATTTATCTCGGCGGCGACCACGACGAGGTGTTCCTCGCGCGCGATTACGGCCAGCAGAGCCGCACGTACAGCGAGGACGTCGCCGCGCGCATCGACGCGGAGGTGCAGCACAAGATGAACGACGCGCTGGCGCGCGCCACGGCGATTCTCACCGAGCATCGCGCCCAGCTCGACGGCCTTTCCGACCTGCTGGTGGAGAAAGAGACCATCGACCGCGCGGAGTTCGTGGCCTTCCTCAAGGGCGAGCCTTGCCCCGAAAAGCGGGAAGAAAACACACTCAAAGAGCCGGAACAGGTTTAACAGACAGGCGGACGCCGTGCCGGAAAAGGCGCGGCGTCTGCTTTTCCCTATCGCGCGAAAGTTTTGCGCGACACGGAAAGGCAGACAGAACGATAGAACCGAGGAGGAGACGACATGAGAGCGGATTTGCACCTTCATTCCACCGCGTCGGACGGCACGCTGGAACCCGATGAGCTGGTCGCGCTGGCGGCGGAGCTGGGCTTTACCCATCTGGCCCTGACGGACCACGACAGCGTGGCGGGCATTTCGCGCGCACAGGACGCGTCGCGGGACTGCGGCGTGACGCTCATCCCCGGCGTGGAGCTGAGCTGCGGT
The DNA here is from genome assembly GCA_934675735.1 of uncultured Clostridia bacterium. GTDB lineage: Bacteria > Bacillota > Clostridia > Christensenellales > Aristaeellaceae > Ventricola. The sequence continues at coordinate 27,101 of CAKURR010000001.1, forward strand.
GCGCAGAAGGAGATACACATCCTCGGTTACGGTTTTGACCCTTACGACGAGCGAATGCTGGAATTTTGCCGCATGCGCACCATGGAGCGGCAGGCGCGCGCAGAAGAGATGGTGCGGCGACTGCGTGAAAACGGCGCGGAAATTTCGCTGGACCGCGTGATGGAGCTGGCGCGCGGCGTTGTGGCGCGGCCGCATGTGGCGCGCGCGCTGGTGGAGGCGGGCTATGCCAACTCGGTCAGCAACGCATTTGACAAGTATCTGCTGCCCGGCAAATGCGGCTATGTGCCCAAGACGGAAGTGAAGGTCGCGGAGGCGGCCAAGCTGATTGCGGGCGCGGGCGGCGTGGCCGTGCTGGCGCATCCGATGGAGCTGAAAATGGGCGAGATGGCCCTTGAAGCGCTGGTGCACGAGTGGCACGGACAGGGGCTGGCGGGCATCGAGGTCTATCACCCCAGCGCGGCGAACAACAGTCTGCCGTTTCTTCGCCGTTTGGCCGAGCGGGAGGACATGCTGGTGACGGGCGGAAGTGATTTCCACGGCCCGCAGGTGCGCCAAAGCTGCATCGGCGAGGGGCTTGACCGCTGGGCAGCGATGGAAGCGGATGTGCAGAAACTGCTGAACCGCATCGATTTCTGATGCAGCCTTTCGCGTCTTAAATTTGAAATGAAACTACACGGATACGCATAAAATAAGGACAGAAACCAAAGCGAGGTGATCGGGTTGCCGACGATGACACAGGCGGGCTATACGCCGCCGCAGAAAAGCGCGCCCCCCAAGGCGAAACCGCCGAAGAAGCCGAAAAAGAACAGAAAGCGCAAAAAAGGAATCGGCACGGCGGGCGTTGTTTCGCTGATTATCTTTTTGATTGCGGTGCTCATCGGTTCGTGCACGCTGTTTCTCTATGCGCAGACCGCGCCGTATGCCGACGCGTTTCTGCCGAATACGTCGGTCTCCGGCTATGCGCTCGGCGGGCTGACGGCGCAGGAGGGCGCGGCGGCGCTGGCGATGCTGACGGACGACGCGGTTTCCGCGTGGCGTTACACCCTGACGTGGAACGATAAAACCTACACGCTGGACAGCGCGGCGGTGTCGCTCGGCGTGGATACGGCGGCGACGCTCGACCCGCTCTGGCAGATTGGCCGCGGCGGCAATATGCTCACGCGCTATTTGGCGATGCTGTCTCTGCGCGGCGACGGCAGGGCGGAAAAGCCCGTCCTGACCTATGACATGGATGCGGTGGATGCGTTCCTCGCCGGCATCAAGGCCGATATCGACTGCGACGCGGTGGATGCAACCGTGACCTATGTGGCGGGCAACAGCGAGCCGTTCCGCTTTACGGATGAGCAGGCGGGGCGGGAGCTGGAAACCGATGCGATTCGGGCGCGAATCGAAGAAGCGATGCTGAGCCTGAGCCCCGAAACGGAAGCGCTCAAGCCCAAAGAGCTTTCGCCGAAGGTCTATCGCGTGGAGCTGGAAAATGCGACGGTGCTTCGCGCGCGGGTGGTTGTGCCGCTCTCCGGCAGCGCGGCCGCACAGGAAAACGCGGCACTTGCGGCGATTCAGTTCCAGGGCGTGCGCATCGAGCCGAACGAGAGTCTGTCCTTCAATCAGACCGTCGGTCTGCGGACGGAGGAATCCGGCTACGCGGCGGCGGAGGAACCCGCATACGGGCAGAATATCGCGGGCGTGGGCGGCGGCGTGTGTCAGGTTTCCACCGCGCTGTACCGACTGGCGCTGCTCGGCGGGCTGGAAATCAACGAACGCAGCGCGGCGGTGTATCCGGTCGATTACTGCGAAATCGGGCTGGAGGCCGCCGTTTCCGACCAGGGTCTGGATTTGGTTTTCACAAACAACACGGATATGCCGCTGTTTTTGACCGCGCGCGTTTATGTGGAAAACGGCGGGCAGACGATGGAATTGCAGCTCATCGGGCAGGAGACTGAGGGGCGGTTTTCGCTCGTCAGCGAGTCGGAAACGATAGACGCGCCGCAGGATCCCGTCTATGTGCGCGACAGCGAGGGGCGCTACGCGACGTATACGGATGAACGCGTTCCGGTCGGCGAAGCCATGCCCGGCTACCGCGTGACGGTCAGGCGCGTGAACGAAACCGCGGAACAGACCGAGGTCGTTTCCGAAAACACCTATGAAGCCGTGGCGCAGATTGTCTACGTCGGCGTGCGGCAGAGAAACTGATGGCGGCGGAATCAACAACGGATGCGGAAAGCGTCATGAAATGCGCATAAAATGCGCTGACAAAGCGCTTGCAGGATACAACGACAGGGAGGATAACATCATGGAAAAGGTATGCTTCAAAACGCAGAAGGGCCCGGCGGCGGTCGGCCCGTATTGCACGGCGGCGATCTACGGCGGAATCATCTACATGAGCGGCATGATCGGCGTGAATCCGCAGACGGGCAAAGCGCCCGAGGGCGGCACGCCGGCGCAGGCGGCCCAGGCGTTTGAAAACATCAAGACCGTGCTCGGCGAGCTGGGCGCGGACACAGGCGACGTGCTCAAGACGACGGTTTACCTGACCAACATCGCGGATTTCGGTGAGGTCAACAAGCTGTATGCCGAGGTTTTCGGCCCGAATTATCCGGCGCGCACGTGCGTGGAGGTTTCCGCCCTGCCGATGGGCCTTTCCATTGAGGTGGAATGCATCGCGAAGGCAAAATAAGCGGCTGCAAATCGGTTGCAATAAGAAAAAACAGACCGACGGTCTGAAAAATGCCGCATCAAAAGAGAAGGAGGCGTCCCGCCGTGAGAGAGAGTTTTTCTCCGCAGGAAATCCGCTATCTGAAGCTGCTTCGCAAGCAGTATCGAACCATTCAGGAGGCGTCCGCCGAGGTGGCGCATCTTCGCGCCGTGCTGCGCCTGCCCAAGGGCACGGAGCATTTCCTTTCGGATTTACACGGCGAGCACGCCGCTTTTCTGCATATTCTGCATAACGCCAGCGGCGTCATCAAGCGCAAAATCAACGACCTGTACGGCGATATCCTCTCCAGCCACGAGCGGGATATGCTCTCCACGCTCATCTATTATCCGGATGAGAAGCTGGCGCTGCTCAAAAAGCAGGGGGTTGTCAACGCGGAGTGGTATCGGCTGACGATTTATCGGCTGCTCGAGGTCTGCCGCATGTGCTCGGTGAAATACACCCGAAAGCGCGTGCGCGACGCGATGCCGCGCGAGATGGGCTCGCTGATGGAAGAAATGCTGCTCAGCGACAACACACCCGACAAGGAGGGCTATTACCGCGAGGTGATGCAGTCCATACTGGAAACGGGGCAGTCCGACGCGATGATTATCGCGCTGAGCGACGTGATTCAGGCGCTGGCCATCGACCGTCTGCATATCATCGGCGATATCTTCGACCGCGGGCCGCGTGCCGACCTCATCATGGATGCACTGGAAAACTATCATCAGGTCGATGTGCAGTGGGGCAACCACGACATCGCGTGGATGGGCGCAGCGGCGCTTTCCGAAGTCTGCATCGCGCAGGTCATCGTGACCTCCGTCAAATACGGCAATCTCGAAACGCTGGAAGTTGGTTACGGCATATCGCTGCGCCCGCTGGCGACGCTGGCGGCGGCCTGTTATGCGGATGACCCGTGCGAGGCGTTTCTGCCGCGTGACAACGGCGAGGAGCTGCACGAGGACGAGATGGAGCTGGCGCGCATGCACAAGGCGGCCGCGATTCTGCAATTCAAACTGGAGGGCCAGCTGCTCAGCCGCCATCCCGAATACAACATGGAGAGCCGCCGCATTCTGCACCGCATCGATTTTGAAAACAAGACGGTCGAGCTGGACGGCAAAACCTATCCGCTGCGCAGCTGCTCGTTCCCGACGATTGACCCCGCCGACCCGTATGCCCTCACGCCGCTTGAGCGCGAGGTGATGGAGCGCATGGTGCTCGAATTTGCGCATTCCGAAAAGCTTCAGCGGCATGTGCAGTTTCTGTACAGCGCGGGCGGCATGTATCTGCGCTGCAACGGCAATCTGCTCTACCACGGCTGCATCCCGATGGATAAAAACGGCGATTTCGCGGTTGTGCCGGTGCATGTGGACGAGGCGCTGCGCGGGCGCGAGGCGACGGACGCGGCGGATGCCAAGGCCCGACAGGGCTATTTTTCCACGCTGGGCACGCCGGAACGCGAGGACGGGCAGGACTTTTTGTGGTATCTGGGCAGCGGGCCGAACTCGCCGCTCTTCGGCAAGGACAAGATGGCGACGTTTGAGCGCTATTTCGTCGCGGACAAGGCCACGCACACGGAAAACAAAAACCCGTATTACGACTTCCAAAACGACGAACAGACCGCTCTGCGCATTCTCAGCGAGTTTGGTCTGTCCGATTCGGGTTTCATTATCAACGGCCACGTGCCGGTCAAGCTGGGGCAGGGCGAAAGCCCGATTCGCGCGGGCGGGCGGCTGCTGGTCATCGACGGCGGCCTTTCCCGCGCGTATCAGCCGGTGACGGGCATTGCGGGTTACACGCTCATCTTCACCTCGCACGAGCTGAATCTGGTTGCGCACCAGCCGTTTGAATCGACAGCCGCGGCGATTTCCGCCGAGCAGGATATCCACTCCGTGCAGAGCCTGGTCAAGCAGATGCCCCGCCGCCTGCTTATCGACGATACGGACGAGGGCGAGGATCTGCGCTGCCGCATCGACGATTTGATGCGCCTGATTACGGCTTACCGCAAGGGCGTCATTAAGGAAGCGCGCGGCTGACGCGGCCGCCTGGCCTTCAGCGCCGCGCGGCGGAAGGACGCCTTTCGGATGCGCTGGGCGCGGACAATCATGCGGTCAAGGCTCTGGCTCATGACCAGCAGCTCGCCGTCGGAGGCGGGGGAAAGACATGCGTTTTCCAGCAGGCTGCGCTGGCGGGTGAGGGTATATAATGGCGGCATACATGGCTCCTTTCTGATTTGGGCATGTGTATCATAACAGACTTATCGGGGATGCTCAACCGAAACGTTTGTCGAACACCGTCGAACGGATTTTTTTAGGCATTCTGCAAAAAAACAGACGAAAAAACGATAAAGGGGGCGAAGCGGGTGGAGAGCACGATGGCGCGCGCGGACTGCGGCGCGTATCTGCGCACGGTGCGGCATCCGGCGCTGATTGTCTTTGATTTGGACGGCACGATTGCCGACAGCCGCGAGCTGGCTCGGGAGAGCTATAAGCGCGTGTTCGCGCTGATGGGCTTCGGGCAGATTACCGACGAGCTGGCGGACAGCTTCAACGGCCCGGACGCGGACGAGGTCTGCCGCGTGATGGGCATCGGGCCGGACAGGCGCGCGCTGTATGACGAGCTGGTGGACCAGACCGACGTGGAGCTGACGCGAGCCATTGGGCACATGTTCCCAGGCACGGGCCGGATGCTGGAAAGCCTGTCGGCCCACGCGGCGCTGGCCATTTTGACCAACGGCAGCGCGCGCTACTGCGATGCCTGCATCGAGACCTTCGCCCTTTCGCCGTATATCACGCTGCACAGCGGCTTTGTCAGCGGTGTGACCAAGGCGCAGCGCATTCGCCAGTGGCAGCAGGAGCTGAACGCTCAGGTCATCGTCGTGGTGGGCGACCGCGCGACGGATATTCAAAACGCGCGCGCAGCGGGCGCTTATGCCGTCGGCGTGACCTACGGCATGGGCAGCCGCGAGGAACTCTCCGGCGCGGACGCTTTGTGCGACAGCCCGCAGGAAGTGGCGGATTGCTGCATGCGATTGATTGACGCGCAATGAGCGGTTGCTTTTTTGCCCGTCCCGCTGTACAATAAAAGGCAGATTTTGCCGCTTGGCAGGCAGAAGGAGGAAATCCCCCATGGATAAGAAGAACAAGGCGGTCGTGACCGTCGTCGGCAACGATACCATCGGCATCATTGCCCGCGTGAGCGCGGCGCTGGCGCGGCACGACGCCAATATTCTGGATATTTCGCAGACCGTGCTTTCCGGCATGTTCAACATGATGATGATTGTGGATGTGTCGCTGAGCGACTTTGACGCGCTCTCGTCGGAGCTTTCCGCGCTGGGCGGGGAGCTGGGGCTGCAAATCCGCATCCAGCGCAGCGAAATTTTCGACGCGATGCACCGCATTTGACGGAGGCGCGAGATGATCAACACATCCGAAATTTTGCAGACCGTGCGGATGATTACCGAGGAAAAACTCGATATCCGCACGATTACAATGGGCATTTCGCTCTATGAATGCGTGCACCCGAACAAGGAAATCCTCTACAAAAACGTCTATGACCGCATCACCGGGCAGGCGAAGGATTTGGTCAAGACGGGCGAAACGCTGGAACGCGAGTTCGGCATACCGATTGTCAACAAGCGTATTTCCGTCACGCCGGCCAGCCTTGTGGCGGCGGCCTGCGGCGACCCCGTCGTCGTCGCGCGCGCGATGGACGCGGCGGCCAAAGAGACGGGCGTCAACTACATCGGCGGTTACACGGCGCTGGTGCAGAAGGGCATGACCGCTTCCGACCGCGCGCTGATTGCGTCCCTGCCGGAGGCACTTTCCACGACGGAGCGCGTCTGCTCGTCGGTCAACGTGGCTTCCACCCGCGCGGGCATCGACATGGACGCGGTGCGCCTGTGCGGGCAGGCAGTCAAGGACATCGCCGCCGCGACGGCGGATACGGATGCTTCTGGCTGCATGAAGCTGGTCGTCTTTGCCAACGCTGTGGAGGACAACCCCTTCATGGCGGGCGCGTTCCACGGGCCGGGCGAGGGCGACTGCTGCATCAACGTGGGCATTTCCGGCCCGGGCGTGGTTAAGCGCGCGCTGGAAAACGAGGCGAAGGGCCAGCCGTTTGACGTGGTGGCCGAGACCATCAAGCGCACGGCGTTCAAAATCACGCGCGTGGGCCAGCTGATTGCCAAGGAGGCTTCCGCGCGGCTGAACGTGCCGTTCGGCATTGTCGATTTGTCCCTCGCACCGACGCCCGCGATGGGCGATTCCGTCGCCCACATTCTGGAAGAGATGGGTCTTGAGGTCTGCGGCTGCCACGGCACGACTGCGGCGCTGGCCCTGCTCAACGACGCGGTGAAAAAGGGCGGCGTGATGGCGTCGAGCCACGTCGGCGGCCTTTCGGGCGCGTTCATCCCCGTCAGCGAGGATATCGGCATGATTAACGCTGCGGCGCGCGGCGCGCTGAGCCTTGAAAAGCTGGAGGCGATGACCTGCGTCTGCTCGGTCGGTCTGGATATGATTGCCGTGCCGGGCGATACGCCCGCTTCGACCATCGCGGCCATCATTGCGGATGAAGCGGCCATCGGCATGGTCAACAGCAAGACGACCGCCGTGCGCATCATCCCCGCCCCGGGCAAGACCGTCGGCGACGAGGTGGAGTTTGGCGGCCTGTTCGGGCGCGCGCCCATCATGCGCGTCAGCCCGTATTCGGCGGAAGCCTTTATCGCACGCGGCGGACGCATCCCCGCGCCGCTCCAGAGCTTGAAAAACTAATCGGAAATAAATAGCAGGGGCGCACATGGCGCGTTCGTATGCGGCTTTGTGAAAAAACACAGAAAGGGTGTTGACATATGGAAAAGGAACTGACCAGAGAGACGGTTGACCCGCGTTATACGTGGGATTTGACGCGTATTTACGCCAGCGACGAAGCGTGGGAAGAGGCGTTCGTCGCGATTAAGGCACAGGCCGACGCGTTCGCCGAGCGTGCGGGCACGCTGAGCAAGGGCCGCGAAGCCATCCTCGAAACGCTTGCCGCGATGGCCAAGATGGACGAGGAATTTGAAGCGCTCTATGTTTACGCCATGATGAAAAACAACGAGGACAGCACGAACGCCAAGTATCAGGCGATGAGCGACCGCGCGGGTACGCTGGCTGGCGTTGTGGGTGCGGCGAGCGCGTTTATGGAGCCGGAACTGCTGGCCCTGCCCGAAGGTGAGGTGGAGACGATGATGGCCGACCCCGCTTTTGCGGATTACGACCGCTACCTCTTCGGCGTGCTGCGCATGAAGGAGCACACCCTCACCGCCAACGAGGAAAAGCTGATGGCGATGGCGAGCGACGCGTGCAACGCGGCCTCCAACGCCTATGAAATGCTCTCTTACGCGGATATGAACCTGGGCATGACCCGCGGCGAGAACGGCGAAAAGGTGCAGCTCACCGACGCGCGCCTGCTCTCCCTGCTGGCCAGCAAGAACCGCGCCGTGCGCAAGGCGGCTTACACCAACATCATGAACGGCTATAACAAGTTCGGCAACACGATTGCCGCGACGTATGCCGGACAGGTCAAGGCCGATATCTTCAAGAGCCGCGCGCATCACTTCGACAGCAGCCGCCAGGCTGCGATGTATCCGGATGAAATCGACGAAAAGGTCTACGACAGCCTGATTGAAGCCGTGCACGGCGGCATCGGAACGCTGAACGAGTATCTTTCCATCAAGAAGGAGCAGCTCGGCGTGCCCGTTCTGCACATGTACGACCTGTACGCGCAGGCGGAAAACGGCTTTGACATCGCGCTGGATATCGAGGATGCGTTCAAGGTGTTCCTCGAGGCCGTCGCGCCGCTGGGCGAGGATTATGTGAAGGACGCGAGCCGCGCCCTGCCCGAGCGCTGGATGGACGTGTACGAGACGAAGAACAAGCGTTCCGGCGCGTACAGCTGCGGCAGCGCTTACCGCACCACGCCGTATGTGCTGCTCAACCACAAGAACACCTACGACGGCCTGTCCACCCTGTGCCACGAGATGGGCCACGCGATGCACAGCTTCTATTCCAACAAGACGCAGCCCGCGACCAAGGCGAGATATAAGATTTTCGTGGCCGAGGTGGCTTCCACCTGCAACGAGATTCTGCTCTCCGAGCATCTGCGCAAGAAGTATGCGGATAACAAGCAGGCGCAGATTGCGCTCATCGGTTCGCTGCTCCAGCATTTCCGCACGACGGTGTTCCGCCAGACGATGTTCGCGGAGTTTGAGTATAAGGCGCACTGCATGGCCGAGAGCGGCGAGAGCCTGACCCGCGACAGCCTGAGCGCGATGTATTACGACCTCAACAAGCTCTATTACGGCGGCGCGTGCAAGGTCGATAAGGAAGTGGCCTACGAGTGGATGCGCATTCCGCACTTCTACAACTCGTTCTATGTCTACAAGTATGCGACGAGCTTCTGCGCGGCGGTGGCGCTCTCCCGCGGCATCCTCGGCGGCGACAAGGAGAAGATTGCGGCGTATCGCCGCTTTCTGACCCTCGGCGGAAGCATGCCGCCCATCGAAGAGCTGAAGGTGGCGGGCGTTGACATGTCTACGCCGCAGCCGGTCTGCGACGCGCTGGATTATTTCGCCGAGCTGATTATGCAGTATCAGAACCTGCTGAGCGAAGAGGGCTGAGCATGAGCGATTGGATGCAGGGCTACGACGTTGAAGCTGCCGTGCGCCAAATCGGCAAAGCCGTCTGCAAAGCGGTGAAGGCCGCGCCCGATGCGGGGGCGGCCTTTGCGCGGCGCGCCATCGAGGCGGATATGCGCTATATGCACGAAACGGGCGTGCTCGATGACGACGGGCTGATGGGCGAGGGCGAATACGACGAGGACGACGCGTTTGAAGCGCTGTTTGCGGCGCTGACCGACGGCGTGGAGGACGATGGCGAAATCGGAAAAACCGCGCAGATGCTGGACGCTTACATGGAGGCCCGCGAGGACTTTATGGAAGCGAGCGGCCTGACGGACGACTAACGGAGGGATACGGACGATGATGGAAGAGATTCGCGCGCAGCAAGTGAACCGTGCGCGTCCGATGACGGGCAAGGGCTTCGTGCTGGGCGTGGCTTCCGTCGTACTGCGGCTTGCGCTGGCGCAGATTCTCTGCAATCTGCTCATTGCGGCGACGGGCATGGGGCTGCTCAACGTGTTGTTTTACCTCTATGCCGTGGTGACGCTGGTGCTGTTCATGCGGCGCACGGTCGCCTCGAGCGCGTATACGCTCAAGCAGGAAACGCTTGTGCTCGAGCGCAAACTGGGGGACAGCACGACCAGTGTGGTCGAAATTCCGCTGAACCGTATCCTCGCCGTGCGCCCGATTTGCGCGGGCGAGCGGCTGCATGTGTGCTATCGTCAGGTGACGGTCATCGACAACGAGGCCAAGCCGACAGCGCGCATGAAAGCCGCGTGGCGCGCGAGCCTGATTTCCGCCCGACTGGCGAGGAAAATCGCGGGCAGCAGCGTGCACGAGGAAATCGGCTACGCGATTGTGTTTGACGAAGCGGATACCGAGCGGCGCGCGTGCGTGTTCCGTCCGGATGACGCGATGTGCGATGCGCTTCGCGAAGCGCTGGGAGAGCGGTTCGGGCTGGACGACAGACAGACGCGGCCGCCCGTGACGACGCTGTATGCCCAAGCGCTGGAGCGCGCGTTTCCGGAGATTTACACCCATGTCACGCCGCTGGTCAGCCGCCGCGAAGCGGAAATGGCCCGAGAGGTCATCGAGCGGCAGAAAGCCGCGCGCGAAGCGAAAAAGACGGACGAAGGCCTTGATAAAAAAACGTCGGCAAAACGCCGCAGGAGTCAGAAATGAAGTATACGACGGTTCTTTTTGATTTGGACGGAACGCTCACCAAGTCGGAGGAAGGCATCACCAAGACCGCGATTTATGCGGCGGAAAAGATGGGCTTCACCGGCTTTACGCAGGAGCAATTCAAGGTGTTTATCGGCCCGCCGCTGTATGATTCCTTCCGCAAGGTTGTCGGCATGACGGATGAGCAGGCTAACCGCGCGATTGATTATTATCACGAGCGGTTTGAGCGCGTCGGCTGGGCGGAAAACGAGGTCTATGCGGGCATCCCCGCGCTGCTGAGGAGCTTGAAAAAGAACGGCGCGCGCGTGGCGATTGTTACCGCCAAGCCGCAGATTTTCGCCGAGCGCATCGCGAAAAAATTCGGCTTTGCGCCGTATCTGGACGACGTTATCGGCCCGGGGCTGAATAACAAGGATTCCAGCAAGGCGGCGCTTGTCCGCCGCGGCATGGAAGCCTTCGGCGGCGAAGCGGTGATGGTCGGCGACCGCTGCTTTGACATCGAGGGCGGCCGCGCGAACGGCGTGGATACCGTCGGCGTGTGCTATGGTTACGGCACGGAAGAAGAGCTGGCGGCCGCCAAGGCGACGCATATCGCGCACACCGTGGAGGAGCTGACGGATATTCTGCTCGGCGGTGCGCCCAGGGCGCGCGGCGTGTTTATCTCGATGGAGGGCATGGACGGCTGCGGCAAGACGACTCAGCGCGCCGCGCTGACCGAGCATTTGAAACGGCTGGGCTGGCGCGTCACGGCGACGCGCGAACCGGGCGGCGATGAAGTGGCTGAAAAAATCCGCGGGCTGGTGCTCGACCCCGTCAACAAAACCATGTGCGACGAGGCGGAAGCCTATCTTTATGCCGCCAGCCGCGCGCAGAATGTTCGCGCGGTGGTTCGGCCGGCGCTGGAACGCGGTGACGCGGTCGTCTGCGATAGGTTTGTCGATTCCTCCGTGGCCTATCAGGGCGCGGGACGGCAGCTGGGCACCGAGCGGGTGGCCGCGCTCAACGCGATGGCCGTCGGCGACACCATGCCCGATATCACCGTGTATCTGCGTATGCCTGCCGACGTGGCGCTTTCCCGCAGGCTCAGCGCGTCCAAGCCGGACAGGCTGGAGCAGCAGAAGGCCGATTTTTTCAGCCGCACGTATCAGGCGTATGAACAGCTCTTTGCGGGGCAGGAAAAGCGCGTGATGATTGTCAACGCCGCGCAGAGCATTGAGCAGGTGACTCGGGCGATGCTCGACGGGCTGGACGAACGGCTGAGCGGGTTGGAAGTTTGAGCTTGAAGTCCGCTTGCTTGTAAAAGACGGACGCTTTTGTTTGGAAAAGGCGGACGTGATGAATTAGAAAAAACGGACGCGCAATGCGCGCCCTTACATGGAGTACAGGGTAATCTTCCCGTGGATTGCAGGGCAATCTGCGAAGTAGGAAGGCCGGAAACATCAGGTTTCCGGTGGGGGTTGGGGCAAAGTTCCAAGCGTCCCCCTTCAGGAGGTAAAATGGCAAGAATCGTGGTGGGCATGTCCGGCGGCGTGGATTCCTCCGTGGCGGCGCTGCGGCTCAAACGCGCCGGACATGAGGTCATCGGCGTATTCATGAAAAACTGGGAGGAAAAGGACGATAACGGCGTCTGCACCAGCGAAACGGACTGGGCGGATGTGCGCAAAGTCTGCGAAAAAATCGATATTCCGTATTATTCCGTCAATTTCGTGAAGGAATACTATGATCGCGTGTTTTCGTATTTCCTCGATGAGTATCGCCGCGGGCGCACGCCGAATCCGGATGTGCTCTGCAATCGCGAAATCAAGTTCAAGGCGTTTCTGGATTTCGCCATGAAGCTCGGCGCGGGAAAGCTGGCGACGGGGCATTTCTGTCAGCTCGGCGACGCGGCGGACGGCAAAAAACAGTTGCTGCGCGGCACGGATAACAACAAAGACCAGAGCTATTTTCTGTACATGCTCGGCCAGAACGCGCTGGAAAAGGCGATGTTCCCCGTCGGCCGCCTGACCAAGGCTCAGGTGCGCGAAATCGCCGAAGAAGCCGGACTGGCCAACAGCAAAAAGAAGGATTCCACGGGCGTGTGCTTCATCGGTGAGCGGCATTTCAAGCCGTTTTTGCAGCAGTTTCTGCCCGCTCAGCCCGGCGATATGCGCACGCTGGAGGGCAAAGTCGTCGGCCGCCATGACGGCCTGATGTATTACACCCTCGGCCAGCGGCGCGGTCTGGGCATCGGCGGCGCTGGCAACGGCGAACGCTGGTTCGTGCTCGCCAAGGACATGGAGCACAACGAGCTGATTGTCACCCAAGGCGCGGATCACCCGCTGCTGTACAGCAAAAACGCGCTCGGCACGGATGCGACGTGGATTGCAGGAGAAGCGCCCGCCGCGGAGTTTGACTGCACGTGCAAATACCGCTACCGTCAGCCGGATCAGGCGGTGCACGTCAGCGTGCGCGAAAACGGGCAGGTACTCGTCACCGCCGAGGAACGCCAGCGCGCCGTCACCCCGGGGCAGAGCATGGTCTTTTACCGGGGCGAGGTCTGCCTGGGCGGGGCAGTCTGCGATGCGGTGCTGGACGCGGGGCAGGTGGGCTGATGAACGGGTTTCAGAAATTCTGGGGCCATTTGAGCACCATCACGCGCCATCGGCACAAGGTTATCGCGCATTGCGCCAAGGCGGGGATTCTCTGGCAGGGCCTGCGGCACGATTTATCCAAATACAGCCCGACGGAGTTCTGGCAGGGCGTGAAGTTTTTCGACGGCACGCATTCGCCGACGGAGGACGAGCGCCGCACGCTGGGCTATTCGCTCGCGTGGATGCACCATAAGGGGCGTAACCGACACCATTGGGAATATTGGACGGATTACAGCGTGGAAGAGAAGCGCTATGTGCCCGTGCCCATGCCCAGACGGTATATGGCGGAGATGATTTGCGACCGAATCGCGGCCAGCAAGATTTACAACGGTGCAGAATACACAGACGCCAGCCCGCTGGAATATTTGCAGCGTGGCAAGATGCACGACCATATGCACCCGCAGACCCGGGCGCTGCTGACGCGGTTCATGACCCAGCTGCGCGACGAGGGGGAGGACGCGATGTTCGCCGCGCTTCGCAGATGGGTCAGGGAAGCGGATTAAGCCCGCAGTTTTGATATGAATCGCAGCGCATAAACAAAACCTCTCTTTCCTTCATAGGCTGAAGGGAAGGGAGGTTTTTTGCATGCCTTCAAAACGGGAAGCGATGACAGCCCGGGCGCTGGCACTCGTGGGCTGCGGCTATATTTACGGCGCGACGGGGTGGATTTGCACGCGCGCGCGGATGGAACAGCAGATGCGCCAATACCCGACTTACGCGGGACAGATTGAGCGATACGGCAAAAAGTGGCTCGGCAAGCCCTGCTACGACTGCGCACAGCTGACGCGCGACGTCGCCAAGCGCGCGGGGGTCGGCCTGCCCAGCGGGGCGACGAGCCAGTGGCGCGCAGCGGGTATTTGGAAGGAAAAGGACGTTATCGACACGCTGCCGAACGAAGCGGGGCTTTTTCTGTATACGATGCGCGACGGGCGCATGACGCACACGGGCGTGAGCATCGGTCACGGGGAAGAGGTGGATGCGCGCGGGCACGCTTACGGCGTGGTGCGCAGGCCGATTGCATCGACGTCGTTTACCCACTGGGCGCGGCTGGATATCGATTACGATGCGCCGGATACGGCGAAGAACCCCGCGCCGATCGAAAGGCGGACGCTTCGCACGGGCGGCAGCGGGGAGGACGTGCGCATATTGCAGGAAACGCTGAAACGGCTCGGCTTTTTGAGCGGCGCGGCAGATGGAAAATTCGGCGCGGAAACGCGGGAAGCCGTCAGACAGTTTCAGCAGGCGGGCGGCTTGACGGCGGACGGGGTTGTCGGCGCGGCGACGTGGGCGGCTCTGCCCGCGGAGGACGAAGAGCCGAGCGCGCCGACACGCATCTGCCTGACGGGCGGCGGCATGCTCGCGCTGACCCAAGCGCTGGAAAAGCCGCAGACGGAGGAAAACAAGCTGGTTTTCACGCTGTCGGCGCTCGATTACGGCGAAATCATGCGGCAGATTCGGCTGGAAAGCTGACGAGCGGCTTAAAACCGCTCGCACTTCCGTCTAAAATCGCAAAGCATCAAAGGCCCGCGCACGCGGATGATTTTTATACCGTTTTCTATCTGCTATAAATGAGCAAATCCGAAAATCTGCACAAATTTGATAAACGACCACCCATTGTAGGGGCGCGCAGGGCGCTGTCCTTTTTCTGTGAAAAACGCGCCCGTTTCACGAATGCGCGTCCGCTCTTTATGCAGAATTTGTTTGTTGCTCATTCATAGTATCTATAAAAAAGCCCCGCGCTTTTCGGCGCGGGACTTATTTCATCAATCAATAGCGGGAAGCACGGCGGGAAGCATAGCACTCGCTGCAATAGATGGGTCGGTCGTTCTTCGGGATGAAAGGCACGCGGGTCGGAGCGCCACACTGCGCGCAGGTGGTCTCGTACATTTCGCGCTGCTGAGCCTCACCGTTAGCCGGGCGGCTGTTCTTGCGGGCGATGCGGCAGGCCTTGCAGCGGGTCGGCTCATTCTGGAAGCCCTTCTCCGCGTAGAACTCCTGCTCACCAGCGGTGAACACAAATTCCTGGCCACAGTCTTTGCAGGTCAAAGTCTTGTCCTGATACATGGGATATTCCCCTCCGAAAAAAATAAAAAAATAGAAATTGGTATGAAACATTCGGCTGACCTGGTTTTTGACCCCACACTCGCCGCCCGGAGCGTTCGCTCATACACATCTGTGCCCCACTACTAACCCTCTCAGAAATCGCTTTCTGGACGGACTTACTTCTAAGCCGCACCATGCTCCCCGGCACTTTGGCCGGATTACGTGGATCGCTTTGCCTGCGACTGGCATCGACTTTCAACCACAGACCCGAAAGAATCATCCTAAACCATTATAAGCGTAAATTCAAAAAATTGCAAGCGATTTTACAAAGTTTCTTATTTTCCGCGTGAATCCTGCACAAAAGAGGGCAGATTTCGTTTCGGAACAAACAAAGGCCCGCCACTGTCGCGCATGGTTTTCGCGGCGGTGGCCAATCCGACGCGCGCCGCGCCTGCCAAAAGAAGCGCCCTTGCGGCTTCGGATGCGGTGGAACCCGTGGTCAGCACGTCGTCGATGAGCAGCAGGCGTTTGCCGACGACGGAAGCATCCGCGCGCATGCAGCCTTCCAGATTCAGACGGCGGTTTTCGGCGCTGAGCTTCATCTGCGAGGCGTGCTCGTCCCGACGCGACAGGGCGGGGAGGACAGGCATGCCCCAAAGTGCGGCAAGGCGCTCGGTCAGCACCTGAGCCTGATTGAAGCCCCTCTGTTTGAATCGGCGGCGCGTGGTCGGCATGGGGACGAGCGCATCGTATTCGCCCAGCGGCAGATACGCCATCGCGTTGGCCAGCGGCACGGCCGCCGCGCGTACGCTTTCAAATTTCAGCATCAGAATGAGCCGACGCGGATGATCGGCATAAGGAAACGCGGCGAACGCTTCGCAGATGCCCTCGGGTGGCGGAACGGTTTGAATGTCGCCGCACAGGCGCGAAAGCGTCTGCTCACAGCCGGAGCACAAACCGTCCTGCTCGTCGTCGCCCAAAGCGGAATCGCAGCACAGACAGGCGATGCGCTCGGGGAAGAGCCAGTCGTCTAAAATACTCATAAACTCATCACCTGCTGGAGACGCCAGCACAGCGCGCTGTAACGGCGGCGGGTGTTGACGTTGGCAATCATCCGGTCGATGGCAGCCTCACGGCCGACAATCATCACCATGCGGCGCGCGCGGGTGACGGCGGTGTAAAACAGGTTGCGCGTCAGCAGCATCGGCGGGCCGCCCACCGCGGGCATCACCACGACGGGGAACTCGCTGCCCTGGCTCTTGTGAACGGAGATGCAGTACGCCAGCTCCAGGTCGTCCACATCCGCGCCTTCGTATTCGGCGACGCGCTCGTCGTCAAACTGCACTTCCATGACGTGCTCCTGCGGGTCGATGGAAACGATGAAGCCGATATCCCCGTTGAAAACGCCCTGACCCTCTTCCGCGCCGAAAACGCCTTCCTTCTGCCACTTGAGCTGGTAGTTGTTGCGAGTCTGCATCACCTTGTCGCCCTCGCGGAAGGTGGTGTCGCCGCGCACGCGCTCGTGCTTGCCGGAGGCAGGCGGGTTGAACTCGGCCTGCAAAAGCTGGTTGAGCATCCATACGCCGCATTCGCCTTTCTTCGTCGGGCTGAGCACCTGCATCTGCTTCACAGGATCAAGCCCCAGAAACTTGGGCAGGCGCGCGGAACAGAGCGCGACAATGCGCTTGGCCGCGTCCGTCGGGGAGGAGGCGCGCTCGAAGAAAAAGTCGCTGCCCTTCGCATTCAGGCGGGGCGATTCGCCGCGGTTGATGCGGTGGGCGTTGTAGACAATCATGCTCTTTTCATCCTGACGGAAAATCTCGGTCAGGCGGACGGAGGGGATGACCCCGCTGTCCAGAATGTCGCGCAGCACGTTGCCCGCGCCGACGCTGGGCAGCTGGTCCGCGTCGCCGACCATAATCAGCCGCGTGCCGGGCACGAGCGCGCGCAGCAGCGACCGCATCAGAAAGATATCCACCATCGACATTTCGTCGATAATCAGCGTGTCAAACTCGAGCGGGTTATCCTGCGTGCGGGCGAAATCGCCCTCTTCGCCGCCGTATTCGAGCAGGCGGTGCAGCGTCTTGGCCTCCATGCCGCAGGCCTCGCTCATGCGCTTGGCGGCGCGGCCCGTCGGGGCGGCCAGCGCGATATCGCCGTGGACGCTGAGCAGCTTGATAATACATTTAATAATTGTGGTTTTTCCGGTGCCCGGTCCGCCCGTGATGACGGTCATGCCGCTGGTGGCGGCGGTCTCGATGGCCTGCCGCTGCTGGGCGTGAAAGGCGATGCCCTCCACGCGTTCCAGCTCGTCGATTTGGGCGGAAAGGTCGGTCGCCATCGTGTCGGGCATCGCGTCAATCATCTCCCGCAGACGGCGCGCCACTTCGCTTTCGGCGCGATAGGTCGAGGGCAGGTAGAGCGCGACGACGTCCTCGCCGCCCGCATCGCTCGGGAGAATCTGCGCGGAGATTTCGTGGGAGAGAATCAGGCTGTCGATGGTTCGCTCAATCAAATCGGGGTCGTTGCCGAGCATGCGCTGCGCGGATAAAGCCAGCTCCGGCCGGGGAAGATAGCAGTGTCCCGCGACGGCGGTCGCTTCCGACAGGGCGAACTTCACGCCCGCGCCGAGGCGGTATTCGCTGTCCGGCTCGATGCCCAGCGACGCAGCGATGCGGTCGGCGGTCTTGAAGCCGATGCCCTCCACGTCCTCCACGAGCCGATAAGGGTTGCGGCTGATGACCTGCCGCACGTTTTCACCGTATCGCTTATAGATTTTAACCGCCAGCGCGGGGGTGACGCCGTAGCTCTGCAAAAAGACCATCGCTTCGCGCTGCTGAGCCTGCTCGGCATAGCTTTCCACAATCATCTGCGCGCGCTTTTCGCCGATGCCCGGCACCTCCAGCAGCCTGTCCGGCTCGGAATAGAGCACGTCGAGCGTCTTTTCGCCGAAGGCGCGGATGAGCAGCTTTGCCGTCGCCGGGCCGACCCCGCGAATCATGCCGCTGGAGAGGTATTTCTCAATGCCCGAAAGCGTCGTCGGCTTTTCGATTTCGATGCTCTGCACCTTGATTTGGCGGCCGTAGACGGGGTGTTCCGTCCAGTCGCCGGTGATGCGGAGCTTTTCGCCGGCGGAAATCGGCGGCATGACGCCCACGGCGGAGACGCGCGATTTGCCCGCCTTAACCACCAGCACGGTATACCCGTTTTCGTCGTTTCGGAATACCGTTTCATCGGCAAAGGCTTCAATCGTTTCCATGCGGCGCGTCCTCCCTTTTGCAAAGCGGCTTTTGAATCGTTAAATTTCATTATACACGGATTCGGGCCAAAAGAAAAGAGGGAGGAAGAAAAATAAAATCACATGAAATAATACGAATGTCTTTGATAAAATTGATTTTGTTACACATTTGTTACACAGTTTTTGACGATTTAGCAAATTCTTCATCGTCGAATGCTTGAAAAGTGGAGCAAAATGGTGTAAAGTAATGGGGAAAGGGAGTAAAGTGGTTGATTTGGGGAAGGAGGGATGTGCAGCATGGCTCATTTGGCGTTTTCCGGTTCGTTTGAACACTCGCTGGATGGAAAAGGCCGCGTCATCATTCCCGCCTCTTTCAGAGAAGCACTGGGCGAAAATTTTACGATTACCATCAACCCGACAAGAACAGCCGTCGCCATCTATCCCAAAGAGGATTGGGACGGCCAGCTTGAGCGGCTTTCACATATCAACCCGATGGATAAAGTCGGTCTGCAATACGAGCGCTACCTGATGAGCGTCTCTTTTTCCGGCAACAGCATGGACGCGCAGGGCCGCGTGCTCATTCCGGCCAAGCTGCGCGCCAAAATCGGCTTGACGAGAGATATCGTTTTCGTCGGGCTGAATCGTTATATCGAAATCTGGGACGCCGAGGTCTACGCCAAGATGGAGGAGCAGACGGAGGAGGATTTCGGTTCGCTGGTGGACTACGTTTACGAGAAATATCCTTCTTGAGAATCAAGACGCGGCATACATACCCTTTAGGCGCGGTTCTCGAAGGAAGGGTGGGGGAATACAATCATGACAGGCACAAAGACCATGCGCGCGAGCCGCGGGCGCTATGTCAGCGCGGGGTACGCCTGCGGGCAGGAACAGCGGCAGACGCCGCAGGGGCGGGATTTGTATATCGCCGACGACCCCGCCGGTTCCGCGCGGGAGAAGCTGCGCGATTTGAATCGGGCGGGCTATCGCGGCGAAGACGAAGAAACGCCGTCGCCCGCGCTGCAAACGCCCGAGGCGCGGCGGCCCGAGACCTTTACGGTCAAAAAGGCGGCGAAAAAACAGCGGCCGATGGGGCCGGTGGATCGGCTGATTTACGAAGTGCGGCGTGACCGCGCGGGCGTGACGGCCTGCGTGCTGCTGGCGGCAACGATGCTGGTGATGTGCGTCGCCTGGGGGCGCAACATGGTCGCGGGGGTGAACACCCAGCGGTCGATTGAAAACTATCAGAAGCAGACGGTCAGCCTGCAAAAGGAAAACGAGGCGATGACGCAGCAGCTGGAGAGCGCCGAGAGCGGTGAGCGAATCCGTAATCGGGCGCAGAACGAGCTGGGCATGCTGCGGCGCGAACGCGCGCAAACCGAAACGATTTACATTCAGGCCCCCGAGAAAAAGGGGCAGGACGGGGCACAGGCACTCGGCGAGAACCGCATGGAAATTCTGGATTTCCTGCTGGGTCTGCTCAATGTGTTTCATATTGGAGAGTGAGAGGGCTTGCGTTCACCGGGAGCCACCGTACGAAAGCGGCTGGTCTTGCTGATGGGCGGATTCTTTCTCCTCTTTCTTTGCGTCTGCGCGCGGCTTGTCGATTTGCAGATCGTGCGGCAGAAGGAGCTGACCGCCCGCGGCGTGAAGCAGTGGACGCGCAGCGGCGTGGTCGCCGCGCGGCGCGGGGATATCGTGGATACCAACGGGAAGCTGCTGGCGCAGTCTGTGACCAGTTTTATTCTGACCGCAAGGCCGCGGGACGTGAAGGACGTGAACGCGCTGGCGAAGGTGCTTGCGCGCGAGCTGGGGCTGAGCGAAGAGACGATTATCAAAAAGCTTTCGGGCAGTAAGGCGGCCTCCGTCACGCTGGCTCGGCAGGTTTCGCGCGAGGACGCGGACAGGCTTCGTGCCATCCGCCAGAGCGCGGAAAATCCGGATTCAGACGCTTTAATCGGAATAACATTTGACGAGGACGTCAGCAGATGGTATCCTATGGGTACGCTGCTCGCTCAGGTGCTGGGCCTGTGCAACGTGGACGGCGAAGGGCAGAGCGGCCTTGAACTCAAATATAACGACGAATTATCCGGCAAACCGGGCAAAATCGTGACCGAGGTGGACGCGAGGGCGCGGACCCTGCCCGACGGCGTGACGCTCTATGTGCCCGCCGAACAGGGACATACCCTTCGACTGACGATTGACAGGGACGTGCAGGCGGCGGTGGAACGCGCCGTGCGCGAGTGCGCACAGGTCAATGACGCGGTGAGCGTGCAGGCGATTGCGATGGACGTGAACACCGGCGCAGTGCTCGCGATGGCGATGTATCCGACCTACGATCCCGCGAACCCGCCTCGCGACGACCTCGATAAGCTGAACGAGCTGATGCGGCTGACTGTGCTCGGCGACGTTTACGAGCCGGGCTCGACGTTCAAGATGCTGACAGCCGCGGCGGCCATCGACTGCGGGGCGACGAACCCGCAGGAAGGGTTCTATTGCTCGGGCAAAATCACCGTGGACGGAAGCACGGTTCGCTGCTGGGGCGCGCCGCACGGCGCGGAGACGATGGCGAGGGCGCTGGAAAACTCCTGCAACCCCGTGTTCACGCAGCTGGCGCTTCGGCTGGGGAGCGAACGGTTTTACCAATATCTGCATGCGTTCGGGCTGGGCAGCCGAACGGGCATCGATTTATACGGCGAGGCGGCCGGTATTCTCATCAGGCAAAACCGCGTGAAGAACGTCGATTTGGCGCGCATCGGCTTCGGCCAGAGCGTCGCGGTCACGCCCATCCAGATGATTACGGCGGCATGCGCCGTGGTCAACGGCGGGCGGCTGATGAAACCCTATCTGGTGGAGGCCGTTGAGGACAGCGAGGGCAATGTGCTCGAGCAGACCGAGCCGAAGGTGGTGTCTGCGCCCATTTCCGCCGAGACCAGCGCGACGATGCGCAGGCTTTTATACGGTGTGGTGGAAAACGGCGGCGGCAAAAACGCCAAGACAAGCGGCTACGCCGTCGGCGGCAAGACGGGTACGGCGCAGATTTACAAGAACGGCAAAATCGAATTGAACCTGCACATCGGCTCGTTCGTTGGCTTCGCGCCTGCGGAGAACCCGAAGGTCGCGCTGCTGGTGACGGTCAACGAAGCGAAAGTCAAGCCCGATTACGGCGGAACGACGGCCGCGCCGTTTGCCGCGCAGATTTTTGAAGAAATTCTGCCGCTGCTGGGCGTGGCCAAGACAGACGGAAGCGCCGAAGCCAAACAGACGACCATGCCAGATGTGACGGGCATGGACGTGCGCGACGCGAAGGCGATTCTGCGCGAGGCGGGCATCGACGCGGTGACGGACGGGGAGAACCCGACCGTGACCGGACAGCTGCCGCCCGCGGGCACGAAGGTGCAGGAAGGTTTCTGCGCGATGCTCTATGTCACAGGCGAGAGCGCGCCGCGTGCCGAGGATTACGCCCGCGTGCCGGACGTTATCGGGCTGGACATGCGGCGATGCGCGCAGGAGATTCGGCTGAGCGGATTTGAAATGAACGCGCAGGGCGACGGCCTTGCGGCCGAACAAAGCCCCGCGGGCGGCAGTTACGCCCCGACGGGGACGCAGGTTCGGGTGACGTTTGAAATGCCATAAAGATACGGGAACACAACAAATGGAGGAATGACGATGAACCTTGAACAACTGACGGCGGGCATGCCCGAGCTGATCAAAATCACGGGGAACGCGCAGACGGAAATCAAAACCCTGACGGCGGATTCGCGCGCCAAGTGCGAAAGCGGCCTGTTTTTCTGCATTCGCGGCGGCCGCGTGGACGCGCACGACTTTGCGCCCCAGGCCGTCGCGGGCGGCTGTGTGGCGCTGGTGGTGGAGCGCGAGCTGGATATCGACTGCCCGCAGGTGGTTGTGACCGACGTGCGTGCCGCGATGACGCGGATTGCCAGCGCGTTTAACGGCCACCCCGAGCGGCGGATGAAGCTGGTGGGCGTGACCGGCACGAAGGGCAAAACGACCACGACCTATCTGTTCAAGAGCATTGTCGAAAGCGCGGGCCTGCGCTGCGGCATCATCGGCACGACGGGCTGCATCGCCGGTCAAACCAAGCTGCCCAGCCACCTGACCACACCCGACCCGATTGAGATGTTTGAAATTCTGCGCATCATGGCCGACGCGGGCGTGGAGGTCGTGTGCATGGAGGTTTCCGCGCACGCGCTGTATCTGCGCAAGCTGGTCGGCGTGGTGTTTGAGGCGGCGGCGTATACCAACCTCTCGCAGGACCACCTCGACTTCTTCGGCACGATGGAGAAGTATTTCGCGGCCAAGAAGCTGCTGTTTTCCACGGGCATGACGCGCAACGCCGCCGTCAACGTGGATGAAGAGACGGCGCAGGCTGTCTGCGAGGGCATCGAGTGCCCGCTGCTGACCTACGGCATCAGCGGCAAGGCGGACTTGTTCGCCCGCGACATCGAAATCACGGAAACGGGCGTATCCTTTACGCTCAATCTGCGCAACCTGCATGCCGAGCGCATTCACCTGTTGCTGACGGGCATGTTCAACGTTTACAACGCACTGGCGGCGGCGGCATGCGCCCTGATTCTGGGTATTGAGCTGGACGCCATCAAGAAGGGGCTTGAGGCGGTGGTCTGCGTGCCGGGCCGCGTGGAAATGTTGCCCACGCAGACCCCGTACCGCATGATTCTGGATTACAGCCACTCGCCCGACGCGCTGGAAAACATCCTCAAAACGGTTCGCGAGTTCTGCCACGGGCGCATCATTCTGGTGTTCGGCTGCGGCGGCGACCGCGACAAGGGCAAGCGCCCGATGATGGGCGAAATCGCGGGCAGGCTCGCCGATTACGCGATTCTGACCAGCGATAACCCGCGCTTTGAGGACCCGATGGCGATTCTTGCCGCGATTGAGGCAGGAATTAAGCCCACCGGCGCGAAATATGAAGTGATTGAGAACCGCCGCGAGGCGATTCGGCAGGCGATGGAGATGGCTGTCGGCGGCGATATCGTCGTACTGGCGGGCAAGGGCCACGAGACCTATCAGGATATCGCGGGCGTGAAGCATCCGTTCGACGAAAAGGTGATCGTCGGCGAGCTGCTGGAGGAAATCGCGCGCGAAAATAACCCATCGGCCAATTAAACGGGGGGATACCCCGCGCTTCGGAGGAATGAGGAACCATGCAAAGGATGATGATCACCCTGCTGATTGCGTTCGCAGTCGGTATTGTGCTGGGCAAAGTGATGCTGCCCGTGCTGCACAAGCTCAAATTCGGCCAGAATATCTACGAGCTTGCGCCCGAGGCCCACAAAAAAAAGCAGGGCACGCCGACGATGGGCGGCCTTGTGATTGCGGGCGCGGCGATTGCCGCGGCGCTCATCATGAACGATTACAGCGGCCCGCTGGGGCAGAACATGCTGCTGGCGATGCTGGTGATGGCGCTGGGCAACCTGTGCATCGGCTTTGCGGACGACATGACCAAGATTCGCCGCGGCAAAAACGGCGGCCTGACCCCCAAGCAGAAGATGTTTTTCCAGACGCTGTTGGCGCTGGCGTTCTCCTGCTACTGCTATTTCCACCCGCAGGTCGGGCACGTCATCAAGGTGCCGTTTTTCCGCGTGGAATGGGATTTGGGCATCTGGTATATCCCGATTATGATGTTCATCATTGTCGGCACGACGAACAGCGCCAACCTGCTGGACGGGCTGGACGGCCTGCTCACCAGCGTTTCGATGGTCGATTTTGCGACGCTGGCGGTGCTCTGCGGCGCGGCTTCGCTGGGCAGCCTCGGCGTGGGCTGCGCGGCGATGTGCGGCGCGTGCATGGCGTTCCTGTCCCGCAACGCGTATCCCGCGCAGATGTTCATGGGCGACACCGGCTCGATGTTCATCGGCGGCGCGGTGGTCGCCGCGGCGATGCTGCTGCGCCAGCCGCTGATTCTGGTGCTGATTGCGTTCTGGATGCTGATGAGCAGCTTGTCGGATATCATCCAGATTACGTATTTCAAAAAGACGCACGGCAAGCGCATCTTTAAGATGGCGCCGATTCATCACCACTTCGAGCTTTGCGGCATTCATGAGACGAAGATCGTGACCATGTACATGGTCACCACCGCAATCCTCTGCGTCATTACCCTGCTCGGCGTTCTGTAAAACAAACGGAGGCGACAAGCCATGAACATGAAGGTTGAAGGAAAGCGCGTGCTGGTCTGCGGCATGGCGCGCAGCGGTATCGCGGCGGCCAAGCTGCTGCTCAGCCTCGGCGCGCATGTGACGATTACGGATACCAAGCCCGAAAGCGAGTTCGGCGACGCGCTGGATGAACTGCGCACGCCCGAATGCACGTTCGCGCTCGGCCGGCAGGCCGACGAGCTGATCGACGGGCAGGACATCATGGTCATCAGCCCGGGCATTGCGTGGGCCAAGCCGTTTGTGCAGAGCGCGATTGCCCGCGGCGTGGAGGTCATGGGTGAACTGGAGCTGGGTGCACGGCTGACGAAGGGCGCGCTGGTTGCCATCACCGGCACAAACGGCAAGACGACCACCACCACGCTCGTCGGCGAGCTGTTCCGCGCGACGGGGCGTACGACGCATGTCGTCGGCAATATCGGTTATCCCATCACCGCGACGGCGGGCATCTCCAAGCAGGATGACGTGACCGTCGCCGAGGTGAGCAGTTATCAGTGCGAGGGCATCAGCCGGTTCCATCCGCATGTGGGCGCGGTGCTCAACATCACCGAGGATCACATCGTCCGCCACGGCTCGATGGAGGTCTATATCGCGATGAAGCGGCGCATTTTCGACCGCCAGACCGCGCACGACGTCGCCGTGTTCAACTATGACGACGCGACCTGCCGCGAGATGGCCAAGGGGCTGAAGGGGCAGGTCGCGTGGTTCTCCCGCAAGGAAAAGGTGCCCTACGGCGCGTATGTCGCGGATAACCACATCGTGCTCAAGCTCGGCGAGGGCGAACAGCAGGTCTGCCGCTGCGACGAGGTGTATATCCCCGGCCCGCACAACCTTGAAAACGCGCTGGCCGCCGTAGTCATCACGGGCGTGATGGGCGTGCCCTGCGAAACGATGCGCGAAGTGCTCAAGACCTTCAAGGGGGTGGAGCACCGCATCGAGACGGTGCGCGAGCTGGACGGCGTGACGTGGATTAACGATTCCAAGGGAACGAACGTCGATTCCACGCAGAAGGCTATCGCGACGATGAACAAGCCGACGGTGCTCATTCTCGGCGGCAGCGACAAGAAGGTGTCGTTTGATCCGCTGGCCAAGAGCATCGTCGAAGCGCCGCTCATCGAGCACTGCGTGCTCATCGGCGACACGGCGGGCCAAATCAAAGACGCGCTCGACCGCGTAGGCTACACGGCCTACACGATGACGGGCTACGATTTCGACCTGTGCCTGGCGACATGCCGAAAGCTGGCCAAGCGGGGCGGCAATGTGCTGCTCTCGCCGGCGTGCGCGAGCTTTGACATGTTCACCGATTACGAGAATCGGGGCAAAATCTTCAAAGAAAAGGTCATGGCGATGCAGTAACCGCCCGACCGGCTGCAAAAGACGCGTGAGACCGCAGAAGCTTGCAGTCGGAAAGGGAGCGTCGCCATGCCGAATCGAGTCAAACGAACCTGTGACAAGACGGTGGTCGTGCTGATGGTGCTGCTGCTCCTGATGGGGCTGGTCACGCTGTTCAGCGCCACCTATTATCAGAAGGCGGCGACAGGCGACGCGCTTGCCGCGGTCAAAAAGCAGCTGATCGGCGTGGCGCTCGGCGCTGCGGCCTGCGTGATGCTCTCACGCGTGCCGTATCGCGTATTTCGGCGCCCCAAAGTGACGCTGCTTTTATTGGCAGCGAGCGCTTTGCTGCTGATTCTGGTGATTATCCCGGGCGTGGGCGTGAGCATCAACGGCTCGCGGCGCTGGCTGAATATCTTCGGGCTGAGCATGCAGCCCTCGGAGTTCGCCAAATACGCGATGGTCATCTTCATGGCGGGGGCGCTGGACAGGCGGGGAGAAGCGATTCGCCGCCTGTTCACGGGCATTGTGCCGCTGCTGGTCGTGCCGGGCGTGATGTTTCTGCTGATTCTGGAACAGCCGAATCTTTCTACCGGCGGCAGCATCCTCATCTGCGCGCTGGTGATGCTCTTTGCGGCGGGCATTAAAAAGCGGCACATGTCGCTGCTGGGCGCGGGCGGTTTTATCGTTGGCGCGTTTTACGCGTGGAGCGCGCCGTATCGACGGGAGCGCCTGCTTTCCTTCCGCGACCCGTTTGCCAAGATGAGCGACGAGGGCTATCAGCTTTCGCAGTCGCTGATTGCGCTCGGCTCGGGCGGGCTGTTCGGCATGGGGCTGGGGCAGGGACGGCAGAAATTCGCCTATCTGCCGTACCCCGAATCGGATTTCATCTTCGCCATCGTCGGGGAGGATTTCGGGCTGGTCGGCTGCGTGACGGTGATTGCGCTGTTCGTGCTGTTTGTGCTGGCGGGGCTGCGCGTGTCGCTCGCCTGCCGCGACCGATTCGGTTGTCTGCTCGGCACGGGCATCACCTCGATGATTGGCTTGCAGGCGTTTATCAACATGGGCGTGGTCACGGGCATACTGCCGACGACGGGCCTGCCGCTGCCGTTTTTCAGCGCGGGCGGCACATCGGTCAGCATGATTATGGCGGCGGTCGGCATTCTGCTGAGCATATCGCGGGAAAACGGCGCGCAAATCGTCGAAGCATCCGACAGGCAGAGAGAGGGAAGAGCATGAGATACAAAAAGCGCAAAGAAGCGGCTTCTCAGGTGATGACGGCGGCGGTCGCCGTCGTCGCCGTGCTGGCCGTGCTGATGGTGCTGGCGAGCAGCCAGGTATTTAAGGTGCGCAGCATTCTGATTGTCGGCAACCGAAACATCACCAAAGAGGACGTCATCGCCCAGAGCGGCGTGACGGTGGGCGACAACCTGCTTTCCATCAGCGACGCGCAGATCAAGCGGAGCTTGGAAAAGAACCGCTATATCGAATACCTCGGCCACGAGTTTGACTACCGCGGCACGCTGACGCTGCACATCAACGAGCGGATGGGCATGGGCGTGGTGAATATTTTCGGCCTGTATTACGTGCTGGATTCGACGGGCATGGTGCTCGAGTGCGCGGGCAGCGCGTTTCCGGACACGGTGGCCGGGCCGAAAATCACCAACATCGTGCTGGATGACAACGCCCGCGTGACGGTCGGCGAAAAGCTGCCCGCGCGCGGCAGCGGCCAGCTGGAGGCGATGCAGCGCGTGCTCGCCGCGCTGGACGCCACGAACATGCTCGGGCGCATCTCCATTTTGGATGAAAAGAATCTCGACAACATCTATCTGATGACCACGGACGGGGCACGCATCGTGCTCGGCGACGACGCCAAGCTGGAAACCAAGATGCTCATCGCGCGCGAGGTGCTCGCCGTCCGCGAACCGCTGGGCACGGTGCGGGGCGCGACCATCGACGTTTCCAGCGCGAAAGAGGCGCATTATATCCCCGATGCGCTGCCGACAGTCACGCCCGTGCCGACAGCCACGCCGACGGCCGCGCCCAGCTCCACGCCCGAGGCCTGATGCGGCGCGCTCGGGCCAAGACGGGGCGAACGCGAAATGCCTTTTGCGCGCGCCAAAGCGGCATATTTTTCCGCCGAAATGAAAAAAATGGGCCGATTTGGAACAAAATTTGCTCAAGTCACTTGAAAGAAAGGGCATAATCGGTTACAATAAACTCGCATAATAATAGCAAATCAGATGATATCTTGCGCCCCCTGGGGGCGAATTTACATGCGGGCAGACAGGAGCATGAGATCGTATGATGAAAAAAGCGACGGCGGTTCTGGACTTTGGTACGTCCAAGGTTCTGGTATTGCTTGCGGAGGAGAGCGCGTATCAGAAGGTGACCATCACATCGGCGGGCATGGCGCAGTACGACGGCTTCATGAACGGCGAGTGGAACGCGCCTTCCGATGTATCCGACGCGATCGCCAGCGCGGTTGAGGCGGCGGAAAAAAAGGTCGGAACCCATATCAAAGAGGTTTATGTCGGCGTGCCGGGCGAGTTCGTTCGGGTGTATGTGATTGAGTCGAGCGTCGCGCTGCAGGGCGCAGACCCGAA
Organism: uncultured Clostridia bacterium; assembly: GCA_934675735.1. Classification (GTDB taxonomy): domain Bacteria; phylum Bacillota; class Clostridia; order Christensenellales; family Aristaeellaceae; genus Ventricola. The sequence continues at coordinate 55,673 of CAKURR010000001.1, forward strand.
GGTCACCAGCGCGGATGTGGAAAAGCTCCAGCGGCAGGCGACCGAGATGCTCGACCGCCCGACGGGCGTGATTATTCATCGTTCTCCGGCCTGGTTCAAGGTGGACGGCGGGCAGAAGACGCTCGAACCTGTCGACCAGAAGGGCTCGACGCTGGAGGGCATGATCGGCTTCGTGCTGGCGGATCAGTTCTTCATCAACGACGTGACCGAGCGGCTCAAGGAACTGGGTATCGAGGTGCGCGGCTTCTTCTCCACGTCGGTGGGCGAAGCGATGCAGATGATTCCGTTTGAAGAGCGCGACCATACGGCGATTCTGGTGGACGTGGGCTACCTGTCCACCGAGGTGATGGCGGTCGAGGGCGACGCGCTCATCTGGCAGAAGGTTTTGCCCGTCGGCGGCGCGCATATCACGCTGGATTTGACCTACGGGCTGGAAAAGCCGTTTGATATGTGCGAAAAAATCAAGCGCGCTTACACCTTCAACGCACCGAAGAACACCCAAATCGAGGTGCAGGGCGAAAACGGCCAGCTGGAAAGCTTCTCCGGCGAACAGGTGAGCATGATTATCGACGCGCGCGTGGATGAAATGCTGGAAATGATTGACGATGCGGTGAAAAAGAGCGGCATTCGGCTGGGCAACTGGTCAAACGTCTACTTTACGGGCGGCGGCCTGATGCCTATGAACGGCGCGCGGGTCTACGCGGCGGGTAAGCTCTCCCGCAATGTGCGCGAGGCCTCGGTCAAGACCGTGAAACTCAAGCCCGCACAGATTTATGCCAGCGGAAGCGGCCTGCTTGAACTGGTCTATAACACCATCGAGCAGGAAGAGCAGGACGAAGGCCTGTTTGACCGCATCAAGCGCGTATTCAAGAGAAAGTAAGCAAACGGCTGAATCAAGTTTTTTATAACATGGTTTGCGCAGCAAATCATGAAGGCGGGAAATCCAAGAACCTCAGGTTCTTGGCGGGGTTTGGGGCAGAGCCCCAACGTTTCCCCAATCTTCCCGCTTAACCCGAAATTGAAGCGAAACAAAAGGGGGATTTCCTGTGTTTGAAATTGAAATGGACGAACGCCCGGCAGCTTCCATCAAGGTCGTCGGATGCGGCGGCGGCGGCGGCAACGCGCTCAACCGCATGGTGGATTGCGGCGTGATCGGCGTTGACTTTATCGCGGTGAATACCGACGTGCAGGCGCTCCGCACCAGCCGCGCGGCGACCATGATTCAGATTGGCGAAAAGCTGACCAAGGGCCTCGGCGCGGGCGCAACGCCCGAAATCGGTAAAAAGGCCGCCGAGGAAAGCCGCGAAGAGATTGCCAGCGCGCTCAAGGGCGCGGATCTCGTGTTCGTCACCGCCGGTATGGGCGGCGGCACCGGCACCGGCGCGGCGCCTGTCGTGGCCGAAATTGCGCGCGACATGGGAATCCTGACCATCGCGGTGGTGACTAAGCCTTTCGCTTTCGAGGGCAAAACCCGTATGCGCAAGGCCGAATCCGGCATCGACGAGCTCAAGCAGCGCGTCGATACGCTTGTCGTCATCCCGAACGAACGCCTGCTTCAGGTCTGCCCGAAGGGCACCAGCTTCAAGGGCGCGTTTAACTTCGCCGACGATGTGCTCCGTCAGGGCATTCAGGGCATTTCTGACCTCATCAGCCAGACGGGTATCATTAACCTCGACTTTGCCGATGTGAAGGCCGTGATGGAATCCGGCGGCATGGCCCACCTGGGTATCGGTATCGGCAAGGGCGAAAAGGCGATGGCCGACGCGGCGCAGAACGCGATTTCCTCCCCGATGCTCGAAACCAGCATCGACGGCGCGCGCGCTGTGCTCATCAACGTGACCTGCAACTCGAATTGCAGCATTGTGGATATCAACGACGCGGTCGAAATGATTACCGCCGCGGCGGACAGCGAGGCGAATATCATCTTCGGTGCGAGCATCGACGACGCGCTCGAGGATGAGGTGCATATCACCGTTATCGCCACGGGCTTTGAAAAAGTGCCGTTCCCGCCGCGCGCGAGCAGCATCGATCGCCCGGCCACGCTGCCTTCTCAGGCGCCTTACGTGCCGCAGAGCTACACGCCGAGCTATCAGCCGCAGAATATGCAGGGCGGCATGCCCCGCGGCGGCTACACCCGCTATGACCCGACCTATCAGCCGGTGACGGGCGGCTATGCCGCCCCGCAGCAGGGCGCGGTGCCGGGCGAGCCGGAAGTGCCCGCATTCGTCAACGAAGGCGTATCCGGCCAGCGCGTCTCCCCCTACGCGGCAATGCCCGATATGCCTGCGCAGAGCCAGCAGGCCCCCGCGCAGGAACAGCGCGAGGACCGCAGCACGCCGCGCTCCTTCATGGATGGCATTCCGGCGTATATGCGCCGCAAGTAAGCTTTCAGGCCGGCCTTCGGGCCGGTTTTTTTCGATAATCTATTGTATGTGCGGCAAGCGGTGCGCATGAATCAGAAGGAGACGCTTTTTGAAAATGAAAACAATCAACCGAGCGATAACGGCCGCCTTTTGCGTGATGACGGCGTGCATCCTCCTGCTGATTCTCTTTGCGTTTGAAACGACGACGTTCAGCGGAAAGATGAATTTCGCGCTGCCGCAGTGGATGATAACGCTCGGCGGGCTGGGCGCGCTGCTTGCGGTCTATGCCGCGGCGGAGCGCGTCGGCAGGGGCAGACGTATCGGGCGGGCGAGGGCGCTTGAGCCGATTTTCTGGCTGCTGGTCTTTGCCGTGCAGGCGGGCGTGAGCTTCTTTGTGTATTTCATGCCGCCGTGGGATGCAGGCACGGTGGTCGAAAACGCGTATGCCATCGCGGCATACCCCGAGCTTTCCATTCTCGACAACGCGTATTTTTCACATTGCCCCAACAACATCGTGCTGACCCTGCTGGATGCAAACCTGATGAGGCTGTTTCGCGCCGTCGTCGGCGATGCGGGCATTGAGCGCTGTGTCTATGTGCTGATTGCGGCGCAATGCGCGGTGAGCGCCTGCACGGGTTGGCTGACGCAGTGGGTCGCCCGAAACGCCACGGGTTCGCGACGGTTTTCGTGGGCGGTTGCGGCGGGGTATGTGCTGCTGGTGAGTGCGTCGCCGTGGGTGACGATTCCGTATTCGGACGGGTTTGCGCTGCTCTTTCCGATGCTGACGCTGGCGCTCTATATCCGTCAGCGGACGGCAAAGCGCAAAACGCTCTGCTGGGCGGCCATCGGCGCGGCGGCCGCGCTGGGTTATTGGATGAAGCCGCAGGCGGTCATCATGCTGATTGCTGTCGTCATGGTGGAAACGGCGCGCCTGTTTTCCGAAAAGGCGTTCGGCGCGTGGGCAAAGCGCTTCGGCGCGATGGCGGCGGTGCTGCTTGTGCTGGTTGTGCCCGTGAAGCGCGCGGTGGTGAGCGCATCGTCGTTTGAGCTTGACCCCGAGGCGGATATCGGCATGCTGCATTACGTCATGCTGGGCTGCAACGAAGAGACGAGCGGCACGGTTTCGCACGAGGACAAAATGGCTTCGTACAACATCGAAAGCAGGGCCGAGCGTACGCAGATGCAGCTGGAAACGATTGCGGACAGGCTGCATGGGATGCTCGAAAACGGCACGCTGCTCGACCATTTGAAGAAAAAGACGCTCGTCAACTTTTCGGACGGCACGTTCGCATGGGACGCGCTGGCCTATCCCGCGGCGGTCGTGGCGGAGAAAGACGGCACGCTGTCGCCGCTTCTGCGCAGCATCGTCTGGGCGGACGGCAGTCGGCACGGCGCGTTTGCGGCGATGCTCCACAGCGTGTGGATGGGTGTGCTGGCGCTTGGTGTGCTTGCGCCGCTTGCCTATCGCGAGAGCGGGAAGCGCGAGGGAGAATGCGTGTCGGCGGCGATGATGCTTTCGCTTATCGGCATTACGCTGTTTGAAACGATTTTCGAGGCGAGAGCGCGCTACCTGTTCATCTATGCGCCCGTGTATCTGACGGTGGGGATGATGGGGCTGCGGGCGGCGGCAGAACGGATGAAGAAAAAGGGAAAATCGGCGTAAATCCGCGGACAAAGCACCTGCACCCTATGTAAATTCGGCAAACGAAAAACGCTCCTTCCGTCGATGGAAAGGAGCGTTTTTGCATGCTCGTCAAAATCAAAGGAACTTGAACGAAGAGCGCAACTGGCGGTAGACGTGGTTATAATAGGAGAACCACGCGCTCGGAGTCGTCAGGCGAATCTGGAAAAGCTCTTTGTCGTGCGCGACGACGACCAGGCGGCCGCGCATGCTGTATTCCTTCGTGCCGTCGTTATAGGTGGCGGTGTAGTAGCAGTAATAGCCCTTGGCACTGCCGATGTTGGCGGAAGCGATGTCGCCCGCCTTGAAGGTGGTGAACATGCCGTCCAGCTCGGTCAGCACGGATTCAAGACGCGTGCGCGCGTCGGACGCGGTCTGGGTCAGACCGGCGGAAAAGCGCTCGACCGTCAGGCGGGTCTGGTAGCCGTCCACATCCATACGCTCGCTCTTCGGCTCGACGAACTGAATGGTCGTTTCCTGATTGGTGGCGGGGTTGAGCAGCCACGTATAGGGAATATCAAATGAAATGGCCATCAGGTCGTTGGTGTAGGTTTCATACGCGTAATTCGGCGTGGGCGCGGGAGTCGGGGTCGGCTTGTCGATGGGATCAACCGCAACCGGCGTGGCCAGCGGGTTATCCACCTGAGAGAAATCGAAATCCCCACCGTCGTCGAGCACGGGAATGGGTGTCTGGGAGGGCACAGCCTCCGCCGCTGCGGTTTCGGTGTCGCTCGGCTCAAAGACAAGGGTAGAATCGGTATCAGATTCGGCCTGCGCGATGGAACACGCCATCATCGCGGCCGCGAGAAAAAAGACAATGCGCTTCATGTCGGATGCCTCCGTTCGCGGAATCAACAAAATACGATAATGTCAGTATAACAGGGAAGTCGAAAAAAGTCAATCTTCGCGCGGGGTTGAAAGGTTGGCAGAGGCGGGGTATAATGGAAAATCATCGGGCAAGGAGAGACGAAACATGGAAACAACCCTCAAAATTGTGGTGCTGGACGGCTATACCCTCTGCGCGGGCGAGCTGAATTTCGACGCGCTGCGTGCCTTCGGCGACGTGACGATCTATGACCGCGTGGAGCAGGCGGACGTGGCGCGGTGCATCGGCGACGCGGAAATCGTGCTGACCAATAAGGCGCAGATTACGGCGGACGTGATGGCGGCGTGCCCGCGGATGCGCTATGTCGGCGTGACGGCGACGGGCTACAACATCGTTGATGTGGCGGAGGCAAAGCGGTGCGGCATTGTGGTGACGAACGCGCCCGCGTATTCCACACAGGCCGTGGCGCAGCACACCTTCGCGCTGCTGCTCGAGAGCCTGAGCCGCGTCGGCGCATACAGCGAGCAGGTGCGCGGCGGCGCGTGGCAGACGAGCAAGGATTTCTGCTTTTTCACCGAACCGACGGAGGAAATCGCGGGGCAGACCATTGGACTCATCGGCTTCGGGCATATCGGGCAGAGCGTCGCGAAAATCGCGCTGGCGTTCGGCATGAAGGTGCTGGTCTGCGTGCCGCATCCGAAAGCGGGTTGGGACGACGTGCGCTTTGTAACGCTGGGCGAGCTGATGGCAAAAAGCGACGTCGTGTCGCTGCACTGCCCGCTGACGGGCGAAAACCGCGGGCTTATCGGCGAAAAGGCGATTGCGGAGATGAAAACGGGCGTGCGGGTCATCAACACGGCGCGCGGGCCGCTGGTGGATGAAACCGCGATGGCGGCGGCGCTTGAAAGCGGCAAGGTGGCCTGCTACATGGCGGATGTATTGGGCGAAGAGCCGCCCGTGCACGGCAGCCCGCTGCTCGGCGCGAAAAATGTGATCCTCACGCCGCATGTCGCGTGGGCGCCGCTGCAAACGCGCCGCCGCCTGATGGAAATCGTCGTCGGCAATGTGGCGGCATATGTGCAGGGCAGGCCGACGAACGTCGTCGGCGCATGAGGAGGGACGGCATGATTCGGGGTGTGGTTTTTGACTTGGATGGGACGCTGCTGGATACCGAAAAGCTCTATCGGCGTTTCTGGGTGGAGGCCGCGCGGCAATTGGGCTATCCCATGGAGGACAGGCACGCGCTGATGATTCGCTCGATGGCGGCGGACAGGGCCGAACCGCTGCTCAAGCGCGAGGTCTGTCCGGATTTTGATTATCACGCGGTTCGGGCGCTTCGGCGGCAAATCATGGAGGATTATATCGACAAAAACAGCGTGGAGCCCAAGCCGGGTCTGCTGCCGATGATGCGCGACCTGCGGCGCATGCACATGCGCATCGCGCTGGCGACGGCCACACCCGAAGTGCGCGCCCGCAAATATCTGCGCATGGTCGGCGTGGAGGAGATGTTCGACGCGGTGGCCTGTGCGGAGATGGTGGCGCACGGCAAGCCTGCGCCCGACGTGTATCTGCTGGCGGCGCAAAAGCTGAATCTGCCGCCCGAGGCGCTGCTCGGTGTGGAGGATTCGCCCAGCGGCGTGCAGTCCGCCCACGCGGCGGGGATGACGGTGGCGATGGTTCCCGACCAGGATGAGCCGACGGAGGAAATCGTGGCGCTCTGCGCGCTGGTTGCGCCGACGCTGGAAGGGATCGCGCCGTTTGTGGACGCCTTCAGTCACGCTTACGGCGTGCCAGCTCCCTCAAAGAGGGAGCCTTGACCGCACATATAAAAAAGTCTGAAAAAAATTTGTCCTGCTTTTAAGCCGGAAAGCGACGTTTTGTATATGCAGGCACTTATACGCATTGTCTCTCTCTTCGAGAGAGGTGTCAGTGAAACTGACGGAAGAGGTTATAAAATATTCAATGAAAACCTGTTGATTTTGACCGAAAATTTGGTATAATAGGGGTGGAAGAAATTTCCGCTTTTACAAATCAGTCAGGAGGGAATCGTATGGAAAATCGCGTCATCACCATCGCCCGCAGTTACGGCAGCGGCGGCAGAAAAATGGGCAGACTGCTGGCAAAAGAACTTGGCTATGAGTATTATGACCGTGAAATCCTGCGGATCGCTTCGGACGAGAGCGGCATCAGCGAAGAACTGTTCAATCAGGTGGATGAAAAGCAGCATCTGCCGCTGTTCCGCATCGCGCGCGAGGTCTACACGGGTGAGGTCATCCCGCCGGACAGCGACGACTTCATCTCCAACGAAAATCTGTTCCGCTATCAGGCGAAAATCATCCGCGAGCTGGCGGCGACGCGCAACTGCGTCATCGTCGGGCGCTGCGCGAATTTCATTCTGCGCGGGCGGGATAACGTGCTCAACGTGTTCGTCACCGCGCCGGTGGTAGACTGCGTTCGCCGCGTGATGGAAACCGACGGCCTGAATCTGGAAGAGGCCGAAAAGAAAATCAAGAAAATCGACAAGCGGCGCGCGGATTATTTCAAATATTTCACGGGCCGCCAGTGGCACGACGCGGCGCTCTACGACCTGTGCCTGAACACGGGGCACATGAGCGAGCAGAAGTGCGTGGATGTTGTTCGGGCCTATATGGAAGCGAGATTCGATTAAGCCCTTGTCAGAACAGGGCGATAAAGGTATAATAGAGAGGATGTGAGCAAACAGGGGGAACGGACAGATGGCGAAGCTTTATTTCCGGTATGGCGCGATGGGGTCGAGCAAGACGGCCAACGCGGTCATGGTGCAGTATAATTACAGGGAGCGCGGGCAGAACGTGCTCATGCTCAAACCGAAAATCGAGAATCGGGACGGCGCAACCGTCGTGCGTTCCCGCTGCGGGCTGGTGGCGCAATGCCGCTATGTCGAAGAGCTGGACTCAATCGACCTGAGCGGGTATAACTGCGTGATTGTCGATGAATGCCACTTCATGACCGCCGAACAGGTGCGCAGGCTGGTGGATATCGTTGACGAGCGGGATATTCCCGTCATCTGCTACGGTCTGCGCACGGATTTCCGCGGCGAACTGTTTGAAGGCAGCCGCGAGCTGCTGCGCTGGGCAGACACGATTGAAGAAATCAAGACGGTCTGCTGGTGCGGCCGCAAGGCGACGTTCAACGCACGCGTGCAGGATGGCCGCATTGTCCGCGAAGGCGAACAGATTATGATGGGCGGCAATTCCGCCTATGTGAGCCTGTGCCGCCGCCACTGGAAGGAAGGCAACCTCGGTTCGTTTCGCAACCTGAATCTGGAAGATTAATTGATGGTTGAATGCTCCGTATACATAGAGCATTCGGACTTTGTGCAGAATGTGTTATCGCTCATCCATAAGATAAAAAGAAAGCTGTCAAGCTAATTAATCTGATATTTCAAGAAAAAGCTAAGTATTTGTGCCCGAAGGTTTCCAAAGAGGTTTTCGGTCGTTGCCGCCTATGGCGGAAACAAACGACCGAAAACGGAAAGCCCTTTGGCGGGGTGATGGGACAAAGCCCCATATTCTGAAAATGCTTAGATTCTTATTTCTTGAAATGCTCAGTTTAAGCTTGGCAGCTCTTTTTGTGAACTTTGGGCTTATTCGGTCAGCGCGGTTTCGAGATTGGCCAGCACCTTTTGACTCAGCAGCACAAACGCCTGCTTGGTGCGGCCTGCCGAAACGCCGGGGCAATGCACGTTTTCGCGCGCAAAGAAGCCCGCTTCGACAGGGCCCGCCGCGGCGAAGGTATCGCAGAAGAAATGCGTGCCCGGCAGATTGAGCCAGCTTTCCAGCGCCTTGCTGTCAAAGCCCGGGCCGATGGAGGTGTTGAAGAGCACCTTGCCCGCGCCGAGTCGGTCAAACTCATGCGCGCCGAGCAGTAGCACATTTTTGTTCAGACAGGTGAAAACAACCTCGCTTTCGGAGAGCAGCGTATCCAGCGGCTTATACGTCAGGCCCGCCTGCTCGGCTTCGGGCTTGCGGGTGCGGCTGTAATACGAAACGTCCGCGCCCATGAAGGCCAGCGCGTCCGCAATCATCCTGCCCGACACGCCGAGACCGACGACGCCCACGCGCAGACCGGTGATTTCAATCGGCTCATCGCGCAGCATCGGCAGACCGAACCCGTGGAGCAGCCCCGTCAGCTCATGCAGCACATATTCCACCACGCCGCGGTCGCCGTAATCGCGAATGCCCAGCACGCGAATGCCCTTTTCGCGGGCGAAGGCGATATCCACATTGGCGCTTTCCTCGGAATAGAGGCTGCAGCACATGCCGATATAGCGGATGTTCGGACACGCGGAGAGGACGGCCCGCCCGATGCGCGAGGTGTAGCTGAGCAGCACCGCGTCCGCGTCGCCGATGCGGCGGATGATTTCGGCGTCATCCTTCGGCACGTCGGAGAAGAGAACGACCTCGCGCGCGTAACGGTGCAGCGCTTCTTCCGCCGAGGGAATCAGGCTGACCGGCTCGATGGCAACCAGTTTCTTGAACATGCGTGCGCCCTCCCATCAATAAAAGACAACCGGAGAAGCGAGGTTGCGCAGCAGCGCCACAACGCTCCAGCCCGCAATCGCGCTCGTGCTCGAGCAGATATCCACCACGGCCTTCACGCCGTCGATTTCCGCCGTAATGCGGTGGTCGTCGCCGACCCAGTTGGGCACGGAGTGCATCGTTACGCCCGTGATTTCCGGGCCGGTGGTCGCCAGCGACGTGGCAACGGCGACATTCACGCGGCGGGGGAAGGTGGCGATGGCCTCCTTGGCATTGCCGGTAAAGACGGTGGTCTTTTCCGTGTCGGTCAGCAGGTGTTCCGCCCAGACGGGGGTGTTGCGGAAGCCGCGTGCGCCCGTGTGCGTCTCAATGCCCGCCGTCTCCGGCAGATTCTGCGCCTGCGCCATCAGGCTGACGGTTTGCAGCACGTCAAAGCCGCCGATTGCGCCGCTCGCCAGATGCACCTTTGCGCCGCCCTCGCGCGCGGCCTGCTTCACCTGCTCATAGAACGTCCAATCGGCAAAAGCGCCGATGGAAATGACGACCAGATGCACGCCGCGCTTCAAAACGGGAATCGCCATCGCGCGGACGGCTTCGACCGACGCGGTTTCCACGATGTATTCCGGCTCGAGCGCCAGCAGAGCGTCCACATCCGCACAGGCCGCGCAGCCGACAGCCTGCGCCGTCTTTTGCGCGGACTCGGGGGAGCGGCTGGTCACGCCGACCAGCTCGTAATCTGCAAGCAGGCCGTTTTTCCAGGCGTTTGCCACGATGCTGCCCAGAAAACCGCAGCCGATAATGCCGAATTTCGTTTTCATATGCGTATCTCCTTTGTGTTGCCTCTTCGCAACTGTATTGCTTTTATTATATCATAGAGGGATGAAAAAAGCATCCCGCTTTTGCGAATAAACAGGATGCTTTGGCTATTCATGCTGTAATTTCGTAGGTCGTTGACGGGAGGGAAGTCCAGAAACCTCAGGTTTCTGACAGGGTTTGGGACGGAGTCCCAAACGTTCCCCGCGTTACAGCCCCACCTGACCGGCGACGGCGCGGGCCGCGTCCGCCATCAGCGGGTTTTCAACGGCTTCGATATTGCCCTCGTCGCACAGCTGTGCGGCCTTCGGGTCAAACGGAAGCTGCGCCAGCACGGGCAGATGCAGCGCGGCGGCCTCCTGCGCAATTTTGGATTTGCCGAACAGCTCGATGCGCCTGCCGCAATCCGGACAGAGCGCATAGGACATGTTCTCCACCAGACCGAGCACGGGAATGTTCATCATGTTCGCCATGTTCACGGCTTTGCGCACAATCATGCCGACCAAATCCTGCGGGGTGGAGACGACCACCACGCCGTCGAGCGGAATGCTCTGGAAAACCGTCAGCGGCACGTCGCCCGTTCCCGGGGGCATGTCGATAACCATCACGTCCAGCTCGCCCCAGGCGACGTCCTCCCAGAACTGCTTGACCGCGCCGGCGATAACCGGCCCGCGCCAGATGACGGGCGCGTCGTCGCTGTCGAGCATCAGGTTGATGCTCATCACTTCGATGCCCTTTTCGGTTTCGGCGGGGAAGATGCGTTCGCCGTCGCCGAGCGCCTTGTCGTGAATGCCGAACATGCGCGGGATGGACGGGCCGGTGATGTCCGCATCGAGCACGCCGACGCGATAGCCCATGCGGCTGAGCATCACGGCCAGCTCACCGGAGACGAGAGACTTGCCCACGCCGCCTTTGCCGCTGACCACGCCGATGACCTTGCGAACCTTCGGCGGCTCTTTCTTGACTTCCTCGGCGGCCTGATTATGGTTGTGGCTGCAACCGGCGCACGCGGGCTTGGTGCCGCATTCGCTGGGCGCACAGCCCTGCTGAAGATCAGACACGGAAAAAACTCCTTTCGGTCGGGCACAAATTCTGATATAATACCGTTATCCGAGTTGTGCCCTTGAGATACAAGTTCTATGATACCATGTTTTTGAAAAAAAGCAAGTCGATATGAAAAACAAGAGCGGAGGAATTGAACCCCATGAAGCGGATGAAAACCCTAGCGGCGTTTTGCGCGGCGGCGATGCTGACGGCTTTGTCCGCCTCTGCGGCGGCGGAATACGACGCGCAGCAGGCAAAAAGCTGGATGGATCAGTTTGCGCAGGCGCTTTCGCAGCTTGCGCCCGTTAACGACCCGACGCAGACGCTTGACCCCGCGCGCCCCGGGGAGTATTTGCAGGAATACGAATTTGGCACGGTGCAGGCGGCGACGGACGGCACGCCGACGGCCGAGCAGATTGAGGAAATCGACGTGAGCACGGCCCAGGTGACGGATGCGCGCGGCATTCGCGTGGGCATGTCGCTGAGCGAAGCGCTCGGCGGCTTGAGCATTCCGCAGACAGAGGCGAATCTGGCCGTGCTTGGCACACAGGAAGCGGGTGTGGGCTGGTGCTGGGCGTATCTGGGCGAGGGCGAGGTATACGGCGTGGAATGGCTGACGTATGACCTGGCCGAACCCGTGACCGAATACACGCTGACCTATGTCATCGACGGCGATACCGTCAGCGGGATCCGCGTGAAAGCAGCGGCTTCCACCCGGGCACAGGCCGAATCGGGGCTGGCGACGGCGCTGGAAATTGCGGAACATCAGCAGAGTGAAGCAGTGCTGACGGCAAGCGGCGCGTCGATTTTCGGCGAGGAGGATTTGACTGTGAACGGCAGCCGCGTGCTCGGCGCGGAGGCCTATGCGCTGGTGAAGGCGCTCGGCGAGCCCAACGAGGTGCAGACGCTTCCGGCGGGCGGCGGCCGCATTCTGCTGTATGACGGCGCGGCGGTGCAGCTGGGGCTGGATGAAGCGACGGGCGCGGAGGTCGTGCTCGGCGTGACGGCGACGGGAGGCGGGCTGAGCGGGCCGCGCGCGCTGGCAGTCGGCATGACGGCGGCGGATGCGGCCGGGCGCTTCCGCTGCGACGCGGACGTGTATGCGTCCGGCGGCGTGCTCTATATGGAAGGGGAAGCATACGGCGAACCGCCGTTTGCGCAGATGACCGCGACGCAGAACGGCGAGGCGGCGATATGCTATCTCTGCCGAACGGCGGGCGGCGAGGATGCGCGGCTGAACGTGGGCATTCGCGACGGGCGCGTGAGCTATTGGCATTTGTATATCGGCGGGGAGGCGGCAGACGGTGAGTGACGGACGGTTCATCCTCAAAAACGCGCGGCATCTGGCGGCGCGTTACATGGAGGAGATTCTGCGCGAAGGCGACGTGGCCGTGGACGCGACGATGGGCAACGGCAAAGACACGGAATTTCTCTGCGGGCTGGTCGGCGAAACGGGGCATGTCTACGCTTTTGACGTGCAGCAGGAGGCGCTCGACCGCACGGCGGCGCGGCTGGAGGAAGCGGGTATGCGAAACCGCGCGACGCTGATTCTCGCCGGACACGAGACGATGCGCGAGCATGTGCCCGCTTTGCCGCGCGCGGTGATGTTCAACCTGGGCTGGCTGCCCGGCGCACAGCACGTCGTCACCACCCGAACGGAGACGACGATGCAGGCGGTTCGGGCGGCGCTCGATCTGGTTGTGCCCGACGGATTTGTGAGCATCTGCGTCTACCCCGGGCACGAGGAGGGCACGCGGGAGCTGCACGCGCTGCTCAGCTGGGCGGCGGGGCTGGACGTGCGCGCCTATAACGTGCTGCACCACGATTTCATCGCCGCCAAGGCGGGCACGCCGCATTTGATTCTGATTCAGAAAAACGGCTGACCTTCAGAAGTCTTTACGACAAAACTTTCACAAATTCGGCTTTGGACGCTTTTGCACGAAACAGCCGCGCGAAATCGGTTAAAAATGTTTCTTTTTCTTCTTTTTGCAAAAAAGGGGAAGGAAATAGGAAGAATTTGTGGAATGAAAGAAAAAGGGATAAATTGTATCTGAGTGTGCGCAGCCTTCGGGCGGCGCGCGCCGGACCCTATACGATTACGGAGGCGATAGTGGAATGAGCACCCTTCAGGATCTCAACAAGGTGCTCTCGCGCAAGCAGGCCATTCTCGACGAGAATGCCGCTGGCGTTGAGCAACAGAAAAAGAGCGGCAAGCAGACTGCGCGCGAGCGCATCGCAATGCTGCTGGACGGCGGCAGCTTCGTCGAGCAGAGCATGCTCGCGCAGGATGCCGGCGTCGTGGCCGGAAGCGGCACGGTGGACGGCCGTCCGGTCTATGTCTTTGCGCAGGATTTCGCCGTGATGGACGGCGCGATGGGCGCGAAGCAGGCGAAGAAAATCGTCAAGATTCTTGAGCAGGCCCGCAAGACCGGCACGCCGGTTGTCGCCATGTGCGACAGCAACGGCGCGCGCGTGGGCGAGGGCGCGGCGGCGCTGGAGGCGTATGCCGATGTGTTTGCGCACATGGCCCGCCTGAGCGGCGTTGTGCCGATGATCGCGATGGTGCTCGGCCCGTGCGTCGGCGCCGCGGCGATGACGGCCAAGCTCTCCGACGTGGTGATCGTGTCCAAGCCGGCGGGCGCTCTGCTGGTCGCGGGCCCGCAGGTTCTGGCTTCCGAGATGAAGAAGGACCTCAAGGCCGAGCAGCTGGGCGGCGCGGATGTGGCTGTGGAATACGGCGCGGCGCACTTTGCCTGCGAGACCGAAGCGGACGCGATGGCCAAGGCCAAGGCCGTGCTGGGCATGCTGCCGGCCAACAACCTCGAGGACGCGCCTTTCTCCGTGGAGGAGGATATGAACCGCCGTCTGGAAGGCTTTGAGGCGGGCTGCGACGGCGCGGAGCTGATTGCCGCGCTGGCCGATACGGGCTCCGTGCTGGAGTTTGGCAAGGGCCACACTCAGGCTGTCACCGCGCTGGGCAAGATGGCGGGCCGCACGGTCGCGTTTGTCTACACCGGCAAGGGCGACACCTGCGACAAGCGCATGAAGAAGATGGCGCGCTTTGTCCGCTTTGCGGATTGCTACAACATTCCGGTGGTGTCTCTGGTGGATTCTACGGGCCTGAAGCTGTTTGATACCGTCGAGCGCCAGATGAGCGTGATGAACGCGGCTTCCACGCTGATTTACGCGTACAGCGAGGCGACGACCGTGAAGGTGACGCTGGTGATCGGCAACGCCATCGGCTCCGCCTATGTCGCGATGGGCGGCAGCGCGAACGCCGACATGACCTACGCGTGGCCGGGCAGCGTCATCAGCCCGATGACGGGCGAGGCCGCCATCCAGATCATGTGGAAGGATAAGATCATGGCCAGCAAGGGCGACGCCGTCAAGGCGCGCGAGGAGCTGGCGGCGCAGTACGAGGCCGAGGTGGCCGACGGCGTGAACGCCGCGGTCGAGGGTCTGGTGGACGACGTGATCGATCCGGCGGACAGCCGCAAGATGGTGATTGCCGCGCTGGAAATCCTCTCCAGCAAGCGCGATTCCAACCCGCCCAAGAAGCACGGCAACATGCCGCTGTAATCAGGGGAGGAAGTTTGAATGGGTGCAATTCTTCAATATGGCTTGTCCGTTGCACTGGTCGGCATTTCTACGGTTTTTGTCGGACTGATCATCCTGATCGGCCTGATTAAGCTGATGGAAATGATTATGACCGGCGGCAAGGGCAAGAAGAAAGCCGAAGCGCCCGCTCCCGCCGCCGCTCCCGCCCCCGTGGCGGAAGAGGTCGTCGAGGAGACGGACGACGACGAGCTGATTGCCGTCATCGCCGCCGCCGTTGCGGCCGCGATGGAACAGGCGGGCGAGGAAAACACGACGGGCTTTGTCGTGCGCTCCATCCGCCGCATCAACAACGCGCCTGCGTGGAACCGCGCGGGCCGCGAGGAGCAGGTTTACAGCCGCATGTAATCGGCGCTGCTTCACCGAAACATTCAATTTTGCGAGGAGGATCTCCATTATGCGTAATTTTGTTATCACCGTGAACGGCACGAGCTATGAGGTTGCCGTTGAGGAAGTTGAAGCCGGCGCCGCCCCCGTGGCCGCCGCTCCCGTCGCTGCTCCGAAGGCCGCCCCGAAGGCTGCCGCTCCCAAGGCCGCTGCGCCGAAGGCCGTCGCCGGCGAAAAGGTGACCGCGCCGATGCCGGGCAACCTGGTTGACGTGAAGGTTAAGGCGGGCGACACCGTGAAGAAGGGCGACGTGCTGGTCGTGCTCGAGGCCATGAAGATGGAAAACGAAATCATGGCGCCGCATGACGCGAAGGTGGCTCAGGTTCTGGCCAACAAGGGTGCCACGGTCAACACCGGCGACGTGCTGGTCGTGCTCGAATAATCTGCAAAGGGGTTAAGCGCTGTGAAAAAAATTCTGAGTGTGATCCTCGGATTGGCGCTGTGCTGCATGCTTGCGGCGCTGCCCGTTTGCGCCGAGGAGACCGCTGCCCCCGTGCAGGCGGAAACCGCCGAAATCGGCGACGGCTATGTGACGCTGGTCAGCGATTCCGACCAGCTCATCCCCGTTTATGTGGATGAGGAAGCGGAAGGCGCTGCCGGCACGGTGGAACAGGCGATGGCCGACTTCAGCGTCGGCGGCACCATCATGGGCCTCGTCAACGATTCCGGTATTTACGACATCATCAAGGGCAACTGGAAGAGCGCGGTCATGATTCTGATCTCGTTCGTGCTGCTCTATCTGGCGATTGTCAAGCAGTTTGAGCCGCTGCTGCTGATGCCGATTGCGTTCGGCATGCTGCTGACGAACCTGCCGCTGGCGGGCATTATGGATGAACCGATTTACGAAATCATCTCGAACCCGACGTACCACGGCAAGGCCGGTATCCCGATTTACAACGGCGATATGCTGGTCGGTTATCAGTATATCAAGCAGAACGGCGGTCTGCTTTACTACCTCTATCAGGGCGTTAAGCTGGGCATCTTCCCGCCGCTCATCTTCATGGGCGTCGGCGCGATGACCGACTTCGGTCCGCTGATTGCCAACCCGATGAGCCTGCTGCTCGGCGCTGCCGCTCAGCTGGGCATCTTCCTGGCGTTCATCGTCGCCCTGCTGCTGGGCTTCACGCCTGCCGAGGCCGGTTCTATCGGCATCATCGGCGGCGCGGATGGCCCGACCGCTATCTACGTCACCACGAAACTGGCTCCCGGCCTGCTCGGCCCGATCGCCATCGCCGCGTATTCGTACATGGCGTTGGTGCCGGTCATTCAGCCGCCGATTATGAAGGCGCTGACCAGCAAGAAGGACCGCCAGATTGTCATGGGTCAGCTGCGCACCGTCTCCAAGACCGAGAAGATTGTTTTCCCGATCGTGGTTACCGTGCTGGTCTCCCTGATGCTGCCGAGCGCCGCGCCGCTGATCGGTTCGCTGATGCTGGGCAACCTGTTTAAGGAGTCCGGCGTGACGGATCGTCTCTCCAAGACCGCGCAGAACGAGCTGATGAACATCGTCACCATCTTCCTGGGCGTGACGGTCGGCGCGACGGCGAAGGCCGAAACCTTCCTGCAGCCGCAGACCCTCAAGATCATCGCGATGGGCGTGTTCGCCTTTGGCGGCGGCACGGCCGGCGGCGTTCTGCTGGGCGACCTGATGTGCAAGCTTTCCGGCGGCAAGATTAACCCGCTCATCGGCTCTGCCGGCGTTTCCGCAGTGCCGATGGCCGCGCGTGTCTCCCAGAAGGTCGGCCAGCAGGAGAACCCGAGCAACTTCCTGCTGATGCACGCGATGGGCCCGAACGTGGCCGGCGTTATCGGCTCCGCGGTTGCGGCGGGCGTGTTTATCTCCATGTTCGGCTAATCCCTTCCGCCGAAGTTTGCGGAAAGCGAAAGGCTTTGTACACGCGAGCCGGACTGTGCATGGCATGTATACATGCATGGGCAACGATTTGAACGATTCAAGCGTTTGAAAAACAAAACGGCATTCCTTCCGGCGTGAGGGAATGCCGCCTTCCCGAAAAATCGGGACAGACAATAAGGAGGAATAAGCAATGGGAAAGGTGCTTATCACCGATACCATTCTGCGCGACGCGCATCAGTCTCAGGCCGCAACCCGTATGCGCCTGGAGGAGATGCTGCCCGTCGCGGACAAGCTGGATAAGATCGGCTACTATTCTCTGGAGTGCTGGGGCGGCGCGACGTTCGACTCCTGCATGCGTTTCCTGAACGAGGACCCGTGGGAGCGTCTGCGCGCGCTGCGTAAGGCGATGCCCAACACCAAGCTGCAGATGCTGTTCCGCGGCCAGAACATCCTCGGCTACAAGCATTATGCGGACGACGTGGTCGATGAGTTCGTCAAGAAGTCCATCGAAAACGGCATCGATATCATCCGTATCTTCGACGCGCTGAACGATCTGCGCAACCTCGAGCAGGCCGTCAAGTCCACCAAGAAGTACGGCGGCAACTGCGAAATCGCCATCAGCTACACGATCAGCCCGGTGCACACCGAGGAATACTTCCTCAAGCTGGCCAAGGAAATCGAGCAGATGGGCGCGGACGCGATCTGCATCAAGGATATGGCCAACCTGCTGCTGCCTTACGAAGCGTACAGCCTCGTCAAGAAGCTCAAGGCGACCACCAAGCTGCCGATTCACCTGCACACCCACAACACCGCCGGCACCGGCGCGATGACTATCCTCAAGGCGATTGAGGCGGGCTGCGATATCGTGGATACCGCGCTCAGCCCGATGGCCGAGGGCACCAGCCAGCCGGCGACCGAGTCCCTGTGCGCGACGCTCAAGGGCACCGAGTACGACCCGTGCCTGGATATGGATCTGATGAATGAGTGCGCGACGCACTTCCGCGGCGTGGCCGCCCGTCTGGAGAAGGACGGCTGGCTCGTGCCGAGCAAGGTGCTGCGCGTGGACGCCAACACCCTGAAGTATCAGGTGCCGGGCGGCATGCTCTCCAACATGATCGGTCAGCTCAAGCAGTTCAACGCGATGGACAAGTATTACGACGTGCTGGCTGAAATCCCGCAGGTTCGTAAGGACTTCGGCTATCCGCCGCTCGTCACCCCGACCTCTCAGATTGTCGGCACGCAGGCGGTTATGAACGTGCTGTTCGGCCGCTATAAGACCTTCCCGAACGAATCCAAGGGCCTGCTGCGCGGCGAGTACGGCAAACTGCCGGCTCCGGTGAACGAGGAAGTCCGTAAGATGGCAATCGGCAATGACAAGGTCATCACCTGCCGTCCGGCCGATCTGCTCAAGCCGGAAATGGATAAGTATCGCGAGGAAATCCGCGATCAGGCCACCTGCGAAGAGGACGTGCTCAGCTACGCCCTGTTCCCGAAGGTTGCGCCGAAGTTCTTTGAGTATCGCTCTGCGCATCAGACGAAGATCGATTCCACGATGCTCAATAAGGACAATAAGACCATGCCGGTCTAATTTAATTTAAGAAAGACATGCCGGACGGGGACATTCCGTTTGGCGTGTCTTTTTCTTTAAGAAATTTCTTTGAACTGCCGCGAAGAGAAGAAGGGGTTTGGGGGATTATCCCCCAGGCAGGTTTGGGATTGGAATCACACGCCCGCCGTGCGGGATTTAGTGTGATGGAAATCGGAAATCATAAGAAACGCTTGCGTTTCTATATGAGTTTCTTGGGTCGGCAGCCCAACGTAACCTGATGCGCATCGTTATCGCGATTTAGGGAAAGTGGGTTGGTGTATGATTTGTAAACGAGTCGAAATCGACGGCATTCCGTCCTGCGTGTGGGGCATGGCAAGTTCACGCGTGATTGTCGCCGTGCACGGCAATATGGCGAGCAAAACGGATACCGCCACGGCCCATCTGGCCGAATTTGCCGCCCAAGCGGGCTGGCAGGTGCTCAGTTTCGATTTGCCGGAACACGGCGACCGAAAGGGACGAGAGCTGCCCTGCACCATGCCGCAGTGCGTGGAGGATACGCAGAAAATCTGGGCGTATGCGCACGCACATTGGCAGACCGTCGGTCTGTTTGGTGTGAGCATGGGCGCGTATATTGCGCTGGCCGCAACCGCAAACGAGCCGCCTGTCTTCGCGTGGCTGCTGTCGCCGACCGTCGCGATGGGCAAAACCGTCGAGGCGATGATGCACCGCGATAACGTCACGCCCGAGAAGCTTAAGAAGGCCGGACGGATACAGACCGCGGTCGGTCAGGTCTACTGGTGGGCGGATTATACGTTCGTCGCGCTGCATCCGGCGAGAACGACGTGCAAAACGGCCATTCTCTACGGTGCGAAGGATGATTTGACGGGCCTTTCGGATATGCAGGAATTTGTGAAAGCGAACGACTGCGAATTGACCGTCAGCGGCGTTTCGGCGCACTGGTTTCACACAAACGACGATCTTGCCGTGCTCGACGCGTGGCTGAAAAACCAAGCCGCGCGGATTGCGGGCTGATTTTTCGCAAAACCGCAAGCGAAATCAAGCGGATGCCACGCAGTCGGCGTATCATAGGGCCATGCAAAGGGGGGGGAGCACGGCGATGAACGAATGGGCGAAAAACATACAGCTGCTGGTGGATGAAATCGACCGCTGCATCAAACAGCAGGATGACGAAGCGCTGACGCTGGCGCGGCTTTCCGAGCGGATGGGCTATTCCAGGTTCTACGTTTCACGCCAATTTCGGGCGATATCCGGCATGCAGCTGGGGGAGTATCTGCGCAATCGGCGGCTGGCGTTCGCGCTTCGCGAGGTGCGCGACAGCGAAAGCGGGCTGCTCGATATTGCGGTGAAATACGGTTTTTCGTCCCATGAAGCGTTCACGCGCGCGTTTAAGGCGGCCTACGGCATAACGCCCGCCGCGTATCGGGCGCATCCCGTGCCGGTCGTGCTGCGAACCGTGCTCCGCCCCTTTGACTGCTATCTATTGGGCATAGGAGGAACTGGCATGGTCAAACAAGGCGAGGTTAAGACGTATTTCGTGACGATTCCAGCGCACAAATTTCTGCACATCCGCAATTATGAGAGCGTCGGCTATTACGATTTCTGGCAGAAACAGAGCCGAATTGAGGGGCAGGACTGCGCAACCATTTGCGGCCTGCTGGCAAGCATTCGGGGCAAGCTCGACGACATGGGCGGCGGCGAAGAGGACAGCGGCGCGGGGCAGGTGATGGGCTTCATCAACGCGCCGACCGGACGCATTTGCAGCTGGGGTATTCCGCTGGCGGAAGCCTACGGCGTGCGCTTGCCGACGGATTACGACGGCGAAATTCCGCCGCAGATGCGGATGATGGATGTGCCCGAGGGCGAATACATTGTCTTTGAGCACGGGCCGTTTGATTTTGAAACGGAGAATGCCGCCGTCGAAGCGCAGATGGAGCAGGCGATGAAGGATTATGACTACGAAAAGAGCGGCTGTCGGCTCGACTTGACGCCGGAACGCGTGTTCTACTTTTTCCACGACTGCAAGCGGTATTGGAAGTATGTGCGGCCCGTGGTGAGGGTGGAAAAATAAGAAATTTGGAAAAATAAAAGAACGGACGCGCCGTTTGCGTCCCTACGACGGGGTGACCGTCCTTGTAGGGGCGCGCATGGCGCGTCCGCTCTTTATTTTGTGGGAATTTCGGCTGAAACCGACTTGAGCGGAGTCAGGTAACGCTTCGCTCCCTGATTCCCGTTTATGTTCGCTTCGCGATAAGGAACAATTGGGGCTTTGCCCCAAACCCCACCAAGAACCTGAAGTTCTTGGATTTCTCATTTCGCTTCACGGCGGTGATTATGGAAGAAATCAATCTGTTGTCGGCCACGGATAGAACAGCGTGCCGTCCTCCAGCGTTTCCGCTTTACCGTCGGTGACGCGGGTGATTTCGGCAAGCAGGTTTTCTTCATCTTTTACGCGAACCGTCAGCGTACAGACGACGCTTGCGCCGAACTCGGTATGTTCGATGATGACCGGCGCGGAGCGGAGAAAGTATTCCAGCCTTTGCCAGGTGGAATAATCCACCTCGACCATATGGCGCGCGCTTTTTTCCATCACGACAACGCCCGCCGCGTCGAGCGCGGTTTTGCTGCCCTGCGCATACGCGCGCACAAGCCCGCCCGCGCCGAGCAGAATGCCGCCGAAATACCGCGTGACGACGACGGCGCAGTTGACTACGCCGCGTGCCTTCATGACCTCGATAATCGGCAGGCCCGCCGTGCCGCCCGGCTCGCCGTCGTCGCTGTACCGCATGATACCGGCATTGAGGCCGATGATATACGCATAGCAGTTATGCGTCGCGTCCTTATGTTTCTGGCGGATGCGGGCGAGGAAAGCCAGCGCTTCTTCCTCCGTTTCACAGGGGCGGCCGTAGCCGATGAAGCGCGACTTATTGATGATAAACTCCGCGCTGTTTTCCTCGCGCAGGGTTTTATACGAAAGCTGAGCGGGCATGGCTTACTTGAGCACGACGCGGTGGAACTTCTTCTTGCCGCTGCGCAGCATCAGGCCGTCGGTGGGAATCATATCCGCCGTCACGACAGCGTTCACGTCGGTAACTTTCTCTTCGCCCAGACTCACGCCGCCGCCCTGAACCAGACGGCGCGCCGCGGAGTTGGAGGCCGCAAGCCCGCAGGTGACGAGCAGCGTGGTCACGCGCGCGTCCTTCTCCAGATCGGCTGCGGTGATTTCGGTCGTCGGGATGGAACCGCCCATCGCCGCGCCGCCGAACAGGGAAGCGGCGGCCTCCTGCGCCTTTTCGGCTTCCTCTTCGCCGTGAACGAGCTTGGTGACCTCATAGGCGAGCACCTTCTTGGCCTCGTTAATCTGGCTGTCCTTGAGCGCGCCGAGGCGGCGAACCTCATCCATCGGCAGGAAGGTCAGCAGGCCGAGGCATTTCTCCACGTCCTGGTCATCCACATTGCGCCAGTACTGGTAGAAATCGTAGGGGCTGGTCTTGGCCGGATCGAGCCAGAGCGCGCCCTTTTCGGTCTTGCCCATCTTTCGGCCGTCGTGGGTGAGCAGCAGCTGGAAGGTGCAGGCAAACGCGCTCTCGCGCTCCTTGCGGCGAATCAAATCCGCGCCGCCGAGCATGTTGCTCCACTGGTCGTTGCCGCCCATTTCCAGTCGGCAGCCGTAGGTCTTAAACAGCTCGAGGAAGTCGTAGGACTGCATGAGCATGTAGGTAAATTCGAGGAAAGACAGGCCGTTGTCCGTCGCCATGCGCGCCTTGTAGCACTCGGCGGTGAGCATCTTGTTGACGGAGAACATGGAGCCGATGTCGCGCATGAACTCGATGAAATTCAGGTTGCGCAGCCAGTCGCCGTTGTTGGCGATGATGGCCTTGCCGTCGGAAAAATCGAGGAAGCGGCTCATCTGCTGCTTGATGTGCGCGACGTTGTTGTCGATGGTTTCCACGGTCATCATCTTGCGCATGTCGGTCTTGCCGGAGGGGTCGCCGATCATGGCCGTGCCGCCGCCCATCAGGGCGATGGGGCGATGGCCCGCGCGCTGCATGTGCGCCATCGCCATAATCGGGATGTAGTGGCCGATGTGCAGGGAATCGGCGGTCGGGTCAAAGCCGACGTAGAACGTGGTCGGGTTTTTGAGCTGCTCGTAAAGCTCATCTTCGAAGGTCATCTGCGCGATAAAGCCGCGCTCTTTGAGCAGGTCGAGAACGTGTTGAGCCATGGTGATGTTCCTCCTTTAATTTCGGGCAGATGATGGACGGGAGGGGCGGCGCTGCCCACAAAAAAACGCCCTCCCGATTGCAATCGGGAAGGCGTGAAACACGCGGTACCACTTCCGTTCAAGGCTCCATTGCTGAAAGCCTCCTTAACCGCCCGCAGACACGGGTTGCACGCTGTATCCGGCGTACCGGCGGCCGTCTACTCGCCAATCAGCTTTCGGGGTCGTGCTCCGGGATGTATTCGGCCTGTTTTTCGCTGCCGCCTTGCACCGACCGACGGCTCTCTGAAACGAAAAGGACAGGCTTACTTGTTCCCATCGTCGCGTATGGGAGTATTATACGGACGATTGAATCGCTTGTCAAGCCCCATTTTGCACGCCTTGCGCTTTTGCGCGAATTGCGATACAATAAGGCATATAAAACAAATGAGGGTGGAACGATGATTCATATCGTGTTGGTCGAGCCGGAAATCCCGCAGAATACCGGCAACATCGCGCGCACGTGCGCGGCGACGGGGAGCGAGCTGCATCTGGTCAAGCCGCTGGGATACAGCCTGGATGACAAGTATTTGAAGCGCGCGGGGCTGGATTACTGGCCGCTGGTCAAGGTGCATGTGCACGAGGATTTTGGCGAGGTGCTCGCGGCTTATCCCGACGCGCCGTTTTTTTACGCGAGCACGAAAGCGCCGAAAAGCTATGCGCAGGTCGAATATCCGAAGGACGTGTTTCTTGTGTTTGGGCGGGAATCGCGCGGCCTGCCGGAAAACCTGCTGGAACGGGTTTACGACCGCTGCATCCGCATCCCGATGATTGAGGGCGCGCGCAGCCTGAATCTGTCCAACTCCGTGGCGATTGTGACGTATGAAGCGCTGCGCCAGCACAACTTTGAGCACCTGCTCGACCACGGCGCGCTGACGGGCCGCGACGAAGCGCCCGGGGTGTGGATGGATTATCTGTAATCCTTTCCCTGTCCTTGACAGCGCAAGATTGTTTTTGCTACAATAGGGGCAGAAAAAGGCGAAAAGGGGCGGAACGCTTGAAAAAGAAAAAGAAGAGCCGAATCGGCTTCCACGTCGCGGCAGGCGTGATGGATGTGTTCGGCGTGGCCGCCGCGGCGCTGGCAATCGTCGTGCTGCTGCTCATGCTGGGCAGTCTCTTCTCGTGGCTGCGGCAGGATTTGGCGATGACCTTTGCCGATATATCGGATAATATTACGGACGCCGTGATTATCGGGAAGTAAAGCGGCCCAAGACCGTGCGCACAGCCGCGAAAATCCGCAAAAGCGAGGGTTTGCGCATGCGGACGGGCTTTGGGCGGTATGGAAAGCAAAAAGGGCGGGTTATCCCGCTTTTTTGATAAAGCCGATGCGAATGACGGATGGCATACTAAGAAAAAACGGGAGGCGGACGGCGTGAACACATCGTGGCCAACGCTCACGGAAGCGGTTTTTGCCTGCGAAAAATGCAGGCTCTGTCAGACGAGGACAAACGTGGTGCTTGGCGAGGGCGACCTGCATGCGCCGCTGATGTTTATCGGCGAAGGACCGGGCCAGCAGGAGGATTTGACCGGCCGTCCGTTCGTCGGCGCGGCGGGCCAGCTGCTCGATAAAATGCTCGCGGCTATCGGGCTGAAGCGGGAGCAGGTCTATATCTGCAACATCGTCAAGTGCAGGCCGCCGCAGAACCGCGTGCCCGAAGCGGATGAACGCGAAGCCTGCATGAATTATCTGCGCCAGCAGGTTGCGCTGGTGCGGCCGAAGGTGATTGTCTGCCTCGGCTCGACCCCGACGCGGGCGCTGCTGGGCGACGACATGCGCATCACGCGCGACCGCGGTGTGTGGCAGCTGAAAAAGGGCGTGTGGTTTATGCCGACGTATCACCCCGCGGCGCTGCTGCGTGACGCGGACAAGAAACGCCCGGCCTGGGTGGATTTTCAGGCGATTCGCGATAAGCTCATCGAGCTGAACGCCTATCCGAGCGGAACGGAGGCGGGCTGATGGAAGAGCAGAAGGAGCGGGAAGCGCTGAAAGTTCTGATTGCGGGCGTGATGCCCGGGCGGGAGAACGCGCTCGTCTTTGGCGAAGGGCCGCGGAACCCCAAGCTGATGCTCATCGGCGAAGCGCCGGGCGAGCAGGAGAGCCTGCAGGGCCGCCCGTTTGTCGGCAAGGCAGGCAAGAACCTCGACCGCTTTCTGGAGCTGGTGGGGCTGGTGCGCGGGGAGATTTACATCTCCAACGTCGTCAAATTCCGCCCGACCAAGACGGGCGCGTCGGGGCGCTTGAGCAACCGCCCGCCGACGAAGGAAGAAATCGCGCTCTTCCGCCCGTGGCTGATGGCGGAAATCGCGCGCGTGAACCCGAGCGTCATCGCGACGCTGGGCAACGTGCCCCTGCAGGCCGTCACAAACAGCAAGCTGACCATCGGCGAGGCGCACGGCAGGCTGATGGCGGCGGGCGAAACGGGCAGGCCGCTTTTCGCGCTGTATCATCCGGCAAGCCTGATTTACAACCGCTCGTTGGCGCCCGTGTATGAACAGGATGTGCGTGCGCTGGCCGAAATTCTGCGCAAAGGCGCTTTTTAAGGCGGCAAAATGTATAATTGAAACAAAAGGGCTTCCTTTCCCGACGGATATGTGCTATGCTCGGAGGAAAAGGAAGGGTGAAGAAGATGGAAATGATTCTTGAAAATCTGCCGCTGGCGCTCTGCCTGCTGCTGGGCATGGGGCTGATTGTGGCGGAGGTCTTTCTGCCGGGCTTCGGTCTGCCGGGCGTGGCGGGCATCGCGTTGGTCGGCGTGGGCACGATTCTGGCGGGCATGCACTTCGGCGCGCTGACGGCGGTCGCGCTGCTTCTGGTGATTATCGCGGTGCTGGCAATGCTGATTTCGTGGCTGCTGCGCTCGGCGGCGAAGGGCGACGTGAGCCAATCGAAACTGTTTCTGCACCAGAAAGACGAGTTGGGCGACCAGCAGCAGGATATGCAGGTGCTGGTCGGCCACGATGGCAAAACGCTCAGCGTGCTGCGCCCGTCGGGCATAGGCGATTTTGACGGCGTGCGGCTGAACGTCGTGACGGAAGGCGAGTTTATCGAAAACGGCACGCCGATTCGCATCGTGCGCGTAGAGGGCGGCAAAATCGTCGTCAAGGCGATATAACCGTAAAGAACATCACGAACGAGGGCATGGGAGGAAAAGAGAATGGTAGCTGAAAGCATTATTTTGGTCGTCGCCATCATCCTGGCGGTGCTGGTTTTCCTGCGGTTTATCCCGCTGAATCTGTGGATTTCTGCGCTGGCTTCCGGCGTGCATGTCTCTATCTTTACGCTGATGGGCATGCGCATCCGCCGCGTGCCGCCGGCAAAAATCGTCGGGCCGCTGATTAAGGCGGAAAAGGCCGGTTTGAACATGCAGATCAGCAAAATGGAAGCGCACTTCCTCGCGGGCGGCAACCTCGACCGCGTGATTACCGCGCTGATTACCGCGCGCGGCGCGAACATCAAGCTCGACTTTCCGGAAGCGTGCGCCATCGATCTGGCGGGCCGCGACGTGCTGCAGGCCGTGCAGATGAGCGTCAATCCGAAGGTCATCGAAACGCCCGTCGTCGCCGCGATTGCGAAGGACGGCATCGAGCTTCGCGCCAAGGCGCGCGTGACCGTGCGCGCGAACATCGAGCGTCTGGTCGGCGGCGCGGGCGAAGAGACGATTGTCGCGCGCGTCGGCGAAGGCATTGTCACCACCGTCGGCTCGGCGGAGACGCACAAGGCCGTGCTCGAAAATCCGGATTTAATCAGCCGCACCGTGCTCAGCAAGGGCCTTGACGCGGGCACTGCGTTTGAGATTCTTTCCATCGATATCGCGGATGTGGATGTGGGCCGCAACATCGGCGCACAGCTGCAAATGGACCAGGCCGAGGCCGACCGCCGCATCGCTCAGGCGAAGGCGGAGGAACGCCGCGCGATGGCCGTCGCCCGCGAGCAGGAGATGAAGGCCGCCGCGCAGGAGCAGCGCGCGAAGGTTATCGAAGCCGAGGCGGAGGTGCCGCGCGCGATGGCGGCCGCGCTGCGCGAGGGCAAGCTGGGCGTGATGGATTATTACGAGATGAAGAACACCATCGCCGACACGGCCATGCGCGATTCCATCGCGTCGATGGGCGAGGGCGCAAACGCGCCGCGCAAGAAGTAAACCGCGAAGGGAGGGGCGCGAAAGATGGGCGAAATGCTGCTGTATCTGCTGGCCGCCGCGCTCTTCGTGATGGTTGAGGTCGTCGCGGTCGGGAAAAAGCGGAAGAAACGCGCGGGAAATCGCCAGGCCGCCAAGCCGCATGAGCCGAAGCGCGCCGCGCCGCCCGAAACAACGGACGTGCAGGCGGAGGAGACGGCCCGTGAACGCGCGCGGGTGTTTGAGCAGGCGGATGAAGCGGATAGGTTTGACGACCCGTGCGACAGCGAAGCCGAGCCGCGCATCCATCTGCATCACGCGGATGAACAGGCGATGGAGCAGGCGGGCGAGGGAGAAGACCCCTGCCACGCGGGCGCGGCGCCGATGCAGCCGCAGACCGAGGATGCATACGAACCGACGGAAGAGGACACGCGGCGGGCGGCGTTTCAAAGCGACGTGCTGCGCGGGGTCATCATGAGCGAGGTGCTGACGCGCCCGAGCGAACGGGCGGCGCTCAGACGGATGAAGCGGGGAAGAAGAGCGTGAACAGCGAAGCGATTCGCGTCGTCATTGCGGACGACGAGGCGGGCATGCGCATGATTATGCGCAAGATGATTGAAAAGGCGGAAGGCTTCACCCTCTGCGCGGAGGCCGACAACGGGCCGGATCTGCTCAAGCTGGTGGAGCAATACAAGCCGCAGGTCTGCTTTCTGGATGTGGAAATGCCGGGTATGACGGGGCTGGAATGCGCCAAGGCGATTCAGGATACCGACCCGCGCACCATCCTTGTCTTTGCGACGGCGCACGACGATTACATGGCGCAGGCGTTCGAGGTCTACGCGTTTGACTACATGGTCAAGCCGTTCAAGGTGGAGCGCGTGATGAAAACGCTGGAGCGCATCCGTCAGGTCATCGGCGGGCGCGCGCAGCCCCAAAGCGAAGAGGCCGAGAAGCTGGAGGAGCATCTCAAAGCGATTCCGGCCCGCGGAGCGAGCAGCGGGCGCATCATGCTGCATCACAAAGAAGGCGTGAACTTCATCAACCAGTCGGATATCCTGCTGGTGCAGCGCGAAAACCGCTCGACGGTGCTCTATGCCACGGGCGGGCGGCGCTTTGAGACGAGCGAGGCGCTGGGCGATGTGGAAGCGCGGCTCGACCCGAAGATTTTCTTCCGCTGCCACAAGTCGTACATCATCAACCTGAACGTGATTGACAACATCACGCCCTACGGCCGCTGGACGTATGTGGTGCATCTGGTCGGCACGACACAGGACGCGCTGATTACGCACGAGAAATACGAAGAGCTTGAAAAGATGTTCTCGTAAAAAGAACGATGGGGCTCCGCCCCAAACCCCGCCGGAAAACTGAGTTTTCTGGACTTTCCTCCTCTGATTGCGCAGCAATCAGAATATGGGAGATGAAGGAACCTCAGGTTCCTTCCGGGGTTTTGGGGCGGAGCCCCTATCGTTTCCATAAAAAAAACCCTCCCAAACGGGAGGGAAGAAAGACTGAGAAAAAACTTACTCGGCCTTGGCCAGCTCACGGGCCATGCGCGCCTTTTCACGGTTCGCGGCATTCTTAGAGATAACGCCCTTAGCAGCGGCCTTATCGACAGCAGAAGAGGCGGAGCTCAGCATTTCAGCGGTCGCGGTCTTGGTGGCCGTGGCGGCGTCAAACTTCTTGATCGCGGTCTTGGTGGCAGACTTGACCATCTTGTTGCGGAGGGTCTTGTGCTCAATGACGCTGACGCGCTTGATAGCAGACTTAATGTTCGGCAAAGGAATTCACCTCCTCAGGTGTATTCAATAATCAGCAGAAGTTATTATAGCACGTCGGTTCAGAAAAAGCAAGGTACTTTTACAATTTTTTTTGAATCCCAGGAAATATCGGGAAAAACGGATTTCGGAATAGCGCGCGGCGCTTTCGTTCAGAATAGAAGCAAAAGAAACGGAGGCAGGACGACGATGGAAAAAGGGAAAAACCGACAAAATCTGATTCCGTATGCCTTGCAGGCGGTTGCGCGCCCCGGCTCGCGGGAGAGCCGCGCCCGCAGACCGCCGGACGGGCTGCACATCCGCCACGAAAGAGGTGAGCAGGGTGCAGAGTAAGCGCGCACAGGCGTATCAGGAACTGGTGGAGCAGCTCTCGCCCAAGAGCGATATGGCTAAGGGCATTTTCCGCGCGTATTGGGTCGGCGGTGCCATCTGCGTGCTCGGTCAGCTCATCAACGACATCTTTTCCTATGGGCTGAAATGGGGGATGCAGAGCGCCTCAACTGCGACGAGCATCTGCCTGATTTTCATCGCGTCGCTGCTGACGGGTCTGGGCGTATACGACAAAATCGGCAAATACGCGGGCGCGGGGAGCATTGTGCCGATTACGGGCTTTGCCAACAGCGTCGTGTCGCCCGCGATGGAGTATCGCCGCGAGGGGCTGGTGATGGGCGTAGGCGCGAAAATGTTTACGCTGGCCGGGCCCGTGCTGGTCTACGGCATCGGCGGGTCGGTGCTCGTCGGGCTGATTGCGCTGCTGATGGGCGCGGGCGGATAAACGGGCGGTCATTTCGCGGCGGCAGGCGCATAGGATGAAGGCGGGAGGGGGATGCGCATGTGCGGCAGGGTCAGGCAGGGCGTGGGCGTTCTCCTGGTGCTTTCGGGGGTGCTGATTGTGTTTCTGTGCCTGCCGATGGAGTTTTTTCTGATTGCGCTGGGCGTGGCGCTAGCGGCGGCGGGGCTGCTGCTTTTGCGGTGAAAGGGAGGAAGAGCCGTGAGTGTGAAAATGGTCTGCATCAAACCGCCGAAGTTTCTGCGGATGCTGCTGCGCTGGATGACCGGAAAAGCGGGCTGATCCCGCACACACGTCCCCTGAAGCTGAAAATGCCGCATGCGAGAGCGGAAAAGCACATTTTTCGGGAAAAGCAAAAAAACACCCCATCAATGATGGGGTGCAATTTTGCGCTTAAACCATACGGAGTGCGAACGCCGATTACAGCGCGCGCTCCACTTTGCCGCTGCGCAGGCAACGGGTGCACACGTTCATGTGACGAACAGTGCCGCCAACGGTCACGCGAACGCGCTGGGTGTTCGGCAGCCAAACGCGGTTGCTCTTGCGGTTGGAGTGGCTGACATTGTGGCCGCTCATCGCGCCCTTCTGGCAGACCTCACAAATCTTTCCCATAATCACACCTCCTTCTGGTGCGTAAACAGTCATAACACGATTATTGTAGCACCTCAACCGCGTTTTGACAAGTGTTTTTTTGATTTTCGTTTCCCAAATTTTCAAAAAATTCCGAAGCGGCTTGTCTTTTTTTACGGAAATGGCATTTGCGGGGCATGTTTTTTCGCGGAATCCTTGTAAAAAGGGCCGTTTTCCTGTATACTGTACGGTGATCGCTTGATATTTCGGGTCGGATGACCCTGCGCGAGGAGGGTTTCTTTATGGAATACAAAATCAGCAACGATCTCGGTCTGATCACCATCAGCGAAGATGTTCTGCTCAAAGTGGCAGGTTATGCGGCGCTTGAGTGCTACGGCATCGTGGCCATGTCCAGCAAGCGCGCCAAGGACGGCTTTGTGGAGTGGCTTGGCAAAGAGAATTTGACCAAGGGCGTGCAGGTCAACATCACGGAGGCCGGCATCGACATCGACTTGTTCATCATCGTCGAATACGGCATTTCCATCGTGGAGGTTTGCAACATCATCAAATCCCAGGTGTGCTACAAGATTGAGAACATGACGGGCGCGAAAGTGCGCAGAGTAAATATTTCGGTCGAGGGTATCCGCGTCTGATCCCCTTACGGAAACTGGAGGCGAGATTTTTTGTCACAGCAATCGATAGACGGATTGCTCCTCAAGGAAATGATTATTGCGGGAGCGAATCTGCTTGAACAAAACCGCGAGGCGATCGATGCGCTGAACGTTTTCCCCGTGCCGGACGGCGACACGGGCACCAACATGTCCCTGACGATGAAATCCACCGTCAAGGAAATTGCCGCCGTGGACGAGCAGAGCGCCAGCAAGCTGCTGAGCATGGCCGCCCGCGGCGCGCTCAAGGGCGCGCGCGGCAACTCCGGCGTGATTCTCTCCCAGATTCTGCGCGGCTTTGCGCGCGGCATCGACGGGGCGGATACCATCGACGCCGAGACCTTTGCCAAGGGCCTTGAATCCGGTGCCAAGACGGCGTATAAGGCTGTCATGAAGCCGAAGGAGGGCACGATTCTCACCGTCATCCGCGTGATTGCGGAGGATTCCGCCCGCTATGTGGTCAAGCACCCGGGCGACCTGCCCAAGCTGCTGGATAAGGTCATCCGCAGCGGCGAAACCATATTGGAGAAAACGCCGGACATGCTCCCCGCCCTCAAGCAGGCGGGCGTGGTCGATTCCGGCGGACAGGGCCTGCTGACCGTGCTCAAGGGCTGGCGCGCGGCCTTCAACGGCGAAAAGATTGAGGATACCACCGCCAATATCGGTAGCGCGGCGACCTTCGAGTTTGAGGACGACCACGAGTCGATGGAAGAGGTCAAGTTCAAGTATTGCACCGAGTTCATCATTCAGTATATGAACCCCGGCGTGACCGAGGACGATATCAACAAGTTCCGCACCCGCCTGACCCGCATCGGCGACTGCGTGGTCGTCGTCGGCGACTTCTCGCTGGTGAAGGTGCATGTGCACACCAATGACCCGGGCAAGGCGATTCAGTATGCCTGCGAGCTGGGCGAGCTGGTCAACCTGAAAATCGACAACATGGCCGAGGAACGCCGCGAGCGTCTCAAGAAGGCCGAAGCCGACCAGAAGGCCGCCGCCGAGAAACAGCAGCAGGAGGAGGCCGCGAAAGAAGAGCAGCCGCTCAAGGAATACGGTATGGTGGCCGTGTCGCTGGGCGAGGGCTTCTCCGGCATCTTCGGCGATTTGGGCGTGGATCACATCGTCGAGGGCGGCCAGACCATGAACCCGAGCATCGAGGATATTCTGGACGCGGTGGAGAAGGTCGGCGCGAAGAACGTTTTTGTGCTGCCGAATAACTCCAACGTCATTCTCGCCGCGTCTCAGGCGGCCGAGCTTTCCGAGCGGAACGTCATCGTTCTGCCGACGAAGAACGTCGCGATGGGCATCGGCGCGGTCGTCGCGTTCAATCCGGAAGCGAGCGTGGAGGAAAACCGCGACGCCATGACCGCCGCCGCCGAGCAGGTGAAAACCGGCCAAATCACCTTCGCCGTGCGCGATACGGTGTTTGAGGATAAGGAAATCAAGGAAGGCGACATCATCGGCATTCACAACGGCCGCATCGAGGTCGTCGGCCAGAGCATCCACGATATCGCGCTCGATTTGGTCAAGCACGTTGTGGAGGATGGCGATTCGCTCATCACCATCTACTACGGCCAGGATACCAAGCAGGAGGACGCCGACGCGCTGGGCGCGGAAGTGGCCGAAATGTTCGGCGATTTGGACGTTGAGGTGCAGTATGGCGGACAGCCGCTGTATTATTACCTGATTTCTGCGGAATAATACGCTGTTCAAAACTTTCTTGCCGCGCTCTGCCGTTCATCGGCGGCGCGGCATTTTTGTATAACCCCAAAAGAACTGAGACGTTTGTTTTTTGTCTCATGTATCGCCTTGCGATACATGAATGCAGCGCTTTTTCAAACCGCCGCGAAGCGAAGAAGGGAGTCTGAGGGATATGTCCCTCAGCAGGGTATGGGGCGGCGCCCCGTCGTACCCCGGAAAGGATATTATGCGCACACTTGCCGAAATCAAGGGCTTTGGGCCGGTTCGTCTCAAGGCGCTTGCCGCCAGAGGAATTGAAACCGCGCTCGATTTGGTTGAAACCCTGCCCACGGGCTATAAGGATACGACCCACCCGCTCTCGCCGGCGCAGATGACCGAGGGGCGGCAGGCCTGCTTCACGGGATTCGTGAAGGGGAAACCCGCGCTGCATCGCGTGCGCGGCATGCAGTGGGTCAGCGCAACGATTGCGGATGCATTCGGTTCGGTGCGCTGCATGTGGTTTAATCAGCCGTGGATGAAGGATAAACTGGTCGATACCTGCGAGGTGACGCTTTACGGGCGATGCGTCCGCAAAAAGAGCGGGCTGTTTGTCATCAATCCGTCGCTTGAAGAAGCGGGGAGCATTATTCCCGTTTATGCCGCGGTGCCGGGCGTGGGGCAGAAACCGCTGCGCGACGCGGTAAAGCTGCTGCTGGATGAATATGATGCGCCCGACCCGCTTCCCGCGACGCTGACGGCGCGCTGCGGCCTGATGAATCGGCTTGACGCGCTCCGCGAAGCCCATTTTCCGACGGATTTTGAGCGGCTGGCTCAGGCTAAGGAGCGGCTGGCGTTTGAAGAACTGCTGCTCTTTCAGGCGGGCGTGGCCGGTGCGGCGGGCGAACGCAAGCGCGCGCAGCCGCTGGCAATTCGGGATGCATGGATTGAGGAATTTTTTGCCAGACTACCCTTTGCGCCGACAAACGCCCAGCGCCGCGTGGCCTATGAGGTCGCGGCGGATATGCGCAAAGACCGCGCGATGGCGCGCATGGTGCAGGGCGACGTGGGCTGCGGCAAGACGCTCATCGCGTTCTGCGCGCTGTATCTGTGCGTGCGCGCGGGCGGACAGGCCGCGTTGATGGCCCCGACGGAGATTCTTGCGTCGCAGCACCTGCAAAGCGCGGTGGAGACGCTTGCGCCGCTGGGCGTGACCTGCGGCCTGCTGACGGGGCACATGACGGCGTCGGAAAAGCGCCGCGCAAGGGAGGCGATTGCCACGAGCGCGTGGCAGGTGGTCATCGGCACACACGCGCTGATTTCCGAGGGCGTTGAATTTGCCAATCTGCGGCTGACCGTCACCGACGAGCAGCATCGCTTCGGCGTCCGCCAGCGCACGACGCTGGAAAACAAGGGCGACGCGCCGCACGTCATGGTGATGAGCGCCACGCCGATTCCGCGCACGCTGTCGCTGGTGCTCTACGGCGACCTCGACCTGTCCGCCGTGGACGAGATGCCGCCGGGGCGCACGCCCGTGCGCACGCGCATCGTGCCGGAGGAGAAGCGCGAGGGGCTGTATGCGTTCATCCGCGCGCAGGCGGCACAGGGGCGGCAGGCGTATGTCGTCTGCCCGCTGGTCGGCGAGGAGGATATGGCCGACGGCGAGCTGCGCAGCGCCGCACAGGAACAGAAGGAACTGGAACAGGCGCTCGCGCCGCTCAAAGTCGGGTTGGTTCACGGCAAGATGAACAAGGCGCAGAAGGAGGACACGCTTTCCGCTTTTTACGCGGGCGAGCTGGATGCGCTCGTCGCCACAACGGTCATCGAAGTCGGCGTGAACGTGCCCAACGCGACGGTGATGGTCATCGAGGGGGCGGAGCGCTTCGGGCTGGCCCAGCTGCATCAGCTGCGCGGGCGCGTCGGCCGCGGGGCGCAGGAGAGCTGGTGCTTTTTGATGGCCGAGCCGAACGAGCGGCTCAAAACGCTCGTTGCCACCAACGACGGCTTTGTCGTCGCCCAAAAGGATTTGGAGCTGCGCGGCGCGGGCGAGTTTTTCGGCACGCGCCAGCACGGCGAGCCGCAGATGCCCGCGCTGATGCTCACCGGCGACGTCCGCCTGCTGGAGCGCACGCGCGAAACCTTTCTGCAAATCAGCCGCGACGAGGCCTGCCGCGGCGAGTACCAAGTCGTTCTGGAGGCGGCGCAGAAGCGGTTTGCGCGAAGCGGGCAGTTTTTGGCGAGAAACTGACGCAATCTGTCATCAGACAATTTGATTGAAACCGAGATAAAACCCCGTCGCATTCTTGTCAAACCCGACAAAAGGTCTGATGTATTTGAAAAAAAGACGGAAAAAACCGTTTAGAAATTACAAAAAACGATTGCCAAATGTCGGAAAAGACCGTATAATGTTCTGTGTGCGACCAAATTCGGTCTGTTATCAGTGCGGCTGTCACCCATGTTAAGCGGCGTGAAAGCTGCAATGATTATGAATCTTTCAAGGAGGAACAAACAGCATGACGAAGTATGTGTACCTGTTTAAGGAAGGCAACGCCAGCATGCGCAACCTGCTGGGCGGCAAGGGCGCGAACCTTGCCGAGATGACCAAGATCGGTCTGCCGGTGCCGCAGGGCTTCACCGTCACCACCGAGGCTTGCACCCGTTACTATGAGGATGGCAAGACCATCGGCGAGGACATCGTCGAGCAGATTTACGCCGCTCTGGCCGAGACCGAGAAGATCTGCGGCAAGAAGTTCGGCGACCTGGAGAATCCGTTCCTGGTTTCCGTGCGCTCCGGCGCGCGCGCGTCTATGCCCGGCATGATGGATACCATCCTGAACCTGGGCCTGAACGACGTGGCCGTCAAGGGTCTGGCCAACCTGACCCAGAACGAGCGCTTTGCGTATGACTCCTACCGCCGTTTCATCCAGATGTTCTCCGACGTGGTTATGGAGATTCCGAAGAGCTTCTTCGAGCGCGTTCTGGACGACATCAAGGAGAGCAAGGGCGCGAAGTACGACACCGACCTGACTGCCGAGGACATGAAGGAAGTTGTCGTCCGCTTCAAGGAAATCTATAAGGAGAAGAAGGGCGTCGAGTTCCCGCAGGACCCGAAGGAGCAGCTCATGGAGGCCATCAAGGCTGTGTTCCGTTCCTGGGATAACCCGCGTGCCATCTACTACCGCCGCATGAACGACATCCCGTCCGACTGGGGCACGGCTGTCAACGTTCAGAGCATGGTTTTCGGCAACATGGGCAACACCTCCGGCACCGGCGTTGCGTTCACCCGCGACCCGTCCACCGGCGAGAAGAAGCTCTACGGCGAGTACCTCATCAACGCGCAGGGCGAGGATGTCGTCGCCGGCATCCGCACCCCGCAGAAGATTGAGACCCTTCAGCAGGTTATGCCGGATGTCTACGAGCAGTTCGTCAACATCGCGCACACGCTGGAGAACCATTACCGCGACATGCAGGATATGGAGTACACCATCGAGCGCGGCAAGCTCTACATGCTCCAGACCCGCAACGGCAAGCGCACCGCGGCCGCCGCGCTGAAGATCGCTGTCGATCTGGTCAACGAGGGCATGATTACCACCGACGAGGCCATCCTCAAGGTGGAGCCGAAGCAGCTTGACTCCCTGCTGCATCCGCAGTTTGACGCCGTCGCCCTGAAGAAGGCGAAGGAAATCGCGATGGGCCTGGCCGCTTCTCCGGGCGCTGCCTGCGGCATGGTGTATTTCACCGCCGAGGAAGCGACCGCTGCCGCCAAGACCGGCAAGAAGGTCGTTCTGGTCCGTCTGGAGACCTCTCCGGAGGATATCGAAGGCATGGCGCATGCGCAGGGCATCCTGACCGCCCGCGGCGGCATGACCTCTCACGCGGCTGTCGTTGCCCGCGGCATGGGCACCTGCTGCGTCGCCGGCTGCGGCGCGCTGCGCGTTGACGAGGAAGCCAAGACCGCGACCATCGGCGACGCTGTGTTCCACGAGGGCGACTGGATGAGCATCGACGGCTCCACCGGCAAGGTGTACGCCGAGGCGATTCCGACCGTTGACGCTTCCGTCTCCGGCGATTTCGCGACCCTGATGGCGTGGGCCGACGCGGCCCGCAAGCTGGGCGTCCGCACCAATGCGGATAACCCGCACGACGCGGCTGTGGCCGTGAAGTACGGCGCGGAAGGCATCGGCCTGTGCCGCACCGAGCACATGTTCTTCGAGGCGACCCGTATCGCCGACATGCGCCAGATGATCCTCTCCGAGACCGAAGAGCAGCGCCGCGAGGCTCTTGCCAAGCTGCTGCCGTATCAGAAGGCGGACTTCAAGGGCATGTATAAGGCGCTGGAAGGCCGTCCGATGACCGTCCGCTATCTGGATCCGCCTCTGCATGAGTTCCTGCCGGCCAAGAACATGACCGAGGAAATCGAGGCGCTGGCCAAGGAATTGGGCACCACCACCGATAAGATTATCACCAAGATTGACGAGCTGCACGAGTTCAACCCGATGATGGGCTTCCGCGGCTGCCGTCTGGCGGTTCGCTATCCGGAAATCGCCGAGATGCAGACCCGCGCTGTCATCGAGGCGGCCATCGAGGTCAAGCAGGAGGATGGCTACGACATCCATCCGGAAATCATGATCCCGCTGGTCGGCGAGGTCAAGGAGCTGGCCTACGTGAAGAAGGTCGTTCTGGATACCGCCAAGAAGGTTATGGAAGAGAAGGGCGTCGAGCTTGAGGTCAAGGTCGGCACCATGATTGAAATCCCGCGCGCGGCCGTGACCGCCGACGAGATCGCCAAGGAAGCGCAGTTCTTCTCCTTCGGCACCAACGATCTTACCCAGATGACCTTCGGCTTCTCTCGTGACGACGCCGGCAAGTTCCTCGGCGCGTACTACGACAAGAAGATTTACGAGTCCGATCCGTTCGCGCGTCTTGACCAGAACGGCGTCGGCAAGCTCGTTCAGATGGCCGTTAAGCTCGGCAAGCAGACCCGCCCGGACATCAAGCTCGGCATCTGCGGCGAGCACGGCGGCGATCCGTCCTCTGTCATGTTCTGCCACAAGGTTGGCCTGAACTATGTTTCCTGCTCTCCGTTCCGTGTGCCGATCGCCCGTCTGGCGGCCGCTCACGCTGCGATTCTGGAAAAGCAGGGCCAGCTGTAAGCACATAAATCCCCATGGAGATGCGGCAATTTTGCCGCATCTCTTTTCTATTTGCGTTTTTTATGGTATAATCAAACTTACGCGATAACAAGGCGGGGGAAAAGCGGCTTTTTTGCGCGAAAACGCATGATTTGAGTCGGCTGATTCGTCTTATTCCGTATGGAAAGGCGCGCCCTCGGGCCGCTTGTTGTCGATTGAAGAAAAAACGCATTTCAGCCGCGCAAAAGGCACTTTCGGTTGAGCAAACGACGGAAAGCGCGCGGCCTAAGCCCGCTTACAGGAGGCGATGTCATGAGATCCAACAGGCCGAATTACGCTTCGACGCCTGCCGGTTCGGCGAAGGCGCTTGACCAGAAGCCGAAACCGAAACGCTCTAAACGCGAAATCAATCAGTTTATGCTGATGCTGTTTTTTATTGTGCTGCCCGTACTGGGGCTGCTGGCCATCTTTTTCCAGCCGATGCGCTGGGTGTTCATGATTACGGTGGTCGTCGCGGTGGCCGCGATGTGGCTCATCCACGCGTTCCTCTTTCCGGGGCGCATGATTTTGACGGCGGTTTACGGCCTGCTGACGGTGTTCACGCTGGTGAACGCGCTGAGCACGAGCCGCGCATCGTCCATCCGTCCGGCCCAGACGATGCTTTTGCCGACGGTTGCGCCCGCGGCGACGGACGCCCCGTTTGCATCCTACGGCACGATGGGCACACCCGTGCCGGACGGCTATTATGACAGCCTGACCGCGACGGACGGCAGCGCCGACGACCTGACGGAGACGGGTTTTTCCGGCGGCAACGACGTCGGCGGCGCGGACAGCAGTGTGTATGACGACACCGGCACGGATGGCGTGACGCCGTATGTTTCGACAGTGAAATCCGACGCGGAAATCGCGCTGGAAAACTTTATGGAAAAGTGGCGCAAGGGCATTGTGGCCGACATGGTGGAATATACCGCCCAAAGCTGGCAGAATTCGCTCAGCGACCAGCCCACTCAGCAGCTTTTCTGGAAATTCGCGCAGAAGCCTCTGCTGGATTGGCGGCAGATGGCCGCGCCGACGGGCACGGACGAGAGCACCGCGCGCACGATTACCATTCAGGCCGACGTAAATTACGGCGGCAAGACGCGCACCTATGAATACGACGCGCTCGTGCTCTGCGAGGACGGCAAGTGGGCGGTCGATCCGGATTCACTTTCCACCGGCGTTCTGGTTGAAGCGGCCACACCGACCCCCGACCCGAACGTAACGCCTACGCCCACGCCCGAACCCACACCGACCCCGACGCCCGGGCCCAAGACCAAGCTCTATTACAACAAGAGCGGCGGCAAGTTCTATCATGCTGACCAGAACTGCTCGAAGGTTGCGAGCCAGTATTTGCCGCTGACGGGCAGCTTCACCTATAAGGATATCAACAAGAGCCCGTATAACAAGCTCGAACCGTGCGATAAGTGCGATGCGCCCGCAAGGCCGAGCAACTGATCAGCCTAATATAAAAAGCGACGTTCGCAATGAACGCCGCTTTTTATATTCAAATCGGAATTTACAGCGACAGCAGAAACATCTCATACGAATCGTCGAAGCAATCGTAGGGCATCGGGTTGCCGCCATTGGTGGATTTCGTCTGGTTGCAGGAAAATTCTTCGCCGTCGGAAATGATATCCGCCAGCGTCAGGTTAAAGCCGTTGGCCTGCGCCAAATCGCACAGGGCCGTCAGCGGGTCGGCTGTGTTTCGAGTTGCCAAAATCGCCTGACGAAACGCAGCGTCCGTCAACGCGCGTTCGCGCATGGCACGCAGAATATCGTTCATCGCTCACACCTCCGGCCGCAGCGTGCCGCCCGCGACAAAATGCTTTTCACCCGCGTCGGACGCAATCTGGAAAGAGAACGCCGCGTCGTTTCGGGCGAGGGTGACGCGCAGCGGGTCGCGGCCGCGGATTTCCTTTTCATATCCGGCGACCAAATCGCCGATGTATGCGCCGCGCAGCGCGTCGAAACCGAGCGCGTCGCAGAGCCACGCGATGTATTTCGTGTTGTTGACGTGGCCGTTCACGTCGAAATCGGAATACTGCGGCGCACGGGTGAACATCTGCGGCGCTTCGCCCCGGAGCGCGGGCATGCGCGTGGGCAGGGCAATCGGCGCGGTCAGGTCGCTGTTATCCGGAAAGCCGAGGTCGACCTTCTGCGGGCTGACGATGCGGCGCTGCTTCGTATCCAGCATCACCCAGAGCGCACCCGCGGCGGCCAGCGGCGTGCCGTCCTCCAATGCGAACACATGATAGCGCGGGCAGAAGAAGCGGTTCATTTCACCCGGCCACGTCGTGTGTACCACCGTTTCGCCCTGGCGCGGCGCACGCAGCGTGCTGACATGGATGCGCGCCAGCGCGAAAAACAGCCCGCGCGCCATCATTTGGTCATAGCCCGCGCCGAGGGAGAGCGCGTGACGCTCGCCGCCCTCCTGCATGGCGATAAAGAGCGCGTCGAGCCGCATGCGGCGCTCAAAGTCGCAGTCCGTCGCGCGCACCTGAAAGGATTCCGTGTAGGTTTTATTCATAAGACGCCTCCGTTTTTGTCACCTGAAAGTATAGCGCAATTCGCTTTTCTTGACAAGACCCGCCGGATGGATTAAAATGAATCGATTGGATGAATTTGTTTATCCGCTTCCCTTTCCGCGCGACGCGCCGAGGGAGTGGATTGAAATGGATGAGAGAGCTTTTTCCCGAAAGCGGAGGAATATTGTTTTGAATCAAATCATCAAAGCGGGCGCACTGGTGTGCGCGTTGGCGATGCTTGAATGGAACGCTGCGGCAGTCGCGGAGGAAAAACGCCTTGGCGACTATATTTATGTGCCCGCCATGAGCGTGCCGGGCAGCATGGGCACAATCGGCCTGCGCGTGGAGGGCGTGAAATGCGGCGAAAACGGCGGGACGGAGACGGTTGAATCGCTTGCCGGCGCGGAATTCGGCGTGTATGTCTATTCCGGCGAGGGCAGGCTCACGCCGTGGGCGAACCCGCTGCTGCCCAGCGAGCCGATGCGCATCCGCACGGGCGAAACCGAGACGCGTTTCAGCCTGCCGCAGGGCACGGAGTTTTACCTCAGACAGGAGAGCGCGCCCGAGGGCTATGTTTTTGACGCGCAGACGCTGATTCCCGTGGTGGACGGCGAAATCGTCGTCCGCAACGAGGCTCAGGGGCGGCTGACAGTGGCCGTGCGCGACACGCTCGGCGGCGCGATTGCGGGCGTGAAGCTGATTGCGGCGGATGAAACGGGCAATCAGACCGAGCTGGTGACCGATGAAAACGGGCAGGCGCTGCTGCTGTGCAGTCAGGCAGACACGTATACGGTGACGGAGAGCGGGCTGCCCGACGGCGTGCTCCCGAGCGAAAACAGCGGCATGCAGGTGCAGGTCGCGCTTGCCGCCGAAACGGGTGTGACGTTTGAGCATCCCGCGCCGGGCGTTGTGCAGGTGGCGGCGACGCTGACCGCCGTCAACGCGCTGGGCGAGCGGGAGGAAACGCCGCTTTCGGGCGTGACGCTGCGCTTGGCCGATGGGGCGGAAGCGACGACGGACGGCGACGGCGCGGCGCAGCTGGCGCTGGCGGAGGGCACATATGACGCGTCGTTTGTCTATGCGGGCGATGAAAGCGTCGCGCTGCCGTTCACACAGGGGCAGTTGATTGTGCGCAGCGGCGAAACCACGCGCGTGGAATTGGCCGCGCTGAGCACGGAGGGGCGCATTGTCGTGCAGGCAGAAAGCGAACACGCGGTTTCCGGCAGCACGGTGCGTTTTGTTTCCGACACGACGGGCGAAATTTATGGGCCGTATGCGATGGATGCGGACGGTTTCGCGGTGTCCGACGCGCTTCCGGCGGGCAATTATCATGTGGATGCGCTCGATTTGCCGGAAGATACGCGACGCGGCGGCCTGTTTGTCGATGGCGCCGAAGCGGACGGACAGACGGCCGTTTCCGTGAAGGCGGGGCAGGCGGCGCAGCTGCGCGTGCGGCTGCTCACGCTGGAAAAGCAAAGCTTTGCCGTGACGCGCGCGGAAATCGGCGAGGACGGCAAGCGGGCGCAAAGCGCAATGGCGGAGAACCTGACCGTCGATCTCTTTTTGGCGGACGGGACGCTTGTCGCGGAGGATTTGACGGCGGCGGACGGCCACGTGACCGTGGAAGCGTTGAGCGGCAGCTATGTGCTGCGGCTGGATGACAAAGACGCGCAGAAGCTGGGTGTTCTGGCGCAGTCCGAGCCGTTCACTCTGCCGACCCGCGAGGAATCCGTCGTTTTTGATGCGAATCAAACGCGGCTGATGCTCCGCAGTGAGGATGAAAACGGCAATGCGGTTGCGGGCGCGGCTTATACCGTGACGGATGCGGCGGGGCACAGCTACGCCGTGACGACGGACGAGACGGGCGAGGCCGTTACGCCGCTTCTGGCGCTCGGGCAGGCGACTGCCCGCACACAGAGCGCGCCCGAAGGGCATGACGACGCGCCGCAGATGCAGGCGGAAGCGGTTTCGGGCGAGGCCGTGCAGGTCGTGATGACGCATGAGAGCCACGGCGAGGCGCGGTTCACGGTGCGCGTTCAGGGGCTGGATGCGAACGGAAACGCCGCCGTTCAGCCGCTTTCGGGCGCGACAGTGCGCCTGTACAGCGTGCAGGACGGCGGGCGGCAGATGAATGACACGGGCATGACGCTGCAAACGGATGAAAACGGCGTCTGTTCGGCGCGTCTTGCCGCGGGCGAATATACGGCGCAGGTGCAGGGGCTTGCCGGGGGCATGACCGCGCCTCAGGCTGTGCGCTTTACCATGCGCAATACCCAACAGACGGATGTAGCGCTGACATGCTTGGATGCGCTCGGCGGCGTCCGCGTGACGCTGGCAGGCGGCGAGCTTAGCGAAGAGCAGCTGGCGCAGGTGCGCTTTGAACTGCTGACTTCGGACGGTCGGACGGTCGATTTGACGCTCACGGACGGCGCGTTCTACGCGGGCGGCCTGTCCGCCGGAACATATGTCCTCCGCCAGACGCAGATGCCCGAGGGCTACACACTCTCCGGCGAGCAGACCGTGGCGGTTGTCGGCGGCGAAGCGCAGACCGTGACCGTGCCGCTGGAGGAATACGCGCTGCTGACGGTGGATAAGACGGGCCTCACCTTCAACGATAAGCTGCAAACTTATGTCGTGCCGCTGACGGGCGAATACGGCCTGTATACGATGGAAAACGGCGAGCTTGCGCCGTATCCCTCCGCGTCGGAGCAGCTCACCGTGTGGGCCAACGCTGCGCCGGATGGCAAAAAGGCCGTCAGCGTCAAGCTCCCCGCGACGGTGGAGGGCACGACGTATTATCTGCGCGAGCTGAGCGGTGCGGCGGGCTTTGCCAAAGACGAAACGACCTATGAAGTGACGCTGACGGCGGGCGAAACCCGCACGCTGAACTGTGCGGTTTCCAGCGACAGGGGCTTTATCAACCTCGACGTGCTGGATGCGGCCACGGGCGGCCACGTCTCCGGCGGGCGCTTTGAACTGCTGGATGCGGACGGCGAAACCGTGCTGAACATCGAGATGGGCGGCGAAGCCTACCGCAACGCGATGGCCGTGCCCGTGGGCACGTATACGCTGCGCCAGACGGAGGCGGCGGACGGCTACGCGCTGTGCGAAACCGACGAGGTTGCGGTGGAAATCCCGCCGTATCTGACGGAGGGCGGCAGTGTGGCCGACGTGCGCCTGACCTGCCTGTCTCTGCCGGAAACGGAGGAAATCGACGGGCTGCTGGCCGACGTTTATGCCGCCAACGAGCAGGGGCTGACCCTGCTGACGGTGGACACGGGCGCGGTGCGCAGGGGCGAAAAGCTGATTGACCCGCGCGTGGAAATCGACGTGGAGGAGCAGAGCGGCGCGCGCGTGACCGTCGAGAGCCTTGTGCTCACCGCGCCGACGGATGAAAACGGCGGGCGCTATCGGGCGCGTGTGGAATACAGTCTGGCGGGCGGCGGCTGGCGGCCCTCCGAAGCGCTGGTGACGGATGTGCTCACGGGGCCGACGGCGGTCAGCCTGGCGAACGTGCAGAACGACATCGACGCGGTGCGCGTCACCTATCTGAACGCCGAAACCGGCGAGGAAGCGGCGGACGGCGGCTTTGACCCGGAGCAGATTACGCTCAATGTCAAGACGGGCGTGGACGGCGAGGCGAAGCTGAACGTGCGCACGCGGTTTGACGGCACGCTGCTCGTGCGCACCAACGACGGGCGGCAGGCAATGGCCCGCAGCGCCGAGCGCAGCGACAGCTTCTCCGTGGCGGGAAGCGGCGCGTTTGCGACGGCTTCTGCGGGTGTGGACGGCAAAATCAGCGGCGTGGCGTTTCTGGACAGCGACGCCGACGGCGTGATGGATGCGGGCGAAACCGCGCGCTATGCGGGCATGACCGTGACGCTGCTCACCCAATCGGGCGAGGTGGTGAACACCTGCCGCACGGGCGCGGATGGCCGATACGAATTTGCGCCCGTCTCCGGCGGCACGTATACTTTGCAGTTTGACGCGGGCAGCGGCGTGGTGTTTTCCGTCGGCGCGCTCTATTCCGAACATGTGCAGAGCGCGGTGCGCGATACGCATTACGGCCTGAGCGACACGCTGGTCATCGACGGCGACCACAGCGATTACATCGTCAACGCGGGCTGCATTTACGCGGGCGAGGTCTACGGCGCGGTGCTCGAGCAGCTGGAGGACGGCCAGACGGTCGGCTTCGGCGGGCTGAGCCTTGAAATGGAAAAGGCGGGCGACGAAGAGCCCACCGTGGTCATGACCGGCGACGACGGCACGTTCGACTTTGCGGGTGTTCTGCCGGGGCAGTACGACGCGGTGCTGACCCTGCCCGACGGCTATCTCTCGCCCGACGCGGAGGACGGCGAAATCCGCCGCGCGGTCGAGCTGGCTCAGGGCGACACGTTTGATTTCGGCACGGTGACGCTTTGCCGGAGCGCGTCGATTTCCGGCGCGATTCGCGTGGATGACGACGGCGACGGCATCATTGATGACGGCGCGCAGACGCTCTCCGGTGTTCGCGTCGTGCTGCTGCGCGCGAAGGACGGGCACACCGAGGGCGTGGCTGAAACCGTGACGGATGAAAACGGGCGCTATGTCTTTGACGACCTGTATGCGGGCGCGTACAGCGTGCTCTTTGAGCTGAGCGGCGA
The DNA here is from genome assembly GCA_934675735.1 of uncultured Clostridia bacterium. Taxonomy (GTDB): domain Bacteria; phylum Bacillota; class Clostridia; order Christensenellales; family Aristaeellaceae; genus Ventricola. The sequence goes on from CAKURR010000001.1 coordinate 100,539, forward strand.
CTGGACGTTCACCCGATACGGCGAGGATTCCGCGGTCTACGGCGCGCTTTCCGCGAGCGGAAGCACGCAGACCATCGAGCTGAACATCGGCAGCCGGACGGAAAACATCGACGCGGGCGTGACCATTCCGGCCCAGCTGACCGTCAATGTGTTCAAGGACACGCAGGGCGACGGCGTAAAGGGCACACACGAGGAGAACTTCGAGGGCGTCGCCGTGACGCTCATTCATATCGAAAACGGCGAGGACGCGGAATCCGTGACCTATAAGACGGACGCGGAGGGCAACGTGACTTTTGCGGGCGTCAGCCCGGGCGAATACGCGATTGCCTATCAGCTGCCGGGCCAGTGGCGCGCCACCAAACAGGCGCAGTCGGCCAACGCGCCGACGAGCTGTGTGCCGCAGACGACGCTTTCAAGCGGCAGAAGCGAGCCGTTCGCCCTGACGATGGGGCAGACGGGCGTGAAGATGTATATCGGCGCCATCCTCTCCGGCTCGATTTCCGGCGTGGTGTATTATGACGACGACGCGGATGCGAAGCTCGGCGCGAGCGAGAGCTATTGCAGGGGCGCATCCGTGGAGCTGCTGAACAGCGCGGGCGAGGTTGTCGCCTCGGCCCGAACGGCGGAGGACGGCAGTTACGCCTTTGAAGGCGTGGCCCCGGGCCGCTACCGCGTGCGCTTCACGGCCAAGGAGACCGACAGCGGCTTCTCCGCGACGGAACGCACGATGGCCAAGGGCGGCGTGCAGCAGAGCGACGGGCCGATTGCCACTACGCGCGTATTGACGGTTTCCGGCGGCGACGCGCTCGACGAGGTGAACGCGGGCGTTGTGCGCATGGGCACGCTGACGGGCACGGTCTGGGTGGATCAAAACGGCGACGGCATCCGGCAAGAAGGCGAAACCGCGCTTTCCGGCGTGGATGTTCAGCTGATGAACGGCGCGGGCCGCGTGATTGCCGCGAGCACGGTGACCGACGAAAACGGCAGCTTTACCTTTGAAAAGATGGCGCCCGGCGACTATAAGATTCGCGTGGACGCGCCCGAGGGCTATGTGTTCTCCGGCGCGGCGCAGGACAGCGTGCTTCCGCTGGAAAGCACGCGGGACGGACGCGGGTATTCCGCTTCGTTCACGATGCTGGGCGGCGCGAAGGTCGAGGGCGCGTCCTTCGGCCTGCTGACACAGGGCAAAATCGAGGGCCGCATCTGGCTGGACGACGATTACGACGGCCTGATGGGCGAAAACGCGGCGGGTCTGCGCGGCGCGTCCGTGGCGCTGCTAAGCGGCGACGGCACGGAAATTGCGCAGACGCAGTCCACCCGAAGCGGCGAGTTTGCCTTTGAACGGCTGATGCCCGGCACATACGCCGTGCGCATCACCCTGCCGGAGGGCTATGTCTACACGGCGGGCGGCGCGGATTCGCTGGCCGAGCGCACGGATGAATCGACGATTACGCTCGATTTGGGCGAGCTGCACATGGGCGAAACGCTTTCGGGCGTGACGGTCGGCGCGCTGACGCCCGCTTCCGTCGGCGGCGTGGTCTGGCTGGACGCGGACGACGACGGCCGCAGACAGGTCGGCGACGCGGGCATTCAGGGTGCGACGGTCTGCCTGACCGTGACGGACGGCGCGGATGCGGGCAAGACCTTCACTGCGACGACCGACGAGACAGGCACCTATCGCTTTGACGGCGTGATGCCCGGTAAGGCGGAGATTTCCGTCACGCTGGCGGACGGCTATGCGTTTGCGAAAAACGTAAGCGGAACGCGCCGCGTAAGCGTTATCCGCATGCAGGACAGCGTGAGCGGGCAGACGGCGGCGTTTGACGTATCCGGCGGCGAAAACAACCTTGATTTGGATATCGGCGTGGTCGCGGTCGGCACGATTACCGGCACGGTTTGGCAGGACAGCCAATACGACGGCACATACAGCAGGAAGGAAGGCGGCCTTTCCGACGCGACGGTCGAACTGATCAACGCGGCGGATGGTCAGACTGTGCGCACGGCTGTGACCGACGAAAGCGGCCAATATATGCTCGACTTTGTGCGCACGGGCGAATACGCGCTTCGCGTGACGCTTCCGGACGGCATGATGTTCACGTGCGGCGGCGAAAGCGTCGTCGCGATGACGGACGCAAGCCGCGCGCAGAGCGGCGCTTTCACGCTGGCGATGGGCGAAAGCCGCGAAAACATGAACGTCGGCGTGATTTCCGCCGCGAGCCTGACGGGCCGCGTGACGGCGGCGAACGCCGTGGTGACGCTGACTCGGGGCGGAACGGTGGTTGCGACGACGCAGACGAATGAAAACGGCGACTTTGCGCTGACGATGCTGCGCCCGGGCGCGTACCGCGTGCGCATCGCCCTGCCGGAGGATACGCTCTTTGCGCTTGGAACGGCGCTTGAGATGACCGACGAGGATGCTCAGGAGGGGCAGACGGGCGAAATCGACCTGGCGATGGGCGAACACATCGCGCTGGATGAAGTCACGGCGGTGCAGACGGCGACCGTCGGCGGCCGCGCGTGGCAGGACGCCAACGCGGACGGCGCGCTGAACGACGGCGAGCTTGCGCTTTCGGGCGTGGTTGTCGCGCTGCTGGATGAAAACGGCGGCGTTGTTGCGCGGCAGACCGTCGGCGACGACGGGCGATACAGCTTCAGCCTCATCCGAAGCGGCACGTACGCGCTGCGCTTCACCCTGCCCGGCGGCGAGTTGTTTGCCGACCGGAGCGGCGAGGCGGGCGGCTCGTGCGTCGCGCCTGCGGAGGGCGGCACGGCCACAACCGAGCCGATGACGCTGGAGGCGGGGCAGAAGCTCGACAACCTGAACGTCGGCGCGATTGAGGCGTGCGAAATCGGCGACACCGTGTGGCTGGACAGCAACGGCAACGGCCTGCAGGATTACGGCGAAGAAAACCTGGCGGGTGTGGAGCTGACGCTGCTGCACGCGGACACGATGACCGAGGCGGCGCAGACGAACAGCGACGAATACGGCTACTATCATTTCAGAAATCTGCGGCCGGGCAGCTATGTGCTGCGCGTGAAGCTGAAGGACGGCGACACGCTGACCTTCCGTTTCGGCGCGCCGCTGGGCGAAATCGACAGCGACATCGATCCCGAAACGGGGCTGAGCGACGTGCTCCGCCTGCAATCCGGCGAACGCAGACTCAACGTGGATATCGGCTTGACCGAATACACAAAGGACTAAGAGGAAGAAGGAACAACCATGATTCAGGAACCGCTGACTGTCAGCCGCGCCGAAAAGGCGGACTGCGACGAAATTTACGCGCTCTATCACTCTCTGACCGACGATCCCTACGGCACGTGGAACGACGAATACCCCTCGAAGGAATGCGTTGAAAACGACCTGACGGAAAACATCGTCTACGTCATGCGCGACGCGACGGGGCGCATCGTCTCATCCATTGTCGATGAGCAGGATATTCACGAGTTTGACAATCTTGCGCCCTGGTATGCCGATGTGACGCGCTGGGCGCAGCTGGGCCGCCTCGGCGTGGCGCATGACGCGCAGGGCCACGGCATTGCCCGCAAAATGCTCTCGCACGCGATGGAGCAGGCGAAGGCGCGCGGCTGCGAGGCCGTCCGCTTTCTGGTGGCGACGTGCAACATTCCGGCCCAGCGCTCCTACGCGAAGCTGAACTACGAAATCTGCGGCGAGTGCGCGGAGTGGGAGGGTCACTGGCTCTGCTACGAAAAGCGCCTGACCGACTGAGCGGGCATAAGACAGCGCGTCTTTGAGCGCAAAAAGAAAGAGGAGAACACCACTCATGCACATGCGCACCAAGAAATGGGCGAAGCCGGAGCTGGCCGTCTGCCCGTATTTCACCGACGAGGCCGAAACCAAACGCGGCCATTGGCGGGAGCAGTTTGAACAGGACGGGCCGCTTTATCTGGAATTGGGCTGCGGCAAGGGCGTTTCCACCGCCGCGATGGTGAAGGATAATCCGGCAATCAACTATGTCGTGATGGATATCACCTGCAACGTGCTGGGCGACACGCGCCGCAACATCGAAAAGGCGTTTGACGGCGAGCCGGTGAAAAACGTGATGATTGCGCGCTATGACATCAGCTACATCGAAAAGGTGTTCGCGCCCGAGGACAGGGTCGAGCGCATCTACATCAATTTCTGCAATCCGTGGACAAAGCGGCCCAAATACGCCAAGCGCCGGCTGACGCACCCGCGCCAGCTGATGCAGTATCGTGACTTTCTGGTGGACGGCGGCGAAATCTGGTTTAAGACGGACGACACCGCGCTGTTTACCGAATCCATGCCGTATTTCGACGCGTGCGGGTTTGAGCTGCGATACCTGACCAGCGACCTGCACGCGGCGGGGGTCACGCCCAACTATATCAGCGAACACGAGATGAAGTTCACCGCGCTGGGCGTACCGATTAAATTCGCGCGCTTTGCCAAGAAGCCGGGCAGGGTGGAGCTCGACCCCGTGCGCTGGGTGATGCCGGGCGCGTTCGCCCGCCTGCGAGAAGAACCCGAAACCAAAGAAGCCGAAACCGACGAAGCGTAACGCAAGATAAAACGCAAGATAAACGGAGGAATGCGCCATGTTTGCCGTAATCGTCAATCCGGTATCCGGCGGCGGGGAAGCCGCGAAGCTGGCCATCCGCGTATCCGAGCGCATTGCCGCGCTGGGGCAGGAAAGCCGCCTGTTTGAAACCGGAGGCGACGGCGACGCGGCCGGGCAAACCCGCGCCGCGCTGGAAGCGGGCTGCGAAGCCGTCGTCTGCATCGGCGGGGACGGCACGCTCTGCGAAGTGGCGGGGGAACTGTGCAATCGGGATGCGACGCTCTACGTCGTGCCCGGCGGCACGGGCAACGACTTCGCCCGCGCGTTTCATTTGCCCAAAGACCCGATGGCGGCGTTTGAAAGCCAGCTGGCGGGGGAAACGGTTCAAATCGACTGCGGCAGAATGAACGGAAAAAGCTTTCTCAACGTTTCCGGTTCGGGGTTTGACGTGGCCGTGCTGGAGAAAACCGAAGAGCTGAAAGCCGTTTACGCGGGGGAAAAGGCGTATCGCAAGGCGGTGCTCTCCGTGTTGGGGCGCTACAAGGCGTTTGAGGCGGAGTTGAGCATCGACGGCGGGGCGGAAACGCACGAGGCCTGCACCATTGTGGAAATTGCCAACGGCCAATCCATCGGCGGAGGCATGCGCGTCGCGCCGGATGCCAAGCTCGACGACGGATATTTCGACGTGGTGGTGGTCAAAAAGGTGCCGCGGCTGCTGATTCCGTTGCTGCTGCCGATGTTTATGATGGGCTGGCACACGAAAATCGGGCTGGCGCGCGTGGCACGGGCGAAAACAGTCACGATGCGCGCGAAAAACATGACCGTCAATCTGGATGGCAAGCTGCTCCGCATGGATGAAGCGCATTACGAGCTTCTGCCCGGCGCCATCCGCATGAAAAAACCGAAGCTGTAAAATTTTGGCAAAGCGGGATTAAAAAGGCGTGTTCCTTCGTCTTATAGACAAAGGAAACACAAAAGGAGTGAGCATGATGAAAAAAATCTTGTGCGCACTGGCCGCTCTTGTGCTGCTGCTGAGCGCGGCGGGCGGCCTCGGCGAAAGCCTGTTCGTGGATAATCGGGAGACGGACAAGGTCTACCCCGAGCGGCTGAATCTGCGCGCCCAGCCGACCAAGAACGGCGCGATTCTCGGCCTGTATTACACGGGCACGGAGGTCAACGTGCTCGCGGCGGAGAACGAGGAATACGACAAGGTGGAGGTCGGCGGTGTGACCGGCTACATGGCGTCCGCCTACCTGATTCCGCAGGAGGAAGTGACCGCGCGCTACGGCGAGGATTCCGGTTTCGGCGACGGCCGCATGGCGGAAATCGATTTGACCGGCATGTGGATGACGAGCGTTCCGCTTCGCGAGACGACGGATGACACGAGCGCGGCGCTGGCGACGCTTGAAGGTGACAGCAAGGTCGGCCTGCTGGGCGTTCTGGATACGTGGGCCTATATCTGGGCCGAGACGGACGACGGGCGCAAGCTGGGCTATGTGCCGCTGGATGTGCTGACGGACGTGGGCGAGCTGAAGGTGAGCATCATCTCCAGCGGCAAAACGGATAAAAAGACCATTCTTTACGACGCGCCGACGGCCAAGGCGAACGAAATCATGCGCCTGAGCAACGGCACGGCCTGCTTCAGCCTGTTTGGGCGCAAGGAGGGCGAGTGGCGGCGCGTGCGCGTGGGCGGCGTTTCCGGCTGGATTAAATACACGCAGACATCAAACCTGTATGCGCTGGGCAGCCAGATGCGCAGCGTGGTGCCGTATTATCCGCTGCTGATGCAGACCAAGAGCGACACGCTGCTCTATCAGCAGAAGGACGGCGCGGCGGGCCGCTATATGACGCTGGGGCAGGGCATGTATGTCGAGCTGCTGGCCGAGAGCGATACCTACGCCTATGTGCGCACGAGCGAGGGCGGCGCGGGCGCGTATGACTGCGGCGATTTCGGTTTCCTGCCGATTGCCAACCTGTCCTTGGCGCAGACGAGTCAGAGCATCGGCGTGGCACAGGCGGACGACGAGGATTTGCCCGTCGTCGTGCTGGGCGACCCGGATAACGAAAAGGATGTCATCGGCGCGCTGTGCAGCGGCGCGCAGGCGCGGATTACCTCGTATACGCAGACGGATTATATCCAGATTTCGCTGGGCACGCTGGTCGGCTATGTCAAAAAGAGCCAAATCCGCGTGCTGACCACGCCGGATGAGCCGCTTTCCGACCGCATTCCGCAGCGCGCGACGACCAAGACGGACGTCGATATCCGCGTAAGGCCGGAGGTCAAGGCGGATACGGTGGAATCCGTCGCATCGGGCACGCGGGTGTATATGCTCGGCAAATTCGGCGACTGGGCCTATGTGCTGGCGGGCGATTCGCCCGCGCTGGATGTGACGGCCCAGACAGTGGACCGCGCGGGCTTTGTGCCGCTGGCGGCGCTGAACGCGCCCGCGAGCACCACGCACCTGACGGCTTCCGTCATCAAGGACAAGGTGAACGTGCGCAGCGAGGCGGACAGCCAGAACGGCGCGATTATCGACAAGGCGCGCACGGGCGAGCTGCTGCTGGTCACGGATTACGGCAACAAGTGGACGGGCGTCGTTCTGCCGGACGGCAAGCGCGGTTACATCATGACGGAATACCTGCAATTTGATTGAGCGCAAAGAGAAAACGGAAACGCGGGCACGGGGCAGAAACCGTGTCCGCGCTTTGCTTTTTGAAACAATGTGTTTGACTTAAATAACGGATTGAATGGGTCGATATGCAAAAAACGGTATCTTGAGCGAAATTTTCGGCTGTTTTTCGTCAGTTTATGGAAGTTTGCGTTTTGCCGCGTCACGGGGCGCAAAAGAATGCGCAGGCTTGCACAAATGCGGGGCGGCGATTTCGGCGGAATAACGAAATGCAGGATTTGAGCCGAAAAGCGCGGGCTTGCAAGGCGGCGGCGGGCGGAGTATAATCCTGTTCGCGGCGGGAAAGCCGCAGAGAAGGAGATGCGCTCATGAAACAGTTCAGCTATGTTTTGACCAATCAGGACGCGCTGCATACTCGGCCCATGAGCAGCCTGATGCGGGAAGCGGCCCGCTTCAGCAGCAGAGTCCGCCTGAAAAACGGCGCGAAAACGGCGCTGCTCGCGCAGATGCGCGACGTGATGGGGCTGGATATGCAGTGCGGCAGCAAAGTGACCGTCACTGTGGAGGGCAAAGACGAAGAAGCGGCCGTTGCGGCGATTCAGAATTATTTTGTGGATCACCTGTAAGCGATGACTTGAGGTCAATCCATATTTTTGCAGAAAAAAGCTCGGCGCGCAAAACGTCGAGCTTTTTATATCATTTCTTCCCCTTGGGCAGGCCGAACGTCATGAATTCGCATTCGAGACGGCCGTTGTAGAAGCGGCGCTTTTTATCGGCGCGGCGGCCGAAGCAGCGCTCAAAGCCGGGGTGGGACGTGATGGCGGAAAGCGACCAGCCGGAGTTGGCGCGCAGCATTTGCCCCATGTCGTGATAGAGCGTCTCACAGGCCTTGCGGTCGCTCAGGCGTTCGCCGTAAGGCGGGTTGCAGAGGAACACGCCCTGCGGCTCGGTGCGCCTGCAAGCGCGCATGTCGGCCACCTCGAAACGGACTCGACCGGCCAGACCCGCCTGTTTCAAATGGCGGTTTGCCAGCTCGACGGCCTCCGAATCGATATCCGCACCGGAAATGCCATCGATTCGAGACGGATCAAATTCCGCGCGCGCCTGCTCGCGGATATCGCCGAAGGCTTCCGTCGGCATGTTCCGCCAGGACTCGATGGCGAACTCGCGGGTCAGCCCCGGCGCGCGGTGCGCCATGCGCATGGCGGCTTCAATCATCAGCGTGCCCGTGCCGCACATGGGGTCGTGCAGGGGCATGCCGGGCCGCCACGGGCTGAGCGTGACCAGCGCGGCGGCGAGGGTTTCGCGCAGCGGCGCTTCGCCGTTCCACGTGCGGTAGCCGCGGCGGTTGAGCGCCGTGCCGCTGGCGTCGAGCGTGAGCTGGGCGATATCGCCGTGCAGCGCGACGTCGATGGAGACGGTCTCCGCGTCCTCGGCAAACCAATCTGTGTGATAGCGGCCGCGCAGACGCTCGACAATCGCCTTTTTCGTGATGGACTGGCAGTCGCGCACGCTCATCAGCTGACTGCGGGCGCATTTGCCGTTCACCGGAAAACGGGTGTGCTCGCCGATGAAATCCTCCCACGGCAGGGAGCGTACGCCCTCAAAGAGCTCCTCAAAGCTGCGCGCCTCAAACCGTCCCACCACCAATAGAATGCGGTCGGCACAGCGGGCATGCAGGTTGGCACGGAAAGCATCTTCAAACGTGCCGAAAAAACGCGCGCCGCCGTTTTCAGCCTTCGCGTCAAGGCCCAGCCGCGCCAGCTCGCGGGCGACGACGCCCTCCAAACCGAAGGCGGCGGTGGCAATCCATTCAAAACGATCCATTTTTTTCCTCCGAAAAACAACCGACAGGGTATTTCTGAACCGATACAGTATAGCAGGCGGCGGGAGAGGACGTCAATGGGAAACATCAGACGTTGGGACAAAAACAGACGAAAACGCGCGGGAAAAAGGCCCGTAAACACAAAAAAGTGCACAAAGTCAGTGGCGGGGGCTGTTCAAAACGCGAAATTGTTGCTATACTAACAAAGGAAGATATCCGAAAGTGCCGCGCGGGAACGCGGCAGCATGATAAAAGGAGTGATTCTCAATGGGTCTTGTTACCTCTACCGAGATGTTTAAGAAGGCGTATGAAGGCCATTATGCCATTGGCGCTTTCAACGTGAACAACATGGAAATCATTCAGGGCATCACCGAGGCGGCCACGATGGAAAAGGCACCGGTGATTCTTCAGGTCTCCAAGGGCGCGCGCGCCTATGCCAAGCATGTGTATCTGGTGAAGCTGGTCGAGGCCGCCCTGCTGGACGCGCAGGAGAGCGGCGTGGATCTGCCCATCGTGCTGCACCTGGACCACGGCCCGGATTTTGAGACTTGCAAGGCCTGCATCGACGGCGGTTTTACCTCCGTCATGATTGACGGCTCTCATCTGCCGTTTGAAGAGAACATCAAGCTGACCCGTCAGGTGGTCGAGTATGCGCACGACCACGGCGTTGTGGTCGAGGGCGAGCTGGGCCGTCTGGCCGGCGTTGAGGACGACGTGAAGGTCGGCGACGACGACGCGCTCTACACCGATCCCAACGAGGTCGAAGAGTTTGTGAAGGCGACGGGCGTTGACTCGCTGGCCATCGCCATCGGCACCAGCCACGGGGCGTTCAAGTTCAAGGGCGAGCCGCATCTGCGCTTTGACATTCTGGAGAAGGTTTCCGAGAAGCTGCCGGGCTTCCCGATCGTGCTCCACGGCGCTTCCTCCGTCATGCCGGAGTATGTGCAGATGATTAACCAATACGGCGGCAACATCCCGGGCGCTCAGGGCGTGCCGGAGGAGATGCTGCGTCAGGCCGCGTCCATGGCCGTCTGCAAGATTAACGTGGACTCCGACCTGCGTCTGGCGATGACCGGCGTTATCCGCAAGCAGTTTGCGGAGCATCCGGATCAGTTCGACCCGCGCCAGTATCTCAAGCCCGCGCGCATTGCGCTTCGCGACATGGTTCGCCATAAGATCGTGAACGTCATGGGCTGCAACGGCAAGGCGTAAAAGCGCATCAAAAGGGCTGTCCGTTTCGGCGGGCGGCTCTTTTTGTTTTATGCCGTAAATAAGAAAAAACAATTCCGCACGAACAGCGGACGCGCACTCGTGAAACGCGCAGAACTTTGGAGAATAGCGGATGACGGCAGACTTTGCTCGCTTCTTTACGGAAACTGAACAGTCGGGTCAATGCAATCCACTTGACACGGAATGAGCCTTTCCGATAAACTTATATAAACAGATTGAACGTATCGGCCGGGAAGCCGATTCAAATTCGGAATCGGAAAGGACAGCGAAGCAATGAACCCCAAGCTTAAAGAAAAGCTGATGGAATCCCTGACGGCGGTGCTGCCCATCACGCTCATCGTGCTGGCGCTGAGCGTCGTGCTCGTGCCGATGGATGTGGGCACGGCGGTGATGTTTACGGTGGGCGCGGTGCTGCTCGTGTTTGGCATGGGCCTGTTTCAGCTGGGCGCGGAAATGGCGATGTCGCCGCTGGGCGAGGGCATCGGCGTGCAGATGGAGCGCGTGAAGAAAATCCCCGTGATTGTCGCCATCGCGTTTGTGATGGGCGTGATTATCACCATTGCCGAGCCGGATTTGCAGGTGCTCGCCCAGCAGGTGCCGTCCATTCCGAATAAGGTGCTCATTTATTCGGTCGCCGTCGGCGTGGGCGTGTTTCTGGCGCTGGCGGTCGTGCGCATTTTGAAGCGCATCAACCTCTCCAAGCTGCTGCTGGCGCTGTACGGCCTGCTGGCCATCGTCTCGGTTTTTGTGCCCGAAAGCTTTCTGGCCGTGGCGTATGACTCCGGCGGCGTGACGACTGGGCCGATTACCGTGCCGTTCATCATGGCGATGGGCGTGGGCATGGCGGCGGTGCGCGGCGACAAGGACGCGGCGAGCGACAGCTTCGGTTTGGTTGCGCTCTCCAGCGTCGGGCCGATTCTGGCGGTGCTGCTGCTCGGCTGCTTCTTTAACCCGCAGGACGCGGCCTACACGCCGACGCTTGTGCCCGAGGTGGCGACGACAAAGGATGTCGCGCTGACCTTTGCGGGCGGCCTGCCGCACTACATGGCGGAGGTTGCGATGTCCATCCTGCCGATCGTCGCGGTGTTTTTCATCTTCCAGATGATGACGCATCGCTATCAGAAGCGCCAACGGCGGCGCGTGCTGGTCGGCTTTGCGTATACCTATGTCGGACTGGTGCTGTTTCTGTGCGGCGTGAACGTGGGCTTCGGCCCGGTCGGCACGGTGCTGGGGCGCTCGCTGGCGCAGCCGGGGTATAAGTGGCTGCTCGTGCCCATCGGTATGCTCATCGGCTTTTTTATCGTCAAGGCCGAACCGGCGATTCAGGTGCTCAATCGGCAGATTCAGAGTGTGACCAGCGGCGCGATTTCCGCGCGGGCGATGAACCGCTGCCTTTCCGTCGGCGTATCCGTCAGCGTGGGGCTGGCGATGCTGCGCGTGGTGACGGGCGTTCCGATTGCGTATATCCTGATTCCGGGCTATGCGCTGGCGCTGGGGCTTTCGTTTGTTGTGCCGCCGATTTTCGTCGGCATTGCGTTTGACTCGGGCGGCGTGGCCAGCGGCCCGATGACCACGACCTTTCTGCTGCCGCTGAGCATCGGCGCGTGCGAAACGCTGGGCGGCAACGTGATGACGGACGCCTTCGGCGTGGTGGCGCTGGTCGCGCTGACTCCGCTGATTGCCGTGCAGCTGATGGGCGTCGCTTACCGAATCAAGACGAGCCGCGTCGAGAAGCGGGTTGTGCCTGCCTTTGACGGGCGGGATGAAATCGTCGAGCTGGAGGAGGAATGGGCATGAGCACGGAGAAAATGCGCGCGTCGTTTCGGCTGCTGATGCTGATTACCACGCCGAAGCTCGCGGAAAAGGCGCTTTTGCTGTTTGAAAAGGGTCGGCTGCCGATGCAGATTCAGGCGTATGCGCACGGCACGGCTTCGCGCGAGATGATGGATATGCTGGGGTTGGACAGCGGCGAAAAGAGCCTGCTGCTGACCATGATGCCCAAGGCGGACGCGGACGATCTGCTTGTCCGCCTGCGCCGAGAGCTGCGGCTGGGCCTGTCGGGCAGCGGCATTGCGTTCACCGTGCCGATGTCCGGCGCGAACAGGCGCGTTTTGCAGATGGTGCAGCAGATTTGCGAAGAAAAGCCGAGGCCGGAAATGAGGAGGGCGCTTATGCAGGAAAACGATTATCAAATTATCGTCGCGCTGGTCAACCAGGGTTACAGCGAAGAGGTTATGGCCGCGGCGCGGCCCGCGGGCGCGGCGGGCGGCACGGTGCTGCACAGCCGCCGCGTCGGCGCGGAAGAAGCGCTGAGCCAATGGGGATTCAGCTTGCAGGAAGAGAAGGAAGCTGTGATGATTCTCGCCAAAGCGGAAAGCAAGCTGGCGATTATGCAGGCGATTTGCGACAGCTGCGGCCTGCAAAGCGAAGCGCAGGGCATTGTGCTCTCCCTGCCGGTGGATAACGTGGTGGGGCTGGAATAAAGCGAAAACGAGTCGGGGACGGATGCGCCGAAGGGGCGCGTCCGTTTTTTGCTTTATCTGCAATTTGCAGCAAGTCGGCCGCGTATGCAGAGGCTTGAGTTTTTTCAGACTTTGGCGGAGATGAGAGCGCCCCCGGACCGCTTTTTTTGACGCATGGAAAACCGCATAAAAACATCCGCGTGCGAAAAACACGGAGGCAAGAAAAAGCGGCGGCGGAAGCAGAAGTGCCCTGACGGCACTTGCAACATTTCCGAAAATCTGATATGATATCTTTATGAACTTATGCGCCGATTGAAACTGCGCAAGACAGGGCCTGCGAAAGGAAGAAGAGCATGGACAAGTATGTCGTTTTGACGGACTCCACCTGCGATTTGCCGGAGGAAGCGGCAAAGCAGCATAACATTGATATCGTTTGTTTTAAAATCGCGCTGGACGGCGAGGGGTACACCGAGCGCGTCGATTTCACGCCGGAACAATTCTGCGAGATGCTGAAAAACGCGTCGGGCCTGCCGACGACGGCGCAGATTACACAGTTTGAGTTTTTTGACAAGTTCGAGGAGTACGACCGCCGCGGTGTGGAGCAGGTGCTCTATATTTCCATCAACGCGGGCGGCAGCGGCACGAACGCGGCGGCCCATGCGGCGGCGGCGCAGTTCCATGAAGAGCATCCCGACAGCAAGATGGAAATCTTCATCGTGGACAGCCACGCCTATTCGATGGCCGAGGGCGCGGGCGTGCTTGAAGCAAAGCAGAAGCTCGATGCAGGCGAGACGATGGAGAGCATTGTCGAATACCTGAACGACAAATACGCGAAGATGGAAATTCTGCTGACGGCGTACACGCTCAAGGTGATTCGCAAGTCCGGCCGCATCAGCGCGGCGGCGGCGATTGCGGGCGACCTGCTCGGCATTCATCCGATTTTCACGCTCAACGACGGCGTAAGCAAGGTGGTCAAGAAGGTGCGCGGCGACAAGGCGGTCGTCAGCGGCATGGCGGCGACGATGGCGAGCCGCATGGCGCAGGGTACGCCGTATTACATCGGCGTATCGGACCACAAATACGATGAAGAGTATGTGGAAGCCTGCACGAAGAAGGTCGGCTATGCGCCGGCGGGCATTTTCCACCTGGGCTGCGCGGTGCTTTCCAACACCGGCGCGGAAGCGGTCGGCCTTGTCTTTGAGGGCGCGAAGCGCGAGCGCTGAGTTCGATATTATAAGTGAGCAAATTCGAAAACCAACATCAATCCGACAGACGGCCCCCCTTTTGCAGGGGCGCGCAGGGCGCTGTCCTTTTTCTCCGAAAAACGCGCCCGTTTCACGAGTGCGCGTCCGCTTGTTGTACAGAATTTGTTTTTTGCTCATTCATAGTTCGATATTCAAAAACGAGACGGTTCAAAAGCCGCCTCGTTTTTCTATTTGGGAAGTACAGGAACCTCAGATTCCTGTCGGGGTATGGGGCAGCGCCCCATTAAAGCTTATGCGTCAGAATCACGCCGCCCGTCAGCGTTTTGATGGTGAATACGCCGTTTTCATAAACCATGTAGCTCTTGGGGTGGTTCTCCTTCGGCAGGGCGGCAGAGCCGGGGTTGATGTAGGTCATGCCGTCCTTCTCCTGCACGGTGAGCACATGCGTGTGGCCGTGAATCAGCAGGTCGCCCGTCTTGTGCGGCGGCAGGTTGTCGAGGTTGAACAGGTGGCCGTGCGTGATGAACGCGGTGCGGCCGTCCAAATCAAAGAGGGCGTAATCTGCCATAATCGGGAACTGGAGTACCATCTGGTCAACCTCCGCGTCGCAGTTGCCGCGCACGCAGAAAAGCTCGTTCTTCACGCCGTTGAGCAGCGCAATCACGCCCTTCGGGTCGTATTCGTCCGGCAGATTGTTGCGCGGGCCGTGGTAGAGCAAATCGCCCAGCAGAATCAGCCGCTCCGCGCCTTCGGCCTTGTAGGCGGCCAGCACCGCTTCGCACGCGCTTCGGGAACCGTGAATGTCGGATGCAAACATCAGTTTCATTTGAATCTTCTCCTTTTTATGAAAATGCCAATTCAGCGTTTTCGTTTTTCCATTATCGCGCAGCGATAATGATGGGAAGGCCGAAAACCTCAGGTTTCCGGTGGGATTCGGGGCAAAGCCCCGACGTTCCCCCGTTTTACAAGTCGATTTCCAGCACGACCGGACAGTGGTCGCTGCCTAAAATCGCGTCGTCAATCCGCGCGTCGATAATCTTGTTTTTGATGCGGTCGGAAACGAGAAAATAGTCGATGCGCCACCCCGCGTTGTTCGCGCGGGCGTTGAACATGTAGCTCCACCAGCTGTATCGGCCCGCCGCGTCGGGATAGAGATAGCGGAACGTATCCACAAACCCGCTTTCCAGCAGCTTGGTCATCGCGCCGCGCTCCTGCGGGGTGAAGCCCGCGTTGTTTGTGTTGGTTTTCGGGTTCTTGAGGTCGATTTCCTTGTGCGCGACGTTCATGTCGCCGCAGATGATGACGGGCTTTTGCTTGTCGAGCTGGCGGACATACAGGCGGAAATCCTCCTCCCAGCACATGCGATACATCAGCCGCGTCAGCCCGCGCTGGCTGTTGGGCGTGTACACCGTGACCAGATAAAAATTGTCGTATTCGAGCGTAATCAGCCGCCCTTCATGGTCGTGCAAATCGCTGCCCATGCCCATCTTGACCGAAAGCGGCGGCTGCTTGGCGAGAATCGCCGTGCCCGAATAGCCCTTTTTTTCGGCAGAGTTGAAAAATTCCACATAGTCCGGCGCGGGAATCTGCGCCTGCCCGGGCTGCATCTTGGTTTCCTGCAAACAGAAAAAATCAGCGTCCTGCTGCGCAAAATAATCGGCAAAGCCTTTGCCCAAACAGGCGCGAAGGCCGTTGACGTTCCACGAAATCAGCTTCATGACTGCCCTCCTGTGCGCCGCGCATAAATTTCGGCGGCCGATGTTATTATACAGGAAGAAACTGCGAAAAGCAACATGGTCGTCGGGAGGGAAACGAAGTGGCGCTGGTGCTCGCACTGTATCTGCTTTTGTGCGTTCGGGTGACGGCGGATGTCTGCGCGGGCGCGAGTGACGGCGGGATAACCTTCGCCGCCGACGTGGGCGTGCTGATGTTTCATGTGCAGGTGAGCGGCAGGGTGGAAGAGCGGCGGCTCGCGGCGCGCTTTTCGCTGCCGAAATTCAAAACGAAACCCGACGCAAAAGCGCTTCATAAGGGCCGAGCGGCGGTGCGCGCCGTGCTGCAAAGCGCGGATTGGGAGCTGATTGCACTGCATGTGCGCACGGGGCTGGAGGACGCGGGCGCAACGGCGATGCTCGCGGGCGGCGTTCGCGCGCTGGCGGACGGCCTGCTTGCGGGGCTGGGCCGCTCAAGCTGCGGCGATATCCGCGTCATGGCGGATTTCGCGGCGCGGGACGCGGCAGCGACGGCGCGGTGCATAGTTTCCATGCGCGCGGGCGATATTATCCTTGCGGCGGCGAAGGCGGCCGTCAAAAAGAAGCGAGGAGAGGAACAGACATGGAAAAGCATCCCATCGAAAGCCTGATGGGCGTTTCAATGGATAATATTAAAGATATGGTGGACGTGAACACGGTCATCGGCGACGCGGTGCAGACGCAGGATGGCTCGACCATCATTCCGATTTCGCGCGTGGCGTTCGGCTTTGTGGCGGGCGGCGGGGAATACGCCGTCAGCGGCGCGCAGACGGGCGCTTACGGCCTGCCGTTCGCGGGCGGCGCCGGCGCGGGCGTGTCCATCCACCCGATGGGTTTTCTGGTGTGCGGCAGAAACGGCGTGCGCCTGCTGAGCGCGGGCTGCGCGTCGCCGATGGAGCGCGTGGCCGAGCTGATTCCTCAGGCGCTGGAGAGCATCAAAAAGCTGGGGGAGGACGAAGAGGGGGAACAGCCGCCGCAGGTTCGGGCGGCATACAGAGAGTGAAGCGGCTTCGGGCCGCTTTTCGTTTTCACGGCAATCCGCGCAAAGACATAGGATGCGTTAGGCGGCAGAAGCGCCGCCCGCACGGTCGATTCGACGAAAAAACGCGAAAAAATGAGAGCCATCTTGTGTAAAAACGCATTTTTCGCGCCGAGGGGCGAATAACTCTTGACTTTACGCGGCACATTCTTTAGAATGATATCTGTTTCACGTTTCAATGTGTGATTGCAAGATTTTTCCGCCGTGCGGCGGAAAAATGAAAAAGAAGAAAATCGGAGGGCTTCCGAATGGGTATGAAAGTTGCAAAATTCGGCGGAAGTTCGCTGGCCGACGCGGCGCAGTTCAAAAAGGTCAGGGAGATTCTGCTTTCCGACGCGGATAGGCGCATCGTCGTGCCGAGCGCGCCGGGCAAACGTGCCGCCACCGATATCAAAGTGACCGATCTGTTTTATCAGTGCAACCGCCTTGCGGCGTCGGGCAGCGATTTCGCGGCGGCTTTTGATACGATTCGCGCGCGGTATCACGGCATTGCGCAGGAGCTGGGGCTGACGGTCGATTTGGACGGCTGTCTGGACGAGGTGAGCCGCAACATTCAGCTTGGCGCGGGCGCGGATTACGCCGCCAGCCGCGGCGAGTATCTCAACGGCATTCTGCTGGCGGATTATCTCGGCTGGGATTTCGTCGATCCCCAGCAGGGCATTTTCTTTGACGAAGAGGGGCGGCTGGACAGCGACAAGACCCAGCAAAAGCTCAGCGCGCTGTTGGCCGGCCGCGAGCACGCGGTTGTGCCGGGCTTTTACGGCTGCGACACGCACGGCAATGTCAAGACGTTCTCCCGCGGCGGCAGCGATATCACCGGCGCGATTGTCGCGCGCGCGGCGCAGGCTGATATGTATGAAAACTGGACGGACGTTTCCGGCTGCCTGATGGCCGACCCGCGCATTGTGCGCAACCCCGAAACGATTCGCTATGTCACCTATCGCGAGCTGCGCGAGCTTTCCTATATGGGCGCAAGCGTGCTGCATGAGGACGCTATCTTCCCCGTGCGCATCGCGGGCATCCCGACCAACATCCGCAACACGAATCATCCCGACGAGCCGGGCACGGTCATCTGCTACGAAGCGGAGGATTACGAGAGCGAATACCCCATCACGGGCATCGCGGGCCACAAGGATTTCGCCATCATCAACGTCGAAAAAGCGATGATGAACTCGGAAATCGGCTTTGGCCGCCGACTGCTTCAGGCGCTGGAAGAGCAGGATATCTCCTTTGAGCACATGCCCAGCGGCATTGACACGATGTGCGTCGTCGTGCACGAAAGCACGCTGGAGGGCAAGAAGGAAAAGCTGGTGCAGCGCATTCACGAGCTTTGTTCGCCGGATACGGTGGAGATTCACTCCGGCCTGGCGCTGATTGCGACGGTGGGCCGCGGCATGGTGCGCTCCAAGGGCATTTCCGCGCGGCTGTTCAACGCGCTGATGAAGGCGGGCGTGAACGTGAGGCTCATCGATCAGGGATCCAGCGAGCTGAATATCATCGTCGGCGTGGATAATCTGGATTTTGAGGTCGCCACGCGCGCGATTTACCGCGCGTTTGTGACGAAGGATAATCGGTGGTAAAACGGAATTGACGAGGCTGTCAAGCCTAAATCGAACATTTCAAGATATAATCTAAGCGTTTTCAGAATATGGGGCTTTCCGTTTTCTGTCGTTTGTTTCTGCCACAGGCAGCAACGACCGAAAACCTCTTTGGAAACCTTCGGGCGAAAAGACTTAGATTGGCTTGAAATGTAAGGTTTAGAAACTTGACAGCCTCTTTTGTGCATTTTTTGCATTTTTCTTGAAATAAAAGTATGCGTGTGTTATAATGCAAAATGGTTTATGTGTCTGAAGATGCGTAAAAGAGGAAAGCGGGATAACATATGCAGAGCAAATGGAAAAAAGCGGCGGCGGCGCTCGGTCTGGGCCTGCTGCTGATCGGCATGACGGGCTGCGCGAAGAAGAAAGAGCCGGTTGAGCTGACGGTATGGACATATTACAACGGCGAGCAGCTGGGCGCGTTCAACGAAGCCGTGAACGCGTTTAACGCGACGGAGGGCAAGAGTAACAACATCATCGTGAGCGCGTCGAGCCTGGGTTCCATCAACGATTTGGAGCAGAACGTGATGGACGCCGTGCAGGGCAAGGTGGGCGCACAGGAGGTGCCGGATATTTTCTCCGCCTATGCGGACACGGCCTACGCGGTGGACAGTATGGGCCGCGCAGCCGATCTCAGCCCGTATCTGACGGATAAGGAAAAGAAGGAATACGTCGAGAGCTACCTCACCGAGGGCGACTTCAGGGGCGACGGCAGCATCAAGGTTTTCCCCGTGGCGAAGGCGACGGAGCTGCTGGTGGTCAACGATACGGACTGGCAGAAGTTCGCGGAGGCGACGGGCACGACGGCGGATGAGTTTGCGACTGTCGAAGGGTTGACTGCGATGGCGCAGCGCTATTACGAGTGGACGGACAGCCTGACCGAAACGCCGAACGACGGCAAGGCACTCTTCGGTCGCGACGCGATGGCCAATTACATGATTATCGGCGCAAAGCAGCTGGGCTGCGATATCTTTGAGACGAAGGACGGCAAGACGACCGTCAACCTGCCGCGCGATGTCGCCAAGCGCCTGTGGGATAACTACTACGTGCCGTATGTGAAGGGCTACTTCGCGTCCTCCGGCCGTTTCCGCAGCGACGATATGAAAACGGGCAACGTGCTGGCGTTCGTCGGCTCGTCCGCGGGCTGCACGTTCTTCCCCGACCACGTGACCAGCGGTGACGGCGAGAGCTACGATATCGTGGTCAAGACGTATCAGGCCCCGAAGTTTGAGGGCGGCGAGGATTACGCCGTGCAGCAGGGCGCGGGCATGTTGGTCATCCGCAAGAGCGACGAGCAGGTGGAGGCCGCCGCGCGATTCCTGAAGTGGTTCACGCAGAGCGATTGGGCGATTGAGTTCTCCGTCAGCTCCGGCTATCTGCCCGTGATCGTGGCGGATAACGACATGACGAAAATCGAAAAGGGCAGCCCGAACATGAAAAAGGGCGTGAAGGACAGCCTGAACACGGCGGTGCAGACCGTCAAGCAGAACACGCTTTACACGACGAAAGCCTTTGAAACGGGCACGCTGGCCCGCAAGAAGCTGGAATATTCCATGAGCGACGCGGCGCAGGCCGACCGCGCGGCGGTGGAGGAAGCCCTGCAAAACGGCGCGGCGGCGGAAGAAGCCTGGGCGCCGTATGTGAGCGAAGAGCGGTTTGACGCGTGGTATACGCAGATTATGGATGAGCTGAACGGCATTGTCGGCGGGTAATCGGCCCTAGACGAAACCGAGACGGAAGGGGGGATTGGCGTGAAACAGAAGAAACCGGGAAAAACCGTCTTTCGCACCGTGATGCAGCCGCTTTTGATGCTCATCCTTTTGCAGGCGGCGATTCTTCTCATCTTCCTGTACATCAGCGGCATCTTCGGGCAGGTCAACACCAACGAGCGCGCCATCCTGAGCAAACAGGTGACCAACCGCGCGAACTATCTGAAATCGCAAATGACCCAGCAGTGGTCGGATATCGGCGCGCTGGCGCAGATCATCAACGAAAGGACACAGGCGGCCCTCGACGAAGGCGCCATCACGCTGGATAAGCTGGAAAGCAGCTCCAAAGAGGCGGGCAAGCTCATCGGCATGATCTGCGCGGACATGATCGAGACGATGTACCGCAACAAGGATTCGGGTATTTACGTCATTTTCAGCACGTCGGGCCTCGACGGCAATGCCGTGCCGAAAACGGGTTTCCACGTGCGCGACCTCGACCCGACGGTGAGCGCGACGACGCAGTATAGCGATCTGCTGCTCGAATGCGCGCCGATTGAAATCGTGAAGGCGATGAACATCTCGACCGACACGGGCTGGGATACGCGCTTCAACTTCGGCGACGGCGCATACTACGGCGATTATTTCCGCAAGCCGCTTATGGAGGCCTACCGCGCGACGCGCAAGCTGGAGGCCAAGGAGTACGGCTGCTGGAACGCGAGCACACAGTCCAGCCTGCCCTCGGGGCTGACGTATTCCATGCCGCTGATGCTGGAGGACGGCACGCTTTACGGCGTGCTGGGCATCGAACTGCTGGATGATTATGTGAGCGCGAACCTGCCCAGCGGCGAGCTGGGGTTTGACGCCGACGGCAATTACATTCTGGCGCTGTATGACAAGACGAACAGCCGCGCGACGGTGAAGGCCGTCAGCGGCAAAGCGCGGCTGCGCAAGGGCGAAACCATCGTGCTGCGCGAAGGCAAGGACGGCAGCTTTGTCTTTGAACTGGACGGCAAAAAATATGTCACACAGCAGCAGAAGCTGACGCTCTATGATATGTATGCCCCGTTTGACAGCGAGGTTTGGGTGCTGATGGGCGCAACCACGACGCAGAGCCTGTACGCGTTTTCGGACAGGGTGACGCGGATGATTCTGCTGGCTATCGCGCTGATGATTGCGTTTGACGCGGCGGGCAGCGTGGTGATTGCGCGGCGGCTCTCCAAACCGATTGAAAAGCTCTCCAAAGAGGTGGACGTCGCGCGGACGAGCGAAAACGGCATTCCGCGCCTGTCCGCCACGGGTATACGCGAGCTGGATCACTTCGCGGAGGCGTTTGCGGGGCTGAGCCGCGAGGCCATCAACACTTCGACGCGTTTTCTGCGGATGCTGGATATGGCGAGCGTGGATATCGCGGGCTGCGAATTTGACACGGCGAAGGACGCGGACGTCACGCCCGCGTTTGCGACGGAAAACTTCTTCCCGCTGCTGGGCGTGCCCAACGGCGACGCGCGCAACGTGACGCTGGGGCAGATTAAAATGCTGCAAACCCGAATGGCGGACAGCATCATCTCCGTGGAAAAGAAGGGCGACGGCACGCTGGTGCATGTGCGCTCGCTGGACGGCAAGGAGCGCTATGTGCGCCTGAAGGAGACACAGATTGAGAGCCGCGTGATTGTGCTGGCCGAGGATGTGACGACGGCGACGCGGGAGCGCATGCGCATCGAGCGCGAGCGCGACTACGACCTGCTGACAGGCCTGTACAACCGACGCGCGTTCTACCGCTTTGCGGGCAGGCTGTTTGACAGGCCGGAGAAGATGAAGCACGCGGCAGTCGTGATGATGGATTTGGACAACCTCAAGCGGACGAACGACACCTTCGGCCACGAGTGGGGCGATCGATACATTCACGAGGCGGCGGTGTGCTTTACACGCAACATTCCGAGCGGCACGCTCTGCGCGCGCGTATCCGGCGACGAGTTCAACATCCTCTTCTGCGGATACGACAGCCGCGAGGAGGTGCAGCGGGCGATTGACAGGCTGGTGGCGGGCGTTGAAAACAGCCACTTCAACCTGCCCAACGGCCAGGCGACGCGCATACACGTTTCGGGCGGCATCGCATGGTATCCCGAGGACGGAACGGAGATGGTGGAACTCATCAAATGTGCGGATTTCGCCATGTATCGTATCAAGAACAGCCGCGAAAAGGGTCGCTTTGGGGTGCTTGACCGCGCGCAGTACGAAAAAACAGCCAACAAAATGAACAAAACCGACACATAAAGGATTGATAACATCGCATAGCGTTTGTTTCAAAAACATGCTCAATGTCTATTGACAGCAGGTAAAAAATCGAGTAAAATACGGATATGCATGGAGCGGAGGGCATCAAACCGGACGCTCTGTACACGGAGGAAGAGAAGATGGCTCACAGCAGGCGGAAAAGGGACGCGCACCAAATCAAACTGCGGGGCGCGGCCGTTCTTGCGGCTTTGATCGTCGTGCTTGCTCTGGGGTATGCCGGCGGGCGGTATCTGGAAGAAAAGAAATATCCGGAGACGCGCGGCGACATGAGCGATGGCTTCGGCGAAGTGCCGACGGTGGAAATCGACGGCGTGACGTATGAGCAGAAGATGAACCTGACGTCGCTGCTGATGATCGGCATCGACAAAAAATCGACTGACGAAATCAAGGGCTACCGCGACGGCGGCCAGTCGGATTTCCTGTTGCTGCTCGTGCTTGACCACAAGGGCAAGACGATTCGGCAGCTCCAGATCGATCGAGACACGATGACGGCGGTGAACGTGCTGGGCCTGTTCGGCAACGATGCTGGCTCGCGCGTGATGCAGATTTGTCTTTCCCACGGTTACGGCATGGACAGGCAGGAACGATGCAAAAATTCGCTCCGCGCGGTGCAGGGGCTGCTCGGCTGCCCCGATATCGACCTGTATGTGGAGGTGCCGCTGGACGCGATTGCCGCGCTGAACGATTTGCTCGGCGGCGTGACGGTGACGTTGGCGGATGATTTCACGGCGACCGATCCGGCGATGACCGAGGGCGCGACGCTGACCCTGACGGGCGAGCAGGCCATGACGTTCGTTCGTCGGCGCATGGACGTTGCGGACGGCACAAACGAGGCGCGCATGACGCGCCAGCGCGTCTTTATGGATGCGGCCGTGCCGCTGATTCGCGAGAGAATCGAGGAATCGAGCGGGTTTGTGACGACCATGCTGGACGAGCTGTCACCCTATATCACGACGAACATGGCAAGGGGGCGGATGATTAACGAAATTAACCGCGCCTATCACTACGAGGTGGAGCCCGTTCAATATCTGGCCGGCGAACACAACATCGGCGAGGATGGGTTTATGGAGTTCCACGCGGACGAGCAGTCTATCGTCGATTTCGTTCTCGACGCGTTTTACACGAAGCGGGAATGAAGCGGCGTTGCTGACAATATGATTTTGAAACACAAAACGGGAGGATGGTTTTGATGAAGAAATTTGCTCTGATGCTGGCGAGCGCGATGCTCGTCATGAGCGCGGCGGGCGCTATGGCGGCCGTGCCCAGCAAGACGACGACCGATGTCACCCAGGTGAAGGCGGTTGAGGTTGTGAAGGAAGACGGAACGGTTGAAGAAGCGGCGTGGGATATCGCCGTGACTGAGGACGCTGCGCCTGTCACCGAAGAAATTGCCAAGATTTACGAGACGGTCGCCGCGAAGGGCGAGGCCGCGGTCAGCTACTTCCCGACCGAGACCCAGACCGAGATTGCGGCGATTCTGCCGGAGAACGTTGCGGCCAGCACCCTGACCATGAACGAGTTCATCTCGCTGCAGATTGTGGGCGATATGGAGACGGCGGCGGATGCGAAGGCGACCTTCACCTTCACCACCAAGTATACGCCGGATCAGAAAGTCGTTGTCGTGGTCGGCATTTATGACGGCACCCGCGATGCGAACGGCCAGTACATCGTCAAGTGGATTCCGCTCGACGCTGAGGTTCTGGAGAACGGCGACATTTCCGTCGTGTTCCCGGCGGAGGTCGTCGCGCAGATGAACGACGCTGTGGCGACGGCTATGGCGGTGCTCAACGACTAAGCGATTTGGGCGGGGCGCATCGAGATAAAAGATGCGCTCCGCCTTTTTGGCGTATATCGAGATACAGAAAGAGGATAGGAGATTGACCATGCAGCAACAGCCGGAAACGCAGGAGCTGAAGCAATCGTTGGCCGGAAGGCCGAACGATGGCGGGGAAGATGAAATTGACCTCGTCGAATTGATGTACCGTTTACTCGAAAAATGGAAGATTATTGTGTTGGCCTGCATTTTGGGCGCGCTGATTGCCGGTGCGTATACGATTTTTTTCGTGACGCCGATGTACACGGCAACCTCGAAACTGTATGTGGTCAACGCCAAAGATTCCGCCATCAACCTGTCGGATTTGCAGATCGGCAACTATCTGGCCAGCGATTACACCGAGGTTTTTTCCAACTGGCATGTGCATGAAATGGTGCTCGAGCGGCTGGGGCTGGATTACACGTATTCCCAGCTTTCCAATATGGTCTCGGTCACCAACCCGAAGGACACGCGCATTTTGTATGTCACCGTCGTATCCGACGACCCGCAGGAAGCCAAGGACATGGCGGATACCTATGCGCAGGTCGCCCGCGAATTTATCGCGGTGAAGATGGATACCGAACAGCCCAACATCTTTGAAGAAGCGCTGCTGCCCGGCAGGCCCTCTTCGCCGAACAAGACGAAGAACGTGCTGCTCGGTTTTGTCATCGGGCTGGTCATCAGCTGCGGCATCATCATCGTGCAGTTCATGATGGACGACCGTCTGCGCAGTGCGGATGACATCGAAAAATACATTCAGCTGCCGACGCTGGGCGTGATGCCCAAGCAGACCAAGAGCGCGCAGACGCGCCGTGGCACCATGAAGGGCAGAAAGGAGGGCAAAGACGGTGAGGCAGGCTAAAATTAAGCGCTTCAACGCGCTGGATTACACGGGCACGGAAGCCATCAACACCATTTGCACCAACCTCTCTTTCTCGGGCCGCCACTGCAAGCGCATTGCCATGACCAGCTACATGCCGGGCGCAGGCAAGTCGTATCTCTGCGTGAACATTGCGCATAACATGGCCAAGCGCGGCAAGCGCGTGCTGCTGATTGACGCGGATTTGCGCCGCTCGACGCTCGTTTCCCGCCTTCGTTTGGAGACGGAGGGCGAAATTTACGGCCTTGCGCACTATCTGGCCGGTCACTGCGAACTGGATGACTGCATTTATCAGACGAACATGTACGGCGCGTGCATCATGCCCGCAGGGCGCGACATTTCCTCCCCGATGACGCTGATTGATACGCCGTATTTCGGCGAGATGCTCGACCATTTGGCTCAGCAGTTCGATTTGATTCTGGTCGATACGCCGCCGGTCGGCGTTGTGGTGGATGCAGCCGAAATCGCCAAGCGATGCGACGGCTCGGTGCTCGTCGTCAATTACAACACGACGCGCCGCCGCGAGTTGCTGGAAGCCAAACACCAGATGGAGCAGAGCGGGTGCCCGATTCTCGGCTGCATCATCAACAAGGTGACGTTTGACACGCTGAGCGCGAAGAAATACTACAACAAATCGTATTACAATCATTACTATAAATCCGGCTATTACGGGAAGAACGGCGACGATCAATGAGAAGAGCCAGAAACGGCTTCGTCGATATCCATCATCATGTGATTTACGGTTTGGACGACGGCGCGCAGACGCGCGAGATGAGCGAACAGATGCTGACGCTTGCCGCCCAAAACGGAATCAGGCGAATTATCGCGACACCGCACGCCGAGCCCGGGTTGAAACCGTTTCCGCTGGATTTGCTGATCGCACGCCTTGCCGAAATGCAGGCGTGGTGCGACAGGCAGGGGCTGAACATCGAGCTTTTGCCCGGCTGCGAAATCTTTTATACGCCGCAGACCGTGCGCATGCTTCGCGACGGAAGCATTCCGACACTGGCGGGGAGCGACTATGTGCTCGTCGAGTTCATGCCGGATGCGCCTTTTCGTGAACTGCGCGGCGCGGCCAAAGCGCTGACCGCGGCGGGGTATAAGCCGATTTTTGCGCATATCGAGCGATACAGATGTCTGCGCCTGGGCAGCCGCGTGCAGCAGCTTCGGCAGGAGTATCACATCAAAATGCAGATGAATGCCGACACCATTTGCAGAAAGCAATCGCTTTTCAGCCAAATCTGGGTCAACCGCGTGATTCGCAAGGGCTTTATCGATTTTGCGGCGACGGATTCGCATAACGTGACGACCCGCCCGTGCAGAATGAAAGCCTGTTACCGCGCGCTGAGCGAAAAGTTTGGCAAAGAGACGGCGACGAAACTCTGTATCTCCTATCCGTCCCGAATTGAATAAGAAAAAGCTGTCAAGCCTATCGAGCCTGACAGCTTTTTGTGTGTGAAAATCCGAATGCGTCAATATAGGCTCATCGGATGGCCGCTTGTGAAACGGATAAACGTTTCAAAAAAGTAGGGGCGCGCCTTGCAGCAACCAAAAAACTCCCCAAACGGGGAGCGTGAAGCCGCGCTTACGCGTTCAACTGATTGATGGCCGTGACGGTTTCGTTGTGCGCCTCTTCCACGGCAGTGAAGAGCGAGCGGTCGGTCAGCGGCTTGCCGCCGCGCATGGCCTCGGTCAGCGGCACGCTGACGGCATACAGGCGGTCAAAGCCAAGGTTCTGCGCAACGCCCTTGAGCGTGTGCACGGCGCGGAAGGCGGTTTCCCAATCGGCCTTTTCGATGGCGATGCAAAGCTCGTCAAAGGACGGGTTGGCGGGATATTTCTTCACGAAACGCAGCACGAGCGATTCGTTGCACAGGCGGCGGACGGTGTCGGCGTAGTTGCCGCCGATTTGAGCATAAAATTCCTGAAGAGTCATGGGTGGTTTACTTCCTTTCCAAAATCTATCGACAAGCGAACCGTTTTATAAACGCAAGACGCCCTTGCCGGCCTTGTCGAGATACATCAGGCGGTCGGCCTGACGAATCGCTTCCATCAGCGGTTCAACTTGATAAACGCCGCCGATGCTGACCGAGAGCTTGATATCCGGATAGCCGTCCACCACGGCGCGGCTGACGGCATCCTGCATATAGCGCAGCTTCAGCCCGAAGGCTTCTTTCTGAATCTGCGGGAAAATGACCAGAAACTCGTCGCCGCCATAGCGAATCAGCATATCCGAACTGCGGATGCAGGAGAGAATGGCGCTCGCGATTTTCTTGAGCGCGATATCGCCGACGGGATGACCATATGTGTCGTTAATCCGCTTGAAATGGTCCACATCGATCATCACAATGCCGTCCATGTCTTGCAGTGCGGCGCGCTGATCTTCAAAATACTGGCGGGCATACGCGCCGGTGAGACTGTCGGTATAGAAATCGTGTCCGTATTTTTCCAGAAGAAGCTGTTTGCCGTGCGAGTTGAACCAGATACCCGTGTCGGAACGCGAAATCAGCTCCAACACACAGGGGTGGCCCTCCACGACAACGGCTTTGGCAATCACTTGATAAATGCCGGATTTGGTCAGCTCGAGCTTGATGGTGCGGTTCTTCGTGGCCAGTGCCTTGCAGCCCGCGCAGTTTTTGCACGCGTCGTTCGTGCCCCAAATGACATAACAGGGCTTTTTGAGCCGACGGAGAGAACCGTCGTCGTTCAGGCCGTACACGGCGTAAGTCTCGGGGTTGACCAAACGCACTTTGTCGAAATAAAACTGCAATTCCTGCATCATCGTGTGCGCCTGAAGACCGGTGACGTTGTTCATATTCAGGCTGAACGCGGGGGCAACATAGCTGTCAGGGTTGATATCCTTCACATAGCCGACCACACCAGCCGGCTTTCGAGTCGTTTCGCGCGACCACAGGGTTCGGATGGAAATCTGCCGCAGCGCGCTTTTCCCGTGCACAGAGACCATCGCGGTGATGGCGGCGTTCGGCGATTCGGGCGAGGTTCGGTTGGCGGCTTCCTCTAAACGCGCCTGATCGGCTTCGGAAATGGCGCGCGCGTCAATCAAATCCCCGACCGTCCGTTCCTGATTTTCATAGGGCCGTTCGGCCGTATAATCGCTGATGGAAACAACGCCCCGACCCATGTTGTAATCGAACTGAATGCCGCCCGCGTGCCGCGCGAAAAAAGCCTGCTTTTCCCGCTCGTAGGACAGGCGGTATTGCAGGTTGTTCGCAAAGGGCAGGTCATCCTCAAGCACGATGTTATCCGAAATGCGCTGCGCCACGTTGCGGAAATTGCGCTCCTCGGGCGGGGCGTTGATTTCCCGCTGCAAATCCTCCCGAATATCCAGCAGACACTCGATGAGCAGGGGATTGAACGTGCCGCACTCGCCGCGCAGAATCATTGCGATGGAATCCTCGGGCGTATATGCCTTTTTGTAGCAGCGCTCGCTCGTCAGCGCGTCGTAAACGTCGGCCAGCGAAACCACCTGCGCCGTGATGGGGATATCCTCACCGGCCAGTCCGTCGGGATAGCCGCGCCCGTCGTATCGCTCGTGGTGCCAGCGGCAGATTTGATAGGCCACCTGAACCAGCGGCTCATTCTG
This sequence comes from uncultured Clostridia bacterium, assembly GCA_934675735.1. Lineage (GTDB taxonomy): Bacteria > Bacillota > Clostridia > Christensenellales > Aristaeellaceae > Ventricola. The sequence goes on from CAKURR010000001.1 coordinate 129,118, forward strand.
CTCCAGCGGCAGATTTTTGAGGATGGACGCGCCGACGGTCGTATGCGTCTTCATGATTTCAAACTCTTCGGCCGTCAGTTTGCCGGGCTTGTTGAGAATCGCATCCGGAATGTTGATTTTGCCGATGTCGTGCAGCGCGGAAGCCGTGCTGATGAGCGAAATATCATCCTGCGTGAGGTTATAGCGGTCTGTCTTTCGGGCCAGCCGGCGGAGCAGAAGCTCCACGGCGGTTTGCACATGCTGCACGTGCAGAACGCTTTCGCCGTTGCGAAACTCGACGATGTGGCTGAGAATGCTGGTCATCAGGCTGCTGCTCTTCTCGCGCTTATAGACCTGCTCCGTCACCATGCGCATCAGGTGCTTCTGTTTGTCATAGAGCATCAGCGTGTTGATGACGCGCCGGCGAACCACCGCCTTGTCAAACGGGCGGCTGATATAATCCGTCACGCCGAGCTGATAGGCGCGCTCGACGAGCACGGAATCGCTTTCCGAGGAAATCATGATGACGGGCGTGCCGTCAATCCAGCGCTGTTCGTTCATGATGGAAAGCACGCCGAAGCTGTCCATCTCGGGCATGACGATATCCAGCAGAACGAGGTTGATATCGCGGTGGAGACGCAGAATATCGACGGCCTGAATGCCATTTTCGGCCTCCAGAAAATCAAAGCCGTCGTCCAGAATGCTGGTCAAAATGGCGCGATTCATTTCGGAATCGTCCACAATCAGAATTTTTTGTCTCTCGGTTGTCATGAAGCAGAGAATCACCCCGATTCGGCGCACGCTCAGGGGCGAAAAAACAGGCCCGTGAAACCCGTGCAGAAAAGCAGTAAACAAAATGAAAACATGTGTATACCATGCCTATTATAAAATAGCGCTCCTGCAAATGCAAGGGAAAAATCGATTTTGCGTCGATTCTTTTTCGGAAAAAACGGGGATAAAGTCGTAGCTTATCGAATTGTGTCAAATTCACGCAGGGTTACAAAAGTTGCGAAAACAAAAGCAAGAAAAAGTAACCGGAAAAGTTACGAAAAAAGGCCCGACGCGGTGCGGCGGGCACGGAAAAAATCAGTTCTGCGCGAAGATGGACTGCTTTTGAATCAGCGGATAACGAATCAATTTGTCACCGTTCAGGCTCTCTTTGCGCATATCCACCGCCGTGATTTGGCGGTTGTCGTAGGTCGTGTAGTAATAAATGCCGCGCGTGGCGTTGCAGCAGCTCGTGTAGAGCGTGATTTCGTATTTGCCGTTATCGAGCGCGCAGCACCCGCGCTGCTGCTCTACGGCGGTCAGAATGTGGAAGAACTGGCTGACGCGGCTCTCCTCCGTCGCTTCGCAGAGGGCATGCGCGCGCACAAACGCGGCGCGCACAAAGCGCGATTGGCTGGAAAGGTCGCCCGGCAGGCCGAGCGCGCCCATGCCGCGGCTGTAAACGCCCAGCGGCGCATCCGGCGCGAAGGTGTTTGTCGGCGACTGCGGCGAAAGGGCCATGTAGTTGTTCAGCGAAAAGAGCTGCATGGGGAACGGCGGGTTGTTGGTCAGCACGCCGACGGGGTTGTCATAGATATGCAGGCCGTCCGCCGTGGATTCGACAGTGACGGTGCCGGTTCTGTCCGCGATGAGCCAATGCAGCTGGGCCAGCGGGAGTTGTGGGCTGAACGGCTCATTGAGCAGGTTCATATGCTCCAGCAGCGCGCGCGCCTCGGCCAGCGTGGCGCATTGGCCCAGCAGCCACGGAATCAGTTCAAACTGAGCGATGTTGTCGCAATCGGCCTTGGCGGGGTGATAGACGGCGTTGCCGACAAAGTTCAGCCCCGCGACGCCCAGCCCCTTTTCGTTGACAGCGTCGTAATAAAGCGGGTAATCGCCCTGCACATAGGCCATGCCGATGACGGCGTAGCGGGTGCGGAAGGTATCGCCCCGACGCAGCGGGAACGCATAGCCGCGTGGGGTAATCGTCACTTCGTCGCCGTAGGAAAATTCGTAATCCAGATTGCGCCCGAAGTAGAAATCATCCGAAAGAAACGTTGCAGCCGTGCACATAAAAATCCTCCTTCAAAAAATCTTCATCCATTCTATCATATCATACACAAAAAGAACATAGAATAAACCATCAAGAACGGGTCAGTCCGCCATAAAGCGGGCGGCGAAGCCAAAAGGAGTGCTCACAGGCCATGAAAAACAGAAGAAAAATCAAACGTTCGATGTGGATGGCGACGGCGGCCTGCGCGATGATTTTTCTGTGCATCGGCGGCTGTCTGGTATACGGGCTGCACGCGGCGCGGGATTACATCGACACAAGCTGCAAGCGCGACCTCGGCGTGATGATGGAGCAGCTGGAAAAGCCGTATACCACGCGGCTGAACACGTCGGCCTATCTGGCGCGGGCGATGGAGCAGTATCTGTTTGCGGACGGCGAGCGCGACGTCGATTTGGAGGAGGAGACGCGCTTTTTCTCCGCGCTGGACGGGCAGAGCGTGCAGGATATCGTGTTTGTCGCCATGGATGGGCGCTATCTCGGCCTGAGCGGCCGGGAGGGGCGGCAGAGAATCGACACGGCGGCCAAACGGAAGCTGGTCAAGGGGGAGACGGTCTCCGGCTACTGCGAGTGGAACGGCGTGGAGGCCTTTTTTGTCGTGAAGCCGATTCAGCCGTTTGTCATCTGCGGCGAAGGCTATGACGCGATTGCGCTGGCATATACCCCGGGCACGATTGACGGCCAAACCTCGTTCTATGCGTATCACGGCGAAGCGAACGTCTGCATGGTGGACAGGGCGGGGCGCGTCGTTTATGCCGCGGACGACGTGTGGGACAGAAGAGACGTGCTTGCGCGCTATGGCGGCGGGGAGGACAGGCTTCAGGCGGTGGCGGATATCGGCGAAGGGCGCGCCGGATGCGTGACGCTCAAAACGGCGGAGGGCAAGGCGGTCTATCTGGCCTATCGGCCCATCGGGGATACGCCGTATATGGTCGTCTGCGAAGCGGCGTGTTCGTTGGTGCAGAATGTGCTTCGCGATTATGCGGCGCTGGTTGCGCGCATTGTGGCGGCGGCGCTGGCAATGCTGGCCGCGCTGACCGTGCTGCTGGATGTGAGCATCATTCGGATGACGGACGCGGTGCGCAAAGCGGCCTATGCGCGGGAGAATCAGCTGGCGCAGGAAAAGGTCAACGAAGAGCTGGCGAGCGTCAACGCCGCGCTGCGCGAATCGGTTGCCCGCGCGGAAACCTTGCGCGAGCAGGTGCAGCGCGAACAGGCGGAGAGAAACCGCCTGTATCGCAGCGTCAGTCGCGGCATCCGCACGCCGCTGAACGCCGTGGTCGGGCTGACCCAGCTGCTGATGCGGACGGACGACCTGCCGACGGTGAAGCGATACGCCGTGCAGCTCGGCGGTCAGGTCGAGCGCATTCTGGCCGTTTTGAACGACGAGAAAAAGCCCGTGGATTTGAGCGCTTACGCCGATAAACGGCCCGAGGATAAGGCACGGAAGGTGCAGCGATTGAAGGGCATGCGCGTGCTGCTGGCCGAGGACGGCGATATGAACGCGGAAATCGTCACGCGGCTGCTGACCGAAGCGGGCGCGGCGTGCGAACGCGCGGCGGACGGTATGCAGGCGCTTCAGCTGTTTGAAGCGGCGCAGCCGGGCACATACGACGTGATTCTGATGGATATGCAGATGCCCGTGATGGACGGCTGCGAAGCGGCCCGCGCGATTCGCCAAAGCGGTAGGCCCGACGCGGCGGCGATACCGATTGTCGCGATGACGGCCAACGCGCTGGAGGATGTGCGCGAGCGCATCTTCGACGCGGGCATGGACGGTTATCTGGGCAAGCCCGTCGAGCCGGACAAGCTGGCCTGCGCCGTGTTGGCCGCCGTCGGGGTGCAAAATCGCGATTGACTGCCCAAAAAATCAAGGCTTGACAGAAAAAGCGGATAGGCGTATAATGCGGCTGTTCGGAAAGGGCGGGGGCAGACTGCCTGTCCGCCCGTTCATTCATCATTATATCCTAATATCCCGCTGGGAATTGCGGGATTTCAGCCGATTTTTGATTAAAGGGGTGTCAATGCAATGGAAAAGGAGCTTCTGGCCGTCAAGGGCTTGAGCGTAAGCGTTGAAGATAAGCCGATTCTGGATCACGTCAATCTGGCAATCGGCATGGGGGAGACCCATGTGCTCATGGGGCCGAACGGTACGGGCAAATCCACGCTGGGCTACACGCTGATGGGCAGCCCGCGTTACCATGTGACCGAGGGCCAAATCATGTTCAAGGGGCAGGATATCACGCATATGGCCGCCAACGAGCGCGCCAAGCTGGGCATGTTTCTCTCCTTCCAGGCGCCGCTGGAGGTGCCGGGCGTCACGCTGGGCGCGTTCATCCGCAACGCGGTGGAATTGCAGACGGGCAGCCGTCTGCGCCTGTGGAGCTTCAAAAAGGAGCTTGAGCGCGCGATGGAACTGCTGGATATGGACCCCGCATACGCCGAGCGCGACCTGAACGTCGGCTTCTCCGGCGGCGAAAAGAAGAAGGCGGAAATCCTTCAGCTGCTGATGCTCAAGCCCGCGCTCGCCATCCTCGACGAGACGGACAGCGGCCTGGATGTGGACGCCGTGCGCACCGTTTCCGCCGGCATCCGCAAATATCAGGAGGATTGCAAGGGCAGCCTGCTGATTATCACCCACAGCACCAAGATTCTCGAATCGCTGCATGTGGATGCGACCCACGTGATGGTGGAGGGCAGCATCATCAAGAACGGCGGCGCTTCGCTGGTCGATGAAATCAACGAGAGCGGCTTTGCCGAGTACGAGCAGCGCTGAGAAAAGGGGAACACCCATGAACGAAGAAAAAACCTATGTCGAAGATGTTGACCGCAGCATCTACGATTTCAAAGACGACGAAAAGGACGCCTTCAAGCTCAGCGCGGGCCTGACGCCCGCCATCGTCGAGCAGATTTCAAAAGAGAAGCACGACCCCGCGTGGATGCAGCTTTTCCGTTTGCAGTCCCTGCAAATCTATCAGAACATGCGCGTGCCGGACTGGGGCCCCTCCATCGAAGGGCTGAACATGGATAACATTGTCACCTATGTCCGCCCGAACACGGGCATGAAGGCCAAGTGGAGCGACGTGCCGGAGGATATCAAGAATACCTTTGAGCGGCTGGGCATTCCGCAGGCCGAGCGCAAGTCGCTGGCGGGCGTGGGCGCGCAGTATGACTCCGAGCTGGTTTATCACAACGTGCGCGAAGAAGTCGCCGCGCAGGGCGTCGTTTACACTGATATGGAAAGCGCGCTGACCGGCCCGTATGCCGACATGGTGAAAAAGCACTTCATGAAGCTGGTCAAGCCCACGGACCACAAGTTCGCCGCGCTGCACGGCGCGGTGTGGTCGGGCGGCTCGTTTGTTTACGTGCCCAAGGGCGTGAAGGTGGAAATCCCGCTGCAAAGCTATTTCCGCCTGAATGCGCCGGGCGCGGGCCAGTTCGAGCACACGCTGATTATCGTGGACGAGGGCGCGGATCTGCACTTCATCGAGGGCTGCTCTGCCCCGAAATACAACGTTGCGAACCTGCATGCGGGCTGCGTGGAGCTGTTTATCGGCAAAAATGCGCGTCTGCGCTATTCGACCATCGAAAACTGGTCGAAGAACATGTATAACCTCAACACCAAGCGCGCCGTCGTCGATGAGGGCGGCGTTATCGAGTGGGTTTCCGGTTCGTTCGGCTCGCATGTCTCCTATCTGTATCCGATGAGCATTTTGAACGGCCGTGGCTCCCGCATGGAGTTCACGGGCATCACGTTCGCGGGCAAGGGGCAGAATCTGGATACCGGCGCGAAGGTTGTTCACAACGCGCCGGATACCAGCTCCTACATTAACACGCGCTCCATCTCCAAGGACGGCGGCATCAGCACGTTCCGCTCCAGCGTGGTGGTGGGCAAAAACGCGAAGAATGCGAAATCCTCCGTGTCCTGCCAGTCGCTGATGCTCGATTCTGTTTCCCGTTCGGATACGATTCCGGCGATGGATATCCGCACGAAGGACGCAAACGTCGGCCACGAGGCGCAGATTGGCTCCATCAGCGACGAAGCCGTGTTCTATTTGATGAGCCGCGGCATGAGCGAAGAGGATGCGCGCGCGTATATCGTCAGCGGCTTTGCGGATAACGTTTCCAAGGAACTGCCGCTGGAATACGCCGTGGAAATGAACAACCTGATTCGCCTTGAGATGAAGGGCAGCATCGGCTGAGGAGGGGACAGAAGATGAGCGAGAATCAATTCATGGCCATCAACCGCCTGCCGAGCAAGACGTGGTATTGGCTGAAACTCAACGAAACGCATATCCGCTGGCAGGATGAGACCCGCCCCTGCGTGATGCTGGCCGAAAACGTGCGGCCCGGGCAGGCGGATGAAGCGAAATTCGCCGCGATTCGCACCGGCGCGGGCGAAGAACTGGAAAACGCGATGGCGGGCCTGCCCGTGACGACGATTGCGGGCGCGCAGGGCGAGCCGATTCGGCTGCGCGTGGCCGCGGGCGAAGGCGCGCATCAATCCGGCGGCATTGTGCATGTGCAGGCGGACGAGGGGCAGAGCGTGACGGTCGTCGAGCAGATTGTGCCGACAGGCGACGGTGCGACGGCGCTGCAAACCAAGCTCTACGCGAAGAAGAACGCGAAAATCTGCCTGGTGCAGCTGCTCTTCGAGGGCGAGGGCCACACGCTGATTAACGACGTGGGCGGCCTGTGCGAAGAAAACGCTTCTATCGAGCTGGTGCAGCTGATTGTCGGCGAGCATATCGCGGTGGACGGCGCGCGCGTCGATTTGGTCGGCGACGGCTCGAAATTTGAAAGCACGATGGGCTATCTGGCGGCGAAAGACCAGAAGGTGGATATCAACCTGATCGTCAACCACATCGGCAAAAAGACGAACTGCGTCATTGAGGCCGACGGCAGCCTGAACGACCGCGCGGAGAAGATTTTCCGCGGCACGATTGATTTCAAGAACGGCTCTTCCGGCTCGAAGGGGCAGGAGAGCGAGCAGGTGCTGCTGCTGGGCGACGACGTGGTGAACAAGACCATTCCGCTGATTCTCTGCGCGGAGGAGAACGTCGAGGGCAACCACGGCGCGACCATCGGCGCGCTGGATGACGACACGCTGTTCTACTTTGCCGCCCGCGGCATGGATGAAAAGACGGCCGAGCGCGTGATGACGCGCGCCAAGCTGGAGCGAATCTGCCGCCGCATTCCGGATGCGCAGTCCCGCGAGGAGACCGAAAACCTGTTGAAGACGGTGATGAACGATGGACAAGACGATTAACCCGTGGCGCAGGGATTTCCCGCTGCTGCAAAGCGAGCCGGTGATGTATCTGGATAACGCGGCGACGGCCCAGCGCCCCGCCTGCGTGATTGAGGCCGTCAAGGCGTTTTACGAGCAGGCCAACGCGAACCCGCTCCGCGGCTTTTACCCGCTGAGCCTGAAAGCGACGCAGATGTATGAAGACGCGCGCAAAACGGTGCAGCGCTTCATCCATGCGCCGAGCGAGCGCTGCGTGATTTTCACGCGCAACACGACCGAGGGCCTGAACCTCGTCGCGTACAGCTACGCGATGCACAACGTGAAGGCGGGCGACGAAATCGCCGTTTCCATCATGGAACACCACAGCAACATGCTCCCGTGGCAGATGGTGGCGAGCCAAACGGGTGCGACGCTTCGCTATATGGATTGCGAGCCGGACGGCACGCTGACCGACGAGACGATTGAGAAGACCATCGGCGAAAAGACGAAGCTGGTTGCTGTCGGCCACGTCTCCAACGTGCTCGGCTGCGTCAATCCTGTGAAAAAAATCATCGACAGAGCGCATGCCGTCGGCGCGGTTGCCGTGCTGGATGCGGCGCAGAGCGCACCCCATATGCCGCTGGATGTGCAGGCGCTGGACGCGGATTTTGTCGCTTTCTCCGGCCATAAGCTGATGGGCCCGATGGGCATCGGCGTGCTGTATGGCAAAGAAGCGCTGCTGGAAAAGATGCCGCCCTTCCTGACCGGCGGCGAGATGATTGAATCCGTCACGCGCGAGGGCGCGGTGTTTGCCGAGCTGCCGCATAAGTTTGAAGCGGGCACGGTGAACGCGGCGGGCGCGGTCGGTCTGGCGGCGGCCATCGATTACATTCAGAGCATCGGGTTTGACGCGATGCAGCAGCAGGAGAACCTGCTTGTCCGCCGCGTGATGGACGGGCTGAAAAATGTGGAGCATGTGCGCGTGCTGGGCAGCGGCGCCCCCGAAAACCACACGGGCATCGTGTCCTTTGTCATCGACGGGGTGCATCCGCACGACGTGAGCGAGATTCTGGCGGCAGACGGCATTGCGGTTCGCGCGGGCCATCACTGTGCCCAGCCGCTCATCATGCACCTGGGTTTGCCCGCGACGACGCGCGCAAGCTTTATGTTTTACAATACGCTGGAGGAAGCCGACGCGCTGGTCGCGTCGATTGCCGACGTGAGGAGGAAAATGGGCTATGGAGCGTAGAAGCTTTTACAACGAAATTCTGACGGAGCACAATCTGCGCCCCGAGTTCAAACACGACCTGCCCGACGCGAACATCACAATGGAGGGCGTGAACCCCAGTTGCGGCGACCACATCTGGCTCAAACTCAAGGTGAAGGACGGCGTGATTGAGGACGGCGCGTTCGTTGGCGACGGCTGCGCGATTTCTCAGGCCTCTGCGGATATCATGCTCGGCATGATTATCGGCCGCAAGGAGGACGAGGCGCGCAAGCTCGGCGACCTTTTCCTGCGGATGATTAAGGGTGAAGCGACGGACGAGGAAATCGACGAGCTGGAGGAAGCCTCCGCGCTGCGCGACGTGGCGCATATGCCCGCGCGCGTAAAATGCGCCGTGCTCGGCTGGCATACGCTGGATGAAGCGCTCAAGAAGGAAGAACAGGGTGCTTAATTCAAAAAAGATTTGACAAGTGAACGACCGTTTACTATAATGCGGATGTAAACGGTCGTTTATTTTTATGGAGAGAAAACCATGAAGGATACAAGGGAAAACATTTTGCTGGTTTCGCTTCGCCTGTTCGCCAAGGATGGGTATGAAGCGGTTTCCGTCAGCCAAATTGCGGGCGAACTGGGGCTGACGAAAGGGGCGCTCTATCGCCATTATGCCAATAAACAGGCGATTTTTGAGAGCATTCTTCAAAAGATGGAGCAGCTCGACGCCGAACGCGCGCAGGCGTTTGAACTGCCGGAGGGCACGGTGCAGGATATGCCGCAGAGCTATGAAATCGCGGCGCCCGAGGCGCTCTGCGCGTTTTCCAAGGCACAGTTTCGCTACTGGACACAGGATGCGTTTGCCGCGCCGTTTCGCCGGATGCTGACGGTCGAGCAGTATCGCAATGAACAGATGGCCGCGCTGTATCAGCAGTATCTGGCGGGCGGGCCGCTGGGTTACGTGTGCGATTTGCTGGCCGCGATGGGCTTTGCCGACGCGGAGAACGAGGCCGTGGTCTGCTACGCGCCGCTGCTGACGATGCTGGCCGTGTACGACGGCGCGGCGGATAAGCAGGCGGTTCTGCGGGTCGTCGATGCGTTTTACGACAAGTGGCTTGAACGAGTGAGAAAAGAGGGACGAACATGAAATATATCAAAAGCATGAATTATGATACGCCTGAGCTGAATGCAAAAATCATGGGGCCGAACCCCGTGAAGCTGGAGGAAGAACTGCTGCAAGACCATCGCATTCCGCCGCGCGGCACGGTCTGCGACTTGGGCAGCGGGCAGGGGCTGACCTCCGTTTTTCTGGCGAAGGAATACGGCTTCACGGTGTACGCGGCAGATTTGTGGAGCAATCCCGACGAAAACCGCGCGTTTTTCCGCCGGATGGGGCTTTCCAATGCGCAAATCATCCCCGTGAAAGCGGACGCCGAAGCCCTGCCGTTTGAGCGAAATTTTTTTGACGCGGTGGTCAGCACGGATTCCTACAATTATTTCGGCCGCAATCCGCGCTATTTGGATGAGAAGCTGCTTCCGTTTGTGAAAGCGGGCGGATGGGTGTACATCGCGATTCCGGGCATGAAGAAGGATTGCCACGCTTGCCTGCCGCCCGAGCTGCTGCTCTCGTGGACGCCCGAACAGATGGATTACATGCACGACACGGCGTATTGACGGAACATCGTCGGCCAAAGCCGAGACTGCGAGGTCATCGAAGTCAGCGAGATGGAATCCAACGACGAGGTTTGGGCGGACTGGCTGAAGCAGGAGAACGAATACGCCGTCGGCGACCGCAAATCGATGGAGGCGGGCGCCGGAAAGTATTTGAATTTCATCAAAATCGTACTGCGGAAGAAAGCGGACTGACAGTCAAAACAGAAGCACTGGAAAAATAGGATTGAAAAAGACCGGCATGGCAGGCTGAATCGACCTGCATGTCGGTCTTTTGAACGTTTTGTAACAATGTGAATCGTCACTCAAATTCGGCGCGAAGGGTCAGGGTATTCGGCAGATTGTAGATTTCTTTTTTCAGGAATATCGGATAGAAATAAGCATCCTTCAATCTGTCAAACGCCAGCCATTCAAAGGTGTGCGTGTGTCTGCCCTCTGTCAGCGTAAAGACAGAGCCTCTTTGGGCCAAATCCGTGTCAGAGATATCCATCAGAAAGTAAAGGCACAGCTCGTGATAACGAAGGCCGTCCACATCTTCGGTAAAAAACGCCTGATTGAGCCACAGAGGGCGGTCGATTTTCGGCGTTACGCCGAGCTCTTCCCAAATCTCCCGCATCACCGCCTGCTCGGCGGTTTCGCCCATCTTGACCCTTCCGCCGGGCAGGTAAAAATACGGCGAGCGTTCGTCGTGCATCGCCAGAATTTTGTTTTCTCGGAGGATGACGGCGCACACCCTGTAATTGAATTTCTCGTTTTCGACCTTGAAAGAAATATCCATGCGGTTTCCCTTTGCGGCGTTTGGCGGCACGGATTATTCCGCGCGGAACGCGTAAATGGTTGTCGTGTCGTATTTCTCGTTCGGGCGCAGAACCGTCGTGCCGATGAACTGCGGGTTGTTCGGCGAATCGGGGAAATGCTGGGTTTCCAGGCAGACGGCACAGTATTTGCCGTAATGCGTGCCGCCCTTGCCGCCCGAGAGATTCGTGCCGCAGGCCGTGTAGACCTGCATGCCGGGCTGGTCGGTCAAAACCTCCATCACGCGGCCGCTCTTGGGGTCGTGCAGGCGCGCGGCAAGGCCCATCGCTTCCCCCTTGCGGAGGACGAAGTTGTGGTCGTAACCGCCCGCATAGGTCATCTGGCGGCAGGAAGCCGCCGCGTCAAGGCCGTCGCCCAGACGCAGACCGCGGCGCATGTCAAACGGTGTGCCGGCAACGGGCATATAGCCGCCGGTGGGGATGAGCGTGTTGTCAAAAACGGGCGTAATCGCGTCGGCCTCCACCGTCAGCATCTGGTCGCGAACCGAGCCGCTCGTGCAGCCCGCAAGGTTGAAATAGCTGTGGTTGGTCATGTTGCAGAGGGTCGGCTTGTCGGTTGTTGCCTCGTAGCGGATGGAGAGGCTGCAGTCGTCGTCCCAGCCGTAGGTGACGGTCACGTCGAGCGTGCCGGGAAACTTATCTTCGCCGTCGGGGCTGACGTAGTGCAGGCGCAGCAGGTCGCCGTTGGCGGTTTCAACCGGCGTCGCGGCCCAAAGCTGCTTGCTGAGCACGCCGTGCAGGTGGTTTTCGTGGTTGTTGCGGTCGAGCTGATAGGTCACGCCGTCAATCGTGAAGCGCGCCTGCCCGATGCGGTTGCCGTAGCGGCCGACGGTGTCGCCCATGCTGCCGTGTTCCGCTAAATAGGCTTCCAGATTGTCAAAGCCGAGCGCCACGTCGGCGAGCACGCCGCTGCGGTCGGGCACGAGGATGTTGGTCAAAATGCCGCCGTAATCAATCACGCTCACGGATGCGCCGCGTGCGTTGGTCAGGGTATACTGTGTCACTTCGCGCCCGTCGGGCAGAGCGCCGAAGGGCTTCTTTGAAATCGCCATGGCTGTTGTCTCCTTTTCATATGCCGATGGAAAAGTGAACGTTGTCTTTGATGGAATCAGTATATCAGCAATTCAAAAAAGCGTCAACCTGTATCTTATCTGTGAAGCGGGCCGTACCGCGCGAAAAACGCGAAGGACAGCAGACTTTGCCCGCAAACGGCGCTTTCCATCCCCGAGAAACTCTGCGGTATAAATCGATGATCTGCCCGTTTTTATCGACGGTCATCTGCGAACTGAAAAAAAGCGCCGCAGTCCTTTTCGATGAAGCCGAAGGATACCGCAACGGAGGATTCCCCGGCCATCGCGCGGATTTCGCGAATAACCGCATCCTCACGGGGGACGGCTGTCGCCATGTCGTGTTCAACCGAAAAACAGATGCCGTTAAAATCTTGAAGAAACGCCTCGCCGAAGATGACGACGTCCGCCCTGCCCGCGCATTTTCGGAGCGTATCGGCAAGAACCGCTTTGTTGTACGCGATGTCTCCGTTCATAAATCCGATGGCCGCAAGCGCGCATTTCATGCTCATCACCTTCGCAGATTCTGATTTGTTGAGCCAAGTATACCATATTTCTCAATGAAAGAATATCCCTATATGAAAAATGTGGTTGTTTTGCTGTATCATTATTTCGCAAGGATCCCAAGGAATCTCAGCCCCTTACACACTGACCTTGCTCGCAAGGTCTAGTGTGTTATACCTTTGCGACAGAAAGAAAAGAAAAAATCCGAACCCATTTCCGATTTGGAAAATCCGGTTCGGATTATACTGGTTTGGTGCGGGAAACAGGACTGGATTCTCGCGGCTCGTCGCCGCTCGGTCAGCGCCGTTCTCAAGCCCCACTGGGGCTTGATTCATTGCGGCTTCTTCAAGTCCGTTTCCCGAGTTTACAAAAAAAGAAGCCCGACACTTTTGCCGAGCTTTTTTCCTTTGGTGCGGGAAACAGGACTTGAACCTGCATGAAATTGCTTTCACTAGAACCTGAATCTAGCGCGTCTGCCAATTCCGCCATTCCCGCAAGCCGTTCGTCTTGCAACAAAATATATTATACGGCAAAGCGGATGAATTGTCAACCCTGTTTTTGACAAAAAAGGATATCGAACCGAAAAACGACAATTTGCATGCAAAAACTTGCAAATCGGGCCTCCGTTTGGTACAATAGACGCGATTCCGGCTGCCGCTGCATGCAGGGCAGACCGCGAAGGTTGTTTTCTTTTCGACGCCGCTTTGCGGCAAAGACTTGTCGGGTATCCGGAGCGAACCCGAACGGAGGATAAAAATGAATACTCAGCCTAAACAGAAGATCAGCGTGCAGACGCTGACGCAGCTGGCCATCCTGGTGGCCATTGAAGTGGTGATGAAGCTCATCGGTTTGGGCAGCGTGCCGGTTGGGCCGCTGTACATGTCGTTTCTGACTGTGCCGATTGCTATCGGCGCGATTGTTCTCGGGCCTATGGCGAGCATGCTGCTCGGCAGCGTTTTCGGCTTCGTGAGCTTTATGGATGCTATCAAGGGCGCGTCGATTATGACTTCGACGCTGCTGGGCGTGTCCGCCATTCACACGTTCATCCTGTGCTTCGGCATGCGGCTGCTGATGGGCCTGTGCGTGGGCCTTGTCTACCGCGCGATGAGCAAGGCGAGCAAAAACAGCACGGCGAACTGCTTTGTGACGTCGCTGTCCGCGCCGCTGCTCAACACGCTGTTCTTTATGGGCTATATTGTTCTTGCGTTTTATCATACGGATTACGTCCAGAGCCTTGTGCTGGCGAAGGGCGCGAGCAACCCGCTGATGTTCGTCGTGCTGCTGACGGGCGTGCAGGGACTGGTGGAAGCAGTTGTCTGCTCCGTGGCGGGCACGGCCATCGGCGGCGCGCTGCTCAAGGTGACGGGCCGTATGAACGGGCATCGCTAAAAAACCGTTAGGGGATAGAGAATTATGATCGTTGCAATGGATATCGGCAACACGAATATCAAGGCCGCCGTTTTTGAAGGCAGCCGTTTGGTGAAGCGCTGGCGCTGCGCGACCGACCCCGTGATGACGTCCGACCAATACGGCATCATCATGGCGGATTTGTTTCGCTATCACAACCTGAACATGCAGGCGGTGGAGGGAATTATGATTTCCTCCGTCGTGCCGACCATCAACTACACCATCGAGCACATGTGTCGGGATTATTTTTATCTCGAGCCGCGTCTGCTCGTGCCCGGCATGAAAACGGGCCTGAATATTCGTTACGAAAACCCGCGCGAGTTGGGCAGCGATCGTATTGCCAACGCTGTTGCGGTCTCCACGCTGTACGGCGGGCCGGCGATTTTCATCGATTTCGGCACGGCGACGACATACGGCGTGATTTCCGCCAAATCGGAGTTCCTCGGCGGCGCTATCGGCCCGGGCCTGCGGATGATGAACCGCGCGCTTTCCGCGGGTACGGCGAAGCTGCCTTCCATTGAACTGGTACTCCCGCCGCAGGTCATCGGCAAGACGACCGTCTCCAACATTCAGGCGGGCATTTTGTATGGCTACATCGGCTCGGTGGAAAAAATCGTCGGGCAGATGAAGCGCGAGCTGGGCGCGGAGGATATCCGCGTGATTGCCACAGGCGGCATGGCGCATCTGGTCAAGAGCAATTCCGACGTTATCGATGAAATCAATCCGGATTTGACGCTCACTGGTCTGCGCCTGATTTACGAGCGCAACCAGTAACCGCTTCACTTTGCAGAGGAAAGGACGCACGGAAGCATGGAAAAAATCGTCGTGGGATTTCTCGGCTGCGGCAACATCGGCTGCGGCGTGTATAAACTGCTGGAAACCTATGGAGCGCAGATGGAGAAGAACGAGGGCGTGGCCTTTGAGGTGCGCAAAATTCTCGTGCGCTCGGTCGGCAAAAGCCGCGCGTGGGCGATTCCTTCGGAATTGCTGACGGATCGGCCTGAGGACGTGCTGGAGAACCCCGAAATCCACATCGTGATGGAATTTATGGGCGGAGAGCAGCCCGCGGCTTCCTATATGATGCGCGCGCTGGCCAACGGCAAGCACGTCGTCACAGCCAACAAGATGGCGCTTGCGTCCCACTGGACGGAGATCGTCCGCACGGCGAAGGAGCACGCGGCCGGATTGTATTATGAAGCGAGCGTGTGCGGCGCGGTGCCGATTATTCGGGCGATGAATGATTCGCTTCAGGCAAACCGCATTGATTCGGTGATGGGCATCATCAATGGCACGACGAACTATATCCTGACGCGCATGGCCCGCGAGGGCGCGGCGTATGCCGACGTGCTGGCCGACGCGCAGAAGCTCGGTCTGGCCGAGCCGGACCCGACGGCGGATGTGGAGGGCTATGACGCGGCGTATAAGCTGAGCATCCTCTCCACGCTGGCGTTTCATCGCCATGTGGCGGTGGAGGATATCTACCGCGAGGGCATCACGAACATCACGTCGCTGGATGTTCGCTGCGGCAAGGAATTTGGGCTGACGCTCAAGCTGCTGGCTATTGCTAAGGAAGAGAACGGCGAGATTCAGGCGCGCGTGCATCCGACCTTTGTGCCGGATACGCACCCGCTGGCGGGCGTGAACGATGCGTTTAACGCGGTTTTTGTGAACGGCCATGCCTGCGGCGAGATGATGTTTTACGGGCGCGGCGCGGGCGATTTGCCCACGGCCAGCGCGCTGGTTTCCGATTTGATTCGCGCGGCGAAGGCCAAGCGGCACGAGATGCCCGCCGTCGGCGACGAACCCTGCCGGATGGCGGAGGACTGGGCGTGCGTGCACTTTGTGCGTCTGCGCGCGAAGGACGAGTCGGGCGTGCTTGCGCGCATCTGCGGTCGATTTGCGGATGAAGGCGTGAGCATCGCGTCGATGGTGCAGAAGGGCGAGCGGGACGAGGACGGCTTTGTGCAGATGATTTTCCTCACGCACAGGGCGAGCGAACATGCCGTTCGCCGCGCGCTGGCCGCAATGGATGCGGCAAAAGTGAGCGCCGAGAGCGTCATCCGCGTCGAAGGTTTGAACTGACATAGAAAAAAGCCGATAACGCTATGCAACTGCATAGCGTTTTTTCTATGGAAAAGTTTGGCGTTTTTGAAGAAGTCTGTGAAAATATCAATATGTGCAAGATGCACAAGAACAGTTCAGAATCCGTTCGATAAGAAAAAATGAATGCGGCGCGTGCATGTACGAAAGAAAAGAAGAATTGCAGGAAAAAGGCAGAATGTGTTCAAAAAGCGAGTCGAGTCGGGCGGAAAAGGGAATAATGTGAAAGAAAATCGAAAAATGAAGGGAAAGGTGATTCGCGCAAAAGAAAAGCGCGAGATTTGTCAATGTGGCTGGAATGACTAAAACCTGCAAAAAAGCAGGTTGATTTGCAGGACAAAAACCGAGCCGTAACCGAATATTTTTTGTGAAGTTATTCGGTTGCAAAATGTTCGGTTACACCGTATAATAAACCCAGTTGTTGAAGCCGATGAACGAAAGATTCGGCTCAAGCTGGTTGCGAATTGTTGTTGTTGCTGCTTATGATTCATTGAACAAGGGGGACTTTATTATGGCGAGCTTGAAGCTTAACCACATCTACAAAATCTACTCCGGCAATGTGACCGCTGTTTCCGACTTCTGTCTGGATATCGAGGATAAGGAGTTCATCGTTCTGGTCGGCCCGTCCGGCTGCGGCAAGTCCACGACGCTCCGTATGGTCGCGGGTCTTGAAGAGATTTCCGAAGGCGAGCTTTACATCGGCGACCGTCTGGTCAACGACGTGGCCCCGAAGGATCGCGATATCGCGATGGTGTTCCAGAACTACGCGCTCTATCCGCATATGACCGTGTACGACAACATGGCGTTCGGCCTGAAGCTGCGCAAGAAGCCGAAGGATGAAATCGACAAGCTCGTGCGCGAAGCCGCGAAGATTCTTTCCATCGAGCAGCTGCTCAACCGCAAGCCGAAGGCGCTTTCCGGCGGCCAGCGTCAGCGCGTCGCCCTCGGCCGCGCCATCGTCCGCGACCCGAAGGTCTTCCTGATGGACGAGCCGCTCTCCAACCTGGATGCCAAGCTGCGCGTGCAGATGCGTACCGAAATCACCAAGCTGCATCAGCGTTTGCAGACGACCTTCATCTACGTTACCCACGACCAGACCGAGGCCATGACGATGGGCACCCGCATTGTCGTCATGAAGGACGGCTTCATCCAGCAGGTCGATACTCCGCAGAATCTGTACGATTATCCGGCCAACCTGTTCGTCGGCTCCTTCATCGGCAGCCCGCAGATGAACTTCTTCGACGCGAAGCTGGTCAAGCGTGCGGACGGCGTGTGGGCCGAGTTCGGCAGCAACGCCATCAAGGTGCCGGATGCGAAGGTTCGCAAGCTGGTTGACGAGTCCTACATCGGCAAGGAAGTTGTCATGGGCATCCGTCCGGAGAACATCCACGACGAAGAACGCTTCCTGTCCGTGGCCGACAACAACCTCGTCGAGGCGAAGGTTGAAGTCGTTGAGCTGATGGGCTCCGAGACCTACCTCTACCTCAAGGTGGATGGCAAGGAGAGCAACGTCGTTGCCCGCGTCGATCCGCGCAGCACGTCCCGCACCGGCGACACCGTCAAGGTTGCTTTCGAGACGAACCGCCTGCATTTCTTCGACAAGGATACCGAGCTGAGCATTCTGAACCGTTAATTCAAGAATTATACAACGCCTGTATCGACTTGATACGGGCGTTTTTTGTATAGTTTCCATAAAAATACGGCATATTTTACCAAATTAGGGGAGATAATTTTTCGTAGATATAGATTTTTGCCCGCACATACGGTATAATGATTTATATTTCGATAAACCTTTTGTGCGCTGATGAGAGGAGAAAGCCATATGATTCCCGAGAAGCGTTTTTTGAATCAGATTCAACAGGTGCTTGCGCGCCTGATGCAGCCGCTCTGGCTGCTGGATACCGAGGGCACGGTGCTGCTGCCGGAAGAGAACCGCAGCAAAATCAATCTGCCCGAATTTATGGAGCCGGGCATGCCGGTGGCTTTTGAGGGCAAAACCTTTTTGATGATCGGCATCACGCCGGAGCTGATTCTCTGCGCCGATGCGCAGGGCGCGGCGACGCATGACTGCATCGTGCTTGCGGGCGCGATGGTGCAGTCGATGGGCCGCGGCGAAGCGCCGATTCAGAGCCGCTACGACGTGTATCGCCGCGTGCTGCGCGAGGAGCTGGCGGGTTC
Organism: uncultured Clostridia bacterium; assembly: GCA_934675735.1. Lineage (GTDB taxonomy): Bacteria > Bacillota > Clostridia > Christensenellales > Aristaeellaceae > Ventricola. The sequence goes on from CAKURR010000001.1 coordinate 147,338, forward strand.
CGAGCTGGAAGCGCTGGCGCACGAGCATCAGATTGAGATGAACCGCGAGCGCTGCGTGCTCACCTTCCAGATTCTCCAGACGGAGACCGAAACCGCGTTCAACATGCTCGAAGAGCTTGTGCCGCGCGCGGGCGGCGACCTGCTGGTGGAGATGGATCGCCACACCGTCGTTTTCCTCAAGAGCATGGAGAACGTCGAGTCCTTCGACGAGTTGTATCAGCTGGCCGAGGCGATCGAGCAGACGCTGCTGGATGAGGCGGGCAAGAGCTGCGTCGTGGGTATCGGCGAGCCGAAAAAGACCTTCCCCGAAATCGGCGAAAGCTATCGCGAGTCCCGCCGCGCGGTGGAAGTGGGCCGCATCTTCCTGACCGAGCAGCATATCTACGTGTATCGCAGTCTCGTGCTCGAACGCTTCCTGATGGATATCCCGCGCGAGATGGGCACGCGTTACCACGGCATTCTGTTCAACCGCAAGACCGCGCGGCTGTTCAACGACGAAATGCTGCACACGATTGAGATGTTCTTTGCCAAGGATCTCAACCTGTCCGATACCGCGCGCCAGCTGTATATCCACCGCAACACGCTGGTCTATCGTTTGGATAAGGTTCAGCGCCAGACGGGGCTGGATTTGCGCAAGTTTGACGACGCCGTTACCTTCAAAATGATGATGCTTTTGGGCAAGAGCGGTAAGGATAAGCCGCGTCCCGTGTATTAAACCGCTATGGGCCGCGGCTGTTCCGCAGGCTGTGCCGACCGGAAAAGGTCGGCTCTTTTTGAATCGAAAGGAATTGTGAACGCAATGAAACGGAAAATTGTCACGATGATGGCCGCGGGCGCGCTGCTGCTCTCCGCTGTGCCGGCGCAGGCGGCAACCCTGCCGATGTTCAAGCCCCAGGAATCCGATACCGTCACCATCAGCCGCGAAGAATATGAAGAATATCAGCGTTATCAGAAGCTTGAAATGCTGCTTCAGCTCGCAGAAACCTATTATTATGAAGATATCGACGAGGACGCGATGCTGGAAAACGCGGCAGTCGGCCTGATGGCGGGCATCGGCGATATTTACAGCGTCTATTACACGCCGGAGGAAATGGAGAAATTCAACGAGGAGACCGAGGGGCAGTACGCCGGCATCGGCTGCCAACTGCTCGCCGACCCGTCGGATTTGCTCATCACGGTGACGCGCGTGTTCAAGGGCAGCCCGGCCGAGACGGCGGGCATCCGCGCGGGCGACAAGATTGTCTATGTCAACGACGAATATTATTCCGCTTATGAGATGAGCGAGGCGGTCAGCGTCATGCGCGGCACGCCGGGCGAGAGCGTCAAGGTGACGGTTATGCGCGGTCTGGATACGCTGGATTTCGACGTGACGCGCGAAAACGTCAATATCAACTATGTCGAATACGAAATTCTGGATGACAACATCGGCTACGTGATGGTGTTCGACTTCCTGGGCGATGCCTACGAGGGCTTTGCCGAGGCGATTGACGCGTTCAAGGCGGCGAATGTCTCCGGCATGATTATCGACTTGCGCAACAACGGCGGCGGTCTGGTGGATACGTGCGTGAACATGGCCGACCTGATTCTGCCGGAGGGCGTCGTCGTCTCCATGAAGGATAAAAACGGCCGTGTGACCGAGGAGAAAATCGACAACGAGTATTACGATGTGCCGATGGTCGTGCTGGTCAACGGTTACAGCGCCAGCGCGTCGGAGATTCTGGCGGGCGCGATTCGCGATTACAAGGCGGGCACGCTCGTGGGCACCAAGACGTTCGGCAAGGGTATTGTGCAAAGCTCGATGGAATTTGCGGACGGAAGCGGCATGAAAATCACGACCGCGCGCTACTACACGCCCAGCGGCGAATGTATTCACGAAATCGGCATTGAGCCGGATGTGGAAATCGAGCTGGACGAGGACGCGGTGACCCGTTACGGCATCAACAACCTGCCGCATGACAAGGACGCTCAGCTGCAAAAGGCGATTGAGCTACTCGGCGGCACGCCCGTGCTGACCACGGCGGAGAAGACCGAAACGACGGAAGAGACCGAAGCGGCGGGTGAAACCGAATCAGCCGAAACGGTGGAAGGGGCCGAAACAACCGAAGCCGACGGCGCGTCGGAGGCGCAGTAAGATGCTGCACATCGGTTGTCATCTGTCCTGCTCGAAGGGTTACCTGACGATGGGTGAACAGGCGCTTGCCATCGGCGCGGATACGTTTCAGTTTTTTACGCGCAACCCGCGCGGCGGCAGTGTCAAGCCCTTTGATGAGCAGGATGCGGATGCGCTGAACACCTTTCTCGCGGCGCATCGGTTCGCGCCGATTCTGGCGCATGCGCCGTATACGCTCAACGCGTGCGCGGCGGATGCCTCCATCCGCGATTTTGCCGTGCGCACCATGCGGGAGGATTTGCAGCGTCTGGCGCATATCTCGACCGCAATGCTGAATTTCCACCCGGGCAGCCATGTCAAGCAGGGCGTGGAGGTTGGCGTGCGCTATATCGCCGACATGCTTGACGCGGTGATGACGGCGGACGTGACCACCCCGATTCTGCTGGAAACGATGGCGGGCAAGGGCAGCGAGGTGGGCCGCAGCTTTGAAGAGCTCCGGCAGATTATCGATACCGCGCGCGACGGCGACAAAATCGGCGTGTGTCTGGATACCTGCCATGTGTACGACGCGGGTTATGACGTGGTCGGGCGGCTGGACGACGTGCTCGCCGAATTTGACCGCGTGCTCGGCCTTGCGCGGCTGAAGGCGATTCATCTCAACGACAGCAAAAACCCGATGGGCAGCCATAAGGACAGGCACGAGCAGATTGGCAGGGGAAGCCTCGGCGTGGAAGCCGTGGCGGCCATCATCAACCATCCGGCGCTGCAAGGGCTTCCGTTTTATCTGGAAACGCCGAATGAATTGGACGGATACGCGCGGGAGATTGCGCTTCTGCGCGGGCTATACAAAGGAGAATGAACATGCAAACGGTTGGAATCATCGGCCTTGGCGCGCTCGGCGTGCTGTTTGGCCAAAGACTGCTTGAAAACGGCGCGGATGTGCGCATCATTGCGGATAAGGCCCGTGCGCAGAAGTATCAAAACGAGGGCGTGACCTGCAACGGCGCGCCCGTGGCGTTTCGATATGAGACGCCCGAAGAAGCGAAGCCCGTCGATTTGATGATTTTCGCGACCAAAGAGGGCGGTTTGCGCGGCGCGATGGAAACCGCTGCAGGCTTTATCGGAGAGAATACGCTGATTCTCTCCGTGCTCAACGGCGTGAGCAGCGAAGAGACGCTCGCAGAGCGTTTCGGCGCAGCTAACGTTTTGTACTGCACGGCGCAGGGCATGGATGCGGTGAAGGTCGGCAATGCGCTGACCTATGCGCACGCGGGCATGATTGTACTGGGCGAAAAGCAGCCGGGCGATATTTCGCCACGCGTTCAGGCCGTCGCGGACTTTTTGAACGCGCACGGCGTGACGGCGCAGCCGGTCGGCGATATGGTGCGCCGCCAGTGGGGCAAGCTGATGCTCAACGTCGGCCTTAATCAGACTGTGATGGTGTTTGAAGGCGACTATGGCACGGTGCAGCAGGCGGGCAAGCCGCGCGAAATCATGATTGCCGCGATGCGCGAGGTGCAAAAGCTGGCGAACCTCGAGGGCTATCCCATCGACGAAGAAGAGTTTGACGAGTGGGTCGGGTTGGCGGAGCTGCTTTCGCCTGCGGGCAAGCCCAGCATGCGGCAGGACGGCGAAGCGCACAGAAAGAGCGAGGTCGAGCTGTTTGCGGGCACGATTATCCGCCGTGCGGCGCGCTTCGGGCTGGATGTGCCCGTCAACCGCTGGCTTTACGATACCGTAAAGAAAATGGAAGCGGCGTATTAAAAACAAAAACGGCGGAAAAATCCGTCGTTTTTTTGCGTTATGGAAAATTGCAGTAAGTCAGCCGCGTATGCGGAAGTTTGAGTGGTCACAAGCTTTGGCGGAAGTGAGAACAGCCTCAGGCTGTTTCAGACTGTAGACAAAAAGCTATTCTCCCCCCGAAGGGGGGAGAATAGCCCTTTCCGCAAATGAAAGAATAGCTGAATTTCTTGATTTTGCTATTCAAGCCAAGTTTGCTTATGTCAACAAGCTGGAACAGCCTCAGGCTGTTTTTTTGAAAGCGGGAAGAAAATGTCAGTATGATTCGTCTGTATGTTGACCGTGTTCTTCAAAGAGCAGCAAATCGCTTGCAATCGGCGTATAAAACAGACGCTTGATTTGCGCAAGGTCGCGCGTCTGCGGCAAAATCCACATCAGCTTGGTGACGACGGCTTCGGCGGTCATCGTATAGGCCTGCAAAATGCCGGGCTGGGCGGCGACACGAGCGCCGACCTGATAGACGGCCAAATCGCTGCCCTCGTGCGGCACCTGTGTGGTGATGACGATGGGCTTGCCTGCGCTGCTCCACGCGGAAGCGGCGGAGAGAAAATCCGCCTGTTCGTAGCAGGGCAGGCCGCCCACGCCGAAGCTCTCGATGACCAGCGCGTCAAACCGATCGGCCAGCGCGCGCAGCACGTCGGGGTTCATCCCGGGAATCAGGCGCAGCACGAACACGCTCGCGTCCAGCCGGTCATAAAACACGGGCGGTGACTGCGGCTTCTCGCGGCGGATGTAATGCAGGATGCGCCCGTCGCGAATCAGCGCCACGTCGGGATAATCCACGCCGGAAAACGCGTTCATTGACTTGGTGCGCGTCTTGCGGGCGCGCGTACCGAGAATCACGCGGCCGTCAAAGACGATGTATACGCCCGAAAGGCTGTTGTCCTGCGCGGCGACAAACGCGTCGTAGAGGTTGCGCCGCGCGTCCGTATCCTGCACGTAGATGGATTTCTGCGCGCCGGTGAGCACAATCGGCTTGCCGCTGCCCTGCACCAGATACGACAGCGCACAGGCCGTGTAGGCCATCGTATCCGTGCCGTGGGTGATGACAAAACCATCGTATCGGTCGCAATGCTCGCGCAGACAGGCGGCCAGCGCCAGCCAGCAATCCGGCGACATGTTGGTGGAATCGATGTTCATCGGCTGCACCGCGTCAATGCGGCAGAGCGAGCCCAGTGCGGGCACGCAGCGCAGAATATCATCCGCCAAAAGCTGCGGCGCGAGGCCGTTTTCCGTCGGGCGGCTGGCAATCGTGCCGCCGGTGGCAATCAGCAAAATACGCTTCATCAAAGACACTCCCTGTGAGGTGGTAAACGAATTATAACACGGACGGCAGAAAAAGAAAAGCGGTTTGACGAACGGGCGGCTTCATGCTATAATAGGGCGCGAATCCCGCGTGCGGGCAAGGAGGATACCATGAAAAAGATGTTAATCGGGCTGCTGACGCTGGCGCTGCTGCTGGTCGGCGCGGCCTTTGCGGATGAAAACGACGCGCCGGTGCTGCTGGTGCAGCTGCCGGAGGATGCGCAGATGGTGGAAAATGTCGCGTTTGACGACGGCGATTTCATTCAGACCTATCAGCTCAGCGGCGGCGCGTATGTGCAGCTGCTGCGCTATATGCAGACCGGCATGTCGGCGGATACGCTGATTGCGGGCGATTGGCCGGGCGCGACGAATATGCAGAGCCTGTCGGTGAGCACTGTCGGCGGCTGCTCGGCTCAGGGCGTGCTGATGAATGTTTCGCCGGAGGACGACGAGGCGCTCCGCGTGGCGTTGGTGCTCGTCTCGGCGGACGGATGCACGCTGGTCTATCAGGCGGTCTATCCGCAGCGGCTGGGGCAGGATCAGATCGACGATGCGGTGCAGCGCATGGTCGATTCGATGGATGTGCTCGGCGGCGCGTCCGCGCAGGACGTCGGCTGACAACAGGCAGAAACGAGCCGTTTCTTTCCAATCGGAAAGGGGCGGCTTTTTCTGTGCGCCCGCGCGCTGATTTGGGGGATAGCAACCCCATGGCTTTTATGGTATAATGACCGTATAAACATTTTCGGGTGGAGGAAGAGAGCATGTGCCGCGTCAGCGTGATTGTGCCGGTGTATCAGGTGGAGGTCTATCTGGCGAAGTGTTTGGACAGCATTTTGGCGCAGACCTTTACGGATTTTGAATGCATTCTCGTGGACGACGGCACGAAGGACGATTGCCCGCGAATCATGGCGGATTACGCCGCGAGGGACGGGCGCATCCGCTGCATTCATAAGGAAAACGGCGGTCTTTCTTCGGCGCGCAACGCGGGGCTAGATATCGCGCGGGGCGAGTATATCGCCTTTGTCGATTCGGATGATACCGTCGAGCCGACGATGCTAGCGGACGCCGTGGCCGCAGCGGAGCGGGCGGGCGCGCAGCTGGTCGTCTATAATTACCGCCTTGTGACGGAAGCGGGCGCGCAGGGCGCCTATCTGCCGATGCGGGATGAGACGCTTGACCTTGACCAAATGGGGCTGGCGAATTATTTTTACCGCTACTGGATGCCCTATGTGCACGGGCAGGAGGCGTGGTGCCGCCTGTATCGGCGCGATATCATCGAGAACCATCATCTGCGCTATGCGCCCAACGACGAGGTTTTTGCCGAGGATACGCTGTTTTCGGCCATGTATCTGATGCATGTGCATACGCTGGCGGCGCTGGCCAAGCCTTACGTCAATTATTTGCAGCGCGGCGATTCGCTGATGGGCATGCGCAAGCCGAAGCTCTGCCGTCGGCTCATCACCCTGAGCGTGCGGCTGACCGACTATGTGAAGGCGTGCGGCAAAGAGAAGGAGCTGGCCGACGTGCTGCCCGTGCTCTGTTACGACAAGCTGATCTGCAAGGGCATTCGGCTTGACCCGAGCCTGGAGGATGTGTATGCCGCGATGACGCAGATGGGGTCAAACGAAACGCTGCGCGGACTGTTGCGCGCGCTGCTCAGCCCGAAACCGCTGGCGATGTATACCCTCAAGACAGGCAAGGGCATCCGCACACAGGTGCGCGCGCGGATGTTTGCGGCCCGTTGGCTGCGCGGCGACGTGCGCGGCGCGGCGGCGCTCGTGCAGGGGCGGGAGGAGAAGGCGTGAAAATCAGCGTCATCTTGCCGTGTTACAATGCGGAAAAGTACTTGAGCGCGTGTCTGGATTCGGTTCTGGCCCAGAGCATGCGCGATTTTGAAGTGATTTTTGTGGATGACGGCTCGCGCGACGGTTCGCTTGCCGCGGCGCGGCGCTATGCCGAGCGGGACGCGCGCATTCGCGTGTTTTCGCAGGAAAACCGGGGCGTCAGCGCGGCGCGCAATTTCGGGCTGGCGCACGCGCGGGGCGAGTGGGTGACGTTTGTGGACGGCGACGACGAGCTGCCGCCGCATGCGTTTGAAACCCTGCTTTCCGGCGCGGCGGAGGGGGTGGATATGGTTGTCTGCCCGCATGAAACGTTTGACGAAAACGGACGGGCGCGCCCTGTTTGGCCCGAGACGCACTGGTATCGAAAGACGGGCGAGCGCAAAAAGCGCGCGGCGGCGCTTCGGCTGATTGAGGGCGACAGCGTGCTCAACATCATGTGCGGCAAGCTGATTCGCCGCGAGTTGATTGAGCGGGAGCACATTCGGCTGGTTTCCGGCCTGAAGATGGCGGAGGACGCACTGTTTAATCTGGAAGCGGCGCTCTGCGCGCGCGGCATTGCCTATGTGCATCGCATCGAGTATCGCTACCGCATCCACGGCCAATCCGCGACGGGCAGCCGTCGGGACAGCGAGTGGGACGCCCATCTGCCGTGGCTTGTCGCCATGCGGGATATGCTGGCGCGGCGCGGCGAGCTGGAGCGCTATTACGCGCCGCTGCTGAACAGCTTTGCGTTGCGTCTGTATAAAGACGGCGGAATCGGCGGCGTTGTGCGCGAATTTAACGCCAAAGCCAAGCCGTATCTGGCGCTTGACGGGCTGAACCGCGCGCGGATGACGGTCTATGGCCGCGCAGTGCACGCGCTCTGTCAAAGCGGGCGCTATCCTTTAGCCTATCCGCCGATTGCCGTCGGGCAGATGATAAAACGAAAATGCGGCGAAGCGGCATTCGCTCTGCGCGCGGAAAGGGAGAAACCGCAATGATATCGATTATCATGCCGTGCTATAATTGCGAAGCGTCGCTCGCGCGCACAGTGCGCTGCGTGCAGGCGCAGACCGTTTCCGACTGGGAACTCATTGCCGTGAACGACGGCTCGACGGACGGCACGGGCGCGGCGCTGGATGCGCTGGCGCAGACGGAAGCGCGCATGCGTGTCATCCATCAGCCGAACGGCGGCGTGTCGCGGGCGCGGAACGTGGGCATGGCGGCGGCGAAAGGCGAATGGCTGGCGTTTGCGGATGCGGATGATTGGCTGGATGCGGATATGCTGGAAACCCTGCTCGCGCTGGATGACGGCAGGGCCGATATCCTCTGCGGCGCGTATACCATTCGGCATACGGACGAGGGCGGACGCGAAGAGACGCTGGCCTGCGCGGAAGGGGACAGGCAGACGATTCTGGAAAGCCTTGTCCGCACGGACAGCACGCTCAATTCCATGTGCGCCAAGCTCTACCGCGCGGCAATGGTTCGCGAAAAGGGGCTTTGCGTGCCGCCGGATGTGAAGGTCGGCGAGGATGTGCTGTTCAATCTCGACGCGTTTTATGCCGCGCGCGCGTGGAAGATGACGCGCTGCTCGGTTTACGGGTATGATTTGGGCGGTGATTCCGCCATGACGCGCGCCGACGCGCATGTGTATGAAAGCGCTAAGCCGATGCTTCGCGGCATCACGGCGTTTATTCGGAAAAACGGGCTGCAGACCGCGCTTTTCCGCGCGCATATCGATATCTATCTGCGGACGCTCCGCAAGGATTGCGGCAAAAAGGCCGCCGCGGCCGCGTTGAATCGGCAAATCGTCGCCTGCATAACGGAGGGCGTTCGCTTTTCCGAATTGTGCGCCAAGCAGAAGGCGTATTACATCGCGCTGAAGGTCTGCCCGCGCGCATCTTATTTTCTGCCGTAACGGGAGGGGTTTTTGTGTCCGAGGTTTGCGATATCAGCGTCATTGTGCCGTGTTACAACGCCAACCGCTATTTGAATATCTGTCTGGAGAGCCTGAAAGCCCAGCGCACGCCGAATATTGAGATGATTTTCATTGACGACGGCTCGACGGATTCCACGGGCGCGATTCTTGACGCGTTTGCCCGAACGGAGAGCCGCGCGAAGGTGGTGCATGTGCGCAACGAGGGCGTTTCCGCCGCGCGCAACCGCGGCATTTCGATGGCGGCGGGGCGCTACATCGCGTTCATGGACGCGGATGACGTGCTGGAGGAGAACGCGCTGTCCATTCTCTATCAGGCGGCGGTGAAGAGCGGCGCGCAGATTACGTCGGCTAACCACACGCTCTTTGACGTGGAAAAGGGCTGCCGCGTGCCGGTGGAAATCGAGCCGTTTGTGCCGCAGCCGTCGGAAATCGTCCGAGAGATCATCCACATGCACCGCATCTACAACAACCTGTGGAACAAGCTCTATGTGCGCGAGCTGTTTGAGGACGGGCTGAGATTGGATGAAAGCGTGCGCATCGGCGAGGACGCGCTGCTTAACTTACAGCTGTATCTGCGCGCCAAGAGCATCGTGCATATTCCCGAGCACACGTATGTCTACCGCGTGCACAGCTGCTCGGCGATGGCGAACATGGGTCTTTACAGTCAGGCGCATCAACCGATGCTGCAAAGCATGAGCGCGATTTTGCTTCGCGAAGGGGTGAAGGAGCTTTATTTCCGCGACTTTTTGCAGAGCTGCATCTGGGTGGATGAAAAGGAAACGGGCATCATGGCCTGCATGAAGCGCTTCAATGCGCAGATTCGGCCGCTGGTGCTCGACGGCGTGCAGGCGGAGCGCATTCCCGAGTGGGATACGCGCATCTACCGCGCGGTAGTCAAGGGGTATTTCCCGCGGATTTATGTGCTGCTGCGCATTCGTGAAAAGCTGACGGGCAAGAAATGGGGGATTCGGCGATGAAAGTACTGCTTTACAACCATTCCGGCTGTGAAAACCGCGGGTGTGAGGCGATTGTGCGCTCCACGTCCGCGCTGTTTGCGCAGGCGGGCGCGCGTGTGAGCGTTACCAGCGGGCAGGCCGAGTCGGACAGAAGGCTGAATCTGCCGAACGTTGACAAGCTTCTGGCCGAACAGATTTCGCCGTACAGTGTAGACAGGCTCATCAACTCGGTCGGCTTTCGGCTGGGCATGCCGCGCGAACACGAGGTGGCGCGCAAATATCTGCCCGTCATCCGCGAAGGCAAACGGGCGGATGTGTGCCTTTCCGTCGGCGGCGACACATATTGCTACGCCCCGCAGGAACATGTTCGGGTCATCAACGGCAGGCTGCATCGGGCGGGCAGGCCGCTTGTACTCTGGGGCTGCTCGGTCAACCCCGAATTGCTGGAGGGCGAATGCCTAAGCGATTTGAAGGCGTATGACCTGGTCGTTGCGCGCGAATCCATCACGGCGCAGGCGATGCGCGACGCGGGTATGAACGTGCGGATGTGGTGCGACCCCGCTTTCACGATGGCCGCCGAAGAACTGCCGCTCCCGACGGGGTGGAAAGAAAAACAGACCGTCGGTCTGAATGTCAGCCCGTTGGTGCTCAACCACGCAAAGGACAAGGACGCGGCGCTGAACGCGTTCGTTTCGCTGGTTCGCCACATCCTCAAGACGAGCGACAACGCCGTCGCTCTGATTCCGCATGTCACGTGGGAGCACGACAACGATATGGATGCGCTTTCGGCCATCAAAGCGCATTTTGCGGATGAGCCGCGCGTGTTCCTGCTGCCCGACAATCTGAACGCGATGCAGTATAAGGGCTATGTGAAGCGCCTCTGCGGGCTGGTCACCGCCCGAACGCATGTGTCCGTCGCGGCGTATTCGACGTTTGTGCCGACGCTGGTCATCGGCTATTCGGTCAAAGCGCGGGGTATTGCGCGCGACCTGTTCGGCTCGGAAGCGGGGCATTTGATTCCCGCACAGGAGCTATCCGGCGAAGCGGAGCTGATTGCGGCGTATGACGCGCTGATGAAGCGCGGCGACGCGGAGCGCGAGCAGCTCAGGGTGCGCATGCCGGCTTACACGGCGGGGCGGGAAGAGACGATTGCGGCCGTTCTGGCCTTGGCGGGAGGAAAACGGGCATGAGGCAGACGGTACGAAAGAATCCGGCAGAATGCACGGGCTGCGGTGCGTGCGTGAGCATCTGCCCGAAACAGGCGATTACCATGCAGCCGGATGAGGAAGGATTTCTCTATCCGAAGGTGGACGGCGAGGCGTGCATTTCGTGCGACCTGTGCGAAAAGCGATGCCCCGCCGGAAGGGAGACGCCCGAGCATCATGCGCGGCTGCTCGGCGCACAGGCGAAGGACGAAACCTTGCGCAGACAGTCGTCCTCCGGCGGCGTGTTCACACTGCTGGCGCGCGAGGTGATTCGCGAAGGCGGCGTGGTGTTCGGCGCGGCGTTTGACGAAAACATGCGCGTCGAGCATGTCGGCGCGTTTGACGAAACGGAGCTTTCCGGCATGCGCGGCTCGAAATACGTACAGAGCGACGCGGCGGATGCCATTGGCAACGCGGTGTCGCTGCTGAAAAGAGAAATTCCGGTGCTGTTTTCCGGCACGCCCTGTCAGATAAACGGCCTGCTGGCGGCGCTGGGCGGTACGAAAACCGACAAGCTGCTGACGGTGGATTTCGTCTGCCACGGCGTGCCGTCGCCGGGCGTGTTCGCCTCGTATTTGAAGGAGCTGGAAAAGAAACAGGGCAGCCGCGTTGCGGCGTATGCCTTCCGCGACAAGCGGCTGGGGTGGAAAAACTTTTCTGCCGTCGCGGCGTTTGAAAACGGTCGGGAGCATGCGGGCACGCAGACGACCGAGCCGTATCTGTACGGCTTTCTGCAAAACCTGTATCTGCGCCCGTCCTGCCACGCGTGCAGCGGACTGCGCGGCGAACATCATGCGGCGGATATCACGCTGGCCGATTTGTGGGGGGCGGATGCGCTTTTCCCCGAGCGGGACGACGACACGGGCCTTTCGCTCGTCATGGCGAATACGCAGAAGGGACGGCAAGCGCTGGAAGCATGCGGCGCGCAGCTGAACGCGTTCCCCGTCAAGCGTTTGGAGGGAATGGCGCGCGTCAACCCGAGTCTGTTTATGCCGGTAAAGCCGCATGAGAAGCGGGCGGCATTCTTTAAGCGCTATCAAAAGCACGGCTTTGAAAGCGACTATGTGATGAAGCTGCTTCGCGGCCCGAATGCGGCGGAGCGTGCGGCAAAACGCATTGCTCACCTGCCCGTCGGCGCGATGCGGCGAATCAAAAACCTGATTTCGAAATAAACCGACCGACGGTCTGTAAGACAAACAAACCGACTGTGAGTCGGCTTTGAAGCGGATGCATTTTGCGAGGAAGCATATGGCAAGAGAAAAGAAAGTCATACAAAACGCCATTACCGAGGGCGTGATTTGGAAACAGCTGCTGCTGTTCTTTTTCCCGATTGTGCTCGGCACGTTTTTCCAGCAGCTGTATAACACGGCGGACGCGATTATCGTCGGCAAGTTTGTCGGCAAAGAGGCTCTGGCGGCGGTCGGCGGCACGACGGGCACGCTGATTAACCTGCTGGTCGGTTTCTTTGTCGGCCTGTCCTCCGGCGCGTCGGTCATCATTTCGCAGTTCTACGGCGCGCGGCGGCCGGATGACGTTTCCCGCGCCGTGCATACGACGATGGCGATGGCGCTGGCCAGCGGTGCGGCGCTGACCGTGCTGGGCATCTGCCTGAGCAAAACCGTGCTCGTCATGATGGGCACGCCTGCGGATGTGCTCGACTACGCGGTGACGTACATCAACATCTATTTCCTGGGCATGATTCCGTCGCTGATTTACAACATCGGCTCGGGCATTCTGCGCGCGGTCGGCGATTCGCGGCGGCCGCTGTTCTTCCTCATCAGCGCGACGATGACCAATATCGTGCTGGATGTCGTGCTGGTCATCGGGCTGAATCTGGGCGTCGCGGGCGCGGCGCTGGCGACGGTGCTCAGCCAGGCGGTCAGCGCCGTTCTGGTGATGATGACGCTGTGCCGCACGCCGCAGGTCTACCGCGTGCAGCTCAAAAAGATTCGCTTCTATGGCGATATGCTCGTGCGCATCGTGCGCATTGGTCTGCCCGCAGGCTTGCAGTCGGTGATGTATTCGCTCTCCAACATCATCATCCAGGCGAGCGTCAACGGCTTCGGCACGGACGTGATGGCCGCCTACACCGCTTACGGCAAGGTGGACGGCATGTATTGGATGGTCATCAATGCGTTCGGTGTGGCGATTACGACCTTTGTCGGCCAGAATTTCGGCGCGCGGCTCTATGACCGCATGAAAAAGAGCATCAACGTGTGTCTGGCCATCTCGGCGGCGGCGACGATTGCGCTCAGCGCGGTGCTGATGGTGGTCGCCGAGCCGCTGCTCGGGCTGTTCAGCGACGACGCGCAGGTCATCGAAATCGGCCTGTCCATCGTCTATCTGATTGTGCCGACGTATATCGCGTATATCTTCATCGAGATTCTTTCCGGCGCGATGCGCGGCGCGGGCGATTCGCTGATTCCCACTGTCATGACGCTGACGGGCGTGTGCCTGCTGCGCGTGTTCTGGGTGACGGTCGTTGTGTCGGCCCGTCATGAGCTGAAGGTGCTGCTGATGAGCTACCCGATTACGTGGATTGTGACGTCGGCGATGTTCCTCGTCTACTATCTGCGCGGCAAATGGCTCAAGCGATGCATCGCCTTGCAGAACGCAGAAAATTAAACGAATCCGTTCCTGTACGGATAGGTTATACCGAACAAGATGTGTTCATTTTCGCCTGCATCGGGTTACAATAGCGATGCGGGCGTTTTTTCTGCCCGTAAGTACGAAAGCAAAGCGGGGGCGCGGACAATGGAAGAGCGCAGACGGTTGATTCTCTTTCCCATACGCCGCCGTTTGGCCGTGCTCTGCGCGGCTTATTTGGCGGGCATTTACGCGGCGCTGATTGTGTCCGTGCCTGTCCTTTATATCGGAATGGGATGCGCTTTTTGCCTGACGGCGGCCGTTTTGCGGCTGAAACGGCGGAAAAGCGCGCTTTTTTGTGTTGCGGCGGTGCTGCTGCTCGTTGGAAACGGATTGGCAGGCGGAAGGCTGGCGCTGCGCGATACGCCGAGTCGTGTGGGCGCATCGCTCGTCGGCGAGGTGGATGCAATCAAAACAGACAACCGCGTCTGGCTGAAAAACGTGATTTGCGACGGTGAGCCGTGCCGTCGGCGCGTGATGGTCACATTGATGACGGAAAAAGACGCGGAAAGCCCGACGGTTTTCGTCGGCCAAACGATTGAGGGAACGGGCAGGCTGTTTGCGCCGAACGAGCCGCGCAATCCCGGCGGCGTCAACGGGCGCATCCGCGCGCTGGCGAAGCATTATGAATTGTCGGGCTATGTGCTCCCGAATTGGACGGTTTCGGGTGAACGTCGGTTTTCGCTCCGCGAGTTGTTTCGGCGTTTGCGCAGCAGACTGATGGCGCATATGGAAAATGTGTTCGGCGAGCATGCGCCGCTGTTTCAGGCGGTTCTGCTCGGCAGCCGCGAAAATATGGATGAAGAGCTGGTCAACGCCATGCGGCTGACGGGCATTGTGCATCTGCTGACGGTATCGGGCATGCATTTGACGATGATTGCGCTGATGCTCGAAAAGCTGCTTGAACACCTGCCCTGCGGCCGATGGGGCCGCTTTGCTATGCAGACCGTTGGTCTGTTTTTCTATACGGCCTTGACGGGCGCTGCGGCGGGAACGGTTCGCGCGCTGCTGATGGCGTCGCTGCGCGGGCTGGCCAAATGCAGGGGCAGACGCTATGAGCCGCTGACGGCGCTGGCGTTTGCGGCAATGACGATGGCGCTTGTCAATCCGTTGTGGCCGCTGGATGCGTCGTTCCAATTTTCGTTCTTCGTGATGCTGGGCATTCTGCTGACGAGCGGAAGCATTACGGGGTGGGCCTGCCGCCGTATGGCGTGGGCGCGCCGCCATCCGCGCATGGCCGAAACGCTGACGCTCAGTTTGAGCGCGCAGGTTTCCGCGTTGCCGATTCAGCTGTTCTTTTACGGCTACATTCCGCTGCTGGCCCTGCCTGTGAACGCCGTCGCGGGCGGATTGATGCCCGTTGTGATGCTGGGCGGAATCGGCTGCTCGCTGTTGGGCACACTCATACCGACTGCCGGTCGGTTTGCGGGCGCGGCGCTCGGCGGGCTGACAGGCGGCGCGGAAAAGCTGGTGCTCGCATTGGCCGAGCTGGACGGAACGCTCTGCCGCCTGCCCGCGCCGTATGCGTGGTCGATACCGATGGCCGTTGTGTTGATGATGCTGTGCAGCAGCCGCATTCGGTTCGGCAGGGCCAGACGCAGAGCCTTCGCGGCGGTGTTTTGCGCGCTGGCACTGAGCTATCTGCCCAGATTCATGCCTGATGCGCGATACGTTCAGCTGGATGTCGGTCAGGGCGACGCGGCGGTTCTTCGGCATGGGCGGCATGCGACGCTGGTGGACGTGGGCCTTGCGAACAGCTACGATGTGCTTCGCTATCTGCGGCACGAGGGATTGTATGTCGATGCGTTGATTCTATCCCATCTGGATGAAGATCACGCGGGCGCACTCGACGTGCTGATGAAATCCGAAATCGATATCCCGCGCATCGTCATGCCGAGCGGCGCGCAGACGCTCGACGCGTCCCTGACCGTGCAGAACGGGCTGGAAACGGCGGAAAATCGGGGCGTTTCCATCGAAACGGCGTCCGCCGGAGAGCGAATTGTTTCGGGCGATTTTGCGTTTGACGTGCTCTCGCCGACCGAAGAGCTGAAAGGGGAAAACGAACGCTCGCTTGTGCTCTACACGGAATCGGCGGGCACGAAAATCCTGCTGACGGGCGATTTGCCGAGCAAGAGCGAAATGGATGATCCGCCGGACTGCGACGTGCTCAAAGTGGCGCATCACGGCAGCAAATACGCGACCAGCGACGCGTTTCTCGAAAAGACAACGCCGCGCGTGGCGCTCATCAGCGTCGGTGCAAACAACCGTTACGGCCATCCCACGGAGCGCGTTCTGGACGCGCTGGATTCGGTCGGCGCGGCGGTGTATCGAACGGATGAAAGCGGCTGCATCACCCTCTGGCTTTCGGACGGCGGCGTGACGGTTCAAACATATTTGGACGAGCCATCATCAAACGCGCTTTCGGCGGCATATACTCCTTGACAGAGGATGAAGCGAGGGGGAAGGGCTTTTGAAGCGCAGACGACGGGCCGCGGATTCTCACGAAACGGGCGTGCAGGCGCTGCGTCTGCGCCTTTCCGATATCTACGGCGGGATGATTCCGTCCCGACTGAAAGAGGACGCGGCGCTTCCCGTGCTGGCGCAGTCCATCGCCAGGCATGGGCTGCTTCAGCCCGTCGTCGTGCAGAAAAACGAAGCGAACGGGCGCTATATGCTCGTGTGCGGCGCGCGGCGGCTTGCGGCCTGCCGCATGCTGGGGCGTAAGGAGATCGACGCGGTGCAGATTTCGGGCGAAAAACCGGAGGCCGCCGCGTGCTATGTCGAGGAGCATTTCACCCGTCGGGGCGCGCCGTTTTTAGCCGAAGCGGCGCTGCTGGGGGCGGCGGGCGTCGCCGAAACCTGTTGCCTGCCCGAAGGAGAGATTCGGCGGCGGCTCGCGATGCTCGATTTGGATGAGCAGACGCAAAACGCGGTTGCGCGCGGCAATTTGTCGCTCGAACAGGCCGAACCGCTGCTGGATGCGCCGCAGACCGAGCGTACGGAGATGGCGGAGGTGATTGCTTCGCGGAAGCTGAATGCCGAACAGGCGCGTCGGATGCTCGGCAGGGAAGCGCGGCAGGAACAGGGCGGCAGACGGCGCGCCGTGCGGCGGGCAACGGAAGAGGCTCAGCGCCTTTGCGACGGGCTGAACGCCCAAGGCATGCGCGCCAATCTCAGCGTGTGTGCACAGGGGCAGGGGCTCTGCATTCAGATTCTGATAAAGAATGAAAGGCAGGTATAGCAAAGCAGGAAAAAACATTGCGCAGAGAGAAAAAGAAAGGAAAGAAAAACTGTCGGTCAATCGTGACCGAGAAAGGATAACAATGTATACGATTCTGACGGATTCCTGCTCCGATTTGAACGCGGAAATCGCCGCACGTTTTCAAAATCTCGAGGTGCTTCCGCTTTCCTATACCATTTCGGGCCAAACGAGCACGCAGCCGTTTGATAACGCGGCGCGCTGTTCGACGTTTTATGACAGACTGCGCGCGGGCGAGACGTGCACCACGTCTCAGGTTTCACCGGGCGATTTTGTCGACGCGTTTCGGGCGCATGCCAAACGGGGCGAGGCCGTGCTCGGATTGCTGTTTTCCTCTGCGCTTTCGGGCACCTATGCCTCCGCGTGCATGGCGCGCGACATGGTGCTCGAGGAATATCCGAACGCTGTGATTGAACTGGTGGATACGCTCTCGGCCAGCGCAGGCGAGGGCATGGTCGTCTATGACGCGCTGCTTCGCCGCGACGCGGGTATGCCTGTCGAGGAAAACGCCGCCTATACGCGGGCGCATTTGCAGGAATACGCGCACTGGTTCACGGTGGATGACCTGCACTTTCTCAAGCGCGGCGGGCGCTGTTCGCCGTCTGCGGCATTTTTCGGCACGATGCTCAAAATCAAGCCCGTTCTGCATGTGGACAGCGAAGGCCGCCTGATTGCCCGAAGCAAGGTGCGCGGCCGCGTGCAGGCGCTCCGCGCAATTGCGATGAAATTCGGCGAGCTGGAAGCCGACAAAGACCAGGTGATTTTCATCAGCCACGGCGACTGCGAAAAGGATGCGCTTGTGGTGAAGGATACGCTGGTGAAGGAATTTGGCTGCGCGCCCGAGCGCATCTTTTTAAGCGCCGTCGGCCCCGTCATCGGCAGTCACTCCGGCCCGGGCACGGTTGCGCTGTTTTTCAGGGGGAAAAATCGCGGATGATGCACGAGACATGGATGCGCGAGGCGCTGCTGCTGGCGAAGGAAGCGCAGCTGGCGGGAGAAGTTCCCGTCGGCGCGGTCGTCGTCTGCGGGGAGAAAATCGTTGCGCGCGCCCGAAACGAGCGGGAGACGGGCGACGACCCGACGGCGCACGCCGAGGTGCTGGCGCTTCGCCGAGCGGCAAAGGCGCTGGGCAGGCGGCGGCTGGACGGCTGCATGCTGTATGTGACGCTCGAGCCCTGCCCGATGTGCGCGGGCGCGGCGGTGATGGCGGGCGTTGACGCGGTATTTTTCGGCGCGTATGACCCGCGGTGCGGCTGCGCGGGCAGCCTTTACGACCTGCCGGAGGATGCGGCCTTCGGGCGGGTGATTTCCTGTTCGGGCGGGCTGCTGGAAGCGGAATGCCGCGCGGAGCTGGATGCGTTTTTTGATTCAAAGCGGGGATGATCCTGCAAAGATGAGGGTATGCGGATTCGCATATCCTTTTTTTGACAGTTTTGCGGCGGCAATTCCATCATTTTTTGCGAAATGCACCTTGACAACGGGCGGGCGGGGCATGTATAGTAAACGCATCCGACCAAAGGCCGCCGTGCGCGGGGAAAGAGAATCATATGAACACCAAAAAGCCGTTTTTGACGCTCAATCAGGCGCGGGAGATTGTCCGGCAGTATCCTACGCCTTTCCATATTTATGACGAGACGGGCATCCGCCGCACCGCGCGCGCGCTGAAAGCGGCGTTCGCGTGGAACGCGGGGTTCAGGGAGTATTTCGCGGTGAAGGCCACGCCCAATCCGTTCATTCTGAAAATTCTGCATGAGGAAGGATGCGGCGTGGATTGCTCGTCGGAGACGGAGCTGATGCTCAGCGGCGCGTCCGGCTTTGCGGGGCACGAAATCATGTTTTCCTCCAACGAGACGCAAGGGTGCGAGTTTGCCCGTGCGTATCGTCAGGGCGCCATCATCAATCTGGATGATTTCACCCTTATCGACACGCTGGAGCAGGCGTGCGGCATTCCGGAGACGGTCTGCTGCCGATTTAACCCCGGCGGAGAGTTTTCCATCGGTAACCATATCATGGATCAGCCGAAGGACGCGAAATACGGCATGACCCGCGAGCAGCTCACCCAAGCGTATCGGCTGCTGATGCAGAAGGGCGCAAAGCGGTTCGGCCTGCACGCGTTCCTTGCTTCCAACACGCTGACCAACGCCTATTACCCGACGCTGGCGAAGATTTTGTTCACGACGGCGGTGGAGCTGCACCGCGAAACGGGCGCGAAAATCGCGTTCATCAACCTTTCGGGCGGCGTGGGCATTCCGTATCGGCCCGATGAGCCTGCCAACGACATTGCGGCCATCGGCGAAGGCGTGCGCAAGGCTTATGAAGAGGTGCTTGTGCCCGCCGGAATGGGCGACGTGGCGATTTTTACCGAGCTGGGGCGCTTTATGCTCGGCCCGAACGGCGCGCTGGTGACGACCGCCTGCCACGAGAAGCATACCTATAAGGAATATATCGGCGTGGACGCGTGCGCCTGTAATCTGATGCGTCCGGCGATGTACGGCGCGTATCATCACATCACGGTGCTGGGCAAGGAGGACGCGCCCTGCGACCATGTGTACGACGTGGTGGGCAGTCTCTGCGAAAACAACGACAAATTTGCCGTCGATCGCCGTCTGCCGAAAATCGATATGGGCGATTTGCTCTATATCCACGACACGGGCGCGCATGGCTTTTCGATGGGTTACAACTACAACGGTAAGCTGCGCAGCGCCGAGCTGCTTCTGCGCGAGGACGGCAGTGTGCAGATGATTCGCCGCGCCGAAACCCCCGCCGATTATTTCGCGACGCTCGACTTTGCGGGGCTGAATCTCAAAGACTGAACCGAATAACAAAACCGCCGCTTTTCCCTGAAAAATCGGGAAAAGCGGCGGTTTGCGTTTTACAGCCACCCCAGCGCGCGCATGCGGCTTTCAATCGGCGCATGCAGCATTTCATCCTTAAAATATACATATTTCGCGGAGGACGGCACCATACGCCCGTCGCTCCATTTGACCAGACCGACACCGCGCTCGTTCAGCCCGTAAGCGGTCAAATCCATGCCTTCGGGCGGCACAATGTGCGAAACGCGCCCGTGACAGCGATTGCCGAGAAACAGCACGAAGCGCTCCGCATCCGGATCGATGGAAAGGTGGTTGCCCGTGAACCCGCTCAGGCCGATAGAACGCTCGCCCATCCAGTGCGGCACTTCGCTGAGCCGCTGCAAGGGGTGTTTGGCAAAGCAGAGATAACCCAGATATTGGCGGTATGTGCCGTCGCCGTGCGAAAAGCCCGTACGGTTTACGCCGATTTCGCAGAGCGTTTCCCGACGAATCAGTTCGCCGGAAAGCAGCGCCTGCGCAAAGCGGACCATGTCCTTCCGCGTGGAAAACAGACCCGCGTGGCCGCAGAGATCGCGCCCGCCGTCGCCCAGCAGCAGGGCCTTCGGGTCATGCGGCAGGCCGCACGGCGGGTCGGTGCGCAGAATAAAGCGCTCGCCTTCGATGCGGTGCTCGTAATTGTAGCAGACACAGCGACTGCGGAGCGCCTCCGGCACGGCGGCGAAGGTCTCCGGCATGCCCGCAGGCGAGAGAATCCACGTCTGAATCGCGTCGAACAGGCTGAGGCCCGACTTGGCTTCAATCACATATTTGATGACCATCGCGTTCATGTCGGAATAGACGCGAATCGCGGGCGTGGGGCAGACGGATACGCCGAAAAGCCGCTTGAGCCCTTCTTCGCGGGTCGGCGCGTTGTCGATGCGCCCGGGCGTTTGCAAGCTGACGCGGAAGCTGAGCACGTCGCCGACGGTCACGTTTTGCAGGTGAACAAAGCGCGAATCAATCTGCCCAACGCATTCATCCAACGAAAGCCGCCCGCCTTCGACGAGCGCCAGCATGACGACAGCCGTAAACAGCTTGGTCAGCGACGCAAGGTCGTAAATCGTGTCGGGGTCGAGCGGGCGGACGGCAGGGGCAAAGCCGTTTTCCGTCAGCGTGATTTCCTGGGCGCGGCCATATTGCGCCCATTCGCTGTATGTCGGCGTGCCGTAGGCGACGGTGATGCCCGTGAGCATGCGGCTTTCGTCGCAGAGAAAGCGCATCTTGGCTTCAAGCTGTTTATCCATCGGGAAGAACCTCCGAAATGACGCGCCGCGGCAGGAAAAAACGGCCCGCGCGTCCAAATGATAAGGATAGATTGTTTTTTATCTATGCAAAGGGGGGAAGGAGCATGGAAACTTTGCTCAGCGCAGCCATGGAACGCGAAATTGAAGCGGCGCAGGGCGAAACCGTCGCGCTGCTCAAGGCGCTCTGCGCGATTCCCGCGCCGAGCCATCACGAAGAGCGGCGCGCCGAATGGATTCGGGCGTGGCTGGAAGCGCGCGGGTTTTCCGCCGAAATCGACGACGCGAAAAACGTCCGCTGCGGCTTCGGGCTGGAGCGGGATTCGGAAATCGTCGTCGTGATGGCGCATATCGACACGGTGTTCCCCGATATGCAGCCTATGCCGATGTGCGAGGAAGGCGGACGGCTGTATTGCCCCGGCGTGGGCGACGACACGGCGAACGTGGCGGGCATGCTGATGCTGATGGATATTTTCCGCAGATGCAAGGCCCGCCCGACGTGCGGCGTGCTGTTTGTCTGCAACAGCTGCGAAGAGGGGCTGGGCAACCTGAAGGGCTGCAAGGCCATTATGCGCGATTTTGCGCCGCGCGTCAAGGCGTTTCTTTCGCTGGATGACCAATCCACGCATGTCTGCGCCCGCGCCGTCGGCTCTGCGCGCTACCGCATCACGGCCCAGACGCGCGGCGGCCACAGCTTTGCGGATTTCGGTGCGCGAAGCGCCATCGAGGTACTCAGCCGCCTGACCTGCGCGCTGTATCGCCAGCATGTGCCGCGCACCGCAGGCAGCGTCACAACCTACAACGTGGGCATGATATCCGGCGGCACATCGGTCAACGCCATCGCCCAGCACGCGGAAATGCTGTATGAATACCGCGCCAACGACGCGCAGTGCATGGCGATGATGAAGGAAAAGCTTCGGACGATTCTCCGCGAAAACGCGTTGCCGGATGCGAAGGTGACGCTGGAGCGGCTTGGCGAGCGGCCCTGCGGCGAGGCGGGCAATCGGGCGGCCCAGCATGCGCTGGAAACGGCCTGCACCGCCGCGCTGGAACGCTATGTCGGCGGCAGAATGCCCATCGGCATGGGCTCGACGGACTGTAACATCCCGCTTTCGCTGGGGATTCCCTCGGCGAGCTTCGGCATGTACCGCGGCGGGGGCGCGCATACGCGCGAAGAATGGATGGAGCCCGCCTCGCTGTGCGCGGGGATGAAGGCGGCGGCCTGTGTGCTGACAAACTGGCTGAAAGTATAAGGAATGGGGTTGTCAAGCTGATAAACCTGGTATTTCAAGAAAAACTAAGTGTTTTCGCCCAAAGGTTTCCAAAGAGGTTTTCGGTCGTTGCTGCCTGTGGCAGAAACAAACGACAGAAAACGGAAAGCCCTTTGGTTGGGCGATGGGGCAAAGCCCCATATTCTGAAAATGCTTAGACTCTTATTTCTTGAAACGTTCAGTTTAAGCTTGACAGCCCCATTTGCGTCATTCAACCAGATAGGTGTAGCGCACGGTCAGACGCGGCATGGTGTCATACAGACCATAGGCTTCGCCGTAGATGCGGTATTTCGTGCCGACCGTCCACGTCGTCTTGGAACTGTTTTCCAGCATGACCAGCTTTTCAAAGTTGTCTGTGCCGATGTTCATGATGGCCATCTGCGGGGTGGTGCTGACGATGCGGGTGATGGTGCCCGTGCCCATGTAGATGGTGCCCTTGCGCATGGTGATGTAGTTCACCAAATCGGTATATTGCGCGTCCAAATCCCACGCGCGGCGGGTGTAGATATCGGCGTTGGGCATGTAATACACCGTGTGGGTGATGACGGAATCGGGTTTGCCCTCGTAGGAAGCGCGAATCACCACGTCGTTGTTGCCCAGCTTGGAGAACAGCGGGATGAAGCTGAAGCGTCCCGTGTCGGGATCGACCTCCAGATTGCGGTGCGGGAAATTGACGGTAATCGTCGCGCCGGGGAGCGTTGTGCCGCTGATGGAGGGAATGTGCATTTCGGCCTTTTCCTCGGCGGTGGCGGCGGCGTATTTCTCGGCGGAAATCGGCTCATAGTTCCACTCGACGAGCACGGTCGCGTCCAGCTCGAGCGGGATATCCTGCTCGGCGCGGTAGAGCGTGACTTCCATCTTGTTTTCGCGGCAGTATTTGCTCTTGACGGAGATGGAAATCGTGTTGTCGCCGACGGGGAGCACCTGCACGTTCTTGGATACGTTGCCCGTCTCGCGAATCAGCGTGGAGACGTTTGTGCCGTCGATGACGACGGTAGAGCCTTTTTCCACGTTAATCTGCACTTCGTAGATGGAAACGCCGACCTCCGCGCGCACCGTCGTCGGCTTCACCAGCCGAATGGGCGAGAGCGGCACGTCGATGGTGTATTCGATGGGGTCGAGCTGATACTGGTCGCCCTCCTGCGAATAGCGGATGAAGGGGGTGATGGAAATATCCATCGTGTCAGTCTCCACCGCCGTGGCGAAGGTAGAGGATTCCGTGTCATACCACATGTAATCGGGCACGGTGACGGAGACCTTGCCATCCGCGATGACGTAGGAGGTCTGCATCTCCCGCAGATAGACGGTGGCGTTTTCGCGCCCGTAGATGGTGATGGTGTGCGCGGGGTGGTCATCCACGGCAGTGGCGGTCAGTTCGACGCGGGTTTCGTTGTCGCTGCGCACCTGCATGCCCTGCGAGAGCACGAAGTGGCGCGCAAT
Organism: uncultured Clostridia bacterium; assembly: GCA_934675735.1. Lineage (GTDB taxonomy): Bacteria > Bacillota > Clostridia > Christensenellales > Aristaeellaceae > Ventricola. The sequence goes on from CAKURR010000001.1 coordinate 171,185, forward strand.
CAGCACGCCGCCCACGCCCATCGCGCCGCAGCCGAGCAGCAGAAGCAGCACGGTCAGCAGGATGCGAAGCGGGCTTTTTCTGCGCTTGCCCGGGCCGCGGGTGTCCTGCTCCGCGTAAGCGGGGCGCGTCTGCACGCGGCGGGGCATGTATTCGTCGTCCGTCAGCGCGCCCTGGTCGCCGGGGTCTGGCGTGTAGCCGTCGTAATAAATCGGCGCGTGCGGGTCGTCGTCGTCATAGGCGAGCGGATGCTCGTGCGCGGGGTCGCCGAAGTAGCCGTAATCGTCCTCGGGCGGCGCATCCTCCCCGTCGGAGCGGGTATAGGCGGCCTGCTTCTGCTGCTGGCGGCGGCGGATGGCGGCGCTGTCCCCGCTGTATCCGGCGGAAAGTTCGTCCGACTCGGGAATGGGGCGGACAATCTGCGCCTCCTGCATCGAGCGGCGGACGCGGTCGGCCTGCTGCTTCATCTGGCGGATGCGCTGCTTGCCGTCCTCGCGGCGCTTTTTCAAATCCTCCAGCTCGTCGGTCAAATCCGCGCGGTCGAGCTTCTCGGGGTCAAAGCCTTCCTCATCGTCGTTCCGAACCTTCTGCTCGGTGGCGGAAAGCTCGTCTTTTTCGTCAAACGTCGTGACTTCCAGCGACGGTTTTTTCTGATGCAGGGCTTCCTCCCACGCGGCGGGGCTGTTCTCTGCCTTGGGCAGAGGCGCGCCGCATTGGGTGCATTTGGGCAGATAAGCTGCGTTCCATGCGCCGCATTTGGGGCATTTCATCGATTCAAAACCTCCGAAAACAGGTGTCAAAAAGACAGAAAAAAACGGTAAACATTATTCTATTCGCGGCGCGGACGCAGAATTCCTCTTTTTTCTTTTTACGGCTGCGGGGAATCCTTCATAGGGGTTGAAGTATCGGCGCATTTGGTGTTATAATGAAAAACAAAGGATTCGGAGGTTTTGTGTCTATGATGGATAATTTCAAGGAGGACATCGTCAGTCCCCGTTCAAACGCGCTGGGCAGCGTGCTCTATGCGGTCTGCTGGGTGTTTATCGTGCTCTTCGGCGCTTATGCGCTGATGATGCTTCAGGTGGTGATGGTGCAGTTTGGCATCGCGACGCTCGTCACCGCGCTGATGGCGGCGGCCTGCGCCGTGTTGCTGTTTTTCATCAAAGATCAGCTCAAGGTGGAATACGAATACACGTTCACCAACGGCTCGCTGGATTTTGCGAAGGTTCTTCGCCAGGCCAAGCGCAAGGAGCTGGGCAGCATGAATGTCAAAAACGTTTCCGCCTGCGGCCATGTGGCGGGTGACAGCTTCCGCCGCTATCTGTCGATGAAGGACATTGAAAAAAAGAACTGGTTCTGCAACCGCGACGGCAATTTGTTCTATTTTTATTATGTCAAAGAGAGCAGAAAGCACATGATTATCATCGAGCCGAGCGAGGAGATGGTGGAAATGATCTGCCGCTATCTGCCCGCCGGCGTGTATCAGGGCTAAAACGGGTCTCCGGCGCGCGGATGCGGTCGGAGCTTTCTTTCCGAGGGGAGAAACTATGATTTATCTGGATAACAGCGCGACGACGCGCCCGTTTGACGGGGTAATCGACGCGATGGATTGCTGCATGCGCGAAAACTATTTTAACGCTTCGGCGGCGTATAAGCCCGCCGTCGATGTGGACAGGGCCATGCGCGAATGCCGCAGGGCGGTTGCCGCGCAGCTGGGCATTCAGGAAAGCGGCGTGATTTTCACCGGCGGCGGTACGGAGAGCGATAACCTCGCGATTCTCGGCGTGGCGGCGACGCTTCGCCAGAGCGCGAATTTTGTTTGCAGCGCGATTGAGCACCCCGCCGTGGCGGAAACCATCCACCGCGTGGAGCAGATGGGGCACACGGTTCGCGTGCTGCCGATTGACGCGCGCGGCGTGGTCGATTTGGCGGCGTGCGAGTCGGTCATCGACGAGCACACGGCTCTGGTGAGCTGCATGCAGGTGAGCAACGAAACGGGCGCGATTCAGCCCGTGGAGGAGCTGGCCAAACTCGCGCGCAGAAAGAACCCGAACGTGCGCGTGCATGTGGACGGCGTGCAGGCGTTCATGCGTGTGCCGATGCACATGGAGCGCATGGGTGTGGATTTGTACGCGCTCAGCGGTCACAAGATTCACGGGCCGAAGGGCATCGGCGTACTGGCGGTGCGCCCGGGCGTTCGGCTGATTCCGCAGATAACGGGCGGCGGGCAGGAGAAGGGGCTGCGCTCCGGCACCTATAATTCGCCGGCGATTCTGGGTCTTGGCGAAGCGGTCAAGACCTTTGCAGCGGATCGGGGTGCCGTGGAGCGCATGCGCGCGATGAAGGCGCGCCTGTGGGCGGCGCTTTCGCAGGAAGAGGGCATCCGCCTCAACGGCCCGAAGCCGGAGGACGCGGACAGCGCGCCGCACATCCTCAGCCTGTCCTTTGACGGCGTGCGCGGCGAGGTGATGCGCAACGCACTGGAGGGCGAGGGCATTCTGGTTTCCACCGGTTCAGCCTGCGCGTCCCATAAGCAGAAGGTCAGCCCGACGCTTCGGGCGATGGGCCTGTCTCAGGCGCAGGCGGACGGAACGGTTCGCGTGAGTTTGGGCGCGATGAACACCATGGACGAGATGGACGAGGCGGCGCGCCGTATGCTGGCGCTGTATCGCATGCTTCGTCAATTCAAAAGGAGATAAAACGGTGAGAGAAATCCTGTTGGTTCGCTTCGGCGAGGTGTTTTTGAAGGGGCAGAACCGCCCGTTCTTCATGAAAAAGCTGATGGACCACATCCGTCAGGCGGTGCGCCCCGTGAATGGGCGCGTGTGGATGAGCGAGGGCCGCTTTTATGTGTCCGATTTCACGGATATGGACGAGTGCATCCGCCGCGTGACGCGCGTGTTCGGCGTGCATTCCGTCAGCCCGGCCGTCGAGATGGACAAAGACAATTTTGAGGCCATCTGTGAGCAGGCAGCCAAGATGATGGAGCCGCTTTCCGGCACGTTCAAGGTGCTGGCGCGCCGCTCGGATAAGCGCTATCCGCTCGATTCGCCGGCGATTATGCGCGAGGCGGGCGGCTATATCCTCGACCATGTGCCGCAGCTGACCGTGGACGTCAACCATCCGGATCACACGATGATGATTGAAATTCGCGATCACGCGTATCTGTCCGTGAAGCGCATTCCCGCCGTGGAGGGCATGCCGATGGGCACGAACGGCAAAGCCTGCCTGCTGCTTTCCGGCGGTATTGACAGCCCTGTGGCGGGCTTCATGATTGCCAAGCGCGGCGTGGAGCTTTGCTGCGTGCACTATCATTCCTTCCCGTATACCAGCGAGCGCGCGCGGGAAAAGGTGCTGGAGCTGGCGCGGCTGCTCAGCGAATACTGCGGCAGAATACGCGTGCACGTCGTGCCCTTCACCGAAATCCAGATGCAGATTCACGCCAAGTGCCCCGAGAATTACACGACGCTCATCATGCGCCGCTATATGATGCGCATCGCCGAAATCATCGCCCGCAAGGACGGCGCGCAGGCGCTGATTACCGGCGAATCCATCGGCCAGGTGGCCAGTCAGACGATGGAGGCGCTCGGCTGCACGGACGCGGTGGTGGATATGCCCGTTTTCCGCCCCGCCATCGGCATGGACAAGAGCGAAATTATCGAACGTGCGCAGAAAATCGGCACGTTTGAAACGTCCTCCCTGCCGTATGAGGATTGCTGCACGGTCTTTACGCCCAAGCATCCGGCGACGCACCCGCGCATCGAGCTGATTCAAAAGGCGGAGGAAGCGCTGGACAGCGAGGCCCTGATTGCCGCCGCCATCGAAGGCACGGAAGTCGTTGAAGTGGGCTAAAACCCGTATACCCGACATAAGATGAACGCAGAGGAACGAACCTCTGCGTTTTTCTTTGGTTTGAAAAGCAGAAAGAACGCATGTCGGGAGGTGGATGCATTGCGGGATGAGCGGCGGGCGCTTGCCGCGCGCATGACTCCGAAGGCCGCCGGGCTGCTGATGGATTTGCCGATGCTTCGGGCGCGACGGCTGGAGGAAATGCGGTTTTATGCGGGGCAAAACGCCTGCTTTGTCTTTGACGGGCGGGGCGAAACGCAGAATGCGCTTTTTTCCGCTCAAGAGGTGGACGAGCTGGTGACGGCGCTGTGCGGCTATTCGCGCTATGCCTATGAAACCCGGCTTGCACAAGGGTTTATTCCGCTGGAAGGCGGCCACCGCGCAGGCGTCTGCGGTCGGGTGACGCGGGATAAGTACGGCACGGCGCGGCTGTCGTCGCCGACCTCCGTGTGCATCCGCATAGCGCGGGCAATCCGCGGCGCAAGCGAAGCGGTTTTGCCATATGTGACGGAAGCGGACGGGCGAATTGCCCGCGTGCTGCTGCTCGGCCCGCCGGGATGCGGCAAGACGACGGTTTTGCGCGACGCGGCGGAAAGACTGGCTGAGCGCGGGCTTCGCGCGGCGGTTTGCGACGAGCGGGAGGAGCTTTTTCCGGAGGACGCGGCACAGGCGGGCATCGACGTGATGCGCGGCGCGGACAAGGCGACGGCGATTCAGATGCTGCTGCGCGCGATGGCGCCTCAGGTGATTCTCTGCGACGAAATCGGCGACATGCGGGATGTTCGGGCGCTGAAAGACGCGGCGCGGTGCGGCGTCGGGCTGATGGCCAGCGCGCACGCGGGGACATTTGACGATGTGCGGCGGCGTCCGGTTCTGCGGGCGCTGTATGAGGCGGCGGCGTTTGACCGTTATCTGCTGCTGGGGCGGCACGGCAAACTCGAAGCGGCGTATGATGCGGCGGGCGGGCTGCTTGCGGAAGGGGGAAATGCGCATGACGGATGCGGCGATGATGGCGATGCTTACGCTGAGCGCCGTCGGTTTTGCGGCGGCGGACGGTGAGATGCGGCGCGTGCGATGGGTGCAGGCGATGCGCCGCTGTTTGATACGGATGAACGACATGATTCGCTACGAGCGCGCGCCGCTGGCGAAGATGCTGCAAACCATCGATTTGCGCACGACGCGCGAGCAGCGGGAACTGACCCGCCTTCTGCACGCGTGCGCCGCTCGGCTGGAAACGAGCGCCAACCCGCAGCTCGTCGAGATATTCGCGGGGGAAGCGGGCAGGCTGCCCGCCTACGGCGTGCTCGGCGAAGCGGACAGGAGCGCGTTTGAACAGGTGATGGCCGAACTGGGGCGAACGGGGCTGGACGAGCAGCTTCGCATCCTTTCCGACGCGGACGAGCGTCTGCGGCGGCGGGAGGAAGGGCTGCGGCGGGACGCGGCAAAGCGCGCCCAGCTCATCCGCACATTGGGCGTGACGGGCGGCGCGGCGGTGTTTCTGCTGCTGATTTAAGGGGGGAGGCGGACGCGTGAACATCGACCTGCTGTTTCAAATTGCGGGCGTGGGCATTCTGATTTTCGCGGTGAATCAGGTGCTGCAAAAGGCCGGACGGGAGGATATCGCGGTGCTGGCCTCCGTGGCGGGGCTGGTGGTAGTGATGTTTCTGGTGGTGGATTTGGTGGCGCAGCTGCTCAATAATGTGAAGAGCATCTTCGGCCTGTATTGAGGGGGCGGAAAATGGTTCGGCTCATCGGTTTTTGCCTGCTGGCGGCGGTGCTGACGATGCTTCTGCGCCCCATGAACCCGAGCGCGGCGGCGCTGCTGTGCGTGGCCTTCGGCGCGATGACGCTCTCGATGCTGCTGCCTGCCGTGGGCGGATACGTGACGCAGATACGGGCGTTCCTTTCCACGCTGTCGCTGGAAGCGGGCTGCGGGCAGACCATGCTGCGCGCGACGGGCATTGTGCTGATGACGCAGTTCGCGGCTCAGGTTTGTCGGGATATGGACGCGCCGTCGATTGCCTGCCGCGCGGAGCTTTGCGGGCGGCTGCTTTTGCTGGGTGTGGCGCTGCCGATTTTTATCGAGCTGACGCAGATGGCGGTCGGCGCGCTGCAATGAAGCGGTTTGCGGCGCTTTTTCTGATGACGGCAGTGCTCGTTCCGACCATCGGCGCGGCGGAAGAGACGGATGAACGGGTGGCGGCGGGCATTGAAAGCGTCATCGGCGATTTGGATTTTGCGCAGACGGCGGATATCACGCTGGACGTGCCCGGCTGGCCGGAACACCGCAGTCTGGAAGAGACGGTGCGCGCCATTGCGGGCGGAGAGAGATTTTCGGCGGATGACGCGCTGACGGCGGTGCTCGGCGCGTTTGCCGAAGAGGTCAGCGCGCTGTTTCGGATGATGCTTGCCATCATGCTGCCGGTCGTACTGGCCGGTATGCTGATGCACACGCTCACCCTGCAGTCGGATTCGCTTTCGGCGATGAGCAAAAGCGCCTGCTTCGTGCTGGTGCTGATGCCCGTCATCGTCGTGACGCTGGGCGAACTGACGCACACGAAGCAGACCATCGTCACCATGACTCATCATATGGAAAGGCTTCTGCCGATGCTGCTCACGCTGCTGACGGCGCTGGGCGGCAGCGCGTCCTCCGCGTTTCTGCATCCGATGGTCGCGGCGGCCTCGGGCAGCATGGTGTTTCTGGCGCGGGAGGTCATTCTGCGGCTGGTGATGTGCACATGCGCGGTGACGGCGGTCAACCACCTGTCCGACAGGGCGCATCTCACGCGGATGGCACAGCTTCTGCGCGGCGCGGTCTGCTGGCTGCTGGGCGTGAGCTTCACGGTGTTTCTGGGCGCCATGTCATTACAAGGCGTGACGAGCGCGAGCATCGACGGCGTGGCGATTCGCGCGGCGAAATACGCGGTGGACAACTTCGTTCCGGTTGTCGGCGGCATGTTTTCCGACACGATGGATACGCTGGTTGGCTGCACGCTGATTGTCAAAAACGCGCTGGGCGTAGCGGCGGTGCTGGTGCTGGTCGGCGCGCTGGTCGGGCCGATGCTGCGCACGCTGGCGGTGGTGTTTATGCTGCGGCTGAGCGCGGCGCTGCTCGAACCGGTTGCGGATGGCGACGTCGTGTGCGCCATCGGCGACTTTTCGCGGACGGTCGTGCTGTTTTTCATCACCATGCTTTGCGTGGGCACGATGTATTTTCTGCTGATTGTGCAGGTGCTGCTCGTGGGCAACCTGACGGTGCTGCTGCGGTAACGGGAGGGCTGGCGGATGATGACCCTGATGGCAAGGCTCTGCACGCTGTGCGCGCTGAGCGCGGTTATCCAGATGGCGCTCGGCGAAAGCGATGCGAAGGGGAGCGTGCGGATGATTGGCGGGCTGCTGATGCTGCATTTGACGCTTGGCGGCATACGGGAGTTGTTTGCCGCGCTGGCGCGGGCGGCGAGCGCGGAGGCTGTTTTGAACTGCCTGATGAAATGACCCGATGCGACGAAAGGAGGGCGCGCGGCGTGGCGGATTGGATTCGGCGAATCAAAGCGACGCTTACGCCGCAGCTGATTGCGCTGCTGCTCGCCGCGTTTGCGCTCATCGGCTACTGCGCATGGCGGAATGAACCGAGCGGAACGACGCGGCTGGAAAAGCAGGCTTCGGCGGTGCTCTCGCGCGTGGAAGGCGCAGGGCGCGTCGAGGTGACGGTGATGACGCGAAAGGCGCAGACGGGCGGAACGGGCCTGCTGACGGGGAAAACGGACGGGGACGCGGAAATTCCGTGCGGCGCGGTGGCTGTGGCGCAGGGCGCGGGCGACCCCTTTGTGCGGATGCAGCTGGAACAGGCGCTTTGTGCGTTGCTGGGACTGCCGGGCTCGGCGGTCAGTGTGATGGCGGGAGGAAAATGATGGAAAAGCAGGGGATCAAACAGATGGCGTATCGCCATCCGGTCGGCGTGCTGCGGCTGTTCTGCGGCGCGCTTTTGCTGGCGCTGCTGGGCGTGTGCGGCTATATGGGCGCGGCGCGGCAGGAAAACGTGCAGTCCGTCGTCAGTCTGCCCGTGACGCGGGTGGAGCTGGAGGGGGAAGCCGTCGGCGGAAGCTCGATTGCCGGGGTGCGGGAAAAGCTTGAGCAAAGCCGCAGGGAAGAGCTGGCGCTGCTGGACGGCGTGATTGCCGACGCGGGCGCGACCTCGGCGGCGAAGGAGGATGCGCTGGCGCAAAAGACACAGATTGCGGCGCGGATGGAGCAGGAAGCGCAGATGACCGCGATTTTGAACGGCATGGGCGCGGAAGGGGCGCTGGCCGTCTGCGGCGCGCAGGGCGTGACGCTGCTCATCCCACAGGAATTTGGTCTGGATGAAACGGCCAGAAATCAGCTTTTGAACGCCGTAAGCGGGCAATCCGGCACGGAAACGGCGCAACTAAAAATCATTCTCATCAAAAAATAAGCAAATTGGAATTGTACACGGGCGGAAAATCTGCTATACTAATGAATATCCATAGGGAGGTGTTTTTGAAATGAACGAAAATCAGAACGTCGATATCGACCGCGAGCAAAACAACGGTCAGATCACATACGCCAATGAAGTCATTTCCACCATCGTGAGCGTGGCCACCACGGAAGTGGACGGTATCTCCGCCATCGCGGGCAACAACGGCCTGCTGGGCAAGGGCAAGGTGCCGCGCGGCGTGCGCGTGGATATGAACGGCGAGGACGTCAGCGTGGACGTGAGCGTGACGGTCGATTACGGCATGCCCATTCAGAAGGTCGGCCGCAGCGCGCAGGAGAATGTGCGCAAATCCATCGAGTCCATGACGGGCCTGCATGTGGAGAAGGTCGATCTGCACGTGGTCGGCGTGAGCTTTGAAAAGGAAAACGAAGAGCTTCAGCAGAGCCAGAAGATCGCCATGAGCCTGGAGCAGGAGGAAGAGCAGCACGCGCTGGAGGAAGGCACGGTCGCTCAGGAAGCTCCTGCCGAGAAGCAGGAAGAGGAAGCCGCGGTTTCCGAAACCGACACGAGCGAGGAAGAACCCGAGCAGGAGGAAGAATCCTCCGAGCAGGCGTAAGCGAACAACTGCATAAAGGAGGAAACACAGTTTGAAGCATCCTGTATGGGATAGAATCCTGATTCTGCTGTGCGCGCTGGTCGCGCTGGGCTGCGCCGCCGGTGTGGTCGCGTTGCTTGTCGGAAAAATCTCCTTTGACATGATAACCGGCTGGCTGGCGTCGGTGGATATGAGCCGATTTGTCGTCAAGGCGGCGATGGCGGGCATTGCGGCGCTGTTTGTGCTGCTGTTCCTGCTGCTGTTTGCGATGATTCTGCCGTCCAAGAAGAAGCGCTCGAGCAATTACGCCATCCAGCGCAACGAAAACGGCATGGTACGCATTTCGCTCAAGGCGCTTGAAACGCTGGTGAACAAGTGCCTCAATCAGCATGCCGAGCTGAAGGTTGTGACCTCGTCCCTGTACAGCGACGAGGAAAGCATCCGCGTGGATGTTCACATTTCGCTGCAGTCGGATATCAGCATGCCGCTGGCCATTTCCGCGCTGCAAAAGCAGATTAAAAAGTATCTGGAAGCCTGCTCCGGCGTGATGGTGCAGGAGGTGCGCGTCTTTGTGGACAGCACGATTCCGGCGGATGAAAAGACGGAGGCTTCTCCGTATGCCATCCCGACGGCGCTGCTCGGCTTGGACGCGGATCCGCTGCCCGCGGCCGAGCGGGAAACCCGCGAAGACGATGCCGAGCCGGAAGCGCCTGCCGAAGAAACGGCGCAGAGCGAGGAAGAAGCCGCGCCCGCCGAGGCGGAGGAAGCGGCGGAATCGGCCCAAACCGAGAACGACGAGCAGGAGCAGGGTGAACAGGCATGATGGATTTGAAAACGTTTGTCAATCAGATGTTCACGCCGGGCACGGTGCCCTGCACGCTCTTCGGCATGGCGCTGGGAATCATTTTTGCCGTGCTCTGCCTGACCATCGGCGTCGGCGCGGCGCTGCTGATTGCGCTGTTTTGTCTCATCGGCGCGTTTATCGGCGGCGTGAAGGATAAAAAGAAGTTTGTGGAGAGCATTTATCTGTTTTTCCAGCATGACGAAAACAGCCGCTATTGAGACGCGGCACTATCAATAAAACGGATCGGAGCAAATGAAGAATGGCACGTCCAATAGCGCGTGAAGCTGCGATGCAGCTTGTATTTGAACAACTCTTTGGCGGGGATGCGACGGCTCAGACCCTCGTTGACCTGATCGATTATAACCCGAGCGAGAAGGACAGCACCTATATCGACACTGTGGTATCCGGCGTAAAGGAGCACGCCGAGGAGCTGGACGGCGAGATTTCCGCCTGCCTGCGCGGCTGGACGCTGGCGCGTCTGTCCCGCGTGGATTTGGCGATTATGCGCCTTGCCGTGTATGAAATGCAGTATACCGGCCTGCCGGCGGCGGTCGCCATCAACGAGGCGGTCGAGCTGACGCGCAAGTATTCCGGCGAGGAATCCTGCCCGTTTGTCAACGGCGTGCTGGGCACCATCAGCAGAAAGCTGGCGGCGCAGGCATGAGAGCTGTTCTGGGCATTGATACAAGCTGCTACACGACGTCCTGCGCGCTGGTCACGCCGGAGGGGGAGATTCTTGCCTCATCCCGCCGGCTGCTGACGGTGGAGGACGGCGCGCGCGGGCTCATGCAGTCGCAGGGTCTGTTTCAGCATGTCAAAAACCTGCCGCAGATGGTTCAAAATGTGATGGCCGACGTGCCGGAGGCGGAGATTTGCGCGGTTTGCTCAAGCACGCGCCCGCGCCCGACGGAGGACTCGTATATGCCCGTGTTTCGCGCGGGCGAAGGTCAGGCACGCGCAGCAGCGGCTTTGCTGCGCGTGCCTTTTTATCCTGTCAGCCATCAGGAAGGCCATGTGCGCGCGGCGACGGTCGATTCCGGTCTCGATGAAACAAAACCGTTTCTGGCGCTGCATCTGTCCGGCGGCACGACGGAAATCCTGCTCTGCGAAAACGGAAAACTGACGCGGCTGGGCGGCAGTCTCGATTTGCACGCGGGTCAGCTGGTGGACAGAACCGGCGTGCGGCTGCATATGCCTTTTCCGGCAGGGCCTTCGCTTGAAAAGCTGGCGATGCAAGGCAAGGCACAGGGGCTTATCGGCGTATCCGTCAAGGGCGTAAGCTGCAACATGGCGGGCGCGGAGAACAAGGTGACCAAGTGGATTGAAGGCGGCGAAATGCCGCGCGAGCAGATTGCCGCCGAGGTTTTTGATTTCCTCAGCCGAAGCATCCTCCGCATGATTGCCGCTGCGGGCGAGCAGACGGGGGCGAAACAGGCGCTGCTGGCGGGCGGCGTCGCATCCTCAACGCTGTTGAAAGGCATGCTGCTTGAGCGGGCGAGGAAAACAAGGTTGGGCTGCCGCCTGTGCTTTGCGAGGCCGGAGCTTTCCGGCGACAACGCGGTGGGCGTTGCACTGCTGGGCGCGAGCGCCTATCGGGCCGAGCACGACGCGTAAACGATGGAGAGAGTAAGAGAAATCCTGCGCTTCGTTTCAACAACAAAGGAGGGATTTTCATGTCTGTAACATGGATTGACGGCCGAGCCGTCGCGAAAAAGTGGAAGGAAAACGCCGCGCAGCGCGCGCAGGCTTTGATTCAAAAGGGCATTACGCCGCATTTGGCGGTGATTGTCGCGGGCGAAAATCCGGCGAGTCAGGTGTATGTGCGCAACAAAGAGAACGCGTGCAGCCGCGCGGGCATTCGCTCGACGGTTCTGCGCCTGCCGGAAACCTGCACCCAGGAAGAGCTGGAAAACGCCGTGCTGGCGCTGAACGCGGACGAGCAGGTGCACGGCATTCTGGTGCAGCTGCCGCTGCCGAAGGGGCTTGACGAGGCACGCGTGCTGGCGCTCATCGACCCGAAAAAGGACGTAGACGGTTTTCACGCGGTGAATGCGGGCAAACTGATGAGCGGCAGGCCCGAGTTTGTGCCGTGCACGCCGCTGGGCGTGATGAAGCTGCTGGAAGCGTATGACATTCCGACGCGCGGCAAACACGCGGTGGTCATCGGCCGCAGCAACATTGTGGGCAAGCCGATGGCCATGCTGCTGCTGGCGGCGGACGCCACGGTGACGATTTGCCACTCCAAGACAGAAAACCTGGCGGAGATTGCGCGTCGGGCGGATATTCTGGTGGCGGCGGTCGGCAGGCCGAACTTTGTGACGGGCGACATGATTCAATCCGGCGCGGCGGTCATCGACGTGGGCATCAACCGTGTGGACGGGGAACTGGTCGGCGACGTGAACGCGGCGGAAGCGGCGCAAAAGGCGGCGTATCTCACGCCCGTGCCCGGCGGCGTGGGGCAGATGACGATAGCGATGCTGCTTTCCAACACGCTCGACGCGGCGGAACGCTATGGCCGCTAAGCTGGAATTGACAGTCTCCCAGCTCAACGAATATGTGCGCAGAATGTTCCAAATGGATCCGATGTTGCGCGCGATTGAGCTGAAGGGCGAAATCAGCAACCTGAAATTTCATCAATCCGGCGCGCTGTTCTTCACGATGAAGGATGAAAACGCCGCGATTTCGTGTGTGATGTATGCGAGCGACGTGGACGGCCTGCAGGCCATGCCGTTTGAGGGCATGCGTGCCGTGGCAGGCGGAAGCGTGGCGCTTTACGCGAAAAGCGGGCAATATCAGTTTGTCGTCAAGCGGCTGCATGCGCAGGGCGTCGGCGTGCTCTATGAACGGCTGCAAATGCTCAAGGAAAAGCTTGGGCGCGAGGGGCTGTTCGAGCCGGAAAGAAAGCGCGCCCTGCCGCCGTATCCCGATACTGTCGGCGTGGTTTCTTCGCCGACGGGCGCGGTGATTCACGACATTTTGAATGTATCGCTGCGGCGAAATCCAGATGCGCATATTCTGCTCTGCCCCGTTCGGGTGCAGGGCATCGGCGCGGATGAAGAGGTGGCCGAAGCCATTCGGCTGCTCGAGCGGCTGGAACATGTGAGCGTCATCATCGTTGCGCGCGGCGGCGGCTCGATGGAGGATTTGTGGACGTTTAACGAAGAGCGCGTCGTTCGCGCGGTGGCGATGTGCAGAAAACCGATTGTTTCCGCCGTGGGCCACGAAACGGACGTGACGCTCTGCGATTTGGCGGCGGATTTGCGCGCGCCCACGCCGTCTGCGGCGGCGGAATGCGCCGTGCCGATTCTCGATGATATTTTATATGAAATCGAAGCGATGCGCCAAAGCTTTCGGGCGGGCGCGGAAAGCGCCGTTTCGGCGCGGCAGAGCGCTTTGAAACTGGCGCAGATACGGCTGAATGCAAATCGCCCCGACGCGTGGCTGAGCCGCCAAACCGAGCAGCTTGACCGCCAAAGGGAAGCGTTGGTTCGCGCGATGCAGCGCCGCATGCAGGCATGCCGAATGCAGCTTGACGCGCAGACGGCGGCGCTGGATATGCTCAGCCCCTACGCCGCGCTCAAGCGGGGCTATGCGATTGTGCAGAAGGACGGCCGCACGGCGGCCAGGGCCGAGATGCTGCACACGGGCGACGAAATCACGGTGCGCTTTGCGGACGGCGTGATTCGCGCGGGCGTGCTGGGCAGGGAGGAGAGCCATGGCGAAAAAACAGACGTTTGAGGCGGGCATGAGCGAGCTTGAGGCGCTGAACGCGCGCCTTGAAGCGGGCGACATGACGCTCGAAGAGACGATTAAGACCTACGAAAAGGGCATGGCGCTGGCTGCACAGCTGAAACGGCAGCTGGCGGACTGCCAAAAGCGCATTGAACAAATCGATCCGGACACGGCGGAAATCACACCGTTTGAGGAGAAAAATCATGGAGTATCGTGAGCAATATCAGCGCTATGTCGCGATGGTGGAAGAGACGATTGAACAGATTTTGCCGCAGACCGACGAGGATTGCCCGAGCGGCATGCAGATTCCCAAATATTTGTGCGAAGCGATGCGGTACAGCCTGCTAGCGGGCGGCAAGCGCGTGCGCCCCGTGCTGCTGCTGGCGGCGTGCGATATGCTGGGCGGCGATATCGAGCAGGCGCGCGTGCCCGCGGCCGCGCTGGAAATGATTCATACCTATTCACTGATTCACGACGATCTGCCGGGCATGGATAACGACGATTACCGCCGCGGAAGGCTGACGAATCACAAAGTTTTTGGCGAAGGTTTTGCGATTTTGGCCGGAGACGGATTGCTTAATTATGCGTATGAGTGTATACTAAAGAATGCGCTGGAACACGGCGAGAATTTGGAGGGGCATGTCCGCGCAGCACGGGAGATTGCGCAGCGCGCGGGCGTGGGCGGTATGGTGGCCGGCCAGAGCATCGATTTGCTCAGCGAACACCATGAGCCGAACGAGGCGACGCTGCATTACATCCACATGCACAAGACGGCGGATCTGCTGACCGCGCCGCTGCTGGCCGCGGCCTATATCGCGGGCGCGGACGCGCGGGCAATCGCCGCGCTGGAGACGTTCGGCGCATGCGTCGGACTGGCGTTTCAGATCGATGACGATCTGCTGGATGTGCTGGGCAACGCAAAGGATTTGGGCAAGCAGACCGGCATGGACGAGCAGCGCGGCAAGATGACGTGGCCGTCGCTGGTCGGCGTGGAAGCGGCGCAGAAGAAATCGCGCGAGCTGTGGGCGCAGGCGGAAGAAGCGCTTGCCGTTTTCGGCGATTCGGCGTGGTTCCTGCGCGAATTTGCCGAGGCGCTGGCCAAGAGAAAAAAGTGAGAAACAGGGGGAGCCGACCGTGTGGGCTATTATACTGGATATCATCAACAATCGCGTGATTCAGGCGGCGGCGCTGGCGTGGGCCGTTGCGCAGGCGATTAAAGTACTTTTAACGCTTGCCATCAGCAAAAGGTTTGACCACACGCGCGTGCTGGGCTCGGGCGGCATGCCATCCTCGCATTCGTCGATGGCGTGCGCGATGCTGATGGTCATCGGCTTTCACGAGGGCTTTTCTTCGTCGGTCTTTGCGCTGGCCTTCTGCTTTGCGGGCGTGACGATGTATGACGCGGCGGGCGTTCGCCGCTCGACGGGCCGAAACGCCGCCGTCATCAACCACATCGTCGAGGGCCTTTCCGGCAAGGGATTCAATTTTGACGACGAGCACCTCAAGGAGCTGGTCGGCCACACGCCCATTCAGGTGCTGGCCGGCGCGCTGCTGGGCATTCTCATCGGCGTTTTGATGGCATAAAGAAGTTGACTCCCGATTTCTTGAGATTGAAAAAGAAATGAAACCGTGCTATAATAAAAATCAGGTGGTGCAGTATTCTAGTCAGCAAAGTTCTCTCTGAAGACGGGGCTAAAAATCCGTTAAAGGGCATATCGATGAAGTTTCTGGCGCTGGCTGCTGACGCCCAGTCGGGGGTTGGCGCTGGGAGTAAGAACTATGGGCGGCCGTCAATGGCATGGCGGAGCTCGACCCATTTTTCGTGGAGGCATGACGGCTTTGCGTCATGAAAACCTGCATGGTGGTACAAAAGCTGCCTGCAGTGTAGCCTGCCTTGAGCGGCTGTGGTGGATCACGGAACAACGCACGGTGACCAAAGGCTCACGGAAGCCGCCGCGATCGCTGTGTGAAACCACGACTGCAAAAGAGGCTAGGAAAGAACCGAGGCTGCCGAGGAAAGCTCCTAGACTGTCGATGAGGATATAACAGAGATTACAGTGTGGTCTCAGTGGTAATTCGGTCCCGCGCTCGGAAACGACGCGGCGCACGTTTTGAAGGGAAACCGCTTCTATGGCGACAGGAAGTAACGCGCGGGGAAATCCTACCGAACCTAAGCCGCAAGGTCTATTTGTTGTATCACCACCTTTCTTTTTGCAATTCGGCCCACGGTTTTCGTGGGCTTTTTTTGAGATTTTGATGGAGTGAAACCAAGTGAGTAAAAGGGAAAAAACAAAGCAGGAAAAGCGGCAGTGGGTTGTGACGGTCGTGATTCTTTCCTTTGCGCTTTCCGTTGTGATGTCTGTTTTAACGAGCCTGTTCGTCGATTCGGCGGGGCTGCTGGTCGCGCTGATTGTGCTGATTGTGCTGATTTCCATCGGCGTGATTACCGACGTCATCGGCACGGCGGTCACCTCGGCGGATGAACAGCCGTTTATCGCGATGGCCTCCAAACGCATTCGGGGCGCAAAGCAGGCGCTTCGGCTGATTCGCAAGGCGGAACGCGTTTCGAGCCTGCTCAACGACGTGGTGGGCGACATTGTCGGCGTTGTCAGCGGCTCGGCCGGCTCGGTAATTGCGCTGTATCTGGCGGCGATGGGGTTGCCGACGGCGGTGGCCTCCGTGCTGATTGCCGCGTTCACGTCGTCGTTTATGATCGGCGGCAAGGCGGCGGGCAAATCCATCGCGATTGAGCAGAGCGCGAACATCGTGCTCTTTGTCGGTAAAGTGATGGCGCTTTTTGAAAGCAAAAAGCCGAAACGGAAGAAAAGTAAGAAAAACTAAGGGGAGGTGCGGTCGATGGCGATTCTGCCCGGCATCAGTGGGCCTCAGGATGTAAAACGGCTTAACGCGAAGCAGCTGAATGAGCTGGCTGCCGAACTGCGGCAGACGATTATCGATACGGTTTCGCATCAGGGCGGCCATCTGGCGTCCAATCTGGGCGACGTGGAGCTGACGATTGCGCTGCACAGGGCGTTTAACAGCCCGACGGATAAGCTGGTCTTTGACGTCGGCCACCAGATTTATGCGCATAAGCTGCTGACGGGGCGGCAGGAGCAGTTCAAAACGCTTCGTTCCTATCACGGCATGAGCGGCTTTCCGTGCCACGCGGAAAGCGAACACGATTTGTTTGATACGGGCCACTCTTCGACCTCCATTTCGATGGCGCTGGGGCTGGCGCGCGCCCGCGATTTGAACCACGAGGATTATCACGTGGTGGCGATTGTCGGCGACGGCGCGTTGACGGGCGGCATGTGTTACGAGGCAATGAACGACGCGGGCAACGGCCACACGCGGCTGATTGTGGTGCTCAATGACAACGAGATGTCCATCTCGAAAAACGTAGGTGCGCTGTCGGAATATTTCAAGCATCTTCGTGCGAGCGCGTCATGGTACGGCGGCAAGAAGCGCATCCGCAACAAGCTGACGCATATCCCGCTCATCGGCAAGCCGCTGGCGCATGTGATTGAAAACGCGAAAAACATGGTCAAATCCGTGACGACGGGCGGCGAGATGTTTGAAGCGCTGGGCTTTCGCTATCTCGGCCCGTTCGACGGCCATAATGTAGAAGAAATGACCCATGTGTTTGAAGAGGCGAAGAAGGTTCAGGATACGCCGCTGCTCATTCACGTCATCACCCAGAAGGGCCACGGCTATGATTTGGCCGAGCGCCAGCCGGAAAAGTTTCACGGCGTGGCGCCGTTCCGCGTGGAAAACGGCATGAAGCGCAGCCAGAGCAGCAAAGAGAGCGCCGCACAGGCGGCGGGCAAAGAGCTGGTGAGCATGGCGGCGGAGGATGCGCGCGTGGTGGCCGTGACGGCGGCGATGGCGGGCGGCACGGGCCTTTCGGAATTTTCAAAATACTATCCCAGTCGGTTTTTCGATGTGGGCATTGCCGAGCAGCATGCGGTGAGCATGGCGGCGGGCATGGCGCGCGGCGGCTATCGGCCGTATTTCGCGGTGTATTCCACGTTTTTACAGCGCGCGTATGACCAGATTGTGCACGACGTCTGTTTGCAGAACCTGCCGGTGTGCATCCTGTCGGATCACGTCGGGCTGGTCGGCGACGACGGCAAGACGCATCACGGCGTGCTGAGCGTGCCGATGCTGCTGAGCATTCCGAATCTGACGCTGCTTGCGCCGAGAGACACGCAGCAGATTCGCCAGGCGGTGCGCGCGACGCTCAAGGTGGACGGGCCGTGCGTCGTACAGTATCCCAAGGACGGCATTGAGCCGTATGCGCAGAACGTGACGGGTGAGCCCTTTGCCGTTGGCAAGTGGCAGACGCTCATCCCCGGCGGGCAGGACGCGGTGATTCTCGCTTACGGCAGAATGACCCTGAACGCCATCAAGGCCTCCGAGCTGCTGGTGAAACGCGGACTTTCGGTCGGCGTTATCGACTGCTGCTCGCTCAAGCCGATGGATATGGACTGCCTGCACGCGCTGTTTGCGCGCAAGGCGAAGCTCATCACCGTGGAAGAAGGCGAGATGATCGGCGGATTCGGTTCTGAAATCGCGCGCGTCTGCGTGGAAGAGCAGGCGGATGCGCCGATTCGGATTATCGGGCTGGAAAACCGCTTCATTACGCACGGCTCCGTGCCGGAGCTGCTGGAAGAATGCGGCCTGACGCCGGAGCAGCTGGCGGACAGAATCGAAAAAACCGTGGAAAATAAGGAGAAGCATCATGTCGGATAAAAAACGCGTTGACGTTGCGCTGGTGGAGCGCGGGCTGGCGCAGAGCCGAGAAAAGGCGCAGGCGCTGGTGATGTCCGGCGTGGTGTATATCGGCGAAAACAAGGTGGACAAGGCCTCCGCTCAGGTGACGCCGGAGGACGAGCTGATTGTTCGGCAGACGGGCACGGGCTATGTGAGCCGCGGCGCGCTGAAGCTGGAAAAGGGGCTTGCGGTGTTCGGTGTAGAGGCGAAAGACCGCGTGGCGATGGATTTGGGCGCGTCCACGGGCGGCTTTACGGATGTACTGCTGCAAAACGGCGCGGCGCATGTCTATGCCATCGACGTGGGGTATGGTCAGCTGGATTGGAAACTGCGCAACGACCCGCGCGTGACAGTGATGGAGCGCACAAACGCGCGCTATCTGACGGCGGACGACCTGCCGCTTCGCCCGACGCTGGGCGTGATGGATGTGTCGTTCATCTCTATCACCAAGATTCTGCCCGCCGCGGCCGCGATTATGGGCGAAAACGGCGAGTTCATTTCGCTCATCAAGCCGCAGTTTGAGGCAGGTCGCGACCGCGTGGGCAAAAAGGGCGTGGTTCGCGACGCGCAGGTGCATCTGGACGTGGTGAAGGAAATCCTGCATTTTATTGACACGGATATGGGCTGGACGGCGCAGAACCTGTCCTTTTCGCCCATCAAAGGGCCGGAGGGCAACATCGAGTTTCTGGTGCACATTCTGCCCAAGGCGCGCGCGACGCACAGCGTGACCGAGCAGGAAGCCGCCGAGGTCGTGCGGCAGGCGCACGAATCGCTCGGCAACGCCTGATTGACGAAAAGGAGGACATCGGCGCATGATATGCAACGCGATGTTTTATCTGAACCAGAATAAACCGTCGGTGTTTGACACGGTTCGCGTCTGCGCCGAACTTTGCCGCGCGCGGGGCATTGAGCCGATTTTCTTTGAGGATGACCGCGAAGAGCTGGCCGAGAAGCTGGGCGGCGAAGCCGAAAACGCGCGCTATCTGCCCGAGCCGGACGCGCAGACGGTCGATATGCTCTTCGTGTTCGGCGGCGACGGCACGGTGCTGCGCGCGCTGGATATGTATGTGGACAGGGATATTCCGATTCTGGGCATTAACCTCGGGCGGCTGGGCTTTCTGCTGGAAACGCAGACCCGGGAGCTGCCGGACGCGCTGGATATGCTTGTGCGCGGCGAATACGCCATCGAGCGGCGGATGATGCTCAAGGTGGACGGCATGTGCAACGGCAAACCCGTTTCCGCCTATGCTACCAACGAGGTGAGCATTTCGCGCGGCCTGTCGCAGCGGATGATTGCGCTTGATGCGCTCGTCGGCGGCACGCTGGTGGATCATTACATCGCGGACGGCGTGGTGCTCGCCAGCCCGACCGGCTCGACGGCGTATTCGCTGTCGGCGGGCGGCCCGATTGTCAGTCCGGATGTGCCGTGCTTTGTGCTTAACCCGATCTGCCCGCATTCGCTGCAATCGCGGCCCATCGTGCTTTCCGCCGCAGAGCAGGTGACGCTGCTGCTGAATATGAAGGAAATGCGCGACGGCATTCAGCTTTCCATCGACGGGCAGGCGCTCTGCCGCATGCGCAACGGCGAGCGGCTGACGGTAACGCGCTCGCCGCACGACGCGCAGCTCGTCCGATTCCCCAGAGAACGCAACTTTTTCTCGCTGCTCAAAGACAAGCTCTCCCAGTGGAGCCTGTAACCGACCGACCAAGGAGGAACCGTATGAAGGCCAAACGGCAGGCTTTAATCCGCGAAATTGTGGAAAGCCAAAGCATTCAAACGCAGGAAGAGCTTGCCGAAGCTCTGCGCGTGCACGGCATGGTGGTCACGCAGGCCACCGTTTCGCGCGATATCAAAGAGATGCACCTGCTCAAGGTGCTCGCCGAGGACGGCAATTACCGCTATGCGACCATCGACAAGAACGATCAGGGCGTGGGCGACAGGCTGATTCGCATGCTTTCCGATTCGGTGGTGGATATTAACTGCGCCAACAACCTGATTGTCATCAAAACGCTTTCCGGCAGCGCCCATGTCGCGGCGGAGGCGGTGGACAGCCTCCACTGGTCGGAGGTGCTGGGCACGATTGCAGGCGACAACACGATTCTGGTGATTGTGCGCTCCAACGAGGAAGTGGACGCGGTCATCCGCCGATTCAAGAACATCGTCAAGTAAGAGGGGGAAATTGCGGTGCTTTTGCAGCTTAGCATTCATCATCTTGCGCTGATTGACGACATGACCATCGATTTTGAACCCGGCATGAACGTGCTGACGGGCGAAACGGGCGCGGGCAAATCCATCGTTGTGGATGCGGTGAATCTGGTGCTTGGCGAGCGCGCGGACAGAGACCTCATCACCAGCGGCGAGATGAAAGCGCGCGTGGAAGCCGTGTTTGATATCGCGGACAACGAGAAGGTGAAATCGCTGCTCAGTGAGCTGACGCTGACCGGCGACGAGGACACCGCTTCCATCTCCCGTGAGTTGACCAGCGCGGGGCGGAACATCTGCCGCATTAACGGCACGATTGTGCCGCTTCAGACGCTCAGGCAGGTATCCGCGCAGCTGCTGGATATTCACGGCCAGCACGAGCATCAGCTGCTGCTGGACAGCAAAAACCACATCGGTTATCTGGATGAATACGCGGCGGATGAGATTCACCCGCTGCTGACCGAAAATGAAACGGCTTACGCCGCGTGGCGGCAGACGGCGCAGAAGCTTTCCAAATTGCGCAAGAGCGTTGCCGAGCGGGAACAGCGCATCGACATGCTCCGCTTCCAGCTCGAAGAACTGCGCGGCGCGCACCTGACGGCGGGCGAAGAGGAAGAACTGGAGCGCCAGAAGGTGTTTTACCGCAATGCGGGCAAGATTATGTCGGCGTTTGACGAATCCTGCGCACTGCTGAGCGACGGCGTGGAGGGCGGCTCCTCGGCGGTGGAGATGCTGCGCGAGGGCGTGAACGCGCTGGAACCGGTTGCGTCGCTCGACGCGCGGTATGAGACCGTGTATGCGCGGCTGGACGGCCTGTGCTATGAGGTGGAGGACGCGGCGCGGGATTTGCGCGATTTGCGCGAGGACATGGATTACGACGGCGAAGAGGCCGAGCGCGTGGAAAGCCGACTCGATTTGCTGCGTCGACTGAACCGCAAATACGGCGCGACGACCCAGGATATGATTCGCTATCGGGATAAAATCGAAGCGGAGCTGACCGAACTGGAGGATTCCGACGAGGCCGCCGAGCGGCTGGAAAAGGATTACCGCCAGATGACGCGCAGGCTTGAGGAGATTTCTCTGCGGCTGACGCACGCGCGCGAGGAAGCCGCAAGGCGGTTTGAACACGCGATTGTCGAGCAGCTGCACGATTTGGGCATGAAAAATGCGCGGCTTTCGATGGCGTTTGCGCCGCTGGAAGAGGGCGAAAAACTTCGCGACCGTTTCAGCGCGCAGGGCGTTGACCGAATCGAAATGATGTTCTGCGCGAACCTCGGCCAGCCGCTCAAGCCGCTGGCGCGCGTGGCCTCCGGCGGCGAACTGTCCCGCATTATGCTGGCGCTGAAAAACCTTTCGGCGCAGAAACCGGGCATTCCGCGCAGCATGGTCTTTGACGAAATCGACACAGGCATCAGCGGGCGGATGGCTCAGGTTGTGGCCGAAAAGATGAGCCAAATCGGCGATCATCATCAGGTCATCTGCGTGACGCACCTGCCGCAGATTGCCGCGATGGCGGATACGCAGTATCTGGTCTGCAAATACGATGAAAACGGTACGACGCGCACCGAGGTGACGCGCCTTGACGAAGGCCAGCGCGCACAGGAAATCGCCCGCATGGTTGGCGGCGCGACCTGTGAAAGCGAGAGCAGCGTGCGCCACGCGGCGGTGATGCTCGAAGAAGCGAAGGCGCGCAAACAGGCGCTGAGGGCGGAAATCGACAAATCCGTATAAAGCGGCTCGAAACAAAACCCACAAACCAATAAAAAAGCGGTTTCGTTCTCCCAAACGGGAAAGCGAAACCGCTTCTTATTGGTTGGACTTATGCTTTACGAAAACGGCCAAACTGCCCGAAAATCAGGCGATGGGAATCAAATCGGCCTCATCCAAATGGACGAGCACCCATTCGCCGTTTTCATCCAGTCTGAAACCGAAATGATAGTTCTGGGTCACGCCGTTGACCTTGACCTGCGCGGTCATGACATAGAAGCGATAGGTCACGCCGTTGACTTTGACCTGATAGGCAGGGAAGGTTTCGGCGAGCTTCTGTTCGCATTCTCTGGCCGTGAGTTTCTCGGTGCTGCCAAGCTGAGCGGTCAGCTCGTTGGCCTTCGAGGAGAGCGTCAGGTTCAGCGAATTGATGATGGACTGCGCGATTTGGTCGCAGCCGACAGAAGAGAGCGTCACCAGAATCTGCTCCTGAAGCGGCAGTTTCGTCACTTCGGCATATTCCTTGTCGCTGAAAATCTCTTCCGTGCCGAGCAATTCAACCACCGCGTTCTCTTTTTCAATCGAAGAGATGAAATCAAACGTTTTTTCCACCTGTTCCGTGCTGCTCAGAACGGGGGCGGGGGTTGCGGTCGACTCGACGGTTGCCGCGGCGTTTGTCGTGCTGCCGGAGCTGCTCGAGCTGTCGGAAGCGGGGGCGGAAGTCGGTTCGGGTGTCGGCACAAAGGTCGGTTCCGGCGACGGCTCGTCGGTCGGGGCGGCAGTCGGCTCAGAGGTCGGTTCGCTCGTGGGCTCGGTAGACGGCTCGGCTTCGCCCGGGGTGGCCGGAGTCGGCTCAGCCGAAGGCTCGGTGGACGGTTCAGCCGAAGGCTCGGCCGTTACAGAAGGTTCGCTCTCGCCGGGCGTACTTTCAGCCAAGGCATACGAAACTGCCTTTGAAGTACCCCCCCGCATAACATAACGCCGAAAATTGCGGAGCATGTCAGCAGGCTGGCCAGTTGTTTGAATCTCTTTTTCAGATTCATTTGGGACACCTCCAACAAAAATTTCATACGGAACAGGTTGTTGCAGCATACAGTTCCGTACAATAAAAAGTATACATGTGTCCTGTCATAAAATCAAGGGAAATATTTCGTATAAAATATAGGAAAGACACGCCTCGAAACGAAGCGTGTCCGAAAAGATGAAGGGGAAAAGGAAGGGCTACGCCCCTTTGCGAATCGCGATGCACAGCGCGCCGTTCTGCACCGTGCAGTCGATGACAATCGGAAAATCGAAGGTATTCTGAAATTCAAGGTTGAGCTTGATGGTGCCGCCGGAAACGTTGCTTCTGCCGACGGCAGCGTCCACGCCGTGCGGGGCATAGGTCGCGCCGCTCGGGCCGTGCGCATGGCGATAGATGATGGAAATGCCCTCCGGAATCTGAAGCAGGGCGTTATACAGCGTGGTGGAAACCTGGCAGGTGCCGCCGCCCGAGCCCGCGACGGATTCGCCGTTAATCAGAACGGGGGAATCCTTGTAGCCGCGGCTCTTGCGATACGGGCCGGCCACGGCGTCAAAATCAAAGACATAACCTGCGGGATACGAGCCGTTGATGTAATTGCAGCCGACGCGGATGTTTTCCATGCGGCCCATGTTCAGTTCGGTGCTGCGCAGCGAATAAAACGTGGTGAAAACGGCGATGATGTCGCCCTCCTGCGCGTAATCGGGGGTCGGCGCGACGGGCTCGAGCAGCTTGATATCGCCGACATACAGATAGCCGATGACGCGCTTATACGGCACAACCGCCCAGCCGTCCTGAATCAGCCAGACGCTCAGCCGCGAATCGGCGGCAACCGTGACCAGCTGCTCGGCGTTTTCGTCGGCGGAAGCATACAGCGCGGTATCAAACGCAGTCGTGGCGACATAGGTGTTGCGAATCACGCCGTAGGGCGCGACATCGTCGGAAACGGGCGTGATGTTATCCACATTGTGGCGGCCGATGAAGTAGACGCCCACGTCGCTGCGCCAGCAGAAGAGCCATTCCTGGTCAAAACCGAAAATTTGAACGGTTTCGCCCTCTTTGAGCGCGCCGAGGGACGCGCTGTCCTTATCCGCGCCGCTGCGCATGTTCAGCGAAATCTTGGTTACGCCGGTGTAAAGCACCTTCGGCGTGCCGTCTGCGTTGGCGTTTTGCATGAACTGCGCCATGCAGATATCCGTGCCGGTATCGGCCAGCGCGCCGAAAGCGACCGTCAGACAAAGAAAAAAGAGGAGCAAAAAATGTTTTCGCACTGAAAGCCTCCGTCAATCGTTTGGAAAAGGATTCACCTTTTTATTATACCGCCAAACGGCGGGCAAGGCAAGCAGCAAAAACGCATAGTTTGAGCGGGAGGTGTTTGGCGTGAACGAAAGCTTTGTGCTCAAGGGGAAGGACGGCGCGGCAGGCGGCTATGCGATGGCGCGCGGCGGCGTTCTGCGCTTTCGACTGCCCGAGAATATCGGCGGCGTTCGGCTGACCGCGCTGTATGAGGACGGCGAACAGGCGTTTAACGGGGATTTCGGCGGCGGCGAAGTCGAACAGCCCATCGGGAAGCATGCGCTTGTCGGCGCATATGTCAGTTCGGGCGGCAGGCTGCTTTTCGACACGGGGCGTGAAGCGCGCGCTGCGTTTGAGCGGGCGGCGCGCAGAAGCGCGCTCGGGCAGACAGAGGCGGCGAAACCGCGGCAGTCCAAAAGCATAAAATCCGCAAGCATAAAAGAGGAAGAAAGCCGCGTCGGCCCACGGGAGACGGCGGAACGCAGATGGCCGCCGCCGCCCTGCATGACGGGCGCAAAATATGTAAACGGCCGCTTTGTGCTCACGGAAGAGGCGGCGCACTGAATTGGGTTCGCCCGGCCGCGCTGCTGTGGCGCATGCCGATGTCGCGGATGTAGTGCGTCCGCGGGCCTTGCAGGCGCGGCACGGCGGGGGGACGCGGCGCGGGCTGTTCAGGTGCTGTTTCCACAGCGGGAACGGACGGCGGTTCGGCCGCGTTTTGAACGGCGCTGTACAGGTCATACGGCGTGACGACGGACGCGGCGGATTTGGGGCGGCTGGCGTTGAGCAGCGCGTAAGGTGAAATCATGAGATCAGGCTCCTTTCGGCTGAGCTGATTCTATTTTATGACGGAAAAAAGCGGCGTGACAGAGAAAATACGCCTGCATTTCCACGTTTTCGCTAAAATGGGATTGAGAAAAATGGAAACATCATGTATAATGTGAAAGACCGAAGATTGCCCGAAATGAGAGGTGTAGGAATTGGACGAACAGAGAAACGGAACACCCGCGCCCAAAAGACGCAGGCGCGCCGATGTACAAAGGCCGGTGATACCGGAAGAAGACAACGCCCGGGAAGCCCGAGAGGACGAACCTGTATTCGGCGGGGAGACATTTGCCCGCCCCGAACCTCCGCGCAGCGAGGTGCGCAAGCCCGTGCAGAGCAGCGTGCAGCGTCAGGTTTGGGACGAGGATGAGGATTATGATGATTTTGACGACGAACCGCGCGGCAGGGGCGGCAGAAAGAAGCGCGGCGGCAGCACGACGGGCTGCTTAATCGGCATTATCGTTGTTCTGCTGCTGGTGATTGTCGTGTTTGCGCTGGGCTGGATTGTTTTCCCGAATCAGAAGGACGAAATCCTTTCGCAGATCGGCCTCGGTCCGACGGCCACGCCGACTGCAGCGCCTACGCTTGAACCGACGGCCACCCCGACGCTCGAGCCGACGGCTACGCCGAGCGCGACGCCCACGGCGACCCCGACGGCCACGCCTACGGCAGAGCCGACTGCGACGCCCACGGCGACCCCGACGGCCACGCCGACCGCAACGCCTACGGCCACGCCGACTGCAACTCCGACGGCTACGCCGAGCGCGACGCCCACGGCGACCCCGACGGCCACGCCGACCGCAACGCCTACGGCGACCCCGACGGCCACGCCGACGGCAGAACCGACCGCAACGCCCGAACCGACTCCGTCGCCGACACCGTCCCCCGTGCCTTACAGGGCGGAGAGCGCCGCTGCGGCGGAAGGCACGCAGCCCGAAAGCGTCATCAAAAATACGTTTGTCGTGCATGACGGGCAAACCGTGCAAGGCTATGCTTCCGACGAAGCAATCGGCATGGGTGATCCGGAAAAATACAGCGGACAGGGCGGCGTGCTGACCTTCCGCGGCGGCCCGCTGCGCCAGAACGCGGCGTATGACACGGTGGATGTGCAGGAAGAGCAGCTCTCCGTGCTGCGCGGCGTGCGCACCGCCAAACTGGATAACACGTATACCGGTTTCGGCTTCGGCAGCCAGCCGCTGATTGTCAAGTGGTATAAGAACATCCGCGAGATGATGAACATTGCGGATGAGTCGAGAAACACGACGGCCATGAAGGAAGTCATCGTGCCCTCCGACGACGGCAAAATCTATTTCTACGATTTGGAAACGATGGCGTATTCCCGCCAGCCGATTGACGTGGGCCTGCCGATGAGCGTGACCGCCAGCGTCAACCCGTACGGCTATCCGCTGCTTTACGTCGGTCAGACGGAGGAAAAGACTTCCTCTTATACGGGCGTTATCGGCATGCGCGTTTACAGCCTCATCGACCAGAAGCTGCTCGCCTTTGAAACCAGCAAGGATGAAGCGGCGAAGGGCAAGGATGCGGCGGTTGCCATGTCCTCCATCGTCGAATCCGGCTCCGATACGCTGATGTATACGGCCAAGAACGGCCTGCTTTACACGGTGAGCATGAATACGGCGTTTGACCTCGACAACGCGGAGATTTCGGTTGATCCGGTCAAGACGACGTATGGCTACGAGAGCAGCGTCAAGGGCGCGGTGCAGGGCATCGAAGGCGGTTTGGCCGCCTACGGCGACTACGTCTATTACGGCGACAACACCGGAGTGCTCCAGTGCGTGGATGTGAACACGATGCAGCCTGTCTGGGCGATTGACTTGGGCGAGAGCATGATGTGCACGCCTGCACTCGAGACGGATGAGGACGGCAACGTCTATCTGTACACCGGCACGGCGCTGAGCAAGACGGAGCGCAGCGCGCAGATCCGCCTGCTGAAAATCGACGCGCTGACGGGCGAAATCCTGTGGGAATGCCAGAGCGCCATCAAGGGCAAATACGCCAGCAAGAGCGCGGCGGCGGGTTCTTATGCGGGCCTGATGGCTTCTCCGCTCGTGGGCGAGGGCGAAATCAATGACTTGGTCATCTTTAACGTGAACCGCGTCGAGCTGGATGACAAGAGCGTCAGCGCCGTGGTCTATGCGCTGGACAAGGAGACGGGCGAGGAGATCTGGAACCAGCCGCTCGACGTGGAATCCATGTCCTCGCCGATTGCGCTGTATCAGAGCGACGGCAAGAGCTACATCGTCATGGGTGACGACGGCGGAACGCTGCGTCTGATGGACGGCTTCAGCGGCTCGACCATCAGTGCGCTCAGCTTGGGCAGCGCGATTCAGGCGTCTCCTGCGGCTTACGGCAACAGGATTGTCGTCGGCACGACGGGCGGCATGCTGTATTTCGTGGAACTCAAGTAAATTTGTCATGGCTGCGCCGCCGCGGGGATGACCTGCGGCGGCCGTTTTATACGCACAGAAAAACGGGAGGCATTGCACCGTGCATACCTATGTGATTGCGCTCGATCAGGGGACGACCAGCTCCCGCGCCGTCTTATTTGACGAAAACGCGCGGATTGTCGCCATGAAGAGCTATGAATTTGAGCAGATTTATCCGCAGCCCGGCTGGGTGGAGCACGACCCCGCGGCGATTCTGAACACGCAGATTGACGCGCTGCGCGAGGTTGTCCGCCTTTCGGGCGTGCCGCTGGACAGCATCGCGGCCGTCGGCATCACCAACCAGCGCGAAACCACGCTCCTGTGGGACCGCAAAACGGGCAGACCGCTGCACAACGCCATCGTCTGGCAGTGCAGAAGAACTGCGCCGATTGTCGCCAGACTCTGTGAGGACGGGCTTGAGGAGCATATCAAGCAGGTGACGGGGCTTGTGCCGGACGCGTATTTTTCCGGCAGCAAGCTGAGCTGGCTGCTCGATCGGCTGGATTTGCACGAGCGCGCCGAGCGCGGAGAAATCTGCTTCGGCACGGTGGACAGCTTTCTGGCATGGAACCTCGTCAGCGGCCGCCCGCATGTGACGGACGCGACGAACGCGAGCCGCACAATGCTCTTTGATATCCGCAAAAACGAGTGGGATGACACACTGCTCAGCGCGCTGAACATTCCGCGCGCCGTTTTGCCGCGTGTGGTGGATACATCCGGTGTAATCGGCATGCTTGACCCGTCCATCCTCGGGCGGGCGATTCCCGTCGCGGCGCTCTGCGGTGACCAGCACAGCGCGTTGTTCGGACAGGGCTGCTTTGAAACGGGCATGATGAAAAACACATACGGCACGGGCTGTTTCTTGCTGATGAACACGGGCGACAAGCCTGCCGTCAGCCGAAACGGGCTGGTTTCCACCATCGCGTGGCGGCTGAACGGGCAGTGCACCTACGCGCTGGAGGGAAGTGTCTTCGTCGCGGGCGCGGCGATCCAGTGGCTGCGCGACGAGATGAAAATCATCGAGCGCGCGTCCGAAACGGAGACGATTGCGCGCTCTCTGCCGGATAACGGCGGCGTTTACATGGTGCCGACGTTCACGGGCCTCGGCGCGCCGTATTGGGATATGTACAGCCGCGGCATGATTATCGGCCTGACGCGTGGCACGGGGCGCGCGCATGTCGTCCGCGCCGCGCTGGAATCCATCGCGTATCAGTCGGCGGATTTGGTCAGCGCGATGGCTTCCGACTGTGGGCAAAAGCCGTCGGAGCTGCGCGTGGACGGCGGCGCAAGCGCAAATCAGTTCCTGATGCAGTTCCAGGCGGATGTGCTGGGCTGCAAGGTGATTCGTCCGGCCGTGATTGAAACGACGGCGCTCGGCGCGGCGCTGCTGGCAGGGCTGGCGGTCGGTGTGTGGAAGGATATGGATGAAATCCGCCGCGTGTGGCAGATGGATTTGAGCCTGACTCCGCAGATGAGCGAGCAGGAGCGCGAAAAGGTCATGGCTGGCTGGCACAGAGCCGTTAAGCGCAGCATGCGCTGGGCGACCGAAGAGGATTGACGGCAGAAACGAACTGCCGACAAAGCGGACGCGTTTGGAATGCGTCCGCTTTTTTATGGGAATTTTCACTCGGCTGATAGGTTTTCGCGAGTTTGTGTCGAATAATGTTCTATGCCGTTTTCAAAAAAGTAACGGCAAAGCAAAAACACAGATGTTTACGCCGAGGGGCGTCCATACTCGGGCAGGCGGTTTGCGGCCCGCACGACGGACGCATACGCGTCGGAAACCATCAAAAATTGTTCATTCCGCCGTTTTTTGACGGAATCGGATGAAAATACGCATCAATCCGTGAAAAAAGTGCATGAAGGTTGCAGGAATGAGCGAAAAAACGGCGAAAAAGAGTAGGACGGTGAAGGACGATGGCCGGAAGGCTGCCTCAGGCTTGGCTGGATGAGCTTCGCGACCGTGCGGATATCGTGCAGGTGGTTTCGCGCTACGTGCAGCTGAATCCCAAAGGCGGCCGCTATTGGGGGCTGTGTCCCTTCCATGGCG
Source organism: uncultured Clostridia bacterium (assembly GCA_934675735.1). Lineage (GTDB taxonomy): Bacteria > Bacillota > Clostridia > Christensenellales > Aristaeellaceae > Ventricola. The sequence continues at coordinate 200,981 of CAKURR010000001.1, forward strand.
AAAAAACGCCGTCCTTTTCCGTGAACCCGCAGCGGCAGATGTATTACTGCTTCGGCTGTCATGCGGCCGGAAGCGCCATCACATTTGTGATGGAGATGGAACATCTTGATTTTATGGATGCGGTGAAGCTGCTGGCCGAGCAGGTACACATGGAGGTGCCGGAGCTGACGCGCAGCCGGGAGGATGCGGAAAGCAAATCCCGCAAGGAGCGGCTTTACGAAGTAAACAAACAGTGCGCCCGTTTTTTTCATGCGCAGCTCTGGAAGCCGGAAAGTGCGGAGATTCTGGCGTATCTGCATGGGCGCGAGCTCAGCGACAGCACCATCCGCATTTTCGGTTTGGGTGCAACGCCGCCGCACAGCGACGGCGCAACGCGGGCGATGCGGGAATTGGGTTTCACGGATGACGAACTGGTGAGCGCGGGAATCTCCGTGCGGCGGGACGGCCGCGTGTATGATATGTTCCGTCAGCGCGCCATTTTTCCCATCATCGACGCACAGGGGCGTGTGCTCGGCTTTGGCGGGCGCGCGCTGGGCGATGTGAAGCCGAAATACCTGAACACGGGCGACACGCCGATTTTCAACAAGCGTCTGGGCGTGTTCGCGGCCAACCTGCTCAAAAAGCAGCGTGGATTGAAAAGGGTCATCCTCACGGAAGGCTATATGGATGTCATTGCGCTGGTGCAGGCGGGCGTACCGGGCGTCTGCGCGACGCTGGGCACGGCGCTGACGCTGGAACAGGCAAGGCTGCTCAAGCGCTATGCGCCCGAAATCTGGGTTTCCTACGACGGCGACGCGGCGGGGCAGCACGCCATTCTGCGCGCACTGGATATCTTCGAGGAAGAGGGCGTTCCGGCGCGGGTGCTGGATTTCCCCGGCGGCATGGACCCCGACGAATACATCAAGGCTTACGGCCCGCAGAGCGTCGAGCAGCTCAAACCGATGGATGCGACGGCTTATCGCATGAAGCAGGAGGCCGCGAACCACGATTTATCCACGAGCGAGGGGCGGACGGCCTACGCCATCGCGTGCGCCAAGTATCTGGCCAAAGTGAAAGAGCCGGTCGAGCTGGAAAATTATGTGAAACAGCTGATGGTCTCCACGGGATTTACGCGTGAGGTGCTGCTGGCGCAGATTGGGCGGACGGAATTGATTCAGGAAAACAAGCGCCCCATGTTCCGCCACGCGGCAAGGCCGCTGGAAGAGAAGAACGAAGGCGTGGATACCGAAACATCCGCGGCGGAAAAGGGGCTGCTCGTTCTGCTGGCGGAGGGCGGCGTCGAGCCGGGGACGATTTCGGCGGAGGATTTCATCTCGCCGAAGCGGCGGGCGCTGGCGCAGAAGCTGCTTGACGGCATGTCGCCTGCGGCCGTTCTGGAAGAAATCGAGGATGAGGACGAACGCAGCCGCACGGCCAAGCTGCTGACGAGCGAGAGCGGCGCGGGCGAACAGGAACTTAGAATGGTGGCGGATTATCTGCGTGTGCTGGAAAAGAAGCGCAGAGAGAACGAAATCAACGCACTGAAAGAAAAAATGAGCACGCAGCAGGGCGAAGAAAAGCGCAATACGCTGATGAAAATACAGGAATTACTGGCTCAGGAAAACATGACCGGCAGAAGGGAATGATCGTTAGTGGCATTGAACAGGGAACAGGCACAGCAAAAGGTGAAGGAAATTCTCGACCTGGCGCGCAACGAAAAAAAGACGCTGACTTATCAGGACGTGATGAACAAGCTCAGCGATTTGGATATTGACGCAGACGCGATTGACGCGGTTTTTGAAACGCTGGAATCCGAGGGCATCAACGTCATCAACGCGACGGAGGACGAGACCGCCGTCATGCCCGCCGATGTCACCGGCACGGATATGGATCTTTCCGTTCCGGAAGGCATCAGCATCGACGATCCGGTTCGCATGTATTTGAAGGAAATCGGCAAGGTGCCGCTTCTGACCGCGGAAGAGGAAATCGAAATCGCCAAGCAGATGGAAATGGGCGGCGAGGTGGCCGAGGCGGCGAAAAAGAAGCTGGCCGAAGCGAACCTGCGTCTGGTGGTTTCCATCGCCAAGCGCTATGTGGGCCGCGGCATGCTTTTCCTTGATTTGATTCAGGAGGGCAACTTGGGCCTGATTAAGGCGGTCGAAAAGTTCAATTACACCAAGGGCTTCAAATTCTCGACGTATGCCACGTGGTGGATTCGCCAGGCGATTACCCGCGCCATTGCCGATCAGGCGCGAACCATCCGCATTCCAGTGCACATGGTCGAAACTATCAACAAGCTGATTCGCGTCAGCCGTCAGCTGCTTCAGGAGAAGGGCCGCGAGCCGCAGCCGGAGGAAATCGCCGAAGCGATGGGTATCAGCGTCGAGAAGGTACGCGAAATCATCAAGATTGCGCAGGAACCCGTGTCGTTGGAAACGCCTATCGGCGAAGAAGAGGATTCTCACCTCGGCGACTTTATTCAGGACGACGACGCTCCGCCGCCCGCAGAGGCCGCTTCCTTCACGCTGATGAAGGAACAGCTGATGGGCGTGCTCGACACGCTCACCCCGCGTGAAAAGAAGGTGCTCTCTCTGCGTTTCGGTTTGGAGGACGGCCGTCAGCGCACGCTGGAAGAGGTTGGGCAGGAGTTCAACGTCACCCGTGAGCGCATCCGCCAGATTGAGGCCAAGGCGCTTCGCAAGCTCCGCCACCCGAGCCGCAGCAAAAAGCTCAAGGACTATCTGGAGTAAACAAAGTTTCAAAAGGGGACGCGAAAGCGTCTCTTTTTTGATGAACCGTTATCCGCGCAAATCGGTTAAACAACTGGCGAAACATGGCTTTTTTGCATGCTTATGGCGGAAAAGATGAGAAAGATTCGCCTTTTTCCCGCAAAAAACGGCGCTTTCTGCATGTTTGGTCGGCGTAAGCCCTTGACATTGTGTACATGTGGCGATACAATAGAACCACTACGATTCGAGGCATTTTTGCCCCAGAGTTCGCGGAAAACCGAACTTTGATGGAGGATAAAACCATGTATGACATTCCCGTGACGCTCACGACAAATCCCAAGAAAAAGCCGGAGGACGAGTCCAAACTCGGTTTCGGCAAAATCTTTACCGACCATATGTTCATCATGGATTATGAGCTGGGCCGCGGCTGGCATGACGCCCGCGTGGTGCCTTACGGCCCGTTTGTGATGGATCCGGCCTGCACCGTGTTCCATTACGCGCAGGAAATCTTTGAAGGCATGAAGTGCTACCGCCGCAAGGACGGCGGCTTGAACCTCTTCCGCCCGCGCGACAACTTCGCCCGCATGAACCGCTCTGCCGAGCGCATGGGCATGCCGCAGCTGGATATCGAAGAGGCGATGGCCGGCCTGACCGCGCTGCTCAAGGCGGATGCGGATTGGGTGCCGAGCGCGCCGGGTACGTCGTTGTATATCCGTCCGACGATGATTTCCACCGATGTGATGCTGGGCGTGCATGCGTCGCACACCTATCGCTTCTTCATCATCTGCTCTCCGTCCGGCGCGTATTACGCCAAGGGCCTTGCGCCGGTCGGCATTTATGTCGAGCCGGAGCTGGTTCGCGCGGTCAAGGGCGGCGTCGGCTTCACCAAGACGGGCGGCAACTATGCGGCTTCCATTCTCGCGGGCGATATTGCGGAGAAGAAGGGCTACGAGCAAGTGCTCTGGCTGGACGGCAAGGAAAACAAGTATATCGAGGAAGTCGGCTCGATGAACATGTTCTTTAAGTTCAAGGACGCGCTGGTCACGCCGCCGCTGCTGGGCTCCATCCTCGGCGGCATCACGCGCGATTCCATCATCAAGCTGGCCAAGTACAAGGGCATTCCGGTGGACGAGCGCCGTATCACCGTGCAGGATGTCTTTGACGCGGCGGATAACGGCACGCTGGAAGAGGCCTTCGGTTCCGGCACGGCGGCGGTCGTGTCTCCGGTCGGCCGTCTGGCGTGGAAAGACCGCGAAATCAGCATTTCCGGCGGCGAAATCGGCAAGCTGACGCAGGATTTCTACGACACGCTGACGGGCATTCAGTACGGCGAGCGCGAAGATCCGTTCGGCTGGGTGATTAAGCTCTCCTGAAACAGACGATGACCGGACGAACATTGTCCGATTCCGAAAGATAAACGCAAGACAAATGGCACCCATGAAAACCACGGGTGCCATTGTCATGCAGAAAAAAGATTCAAAATCATCGCGGAGGGATCGCAATGTTCAGGCAGGAAGAGATATTGATGGGCGGGTGGACGGACAGAACGCCCGAAGCCATGCAGAAGCGGCGCTTTGAGCAGCGCGTACGGCAGCTGGAACCGCTCGGTGCCAACCGTTTGGAGGCGCTTTCGCCGGACGCGCTGGAGCGCAGACTGGAACAGAGCTGGCAGGATATCAAGCGCAAACCGATGATGCACCAGCAGCTGAACCAGGTGTGGAAGCGCGTGCTGGAGACGATTGACGCGCAGGCGGACTGCCTGTCGCTTGAGGAGCACGAGCTGGTTGAGCGCGCCCTGATTTTAGGCGGAACGGCGCGGATTGAGGATGCCGCCGAACTGGAAGCGGCGCGCGCATTGTCGCTCAGACTGTGGGCCAGCGTCGGCGTTATCTCCGACAAGCCGTATATCGAGCTGGAAAAGACCGTGTGTCGGCCCGCCGCGCGCGCGTTTGCCCGCGAAGAGCATGAGCGCGTCCGCGCCCGCCTGAATGATTTCCGCGAATACCTGACGGGGACGCTCTACCGCGTCGGCGCGATGGATGACCGCCAGCCGCAGAAGATGATGCTGCGCGACGTGCTGGGCGCAGACGAGCGGGACGAAGTGCTCAACCAGCTGGCGAGGCGCTATCTGTGGGCGAGTTATGACTGCGTGGATTACAGCGGCGGTGTGATGCTGATTCATCCGGCGCTGGCCGATCCGCAGACCGTCATCCGCGGGAAAAAGCGCTCGGGCGGCATTTTGATGATGCCGACGGACTCGGCTGCCTGTGCGGATATTCTGCCGGAAGAGATTCCGCTTCAAAAAGAGGTTGAGCGCGCGATTCAGGGTGCGCTTCGCGACGGCCGCCGCGCGGAGGACGTTGCCACCACGCTTCGCCTGCTGTGCAAACAGGGCGCGCCGCTCGACGCTCTGGAAGAGGTTTTGCAGGCTTCGCTGATCGTGTATGTATCCGACGCAATGCGCGCTGCGCTCTCCGACCTGTATATTCAAATGCCCAAGTGGGTTGCGCCCGTGCGCGGCGTGATGCTGCAATAAACCAAAGAGGAGGATCGACATGCAATTCACCGTAACGCCCGATAAGGACGGAATGATGCTTTCGCGACTGCTTTTGCAGGTGGCCGACGTGCCGCAGTGGGCGGTAAAACAGGCGATGAAAAGTCGGGATGTGCGCGTGGACGGCGTGCGCGTGTCGGGTGATGTGCGCGTGCAGGAGGGCCAGCAGATTCGCGTCTACTGGCCCAAAGAGGTGGCGGAGAAGCAAAACGCAGGCCCGAGCAAACCGACGCTGCCGATTGTGTATGAAGACGAACACATCATCCTCGTCAACAAGCCGCAGGGGCTTCAGGCGCAGAATGAGGAGAATCCGCTTTCGGGCGACAGCGTGCTCACACGCGTGCTGGCGATGAAGCGGGAGACGGGCGAGCAAACCGACTCGATTCGGCTCTGCCATCGGCTGGATGTACAGACCGGCGGTCTGATTCTGCTGACGAAAGACGACGCGGCTTATGACGCGGCGCGCGAAGCGTTTGAAAAGCGCACGATGGAGAAATTCTACACCTGCCGCGTGAAGGGGTGCCCCGCCAAACGGGAAGCGGTAATGCATGCCTATCTGCGCAAGGATGCGCAGCTTTCGCGCGTCGCGGTGACGGATTATCCCGCGCGCGGGGCGCTTGAAATCGTGACGGGCTATCGCGTGACGGAAGCAGGCGAATTTGCGCGGCTTGAGGTGGAGCTGATGACGGGCCGAACCCATCAGATTCGCGCGCATCTGGCGCATATCGGCCATCCGATTCTGGGCGACGACAAATACGGCGATCGTGCGCTTAACCGTCGGCTCGGGCTTCGCCGCCAGCAGCTCTGGGCCACGCGGCTGGTCTTTCGTGCGGGCGGCGCGCTGGCGTATTTGGAAGGACGGACGTTTGCGGTGAATTGTCCGTTTTGATGCAAAGGAGGAAAAGCCATGAAACGGGTGCGCTTGATTGCGCTGGATATGGATGGAACGCTGCTGCTCAGCGACCATCAGACTGTGCCGCAGCAGAATATCGATGCGATTCGCCGCGCGGATGCGGCGGGGATTCGCGTGTGCATCTGCACCGGACGCATGCTTGAGGATGCGAGCGACTTTGTGCATCGGCTGAATCTGTCCTGCATGCTGATTGCGTGCAACGGCACGCGCATCAGCGACGCGCCGCTTCCCGAAGGCCATATCATTTACAGGCGCTCGCTTGAACCGGAGGATGCGAAGCGTGCCATCGATATTCTACTTCCGTATCATATCATGATGAACGGCTTTGAGGACGGACGCGTGACGACGGTCGCTTTTGCGCCGGGGCAGCATTATCATATCACGGATAGGGCGCTGGTTGAAGCCTGTTACGGCGAAGAAGCGATGTATGCGGCGGCTGAGCGCGGCATCATGAAGCTCTATCTGGCTGAGGACGGCTATGCGGGCGCGGTGGACACGGAGAACACCAAGGCGGCGCGTGCGGCCATGCAGAAGGCGCTTCCACATTTGCAGCTGACCAAATCCTCGCCGGGCAACATCGAAATCATGCCCGAAAACGCGGGCAAGGGAACGGCGCTTGCGTTTCTGGCTAAGCATCTCGGCCTTGAACGCGAACAGGTGATGGCGATGGGCGACGCAGAAAACGACTTGAGCATGCTGGAATATGCCTATCACAGCGTCGCGATGGGCAACGCCTCTCTGGCTGTTCAGGCGGCTTGCCGCTATCGAACGCTCACGAACGACGAATGCGGCGTGGCTGCGATGATTGACCGCGTGTTGGAAGCGCAAAGAGCATAAAGAAAACCGACGAAAGGTTTACAGACCCATCGTCGGTTTTGGATTACAGAGAATAGCCGGTGCGGTCAAACCGACCGACGGTCTGAATCTGCTCGACAAGCTGAACCAGATAGCGCTCATCGACTTCGTCAAACCGCGCCGGAACGGGGCTGTCGATATCCAGCACGCCGATAACTCGCCCGCCATGGTGAATCGGGATGACGATTTCGCTTTGCGACGCGCTGTCACAGGCGATGTGCCCGGGAAAAGCGTGAACGTCGGCAACGCGCTGAACGGCATCCTTCTGTGCGGCTGTGCCGCATACGCCGCACCTGAGCGGAATCTTTGTGCAGGCGGGCAGGCCGCAGAACGGGCCGAGCGTCAGCACGCCGCCATCCATCAGGTAAAAGCCGCACCAGTTGATCTGCGGCAGCGCATCCGCCAGCAGTGCGGCGATGTTCGCCAGATTGGCGATGGGGTTGAGCGTTTCGTCGAGCAGCGCGGCGGCTTGTGTCACAAGCATGCGATAGCGCGCGTCCTTCTCTTCGGGATAGCTCGGACGGGAAAATGACATGGCGATTCCTCCTGAGTGATTTTAATACAAAAAGAGACGTGTCGGGCTTGACGCGTCTCTTTGATTTTAACGGCCTGTGGTCGAGCCAAGCCCGCCGTTGCGAACGCCTTGCGTGTGGTCATCCACCGTGATGCCGAACGGCAGAAAAATGCCCTGTGCAAACGCCGTGCCGGAAGGCACAATCAGGCTCTTGCCTTCGCGGCTGTCGTTGGTCATGCGCATGAAGATGTGGCCTTCGTTGTCCGAACGGGCGTAGTCGCTGTCGATGACGCCGACGGAGTTATCCAGCTGGAAGCGGTATTTGAAGCCCAGGCCGCTGCGCGGGTAAATCGTCAGCACCCAGCCTTCTTCAATCAGCACGCGCAGACCCGTCGGAATCTTGATGCCTTCGCCCGCGCCCAGCTCAAAGCCGACGGGCGCAAAGAGGTCGTAGCCCGCGGAACCGCTCGTCGCGCGCTCCGGCAGCCGGATGCGCTCATACGCGGCGACAGCCTGCTCAACGGTCTGCTGGGGGAACGTCGCGACCCAATCCGTGACGAATCGGCGCAGGGAAACCTTTTCAAAACGTGCGACACGAACCATAATATAAAACTCCTTTGTATGCGGATATCAGTTTTTTGCCCACAGAACGACCTTGCCCGCCGACAGCGTCTGCTTAACGTCGATGACGCGCTGGTTTTTGCTGCCCTTCCAGCGTAGGTTGACGTCGCGCAGCGCCTCGACATACGGGCCGTCCACAATTACGTCAATCAGCGGCAGAAAGGAAAGACTGTCGCGGAAGCTCTCAAACAGATCGCCCGTGTAAAGCCAAACGGTCTTTTCGGGGAAACGCTCGCGGATTTCCGCAATCAGCCGCCCGACGGTTTCGCGGTTGGCGGGGCAGAGCGGGTCGCCGCCCGAAAAGGTCACGCCGTCCATATAATCCCGAGACAGGTCGGCGAAAAGCTCTTCCTTGGCCGCATCGTCAAACGGAATGCCGCTCTGCTCGTCCCATGTCTGCGGATTCTGGCAGCCGTGGCAGTGGTGCATGCAGCCAGAAACCCAGAGCACCGTGCGCAGACCGTCGCCGTTGAGCATATCGTCCACCGTAATATTGTGGTAATTCATGTTACATACTCTTTCTTTCCGCAATTTCGGCCATCTTCGCGTCGTTTAAGCGGCTTTCGCCGTGCACGCGGGAGTAGGAGAGATAGCCGTTCATGCGGTCAATTTTCGTCAGATTTTTGCTGCCGCACTTCGGGCAGACGTCCATTTCGAGCTGCTGATACCCGCAGTCGTCACAATATGCCAGCGAGAGGTTCACGCCCTCATACAGCCCCAGCTTCATGGCGCGGCGCACCAGCGTGCGGATGGCTTCCTTGTTATAGCTGACGGGGTAGCGCACGTATTGAATCTTGCCTCCGTTGGAGAGATTCCAGAACCGCGCTTCGCTGTTCTGCTTCTCAATCGGGGTGATATCTTCGGTTACGTGGCAGTGGAAGGAGTTGGAGACATACGGCCGATCCGAAACGTTCTCCACAATGCCGTACAGGTTGCGGAACTGCTCAATTTGCAGGCCGCACAGGCTTTCGGCGGGCGTGCCGTAAATGGCGTAGAGGTTGCCGTCCTCCTTCTTGAACTGGTTGACCTTGTCGTTGATATGCTGCATCACTTCGAGCGCGAATTGGCCGTCCTCGTAGATGCTCTTGCCGTTGTAAAGCTCCTGAAGCTCGTTGAGCGCGGTATAGCCGAAGGAAGCGGTCGCCGTCTTGAGCAGCGGCTTAATCTTGTCATACAGCCCCAGATGGCCGCCGTAGAAGCCGCCTTCGCAGTAGGCCAGCGGGTTGGTGCTTGCGCGCATCTCGCCCAGATAGGCATACGTGCGAATGTGCAGGCGGCGGATGAGCTCGAGGTAATAATCCAGCACTTCGTAGAAATCGCGGCTCTCCTTGCGCGATTTGGCCAGAATCAGCGGCAGATGCAGCGAAACCGCGCCGATGTTGAAGCGGCCGACAAAAACGGGCTTGTCGTTTTCATCCGCCGGTTCCATGCCGCCGCGCTCAAACCACGGGGAGAGGAACGCGCGGCAGCCCATCGGGCTGATGACCGCGCCGTATTTTTTATACATCGAAGCGACATAGCCTTCGCCCGTCAGGCTCAGCCAGTCGGGGTACATCGTCTTGGAGGAGCACTCGATGCCCGCTTCAAACACATCTTCCAGCGGCTTGCCCGGCCCGTGCAGATTTTCGTCGTACAGGAAAACCAGCTTGGGGAAGAGCACCGGTTTTTTGTTGTTTTTCTTGCCCTGGCCGCCCGCATGCACCTTGAGGAAGAGCTTGCTGGCCAGTTTGGCCATGCGCGTCCGGCCGAGGCCGAGCGTCATGGTGATGAACGGATAATCGCCGCGGCTGGAAGCGACCGTGTTGAATTTGTATTCCCAGCCCTGAAAGCCCTGCTCAAAGTCGTTGGTGATGTCCTTCATGGCTTCTTCCTGCGCGCGCTCGTCGGACAGACCCAGGGAGCGGTAACGGTCGTAGAACATCACATAGCTGGCCTCGGCGTATTTATCCAGCAGCTGATCGACGCAGGAGACCGTAAAGCCGCCGTATTGCTGGCTCGCGGCGGAAAGCACGATATCGCCGATGACGTCAAACGCGACGTTCAGCGTTTTCGGCTCGTTATACCACAGGTTGCCCATCTCAAAGCCGCCGCGCAGCACCGTGCCCACGTCAAACAGGCAGCAGTTCATCGTGTCGCGGCGGGCGGACATATCGTGGATGTAGATATAGCCGTCGCGCTGGGCCTGCAATTCTTCGACAGTCAAAAAAAACTTCTGATAGAGCTGCTTGTTGAGCTGGTTGAAAATCAGGCTGCGGCGGGTGGAAACAAGCGCGCTGTCCGCGTTGGAATTTTCCTTGTCGCCGATATACATGATAGACTGCGACTTCTTGTAGACCGTGTCGAGCATCTGCACAAAGTCCGTCTTATAGTTGCGGTAATCGCGGTAGGATTTGGCGACGGACGGATTGATGGCGTCCAGCGCGCCCTCGACGATGTTGTGCATCTGCGCAATCATGATGCCTTCCACGCCCAGCGCTTCGCATTTCTCGGTGACAAAGCGGCAGATGAAATCCAGCTCTTCGGGCTTAAAGGTATAAAGCACGCGCTCGGCGCTCTTGTTCACCGCGGCGACGACTTTTTGAACATTAAACGGCTCTTTTGTGCCGTCTTTTTTGATGATGTACATCCCCACACACGTTCCTCTCTTGGTGTCGTTTTATCCTGCAACCACAATATATAGTTGATATAACGCTAATCAACCACAATATTTAGTTTTCGCTATCGTGTTCCATCTTATCACGAAAATAGGTGCAGCGTCAAGGGCGGCGGCGCTTAAAAAAAGAAAATATCTTGTGCGCGAACGTTAGGCATTTGGGCGCAAAACGGCAGTCATGCAGGTTCGTGCAAAAAAATGACGGCTTTTGGCCAAATGGTTATCCCATACCGCTCAAAAATGTGAAACACAGGGGAGAAGGGGCGGCGCAAACTTGCAGGGGCGCTGCCTGTTTGGCAAAACGGGCGAAAGGAAAGAACATATAAATACGAATGATAAGGCGATTAAGAATATAATCGTTCCGCTTTTGTCCCTGTCGGACCGACAAAATGTTGTTTTTGTTTCGTTTTTACCCAAAAACGCAAAATTGTGGCATAAAAACAGGAAAAATGACGGGTACATTCATTGACAAAAAAAGAAATCAGCGTATAATGAAAACGATGATTATTGTCCCGGTTTTTCCGGCGGCAAGAAAGAAGGTTCTACTTCATGAATACGCATTATCATATGACAATCGCCGGCTGTGAGCGTGACCTGCCCATCTGCCCGCTCAACGACATGCTTTCCATCGGCGCGTTCGTGATCTTCGGCGACTGCGAACTGACCGAAGCCTGCGCGACCGAGCTGCTCAAGAAAGCGCCCGAGTTTGATTACCTCATCACGGCGGAAAGCAAGGGCATTCCGCTGGCTTACGAGATGGCGCGCCAGCTGGGCTGCAAGAAGTGGATGCTCGCGCGCAAGGGCGTGAAGCTCTACATGAAGGATGTCATCGGCGTGGAAGTGCGCTCCATCACCACCGACCATGTGCAGAAACTCTACATCGACGGCGAGGATGCGGCGCTCATGAAGGGCAAGCGCATCCTGATTGTGGATGACGTCATTTCCACCGGCGAATCCCTGACCGCGCTGGAGAAGCTCGTGGAGAAAGCGGGCGGTAACATCTGTGGCCGCATGGCGATTCTCGCGGAAGGCGACGCGCAGGAGCGCGACGATATCATCTATCTGGAGAAGCTGCCGCTCTTCAATCCGGACGGCACGGTTCTCGGCTGATTTCATGCACAAACAGCCCCTTGACGCATAGGCTTTTAGCAGAACGTCGAAAGGGGCTGTTCTTTTATGGAGCAAATCAATGCGAATCTGACGGAAAACGAGCTGATTAACCAAACGGCGCTTGAACCGGATTCAGGCGCGTGTCCGTCGGGCAGCGAAACCTACCGCGTGCAGCGCGGCGACAGTTTTTATCTGATTGCCCGCAAGTTCGGCATCAGCGTGCGCGCGCTGATGAACGCCAACCCGAATATCGCGGCGGGCCATCTGCTGGTGGGCGATATTCTGTGCGTGCCGGTGGGCGAGGGGCGTTCCTGTCCGGTCGGTTCGTCGGCGTACACGGTGCAGCAGGGGCAGAGTGTGGTGGATGTCATGCTCTCTTCCAACGTGTCGCTCAGGGCGCTTCGGGAGTATAACGAGGATATTCGGCTGACGGCGCTTCGGCCGGGCGACGTGCTGTGCGTGCCGCCCAGCGGAGACAGAGGGCTTTGCGAAAACGGCGGGCCGGTCTATCGCCTGCAGGAGGGCGATACGCTGGATGAAATCGCCGAGCGCAACGGCACAAACGTCGAGCAGCTGCTGCGGCTCAATCCGAATCTGCTGCCCAGCGATTTTGTCAGCGGGCAGGTCATCTGTTTGCCGACACGGCGGCGTGTCACCGAGGAAAACGCCGAGCAGCAGGAAACCTGATTTACATAGTCAAAAGGAGCGGGCCGCGCAGACCCGCTCCTTTTGCTGTATCCGTTTCAGTTTGGCCTCAGGCCGCTTTCTTGCCTTTGCCGAGCTTGCTTTCCGTGTGATTCATCAGCCGCTTGATGTTCGGCGCGTGCCGCCAGATGGCCAGCAGGCAGATGGCGATGACCGAGCCCCAGATGACCGGATCGCACGGCGTGGTGAACATGATGAAGAATGGCAGGGTGACCGCCGCGCCCAGCGAACCGGCGGAGACATAGCGCGTCGTCGCCACCAGAATCAGGAACACGCCGAACGCGCACAGCGTTTGCAGCGGGAACACGACCAGCAGACAGCCGAAGCTCGTCGCAATGCCCTTGCCGCCCTTGAAACCGAAGTAGAGCGGGAAGTTGTGGCCCAGAATCGCGCCGAACGCGCCGACGATTTCGCCCGCCTGCGTGCCCAGCCACGCTTTGCCGATGAGCACGGCGACAATGCCCTTGAGCAGGTCGCCCGCAAACGTCAGCAGGGCGTATTTTTTGCCCATCACACGCAGGATGTTCGTCGTGCCGGCGTTGCCGCTGCCCTCGCTGCGGATATCCTTGTGCCCGAACACGCGGGAGACGATTACGCCCGTGGAGATGCTGCCCAGCAGATAGCCGATGACAAGCGTCAGAATCAGCTTGACGTTTTCGCTCATTTCACGTCATCTCCCTTTTGATTTTTGTTGCGGAGGATGAACCGAATCGGCGTGCCCTCAAAGCCGAAGGACTTGCGGAACTGGTTTTCCAGATAGCGCTGATAGGCGAAGTGCATCAGCTTTTCGTCGTTGACAAACAGCACGAAGGTCGGCGGGCAGACGCTCTGCTGCGTCGCGTAATAAATCTTGAGCCGACGGCCGCTGATATACGGCGGCTGGAGCGCGGTGGTCGCGTCGGCCAGAATGTCGTTGAGCAGACCGGTTGTGATGCGGCGGGAGGTTTGGCCGTAGACCTCGCGGACGCTTTCCAGCACCTTCGGCACGCGCTGGCCCGTCAGTGCGGAGATGAAGATCACGGGCGCGTAATCCATAAACTTGAGATCTTCGATGACCTTCTTGCGGAAGGCTTCCATCGTGTTGGTGTCCTTTTCCAGCGCGTCCCATTTGTTGACGACGATAATCGCGGCCTTTCCCTCTTCGTGCACATAGCCGGCGACCTTCGTGTCCTGCTCGGTCACACCGTCCTCGGCGTTGATGACGATGAGCGCCACGTCGCAGCGGCGAACGGCGGCCAGCGCGCGCACAATGCTGTAACGCTCGATGGATTCCTCCTCGATGGCGCGCTTGCGGCGGATGCCCGCCGTGTCGATGATGTTGTAGCGCTGACCGTCGCGCACAAACGCCGTGTCAATCGCGTCGCGCGTCGTGCCCGCAATGCCGGAGACCATCGAGCGCTCCTGCCCGAGAATGCGGTTGACGAGGCTGGATTTGCCGACGTTCGGGCGGCCTACCACGGCGATTTGGATGGTGTGTTCTTCTTCCTCTTCGGTCTGTTCGTCCTGCGGGAAGTGCTTGACCATTTCGTCGAGCAGATCGCCCAGACCGAGCATGTTCGTCGCGGAAATAGGGAAGGGGTCGCCCAGACCGAGCGCATAGAAGTCGTAGATGTTGTCGTTCATGCCCTGATGATCGACCTTGTTGACCACCAGAATGACGGGCTTGCGGCTCTTGCGCAGCATCGTGGCCACATCCTCGTCGTCGGCGGTCATACCCGTGCGCCCATCCGTGAAAAAGAGAATAACGTCGCAGGTGTCGATAGCGATTTCGGCCTGACGGCGCATCTGCTTGAGCAGAATGTCATCCGTTTTCGGCTCGATGCCGCCCGTGTCGATGAGCGTGAATTTATAATTGAGCCATTCGCAGTCCGCATAAATGCGGTCGCGGGTCACGCCGGGGGTATCCTCCACAATGGAAATGCGGCGGCCCGCAATTTTGTTAAAGAAGGTCGATTTGCCCACGTTCGGGCGGCCGACGACCGCGACAAGGGGTTTGGCCATGTTTATTCCTCCGTTCCGCGCAGGGCATAGAGCAAATCCGCGCCGTCGTCCGGAACGGGGGTGATGCGGATGCCGAGCTGCTGCTGCGCCTGTTCAAGCGTCATGTCGTCCAGAAAGATATCCTCTCCCTGACGAAGCATGCTTTCGGTGATGAGTATTTCATCTGCTTCCTCGCCTTTGAGCTGCGCCACCAAATCCTGGCCGGTAATCAGGCCGGAAACGGTGACCGTTTCGCCGAAAAAGTAGTTGATGATGGGTTTGATTCGGATATCCACGCCGCTGACGGGGTGCTTTGTGATAAGCTCCTGCAAAAACGGCGCGACGGATGTGCCGCAGGCCATGATGACTCTGCGCTTTTCCGCCTGCCCTTCGTCAGGGTCAAGGCGGACGGCGGTTTCGTATTCGTCCTTCAGGCGGCAGAGCAGCCCGACGCCGTTTTCAAACTGCGGAAAGTCCTCATAGCTCTCTACATCCGGCAGCGGGTGCTTGGCAATCTGATAAAACTCGTCGGAGGGAAAGGCGAACCGCGTGCCGTGTTTGGCGAGCATCTCCTTTTGAAACGCTTCCGCCTGTCGAATGACCTGCTCCGCCTCTTCCTGCGTGTATGGCCGAAGCGGATACAGATGCTCACGGTATTTGGTCAGCCCGACCGGCACCAGCGCCACGGTCAGCGCGTGCGGCGCGAGCGAAGCCAAATCGTGCATCGTTCGCTCCAGCTCCGGCCCGTCGTTGATGCCGGGGCAGAGCACCACCTGACAGTGGAAGCTCATGTCGTGGTCGGCAAAGCGGCGCAGATGCTCCATGATGCGGTCGGCGTGGATGTGGTGCAGCATCTTTTTGCGCAGCTCGCCGTTCGTCGTCTGCACCGAGATATAGAGCGGGCTGGCGTGGCGCTCAATCATGCGGTCCATTTCCTGGGGCGGCAGGTTGGTCAGCGTCACAAAATTGCCCGCCATCAGCGAAAGCCGCCAGTCGTCGTCGCGCACATAGAGGCTGGGACGCATGCCCGGCGGCATCTGCTCGATGAAACAGAACATACAGTGGTTCGCGCAGGTTTTCGGGCAGCTCATCAGCGAGGATTCGAGCGTCAGCCCGAGCGGCTCTTCGATGAGCTTGTGAACGTGCACCGTGCGCGACTGTCCGTTGTCATCCTCCAGCAGCATTTCCAGCGACGGACGCGCGGTGAGGTATTGATAATCGACCAAATCGAGCACCGGCGTTCGGTTGATGGAAACGAGCGTTTCCCCTTCGCGAATGCCGCTGCGCGCGGCAAGAGACCCGGGGTGAACACAAACAATACGCTGGGGCATGGAAACGAAACACCTTCTTTTTCAAAATAACCCAACATATTATGAAGGATTTCGGCTGCAAAGTCAAGCGTTTGCATCAAAAAACGCGCGATGAACGGCAAACCTGCCGCACCGCGCGTTCAAATCTCGTGTTATCCGTTCCCGTCCTTCGGCTTTTTGCCGAAAAGGCCGCCCGTCATTTCGCTTACGTTCCGCCCGATTTTTTCGCCCATCGCTTTGCCGCCGCCCGTCTGGGCCAACGCAAAGATGAGCACGCCCGCAACCACAGCCACAATCAAAAACAGCACGCCGCCCGAAACGCCCTTATCATCCTTAGCGGCGGCCTTTTGCTTGTCGGATGTGCCTTTCGCGTTCTTTTCCGCGCTGGCGCTTCCCGTCTGCGGGCCGTACAGCGTGTTGGAAACAACCTTGGCCATCATCTCCGTCGAGTTGAGCACGCGCTCCTTGCTGATGGTGTGCGTGCCGAACTCGAGCAGAATGGCGTGCGGCGCGAGGTCTTGATTATACGTGCCTTTGCCGATGAAAATATCCTTCACCAGCCCGGGATATTGCTTATCCGCAACGGCTTTTATCTGTTTGGCAAATTCGCGGTTGACTGCGCTGTTCTGGTTGGCGCGGCCCACCAGCAGGCGGACGCGCGACGCGTTTTCGCCGTCGATGCTGCACGCATATTCGCTTTGGTCGGGAATGCCGTCACGGTGGATGTCGATAATCGCATCCGGCCCCTTCTGCAAAAGGCGTTCGGCGGTCTGTCTGCTCCGCCGGTATGCGCCGGAATCGTGGGGCAGGTGGGTCGATTCATCCAGAATCACGTCGATGCCCTGCTGCTGCAAGGCGTCGCGGAAATCGCGCGCCACGTCATATATGCCGCCCTGCCCGTCGATGCTCTGCGTTCCGTCGCTGGGCACATAGCTTTCGTCGCTGTGAGTGACATACATCGCGATGAGCTTTCGCGAATCGTCGGATTTGCCGCTGCCTGCGGCGGGTACGGCGTTTTCCGCCGCAAAGACGGGCTGCGCTTCGCCAACCTCCAGCCAGGAAACATCCGGCATGGTTTCCTCACCGATTTTTTCGGCGATGGCGTTGCCGTTCTGCACGGTTGCGATGCGGTAAAGAATATTGTCCGCGCTGATGTATTCGTCGCCTTCGTTGATTTCGCCGCTGATGGAAAACAGATACACGCCCGTGTCGTCCACCGCGACATGCAGCGATTCGGTCAAATCATCCGCGGAAGCGATCGGCAGAAACGCGGCATACAGCGCAAGCGCCAGCGTTAAAGACAGGGTCAGGCGGGAGAGTTTTTCCTTCATGCGTGCTGACCTCCTTGCAGCGTGCTGCCGTTCGTCCTGCCGCGCGTGATACGCTCCGCGATTTCGCCCGCCAGCTCGCAGAGCATGACCGCCGTAATGCCCGAAAGCACGACCGCGTCCAGCGCGCCCGCGCCGCCCAGATACAGCACCTGATTGATGCCGCGCGACCAGTTGATCACGCCCGTCGCCGCGTCGGCCAGAATCACGCCAAGCACGCCTGCGATAAACGCGCTGCGCCGCGAGCGCCCCATCAGCCACGCGATAACGCCGCCGCACAGGCCGTAAAGAATCATCGGGTCAAACGGCATGGTGACGGGGTCGGCGGGGAAGAACAGGCCGATGACATAGATGACCGCCGCCGTCAGCACGGAGGCGACCAGACAGCGGATGCGCTCCCTGCCCGTTCCTGCGTGGAAAAACAGATACACGCACACGCCGAAGGGCACGAGCGCACCCCCGATGTTGACGGAAACCATGCCCAGACGAAGGTCGGGCAGCCAGCCGCCCACAAAAATCAGCGCCACCAGAAACAGCGCCTGCCTGTCGGTGAGCGCCATGCGGTCCAGCACGCGCTGCAAAACGCCGAAGAGAATCAGCAGCGCCAGCACCACCAAGAGAATCATGCCCAAAGACACGGAGTATCCCTCCTTATACGGTTTTCATGGCATCAGGATGCGCCGAAACGGGCGAAAATATGCCGCACGGCGCGGCGGAACATGCGGAAACCTGTGCGGCGGTGTGCAAGTTTCAAACGGGGCATTGCAAAAAACGGAAAAATCAGGTATAATATAGACTTGTACGATTATAAGGAGGGCTTTATTCATGGCGAAAACCTACTCTGCCAGCATGCTCAAGGTGCTTGAAGGGCTGGATGCGGTTCGGATGCGTCCGGGTATGTACATCGGCTCCACAGGCTCCCGCGGTCTGCACCACCTGCTTTGGGAAATCGTGGATAACGCGATTGACGAGGTGGCCAACGGCTACGCCAGGAGCATCTCCGTTGAGCTGCATAAAGACGGCAGTGCCTCCGTGGAGGACGACGGCCGCGGCGTGCCGGTGGATATTCACCCCGAGCTGGGCATTACGGGCGTGGAGGTCATCTATACCAAGCTGCATGCGGGCGGCAAGTTCGACCACCAGAATTACGCGTATTCCGGCGGCCTGCACGGCGTGGGCGCGTCGGTCGTCAACGCGCTGAGCAAGTGGCTCGTGGTGGACAGCTGCACCGGCGGCGGCCATTACCGCATGCGGTTCGAAAGCAACTACGACCCCGTTGAAAAGAAAATCACCTCCGGCCGAGCAGTCACGCCGCTGGAACGCATCAGCGCGACGCGCAAGCACGGCACGCGCGTGACCTTTCTGCCCGACGACACGGTGTTTGAGGAGACGAGGTTCAACGCAGAAACCGTCCGCCGCCATCTGCGCGAGCTGGCCTATCTGAACAAGGGCCTTTCCATCACGTTTGTGGACGAGCGGGAGAAAGACCCCGAAAAGCAGAAAACCGTTTTTATGTATGAAGGCGGTCTGGCGGACTATGTGCGCTATATCAACCGCGACAAAACGCCGCTGTATGAAAATGTGCTGATGCTCGAAGGCATGCAGGATGACGTGCGCGTGTGTCTGGCGATTCAGCATACCGATGATTACGCGGAAAACATCTTTTCCTATGTCAACAACATTCCCACAGCCGAGGGCGGCACGCATGAGATGGGCTTCAAGGCGGGCTTTACGCGCGCGCTGAACGACTACGCCCGCAAGGTCGGCGCGCTCAAGGAAAAGGATAACAACCTGATGGGCGAGGATTTCCGCGAGGGCATCACGGCGGTGCTGGCGACCTTCGTACGCAACCCGCAGTTTGAGGGGCAGACGAAGGGCAAGCTGGGCAACACGGAGGTTCGTCCGGCGGTGGAAGCCTTTGTCTATGCCCGCATGACGGAATACCTCGAAAACCTCAAAAATCAGGACGTGGCGCAGTCGATTGTCGAAAAAGCGCTGCGCGCCTGCAAGGTGCGCGAGGCTGCGCGCAAGGCGAAGGAGGTCGCCCGCGCGAAGAATCAGCTGGACGCCGCGCCGCTGGTGGGCAAGCTTTCCAGCTGCACGGGCAGAAAAGCCGAAGAAAACGAAATGTTTATCGTCGAGGGCGATTCCGCAGGCGGCAGCGCCAAACAGGGCCGCGACCGCCGCTTTCAGGCGATTCTGCCGATTCGGGGCAAGCCGCTCAACGTGGAGAAAAAGCGCATCGACCAGGTGCTGGCCAACGAAGAATTCCGCTCCATCATCACGGCGCTGGGTACGGGCATCGGCGAGGATTTCGACATCAAGAGCCTGAAATATTATAAAGTCATTATCCTTTCCGATGCGGATCAGGACGGCGCGCATATCCGCGCCATTCTGCTGACGTTCTTCTACCGCTATATGCGCGAGCTGATTACGGACGGCCATGTGTATATCGGCATGCCGCCGCTGTACCGCGTCGCCAAAGGCGACAAGATTGTCTACGCGTATGACGACAAGGAGCTGGCTTCCGTCACGGCGAAGGTGGGCAAGGGCTACACCATTCAGCGCTATAAGGGTCTGGGCGAAATGGACCCCGCCCAGCTGTGGGAAACGACCATGAACCCTGAAAACCGCCAACTCATGCAGGTGACGCTGGAGGATGTGGCCGAAGCCGAGCGGCTGGTCACGCTGCTGATGGGCGACAAAGTAGAACCGCGCCGCGACTATATCACGACATACGCCGATTTCAATAAGGTGGATACGTTCCTGACACGAGAAGGGAAGGCGAAGTAATGGCACGCAAAAAGGAAGGCGGACAGCCGCCGAAGGAGATTGCGCCGCGCCACGAAATTATTCAGCGTCCGATGGACGAGGTCATGCACATCTCGATGATTCCGTATGCGGAGCACGTCATTCTGGAACGCGCGCTCCCGCGCGTGGAGGACGGTCTCAAGCCTGTTCAGCGCCGCATTCTGTTCACGCTCAACGAACTGGGCGTTACGCCGGATAAGCCGCACAAGAAATGTGCGCGCATCGTCGGCGATTGTTTGGGCAAATACCACCCGCACGGCGACAGCTCGGTGTACGACGCGATGGTGCGCATGGCGCAGCCGTACAGCATGCGCGCGTTGCTGGTGGACGGACACGGCAATTTCGGCTCGATTGACGGCGACAGCGCGGCGGCGATGCGTTATACCGAGGCCCGCATGGCGCCGCTTGCGCTGGAAATGCTGCGCGATATCGACAAGGATACCGTGCCGTTCAGCTTTAACTTTGACGATACGCTCAAAGAGCCGGACATGCTGCCCGCGCGCTATCCGAATCTGCTGGTGAACGGCACATCCGGCATTGCGGTCGGTTTGGCGACGAACATCCCGCCGCACAACCTCAGGGAGGCCATCGACGCGGCCATTCTGGTGATGGATAAGCCCGAAGCGACGCTGGATGAAATCATGAACGTTCTGCCCGCGCCGGATTTCCCGACGGGCGGCAGGCTCATCCGCAACGGCGAAATCCGCAATGCCTACGAGACGGGGCGCGGCAAGCTGACCCTGCGCGCCAAGGTGCACATTGAGGATGGAACGGCGGGGCGCAAGCTGATTGTCATCACCGAGGTGCCGTATCAGGTGCCGAAGGCGGCGATGCTCGAAAAGATTTTGAAGCTCAGCGAGGAACGCAAGGTTCAGCTCGGCGGCATTTACGATATCCGTGACGAATCCGACCGCATGGGTCTGCGCGCGGTTATCGAGCTCAAGCGCGACGTTGACCCGATAGCGATTCTCTCGGTGCTCTATAAGTATTCCGATTTGCAGATCACCTTCGGCGTGAACATGGTCGCCATCGCGGAGGGCCGCCCCGTGCAGATGGGCGTCAAGGCGATGCTTACCTATTATATTGAGCATCAGAAGCGCGTGGTGACCCGCCGCACGAAATACGAGCTGGAACAGGCACGGGCGAGAGAGCATATTCTCGCGGGTCTGATGGTTGCGGTCAACCATCTGGACGAAGTGATTACGCTGATTCGCAAGAGCAAAAGCCCCAAGGAAGCGAAGGAACAGCTGATTGCGCGCTTCGGCCTGACAGATATTCAGGCTCAGGCGATTCTGGATATGCGTTTGCAGCGGCTCACGGGGCTTGAAATTGAAGCGCTTCGCAAGGAATACGCCGCGATTCTCAAAACCATTGCGCGGCTCGAGGGCATTTTGAAGAGCGAAAAGAAGCTTGACGATGTCATTCGCAAGGAAATGACCGAAATCAGAGACCAATACGGCGACGACCGCCGCACCGAACTGATTGAGGACGACAGCGCGACGCTGCCGGTGGTGGAAAACAAGCCCGTGGCGGAGGATACGGCCATTCTGCGTCTGCGGGACGGCCAACTGCGCCGTATGAGCCCGCGCATGGTGGACAAGTATCTGGCTCAGCCCGGCGCAAAGGACGAAGTGGTGGAAACCATTCAGACCGCGACGGACGAGACGCTGTATTTCTTCACCAACAAGGGCAACTGCTTCATGCTCGACGTCGCCAAGATTCCGGAAACCATGCGCCTGAAGGACAGGGGAAGCCTGCTGACGGGCCTGATTGCGGGGCTGGCCGACCACGAACACGCCGTGGCGATGGTCTGCGTCAAGTCGGATGAAATGGCGAAAAAGGGCGATTTTCTGTTCATCACCAAGAACGGACAGGTCAAGCGCACCGCCGCCGCCGAATACGGCATCCGCCGTGCGCGCTTTGCGGCGATTAACCTCAAGGGCGACGACGAACTGGTCGGCATGGTGCAGGTTGATCCCGAGGATAAGGACGATATCATTCTCATCACCAAGCTGGGTATGGCGCTGCGGTTTAAGCTGGATACGGTCTCCTGCATGGGCCGCGCGACGGCTGGCGTCCGCGGCATTGACGTGGGCAAGGGCGACGAAGTGCGCTGGTTTGAAATCCCGAAAGCGGGTGACATGCTGTTTGTCATCAGCGACCGCGGCTTCGGCAAGCGGATGCTCAGCGACGACGTGGAGCGCCAGGGACGCGCCGGCAAGGGACAGAAGCTTCTGCCGATGAACAAGACCGGCGAGACGGGCATGATGCTGGCCGCCTGCCTAAACGTCACGGGCGCAAAGAGCGTCCGCGTGGAGCAAAACCATGGTCATGTGACCACGCTGAACATGGATGAAATCGCCGTGGAGCGCCGCTCGAGCAAGGGACAGCTGCTCATCAATGTCTTGCTGGATGACGTGGTGGAATACGCGGCACTGACCGCCGAAACAAGCGACGAAAAATAAACAGGAATCAGGGCTGCTTCTTCCGAAAGAAAAAAGCAGCCTTTTTTGCCCGAAAAACGGGATAATGTGCCTGCGCGGCGCACGAAGAGAACCGAATCGGACGGATATATCCCGATTTGCGCAGCCAAATAAGGCAGAAATGTGAAATCTTTCATTTCAGGAAAAAATAGGGAAGAAACGGACGGGCTTTTCCGTCTAATGAGTGTAGTTCTAAAAGCGAAGTCCTTCACATATAAACTTGCAAGGTCATAAGTGGAGGCGATGCGGATGAACAAAAAGCGCCTCGGTTCGCTTTCCGTGAGGCATTGGGCGATGCTGTTTGCGCTGGCGGTTTTGACAGCCGCTTATGCGACCCTGAGCGACAGCCCCAGCCTGATGGCGGCGGCGACGACGCGCGAACTGCCGGTGTATAATGTGGATACAAAGGAAAAGGTGCTTTCCATCAGCTTTGATGCCGCATGGGGAAACGCAAATACGGAGGGAATTCTGGATATTCTGGATGATTACGGAGTCAAGACGAATTTCTTTCTCGTCGGTTTCTGGGCGGAAAAGTATCCCGAACTGGTTGCCGAGCTTGAGGCAAGAGGCCACGAGGTCGGCAACCATTCCGCAACGCATCCGCATATGTCCAAACTCTCTGGCGCGCAGATTCGCGAGGAGTTGAGGCGATGCAGCGATCTGGTGCAGTCCGTCACGGGCAAGCCGACGACGCTTTTCAGGCCGCCGTATGGCGAATACAACGACGAAGTGGTGCGCATTAGCCGCGAGGAAGGCTATGAATGCGTGCAGTGGAATGTGGATTCGCTCGACTGGAAGAACATCAGCGCCGAAGATATGGTCAGGCGGTGCACGAAAAACGTGAACCCCGGCGATATCGTGCTCTTCCACAATGATTCCAAGTATATCCTGCAAGCGCTGCCGCAGATTCTGGAATATTATCGGCAGGCGGGTTACAGGGTCATACCGATTTCCCAGCTGCTGCTCGAGGGCGAAACATGGATTGACCATGCGGGCACGCAGCATTTGGCAACACCGGCACCGTCGGCGGCGCAGCAAACAAGCATTGAATCAAGAAAGATTGAGCAATAAGGAGGACGTACAATGGAAAACGTCATTAACACACTGCATTTGAGCGGTAAGGTTGTGGGCACGCCCGTGGTGGGGCACGAAGCGTTCGGCGAAAAGTTTTATTATCTGACGCTGGGCGTGCCGCGGCTGTCCGGCGCGCAGGATTTGCTGCCGGTCACGCTTTCCGAGCGGCTGCTGGACGGCGCGATGCTTTCCGACGGCGACGCGCTGGCCATCGACGGACAGGTGCGCTCCTACAACAAAATCATCGAAGGCGCGGGGCGGCTGCTGATTACGGCGTTCGCCCAGAAGATTGTGGAAAACGATGAGCACGAAAATCCCAACCAGATTCAGCTGACGGGCACGCTCTGCAAAGCGCCGGCGTATCGCACGACGCCGTTCGGCCGCGAAATCGCCGACATGATGCTGGCTGTCAATCGGGCATACGGCAAGAGCGACTATATCCCGTGCATCACATGGGGGCGCAGCGCACGCTTTGCTGCCAAACTGGATATCGGCGATAAGATTACGCTGACGGGCCGCCTGCAATCGCGTGCGTATCAGAAGCAGATGCCGGACGGCAGCGTGATTGAAAAGACGGCGTATGAGGTTTCCGTCGGCCATCTGGAATTGATTGACGGCATGCACGGCGCGGATATGGCACAGCCCCACGCGGCGCAGACCTTCCACGCGGATATGGCACAGCCGCAGTAAGCGCTTAAACAAAACCGAGAAGAAAAGCGGTGAAACGGGTTTTCGCCGCTTTTTTTTGCGCGCCGTTTGTGCTATAATGGGAAAAAGATGATCGAACTGACCCCACGAGGAGGACGGCTGCATGCAGGATAACATCATCAACGACCAGATTGCGGATTTGGCCCGCGCGATGCTGGCGCTGGAAAACAAGGACGAAGCGTATCGCTTTTTTGAAGATATTTTTACCATTCACGAATTGCAGGCTGTCGCCCAGCGGCTGGCCGTTGCGCGCCTTTTGCAGAAAAAGGTCACTTATCAGGAGATTGCAGAGCGCACCGGCGCGAGCACCGCGACCATCAGCCGTGTGAACCGCTGCCTGACCTACGGAGCGGGCGGCTATCAGCTGATTCTGGGCAAAACCAAGTTCGGCGACGAAACAAGCGAGGAAAATCCATGAATTTGAACGATTTGAACAGAGAACAGCGGCTCGCGGCGGAAACGCTTGAAGGGCCGCTTTTGGTGCTCGCGGGCGCGGGCTCGGGCAAAACGCGCGCGCTGACCTATCGCGTGGCGAACCTGCTGGAGCACGGTGTGCCGCCGTGGGCGATTATGGCCATCACGTTTACCAACAAAGCCGCCAAGGAGATGCGCGAGCGAATTGAAAAGCTGGCGGGTGAGGGCGCGAGCGAAATCTGGGTCTCCACATTTCACTCCGGCTGCGCGAAGATTCTGCGCCGCGACATCGAAAAGATGGGCTACACGCGTTCGTTTACTATCTACGACGACGACGACCAGATGAGCGCGCTGAAGGAAATTTTGAAAAAACTGAACATCGACGACAAATTTCTGCCGCCCAGAGAGATTAAAAGCAAAATTTCCGACGCGAAAAACAAGCTGCTCGGCCCGCAGGACTGGTTTGCCCAGAGCGAGCGTGATTACCGCAGTCAGATGGTTTATGACGTTTACAACGCCTACGAAGAAAAGCTGAAAAGCTCCAACTCGCTGGACTTCGACGACCTGATTGTCAAAACGCTGGAGCTTTTCGCTCAGCATCCGCCGGTGCTGGAGGCATATCAGCGCAAAATCCGCTATATTCACGTCGACGAGTATCAGGATACAAACTATGCGCAGTATATGCTTGTGCGCCTGCTGGCGGCGCAGAGCCGCAACCTGTGCGTCGTCGGCGACGACGACCAGTCGATTTACGGCTGGCGCGGTGCGGATATCCGCAACATTCTCGACTTTGAAAAGGATTTTCCGGATGCGAAAGTCATCAAGCTTGAGCAGAACTACCGCTCGACGGCCAATATTCTGGATGCGGCCAATCAGGTTATCGCGCTCAACGCCAACCGCAAGGATAAGGCGCTTTGGACCGAGCAAGGCCCGGGCGAGCCGATTCGGCTCTATCGCGCGGGTGACGAACGCGAGGAAGCGGCATGGATTTGTCAGCAGATTCGCGATTTGAGAGCGCGCGGCGAGGAGCTGGGCCGCTTTGCCGTGCTCTATCGAACGAACGCGCAGTCCCGTGTTATCGAAGAATCGTTCGTGCAGGCGGGTATCCGCTATCGGATGTACGGCGGCCTCAAGTTCTATGATCGCAAGGAGGTCAAGGATATTCTGGCCTATCTGCGCGTGCTGGTCAATCCGGCGGACGATATCTCCGTGCGGCGAATCATCAACGTGCCCAAACGCGCCATCGGCGATACGACGGTGAACGAGCTGGCACGCTATGCCGCCCAAGAGGATATGCCGCTGTTGACCGCGTGCATGGATGTGCCGGAGAGCCTGAACGCCCGCGCGCGCAAGAGCGTGGAAAAGTTCAGCGAACTGATAATGAGCCTGACCATGATGCAGGAGACGATGAAGCTCACCGAGCTTGTGCAGTATGTCATTGACACGGTGGGGCTGGAAAGCCAGTATACCAAAGAGGATAACGACGAGAACCGCTCCCGCGTGGAGAACATTCGAGAGTTTGTCGGCGCGGTGAAGGAATTTGAAGAAAAATCGGACAATCCGACACTGACGGAATATTTGGAAAACGTGTCGCTTGTCTCGGATTTGGACGAGATGGGCGAGGACGGCGGCGCAGTCACAATGATGACGCTGCACAGCGCCAAGGGCCTGGAATTTCCGAACGTGTTCATGGTCGGCATGGAAGAAAACCTGTTTCCGTCGGCCAGAAGCCGCGACGACGAAGCGCGGATGGAGGAAGAACGCCGCCTGTGCTATGTCGGCATCACCCGCGCACGGGAAAGGCTGTTCCTGTCCCATGCGTCGCGGCGCATGCTGTATAACCAGATTCAGTTCAACGATCGATCGCGGTTCATTGACGATATTCCGGCGCGGCTGATGGAGGATGTATCCGATGCGAGCAGCCGCGGCGGTTTTGCGGGCGGCCGAAAGTCCGGCGGAAACTGGCAGAGCGGCGGCTGGCAGCAGCCCGCGTGGAGCAAGAGCGGCGGCTTTGCGCCCATGCAGATGCAGGCGGATCAGTCGAACTGGAAGCCGAAAACGAGCTATAATGTGGTCAAACCGACGGGGCAGGCGCAGAGCTTTTCCAGCTGGA
Organism: uncultured Clostridia bacterium; assembly: GCA_934675735.1. Taxonomy (GTDB): domain Bacteria; phylum Bacillota; class Clostridia; order Christensenellales; family Aristaeellaceae; genus Ventricola. The sequence continues at coordinate 227,835 of CAKURR010000001.1, forward strand.
ACGCAAAAAGCGCGACAGTCGGCGGCGTAACGGTGCAGGGCGTGCAGCGCGGCATGAGCCATCAGCCCAAGATGGTTGCTTCTCAGGCGCATGAAGCGGAAAAACCGTCGATTTATGCGCCCGGCGACCACGTGATGCACAGAAAATTCGGGCGCGGTGCGGTTGTGCGCGTCAGCGGAAGCGGATCGGATGCGCGCATTATGATTCGCTTTGACGATGTGCGCGTGGGCGTCAAAGAGCTGGCGCTGGCGATTGCGCCGATCATCAGGCTGGAGGAGTGAACAAAGACGTGAGCGAGACAAACGATTTGCGCCGCATGCGCGAATTAATCGACAAACTGAACGAAGCCTCGCGCAGATATTACGACCAGAACGAATCCGATATTTCCGACGACGAATGGGATGCGATGTACGCCGAGCTGCGAGGGCTGGAGGAAAAGACCGGCGAGCGCATGGCGGATTCGCCGACCAGGCGCGTCGGCGGCGCGGTGATGGAGGGCTTTGAACAGCATCGCCATATCGCGCGGCTTTGGAGCATGGATAAGGCGCAGAGCGAAGAGGAAATTCTCGCGTGGGCGCAGCGCTGTGAAAAGCAGACGGCGGAAGCGGGCGGTCTGCCGAAAAACAGCTACTGCGTGGAATATAAGCTCGACGGTCTGACGGTCAACCTGACATACGACGGGGGCAGGCTGATTCAGGCGGCGACGCGCGGCAACGGCGAAGTCGGCGAAGCGATTCTGCCGCAGGCGATGACCATCCGCACCATTCCGCTCACGATTCCCTTTACAGGGCGGATGGAGGTGCAGGGCGAGGGCATCATGCGTCTGTCCGAACTAAAAAAATACAACGAAACAGCTGCCGAACCGCTGAAAAACGCGCGCAACGCGGCAGCGGGCGCGCTGCGCAACCTCGACCCTCAGGTGACGGCCAGCCGCCATCTGGATGCGTTTTTTTACCAAATCGGCTATATCGAGGGGAAGAGTTTTGAAACCCAGCAGGATATGCTGGATTTTATGAAGGGAAACGGCCTGAATATCAGCCCATTTGTCCGCCCGGCACAGACGATTGAAGAGGCGCTGGAAGCCGTGCACGAGATTGAGCGGGCGCGCGAAACGCTCGATTTTCTCATTGACGGTGCGACGATAAAAATCACGGATATGCGCACGCGCGAGGTGCTCGGCACGACGGATAAATTCCCGCGCTGGTCGATTGCGTTCAAATTTCCGGCACAGGAAACCGTCACCAAGCTGCTGAAAATCACATGGGAAGTGGGCCGAACGGGCAAGCTTACGCCGCTGGCGCATTTGTCTCCGGTGGATATCTGCGGCGTGACGGTCAAGCGCGCGACGCTCAACAATTACGACGACATCTGCCGCAAGCGCGTGCGCATCGGCAGCGAGGTCTGGGTGCGCCGTTCCAACGACGTGATTCCCGAAATCATGGGCGTTGTATGGGACGGGGAAGGCGAACCGCCCAAGACGGATATTCTGCCGCCGACGGTCTGCCCCGCATGCGGTGGGGAGCTGGTCAGACTGAGACAGGACGGCGTACACCTGTTCTGCCTCAACCGAACGAGCTGCCGCCCGCAGGCGATTGCGCGCATGGCGCATTTTGCTTCGCGGCAGGGCATGGATATCGAGACATTCAGCACGCGCACGGCAGGCCTGTTTTACGACGAGCTGGGCGTGCGCTCGGCAGCGGATTTATACAGCCTTGACCGTGAAAAGCTGGTTGCGCTCAAGGGCTTCGGCGAGAAAAAGGCGGATAAGCTCTTTGCCGAGCTGGAAAAGAGCAAGGATTGCGAGTTGGACGCGTTTTTGTTCGCCATCGGCATTCCCAACATCGGCAAAAAGACGGCGTATGACCTGATGGCGCATTTCGGCACGCTGGAAGCGCTGATGGGCGCGACCAAGCAGGAGTTGGTGGATATCGAGGACGTGGGCGAAATCGTTGCGTCCTCGATTACGGAGTATTTTGCGGATGAGGAAAACCGCCGCTTTGTGAACCGTCTGCAGGAGGCCGGCGTGCATCCGCAGATACATATGCAGGAGGACGCGGGCACGCTGTTTGAGGGGCTGACCTTCGTGCTGACCGGCACGCTGCCGACGCTTTCCCGCGCACAGGCGCAGGAGCTCATCCGCAAAAACGGCGGCAAGGCGACAGGAAGCGTATCCAAAAAGACGAGCATCGTTCTGGCCGGAGAGAGCGCGGGCAGCAAGCTCGACAAGGCGCGCGAGCTGGGCGTGCGCATCATCGACGAAGCGCAGTTTCTGCAAATGATTGAGCGGCAGGAGCGCCCGATGGACGAAGGCGATTAAAAAGCGTGTAGGACGAACGGAAAATTCTGTTCAACTGGGCCATTTTCTTTTATATCTCTCTGTGGTATAATCAGGAACAAACCTGCGCGAAAAGAAGGAGTGATTCTTCATGCGGAGCATGACCGGCTACGGCTGCGGGCTGATCTGCGAGGACGGACGGGAAATGACCGTGGAGGTCAAGAGCGTCAACCATCGTTTTCTGGATGTATCCTTCCGTCTGGCGAGGCCGATTGCCTTTCTGGATGACGCGGTGCGCACGGGCGTGGCGGCGCGGCTGGCGCGCGGCCATGTGGATGTTTTCGTCAATTACGTCAACCGCCGCGAGGATGCGCATCGAGTACATGTGGATACGCAGCTGGCCAAAGCTTATCAGCAGGCGGCGGGCGAGCTGAGCGATGTGCTCGGCGTGAAAAACGATCTGCCGCTGGCGGAATACATGCGCCTGCCGGATGTGCTGACGGTGGAGGCGTCCGAAGAGGACCGGGACGCGGTGCGCGAACTGTTTATGCGCGCGCTAAATCTGGCGCTCGACGGGCTGACCGCCATGCGCACGAGAGAAGGAAACAGCCTGCGCGGCGACATGCTGACCAAGCTCGATGCGATTGACGCATTGCGGGAACAGATTGCATTGCGCGCGCCGAACGTCGTGGAGGAATACCGCGCAAAGCTCAGCCAGCGCCTTTCCGCCTTGCTGAGTGGCGAAATCGACGAAGCCCGTTTTGCGACGGAGGTTGCGATTTTTGCCGACCGCGCGGCGATTGACGAAGAACTGGTTCGCCTGAGCAGCCATATTGCGCAGCTGCGCGTGACGACAGAGCTTGACGAGCCCGTCGGCAGAAAGCTTGATTTTCTGGTGCAGGAGCTCAACCGCGAGGTCAACACCATCGGCTCGAAAGCATCCGACGCGCAGATTGCCGGATGCGTGGTCGCGGCCAAGGGCGAAATCGAAAAGCTGCGCGAACAGGTTCAAAACATCGAATAACGACGACAGCCGGAGGTATCCGTGGATATTAAGCTCATCAATGTCGGCTATGGCAACTTCATTTCTTCCAGCCGCATCATCGCGATTATCGGGCCGGAATCCGCGCCGGTCAAGCGCATCATTCAGGAAGCGCGCGAGGAGCGCCGCTTGATTGACGCGACATACGGCAGAAGGACGCGCGCCGTCATTATTTCCGACAGCGACCACGTCATTTTGTCCGCCGTGCAGCCGGAAACCATCGCCCATCGTTTTGATATCAAGGATAACACAACAATCGTTGAGGAGGAAGAACCGTAATGCACGAAGGGAAAAGGGGCGTTTTGTTTGTCTTTTCCGGGCCGTCTGGCGTGGGAAAGGGTACGCTCAAGGCCAAGCTGTTTGAAGAATTTGCCGATAAAATCGCGTATTCCGTTTCCGCGACCACGCGCGGCCCGCGCGAAGGCGAGGTAGACGGAAAGGATTACTTTTTTATCACCAGGCAGGAGTTTGAACGGCGCGTGCAGAATAATGAATTTCTGGAGCATGCCGAATTTGCGGGTAACTGCTATGGCACGCCGCGCGCATATGTGGAAAAGCTGCTGGACAGCGGTATGAACGTTGTGTTGGAAATCGACGTTCAGGGCGCGCTTCAGGTGATGCAGAGCATGCCGGACTGCGTGAGCGTGTTTATTCTGCCGCCCAGCTTTGAAGAGCTGGAGCACCGTCTGCGCGGACGCGGCACGGAAACCGAAGAAAAGATTGAAGCGCGGCTTGAAACCGCCAAGCGTGAACTGCCGTATGCGCCGCAGTACGATTATCAAATCGTCAACGGCGGTGACATTGACGAGGCGTATCGGCAGTTGCGCGATGTGTTTCTTAAAAGCACGGGCATGGCCCGATAAAGATGACGAACCCGCTTCACGGCGATAATTTAGAGGAGGAAAACCCGATATGTCTATGACCGATCCCACGATTTTGCAGCTTCTTGAAAAGGCGGACTGCCGCTATACGCTGGTTGTTGAGACGAGCAAGCGCGCCCGTCAGCTCATCGACGGTGTGCCGCCGCTCATCGACGCCAAGGACAAGGAGAACATGCCTCTCTCCATCGCGATTGACGAAGTGAATCGCGGGCTGATTACCTATGAGCGCTCTGCGGAAATTGATGTCAAGTGAGATGAAGAAACCCTGCGTTGTCCTCGGCGTGACCGGGGGCATTGCGGTTTATAAGGCATGCGAGCTGCTGCGCCTGCTGCAAAAGCGGGGCATCGACGTTTTTGTTGTGATGACGCAGAACGCATGCCGTTTTGTCGCGCCGCTGACATTTGAAACGCTCTCCGGCCATCCTGTCGCGGTGGATACGTTCGACCGCCCGCAGACGTGGGAGGTGGAGCACATCGCGTTGGCTAAGCGTGCCGATTTGTTTTTGATTGCGCCCGCAACGGCCAACATCATCGGCAAAATGGCGTGCGGCATTGCGGATGACATGCTTTCCACCACGGTGATGGCGACGCGCGCGCCTGTGCTGGTCGCGCCCGCGATGAACACCGGCATGTGGGAAAACGCCGCCACGCAGCAGAACGTGAAAACGTTGCAGGCGCGGGGCGTTGAATTTGTGATGCCCGCTTTCGGTCATCTGGCCTGCGGAGACAGCGGCGCGGGCAAGCTTGAGGACGTCGAAGTGATTGCCGAGCGCGCATGCAGGATGCTCTTTGCGAAAAGAGATATGGAAGGCATGCGCGTGATGGTGACGGCCGGTCCGTCCCGAGAAGCGCTGGATCCGGTTCGGTATATCTCCAACCGCTCTTCCGGCAAGATGGGGTATGCCATTGCCCAAGCGGCGCAGAGGCGGGGCGCGGAGGTCACACTGCTCAGCGGGCCTGTTTCCATCACGCCGCCGCAGGGTGTGAAGCTTGTGCCGTTTACGACGACACAGGAGCTGCTGGATCAGGCTGGCGTGCTGGTTAAGGAGCAGGACGTGCTGATTCAGGCCGCCGCGCCCGCGGACTACCGCGCAAAGGAAATCGCGCCGCAGAAGATTAAAAAGCGGGGCGGGGAGCCGATGAACTTTACGCTGGTTGAAAATCCGGATGTGGCCGCGACGCTCGGCCGCGAAAAGCGCGAAGGTCAGGTGTTCGTCGGCTTTGCGGCGGAGACCAACGACGTGCTCGCGCATGCCCAAGATAAGCTGGTGCGCAAAAATCTGGATATGATTGTCGCCAACGATGTGACGCGCCCGGGCGCGGGCTTTGACGTGGACACCAACATCGTGACGCTCATCACAAAGAACGGTCAGGAAGCCCTGCCGATGATGACCAAGGCGGAAGTCGCGGACCGGATTCTTGACCATGTGATGAAACTGAAATAAGCGGAACAATGAACTGTCGTTTGAATCAAAACGGCAGTTTTTCTTTTGATGTCGAGATTCGGGAGACTTTTTTGACGTTTCAGGTTCGGAAAACTTGACGGAAACCTCATTTGTGCATATAATTGAGGATATGCTTATATAGGGCCGAATAGACCCATTCGACGGGGAATGCGACAAACGGAAGGGAGGCGATGCGATGAAATCTGCAAGGCCGCATGCATTCAGCGGCGTCTTGATTCTTTTCGCGTTCGCCTGCCTGCTGCTTGCCGGTTCGCAGAGGCTGATTGCCTCAAGCGACAAACCGAAGGACTTTGCCGATTTGAGCGGCAGGGAAGCGTGGTTTTGCGCCGCGCCGACCGCCGCGCAGGAACAGCCACCCGAGGGGCAGAGCGTTTCGCGCGCAAGTAGCGAAAAACGCGCCGCCGTGCCTTCCGAACGATGGAATCGTCAGGCGGGACGCCTTGTTGCGCGATGCGACGCGAACGGCAATGTTTTGTCGGGAAATGGGCGCTATATGAAGGCCGTGTATCGAGCGTTTCCTTTGGGTGATGGGTTCGCATAGCGCGAGAAGGGATATGCAAACCTTTCAACAATATCAAAAGCGAGGAAAAACGTTATGGCTAACAAGCATGCTAAGGCGAAAAATCCGCGCGCACGCGCGCTGATTTCGCTCGTCGCAATCATTGTTGTCGTCGCCGTCTGCGCCTTCTTGGGCCTGAACGGCTTCGGCAAGGGCACGATGATCACCTACCTCAAGCCGTGGGGCGACGCAATCAGCCTCGGCCTTGACTTGCGCGGCGGTGTTTACACCGTGTATCAGGCGGAGGACAACGGCGATGCGGACTTCGACACCAAGATGGAATCCACGGTGAGCATCCTCACCAGCCGTCTGACCCGTCAGGGCTTCACCGAGGCGACCGTCACCCGTCAGGGCAGCGACCGCATCCGCGTCGAAATCCCGAACGTGTCCGACCCGAATCAGATTCTGACCATCATCGGCACGCCGGCTCAGCTGTATTTCGTCGATGAGGACGGCAACAACCTGATGGAAGGTGCGATGGTCAAGAACGCTCAGGCGGCTCAGGACCAGGACGGAAAGCCCTGCATCGCCTTTGAGCTGACCGACGAGGGCGCGAAGATTTTCGCGGAAGCCACGGCGGCCAACCTGGGCAAGACCATTTCCATCACGCTGGACGGCGAGACCATCTCCCGCGCGACGGTCAACACCGTGATTGCGGGCGGCAAGGGCGAAATCACCGGCAACTTTACTGCGGACGAGGCGAAGAATCTGGCGACCCTGATTCTCTCCGGCGCGCTGCCGTTGAACCTGACGCAGCTCGAAGTGAGCGCCATTTCCGCGACGCTGGGCGTTGAAGCGCTCGACCGCGCGATTCAGGCGGGTATCATCGGCGTGGCGCTGGTCATGCTGTTCATGCTTTTCCGTTACCGTCTGTGCGGCCTGGTGGCCGACATCGCGCTGACGATTTACATCATGATCGTCGTGCTGCTGCTGGCGCTCACCGGCGCACAGCTGACCCTGCCGGGCGTTGCGGGTATCATCTTGGGCATCGGCATGGCCGTTGACGCAAACGTCGTTATCTTTGAGCGCATCCGTGAGGAAGTCAAGGTCGGCCGCCCGATCGGCTCGGCTGTCCGCAAGGGCTTCTCCAACGCGCTGTCCGCCATCATCGACTCGAATGTGACCACCATCATCGCCGCCGTCGTGCTGTATGCCTTCGGCACCGGCTCCGTGCGCGGCTTCGCGCTGACGCTGGGCATCGGCGTGGCGACCTCTCTGGTTACGGCCGTGTTCGTCACCCATAAGCTGCTGGATATCTTTGCCGACCTGGGCATCAAGAACCAGAAGCTCTACGTGTGATAAGGCGAGGAGGAAAGAAACATGGATATCAAAGTGAAAAGCCACCTCAAGCCCTGCGCGGCGCTTTCCATCGCCATCATGATTGTGGCGCTTGTGATGACGCTGACCGGCCACGGCATGAATCTGGGCGTCGATTTCACCGGCGGCACCATCATGACCTACAACATGGGCGAGCAGTTTGAAACCGCGGATGTGGAAGCGGCATTGGCCGACAACGGCATCACCGACGCGCAGATCGCCAAGACCGGCGAGAATGACACGCAGGTGCAGATCCGCATCAGTGACAAGGAAAACACAGACGACCTCCGCACCGCGCTGGAAAGCACGTTGGGTGAGAAATACACCGGCATGGAATATGTCGATATCTCCCGCGTGGGCGCGATTGCAGGGCGTGACCTCATCAACAACGCCATCAAGAGTGTGACCCTTGCGGCGGTGCTGATGCTGATTTACATCGCGATTCGTTTCGATTTCTACTCCGGCCTGGCTGCGATTATCGGCCTGCTGCATGACGTGGCGATTATGCTCTCCGCCGTGGTGCTGCTGCACAGCGTTATCCGCGTGGAGACGACGTTCATCGCCGCGCTGCTGACTATTGTGGGTTATTCCATCAACAACACGATCATCATCTTTGACCGTATTCGCGAGAACTCCCACAAGAGCACGCTGCGCCAGCTCAGCCGCGAGAATATCGTCAACCTCTCCGTGCAGGAGTCCCTCTCCCGCACGCTGAACACGACGATCACCACGCTGCTGACCATCGTGACGCTGTACATCATGGGCGTGGATTCCATCAAGCAGTTCGCGCTGCCGCTGATTATCGGCATTGTTGCGGGCACGTATTCTGCGAACCTGATCAACGGCTATGTGTGGGCGGCGCTGATGGACAAGCGCGACGCAAGCAAGCGCGCGAAGGTCAACGCGTAACTAAATTGGGCATTCAGCCCGCCAAATCAGAGGATAAGCTCCTCTGGTTTGGCGATGGACGCGACTTTGTGTTTATCGCCAAGCCACGAGGGGAAAAGGAGGCTTCGGCATGCTTCGATTGATACCTAAAAATCAGGAAAAAAGGCAGATTCCGCCGGAGCTTGTCTCGCTTGGATTGCCCGAAAGGCTGCTGGAGTTGCTGCTGGATCGGCAAATCGATACGCCGGAAAAGATTGAGCATTATCTGCATCCAAAGCGCGAGGATCTGCACGACCCGATGCTGATGCAGGACATGGACAAGGCGGTCGCCGTGATTCGCGACGCCATCGAAAAGCACGAGGAAATTACGGTATTCGGCGATTATGATGTGGACGGCGTGACGGCGACGGCCATTTTGCTGACCTATCTGCGCAAACAGGGCGCACAGGCCGGCTTTTATATTCCGGACAGGCACGGCGAGGGATACGGCCTGAACATCGCGGCGGTGGAGCAGATTGCGGCGCATTCCAAACTGCTCATCACGGTGGACTGCGGCATTACCTGTGCGGCGGAGGTTGCGCGGGCCAAAGCGCTGGGCATGCGCGTGATTGTCACCGATCACCATCAGCTCGGGCCGCAGCTGCCCGAGTGCGATGCGGTGCTCAATCCGCTGCTGGGCAATTATCCGTTCCGCCGACTGTGCGGCGCGGGCGTCGCGTTTAAGCTGGTGCAGGCGATGGGCGGAACGGAAGCAATCGAGCCGCTTTGGGAGCTGGCCGCGCTGGCGACGATTGCCGATATCGTGCCGCTGATGGATGAAAACCGCGTCATTGTGTATTACGGTCTGGCGGCAATGGCCGCAACGCAGAGACCGGGGTTGATTGCGCTGATGGAATCGGCGGGTGTTGACCCGCAGAAGGTGAGTTCATCCGACGTTGCGTTTCGCATGGCGCCGCGCATCAACGCGGGCGGCCGCCTGGCGCTGGCTTCACGCGGCGTGCAGCTGCTGATGACGCGGCGGATGGACACGGCGCGGGAAATCGCCGAAGAGCTGAATCAGGATAACATCCGCCGCCGCGAGCTGGAAATCGAGATTTTCACGCAGGCGGACGAGATGACTCGTCGGCAGATTGACTTCATGAACGAGCGGGCGATTGTCGTCTGCGGCGAGGGCTGGAACCCCGGCGTTATCGGGCTGGCCGCGTCAAGACTGGTCGAAAAATACAAATGGCCGACGATTCTGCTCTCCAGAGACGGCGATGTGTGCGTCGGCTCGGCGCGCTCCATCCCGGGCGTGAACATCCACGAAGCGATGAGCACGTGCCGCGATTTGTTTGTTCGCTTCGGCGGCCACGCTCAGGCGGCGGGACTGACGATTGAAGCTAAGAACGTGCCTGAGTTTAAGCGTCGGCTGAGCGAAGCGATTCGCAAGCAGGCCGCGCCGGAAGCATTTATCCCGACGGAAGAATACGACCTCGAGCTGGAGCTTTCCGAAATGACGGAAGAATTTGTGGATGCATTTTCCGCCATGCAGCCGACGGGCTTCGGCAATCCCGCGCCCGTTTTCTGCGTGCGCGGCGTGCATACAACTGACGTGCGAACCATCGGCAAAGACGGTGCGCATCTGCGGATGCGGCTCGCACAGGGAAGCGACATGCGCTCGGCCATCGGCTTCCGCATGGGCGACCGCGTGGACAGCCTGCCGGAGGTCATCGAAGCGATTGTCACCCTGTCTATCAACGTGTGGCAGGATAAGCGGAATGTCCAATGTGAACTGCGGCAGATGCAGGCGTATATGCCGGGCAAGGCGTTTATTGCCGAGTGCGGGCGGCAGAGCGAGAAGCTCAGCAACTCGATGCTCGATGCGCTCTGCCTGCCGGACGGGGAAGCACAGGGCATTGAACGGATGACGCTTGAGCAGGCGAAGGCCGTGCTGGCGGGCGAATTTGAAAAGGGTTATCAGGGCATTTTAATCGGTGTGCACACGTTGGCGGCGATGAAGCTGCTGAATGTGCATCTGGCCGTGATGCATGCACAGCTGGATTATGTGCTGGAAAAGACGGAGGATATCCGCGGCTTCAACACATTGGTGATGGCGCCGAACTGGGCGGAAATCGCGTTCTCGCCGCGAATCATCGTCGCGATGGACGGCCTGCTCAGCGACGGCGAGCGAGCGCTGGTGAAGGCACGGTTTCCCAAGGCGCACATCATCGAAGTGACGGATATGCGCACGCAGAGCGCGTCTGCCGCCGGGCAACTCCTGCCGGATGACGCGGCGCTTCGCCAGCTGTATAAAGCGCTTCGCCAGCGGGAAAAGACGGACTGCACGATGAACGTGCTCTCCGCCGCAACGGGGCTGGATGAAGACAGGATTCGCTGCGGCATGCGCATCATGCAGCAACTCGGTTTAATTGAATACACCGCCATGCCGCTGCGCTTCAAGGTGCTGCCCAGCGGCAAAGTGTCGCTGGAAAACAGCACGCTGCGCGCAAAGCTGATTCAGATGAAGAGCGAAGGGGGGAAACCGTTTTGACGCAGGACGAATGTAAGAATCTTGATGAATTGATTGCAACGCTGGTCAAATATCATCCGGAAGCGAACGTTGAGCTGGTGGAAAAAGCCTATCATTTCGCCGAAAAGGCACACGCGGGTCAGCTGCGCAAATCGGGCGAGCCCTATTTTGTGCACCCACTGACCGTGGCGGGTATTCTTGCCAAACTGATGCTCGACGCGCCGACCATTGCGGCGGGCCTGCTCCACGATACGGTGGAGGACTGCGAAGATGTGACGCTGGAAATCATCGAAAAGGAATTTGGGCAGGAAGTTGCGCTGTTGGTGGACGGTGTGACCAAGCTGCGTCGGCTGGATTTCACCTCGCGCGTGGAGCAGCAGGCCGAATCCATCCGCAAAATGATTCTGGCGATGAGCAAGGATATCCGCGTGGTGCTCATTAAACTGGCGGACAGAACGCACAACATGCGCACGCTGAAATCCCAGCCGCCGGAGAGCCAGAAGCGCATCGCACAGGAAACACTGGATATCTACGCGCCGCTGGCGCACCGCCTCGGCGTTTACAAAATCAAGCAGGAGCTTGAGGATTTGTGCCTGCGCTACCTCGATCCAGAAGGGTATCAAAACCTGATTGTCAAGGTTGGCATGAAGCGCGCCGAGCGGGAAGAAAACATCCGCGCCGTCATCGACATGCTGAGCGACAAGCTCAAGGAAATGAACATCCATTACGAAATCGACGGCAGACCCAAACATTTTTACAGCATTTACCGCAAGATGGTGCTCCAGCACAAGCCGTTTGAGCAGATTTTTGACCTGATTGCCATCCGCGTGCTGGTGGATACGGTGCAGGATTGCTACGCCGTGCTGGGCGTGGTGCACACGCTCTGGAAGCAGGTACCCAACCGCTTTAAGGATTACATCTCCATGCCGAAGCCGAATATGTATCAGTCGCTGCACACGACGGTCGTCGGCGAAAACGGCATGCCCTTTGAGGTGCAGATTCGCACCTATGAGATGCACCGCATCGCGGAATACGGCATTGCGGCGCACTGGCGCTACAAAGAGGGTAAGCAGGTCGCGGATTCACTGGATAACAAGCTTTACTGGCTGCGCCAGATTCTGGATTGGCAGAACGACACGCGCGATTCCGAAGAGTTTATCAAATCGCTCAAGGTCGATTTGTTCAGCGACGAAATCTTCGTTTTTACGCCGAAGGGCGAAATTATCGACCTGCCCAAGGGTGCGACGCCGATTGACTTTGCCTATCGCATCCACAGCGCGGTGGGCAACAAGTGCGTCGGCGCAAAGGTCAACGGCCGCATTGTGACGCTGGATACGGCGCTGAACACGGGCGACTTTGTGGAAATCATCACCCAGCAAAACAGTAAGGGGCCGAGTCGCGACTGGTTGAAAATCGTCAAAACCGCGCAGGCAAAGGCGAAAATCCGCCAATTTTATAAAAAGGAATTGAAGGATGAAAACGTCGCCAACGGCAAACAGATGCTCGATTATGAAGCCAAGCGTCAAGCGGTCAGCCTGCCTTCGCTGCTCAAAAACGAATATGTAGACCCGATTCTGCGGAAATTCTCGTTTGCGGATTTGGATGACCTCTATGCGGCGGTCGGCTGCGGCGGCATTGCGGCTCAGCAGGTCGTGACCCGTCTGCACGAGGAACAGCGCGCGCACGATAAGCCGCTTGTACCCGTTCTGCCGCGCGTGGCCGAGCCGACACAGCCGCAGCACGGCGGCAAGAGCACGTCCAAAGAGGACATGGGCATCAAAATCGCCGGCCTGCCGGGCTGTCAGGTGCACTTTGCCAAATGCTGCACGCCGCTGCCGGGCGACGAAATCGTCGGCTATATCACACGCGGGCGCGGCGTGACGATTCATTCCAAGGAATGCGTCAATGTCAACGCGTCGCATGATCCGGCGCGCTGGGTGGAGGCGGAGTGGAGCGACAACGTCAATTCCTCCTACAACGGCTCGATTCAGATTCTTGCTCAGGACAGGCATAACCTGCTTGCGGATTTGATGAGCTATCTGTCCGCGCAGAAGGTGACGGTCTGCGCGCTGAACGCCAAGGTCAACAGCAACCAGACCTGTTCCATCGAGCTGACACTTCAGGTGGCCAACAAGCAGGAGCTGGATTGGGTGATTAAGCAAATCGCCAAGAGGCAGGATACCATCGAGATTTTCCGCGTGTAACGGAAGCGAAAGGAACGCATTTCATGAGATTGGTGATACAGAGGGTGCTCGAATCGAGCGTCACGGTGGACGGTAAAGAGGTCGGGCGCATCGGCAAAGGCTTTATGGTGCTTTGCGGCGTGGAAGACGGAGACACGGCGGAGGATGTTCGCTATTGTGTGGATAAGACCGTCAATCTGCGCGTTTTTGAGGATGAAAACGACAAGATGAACCGCTCTATCCTCGACGCGGGCGGCGAAATTCTGGCTGTGTCTCAATTTACGTTGCACGGTGACGTGCGCCACGGACGCCGCCCGAGCTTCATCCGCGCGGCGCGGCCCGAGCTGGCCGTGCCGATGTACGACGCATACTGTCAGGGCCTTCGCGACGCGGGCATTCATGTGGAAACCGGCATTTTTCAGACGGATATGAAGGTTTCTCTCATTAATGACGGGCCTGTGACGCTGCTGATTGATTCGAGGAGGACATTCTGATGGAGCTGGATATCAAAACCGTAACCGGCGGCCCGCTGGATGTGAACACCTATGTCGTCGGCGCGGACGGGTCAAATCAATGCGTGCTGATTGACCCGGGCGCGGAATATGCGGCGGTGAGCGGCGCGGTCTGCGGCAGGCAGGTGACGGCGGTGCTGCTCACGCACGCCCACTTTGACCACATGCTTTATGCAAGGCCGTGGCTGAAAGACGATGTGAAGCTCTATGTGCACAAGCTGGATGCGGCGGCGCTTGCCGATCCCTCGCTGAACCTTTCCGGCGTCATCGGCGCGCAGCTGACGCTGCCCGACGCGGATGTGCTGCTCGACGACGGCGACACGGTGAAAGAAGCGGGTCTCTGCTTTGAGGTGCTGCATACGCCGGGCCACACGCCGGGTTCGGTCTGCTATCGGCATGAAAAAGTGCTGTTCTGCGGCGATACGCTGTTTTATCAGGGATACGGGCGCGTTGATTTGGCGGGCGGCAACTCGCTGCAAATGGCGCTGTCGCTCAAACGTCTGCTCAAACTGCCGGGCGACACCATCTGCTATCCCGGCCACGGCATGAAAACGAAAATCGTATGGGAGCGGGAGGCAAACGCGTGAAAATCGCCGTACATACACCGCTGACCATGTTTCAAAACGATATCGGCGACGTTGTGCGCCTGTTTTACGGCGAAGGCGCGGCGGTGGACGCCGAAGAGACGGCGGACGCCCGACTTGTCCATATGCACGAAGAAACGGAAGGACAATGGCGCGAAACCTTCGTTTTGACGGATGCAAACGGGCACGAAGCGCAGAATACGCTCAGCGCGCCGACAGTTTTCGGCGGTCTGGAAGAGAAGCGCCAGCTTAAGCGGCTGATAAAACGCTGCTGCTACATGCTGCTCAAGCACGTATCCGGCAGGCAGCCCGCATGGGGCTCGCTGACGGGCATTCGCCCGACGCGGCTGTATTATCAGCAGCTGGAAAACGGAAAGACGCGCGAAGAAGCGAGAAAAACGCTCGCCGAATTATTCGATTTGTCTCGGGAAAAAATCGATTTGCTCGATGAAATTCTCGATGCACAGCAGGGGTTGATCGACCGCCGCGCGAAAGCGTGCGATTTATACGTCGGCATACCGTTCTGCACGACGCGGTGCGCGTACTGTTCGTTTTCTTCAGGCGAAATCGGTGACGGCCATCTGATCGAGCCGTATTTGAAAGCGCTGTTTCGTGAAATCGAAGCCTGCGCCGACATGGCCCGGGAGATGGGGCTGCACATCCGCGTGGGTTATATCGGCGGCGGCACGCCGAGCAGCCTGACCACGCCGCAGCTGGAAAGCCTGCTGAACCATATCGAAAAGCACTTCGGCGTGATGGAGGAGTTCACCGTTGAAGCCGGACGGCCGGATACGCTGGACGAGCGGAAGCTGCGCATGATTCACGAGCATCCGGTTACGCGAATCAGCATCAATCCGCAGACGATGAACGACGAAACGCTGGTGCGTATCGGGCGCGCGCACACCGCCAAACAGACCGAAGAAGCTTATGCGCTTGCGCGGCGCATCGGCTTTGACGATATCAATATGGACGTCATCGCGGCGCTTCCGGGCGAAGATTACGCGATGTTTGCGCACACGCTTGACGAGATTGAAAGGCTTCGGCCCGAAAGCTTGACGGTGCATACGCTGGCTATCAAGCGTTCGAGCCGTCTGCACGAGGAGAAATACGCCCAGCGCGAACAGGATGTCGCCCGTATGGTGGCGCTCGGTAGGCAGACGGCGCATGATATGGGCATGCGTGCGTATTATCTGTACAGGCAGAAATACATGGCGGAAAATCTGGAGAACGTGGGCTATGCGCTGCCGGGCCGTTTCTGTCGGTATAACATCGACAATATGGAAGAGACCACCAGCGTGCTGGCGCTCGGCGCAGGCGGAATTTCAAAATGCGTCATGCGGGAAGAGGAGAAAATCCTCCGCGCGCCGAATATAGCCAATATTGAACAGTATATTGAGCGCGTGGACGAGATGATTGAGCGCAAACGCGCCGTTTTTGCCGAAAAGGCAAAGCGGGCGGATTAAGCCGAGACGGCGAAGGGGGCGAAGGCTGTGGTAATCGGCGACAAGCAGGCGCTGCGGCGATGTGTCAAGCAGGCGGTTCGTCGGGCGGAAGCGGTGGAAACGATGCTCGATTTTGACGTGTGCGACGGTGAAATGGGCGTTAAAGCGTTGGCCAAGACCATGCCCTCCGCCGAAGCGGGCACGCCGTTTCAGGCGGATGCAGCCGCCGCGTTTGCCGCGCTGGAAGCGCTGGATATGCCGTCCGACGATTTGCCGCGGGCCGCGCTGATTCAAAGCGGCTACACGCGGGAAGCGTATCTGCGCGAAATTCTGGATGTCATGCGTGCCAAACGGGTGTTTGCCCGCGTTCCGTTCGGCAAGGCGGAACAGGCCACGTTTGACGATGACCGAATTGCGCCGCTGCTCGCTTTGCCCGACGACTTTTTTGCGCCGAAGCGATACGGCGTGGATTATGCCGAGCGGGCGGAAGCTATCATGCGGACGGCGCGCTGCTGCGGAGCAAAAGATATCTTTCCGGCGTGCTTTGACGAAAACGCCTTGCGGTTTTGCCTGATGCCGCTGTGTGAAGATGAAAAACTGCGGCTGCATATGCGTCTTGAAACCGAGGAGCGGCTCGAGTGCTTTTTGCGCCTGACAGATTCGTTTGTCGGCGTGCACGCCGTGGCTTTTGCTGATGAAGCTGTTGAGCCGCGGCTGATTGAAGCGGCGGCGACAAGACGGCGGCTGCTTGTTCGTGTGAATCATCATCTTGCGCTTGCGCTGAGCAGGCTGGGGACGCGCTTTGTGCCGTATGCGAGCGAAGCGGCGTTGCCTGAGCAGATGCTGGGGCGCTGGATAACGGCCAGAGAGGCGATTTGGCCCGCGCTCTGCGATGCATACCTGCCGCTGGCGAAATGCGGCTATCCCCTGACTGCGGAAGCGATTGTTAAAGACGTTCAAACGCTTTTCGGCGGGCACTTTTTGACGGATGAAGATATCGCGCCGGATGCGCGCGAATAACGAGGAGGAAAACAAAATGAATCCGACTTTTATCATTGAAATGGAAAACGGGCAGACGATGAAGGGCGAACTGTATCCCGAAACCGCGCCCATCAGCGTGGCCAACTTTGTGGAGCTGGCGAACAGCGGGTTTTATGACGGCGTGATTTTTCACCGCGTGATTCCGGGCTTCATGATTCAGGGCGGCGACCCGCTCGGCCGCGGCACCGGCGGCCCGGGTTACAGCATCCGCGGCGAATTTGCGCGCAACGGCATTGCCAACCCGCTCAAGCATACCCGCGGCGTGCTGTCGATGGCGCGCAGCATGATGCCCAATTCTGCCGGTTCGCAGTTCTTCATCATGGTGGATGACGCGCCGTATCTGGACGGCCAGTACGCGGCGTTCGGCAAGGTGACCGAGGGCATGGAGACGGCGGACGCGATTGTCAGCGTGCCGCGCGACGCGATGGATAAGCCGTATGAAGAGCAGAAGATGAAGTCCGTCCGCGTGGATACCTACGGCGAAACCTATACGTTTGAAAAGCTGAAGGGACGCGGCTGATCGGAGGCGCACCGTGAACAAAAACAAGGTCGTCGTTCATCTGATGGGGCACGATTACACGATGGTGACCGATCAGCAGCCGGAGAAGGTGCAGCGACTTTCGCGCTATGTGGACAGGAGAATGCGCGAATTGGCGATTCTCACGCGTGCGGGCGAAAGCATGCTGCCCGTGCTGACGGCAATGACGCTGGCGGATGAACTGTTCACCGCGCAGGATGAAGTGAACCGCCTTCGCCGAGAGCTGGATGAGGCTCACGCGGAGCCGGGCAAAGACGAAAACGCGTAAAACATGCGGCGGCGCCGGCAGTAGTTGCCCTGCGCCGCCTTTTTCGGAGGAAAAGAGATGGAATTGCTTTCACCGGCGGGGAATCGCGAAGCGCTCGTTGCCGCCGTCGCCTGCGGGGCGGATGCGGTTTATTTGGGCTACACGGCGTTCGGCGCGCGCAGTTATGCGGGCAATTTTGACGCGGACGGCCTGCGCGAAGCCGTCGATTACGCCCATGAACGCGGCAAAAAGATTTATGTGACGGTCAACACGCTGGTCAAGCAAAGCGAAATCGACAATCTCTGCGACGTACTCGATTTGCTTTCGGACGTGCATGTGGATGCGGTGCTTGTTC
The DNA here is from genome assembly GCA_934675735.1 of uncultured Clostridia bacterium. GTDB lineage: Bacteria > Bacillota > Clostridia > Christensenellales > Aristaeellaceae > Ventricola. Next base: position 245,677 of record CAKURR010000001.1, read on the forward strand.
AGGATATGGGCGCTGTGCGCATCATTCAGCAGCGGTATCCGCATTTGGTTCTGCACGCAAGCACGCAGATGACAATCAACAACGCTCAGGGTGCCAAGCTGATGAAGGACATGGGCTTTGCGCGCGTTGTGCCGGCCCGCGAGTGTTCGCTGGAAGAACTGCGCAAGATGGCGGATATCGGCATTGAGGTGGAAGCGTTTGCGCACGGCGCGCTCTGCGTGGCCGTGTCGGGACAGTGCCTGTTTTCCAGCATGATTGGGGGACGGAGCGGCAACCGCGGCCGATGCGCCCAGCCCTGCCGTCTGCCATATACGCTGGATGACGGCACAAGCGGCTATCTGCTCTCCACCAAGGATTTGATGCTCATCGACAGGATTCCCGAACTGCGGGATGCGGGCGTGTATTCCTTCAAGCTCGAAGGCCGCATGAAGCGGCCCGAATATGTTGGCGTAATTACCAAAGCCTATCGCGAGGCGCTTGACGCAGCGGAGGCCCGTGTTGCCTATCATCCGAGTCAGGCGACACTCGAGGGACTTCGGCAGGTCTTCAACCGCGGCGGTTTCACGGAAGGCTATGTGATGGAGAAGAGCAATGCCGCCTTGATGAGCTGGGAAAGGCCGAATCACTGGGGTATTTCGGTCGGAAAAATTATGTCTATGCGCGGCCCGCTTGCGCAGGTTCGGCTAACGAAAGCGCTGAACGACGGCGACGGGCTGCAAACGCGCGGCAGACAGGAGACGGATTTCACCTATTCCGGCAAGAATATGCCGAGCGGAAGCGAAGCGACGGTGCGCATTGCCGCCGGACAGGCACGCGTCGGCGACGAGGTATTCCGCCTGACAGATGCGACGCAGATGAAGGCCATCCGCGAAGTGATGAATCGGGAAAACGTTCACATTCCGCTGGATATGAATCTGTATGCCATGCCCGAAAAAGCAGCGGTACTTACGGTTACGGATGCGGACGGGCACTGTGTTCGGGTTGCGAGCGAACAGGCCGTCGATGCGGCACAGCAGCGCGCGCTCGACCAAGATATGGCGGCCAAGCAGCTGGGCAAGCTCGGCGGAACGCCGTACAGCCTGCATGAACTGACGCTGGAAAGCAAAAACGCGTTCATGACGGCGGGCATGCTCAACGCAATGCGCCGTGACGCTCTGGAACAGATGCGAAAAGCCCGACTTGAAGTTGCGCAAACCGACCGTCGGTTTGTCCCTCAAGCATGCGAAATGCCGAAACAGGAACGCCTGCTGATTGTACAGGGCGAGGATTTGGGCCGAGCAAAAGCCCTGCTGGGTTGCGGGGCGGATGCGTTTGAGTGGCAGCCGCAAATCTATCGACCCGAAGCGCTGAACCGTGCGCTGCAATCCGCACAGGACATAAAGCCGATTTTCGTTCTGCCCGCCGTGATGCACAGCGATGAGCTGACGCGTATACATGCGTGGGTTTGTGAAAATGCGGAGCGATTCGGCGGCGTTACGGCCAACAACGCGGGGCAGCTGGCGCTCGATTGGCCTGTGCCGGTTTTCGGCGGCCAGGGCCTGAATGTGATGAATCATGCCTGTGCAGTGTTTTACATGGCGCTGAACGTCAACCGACTGACGGTCTCTTGTGAGTTGAATCAGAAGGAATTGCGCGATGTGTTTGCCTGTGGCGGCAATTACGTCATGGAAGCCTACGGCCGTACACAACTGATGCTGCTCAATCATTGCCCGCGCAGAACGGAAAAGGGCGACGACAGGCAGGATGACCGCTGCGACGCGTGCGCAAAATCAGGCGGCTGCCCCGAAACCTATACGGACAGAAAGGGCTATCATTTCCCGCTGCGCCGACTGCAAATGGAGCACGGGTGCGTACTTCGGCTTTACAACAGCGTGGAAACGGATATGGCGAAATACGCTGAAAAACTGCGGAATTTCTCCGTCAGCATTCGGCTTGCGTTTACGGACGAAACGTTTGAAAGACAGCGGGAAATCACCGCGTCTTATCGCAGCGTGATGGATACCGGAAGAGCGCTTCACGCCGCTTCGCTGACGGCAACCGCCGGACAGCTGATGCGCGGCGTTCAATAAAAGGAGAACTTCATGAATGAAAGATCTTTGCGCGTGCTTGAATTTACCAAGATTCGCGCGCAGCTGGCCCAATACTGCGTATCCGAGATGGGGCGGGCACTTTGCGACGCGCTGACCCCATCGGGCTGCATTGAGGATGTTTTGCGCATGCAGCAGGAGACGGAAGAGGCGCACAGCCTGCTGGCTTATTTGGGCGGCACGCCGATGATTCCGTTTTCGGATGTGCATGCCGCGCTGCATCTGGCGCAAATCGGTTCGTCGCTTTCGCCGCGCGCGCTGATGGATGTCGGCGCATGTCTGCGCGCTTCCAGAGCGGCGCGGGACGCTATTGTGACGGACAGGCAGGATACGCCGCTGCTCAGCGCCAATGCTTCTCGGCTTTCGACGTTCAAAGCCATTGAGCAGGCGATTTCCGACGCGATTATCAGCGAGGATGAAATTGCGGACCGCGCAAGCAACGAGCTTTTCCAAATTCGCCGAAAGATGCGCGCCTGCAACGAACGCGTGCGCGAGCGGCTGAACGGCATGATTCACAATCCGAATTTCCAGAAGTATTTGCAGGATGCGATTATCACTATGCGCGCAGACCGCTATGTTCTGCCGGTTCGGCAGGAATACCGCTCCATGGTGCCGGGCATTGTGCACGACCAATCCTCCACGGGCGCGACGGTGTTTATCGAGCCGATGTCCGTCGTAGAAATCGGCAACGAGCTGAAGCAGTTGCTTTCGGCGGAAAAGGTGGAAATCGAAAAGATTCTTCGGATGCTCTCCGCGCAGATTGCGCCGGAGGCGGACGCGATTGCGGATAACCTGGCCATTCTGGCTCAGCTCGATTTCGCGTTCGCCAAAGCGTCGCTGGCCAAACAGCTGAACGGCTGCATGCCGAAAATGAACCATGAAGGTCGGCTGAATATCGTGCGCGGCCGCCATCCGTTAATCGACCCGCAGAAGGTCGTGCCGCTGGATATTCGGCTGGGCAGTGATTTTACAACCCTCATTATCACCGGCCCGAACACGGGCGGCAAAACCGTTACGCTCAAGACCACCGGTCTGTTTACGCTGATGGCACAGTCCGGCTTGCAGGTTCCGGCGGAATACGGCACGGAACTCGCCGTTTTTGATGATGTGTTTGCCGATATCGGCGACGAGCAATCCATCGAACAGTCGCTTTCCACGTTCTCGGGCCATATGACGAACATTGTTTCGATTCTGCAAAGCGTCACGCCCGAATCGCTCGTGCTCTTTGACGAGCTCGGCGCGGGCACCGACCCGACGGAAGGCGCGGCGTTGGCTCAGGCGGTGCTTTCCACCTTGCTGGATATGCACACGCGCACCGTCGCGACGACGCATTACAGCGAGCTGAAGGAATATGCGCTGACGACGCCGAATGTGGAAAACGCTTCCGTTGAGTTTGACGTTGCGACGCTCAGGCCGACCTATCGGCTCTCCATCGGCATTCCGGGCAAATCCAACGCGTTTGAAATTTCCAGAAAACTCGGCCTGCCGGAGTTCATCATCGGCAAAGCGAAAGAATTGCTTTCCAAAGAGCAGGTGCGTTTTGAGGATGTCATCGCCAATGCGGAATACCACCGTCAGGTTGCCAAGAAGGAACGCGAGCTGGCCGAGCAGGCGCGAAACGAGATGATTTCCATCCGCGACCAGGCGGAAGCCGAAAAGAAAAAGCTTGAGGACCAGCGCGAGAAATCCATCCGCAAGGCGAAGGACGAAGCCAAGCGCATCGTTGAAAACGCCAAACGCGAGTCGGAAGCCATGATTGCCGAACTGCGCGCAATGAAAAAAGCGGGCGGGGCTCAGGAGCACGAGATTCAAAAAGTCAAAAAGCAGATGGAAAAGGCACAGGACGAGCTGGCTGACAAGAAAGAAGTCGGCGGCGAAATTCCGAAATCTGTCAAAGCGGGCGACATGGTGCACATCGCGTCGATGGATGTAGATGCGACGATTGTCGCGCCTGCGGACAGCAAAGGCTACGTGCAGCTCAAGGTCGGCATGATGAAAATGCGCGCGCCGCTTTCCGATCTGCGAACATTGACGGCAACACAGCAGCTTGTGAAAAAGGAACAGAAGAAACTCGAACGCAAAAAATCCATGCGCGAAGCACGGGTGGATGTGAGCACACGCGCGGTGCGGCAGGAACTGGACGTGCGCGGCATGGCGCTGGACGAGGCCATCCCCGAGGTGGAAAAGTTCATCGACGACGCGATGCTTTCTTCTCTTGGCGAGGTCAGCATCATCCACGGAAACGGAACGGGCGTTCTTCGTGCAGGCATTCAGGATTGTCTGCGCCGCCATCCGTGCGTGAGCAGCTTCCGTCTGGGCCGCTACGGCGAAGGCGAAACCGGCGTGACCATTGTTTCGTTGAAATAAACAAAAAATGCTTCATCCGAAAGGGTGAGGCATTTTTTCATTGGATGAAAAAGCGATTGCGTCAATCGGGCGCTTGTCCGTGTGAAAAAAGGCGGATTCGGAAAGCCTATATCCGAGGTGAGAGCATGGACAAAAGGGAGTTTTTCCGAAAAGCGGCGCTGATTGCGCTGGGACTCGTGCTGGCGATTGAAATCGTTGCGATAGCGGGAGGTGACGCGCAGTCTGCCGAAAGCGTGTATGCACAGGGGGAATATGTGCAGACGCTGGACGGCGTGCAAAGCCCGTTTGCGGATGTGGTGCAGGCGGTGATGCCGTGCGTGGTCGGCGTAAGCAACCGCGCCAATTCGTTTAACATCATCAATGGGCAAACGGAGCTGGTTGAACAGGCGACGGGTTCGGGCGTCGTCGTCACGACACAGGGCCATGTTGTGACCAATTACCATGTCATTGAAGGGGCAAGCGACGTGCAGGTGCTCAGCCAGGGGCGGTATCTGAAAACGGAAATTGTGGGTTATGACGAGCTGACGGATTTGGCCGTGCTGCGCGTGATGGAAGAAGTTGACCTGCCCGCCGTCAAGATGGGCGATGTGGCAGCGGTTCGAGTGGGCGACTGGGCGATTGTCATCGGCAATCCGCTGGGTAAACAATTTGCGGATACGGTGACGGTTGGCGTGGTCTCGGCGCTGAACCGCGAGCTTGAAGGCTCATCCATCGTTAAAATGCTGCAAACGGACGCGGCCATCAATTCGGGCAACAGCGGTGGTGGGCTGTTCAACACGCGCGGCGAACTCATCGGCATTCCGTCGCTGAAATTCAGCGCCAACGGGCAGGAGAATATCGCATCCATCGAGGGTATCGCGATGGCGATTCCCGTGGACGTGGTGCAGCCGATTGTAAACAGCATTATTCAATACGGCAAAGTGACGCGGCCGAAACTGGGCATATCCGTGATGACGATTCGCGGAAGTGACGAACCGACGGTCGGTCTGATTCCGGCAGGCGTATATGTGAGCGCGGTTGTATCGGGAAGCGTCGCGGAAAGGGCGGGGATTCGCCCGCACGACATCATCATACAAATGGATTCGGAACGCGTCACGCTTCATACCGATTTGACGAATCGGCTGGCGACGCATGCGGCGGGCGATACGATTACGCTGACAATTTACCGCATTCCCAATCTTGAAGCCCTGACGGTTCAGGATGACATTCCCGCGGGCGAAGAAATGGAAATCTCAGTCACGCTTGAAATGCCGTCTCAAGACGCGTAATATCGGGCAGAGGGCAAGCATACGTTGGCATGACGGCAGGGAGGGATGTTATGCAAGCGTATGACCTTTATCAGGATATCGCGCAGCGCACACAAGGCGATGTGTACGTCGGCGTGGTCGGGCCTGTGCGGACGGGAAAATCCACCTTTATCAGACGACTGATGGAAAAGATGATTCTTCCGGCGATTGAAAACGCGCATATCCGCGCGCGTGCGCAGGATGATCTGCCCCAAAGCGGTTCGGGGCGCACCGTGATGACCACCAAGCCCGCGTTTGTTCCGTCGGAAGCGGTAGATATTGCGCTGCCGAGCAGCAACCATGTGCGGCTGCGCTTTGTGGACAGCGTGGGCTATATGGTGGACGGCGCGTTGGGCACGACGGAGGGAGAGGCCCTTCGGATGGTGCACACGCCGTGGTCGGATGAGGAAATGCCTTTTGAACGCGCCGCGGAAGTGGGCACGCAGAAGGTCATCAGCGAGCATTCGACCATCGGTCTGGTTGTGACGACGGATGGAAGCGTGACCGATCTGCCGCGCGCGGCCTATGTGCCGGCGGAAGCGCGCGTTGTGGCGGAACTTAAAAATCTGGGCAAGCCGTTCGCAGTCGTGCTCAACACGCAGAACGCTGCATCCGCTAAGACGCAGAGCCTGAGAAAGACGCTCGAGGAGGATTACGCCGTTCCCGTGGTCGCCATGAACGTGGAAGAAATGGAAGAAGAGGATATCGAAGGGCTGCTGGAACAGGTGCTGGGGCAATTCCCCGTGGTGCAGATTGCGCTTCAAACGCCGGAGTGGCTCAGCGCGCTGGATGAAACGCATTGGCTGATTCAGAGCCTGATGGACAGCCTGCAGCAATCCGTCATGGACAATCTCAGAATCGGAGAGACCGAGACCTTTACCCGAGCACTTGAGCAGAACCCCTATCTGGAAAATGTCGCGGTTCGCAGCATTGAACACGGAAGCGGCTGCATCGCCATGCAGATGATTGTCAAGGAAGGACTCTTCAATCAGGTGCTGGCCGAGCAATGCGGCACGGAGATACGGAGCGACGCGCATCTGTTGTCTCTGCTGCGGGAACTCATCGAAGCGAAGCGGGAATACGACCACGTGGCGCAGGCGCTGAAATCCGTGCGCGAGACGGGATACGGCCTTGTGCCGCCGCAGCTTGAGGAATTGACGCTTCAGGAGCCGGAAATCATTGGAAAGGGCGGAAAATTCGGCGTTCGGCTTCGCGCCAGCGCGCCGAGCCTGCATATGATACGCGTGGATATTCAGACGGAGGTGTCGCCCGTGGTCGGCACGGAGCAGCAATCCGAGGAAATGCTGCGGTATTTTATGGAAAGCTTTGAGCAGGACCCGCAGAAGCTCTGGCAAAGCAATCTGTTCGGCAAACCGCTCTCCGATTTGGTTCGGGAAGGGCTGTCCACCAAGCTGATGCACATGCCGGAGGACACACAGCTGAAAGTTCAGCAAACGCTCGAAAAAATCATCAACGAAGGAAACGGCGGGATGGTCTGCATTCTGCTGTGACATGAAATTTTACCTTCGCGGCCGTCGGGACAAAAACAGACCGACGGTCTTTTTTGATTGCTCTTCGATGATGAACCGTGATGAATATCAAAACCGAATGCAGTCGATATATTGTGCAGGCCGACGGGCACACAGAATCCGTCTTTTTTGCGCTTGTGAAGAAAAAAGTCACTTTGAAGCGGAAATCGGCAGGCGCATGCTGTCGGGAAGAACGGAAAAACGAGCGAAACAAAGAGAAACATGGGTTAGAGAAAAAACTAACGATAAAGAAAAGCAGAAACTCTGTTTGCATTTTAGCGTTTCTATGATATAATGACTCGTGACATTTCATTCAAGCATGCGGCATGTCGGCAAGAGGTGTGCCGCCTTGAAAAGCGAAGGGAGGAACTTGTCTGTGGCTACTACCCAGACATTTGGCGGAGGCGTCCATCCCCGCGAGATTGGCAATGGCAAAAGTGCGACCCAATCTCAGCAGATCGTGAACGCGGCCGCCCCGGCTCGTGTGACGATTGCAATGGCTCAGCACGGCGGCGCACCTGCGGTGTGCTGCGTGAAGGTGGGCCAGATTGTGAACATGGGCCAAATCATCGGAGAGGCTCAGGGATTCATTTCCGCGCCGGTACATGCGTCTGTTTCCGGCAAGATTGTGGCGATTACCACCTGCACCGTGGCGAGCGGAAAGAGCGTTCCCGCTGTCGTGATTGAAAACGACTTTGAGGATCGTTGGGATGAGTCCGTGCAGCCGTGCGCAAACGTTGACGCGCTGAGCGCGGCGGATATCGCATCCATCGCGGCCCGATGCGGCATCGTCGGCATGGGCGGCGCGGCGTTCCCGACCAATGTGAAGCTCGACACGTCTAAATTAGAAGAAAAGCCCGACACGCTCATCGTCAACGGCAGCGAGTGCGAGCCGTATCTGACCAGCGACCATCGCATCATGGTGGAAAACGCCGAGCAGATTGTGGACGGCATTGTGCTGGCAATGAAGGCCAGCGGCGTTTCCTGCGCGAAGGTCGGCATCGAGGACAACAAGCCCGACGCCGTCGCCGCGATGCGCGAAGCGGCTTCCGGCAAGCAGAACATCGAGGTCGTGTCGTTGCCCGCGCGCTATCCGCAGGGCTTTGAAAAGACGCTCATCTATTCGCTGACCGGCCGCATCGTGCCCAACGGCAAGCTGCCGTCCGCGGCGAAGTGCGTGGTGCTGAACGTCGGCACGTGCGCGGCGCTGTCCGCGGCCGTGCGCAAGGGTCAGCCGCTGATTGACCGCGTTGTGACCGTGACCGGCCGCGTGGCCAAGCCCACCAACTTCCGCGTGCGCATCGGCACGCCGCTGCTCGACCTGATCGACCAGGTCGGCGGCTTGACCGACGGCGTGCGCAAGCTGATCGTCGGCGGCGCGATGATGGGCAATGCGGTTTCTACGCTGAATCTGCCGATTACCAAGAATTTCGGCGGCTTCCTGGCGCTGGGCGAAGAAGCGGTTTCCGCCGAGGAATCCGCGTGCATCCGCTGCGGCCGCTGCATGCGCGCCTGCCCGATGAAGCTTGCGCCCGCGAAGATTGATTCTCTCGTTCGTCACGGCAATTATGACGGCGCGATTGCCGCCGGCGCCATGAACTGCATGGAGTGCGGCAGCTGCACCTACGCCTGCCCGGCCAAGCGCGAGCTGACGCAGAGCTGCCGCGTGGCCAAGGCGATTGCCAGAACGAAAGCCAAAAAGTCCTAATTGAGTACGGAGGAACGTGAAAATGTCCAAGTATGTGATTTCGTCTTCTCCGCATCTGCGCGATAATGTCTCGACCGCGAGCATCATGCAGGATGTCTGCATTGCGCTGCTGCCCGCTGCCGTCGCCGGCGTGCTGTTCTTCGGCTATCGTTCGGCGATTATCCTCGCATTGTCTGTCGCGGCTGCGGTTCTGAGCGAGTGGCTGTACTGCAAGGCCACCCATTCCCGCAACACGATCGGCGATTTCAGCGCGGTTGTGACCGGCATGCTGCTGGCGATGAACCTGCCGGGCACCGTGCCGTATTGGATGCCCGTTATCGGCGCTGTCATCGCTATTCTGCTGTGCAAGATGATTTTCGGCGGTATCGGCCAGAACTTCATCAATCCGGCGCTTGCGGCACGCGCGATTTTGGCGCTGTCCTGGGCGAGCCTGATGAACACGTTCGCTACGCCGGCATTTGGCAATTTGGCGGGTGTTGACGCCGTGGCTTCCGCGACCCCGATCGGCGCGGCGGCCGGCACGTATTCGCTGGGCCAGCTGTTCCTGGGCAACATCCCGGGCACCATCGGCGAGACCTGCAAGCTGGCCCTGCTCGTCGGCGCGGCCTATCTCTTCTATAAGAAGGTCATCACCTGGCACATTCCGGCGGCCTTTATCGGCACGTTTGCGGTGTGCTATCTGCTGGCGACCGGCTTTGACGTGAATGCGACGCTGACCCAGCTGCTCTCCGGCGGCCTGATTCTCGGCGCGTTCTTCATGGCGACCGATTATTCCTCTTCTCCGGCGACGGCGAAGGGCAAGATCGTGTTCGGCATCGGCTGCGGTCTGCTGCTGTTTATCTTCCGTTTCTGCAAAAAGACGCCGGCGGAGTGGTGCTCCTACGCCATCCTGCTGATGAACGTCTGCTCGCCGCTGATTGAGCGCGTGACCGGCAACAAGAGCTTTGGGGAGGTCAAGAAGTAATGGGTGATATTATGAAGCTTGCGCTCCGTCTGTTCATCTTTGCGCTTGTCGCCTCCGTGCTGCTGGCCATCACCAACGAAGTCACCAAGGGCCCGATCGAGGCGCAGAAGCTGGCTTCCAAGATGACCGCTTTGAACACGGTTCTGCCGGGCTGCGAGTACGAGCAGATTGAGTATGAAGGCATTGCCGAGGACAGCGTGCTCGATGAAATCTTCATCGGTAAGAACGCTGACGGCAGCATCAAGGGCTATGCCCTGACCGCGAACCCGCAGGGCTACGGCGGAGAAATCCCGATTACGCTCGGCGTGAGCGTGGACGGCTATGCGACGCAGGTTTACGTCGGCTCCCTTCAGGAGACGCAGGGCCTGGGCAGCCGCGTAGGAGACGACGCGTTCAAGGAGCAGTTCATCGCGATTGCGGCTGACCCCGACACGCTGCGCAACGATGTGGATACCATCGCTGGCGCGACCATCTCTTCCAGCGCGTTTGTGAACGCCGTGCAGGAGATGCTGACCTACACCAAGAACACGCTCGGCATTGAGCCGCACGCGGGCGATAAGGATGCGATTCTGGCCGAAGCGGCTGCCGTCAACGGCGGCGACGCGGGCGAGGATGTTCCGGTTGAGACCACCATGGGCACTTACGATGTGACCGGCTTTGCGCCGTTCCAGGTCGAAGTGACGGTGGACAGCAACGGTAAGATTGTTTCCGTCGTTGTGCCCGAGAACAATGAGACTGCGGGCTTCGGCGCTGACCTGATTGCCGACCAGAGCGTGTTTGACGCGCTGGTGGGTCAGGACATCACGACTGCGCAGATTGACGTGAAGGCCGGCGCGACACTGACCAGCAACGCCATCAACGATGCGCTCAAGCAGGCTGCGGCTTCCGGTGAGGCCGAAGGCGGCGCAAAGACCTATGATGTGACCGGTTTCGGCCCGTTCAAGGTTGCGATTGAGCTGGATGACGCGGGTAAGATTGTCTCTGTCACCGTTCCGGAAAACAATGAGACCCCGGGTCTCGGCGCGGATCTCCTCGCCGACCAGGGCATCTTTGATGCGCTCGTGGGTCAGGATATCGCGTCGGCGCAGATTGACGTGAAGAGTGGCGTGACGCTGACCAGCAACGCTGTCAACGACGCGCTCAAGCAGGCTGCGGCCGACTTCGGCGGCGGCGCGGAAGCCGCTCCGGCAGTGGCGGGCGATCCCTACACCGTAAAGGGCATGAACAAGTTCACGCTGTATGTCGAGGTTGAGGACGGCAAGATTGTTTCCGTCAGCGCCCCGAACAACAACGAGACGCCGGGCCTTGGCGCGGACATGCTGACCGACGATGCGCTCTCCGCATTGGTCGGCGAGGATTTGGCGACGGCTCAGGTGGATGTGAAGAGCGGCGTAACGCTGACCAGCAACGCCATTAACGACGCGCTCAGACAGGCTATGGTTGCGAACGGTATCGCCGTGGAAGCTTCCGTTGAAGTGACTGCGGAAGCGACGGCCGAGCCGACCGCCGAAACGGCTGTCGAGGCGACCGAATCCGAAACGGCGACTGCCGTCGAATACGATGTCACGGGTATCGCGCCGTTCAAGGTTGCGATTGCCGTGGATGAAAACGGCAAAATCGTGTCTGTCTCCGTGCCCGAGCACAACGAGACCGCAGGCTTTGGCGCTGACCTGATTGCCGACCAGAGCGTTTTTGACGCGCTGGTGGGTCAGGACATTGCGACCGCGCAGATCGATGTGAAGAGCGGTGTGACGCTGACCAGCAACGCCATCAACGACGCGCTCAAGCAGGCTGCAGCGACTGTCGGCGAGGCTGTTCTCGACGAAAGCGCGACCAGCGATCTGACCGTCGGCACGTATGATGTGACGGGCATTGCGCCGTTCAAAGTGGAAATCACGCTGGACGGCAACAGCAAAATCGTGTCCGTTTCCGTGCCTGAGCACAACGAGACCGCGGGCTTCGGCGCTGACCTGATTGCCGACCAGAGCATCTTTGACGCGCTGGTGGGGCAGGATATCGCGTCGGCGCAGATTGACGTGAAGAGCGGCGTGACGCTGACCAGCAACGCCATCAACGACGCGCTCAAGCAGGCCGCTAAGGAGGTGCAGTAAATGAAGAAATATGGAAAAATCTTCATGAACGGCATCATTGACGAGAACCCGACGTTCCGCATGGTGCTGGGCATGTGCCCGACGCTGGCCATCACGACCGCGGCGAGCAACGGCATTGGCATGGGTCTGGCCGTTACCTTTGTTCTGATTTTCTCGAACCTGGTGATCTCCCTGCTGCGCAAGGCGATTCCGGATCAGATTCGTATTCCCGCGTTTATCGTGGTTATCGCGACCTTTGTTACCATTGTTCAGCTGATTATCAAAGCGTTCCTGCCGGCGCTGGATGCGTCGCTGGGCGTGTTTATCCCGCTGATCGTCGTCAACTGCATCATCTTCGGCCGCGCGGAAGCGTTCGCTTTCAAGAACAAGCCGCTGGCCTCTGCGGTGGACGGCTTGGGCATGGGCCTCGGCTTCACGCTGGCCATCACGCTGATTTCTTCCATCCGCGAGCTGTTCGGCGCGGGCACGCTGTTCGGCGTGCAGGTCATGCCGGAAAGCTATCTGCCGATGGGTATTCTGGTTAAGCCGGCCGGCGGCTTCATCGTGCTGGGTCTGACCCTTGCGCTGGTGAACAAGCTGCTGCCCAAGAAGGCGTAAGGAGGAAAGACGATGAATGCAATTCTTACGATCCTGATTGGGTCTATCTTCGTCAACAACTTTGCAATGTCCCGCTTCTACGGCATCTGCCCGTTTCTGGGCGTTTCCAAGAAGCTGGAGACGGCGTTCGGCATGGGCATGGCGGTTACGTTCGTTATGGCCGTGGCTTCGCTGGTGGCGTATCTGGTCAATGCGTTCCTGCTCGTCCCGCTGGGACTTGAGTATCTGCAGACCATCGCGTTCATTCTTGTCATTGCCGTGCTGGTGCAGATCGTCGAAATGGCGATTAAGAAGATGTCCCCGGGCCTGTATCAGGCGCTGGGCGTCTATCTGCCGCTGATTACGACCAACTGCGCCGTGCTGGGCGTTGCGCAGCTGAACGTGACCGAAGGCTATAACCTGATTCTCTCCGTCGTCAACGGCGTGGCTTCCGCGCTGGGCTATACGCTGTCCATCTGCCTGTTCGCCGGCATCCGCGAGCGTCTGGCGCTGAACAATATGCCCAAGTGGATGGAGGGCTTCACCGGCGCGATGATTACCGCCGGCCTGATGGCCGTTGCTTTCAACGGCTTCAGCGGCCTGATCTGATCGCAGAGCGAGGGAGGAAACCAACGTGAGTATGAGTGCAATTTTAATTGCCGCGCTTGTCATGAGCGTTCTGGGCTTGCTCTTTGGCGCGCTGCTGGGCGTCACCGGCCGCGTGTTCAAGGTGCCTGTCAATGAAAAGGCCGAAGCGCTGCGCGAATGCCTGCCGGGCGCGAACTGCGGCGCCTGCGGCTTCCCCGGCTGCGACGGCTATGCGGCCGCCGTTGCCGAAGGCAAGGCCGAAGTCGGCGCTTGCGCCGTGGGCGGCCCTGCCTGTGCCGCCAAGATGGGCGAAATCATGGGCGTTTCGGTCAATGCTTCCGTCCGTATGGTGGCTTCCGTGGCCTGTCAGGGCTATGGCGACCACTGCAAGCCGAAGGCCGAGTATCAGGGCGTGAAGGACTGCGTGGCCGCGTCGCTGGTGAACAACGGCACGAAGGCCTGTCAGTATGCCTGCCTAGGTCTGGGCACCTGCGAGCGCGCCTGCCCGTTCGACGCGATTCACATCGACCCGATTAAGCAGATTGCCGTGGTGGATGAAGAAAAGTGCCAGAGCTGCAAGAAGTGCGTTGCCGCCTGCCCGCAGCATGTTCTGTCCATGCGTCCGGCCGGACGCGCGGTGAATGTGGGCTGCCACAATCCCGAAAAGGGTATCGCGCTGAAAGAAAAGTGCGACCGCGCGTGCATCGGCTGCGAAGCCTGTGTGAAGGCCTGTAACTTCGGCGCAATCGAGATGGAGAACGGCGTTCCTAAGATCGATTACGAGAAGTGCGTGGGCTGCATGGCCTGTGCCGACGCCTGCCCGACCGGTGCGATGGAAGCCGATTTCGAGACCCGCAAAGAGGCTTATATCGACCCAAGCAAGTGCGTGGGCTGCACCATGTGCGCCAGACAGTGCAAGTTTGATGCCATCGAGGGCGCGCTCAAGCAGCCGCACAAGGTGCTCGGTGCGTGCACGGGCTGCGGCCTGTGCGCGGCGAAGTGCCCGAAGAAGGCCATCACCATGCGTGACCGCCGCGCTCCGCGCAACAAGCTGGACAAGGTGAAGAAGGCCCCCGCGGCTGCGGCGAAGCCCGCTGCTCCGGCAGCCGCAAAGCCTGCCGCCCCGGCTGCGCCGAAAGCGCCGACGGAGAACAAGTAATCCGCAAATGATAAACAGCAAAGAGAGGAAGTCGATTTGTTCGGCCTCTTCTCTTTCTTTTTTTCGGAAATTTGACGCGTTTTCCGTCGATAATTTGAATTGAGAAGTCTTGCTTTTGTCAAAATCTGCGCGTATAATAGGTCTATCTTATCAAAAAGGCAGGTACGGATTATGATTGATTTCAAATCTATCGAGGCTGTTGACCCTGAGCTTTGCGGCGCGATGCGCAAAGAGCTGACGCGCCAGCGCGAACACCTTGAATTGATTGCATCCGAGAATTTTGTCAGCGACGCCGTTCTAGCCGCGATGGGTTCTCACCTGACTAATAAATATGCCGAGGGCTACCCCGGGAAGCGGTATTACGGCGGCTGTCAGTATGTCGATATCGTCGAAGATTTGGCGCGCGAACGGGCCAAGACGCTTTTCGGCGCTGAACATGCAAACGTGCAGCCGCATTCCGGCGCACAGGCGAACATGGCCGTCTATTTCGCTATGCTCGAGCCGGGCGACACGGTGATGGGCATGAATCTTTCGCACGGCGGCCACCTGACGCACGGCAGTCCGGTCAACATGTCCGGCAAATACTTCCATTTCGTGCCTTACGGCGTGACGGACGACGAAGAAGTCATCGATTACGATGCACTGGAAAAGACGGCGCTTGAAGTCAAGCCGAAGCTGATTGTCGCGGGCGCGTCGGCGTATCCGAGAATCATCGACTTTGCGCGTCTGCGTGAAATTGCGGATAAAGTCGGTTGCCTGCTGATGGTGGATATGGCGCATATCGCGGGCCTTGTCGCCGCAGGCGAACATCCGAGCCCTGTTCCATATGCCGATTTTGTGACGACGACGACGCATAAAACGCTCCGCGGCCCGCGCGGCGGCATGATTCTCTGCAAAGAGAAATATGCCAAAGCGATTGACAAGGCGATTTTCCCCGGCACGCAGGGCGGCCCGCTGGAACATGTCATCGCGGGCAAGGCCGTCTGCCTGAAAGAAGCCATGAGCCCCGAATTTAAGGCCTATCAACATCAGATTATCCTCAACGCGCGCGCGATGGCCGATGAATTTACGAAAGAGGGCGTTCGCCTTGTTTCCGGCGGCACAGACAATCACCTGATGCTGCTGGATTTAACGAGCACGGGCGTAACCGGCAAAGCGCTGGAAGCCATGCTGGGGCAGGCCAACATCACCGTCAACAAGAACACCATTCCGAAAGAAACCCTCAGCCCGTTTGTGACCAGCGGCGTGCGCATCGGCACGCCTGCGGTGACGACGCGCGGCATGAAGGAAGCGGAGATGAAGCAGATTGCCGCGCTCATCACGAACGTTATTCGTGAAGGCGAAGCGTGCCTGCCGGAGGTCAAGCGGCAGGTACTTGAAATCTGCGCCAAGCATCCGCTGTATGCCGACTGCGTGCGCGATTAAAACAGGTTACAAAAGACGACGTATCTGCCGCAAGGCGTGCGCCGCCTTTTTTGATGCGGAAAAAACGCATACGTCTCGGCCTGTTTTTGCCGTATTGACAGGCTCAGGGGTTGGGGGGTAAAATATATAAGATAGGTTTTGACCCGAAGGAGCAGTCGTCATGATTTACTTGGACCATGCGGCAACCACGCCGCTCAGAAAAGAAGCGCTTGAAGCCATGCTTCCGTATTTCGCGGAGCATGCGGCCAACGCCAACGCGCTGTATGCCGAGGGACGTAGGGCCAGAGCAGCGGTCGATCGGGCGCGGCAGGAGATTGCCGACGCGATTCACGCCGATGCGGCGGAAATCTATTTCACGGGCGGCGGGTCTGAATCCGACAACTGGGCGCTGTTTGGCGTGATGCGCGCTATGAAGGGGAAAAAACACATCATTACCACACAAATCGAACATCACGCCATTCTCAATGCTTGTGCGGCACTGGAATCGCTGGGGTATGACGTCACGTATGTGCCCGTTGACCGATATGGGCATGTTTCACCGCAGAATATCGAAAACGCCGTTCGACCGGAAACAGGTTTGATTTCCGTGATGACAGCCAACAATGAGGTGGGCACGATTCAGCCGATTGCCGAAATCGCGGAAATCGCCCATGAACACGGCGCGCTCATGCACACCGACGCGGTTCAGGCGGCGGGGCATATTCCGCTTGATGTGAAGACGCTGGATGTGGACTTGCTTTCGATGGCCGCGCATAAGTTTTACGGGCCGAAGGGAATCGGCGCGCTGTACATTCGAAACGGCGTTAAAATCACCAATTTGATTTACGGCGGCGAGCAGGAACGCGGCTTGCGCGCCGGAACGGAAAACACGCCCGCGATTGTCGGCATGGGGGAAGCGCTTATGCTGGCCTGTGCGGAAATGGCTGAGGAATCTCGCCGCATTGCCAAGCTCCGCGATTTGCTGGAAGGCGAAATCATGCGGCAAATGCCGAACGCAATCGTCAACGGAGACAGGCAGAACCGCCTGCCCGGTACGCTGCATGTGACCTTCCCCGACGCGGACACCAATATGCTGCTCATGCGGCTGGATATGGAGGGCATTGCGGTTTCGGCGGGAAGCGCGTGCGCGGCAGGCGCAAGGGAGCGCTCGCATGTCATTCGCGCGATGCATGTGCCCGAGGGCGCGGACGTGCGCTTTTCGCTGGGCGCGGACAACGATGAAACGCAGATTCGGCAGACGGCGGAGGCACTGTGCCGGATTTTGAACGGATAAAAGGAGTTTTTGCACCCGATGATTTATGGCAACAAAGAGGGCATTCGCGATTCGCTGCTGGCGAAGCTGGAAACGCTCTATGACATCGAAATTCCGGCCGAGGTGTTTGCTCCGGCTGAGCTGCTCGATGTGCTGGCGGCATTCACATGCGCCATCAACCGCGAAATCAGCATGTATATTTCGCGCAGCGGCGAGGTGCTGGATATCACCATCGGCGGCATCGGCAGCGTGGAGCTGAAAGACATGCATCTGCGCCGCAACACCAAGCGGCTGAGCATGGTGCGCTGCATTCACACGCATCCGGGCGGAAATCCGCAGCTTTCCGATGTAGATATCAGCTCGCTGCGCGCGATGCGGTTTGACGCGATGGCGGCTGTCGGCGCAAAGGACGGCCGCGCGACGGGCATACAGGCGGCGTTTCTGGGCGAATATGTCGGCGGCATGAATCGGGTGCAGCTGACGGACGTCGTTTCGGTTCGCAAGCTGCCCCAGCGCGCGTGGATGGACGCGATTGAGCTCGCAGACAGCGAAGTGTTCATCGGCGCGCCGAACAGCACGCAGGAGGATCGGGAACGCGCGTTTCTGGTCGGGCTGGACAGCGACGAATCTCTGTTGGAGCTTGCGCGGCTGGCCGAAACGGCGGGCGCAGAGGTCGTCGGCACGATGCTGCAAAAGAAAACAAGGCCGGATACCGCAACCTACATCGGCAGCGGCAAGGCGGATGAGCTTTCGCTGGCCTGTCAGGCGCGGGAGGCCGACGTCGTCATTTTCGATGACGAGCTGAGCGGCGTGCAGACGCGAAATCTGGAGGATATTCTGCGCGGCGCAAAGGTCATTGACCGCACGACGCTGATTCTGGATATTTTTGCGCAGAGGGCACAGTCCCGCGAGGGCCGCTTACAGGTCGAATTGGCGCAGATGGCGTATCAGCTGCCGCGTCTGCTTGGCCATGGCGTGGCAATGTCCCGCCTGGGCGGCGGCATCGGCACGAGAGGCCCCGGCGAAACGCGGCTGGAAATGGACAGGCGGCGTATCCGCAGACGCATGAGCGATTTGCGCCGCGAAATCGACGATTTGAGCGGGCAGCGCAGTCTGCGCCGCGCCAAACGCGAAAAGAACAAAGTGCCGGTCGTTGCGCTGGTCGGCTACACCAACGCGGGCAAATCGACGCTGCTCAACACGCTCAGCGGCGCGGATGTGCTGGCGGAGGATAAACTGTTTGCCACGCTCGACCCCGTCGTGCGCACGGTGAAAATGCCGACGGGCGGCGAGTTTCTGCTGGTCGATACGGTCGGCTTCATCAGTAAACTGCCGCACGCGCTGGTGGATGCCTTCCATTCGACGCTGGAAGAAGCGCTGCTGGCTGACGTGTTGCTCATCATTTCGGACGGCGCGTCCGGCGAGATGATGCATCAGCACGACGTGGTGCTCGAGGTGCTTGCGTCGCTCGGTGCGGCGGATAAGCCGAAAATCGACGTCATCAACAAAGCCGATCTGACGGGCGTCAATGCGAACGAGTGGCCCGGGGCGATTGCCGTCAGCGCAAAAACGGGCGACGGGCTGGATGAACTGCTGGAAGCCATTCGGCTCAAGCTGCGCGGCGCGGCCCGACCGATGCGCGCGGTGATTCCGTATGCACAGGGCGGCCTGCTCGCAAGACTGCATGAGGACGGGCAGGTGCTCGGCGAAGAATACACGGCAGACGGCATTGAGGTCACGGCGCTGGCGGATGAACAGCTTTTCGGCCGTCTGGCCGCACAGCTGGGCGAGCAGGCCGTTTCGTGGCAGAACGATTGACAAAGGGGCGAAAACATGCTTTCCATACGAGCTATGGCTTCTCTCGCGCTCGGCGCGACGATGATGTTTGAATCATGGGGGTATATGATGCCGCAGCAAGACCCGACGGATACGCTGATTCTGGTCAACAAAACCAACAAAGCGCCCACCGTTCCCGTGACGCTGGTCAAGCCAAACGTGCAGCCCACCAAAGAAGCGCTTTCCGAAAATATCTACATGCGGCCGGAAGCTGCAACTGCGCTTGAAGCGCTGTTTGCGGGGGCGGCGGAGGACGGCCTGACGTTGTACGCGACGAGCGGCTACCGCAGTTACTCCACGCAGAAGGCGATTTTTGAGCGGAAGCTTGACTATATGAGCGAACAGCAGGCCAATGCCAGCGTGGCCAAGCCGGGCTATTCCGAGCATCAGACAGGCCTTGCGATGGATATCGAAGGCGAAACCACGAAGGGAACGGGCTTGACGGAGGCTTTCGGCGAGTCGCCGGAGGGCATTTGGGCCGCGGAGCATTGTGCGGAATACGGCTTCATCATCCGTTATCCAAAGGGAAAAACGAAAATCACGGGATACATCTATGAGCCGTGGCACCTGCGCTATGTCGGCAAGGAAGCCGCACAGGAAATCACCGAGATGGGCGTGACATTTGAAGAATACATCGCCGCGGTGCGCGGCGATCGCATCCAATGGCTTCAGGAGGAAACGCAATACGATGAACAGAATCCCTAAAACGCTGCTGGCGGCGGCGCTTGCTTCGACTTTTGCGCTGCCGTGCGCGGCGGAATCGCTCAGTCTGGCGGATTTGGAGGGCGCACAGGATGCGCAGATGGTCGAGATGGACACGCAGAGCGCGTGGACCTATCCGATTCCGTATGATTTGCTGATGACCAGCGATTACATTGTGCTGACGAACAAGGAAAACCTGCTGGATGAAACCTACGTGCCCGCGGATTTGGTCAAGCTGACCTGCCGCAAAATCAGTTCCGACCCGATTCAGATGCGCGAAGTCGCCGCTCAGGCGCTTTCCGACATGTTCGACGCGGCCAAGGCGGACGGCGTAACGCTTTATGCGCATTCCGGCTACCGCAGCTACCGCACGCAGAACACCATGTATTATAACCGTCTCAAGAATAACAACGGCAAGGATGACGGCGTGGTGTCTTATCCCGGCGCGTCGGATCACCAGACGGGGCTGGGCATCGACGTCATTAACAAAGCCGGCATCGGCAAAAAGTTTACACCCGCCTTTGCGAACACCAAGGAAGGGCAGTGGATTGCCGAGCATTGCTGGGATTACGGTTTCATCATCCGCTATCAAAAGGATAAAGCGGATATCACCCAAATCACCTACGAACCGTGGCATTTGCGCTATGTCGGCATTCAAATAGCGCAATACATGCGCGACAGCAACCTGTGTCTGGAAGAATTTACAAGCGAGTGGAAGGAGGCCGCGGCAGCATATCAGGCCGCGGAGAATTGATATGAAGATTGTCGATATCTCTCAGGAAATCTATCAGGGCATGCCCGTTTATTCCGGCGACCCTACGTTTCAGAGCCGACGCGTAAGCAGCTTTAAGCAGGGCGACATGTGCGAGGTCAGCGAGGTGACGATGGGCACGCACTGCGGCACGCACATCGATGCGCCGCTCCATATGCTGCCGGATGGCCAGCCGCTGGAAAGCTTCCCGCTGGATTGCTTTATCGGCCCGTGCCGCGTGCTGAACGTGCCGTATCCCGTCATCAGCGAAAAAACGCTGGAAGAGCTGAACGTGAAGCCGGGCGAGCGCATTTTGCTGCGCACCGACCCGACGGGTAAATACAGCAAGCATGCGCGCTTCAACCCGTCCGTGCTGAGCATGCGCGCGGCGCAGTATCTGGCGCAGCTTCCCGTCAAGCTGGTGGGCATTGACGCGCCGACCGTGGAAAACATGGAGCTTTGCGACGGCGAGGTGCATACCACGCTGCTCAAGGCGGGCATTCCGCTGCTCGAAGGCCTTCGTCTGGAGGACGCTGACAAGGAAAACTACATGCTTAGCGCGTTGCCCATCCGCCTGACCGGCGAAAACGGCGCGCCCTGCCGCGCGGTTCTGGTTGAGGAATAAATCTCGGCATTGTTTTGCGGCCTGAACCATGTTATAATAACAGAAGCCAAAGAAAAGGGAGGAGAATGATTCCATGAACATTCTTTTGACCGGCGGGGCCGGATTCATCGGTTCTCATACGGCAGTGGAGCTGCTGAACGCGGGGCACCATGTCGTTGTGGCGGATAATCTTTACAACAGCAGCGAGAAGGTCATTGCCCGTGTGGATGAGCTGACCGGCAAAAAGGTCACGTTCTACAACGCGGACGTCTGCGACGCGGCGGCGATGGACAAGATTTTTGCGGAAAACAAGATTGACGCGGTCATTCACTTCGCGGCCTACAAAGCCGTCGGCGAATCCGTCGCCAAGCCGCTGGAGTATTACCGCAACAATCTGGACTGCACGCTGACGCTGTGCGAAGCGATGAAAAAGCACGGCGTGACGCGCATCATCTTCAGCTCGTCCGCGACCGTGTACGGCATTCCGGATCACATGCCGCTGGATGAGACCATGCCCACCAGCTGCACCAATCCCTACGGCTGGACGAAGTATATGATTGAGCGCATTCTGACCGACGTGGCCAAGGCCAATCCGGATTGGTCGGTCGTGCTGCTGCGCTATTTCAACCCGATTGGCGCGCACGAGAGCGGCCGCATCGGCGAAATGCCCAACGGCATCCCGAACAATCTGCTGCCGTATGTCTCTCAGGTTGCGGCAGGCAAGCTGGCGTATCTGCATGTGTTCGGCGACGATTATCCCACGCCGGACGGAACAGGCGTTCGCGATTACATCCACGTCGTTGATTTGGCGCGCGGCCACGTCGCGGCGGCTGATTTTGCCATGAAGCACGTCGGCACGGAGGTCATTAACCTCGGCACGGGCCACGGTTACAGCGTGCTGGATATCGTCAAGGCGTTTGAAAAGGTCAACGGCGTGAAAGTGCCGTACAAGATTGAGGCGCGCCGCCCCGGCGACATCGCCGAGTGCTGGGCCGACCCGACCAAGGCCAAGAATCTGCTGGGCTGGACGGCGCAGAAAAATCTGGAGGATATGTGCCGCGACGCGTGGCGCTGGCAGACGCAGAATCCGAACGGATACGCGGATTGATATCGGTGGTATCGGCAAACTTTCAGAAGGCGGAAAAAAACTCCGCCTTTTTTGTTTTTGCCCAACTTTCTGCGCGGCAAAACCGTCTAATGGATAAGAGCGCTCAAAACGAAGGAGGAATGACGGATGATGACCGATGCGGATTTCGTCCGCGAAGTGCAGGCGTGCGAAAAAACGCTTTACCGCGTCAGCAGAACCATTCTGAGCAGCGACGCGGATTGCTGCGACGCCGTTCAGGAGGCGCTGACCCGCGCATGGAAGCACAGAAACAGCGTCAACCCGCGCTTTTTCAAGACGTGGCTGCTGCGCATTCTCATCAACGAATGTCATAATATCGGCAGACGCTTGAAGCGCATGATGCCCGTCGAGGAAATGCCCGAGCGGCCAGCGCCGCAGACGGAGGAAACCAGCGTGATGGAAGCGCTTCAGCGCATCAAGGAGCCGTGGCGCATCGTCTTGACCATGCACGAGCTGGAAGGCTTTACCTATGCGGAAATCGCAGCCGTGACGTGCGTGCCTGAAAACACGGTCAAATATCGCGCCGTTCAGGCCCGACGTGCCCTTCGGAGGGAAATGGAAAAGCAGGAAAACGAATTGAGAGGAGGCGCAGCTCGATGAACGAAGAAAAGAAATGGCTCGATGAATTGGACGCGGCTTTCGGCGAAACGCCGGATGGATTTCATCGCCGCGTGGAACAGACGCTGCGCATCCTGCAAACGGAAAAAACGGAGGAGAACGCAGTGAAAAGAAAGCTAAACGGAGCGGTTGTTCTGCTTGCGGCGCTGCTGCTTCTGTCTGCCGTCGCTGCGGCGGCAAAGCTCACAGGCGTATTGGATTTCATCACCAACACGGCGGCGAAAAACCGGGTGCTGGATGACGCGGGCGCAATGGTGCATACGGATGGAGACAGCGTCTCCATCGGCACGTGCACGGCAAGCGTCAGGGAATGGGTCTGCGACGGTGAGCGGCTGTTCGCAACCATCGGTGTGATTGACCCCGCTCTGGCGACCGAGGGTTACTATGTGCCCGAAGATGAGGATGAGGATTATCTCGCGGGGCTTGAGCGTTACGGGCTTATGCATGCGCTGATGGAGGCTTCGTCTGCCGACGGAACTGTGCAGGTCAGAAGCGCCGACTTTGGCTGGGGAGATGAAGCGCGGCTTGAAATTCTGTATACTTACGAAATCGGGCTGGGCAACATGCCGAGTGCCTTCACCGTGACCATCCCCGTTTCCTGCTCGGCGGGCGAAAGCGCACTGTCGATTGCCGTGACAAGCGCGGATTACGGAATCGTGCGCAGCTTTGAGCCTTCCGAAATCCATGCTTTCGACGGCTATACGGCGCAAATCACGCTGCTGAAAGCTTCGTCTCTGCGCACTTACGGCGAATTGAAGCTGGTTTTCGACGCTTTTATCGACGCGCAGACGAGCGAAAACATTGCAGGCGACTACACGGAAGGGCTGCTTGCCCCGAAAGGCCGTTTGGATATCCACGCCGGAGAGGGCGAAGAAATCGCTTATCCCACAAGCACACTGTGGCAGGATGACGGATTGACCTGCATCATTTCGCTGGAAGGCAATCCGAGGGAAACCTATCCCAACGCAATGGCGTTCTATCCGAGAAAAGGCGCAAGCACATTCGACGGCGAAGGCGATTGGCCGCCGCTCAGCGAGGACGGGGCGGTGAATCTGAAATACTAAAATAATACAAAAGCGGCTGCTCCGCTTCAAAAAGAAGGGAGCAGCCGCTTCTATATGCTTGACGAATCAGTGAATGCGTTCGATTTTCTTCGGCACGACAAACGCCATGATGACCCCGCCGAGGATGAACATGCCCAACACGGGGAGAATGCCGTAACGGGAGACGCCCGTCGCCTGCGCCACGATGCCGAAGAGGGCAGGGCCGATGACGGCGGAAAACTTGCCGAATACGTCAAAGAAGCCGAAGTATTCGCTGGCGGATTCCTCCGGCACGAGCTTGCCGAAGAACGAGCGGGAGAGCGCCTGAATGCCGCCCTGTGCCGTGCCGACAAGCACCGCGAGAATCAGGAAATCGCGCAGTGTGCTCAGCCCAAACGCCACAAAGCAAACCACGACATAAGTCGCAATGCCGACAAGAATCATCGTCCGCGAGCCGACTTTTTCCGAAAGCTTGCCATACAGAATCGCGAAGGGGAACGCCACAATCTGCACGACGAGCAGCACAACCATCATATCCATGCTGCCCAGCCCGCAGGAATCGCCGAAAACCGTCGCCATGTGGATGATCGTGCCCACGCCGTCGATGTAAAAGAAATACGCGATGATAAATGCGACGACGCTCTTGTTTTTGATAATCATGCCGCACGTGTCTTTCACATTGCGCAGCGTGTGCAGAACGATGTTGCGTTCCGGCTCGATGCCATGCTTTTGCTGAACGTGGCGCAGCATGGGAAGAGTAAACACCAGCCACCAGCCCGCCGTCAGCAGAAAAGAAATGCGCGTGGCCAGCATAGTGCCCACGCCGATGGCATCGCCGAACTGAATCAGCAGCAGGGAGAGCACCAGCGGAATCGTCGAGCCGCCAATGTAGCCGAGACCGTAGCCCAGCGTGGAGACGCGGTCCATGCGTTCTTCCGTCGTCACGTCAAGCAAAAAGCTGTCATAATACACGCACGACCCGTTGAACCCCAGTGTGCCGAGCACATACAGCGCCAGCAGCGCCTTCCAGTTGTTCGTAAACGCCAGCAGAGCGCTACTGATGACGCCAAGCAGCATAAACACGGTAAAGAGCTTCTTTTTCATGCCCTTGAAATCGCCGAGCGTGCCCATAAAAGGCGCAAGCACCGCGCAAATCAGCGTGCCGCAGGAGGTCGCGTAGCCCCAGAACGCCGTCGCATCCACATCGCTCACGCCGTTTTGATGAGCGATTTCTTTGAAGAAGATGGGGAGAATAATCGCCGCGATGATGGTTGCGAACGCCGAATTCGCCCAGTCATAGAGCATCCAGCTTTTTTCAGCCTTGGTATAGTCTTTAAGCATGCTTTCCGTCCCTTCTGCGATTCAGGCCGCGATAGAGGTGAAGGTCGTTGTTGATGTATCCGGCGAGAATCTCGGTAATCTTGGCGTCCTTGCCGCCGCCCGCCACAATCACATCGGCGTACTGCTCGTAATTGCGGATGTACTGGTCAAACATTGGCTTCACGGTCGTAATGTACTGCGAAGAGATGTTGTCAATTTGACGGCCGCGCTCGTTGATGTCGCGCTGAATGCGGCGCAGCAGACAGATGTCGGATTCGACGTGCATATAGAGCTTCAAATCCATCATCGCGCGCAGACGCGCATCGTAAAACGCGTGGATGCCCTCGACGATAATCACGTCGTGCGGCTCGAGGTATTCGCCCGCCACGTCTGCGCGGCAGTGGTGCGAATAATCGTAGCGTTTTTTAGAAACGCGTTTGCCGTCCAGCAGCTCGCGCACATCCGCCAGCAGCTGGTCGTGGTCAAAGATGGAAGGCTCGTCGTAGTTGAGCAGGCAGCGTTCTTCAAAGCTCAGGTCGGGATGATCTTTATAATATGCGTCCTGATTGATGATGAGGATGCTCTTGTTGACCATCGTGGCCAGCTCTTCGGCCAGCGTGGATTTGCCGCTGCCGCTCGCGCCGCAGATTCCGATAAACAGCATGGATGTTCGCTCTCCTTTTTTCTGTTGCAAAATCAGGCATCTTCCTCAGACAGGGCAGCCTCGGCGGCCTCCCACTGTTCGTAAAGCGTTTGCAGCTCCTGCTGCGCTTTTTGATAGGCGCGCTGAACATCCGCCGCCTTCTGTGCGTCGCTGTACAGCGTGGGATCGGCCATCTGCGCTTCCAGCTCGGCGATTTCCGTCTCCTTGGCGCCGACGGCCTTTTCAGCTGCCTGAGCGCGCGTTTTCAGCTGCCGAAGGGCCTGACGGCTCATCTTTTCGCGGCGCTTTTCCTTTTCAAGCTCGGTTTTCGTTTTGCCCGCTTCGGCTTCCACGGCGACGGGGCGGTTTTTGCGCTCGATGTAGTCGTCGTAATTGCCGATGTATTCCGTCACGCCGTCGGGCTGCATCTCGATGATGCGGTTGGCGATGCGGTTGATGAAGTATCGGTCATGCGAAACGGTGATGATGGTGCCGCCGAAATCCGCCAGCGCGTCCTCGAGCACCTCGCGGGAATCCATGTCCAGATGGTTGGTCGGCTCGTCCAGCAGCAGCAGATTATCTTTGCGCAGCATGAGTGCCGTCAGCGCCACGCGCCCTTTTTCGCCGCCGGAGAGGGTGTGAATCGGCTTGAACACATCATCGCCCGTGAACAGGAACATGCCCAGCGCGCCGCGCACGTTGGATTGCTCCATCTGTGGGAAACGGTCCCAGACCTCGTCCAGCACAGTCTTGTCGGCGTGCAGCGTGCTTTGGTGCTGGTCGTAATAGCCGATATCCACATTCGAGCCGTAACGGATGAAGCCCGTATCCGGCTTTTCTTCGCCGACAACGATTTTAATGAGCGTCGATTTGCCCACGCCGTTCGGGCCGATGAGGGCAATACGGTCGCCCGCGCGCACGCGCAACGTCAGGTCGCGGAAAAGGTGTTTTTCGCCGAAGGATTTGCTCAGCTCGCTCAGCTGGAGCACGTCTTCGCCCGTGCGTCGGCGCGCCTCAAAGGAGAAGCGGATGGCGCGCTCATCCACGGGCTTTTCCAATTTTTCCATGCGGTCAAGCGCTTTTTCGCGGCTTTCGGCGGCGCGGATGGATTTTTCGCGGTTGAACATGCGGTAGCGGGCGATGATGGCCTGCTGGCGCTCAATTTCCTTCTGCTGGATTTCATACGCGCGCATGCGGGATTCAAAGCGTTCCTGCCGCTGCGCGATATAGCGGGTGTAGTTTCCGTTATACTGTTCGGAAGAGCCCATCAGAATTTCGACAATGCCCGTGCAGACATGGTCGAGAAAATATCGGTCGTGGGAGATAACCAGCACGCTGCCCTTGTAGGCCGAAAGATAGTTTTCAAGCCATTGCAGCGTTTCCATATCCAGGTGGTTGGTCGGCTCGTCCAGCAGCAGCAAATCCGGCTTTTGCAGCAGCAGCCGCGCCAGGCACAAGCGGGTCTGCTCGCCGCCGCTGAGTGAATCGACGCACTGGTCATACTGCGCCGGCTTAAAGCCAAGGCCGTTGAGCACGCCGGAAACCATGCTCTTCCACGCATAGCCGTCCGCCTCTTCAAAGCGCTGGGTCAGGCGGTCGTAATCGGCGGAAAGGCGGGCAAAGCGCTGCTCGTCGGTATGCGCGTGGGCCATTTCATCCTCAAGCTCGCGCAGCCTTTTTTCCATCACGAAAACCGGCTCGTAGACCTTTTGCAGCTCGTTCCAGACGGTTTCGCCGCTGGTCACCATGTTCTGCTGGGCGAGATAGCCGATGCGGGTGCCGCGTACCAGCGAAATTTCGCCGCCGTCCTGCGCGTCCAGCCCCGCAAGAATGCGCATGAGCGTCGATTTGCCGCAGCCGTTCACGCCCACAAGGCCGATGCGGTCGCCCTGCTGCACGGTCAGCGAAACATCCCGCAGCACGGCGTTCACGCCGAAGGACTTGGCGATATTCTGGGCGGATAAGATAATCATAAAGGCAACTCCTGTTTCTTAGACATTCGTCAAGCCGAACCGTCGGCCTGAAACTGCATACTTTTTCATTATACGACAGTTGGCGCGTCAAGGCAAGGCGATTTTGCGCATACGCGCGGCAAAGCAAAAAAATTAGGCGCGAGGGTTGCAAAACGCAGCGGATTTGAGTATAATATTGAAAGGTCAAAGATAGTTAAACAACGAGGTGTTTACGCATGAGGCTTCTCAGCGATTCGATTGAAGATTTTATCAAAGCGCTTATGGAGGATGAACAGGACCAGCAGCAGGCGATTGAACTGCGCCGCAACGAGCTGGCCGAGCACTTTCAATGCGCGCCGTCCCAAATCAACTATGTGCTGGCCACGCGCTTCACGCCGGATCACGGCTATGTGATCGAGTCGCGGCGCGGCGGCGGCGGCTATATCCGCATCATGCGGCTGGCTTCCACCAGCAGGGCGGAGCTGCTTCAGTCGCTCTATCAGCGCATCGGCATGTCCATCAATTCGGCGGACGCGATGAAAATTGTGGACCATCTGGAGAGCGAAAAGGTCGTTTCCCCTGATGAAGCCAAGCTGATGAAGGCGGCGCTTTCGCCGCAGGCCGTTCCGCTGCCGCTGAGCATGAAAGACGCGCTCTGCGCCGGAACGCTTCGCAGCATGATTCTCGCTTTGGCCAAGCGCCGCCCGAGCGCCTGATGCGCAGAGGCGGCCAAGGAGGTATACCAAATTGTTGAATGTTCCCGATGTTTTTACCCGGGGCGCGATGAAAGCCCTGGTTCAAGCGCAAATCAGCGCCGCCTCGATGGGCCATGAAAAGATGGGCACGGGTCATCTGCTCTGCGGCCTTTGTCGGGTGAGCGACGAGCTGACCCGATGCATCCTCGGCGACTTGACCGTCAGCGAGGTGGAAGAAGAGGTTCTGCATCATTACGGCCGCGGAGAAGTCGGCTTTTCCCGTGTAACGGGTTTAACCCCGCATGCTCAGCGTGCGCTTCTGCGCGCGGTTTCCTACGCCAATCCGGATAAAAAAATACTGGCCGGTGTCGCCCATATCTGGCAGGAGCTTTTGTATGAGGACGGCTGCACGGCCTTGACCGTGCTCGCTTCGCTCGGCCGAACGGTCGAGACCATGCGCACCGCGCTGCTCAACGCCGTCGGCGAAATCGAGCGTCCGCTTCAGGCCAAGCGCATTGCGCCTTCTTCCGAACCGATTTCGCAGCAGGAAGCAGCTTCTGCGCAGCAAAGCGCCAAAACAGCCGCGCAAGGCGCAGAGGTCAAGCCGGAGGAAGAACCGCTTGAGGCATACGCCGAAAACCTGACGCAGGCGGCCGTCAGGCACGAGCTTGAGCCGTTAATCGGGCGGGAAGCCGAGCTGGAATCGATGATTCAGATTCTCGGCAAAAAGATGAAAAATAATCCGCTGCTGCTCGGCGAACCGGGCGTGGGCAAATCCGCGCTAGCGGAAGGGCTGGCCATGCGCATCGCCAACCGCGACGTGCCGCCCTCTCTGCTTGGCACGCAGATTTACGCGCTGGATTTGGCGCTGCTCGTCGCCGGAACGAAGTACCGCGGCGAATTTGAGGAGCGCATCAAGGGTGTTGTCTCCGCGGCGCAGGAGCGCGGCAACGTGATTCTGTTTATCGACGAGCTGCATACTCTCATCGGCGCGGGCGGCAGTTCGGAGGGTACGCTGGATGCGGCCAACATCCTCAAGCCCGCGCTGGCGCGCGGCACGCTGCGCGTTATTGGCGCGACGACCTACAAAGAATATCGAAAATACATCGAAAAGGACGCGGCGCTTGCACGCCGTTTCCAGCGCATCGACGTGCACGAGCCGGACAAGGCGCAGACGCTCGAAATCCTCAGCGGTCTGCGGGAACGGTATGAAGATTTCCATCATGTCGAAATTTCCGATGAAGCGCTGATTTCCGCGGTGGAGCTTTCCTCCCGTTATGTGACGGACAGGTTTATGCCCGATAAGGCCATCGACCTCATTGATGAAGCAGCGTCGATGGCCAACGTCGAGCTTTGGAAGCGCAGCGAAGAGGAAGCCATGCTGGAAAACGAGGCCGTCAGCCTGCCCAGCGCCGTCATCAAGGAAGATGAAATCGCGAAGGTCATCGCTCAGTGGACGGGCGTGCCCGTCGAGCGCATCGGCTCGGACAATCAGCAGGATATTTTGACGCTGGAAGGGCGGCTTTCGAGCCGCGTCATCGGCCAGAGCGAGGCCGTTTCCGCCATCGCCAAATCGCTTCGCCGCGCACGCGCGGGACTGAACGACCCGACAAGGCCGCTGGGCGTGTTCATGCTGCTCGGCCCATCCGGCGTGGGCAAGACGGAGCTGTGCAAAGCGCTGAGCGAGGCGCTGTTCGGCAGCGAGGATGCGCTCATCCGCGTGGATATGTCCGAATACAGCGAAGAAGCGACGGCTTCGCGACTCATCGGCTCGCCGCCCGGCTATGTCGGCTACGGCGACGGCGGCCAGCTGACTGACGCGGTGCTCAAGCGTCCGTACAGCGTCGTGCTGTTTGATGAAATCGAAAAGGCGCATCCGAAGATTTTCAGTCTGCTTTTGCAGCTGCTGGATGACGGCCAGCTGACCGACAGCGTGGGGCGCAAAGTCAACTTCAAAAACACCGTCGTCGTGATGACGTCCAACACGGGTGTATCGTTTGAAATGGATAAGCGCCTCGGCTTTGCGGGTTCCAGAACGGATGACACGCCCGCACTCAGCCATCGCCGCACGATTATGGCGCAGGCCAAGCAGACGTTCCGACCGGAGTTCCTCGGCAGAATCGACGAGATGATTGTCATGAACAGCCTGACTCAGGAGGACGGCGCGAAAATTGCGGCGCTGATGCTCGAAAAAGTTAAGGCCCGCATGGAAAGCCGCGGCATTGCGCTTCACTATGACGCAGATGTGCCCATGCTGTTGGCGCAGAACGGCGTCAACGAGATGAGCGGCGCGCGCAATCTGCGCCGCGTCATTGCCGAGCAAATCGAGGATCCGCTCAGCGACCTGATTCTCCGCGGAAAAGCGGGAAGCGAAGTGCACCTGAGCGCCCAGCATGGTAAAATTACCGTCGTCGGCGCACGGGAAGCGCTCGCGCCCGCCTGATTTCCGACAGTCATACTCCGAACTATTATATTAACAAAAGGATTCTTCTTTCCAAACGGAAGGGGGAATCTTTCTTTTGCATGGCGAAAAAGTACTTTGTCATAAACGGTTTATCGGAATATCGGCGCGGGAGGACTGAGCTGAATAAAAATTGTCCTTGCGCCTGACTGTATTCTGCTATAAAATAGAAAAGGATTTGTATTTTTTAACAAAAGGAGACGGTGTGTCATGATGCGAGAAAACGGGTCGGTTTTTCGGAAAATTACGGCGCGTCTGCCCGAATTGGTCGCGTTCTGCTGTGCGGCGCTGATGCTCTGCGTGATTCCACTGTATTTTGACAACGCCTTTTTCAATATCAACCGGTGCAAGGTCAGCTTAATTCGAAACGTTGTGCCGTGGCTCGGCGCGTTTTCGGCCATAACGCTTTTTCTGAACCGCATATTGTTTAAGGAAAAACGAATGGAAGGCGAACACGCGGCGGATATGTGCATGACGGTGTTTGCGCTGGCCTGCATTGTCTCCTGCGCGATGCAGGGATTCAGCGAGAGCGTGCTGGAAGGCACGCGCGGCCGCAATCTCGGGTTGTGGCTGATGCTCTGCTTGTGTTTGTCATACGCCATCATCGCGCTGGGCCATCTGGACGGGAAGCTGCTGACGGGCGCAATGCTCGTCTGCGCCGCGCTGTGTGCGGGGCTGGGCATTCTCAACGGTGCGGGCATCGACCCGCTTGACTTTTACCGCGGAATCAAGGCAGGGCAGGAGATTATGTTCTTCTCGACCATCGGAAACTTTGATTTCTTCGGCACGTATTTGGTTTTGATGTTTGGCGTGGCGGCGGGCGTGCTGATTTTTGCCCGAAAGGCGCTCTTCCGCATACTCGCCGCATGCTGTTCTGTTCTGCTGGTTCTAGGCATGTTGGTCTCCCGAACGGACAGCGCCGTGGCGGGTCTGCTGCTCGTCTGCCTGACGATATCCGTGCTTTCCTGCGGCGACTTTGCGCGTATGGCCGCCGCGGCTGCGCTGTGGGCCGTCTGTTTTGCGCTGATGCCCGCCGCACGGGCCGTTCTGAGCGTCAGCCCGTATCACCCCGAGCTCGACGGGCTGCTGCAGCTTCTGCTTGAAACGCATGCGGCGCATATCCTGACCGTCGTCTTTCTGGGTTTGGCGGCGCTCTTTACTGTACTGGGCCGACGCAAGGTTCAGGCGCCGAGCCGCAAGCTGATGGCGCGCATTGTGCTGATTGCGGTGCTTATCGCCTTCGTGCTTGCGCTCTGCGTTGTCGTTTGGTTCAGCGCTTTTGACACACAGACCGATTTGGGCGGTTTGTCGTCTTTCCTTCGGTTTGACGATATGTGGGGCAGCGGGCGTGGCTTTGTTTACACGCGTTCGCTTCGAGCGTTCCGCGATTACACGTTGACCGAAAAGCTGTTCGGCAAGGGGCTGGGCCAGACGCTGGATATTTTGACCCCGTACTGCGACAATCAACAGGCGATTGATTTGGCGGGCGGCGTGTTCACCGACGCGCATTGCCAGCCGCTGCAATTTCTTTTGACCTGCGGCCTTGTCGGCGCGGCGGCATTTCTCGCGTTTTACGCGGCCATGCTGCACAGTCTGCGCCGAATGATGGCGGACGACGCGCTGCTGTGCGGTTTTTTCACCGCGCTGGTGAGCTATTCCGTCGTGATGGCGCTGAACGTCGCCCAACCGATTCTGCTTTCGACCTATTTTCCGCTGTGCGGGCTCGCGCTGTCCCGCATACGCCGATTGAAGAAAGGAGCGCGCCATGAATCTTGAACAGCTGATTGGCCGCCTGCAAAAAACGCCGTCTTTTATGGAAAACGTCACGCATTGGGAGACGATTCCGGCCAAAGAAGCGTGTTTCGCGCCGTTTCCGGATGAACTGGACAGCCGTCTGCCGCCCGTGCTGGCGCAAAGGGGCGTCTATAAACTATACAGCCACCAGCGCGAAGCGTTTGACCTGGCCGCGGCGGGGAAGGATATCTGCGTGGTCACGCCGACGGCTTCCGGCAAAACGATGTGTTACAACCTGCCTGTGCTCAACGCCATTCTCAAAAACAGCGACGCGCGGGCGCTCTATCTCTTCCCGACGAAGGCGCTTTCGGCGGATCAGGTTTCCGAGCTGTATGAGCTGATTGAAGCGATGGATGTGGACGTCAAAACGTTCACCTACGACGGCGACACACCCGCCGCCGCGCGCAGACAGGTGCGTCAGGCAGGGCACATCGTCGTCACCAATCCGGATATGCTGCATTCCGGCATTCTGCCGCACCACACCAAATGGGTGAAGCTGTTTGAGAACCTGAAATACGTGGTCATCGACGAAATCCACGCCTACCGCGGTGTGTTCGGCTCGAATTTGGCCAACGTCATTCGGCGTTTGACGCGCCTGTGCAAATTCTACGGCTCCAATCCGCAGTTTATCTGCTGTTCGGCGACCATCGCCAACCCGGGCGAACTGGCTTCGACGCTCATCGGCCGTCCGGTGGAGGTCATCGACAAAAGCGGCGCGGCGAGCGGGAAAAAGCACATCGTCTTTTACAATCCGCCCGTCGTCAACAAGCAGCTGGGCGTTCGCAAATCCGTTTTGCAGGAGACGCTCCGCATTTCGTCCATGCTGGTGGACAACGACATCTCTACGATTGTTTTCGGCAAATCCCGTCTGACGGTCGAGGTGCTGACGCGGCATCTGAAAGAGCGTGTCAAAGACCCGTTTGGCAACGCGGGGCGCGTCCGCGGCTATCGCGGCGGCTATCTGCCCACGCTGAGACGCGAAATTGAGCGTGGTCTGCGCAAGGGCGAAATCCGCGCGGTGGTTTCCACCAACGCGTTGGAACTGGGTATCGATATCGGCCAGCTGGATGCTTGCGTGCTCTGCGGCTATCCCGGTTCGATTGCCAGCACGTGGCAGGAAGCGGGCCGCGCGGGGCGGCGCAAAAACACCGCGCTGACCATCATAGTGGCCTCTTCGTCGGCGCTTGACCAATACATCGTCAACCATCCGGAGTACTTCTTCTCGCGGTCGCCTGAAAATGCGCTCTTGCATCCGGATAATCTGTATGTGCTGCTGGGCCACGTCAAATGCGCGGCCTATGAACTGCCCTTTGAAGAAGGGGAAACCTATGCACAGGGCGTATCGACCAAAGAACTGCTCGATTATCTCTGCGAAGAGCATATTCTGAATCTCACCGGCAGTCGGTATTATTGGATGGCGGAGGAATTTCCGGCGGCGGATTTGTCGCTGCGCTCCGTAACCAGCGAAAACTTTTTGATTATCGATATCACTCGGCCGGAACACCGCGTGGTTATCGGCGAAATGGACCGCTACACCGTGCCGATGCTGCTGCACGAACACGCCATCTACATGCACGAGGGCCAGCAGTATCAGGTGGAAAAGCTCGATTTCACCGAGAAAAAAGCCTATGTCCGCAGCGTGGATGTGGATTATTACACCGATGCGGATTTGAACACCAGCGTCAAGGTGCTCGACGTGCTCAAGGAACAGCCGCTCGGCGGCGGTTCGCTGGCTTTCGGCGAAGTGCTGGTGACGTGGCTGGTCACCATGTTCAAAAAGTTCAAGCTGGATACCCAGGAGACGCTCGGTTTCGGCCCGGTCGATCTGCCTGAACTCGAAATGCCGACCAACGCCTGTTGGTGGGCGCTGGATGAAAGCATCACGTCGGGGCTTTCGATGGATGATTTGCAGGGCGGCATGCTCGGCATCGCCAACGCGCTGCGTCAAATCATCCCGCTGTATCTGATGTGCTCGCCGCGCGATATCTGCGTGCAATACCGCGTGCGCGACCCGTTCACCAAGCTGCCGACGTTGCTTGTATTTGACAATTACGCGGGCGGAATCGGGCTGAGCGAACGTGTTTACGGCATGCGCGCGCTGATTTTCAACGACGTGCACGATTTAATTGCGCATTGTCCGTGTGAGGCGGGCTGTCCCTCCTGCACGGGGCCGATGAACGAGGTAGGCGAGCACGGCAAAAAAACGGCGCTGCTGCTCACGGAAAGGCTGA
The DNA here is from genome assembly GCA_934675735.1 of uncultured Clostridia bacterium. Classification (GTDB taxonomy): domain Bacteria; phylum Bacillota; class Clostridia; order Christensenellales; family Aristaeellaceae; genus Ventricola. The sequence goes on from CAKURR010000001.1 coordinate 280,505, forward strand.
TAGCGCTATGAGAGATTTGCGCCGACGGCTGATGGATATCGCAAAAAGCTCGGAAGCCAAACGACCCGAACCGCCGCAAGCCAAACCGAAAGAGCGGTTTTTCTGCCGCGAAGGCGTTGTGCCGCGCGACGCGCTTGGGGATATCGACGCGGTAACGCTCGACGATGTGCGCGCCTGTGACCCGAATTTCGCGGGCGACAGCTGGGATGCGGAGCGCCTGCTCTTTCTGGATACGGAAACGACGGGCCTCAGCGGCGGCGCGGGCACGGTCGCCTTTGAAATCGGCGCAGGGTGGATTGAGCCGCGGGGCATGGTCATCCGCCAATATATCATGCGGGATTACGGGCAGGAGGCGGATATGCTGCGCGAAATCGCGTCGCTCATCGCCCGCGCCGATACGATTGTCACCTTCAACGGAAAGAGCTTCGATTTGCCGCTGCTGGAATCGCGCATGGTCATGAACCGCATTCGGGTTCACGTGACGGATATGCCGCATCTGGATTTGCTGCATGCCGCACGGCGCGTCTACAAACTGCGCCTGGGGCGCTGCAATCTGACCGCCCTGGAAGAAGCCGTGCTCGGCAAAACGCGCTGCGACGATCTGCCCGGCGCCCAGGTACCCGAACGCTATTTCACCTATCTGAAAACGGGCGAATTTGCGCTACTGGAGGATGTGCTTCGGCATAATTTCGACGACGTGCGAAGCTTGGCTGAGCTGACCGCCGTCATCTGTTCGGCGTATCGCCAACCCGAATCGCTGCAATACGAACAGGATATGCTGAGTGTCGGCAAAACGCTTCTGCGCGGCGGGCGGACGCAGCGGGCAAGAAACTGCCTGAAAATTCTGGGGCACAGCACGCTTGCGCCGCAGGCGCACCTGTATCTGGCTTCAAGCTACAAGCAGGGGCGGGAATGGGCGCAGGCCGCCGAGCTTTGGAAAACCATGATTGCGCGCGGCGAAGGCGGCACATGGCCGTATATCGAGCTGGCCAAGTATTACGAGCATGTACGGCGGGATTACGACAAGGCTTTGCGATGCGTGACAGCCGCGCTTCAATATACGCTCAACACCATGCCGCTAAATGGAGAAGACGAGACGCAGACCGCGCCTGTTTTCAAACGCATCGAGCGGCTGAAACGAAAACAAAAAGCATGTCAGGGAGGCAGTTTATCATGAGTTTTATGGGCAATATGCTCGGCAACAAGGCGCTGGCCGCGCACGGAAAAAACGAATACGAAAAGGCCATGCAGCTTTACGACGAAGCCTACGAAAAGGGGATGGACAAGCCCCGTCTTCTGCGCGGATACAGCGTGCTACTCATCCGCACGGGGCATTTTGACAAGGCGCTGGAAGTGCTCAAAAAAATCGAAGCGCTGCCGGGGCTTACGCCTGCCGAGAAGACGGATTTGCATATCAATTATGCTATCATCCTCTGGCAGAAGGGGCATTTGGACCGCGCGATGGACATTCTGGAGGACGAGTTCCGCCACCTGAAAAACGGCACGATGTACAGCATCATCGGCTATCTGAAAATTGAACAGGGCGACGCGGAGACGGCGCTGGCCTTCAACAAAGAAGCGCTGGATTACGATGACACCGACCCCGTCTATCTGGATAACATGGGGCAGACCTATTATCGGCTGGTCGGCGACAAGGATACGGCAAAGACGTATTTTGACAAGGCGATTGCGCTCAAGCCCACGGCCATCGACACCAATTACTTCCTTTCGCTGTATGACATCGAAGCAGGCGACACGGAAAAAGCCGTTGAACGGCTGAAAACGGCGCGCGGCGGCTTCTTCTCGCCGCTGAACTACGCCACGCCGGAGATGATTGACGCCAAGCTCGCGGAGCTGGGCGCAAAGTAAATTCCTGTTTTCAAGCATAAACAAAAGGCAGCTTTCTGCAAGGAAAAGCCGTCTTTTGCTTATACTTTTTTACGAGACCGTGCATTCCGGTTCGGCGTCGATGACCAGCTTGTCGCCGTCATAATCCACCAGCAAATCGGTGCGCGGCTGCACATCCTCGGCAATCAGCTTGCGCGCGATGAGCGTTTCGACCGCGCGCTGCATGAAGCGCTTGAGCGGACGCGCGCCGTAAATCGGGTCGTAACCCTGCGCCACAATGTAGCTGCGCGCGGCGGGGGTGAGGTGCATCGTCAGCTGTTTGTCGCTCAGGCGGCGATTGAGGTCGGCCACCTGCAAATCGACAATCTTATCGATTTCGTTGCGGGTCAGCGGCTTATAGAACACGATTTCATCCAGCCGGTTGAGAAACTCGGGGCGGAACTGCGTCTTGAGCATGCCTTCAACCTGCTTACGCGCCGTCTCGGTGATGTTGCCGTTTTCGTCGATGCCGTCGAGAATGGCAGAGGAACCGAGGTTGCTCGTCAGGATGATGATGGTGTTCTTGAAATCGACCGTGCGGCCCTGAGAATCCGTGATGCGTCCGTCGTCAAGCACCTGAAGCAGGACGTTGAACACGTCCGGATGCGCCTTTTCGACTTCGTCAAACAGCACCACGCAGTACGGGCGGCGGCGCACGGCTTCGGTCAGCTGGCCGCCTTCGTCATAACCGACATATCCCGGAGGAGCGCCGATCAGGCGGGAGACGCTGTGCTTTTCCATGTATTCGCTCATATCGATACGAACCATGTTCTTTTCGTCGTCAAACAGCGCCTGCGCCAGCGCTTTGGCCAGCTCGGTTTTGCCCACGCCGGTCGGGCCGAGGAAGAGGAACGAACCAATCGGCCTGTTCGGGTTCTGGATGCCCGCGCGGCTGCGGAGAATGGCTTCGCAAACCTTTTCAACCGCTTCATCCTGACCGATGACGCGCTCATGCAGCGTATCATCCAGATGAAGCAGCTTCTCGCGCTCGCCTTCCATCAGCTTGGAGACCGGAATACCCGTCCAGCGGGCGACGATACGGGCGATTTCTTCTTCCGTCACCTTGTCGCGCAGCAGGGTGCTGTCGCTCTTCGCCTCTTCGGCAATTTTTTCCTGCTCGGCCAGCTCTTTTTGCAGCTGCGGCAATTTGCCGTATTTCAGCTCGGCGGCACGGTTCAAATCATAATTGCGCTCGGCTTCGGCGATTTCGCCGCCCATGTGCTCAATCTCTTCGCGGAGCTTCTGCACTTTGCCGATGGAGTTCTTTTCGTTCTCCCAGCGCGCTTTCATGGCGTTGAACTGCTCACGCATGTCGGCAAGCTCTTTCTGAATGACGCTCAGGCGCTCACGGGAGAGGGAGTCGTCCTCCTTCTTGAGCGCGGCTTCCTCGATTTCATGCTGCATGATGCGGCGGCGCACGTCGTCCAGCTCCTGCGGCATGGAATCCATCTCGGTGCGAATCGTCGCGCAGGCTTCATCCACCAGATCGATGGCCTTATCCGGCAGGAAACGATCCGAAATATAGCGGTTGGACAGCGTCGCGGCGGCAATCAGCGCCTGATCGGCAATCTTCACGCCGTGGAACACCTCATAGCGCTCTTTCAAACCGCGGAGGATGGAAATGGTATCCTCAACCGTCGGCTCGGCAACCATGACCGGCTGGAAACGACGCTCCAGCGCGGCATCCTTTTCAATATATTTGCGGTATTCGTTCAGCGTCGTCGCGCCGATACAATGCAGTTCGCCGCGCGCCAGCATCGGCTTGAGCAGGTTGCCCGCATCCATGCTGCCTTCGGTCTTGCCCGCGCCGACGATGGTGTGAAGCTCGTCGATAAACAGGATGATGCGGCCGTTGCTGGCTTTGATGTCGTTCAAAACGGCTTTCAGGCGCTCTTCAAACTCGCCGCGGAACTTAGCGCCCGCAATCAACGCACCCATATCCAGCGAGAAAATGGTGCGGTTTTTCAGGCTGTCCGGCACGTCGCCGCGGACGATTCGCTGGGCAAGGCCCTCCGCAATCGCGGTCTTGCCGACACCCGGCTCACCGATGAGCACCGGATTGTTCTTCGATTTACGGGAAAGAATGCGGATGGTATTGCGGATTTCCGTATCACGGCCGATGACGGGGTCAAGCTTATTCTGACGGGCCAGCTCGACCAAATCCTGACCGTATTTCTTCAGCGCATCATACGTGGATTCCGGATCTTCGCTGGTCACGCGGGCACTGCCGCGGACGGCCTGCAAAGCTTCCAGAAATTTCGGCTTGGTGATATTCAGCGAAGCAAATAGCGGGCGAACCGTATTGTCCGCTTTTTCCAGCAGGCCAAGGAAGAGGTGCTCGACGGAAATATACTCATCGCGCATCTGTTTCATCTGGTTTTCGGCCTCCGTGAGCGCCTGAGAGAGGGAAGCGGTCACATACGGCTGCTGATTGCTGCCGGAAATTTTCGGCAGACGATTGACCGCGCTTTCGCACGCAGTCTGCACCTGCTGCACATTCAGCCCCAATTTGCTCATCAGCTGGCCGATAAGGCCGTTTTCCTGGCTGAGCAAGGCATACAGCAAATGAACCTGTTCAACCTGCGCGTTGCCGTAACTCTGCGCAAGCTGCTGGGCGGCCTGAAGGGCCTCCAGGGATTTTTGGGTGAAGCGGTTTGTGTCCATCCAAATCATCCTCCTTTATATTCAAGGACGAACTGTCCTTTGAATCATGTTCTTCTGTCTTTCGACGGCGTTATTATATCATGGTCAAAGAAAGTCAGTAAATAGTAAAATTGGAAGAATATTTGGAATGTTTTTGTGCAGAGCATTCAATATTTGCCTTTTATTTCGCTTTGACGGTCAGATGCTCGAGGGGAACGCGGTATTTGGCGTAGCGTTTGCCCGCCCGATCCCGATACGCGCCCCGCTTATCCTCGACCATCACCGTCGCCGTTTTGCCGACATAGGTCACAATGCCGCTCATAACGCCGCCCCGATAACAGAAACAAGCCCTCGCTCCGACGAAAAGCCCCTCCTCCTCCGCATCCTGCCGCCGCGTGGGAAGGCTGTGACGCGTATCCGTGTGGCCGAACAAACCGTGAGCGAGGGAGAGAAAGCGAGAAGAATGGCCCGTTGAGCCGAAAAGCGCGTTTTCCGCTGCGTGGCAGAGTTCATGCTCAAAGACGACGAGAAACGCTTCCTGCGCGGTAGCGACAGAAAGGCCGTTCAGCAGAAACGGGCCTTTGTTCAACCGAAAAAGGAAGTCGCCCGACATACGGATTTCCGCGCGGCGCATGCGGGAAGCCCCGCCGCGCATATAGATAAATTTTCCCGCCGAACTGGTCAGCCGCTGGGAGAGCGTTACATCAATCTGCCCGTAGGCGCGGCCAAGAACACCGGAGAAAAACAACTTGTCGTACAGCGCGAGCATCCGTGAAAGCGTCTGTTTACGGACGGATGCAACCGGAACGGCGCAAAAACCGTCGTCCTCGGCACAGAGCGCCGTCAAAATCACGGCGCGGCGACGACGGATTTCATCCGCAGTCAAGGGAAAAGTAAAAGGGAATTCGTTCATGGATAGCCTCAGCGTTTCCAAACGCTAAAAAAGGAGCTTCGGTTTTTGCCCGAAACTCCTTTCTGTTCATCATTTACAGCGCGATTTCGATGCGGACGGCGCGGCCCACCAGCTTGATTTCGCTGATGTGCATCGCCTGTGCATCCAGTTCGCGGTCGCCGCTTTGCAGCAAAATCTTGGAATCGCCCAGCAGACGGATGCGGCGCAGACAGCGATGCGCGCCGTATTCCACCAGCATGATTGCGCCGTCTACCGGAAGGGCCTGCGGCACGACGAGCACCAGGTCGCCCTTTTCGATGCGCATGGCGCGCATGGAATCGTCCGGCGCTTGGAAATAGACGACGCGTTCCGGCTTGGCGCCTTCGATTTTGCCATCCTGAATGGGCACCATGCGGCGGGCCACCTGAATCCATCCCGCGTTCATGACGGGCACGGGCTGCAGCACGCTGCTGAGCGCATCGAGCCAAATGCCGCTCTGTTCCTCCGCGCTGACCGGCTTGGGCGCGGCGGACTTCGGCGTTTCGGCCTTGGGCTGCGGCGCGGGCTTGGCAGGGGCGAGCGTGCCCAAATCAACCGTCGCGGCAATTTCATCCAGCGAAAACTCGGCTTCGTTCTTCTGGTTCGTGCCCAGCGTCTTGAGAATGCGCCGCGCCTGATCATCCTGAATGATGCGTCGGCCTTCTTCCACATCCTTGATATACCCTTCGGAAACGCCGCACTTTCTGGCTACCTGCTTGCGGGTCAGTTTCTGACGCGTGCGCTCCAGTAAAATCAAATCGCCCAAACGGCTCATGACGGTTTCCTCCTTATTGATAATACCGCGCTGTGCGCGGCATTTTTTCCCAATGCAGCGCCGCCTTGCTCCGAATGAACCGGCGGTCTGTCCGATTGGTATTATACCTTAAAACGGAACAAAAAGAAAGATACTTGTGCAATAGACTTGAAATGCCCGTGAAAATGCGCTATATTTATGAATAGGCTTAACGCATGTTTTCATCTGCACAAGCGTTTACACGAGTTTTACAAAAATTATTCGCGTCAACGGCAGGAAAAAGGGCGGACAAACGGGAATTATGAAAAACAGACGGTTGCAGACAACGGAGGATACGGATGCAGGAGATCATCATTCACAACTGGGACGAGCTTCAGCGCGCCGTGTTCGACGATGTTTGGGACGAGAAGATTATGCGCTACCGCGACAACCGCATCTACCGCGGCATGGCCGACCAGAGCTGGAATTTGATTCCGTCGCTCAACCGTGTCTGCGGGCACGATTTATCGCTGGAAACACAGGTTTTTCGCAGTTTTCGGAAATACGGTTATGCGGAACTGGCTGAATATTCCGGCTTCTGGAAGCTGCTGCCGGTTGCCCAGCACCACGGTCTGCCGACGCGCCTGCTCGACTGGACCTATTCGCCGCTCGTCGCCGCGCATTTTGCGACGGAGGACACAAGCTGCTATGACAGCGACGGCGTTATCTGGTGTCTGGATGTGACGGATTTCCGTAAATACATGCCCGCGCCGCTGCTGCGCAAGCTGGTGGATACGGGGAGCAACATCTTCACCGTGGGCATGCTGGAAAAGGTCATTCCGGATTTTGATAAGATGAAGGAATTATCCGACAAGCCGTATACAATTTTCTTCGAGCCGTCGTCGATGATTGACCGCATCGTCAATCAATACGCACTGTTTTCGGTGGTATCCGATCCGGCGGTGTTGCTGTCGGATATTCTGGAGGCTCAGCATATCCCGTGCCGCAAAATCATCATCCCCAAGGAAACAAAACTCGAAATCCGCGATAAGCTGGATTACATCAACATATCCGAACGCATGATTTATCCAGGGCTTGACGGCGTATGCCGCTGGATTACGCGGCGGTATTCCGCGCTCGGCCCCGAATACAACAAAAACCACGGCAGCAGGGAGTAAGCGCAATCGGGCGCTTAACCAATAAAGACATTCTTCAGGAGGAGAAATCACAATGAGGAAACTTGTCGCATTGATGGCGGCAGCCGTCATGCTCGTCGCGTTCTGCGCGGGCGCAAGCGCTGCGACCCAGGTCACCATTTGGCACACCTTCACCAACGCGCAGCAGGAAGCGCTCGAAAAGTTCGCCGCTGACTTCAACGCCAGCCAGAGCGATTACGAAGTCGTCGTCGAGTCTCAGACGTATTCCGGCTTCCTTGACAACGTTTACAACGCCGTGGCGAACGGCGTCGGCCCGAACATGATCATCAACTATGCGTCCACCGCCGCCGATTATGTGAAGGACGGTCTCGTTGTCGATCTGAGCAAGTATGTCTTTGACGATGAAATCGGCATGGCGGATATCTACAACAGCCTGCCGGATTCCATCAAGGCCGAGACCGTGGGCTTCTCCGACGGCGGCATGTATGCGCTGCCGGCCGTGACCACCGGCCCGATCTTCTTCATCAACAAGACCATCTATGACGAGCTCGGCTTGAACGCTCCGACTACTTGGGAAGAGCTGGCCGAAAACTCCAAGAAGATTTATGAAGCGAAGGGCGTCGCGGGCTTTGCCGCCGACTCCCTGACCGACATGATGCAGGCCCTGATGATGCAGTCCGGCGCGGGCTACATCGACGTGGAGAACAAGTGCGTTCTGTTTGACACCGACGAGGCCAAGGCGTGGCTGAAGTGGTTCGGCGACAACGTGGAAGCGGGCTACTTCGCGCTCAACCCGACCGGCGACTACTGGTCTAACGACTTCAACGCGGGTCTGGTGGCCAGCTACCTCGGTTCCTGCGCGGGCGTTCCGTACATCCAGCCGGACGGCTTCGAGTACACCGTTGCGCCGATGGTTCGCGGCGACAAGGTTGAGTGGTATCCGGCTTGGGATCGCGGCGCGATCGTCTTTAACAAGAGCGAAGAAGAGAACAAGGGTATGTACCTGTTCGTGAAGTACTTCCTCTCTCCGGAAGTCAACGCCGAGTGGGCGCAGGCGATGAACGCGCTGTCTCCGTACGGCACGACGCAGGCGGGCGAAGCGTATTCCGCGTTTGCCGAGTCCATGGATCCGTCTCTGGTGGCCGTGCAGGCTGACCTCGACGTAGCCGGCGCTCTGCCGACTGTGACCGGTTCTTACGCCGTGCGCAACGCGCTGAAGGACGCTGCGATTGCGGTGGCCGGCGGCGTGTCTGCCGAGGACGCGATGGCCGAGTGCGTTGCGACCTCCAACGCGGCGCTCCAGGAGTAATCTTTAGGAAAAACCTTTCGGGGCTGGCGGGCATCAGTCCGTCAGCCCCTTTTCTGCTTTTTTGCTTTTTTGCTTTGAAATGTTATGTTCTCTCCCCCCTAAGGGGGAAGAGAGCATAACCGATTGTCTCAAGGAGTTTCAAGGCAGCGCTATATGAAAGAGGTGGGACGATGAGCAAGCCTAAACTTCTGGTGTTCATGATTGACGCGCTTTGTGAAAGCGACGTCACCTACATGCGCACGCTCAAAAACTTTGGCTGGATGCTTGAAAACGGCGCGCTGGTCCGCGAAATGCTGCCGGTGTATCCGTCGTTCACGTATCCGTGTCATGTATCCATCATGACGGGCTGTTACCCCGATAAGCACGGCATTCCGCACAACGAGCAGGTGAAAGCGGGCGTGCATCCCGTGCCGTGGTACACAAGCCGTAGGCTGGTCAAAAAGAAATTTTTCGCGGAATATGCCAAAGAGCACGGCTTTTCCACCTGTCTGGTGAACTGGCCGGTTTCCGCGGGCGCGGACGTGGATATCAATCTGCCGATGTGCATGCCGATGAGCTATCGCGGCGACAACCCGCGCCAGTTTTTTGAAGGCGTTTCCAGCAAAGACGCGCTCGACCGCTATTTCTGGAAATACGGCTACCTGCTTTGCGGATGCAACAAGGTGCTGAACGGCAGTCTGGACGACTTCACAAACGCGGTTTCGCCGGATATCATCCGCGATTACGGCCAGCCGGACGTGATGTTCGTCAAGATGTGCGATTTGGATACGGTTCGCCATAAGCTCGGCGTAGACAGCGACACGGCAAAGCTTCAGTTGGAAAAGCACGACCGTGAGCTTGGCGTGCTGATGGAGAGCATCCGCCGTTACGGCGATTTCGAGCATACGAACTTCGTTGTCATGGGCGATCATGGCCAAACGGATGTAGCGAAAGTGCTCAACTTCAACCGCGTGTTCCAAGATGCAGGTCTGCAACGGCTCGACGAAAACGGTAAACTCGAATCGTTTGACGCATACTGCCATTCGACGGGCGCATCCGGCTGGATTGAGCTGCGCGACCCGAACGATGCTTCGCTGCGCGCGCGTGTCCACCGTTTCCTGCTCGACGCAAAAGAGAGCGGGAAGTATGGGCTCGGCTATGTCTTTACCAAAGAAGAAGCCAAAGCGCAGTTCCATCTCGACGGACCGTTTGACTTCATCATTGAGGGGGAAGAGCCGCTGTCTTTCGGCTATGATCCCGCCGCGCCGCTGTTCACACCGACTGCGCCGGGCGATTACAAAACCGCCCCGGGCACACACGGCGGTCTGCCGTGGCGCGACCATCGGACGACGTTTTTTGCCTGCGGTCCCGCGTTTGAAAAGGGCGCCGTTGTCGAGCGCGCGTGCATCGTGGACGAAGCGCCGACGCTGGCGAAGATATTCGGCTTTGAAATGGAAGATATCGACGGCAGAAGCCTTGACGGCCTGCTGAAAAAAGATTGATTCCGCTTTCTAACCACTCGTTTTCCTTGATTTCCGCAAGACAGAAAATATCATTTATATTTGTAAGGGAGATATGACCTATGCGCGTTGTTCTCGATCATATCACGAAGCGATTTGCTGATGTTACCGCTGTCAGCGAATTTAATGCAACACTGGAGGATGGCGAACTGGTTTCGCTGCTCGGCCCGTCCGGCTGCGGCAAAAGCACGTTGCTGAACATGCTTTCCGGCATTCTGCCCGTCAGCGGCGGCAAAATCTATTTTGACGACCAGGACGTGACGGCCATGCCGCCTGAAAAGCGCGGTATCGGCCTCGTTTTCCAGAATTACGCGCTCTATCCGCACATGACAGTCATGGGCAACATCTGCTTCCCGCTGGAGACGCAGCGCGTGCCGAAGGCTGAACGCATTGAGCGCGCCAACGAAATCGCCAAGCTCGTTCACGTGGATATGCTGATGAACCGCAAGCCCTCCGAGCTTTCTGGCGGCCAGCAGCAGCGCGTCGCCATCGCCCGCGCGCTGGTCAAGAACCCACGCCTGCTGCTGCTTGACGAACCGCTTTCCAATCTGGATGCGCGTCTGCGCCTTGAAATGCGCGAGGAAATCCGCCGCATTCAGCAGCGCACGGGCGTGACCACGATTTTCGTTACGCATGACCAGGAGGAAGCGCTCTCCATTTCCGACCGCATCGTGTTGATGAAATCCGGTGTGCTCCAGCAGAACGACCTGCCGCAGCGCCTGTACAACGAGCCAGCCAACCAGTTTGTCGCGGATTTTCTCGGCAATCCGCCGATTAACAACATCCCCGGCACGATTGAGGACGGACGCTTTGTGACCGCCGACGGCAAGGCGAGCGCGACGCTTGACCTGTGCAAGGGCGTGGAAAACGGCCGTAAGGTGAATCTGTCCGTTCGTTCGGAGAGTTTTGTGCTCGACGCGGACGGCCCGATTGCCTGCGAAGTGACGCGCGTGTATCAGATGGGTAAGGAAGAGATGGCCTATCTGCGCATGGGCGAATGCGATTTCCGCGCTTACATCGATTCCGAAAAGGGGCTTCAGACGGGGGACAAGGTGCATTTGGCGCTTAAAAAACGCGGCGTGTTCCTCTTTGACCGCGAAACGGGGGAGAGAATTCGATGAAAAAGCAAAAACAGCCCGCAGAGCGGGAGTTGGGCGACCGCAGCTTTTTGTCGCGCATTGAACCGTACCTGTATCTGCTGCCGTTTCTTGTCGGCATTGCCGTTTTTACGCTCTATCCCGTGGTCAACGTCGTGCTGATGTCTTTCAAAGAAGGATACAGCTACCTGTCCCGCAGCTTTGATCAGTGGGGCTTTGCGAATTATCAGACGGTTTTAAGCGACCCGAAATTTGCGCAGGCGATTTCCAACACGCTCAAATACGTGCTTCTGGTCGTGCCGATTTCCACGTGCATCGCCGTGGTTGTGGCGTATCTGCTCAATCAAAAGCTGCGCTTTTCCGCACTCTTCCAGACAGCGTACTTCCTGCCGATGGTCACGTCCATCACGGCGGTCGGCCTGGCGTGGAAGCTGATGTACAACAAGAATTTCGGCATCATCAACTATCTACTGTCTTTCGTCGGCATCGACCCGATTCCGTGGCTTGAAAAGGCGGCTTACAGCATTCCCGCGCTGGTGATTTTCGGCATTTGGAATATTCTGCCGTTTACCATCATTCTGCTGCTTTCCGGCTTGCAGAATATCGACCCGCAGTATTACACCGCCGCGCGCGTGGACGGCTCCAAGAGCCTGCGCATTTTCTTCCGCATCACCGTGCCGCTGCTCGCGCCGACGATTTTCCTGGTCTGCATCGTGAACACGATTTCCTGCTTCAAGGTTTTCTCGGAGCTGTATCCGCTGTTCAACGGCAAGCCCGGTCCGTTCAACAACCTGTATACGGTGGTTTACTACATCCGTTATGCGATGATGGAAAACCGCAAGTACGGCATTGCGGCCGCCGCGGCGTTGGTGCTGTTCCTGTTTATCTTTGCGTTTACGATGGTGCAGCTGCTGCTGCAAAAGAAAGCCAAGAGGAGGTAAGCAGATGAACGGTCATAAAATTTCCCGCTTTTTCGTGTATTTCTTTCTGACCGTGGGCGCGCTGATCATGTTGCTCCCGTTTTTCTGGATGTTCTCGTCCGCGTTCAAGACCACGCAGGAGATTAACCGTTTTCCGCCTCAGTGGCTGCCCAGCCATTTGAGTTTGGATAACTTCAAACGCGCGTTTGAAATGGCCCCGTTTGCGCGGTATTTCGTCAATTCCATCATCGTGATGGTGGTTTCCGTTTCGGTGACCACGTTCACAACGATTCTGGCGGCGTTTGCATTTTCTCGTCTGCGTTTCCCGGGGCGCAACCTGATTTTCTCGCTCCTGCTGTCGATGATGATGATTCCGTTTGAAATGCTCATCATCACCAACTACACGACGGTGGTCAACCTGAAAATCTACGACACGCTCTACGCGCTGATTCTGCCGTTCACCAGCTCGATTTTCTACACCTACATCCTCAAGAATTTCTTTGATTCCATTTCGGACAGCCTGTATTGGTCGGCCCGCATCGACGGTTCGAGCAACTGGCGCTTCCTGTGGAAAGTCATGGTGCCGATGGCGCGTCCGTCGCTGATGACGATCATTCTGCTCAACGGTTTGGCGAGCTGGAACTCGTTCATGTGGCCGATGTATGTCATCGTCAGCAAAGAGAATCGCACGCTGCCGTGGGGTCTTCAAGTCTTTACGACGGAAGCCGGTTCTTACCCGGAATTGTTGATGGCCGCTTCCACGGTCGTGGTTTTCCCGGTCATCATTTTGTTCCTGTTTGCTCGCAAATACATTGTTCGCGGCGTTGCGCGCGGCGGTCTGAAGGGCTGAAAAACGCTGTCGAGATTCTCTCCAAACCGGGGAGAACCTTTTTCTTTTGGGTCAAACGTTTAAGATTCAAAACGTCATCCATTGAAAAACCTTTATTTTTAAGGAAAAAATGCCTAAATATGGAAAAAGCGGCATACTATGTGCACAAATTAACGATTCGATTCTCTATTGACCAAAGAATTTCTTCATGCTATAATGCAAATAATTGTAAACGATGAACGAAGAAGGGGAGGAACATTCTGTGCAGAGTGAAAAACCGCAGCAAGGGATTGTGAAGGAAACCAAACGCATTGCCGTCGGCACGGTGATTATGCTGATTGTGATGCTTGTAATTTATGCTGTCCTCGGCAAATTCACAGTCGGCGTTCTGCTCGGCGGCCTGCTGGGCAGCGCTTATGCGATTTTCAATTTCTTCATGCTGGGCATGACGCTGCAAAAAGCCGCATCCATGACCGATCAGCAGATGGCGCACATGAAAGTCCGTTCTTCTTACAGCACGCGCATGGTGGGCATGCTGGTGCTCGCGGTTCTGGCCTTTGCGCTCCCGTTGGAGGGTATTCCGTGCTTAATCGCGCTGCTTTTCCCGCGCGCCACGATTCTCGTGCTTCAGCTGACGGGGCAGATTAAAGACGCATAACGACAAATGAAGATTCAACAGAAAGCGAGCGAATAGGTTATGGATATCGATATCTCCGGTGCGCGTATACTCATCTCTAAGCCCGAATGGGGCGGCTTTATGCTCACGGAAACCGTGGTTGTGACATGGATTGTCATGCTGGTGCTGGTGCTGGCCTGCCGATTCATGACTGCGCATCTCGAGGTGCATCCGACGAAAAAACGGCAGGTTATCGCCGAGTGGATTGTGACGTCTATCCGAGACATGGTGCAGACCAACATGGGAGAAAAATACGCCAACACGTGGTATGTGCCGTTCATCGGCGCGATGTTTGCGCTCTCCGCGGGATGCAGCCTGTCGAGCGTCGTCGGCGCGTATGCCCCGACGAGCGACCTTTCCACCGTGCTGGGCTGGGCGCTGTTTGTCTTTGCGCTGATTACCATCACGAAAATTAAGACAAACGGCTTCGGCGGTTATCTGCTCAGCTTTACCACGCCGATTCCGGTGATGACGCCGTTCAACATCATCGGCGAAATTGCCACGCCCGTGTCGATGGCGTTCCGTCACTTCGGCAACATCGCCAGCGGCAGCGTCATCACGGCGCTGATTTATGGCGGTCTTTCCGCGCTTTCCAGTCTCGTGCTGGGGCTTCTGCCCGGCGCGTTCGGCGACGTGGTTTCCCAGATTCCGATTTTTGAATTCGGTCTGCCGGCCATCCTGTCGCTGTATTTCGATTTCTTCTCCAGCGTTTTGCAGGCGTTCATCTTCTGCATGCTGACGATGATGTATATCGGCGGCGCGGCGGAAGCGGACGGCTGATTGTCACCCTGATGTTTGCGCACAACAAGTTCGCGCTACATATAAAAGAACCTAATAAAATGTTTTGTTTATGCTAAAGGAGGAACACACACTATGGAAACTTCGATTCTCGCAAAAGCTATCGTATGCGGCTGCTCTGCTCTCGGCGCCGGCGTCGCCATGATCGGCGGCCTTGGCCCGGGCATCGGCGAAGGTTACGCCGTTGGCAAGGCGCTTGAATCCATCGCGCGTCAGCCGGAGCTGAAGGGCACCATTACCACCACGATGTTCATGGGCTGCGCCGTCGCTGAGACCACCGGTCTGTACAGCTTGATCATCGCGCTCATTCTTCTGTTCGTCAATCCTTTCACCGGGTTGTTTTAATCAAAACAGCGCCATTGAAAGGAGGGACTTCCTGTGGAAGTTCAACAGTTTATATCCATCGCGCCGTGGACGGTTATTTTCCAGATTCTCAACCTGCTTCTGCTGATGGTGCTTTTCAAAAAGTATCTGTTTAAGCCGGTGACGGAGATTCTGGAAAAGCGTCAGGCCGAGATTGAAGGCCATTATCAGGAAGCGCAGCAGGCCGAAACGGCTGCCAAGACGATGAAGGCCGACTACGAAAGCAAGATGGCGGGCGCACGCCAGGAAGCGGATCGCGTTATCAAGACCGCAACCGAGAGCGCCAACGCCATGTCCGCCAGCATTGTCGAGGATGCGCGCACGCAGGCCGATCAGCTCAAGCGCCGCGCGCAGACCGAAATCGATCTGGAGCGCCGCAGAGCCTTCGACGAAGTGAAGGGCGAGCTTTCCGGCATTGCGCTGGATATCGCTTCTCAGGTCATCGAGCGCGAAGTCAACGAAAAGGACCACGAAGCGTTTATCGACGAATTCATCAAGAATGTGGGTGAGGCCTCGTGACGGAGCTGGGTCGCGCATACGGCGGCGCGCTTTATGCTTTAGCCGAAGAGGAGCAGCTTGAAAACGAGTTGCTTGCTCAGCTGGATGAAGTTTGCAAACTGCTTGCCGACAACCCGAATTATGTGCATTTAATCAAGGATAAGGCCATTGCAAAAGCCGAGCGTCTGACCTTGCTGGACGGCGCGTTCGGCGGCCAAATCCATCCGTATCTGCTGAATTTCATGAAGTTGCTTTGTGAGCGCGGCGCGTTCGGCGAAATGCCCGCCTGCAAAGTGGAATATGTATCCCGCTACAACGACAAACACGGCATTGTTCCGGCAAAGGTTGTCTCTGCAGAACCGCTCAGCGAAACGCAGGCTGCGCGGCTCAAGGAGGCGCTTGAACGCAAAACCGGCAAACAGGTTACACTCGATATTCGCGTCAATGCGTCCTTGGGTGGCGGTCTTCGCGTTGAAATGGCCGGAAAATGCTATGACAATACCCTTGAAAGCCGAATGGATCATCTGCGCCGCGCGTTGGCTGCAAGATCCTAATCTTACAGAAAGAAAGCCGGTGAACCCATGGATCTGAAACCCGAAGAGATTTCAAAAATCATTAAGGCCCAGATCAAACAATACGACCAAAAGCTCAAGCAAGACGAAACCGGTACGATTATTCTGGTCGGCGACGGTATCGCCCGCGCCAGCGGCCTTGAAAGCTGTATGGCCAACGAGCTGGTTGAGTTTGAGAACGGCGAATATGGCATGGCGCTCAACCTGGAAGAGGATTCCGTTTCCATCGTTATTCTGGGCAGCGACGTGGGCCTGCACGAAGGCAGCACAGTGCGCCGCACGGGCCGCGTTGTGTCCGTTCCGGTCGGCGAAGAGCTGATTGGCCGCGTCGTCAACGCGCTTGGCCAGAGTGTCGACGGAAAAGGCGAAATCAAAACCAGCCATTCCCGCCCGATTGAAAGCCCCGCGCCGGGCATTATCGAGCGTAAGAGCGTCAGCGTGCCGCTTCAGACGGGCATCAAAGCCATCGACAGCATGATTCCGATTGGCCGCGGCCAGCGCGAATTGATTATCGGCGATCGTCAGACGGGCAAAACCGCCATCG
Source organism: uncultured Clostridia bacterium (assembly GCA_934675735.1). Classification (GTDB taxonomy): domain Bacteria; phylum Bacillota; class Clostridia; order Christensenellales; family Aristaeellaceae; genus Ventricola. Next base: position 296,961 of record CAKURR010000001.1, read on the forward strand.
CGACGGATACCATCATCAATCAGCGCGGCAAGGACGTCATCTGCATCTACGTTGCCATCGGCCAGAAAAATTCCACCGTTGCGCAGCTTGTTGAACAGCTGACGCGCGCAGGCGCGATGGATTACACCATCGTCGTCAGCGCCACCGCCTCCGAACTCGCGCCGATGCAGTATATCGCGCCTTACGCGGGCTGCACGATGGGCGAGTATTTCATGCAGCAGGGCAAGGACGTGCTGATTATATACGACGACTTGTCCAAGCATGCCGTCGCTTATCGTGCGCTGTCACTGCTGATTCGCCGTCCGCCGGGACGTGAAGCTTACCCCGGCGACGTTTTCTATCTGCACAGCCGTCTGTTGGAACGCGCGGCGCGCATGGCGCCCGAATACGGCGGCGGCAGCCTGACTGCTCTGCCGATTATCGAGACGCAGGCGGGCGACGTTTCCGCCTATATCCCGACGAACGTCATCTCCATCACGGACGGCCAGATCTTCCTGGAGAGCGAGCTGTTCCACTCGGGCATCATGCCGGCCGTCAACCCGGGCATTTCCGTTTCCCGTGTCGGCGGCAACGCGCAGATTAAGGCCATGAAGAAGGTTGCCGGCTCGCTCAAGCTGATTTACAGCCAGTACCGCGAGCTGCAAAGCTTTGCGCAGTTCGGCAGCGACCTCGACGCGGATACCAAAGCGCGCCTGTCTCAGGGCGAACGCGTGGTGGAAGTGCTCAAGCAGGGCCGCAATCAGCCCATCGACGTGGAAAAGCAGGTCTGCATTCTGTACGCCGTCATCAACAATTATCTGACGGATGTGCCTGTTGAGCGCGTGTCGCTGTATGAGCAGGGGTTGTATGCGCGGCTCGACGCGCAGCATGCGGATATTCTGGAAACCATCCGCACGACGGGCAAATTTGAAAAGGACACCGAAGAGAAGCTCAGCGCTGCTCTGAAACAATATACCAAGGATTTTCTTGCACAGTGAGTAAAGGAGGGGATTTGGGATGGCTGGCGCTTCGATAAAAGACATCAAACTGCGCATTAAAAGCGTAGAAAGCACCATGCAGATCACCAAGGCGATGGAACTTGTCGCTTCCTCCAAGCTCAGGAAGGCGAAAGAACGTCAGGAAAAGTGCCGCCCTTACTTTATGGGGCTCAAGCAGACGCTGGAAAGCATTGAAACGGCAACCAACGATTTTTCTTCGCCGTATCAGCAGCGGCGCGAGGTGAAAAAACGCTGTTTGATTGTGATTGCAGGCGACAGAGGTCTGGCCGGCGGATATAACAGCAACGTGTTCAAATCCGTTCTGCCGATGCTGGAGGAAGGCACTGTCTGCGTGCTGCCGATCGGCAAACGGACAGTTGAGTTTTTCGCGCGCAATCAGGTCGAAATGCTGACAACGGAATTTGCCGAGGCCGCGTCCGTCTCCGTGTCGGATTGCTTCACCATCAGCAATCTGATCACAAAGGGATATCTGAGCGGCCAATACGACGAAGTTTCGGTGGTTTACACGCGTTTTGTGTCTATGCTGACGCAGACGCCTACGTGCGATGCGCTTTTGCCGCTTGAAAAGCTTGAAGCCAAGGCTGAAACCGGCGTTCGCCAGCTTGTGCTCTATGAGCCGAGCCCTTCCGCGGTGTATGACGCGATTGTGCCCAATTATATTGCAGGTATGATTTACGGCGCGATGTGCGAATCCGTCGCCAGCGAGCTTGGCGCCCGCAGAACGGCGATGGACGCCGCCAGCAAGAACGCGTCGGAGATGATTGAGGATTTGAGCCTGCGCTACAATCGCGCGCGTCAAGGCGCGATTACGCAGGAAATTACCGAAATTGTCGCCGGTGCAGAGCACTAAATTCAAAACAGAAGGAGCAACGCTATGGCTAAAGGAAGCATCGGTACCGTGGCGCAGGTCATCGGCCCGGTACTGGATATTCGATTTAAGGATGGCGAGCTGCCCCAGCTTTTGAACGCCGTTGAAGTGGAAAGCGGCGAGAAAAAACTGACGGTGGAGGTCGCACAGCACATCGGCGACGATGTGGTGCGCTGCATCGCCATGAGCAGCACGGACGGCCTGACGCGCGGCGCGAAGGCCGTCGATACCGGTTCGGCCATCACGGTGCCTGTCGGCGAAAAGTGCCTGGGCCGCATCTTCAATCTGCTCGGTGAGCCGGTGGATAACCAGCCCGCGCCGCAGGATGTAGAGCGCTGGGCGATTCACCGTGATCCGCCGCCGTATGACGAGCAGGAGACTTCTGCCGAAATCCTCGAGACGGGCATCAAGGTCGTTGACCTGATTGCGCCGTATGCGAAGGGTGGTAAAATCGGTCTGTTCGGCGGTGCTGGCGTCGGCAAAACCGTTCTGATTATGGAGCTTATCAACAACGTTGCCAAGCAGCACGGCGGCCTGTCCGTATTCACGGGCGTCGGCGAGCGCACGCGCGAGGGCAACGACCTTTACAACGAAATGAAAGAAAGCGGCGTTCTGAGCAAGACCGCGTTGGTCTACGGTCAGATGAACGAGCCGCCGGGAGCACGTATGCGCGTGGCGCTGTCCGGCCTGACGATGGCGGAATATTTCCGTGACCGCGAGGGACAGGACGTGCTGCTGTTCATCGACAACATCTTCCGTTTCACGCAGGCCGGTTCCGAGGTTTCCGCTCTACTGGGCCGCATGCCGAGCGCCGTCGGTTATCAGCCGACGCTGGCGACGGAAATGGGCGCATTGCAGGAGCGCATCACTTCGACCAAGCGCGGTTCGATTACGTCCGTTCAGGCCGTCTACGTGCCTGCTGATGACTTGACCGACCCCGCTCCGGCGACGACGTTTGCGCACCTTGACGCGACGACGGTTCTTTCCCGTGCGATTTCTTCGCTGGGCATTTATCCGGCTGTCGATCCGCTGGAATCCACGAGCCGCATTCTGAATCCGGACGTTGTGGGCGAAGAGCATTATCGCGTCGCGCGCGATGTGCAGCGCATTTTGCAGCGCTATAAGGAATTACAGGATATCATCGCCATCATGGGTATGGACGAGCTTTCCGAAGAGGATAAGCTGACCGTTTCCCGTGCGCGCAAGATTCAGCGTTTCCTTTCTCAGCCGTTCAGCGTCGCCGAGCAGTTCACCGGCATGGAAGGCAAGTACGTGCCGATTAAGGAGACCATCCGCGGCTTCAAGGAAATCATCGAAGGCAAACACGACGACCTGCCGGAGAGCGCTTTCCTGTTTGTCGGTACGATTGACGAAGCGGTAGCGAAAGCCAAAAAGGGTGAGCATGCATGAGTACGTTCCACCTGAAAATCAGCACGCCCGACGGCCTGCTCTTTGACGGCGAAGTTGAGCGCGTTCGTGCGCGCATGATCGACGGCGATGTATGCCTGTTGGCGCATCACGCCGATTATGTGTCCGCCGTCGGCGCGGGCGAAGCCGCCATCGCGCTTGAAAACGGGCAAGTGAGACGCGCCGCCTGCATCGGCGGCATGCTCGCGATGATTGGCGGAGAAGCCAACCTGATTGCAACGACGTTTGAATGGGCAGAAGATATCGACCTGCCGCGCGCTCAACACGCCAAAGAGGTTGCACGGGCCCGCATTGAGGCCGCCAAAGACAACGAACGCGAGCTGATGCTCGCAGAAGCCAAGCTGCGCCGCGCATTGGTTCGCATCGGCGTAAAAAACTAAATCAAGCCCTACGAAACAGGGACGGTTTGTGCCGCCCCTGTTTTTGATTTCCGGGAAATTGGACATTTAGCGGGTATTGCCGGACAATGCCGGAATGAGGTCTCTCAGGCCGGAGAAAAATCCGCCGCCCGCCTGCACCTGCGCAAGCTGCACGGCCTGCTTGCCTTCCAGCCAAACGCCCTGCTGAAGCAGCTCTTCGTGAATCGGAATGATTCGATAGGTATACAAAACGCCTGCCTGCGCCGTGCTGTCCAAATAGCTGAGCGCCTGACCGGAGGACGCAACCATCTCTGTCAAAATCACCGATTCGCCGACCGCGTCGCGCTGAATGCGATACCTCGCATCGGAAGAAGCCTTGAAATGCAGCTCGGGATAGCCGCTCGCGTTGTGCGCCACATAGAAGGAGGACGGCGCGTCCGGCGCCTGCCAGATATCCGAAACGGCATAGGGCCGATTGGACGCGGCAAACACCTCGCTGAGCCGATATTCCTTCGGCGTTTTGTCGCTGGCCAGCATCACGGAACCGCGGCTCGTCAGCGCGCGTTTATCCAGCGTCAGCCAAACCAAACCGTCCGGCTGAACGAAATCGGGCTTTTCTCTGTCCGCATACGCTTTTTTGAAAAAAGCCGCGGCCAGCGACGCCGTATTGCGTCCGCCCGTAATGCCGTTCACGATTTTATGCTTGGCGTCGGTCTGGTCAAACCCCATCCACACGGAAACGGAAATTTCCGGCGTATATGCCGCCATCCAAATATCGCGGTTGCCGCCCGTCATCGAAACCGTTCCCGTTTTTCCGGCGATGGGCGTATTAGCGGCAAGCATGCGCGTGCCCGTTCCGCTGGAAACAACCGATTGCAGCAGCGAGGTCATCAAAAATGCATTCTGCGCGGAAATCACCTGCTTTCCGCTTTCCTTTCGTTCATAAACGATGCTTCCATCCGCTGATTCGATGCGGCTGACGCAATAGGGTTGATGATACACGCCGCCGTTGGCATACGGCACATAGGCCGCCGCCAATTCCACTGGCGTTACGCCATAGGTCATCGAACCGAGCGCAAGGGAAAGATTGCGGTCGCTGTTTTGCGTTGGAATGCCCATTTTGTTGAGATAGCGAACGGATGCGTCCAGCCCGATTTCTTCCAGCAGGCGAACGGCCGTGGTGTTGAGCGAATTGCGGACAGCCGTGCGCATCGTAACCAAACCGTAATAACGGTCGCCCGCATTGCGCGGCGTATAGCCGCCGAAACTCGTCTTTTCATCCAGCAGAACAGAGGCCGTCGTATACCCCAATTCCAGCGCAGGGCCGTAAACCGCCAGCGGCTTCAACGCCGAGCCCGGCTGGCGACGCATCTGCGTCGCGCGGTTCAGTCCGCGGCGAACCGTATAATCCCGCCCGCCGACCATCGCCAGCACCGCGCCGCTTTCGGTATCCACAACGGCCATCGCGCTTTGTATCGCCGTTCCGTCAGACGCGGCGGCAGGGAAGAAGTTCGAATCCGCATAGACTTCATCCGCAATCGCCTGAAGCCGTGCGTCATATGCCGTATGGATTTCAAACCCGCCCTGAATGACTTCATCGGCGGAAAGTCCGAGCAATTCGGCACTTTCTCGAAGCGCTTCGTCAATATACCAGCTGTACAGCTGTTTTTCGGTTTCCTGAGCCAGCACCCAAACGCTTTCATCCAACGCTTTTTGTTTCTCTTCGGGTGTGATGAAGCCGTTTTCTTCCATGACGGAGAGAATATACTGCCGCCGATTGCGGTTGCTCGACGGGCTGATATGCGGCGCGTAGACAGACGGCGCTTTGATAATCGCGGCAAGACTTGCGCTCTGGTTGAGCGTCAATTTTTCCGCATTCACGCCAAAATACGTCTGCGCCGCCGCCTGAATGCCGTAAGCACCGCGGCCAAAGTAGACCGTATTCAAATACATCGCCAGAATTTCATCCTTGCTGTATGCCTTTTCGATTTGGAAAGCGAGGTTAATTTCTTCGAGCTTGCGGCGTATTGTCTTTTCGGAGCTGAGATGGGTAAGCTTAGCCAGCTGCTGGGTGATGGTGCTCGCGCCCTCGGCCAGCGAACCGCTTTTCAGATTACTGCGCAGTGCGCCGAAAATTCGATACAAATCAATGCCCCGATGCTCATAAAAGCGCAAATCCTCCGCCGCGATGAACGCTTGCCGTGTGTGCAGCGGGATTTCATCAAGCGAAACAACCGTTCTATTCTCCGCGCCGCGCAATTCGCTCATCAATTCGCCGTCAGCATCGAACATGGAAGAGGTCTGGGCCAACGCAGAGAGCTTGGAAGCATCCAGCTTCTGCCAATTCGGCACGTCAAAAGCCACATAAAAAGCCGCGCAGAAGAGCAAAAGAAGCCCGACAATCACAGACAGAATCGTCAGCAGCACTTTTTTGGTTTTGCTCATCCGTCTCAGCCTCCTTGACCGTGTTTTCTTCTTTTTTGCCCGAAAAAACGAAAAATATGCGCGCGGCCTGCATAGACGGACGTATACCTTCATAGTATGTATCATCAAACATAAGAGGAGGGATTCTCTTGCTGCAAATCCAACAGCAGGGCCAAACACTGACGGTTTATCTCTGCGGCGAAATCGACCATTGCGCGGCCGAGGGGCTGAGAAACGAAATCGAAATGGCCATCTTCAAACGGAATGTCACCCGCCTGATTCTGGATTTTTCACAGGTCAGTTTTATGGATAGTTCCGGCGTCGGAATGATTATCGGCCGTTACAAAACGATGCACGCGCGCGGGGGAAGCGTCGCCGCATGCGGGCTGCATCCGCCGGTGGACAGGCTGTTCCGTCTGGCCGGCCTGCACAGAATCATTGCCGTTGAAGAAACAGAAGGGCGGGAAGCACATGAATAATCAAATGGAGCTGAGCTTTTTAGCCGTTGCGGAAAACGAATCCTTTGCCCGAATGGTCATCAGCGCGTTTCTTGTGCAGGCCAACCCGACGCTCAGCGTCGTATCCGAAGTGCGAACGGCTGTCAGTGAAGCCGTAACCAACGCCATCGTCCATGCCTACGGCGAAGCGGGCGGCAAAGTGGTTTTGCGCGCGCAGATTGACGAAAGCGATATCCGTATCGAAGTCGAAGATATGGGCAAAGGCATTGAAAATATCGAGCGCGCCATGCAGCCGTTTTACACCTCCCAGCCCGAAAAAGAGCGGACGGGCATGGGTTTTTCGCTGATGCAGTCGTTCATGGACAAGGTGCGCGTCCAATCCTCCGTCGGGAACGGGACAGTCGTTTTTATGCAGAAAAGGCTGCATGAAAGCGACGAATGATGCCTGATAAAAAAACTGCCGAAGATAAAGCGCTGCTTATCCGCGCGCAAAGCGGAGACGCAGCGGCCACAGAGTTGTTTCTTGCCGCCTATGTGCCGATGCTCGGCACGCTCGCAAGGCGTTTTTTCTGCGCTTCGCTGTCCGTTCAGGATTTATGTCAGGCCGGATATATCGGGTTGATGCTAGCACTCAAGCGCTATGACGCCAAACGGGATGTGCGATTCATGACGTATGCCATGCCGTGGGCGCTCGGCGAAATGCGAAAGGCGATGCATCGGGCATGCGATTCCACAGTCGCGCACCATCGCAGCCAATCCATTGCCAAACAGCTTCGGATACTCAGCGCGGCGCTCGGCCGTGAGCCGCGTATTGACGAACTGGCCAAAGCCTGCGGGCTGTCCGCCGCGGAAATCGTCTGCACGCTGGAATCCTCCGCCGTGCCGCAATCGCTGGACGCGTCTTGCGGAGAGCAGGGCAGAACGCTGCTGGAAACGCTGGTCGGCGGCGAGCAGATTGACGACCAGCGGCTGGATATCCGCATGGCGCTGGCTCGCCTGAGCGAACAGGAGCGAAAGCTGATTATTCTGCGATACCATCGCGAACATACGCAGAAAGAAACGGCAAAAATCATGGGCATCAGCCAGGCACAAGCCAGTCGAATTGAGCGGCGCGCGCTGAAAAATCTGCGTGCCCAGCTTACATAGCCAGACAGACGATGAGCATCGCTGCACCCGCCCCGATCGCGCGCAGACACGCGAAACCCATCAGCCGAAATTGCGTAATGCCGCACGGCTGCAAAAACAGGCGATTCTGCGCCAAAATCGAAAAGCCGCCGAAGCCTGTCAGCGCCGCCACACAGACCAACTTTCCAAGCGATAGGGGCCGAAGGTTAAGCCACGCGCGCAGACCACCCGCAATTTCGAGCAGCGCATGCAAACCGGCCACGCCCTCTTCGGATAAAAACGGGAGGCACACGCCGATGCACGAGGCCAACACGCTGAAAAAGACAATACAGCCGCCCACGCCCATCACCGCCTGCACGCTGTCAACGATGGGGTTTTCCGTTCGCTTTGCCGTCTGCGGCATGTCGGGCGCATCGTTTATCCATGAAAAATGCCAAACGCACAGACATGCAAAGGCCGCGCCCATCCAATGCGCCAGCAGAAGGCGCAGACAGTTTCCGCCGTCCAATCCCCACGTACGCATGGTACCCAGAAAAAACATCGGGCTGATTGTTCCCGTCAACGCGCTCAGCGCATGCAGTTGTCTGCGTTCAAGCCGACCGGCCGAAGCGGAAAGCATCGCCGCGCCGGACGGCGAGCCGCCCAACCAGCCCAGCGCCACCGTCAGCGGCACAACAGGCAGACGGCCGGCGCTCAAACGGCTTGCCGTCGTTTTGCAAAGCACCATATAGGGGAAAAGGCTGGGCACGACGTCCCGCCCCCAAACGGTAATCGCCGTGCGGGAAGCGGAAATCGCCATATCGGGAAAGCGCAGAATCAGCAAAATCATCAGCAGAGAAGCCGCCGCGACCATCTTTGAACCACCTCGCAAAGCAGTATATGCCGCCCACGCAGACGGAAATGAAGCGCAGCCCTTGAGAAAAACAAAGTTTTTTCCCGAAAAACGCCGAAAAATTCGGCGTCACCTGTTGCGCACATCGTCTGCAACGTGCTATAATAAACGATGTAGCAAAAACAACCGGGAGGTTTTTCATTTATGTCAGGCCATTCCAAGTGGGCAAATATTAAGCACAAAAAGGGCAAGGCGGACGCCGAACGCGGCAAGGTTTTCACCAAAATCGGCCGTGAAATCGCTATCGCCGTCCGCGACGGCGGCAGCGACCCGACCGTCAACGGCAAGCTCCGCGACGTCATCGCGAAGGCGAAGGCCAACAACATGCCCAACGAAAACATTAAGCGCTCCATCGCAAAGGCGGCGGGCGAACTGGGCAATGTCAATTACGAAGAGATTCAGTACGAAGGTTATGCGCCGGGCGGCGTTGCGGTCATCGTTTCCACCGTTACGGATAACCGCAACCGCACGGCTTCCGATATCCGCCACATCTTCGATAAGAACGGCGGCTCTCTGGGCACGAACGGCTGTGTCTCCTACATGTTTGACAACGTGGGCATGATTGTCATCGAGCGCAAGCCCGGCATGGATGAGGACGAAGTGATGATGGCCGCGCTGGACGCGGGCGCAAGCGACGTGGAAGTGCTGGACGACAGCTTCGAAGTGACGACCACCGTTTCCGATTTCTCCGCCGTGCGCGACAATCTGGAAAAGGCCGGTTACACCTTCCTGAGTGCCGAACTGACCATGATTCCGCAGACGACCAACGAAATCACCGATCCGGAGACCGTCGAAAAGATTCAGAAGATGCTGGAGATGCTCGACGATTTGGACGACGTGCAGGATGTCTATCACAACGGCGACCTGCCCGAAGAAGAGGAAGAGGACGACTAATCCCCGTTCAGCATATGAAAGAGGCTGCCCGGCTTGCCGAGCGGCTTTTTTTCAAATCCGAACACGGTGCGGCGCGCATCTTGACATTTGGCCTTGATTATGAAACAATAGACCTGTACATTGGCTGATTTTCAGCCCGAGAAGAGGTTACCGCCATGAAATCAACCGTAACACTGATTGTGCCCTGTTATAACGAAGAAGAATCGCTCCCGATTTTTTATCGCGCCGTATGCGAAGTGGCCAAGCAGCTGCCCGAGTATGAGCTGGCGCTGCTGCTGGTCAACGATGGTTCCAAAGACGGAACGCTTCAGGTCATGCGCAATCTGGCGGCCCGGGATGAACGCGTGACGTTCATCTCTTTTTCCCGAAATTTCGGAAAAGAGGCCGCTATGTACGCCGGTTTCTGCAACGCCAAGGGGGATTATGTCGCGGTGATGGATGCCGATATGCAGGACCCGCCATCCCTTCTGCCGGAAATGCTGCGCATTCTCGAAACGGAAGAATATGACAGCGTTGCGACCCGCCGCGTTACGCGCGAGGGCGAACCGCCCATCCGCTCTTTTTTCGCGCGCATGTTTTATCGGCTCATCAACCGCATTTCCGAAGCGGATATCGTGGACGGCGCGCGCGATTTTCGCCTGATGAAGCGCGAAATGGTCGAGGCGATTGTATCCATGTGCGAATACAACCGTTTTTCTAAAGGTATTTTCGGCTGGATTGGCTTCAAGACCAAGTGGCTTCCGTATAAAAATGTGGAGCGCGTCGCGGGCGAAACAAAGTGGAGCTTTTTTAAGCTGTTCAAATATTCGCTCGACGGCATTGTCAATTTCTCGCAGATGCCGCTGTCCATCGCATCCGTTTCCGGCCTGATTCTCACCTTTATCGCGTTTTTCATGGTGCTCTTCGTCGTGGTTCGTCGGCTGATTTTCGGCGATCCGGTCGCGGGCTGGGCGTCCACGGTCTGCATCATTCTGTTTATCGGCGGCGTTCAGCTGCTTTGTATGGGCATCATGGGGCAGTATCTGGCCAAAACGTATCTGGAAGTGAAAAACCGCCCGCACTATATCATCAGCGAAACCAACGATAAAGACGCAAAGCGCATTGGCTGATACGAGGAGGCTCTATTCTTGAAAGCAAAAAAACATGGTTCCTTCCATCAAAAGCACAGTCTGGGGCAGAACTTTATTGAGGATGAGACGCTGCTTGAACAGCTGGCCGAGCTTGCTCTGGTCGGGCCGGAGGACTGCGTGCTCGAAATCGGGCCCGGTTTCGGCGCGCTGACCAAGCCGCTGGCTCGGCGGACCAAGCAGATTGTTTCCCTTGAAATCGACAAAACCCTCATTCCAATTCTGAATGTCACGCTCGAAAAATGTGCCAACGCCCGCGTCGTCTGCGGCGACGTGATGCGCACTGATTTGTCGGCTTTCGTTCAAGAAGCGTTTGGCGATGCCTGCGATTCGCTTCGCGTGGCGACCAATCTGCCTTATTACATCACGACGGATGTGCTGACCAAGCTGATGCGCGAACTGCCGCAGGCTAAATCCATCGCGGTCATGATTCAAAAAGAGGTCGGCGACAAGCTGCTCAGCGCGCCGGGGGACGACGGTTACGGGCCGCTGGCCGTGATGTGTCAATATCATTACGACGTGAGCCGCGCGCTCGACGTGCCCGCCGCGTGCTTCAATCCGCCGCCAAAGGTGGATTCGAGCTTCATGGTGCTTCGTCGGCTCGAACATCCGTGCGTAGATGCGGGGGATGAAGCCGTCTTTACCCGTCTCGTGCGCACGGCTTTTGCCATGCGGCGCAAAACGCTGCTCAACAATCTGGTTTCTGGCTTCTCGCTCAGTCGGGAGCAGGCTTCCGCCTGTCTGGAAAACGCCGGTCTGTCGGCTCAAGTCCGTGCGGAAGAGTTGAGTCTTGAGGATTTTGCGGCGCTGTCTCGCGAGCTTCAACACGAATCTCAAAAAGAAGCAGGGCATTCCGCACAATCGGGCGACGGAGAAAAGCATGAAGAATAAAAGCCTCGTCCTTACAGCGTTGGTTCTTTTGTTCACGCTGTTTCTCGCTTGTGCCCTTGCGCAGGAAGCCGAAAACCTGACGGACAGCTGTATCATCACTTCGCCGGGCAAAGAGAGTGCCGCGGTGCACGACGGCGCATACACCAGCTTCTGGCAAAGCAAAACGGGCGAGCGGCCTTATCTTGAATTTGAAACGCCTGAGGGCAAAAGCGCGCAGTATCTGTATATCTGCTTCGCCGAAATGCCGACTTCGTGGGCCATCGAGGAAGAAATCGACGGCGAATGGATGCCTTTTATCGAAGGCACACAGGATTACGTCCACGTTCTGCTTGAGCTAAACGGCAAGACGCACTTTCGGCTCGTGGAAACCTCCGGCAAAAAGACCTATCTGAAAATCAACGAAGTCTATGTCTTTGGCGAAGGCGATTTGCCGGACTGGGTGCAGCGCTGGCAGCCCACGCCCGAAAAGGCGGATTTGCTTCTGCTGGTCGCGCATCCGGATGATGAGCTCATCTTCTTCGGCGGCACAATCCCGACCTATGCCGCGGAACGGGGCATGAACGTCGTCGTCGCATATATGAGCTATTCCAACACGACGCGCCGAAGCGAGCTGCTCAACGGGCTGTGGCATATGGGCCTTCGGCAGTATCCCGTCATCGGGGATTTTGCCGACGTGTATATGAAAACGCTGGACGCCGCCTACTCGGGCTGGCATAAATCAAACAGCCGTGCGTATATCACCGAACTGATTCGCCGCTATAAGCCCGAAGTCATGCTGACCCACGACATCAACGGCGAATACGGCCACGGTGCGCACAGGCTCTGTGCCGATGCGGCCAAATACTGCGTCAGCCATGCCAACGATGCGGACTACATGCCGCAATCCGCCGAGAAATGGGGCACGTGGCAGGTTAAAAAGCTTTATCTGCACATGGGGCAGGAAAACACGATGACCATGGATTGGCGCGTTCCGCTTGCGTCGATGAGTGGAAAAACGGGGCTTGAGTTGGCGCAGGAGGCCTATGCGTTCCATGTCACGCAGCAAAGCACGTCCTTTACCGTAACTGATGAAGGGCGAACCGGCAACGCAAAATTCAGTCTGGTCGCCTCGACAGTCGGCAATGACATAGTCGGCGGCGATTTCTTTGAAAACATATTCTCCGATAAAGAAGCCACGGCAGATGAAGCCGACGAAACCGAGCTTGCTCAGGAAGAAGAGGAGCTTTCGCCTGCGCCTGTCGTTTACGACAAGGTGAAAGCCGATGTGGATTGGCCGACAGAGCCGCCGACGCTGGATGCCTACGGCTATCCCTTATCCGGCGAACAGGTTTATATCGACGAAGAGACCGGAATCTGGTTCTACGCATCGCCGACGCTCGTGGTTCGCGTTGACCGCCGTTTTGACAGTGAAGAAGTCGTCACCCGGTATGAAGCGCACGTTTTCTGCGATTTGAACGCCGAACGCGTGGGAAGCATCCTCTATAATCCGGAAAAGCCGCAGCAAAAACACGTTCAGGCTGCGTTGATTGCCAAACAAAACCGGGTTGTCTGGGGCATGAACACGGATTATTACACCTATCGGCTCGGCCGCAAAACCATTACCGGCATGGTCATCCGTGGCGGAAAGGTCTTTTTCGACCGCGTGCCCGAGGCGAATCGGCATCAGTTTCCAAATCTGGATACGCTGGCCATGCTGAAAGACGGAAGCTGGCGCGTGTTCCATTCCGACGAACACACCGCGCAGGAATATCTGGATATGGGCGCGATAGACGTCTTTTCCTTCGGCCCGTATCTGGTTCGGGATGGAGAAATCAATCCGTTTATCGACCGGATGACAAACGGCAAAACCCCGCAGCCGCGCTGCGCCATCGGCATGATTGAGCCGGGGCATTATTACGCCGTTCTGGCGGAAGGGCGCATCCGCAATGTCAGCGTCGGCGTATCCGTCGCGCAGATGGCCGAGTGGATGCAGGCCGGCGGCTGTCGGGAAGCGCTCAATCTGGACGGCGGCCAGACCGCTGTCATGCTGTTTATGGGCGAGCAGATTACGCGCATCGGCAAATACGACGGCAAAACAAATGCCCGCGCAACGACGGAAATCATCGGCGTCGGGCATTCCGAACAGATTGATTCGGGAACAACAAAATAAAGTACTACACATAAAAGCGACGCGGACACGCAGCAAATGCACGTCCGCGTCGCTTTTATGCTGAAAAAGTGCACTTTATCGGCTCAGAAAACGAAGGCGGGGGCGGAGCTTATTCGCATAAAGCACCGTCAGCGGCTGGAGCAGGCGATCGTAGAGCAGCAGACAGACATTCATCAACACGACAAAAAACGCCAGCAGCCACGCACCCATCTCGGCAAACTCGGAAACGACCGCGTCCATATGAAGCACAAAGCCCAGCACGGCGTACATGGCGACAATCGAAACGTTGAAAACCAGCAGCTTCAGCACAAGGCGAATCGGCTTCTTTTTCTGCTTGTCGATATCCCACTTGATAATCGGGTAATACCCCAGGAAAATGTAAAAGAACGCCGCTTCTTTGTCAACGCCGAGCGTCAGCACAATCAGCGCGGTCGCGATATAGGCCGTCCATGCGGTTTTTCGGCCGTATTCAAGCATAATCGGTAAGAGCAGCACGCTGCCGAGCATCGGCGCGCAATATGTCGCAATCGGAATCACGCCGCCGGTCAGCATCAGCGCCACGGAAAGCGCAACCATCATGCCGCAAAAGGCAACCATGGTGCTCTGTTTTCTGCTGCCGGAACGATTTTGCCCCGCCATAAATATCCCTCTTCTCCCTGAATTGCTAATTTTAATTATAACACAGGACTCGGGTTTGCACAACTGACCCGCATGCATTCCAAACCGCGGGCCGAAATGCATTCAGGCGAAATAAAAAACCCCTCCGCCGCGGGGACGGAGAGGACACATAGGGAGACGAGGATAATCAGTCCTGAAGCGCCAGACGGCGGGCCAGCTGACGAATCTGCGGAATCATCGCCAGCACAATGCAGATGATGGCTTCCGGCACAAGGTAGAGGCCGTTGTAAACGGCGGAATACACCAGCACGTTCTGGCCCTCGGGCGCATACATGCCGAAGAAAATCACGCCGGACAGGAAGGCGCAGACAAAGCGGCCAAACGTGCCTAGGATGATGCCCGGAATCATGCCCCACTGCTCGGAGAACTTGTTGGACAGACCGGCCAGACCCAGCATGGCAAACGCCAGCGGATAATCCAGAATCAGCTCAATGGGATGGACGAAATACAATCCGCCCTGAAGGAACTGCACAAAGCCATACGCCGCACCGACCAGCATGCCCGGGCCAACGCCGTAAGCGTAAGCGAACATGAACATCGGCAGCATGCTCGCCAGTGTGATGGTGCCGCCCTGCGGCATTTTATACAGCGCGATGAAGGAGAGCACGGTGGAAAGCGCGATGCAGAGCGCGCCGTTGGCCAGCATGCGCGCCGTCCAACGCTTTTTGTCCTTGGAGACGGCGAACACCACGACGCCGACCAGCAGCAGCGCGACGATTACGCCCCAAGTTGCGGAAGAAACCTCGGCAAATGCAGAAAACATGATTGGAAAACCCCTTTCTCTTCGTATGCAATTCTTCGGCCGCAAAAAAGCCGCAACCCTATCTCAGGATTGCGGCTCTGATTTTGAATCAAGCTCGTCGCTTCCCTACGGTAGGATTAACTACACAGGTTCAAAGGGACAGGCCTTTCGGCCATCTCAGCATTGCGCGCCCCCAGCGGTCTTTTGAATTGTCGGACTTATTATACCCGCACAAAGCGGCGCTGTCAAGCAGAATTTATGCGTGTCCGCCGCCCATCAGCAGCGCCATGACGGCTTTCTGCGCGTGGAGACGGTTTTCGGCCTCGTCAAAGACAACGCTGTGGCTGCCGTCAATCACCTCGGCGGTCACTTCTTCGCCGCGGTGAGCAGGCAGGCAATGGAGGAAAATGCCGTCCTCATGCGCAGCTTTCAGGCACTCGGCGTTGATTTGATAGCCCGCAAACGCCTGCTTGCGCTTCTCGGCTTCGCCTTCCTGGCCCATGCTCGCCCATACATCGGTATACAGCACGTCGGCATCCTTGCAGGCTTCCAGCGGATCGGTGCAGACCGTCACCTTGCTGCCGCTGGCCGCCGCGTTTTCCACGGCCCACGCGGTGTAAATCGGATTGGGCTTGTAGCCGTCCGGGCTGGCGACGGAGATGTCGATGCCGAGTTTGGAACAGCCAATCATCAGCGAATGCGCCATGTTGTTGCCGTCGCCGACAAAGGCGAGCTTCAGCCCCTTGAGCGCGCCCTTCTTTTCATAAATGGTCAGCAAATCCGCCAGCACCTGGCAGGGGTGGAACTCATCCGTCAGGCCGTTGATAATCGGAATCGAACCGAACTTGGCCAGCTCCTCCAAATCGCTCTGCTTGAACGTGCGAATCATAATGCCGTCCACCATGCGGGAGAGCACCTGCGCCGTATCGCTGATGGGTTCGCCGCGGCCGAGCTGAATATCATGGGTGGAAAGGAAGAGGGCGCTGCCGCCGAGCTGCGTCGCGCCGACCTCAAAGGAAACGCGGGTGCGCGTGGAGGATTTGGCGAAAATCATCGCCAGCGTCTTGCCGCTCAGGCAGGTTTGCTTCTGCCCGCTCTTCTGCATGGCCTTGAGCTTAACTGACAAAGACAGGCACTGGAGAATTTCATCCGCGCTCCAATCCTGAAGGGTGAGCAGGTGTTTTTGAGAAAAAGGCTGAACCGCCTGATATTGAGTCAAATCCATGGTTGATATCCTCCTCGGTTGATAATGTGCATGATTATACATCAAATCTGAATAATATGCAATCCTAAATCGACGATTTCCACAAAAAATATTTTTTGAAAAGGCGAAACCCTCTGTTTTTTCATAAAAATGTGTTTTGCACTTGAAAAAACGTCGTTTTCGGGATAAAATAAACAGGGATTTTTTGTAGAGAGAAGGATACGATGGCGAACATTGTTTTAATCGGCATGCCGGGCTGCGGCAAAAGCACCGTCGGCGTACAGCTGGCAAAGGCCCTTCGCATGGATTTTGTGGATACGGATATCGTTTTGCAGGCTCAGCAGGGAAAGAAGCTTCAGGAGATTCTCGATGCAATCGGCAACGACGCGTTTTTGAAGCTGGAAGAGGACTGCATCTGCGGCCTTGAATATGAAAACACCGTCATCGCCACGGGCGGCAGCGTAGTCTACGGCAAGCGCGCCATGCGCCACCTGCATGAAAGCGGCCTTGTCGTCTACATCCGCCTGCCCTACGAAGAAATCGAGCGTCGGCTCTCCAACTTGGCCACGCGCGGCGTGACGCTCAAAAAGGGGCAGACGCTCCGCAATCTGTATGACGAGCGCATCCCGCTGTATGAAGCCGAGGCGGACGTCGTCTTTGACGCGGAACACGGCGACGTGCAGAAAACGGTTCTGGATTTGGCGCAGAAGCTTTCCGTGCGCGCGGAGGCAGACAATGGCCGCTGAAATTTGGGATTTGTATGACGCGCACGGCGAAAAGACGGGCAAAACCATGGTTCGCGGCGAAACGATTCCTGCGGGGCTATATCACATCGGCGTGCATATCTGGCCGATGAACGGCAGAGGCGAGCTGCTGATTCAGCGCCGCTCCATGACCGTGCAGTGGAAGCCGGGCATCTGGGCCACGACGGGCGGCTCTGCCGTGAGCGGCGAGGACCCGCTGACGGCAGCAAGGCGCGAACTGCGCGAAGAGCTGGGGCTTGCAGCATCCGAAGAGGAAATGCACTTTGTCGCAAAACTGCGTCGTTCCAATTCATACTGCTATGTCTACGCGGTCAAGACCGACCGGGCTGAAAGCGACTTTACGCTGCAAAAGGAAGAGGTCAGCTCCGTTCGCTGGTGCTCGCCGCAGCGGCTGATGCAGATGGTCTCCGAGGGCAGCATGTATAATTACGGTGACGCGTATTATAAGCTTCTTCTGGATTTTCAGAAGAGTGCCATGCGCGCGTGAATCCGACCACTTACCGAAGGAAGCAATAGAGGATCTTGAATGAAGAAATTATATTTTTCCACGTTTGTCGAGGGGCTTGAAAAGCCGATTGAAGCCATGCTGCATAAAGAGGGCGGCGTCGCGGTGGAGCGCATGCTCAGCGGTGCGGCGCTGTATCGCAGTGTGCGTGAGCCGTCTCTGCCGTATGTCCATCAGACGTTTCAGGTGCTCTTTCAGATGAAACCGATGGCCAACGTCAACGACGCGGTGCGCCGTCTGCTTTCCACGGGCGGCTGGCTCGACCGCTTCCCGTATGAAGAGACGCAAGGCAAGAAGTTCCGCATCGTGACCGCACAGGATGACCATCTGGTCAGCGCAAACATGCGCTATGTGGACATGCTGGAAACCGCCATCTGCGAGCACACGGGCATGCACACCTATCGCGAGCGCCCCGATGTGGAGCTGTGGGTGCTCTGCCGTCCGGAAGCCGCCTATTTCCTCTGGCGTCTGGGCAAGCGCTTGCCCAAGCAGGAAGGCCAGCTTCGGTCGGATGTCTGCACCGTCGCCGCGTTCCTTGCGCACAGCGGCGCGAAAAACGCGGCTATCCTCGGCTGCACGGGCAGTGCTCTGCCCGCGGCTGTCAAGGCTTCCGGCGTTCGTTCGCTGACCTGCGTCTGCCCCGACCGTGCGACGGCGCGGCTGATTGAAAGCAAAGTGAGCGGCACACGCGCGTATGAAGGCTCCAGCGGCTACACAGATTTGGCTGATTCCAGCCAGAGCGCGGTGCTGATGTATCTGCCCGTGAAGGCCGAAAAGACAGAGCGCCTTGAAAGCGATCTGCGCAACGCACTGTTTGAATCGCGCCGCGTGCTCGAGCCGGAAGGGCGCATCGTCGTCATCGCCGCGCTTTCCCACGCGGAAAGCACGCTGCGCAAGACGCAGGGCGTCCGCGTTCTGGCGCGTTATCCGCTCACGCTCAGCGGCCAGAAGAGCGCCGTATGGGTGATGGAGAATACGCCGTCGGACGAAGCTTGAAAAGGGGCGAGTGTATTTCGGCATGAGCACCAAAAACAAAAAGAAGAAGAAAAAGAGCCGCCGCCTTTCGGTGATGCCCGTCATTCTGGTTGTGATTGTCGCCGCCGTGGCAGGCGTAGCCGCCTGGCAGCTGCGCGGCACAATCGGCTCGAACGCAACGACGGCGCGCGCTGTCGCCCGAACGATGGGCAATTCGTATGCAGGCACGGTCGTCGTCGCACGTAACGAACGGCTTTATGAAACCGAAAACAAAACCAGCATCGATTTCGTCGCGGCGGAAGGCAGTCATGTCAGCCGCTCCGGCGTCATCTGCAAGGTCTATTCTTCGGGTTACAACCAGACGGAAATCAACCGCCTGCAAACGTATCGGCAGGAGATTCAATCCTACCACGTCAGCACGGTATTCAGTTCGTATGTCGATGCGGCGCTGGACAGCGAAAATCAGGAAATCGCCAACCTCGCTCAGCAGGTGCGCACGCTGGTGCAGGGGCGCGGCGTCGGCAGCCTGAGCAACATGGAAAAGCAGCTGACCAGTTCGCTGACCGTGCGCAAAAACTATCTGAAACAAAAATATCCGGACGACCAAACGCTTTCCGAGCTTTACAAGGTCGAAAACGACCAGCTCAAAAAAATCGAGAGCTGGACGACGACGTATACTGCGTCGGAGGACTGCATCGTCAGCTTCTATACGGACGGTTACGAAAACAGCGTCAATTCCAGCACCTACGGCACGCTGAATCCCAGCGATGTGCGCGCGGTGATTCGCGGCGCGGCGCCGGAGCAATCCACCGTTTCCCGCGGCAGCGACCCGATTTTCCGAACCGTCATCGAGGACGAGTGGTATGCGCTGTTCATCTGTCAGGACCGCGACTGGAATCCGGTCGTCGGCGAAACGTATCAGATGCAGCTGACCGGATTTGACGATTACATCATTCCCGCGCAGGTGGTTTCCTTCACCCGAATCGGAAGCGACCTGCTGCTTCGCATGCATGTGTCGCAGAGTGTGGAGCCTGTGCTCAACATCCGCACATGCGGCGCATCCGTCGGCGACTTTGTGACGGGCTTCAGCGTGCCGATTAACGCGCTGTATACGATGGATAACATGATCGGCGTTGTCGTCGCGGACGGCGGCGCGCAGACGTTCGTCGAAGTGACGGTCATTTCTTATCCGGATGCGGATACGGCGTTCGTCCGCCCGACGCTGGAAGGTTCGCCGCTGACGGACGGAAAAACGGTTCTGCTCTTTTAATCTGAGGAGGATGCACCATGGATCAAGACCTTTGCATGCGGGTTGCGGATATCCGTAGACGGCTGGACGCCGCGGCGCTTGAGCGTTGGGGCCGCGCGCCCGAAATCATCGCGGTGAGCAAAACCGTCGCCGCGCCGCGCATCAACGAGGTGAAAGCGGCCGGAATCACGCATTTGGGTGAGAACCGCGTGCAGGAAACGCTCGAAAAACTGCCGTATCTGGACGCAGCTTTTCAAATTGATCTCATTGGACGGTTGCAAATCAACAAGGTTAAATATATAATAGACAAGGTTGCCATGATTCAGTCGCTCGACCGAGAAGGGCTGGCGCAGGAAATCGATCGCCGTGCCCAGCAGCACGGGCTACGCATGCCGGTGCTGATTCAGGTCAACATCGGCAATGAGCCGCAGAAGGGCGGCATTGCGGTCGAAGAATTGATTCCGTTTACGAAATATGCCGCAGCCCTGCCCGGGCTTGACGTTCGCGGGCTGATGGCCGTTATGCCGGATTTGCGCGACGACGACGCGCTCCGCCCGTATTTCAGGCGCATGCGCGAATTGTTTGAGCAGCTTCAAAACGAGGCTATTGCCCGAACCGCCGTCGAAGAGCTGTCGATGGGCATGTCCGGCGATTATGAATTGGCCGCGCAGGAAGGCGCGACCCACGTCCGCATCGGTTCGGCCATCTTCGGCGCACGGGCGTATCAAGAGAATGAGCTCAAGGGGGAAACACATTCATGAATTTTTTGAAGGCGCTGTCCGAAAAGATCGAAAAGCTCGGCTTCATTTCCGACGAAAGCGATGACGACCGCGGCGACGAAGAGCTTGAGGACGGCGAAATTCAGGATGAAGAGGATGAGGAAGAGGACGCCCGTCCTTCCCGTTTTTCCCTGAATCATCCTTTTGGCAAAGGCAGGAAGCAGGAGACTTCGAGCCGCCGCAGACCCGTCGAGGAAGAGGAATACGACGAGGATGAGGAAGAGGACGACGCGCCGCAGGGGCGTCGTCAAAGCCGCCACAGCAACGTCATCCACGATTCCCGCATGGACCCGCGCGCGGCGCAGGAAGCGCAGTTTACGCACTGCGAGCGCATCGTCAACGTGCGCCAGATTGAGGAATGCCGCGAAATCATCAAATATCTGCTTCGCGGCGAAAGCGTTCTGCTGAATCTGGAAAACATCGACCCGAAGGATTGCGGCCGCGTGGTGGATTTGCTCAGCGGCGCGGCGTTTGCGCTTCAGGGGCGCATGCTGAAGGTGGCGCACCTTTCCTATCTGCTTGCGCCGGAAAACGTGGAGGTTATTGAAGAAGATGTGTATGCGGCCAGCCGCATGCGCTATCGGTAAACTCCTATGGATGAAAATCAACGCACATTTGAATTTGCGGCGCGCTTTGCCTGTGAAAAAGGCATCGCGCGCTATACGCGTTTTCTGGATCCCGTTCAATGCGCCGAAGCGCGGCAGATTGCGCGTGAACGCGGCGCAGCGTTCGCATCGTGGGGCGGATATGACGGAGCCGAGCGTCAAATCGGTTGTTTTCTGCCGTGGGACGAAACAGTCTCTCGAGATGATTTTCCGCTCGTCACCCTGCATTCGCGCTATTCATCCAAATTTTGTTCGCTTTCTCACCGCGATCTTCTGGGCGCTTTTATGGCTTTGGGCTTGACAAGAGACTCCATTGGCGATATTATCATAGTAGATTCTGATATCTATCTGTTCGTCATGGCTCAAACCGCCGATTTCATCGCGCAGAGCATGAGCAGCGCCGGCAAAGTGCCGCTTCATTTTGCACCTGTGATCGGAGACATTCGGATTCCCGAACCGAAGGGAAGCTGTTTTCACGATACGCTCAGCTCGCTTCGGCTCGACGCCGTCATCGCTGCGGCCTACCGCCTTTCAAGAAGCGAGGCAAGCGACATGATTCGCGCAGGCTTGATTAAGCTCAATCACATACCATGCGAACGGGTGGATGCGGCCGTGGAAGAGGGCGCGATGCTCTCCGCACGCGGAAAAGGCAGAATCAAATTGCAGAAAGTCGAAGGCTTAACACGCAAACAGCGTATCGGTGTCACCTTTTTCCGATACGAGTAATAATGTTTAACCGCTGAAAGGAGCTTCTCCAATGGCTATTACGCTCGATACAATCGTCAACAAGGTGTTCAAGGTTGTTAAAAACGGCTATGACAACAATGAGGTCGAAAGCTTCCTCGACGAAATTCTGGAGGAAATGGAAAACCGCGAGGCCGAAACCAACAAGCTCAAAGAGCAGGTTGCTCAGCTGACCGCCGAACTGAATCAGGCTCGTTCCGAGCTTCAGACGGCGAAATCCGCTCAGCCCGTCGCTCCGGTGGCCGCCGCGCCCGCTCCCGTGCAGGATGACCGTCATTCCAGCGAGAGCTTTGAGCTGGTGCTCAGCAAGGCAAAGGGCGCGTATGAGGAGATTGTCTCCGCGGCGGATACCCGCGCAGCAGAAATCATCAACAAAGCCAATCAGGATGCGGCTTCCATCCGTTCGGATGCGCAGAGCAAGATTGCCGATCTGACGAGCCAGCTGACCGCGCTGCGCAAGCAGACTGCCGAATATTACGATTCCCTCAAAAAGATTACCGACGCGCAGACCGCTTCGATGGAACAGATTAAGCGCCTGCTGTAAAAAACGGTTTGAGCAGGGGCTGGCCCCCTGCTTTTTTTCTGCGCAAAAGAATAGCGCGTCCCGGTTTTGTCATGCTAGACAGAAAGGGGAGGTGCTTGGTTTTGCCCGATATCGACGATAACGGCGAGACGCTGGAGCGCATTTCCATGCAGCTGGCGCAAATCGAAAAGCGTCTGCCGCCTCGGCCTGTGTGGAAACGCCGTCTGCTTGCGGATTTGCTCAGCGGCGCGGCACGCGGCATCGGTTTTTCTATCGGCTTCACCGTGCTCGGCGCGCTGCTTTTGTATGTGCTGCAAAGCATTGCGCTGGCCAATCTGCCCATCATCGGCCGCTTTCTGGCCGAACTGGTGCGCATCGTGGAAAGCAACTTGTAACCTCGGGGAACAGTATGAAAAGAGCGAAGTATCTCGGCTTTGCCGCCGTGCTGGCGGCGGTTGACCAAATCATCAAGTCTTTTGTGCGCCGCGCGCCGGAAGGGCAGGTTTTCTTCACCCTTTCGCCGCTTTTTGAGCTCCGGCGCGTGACCAACACGGGCGCGGCGTTCAGCCTTTTATCCTCGGGGCAGGCGCTCGTCATGCTGATTTCCTGCTCGCTGATGGTGATGCTTGCCGTCTGGCTGCTGCGCGAAAAAAAGCTTTCCCGCGCGGCCTGCCTGTCCGTGGCGGGCATTCTCGGCGGAGGGCTGGGCAATCTGCTCGATCGAATCTTTTTCGGCGGCGTGACGGATTATATCAATCTGCTGCCGATTCGGTTCCCGATTTTCAATTTTGCCGATATCTGCATCACGCTGTCCGTCGGGGCGCTGGTTTGGCAGATTCTTTTTGACCGCACGACAGAAAAAACGGAGGAACATCATGGATGACACAGAAAGCATAGAGCTGATTGTCGAACCCGCCTTTTCCGGCATGCGGCTTGACGCTTATCTGCGCGAGCAAACCCCGTTTTCCCGTTCCAGAATCGTATCGCTGATGGAAGAGGGCGCGCTGCTGGTCAACGGCGAAACCGAATCCAAAGCCGCCCGAAAAACGGAGGAGGGCATGCGCCTTCTGCTCAAAATTCCGGAAACCAGGCCCGTGAACATCGTTCCGCAGGATATCCCGCTGGATATTCTCTATCAGGATGCGGACGTCGTCATCGTCAACAAGCCGAGCGGCATGGTCGTCCACCCAGCCGCCGGAAACGAAAGCGGCACGCTGGTCAATGCGCTGCTTTATCATGTGCACGATTTATCCGGCATTGGCGGGGAAATGCGCCCGGGCATCGTCCATCGGCTGGATAAAGATACCTCCGGCCTGATTTTGATTGCGAAAAACGACGCGGCACACACCGCGCTCAGCGAGCAGTTTAAGCAGCGCACGATGGAAAAGCATTACCGCGCCGTTGCTCACGGCTCTTTTGCCAAGCCTGAAGGGCTGATTGACGCGCCGATTGGCCGCCATCCGGTTGACCGCAAAAAAATGGCGGTTGTGGCAAACGGAAAGCCCTCCCGAACAGAATGGCATGTGCTGGAACAGCTGCACGGCGCGACGTATCTGGACGTGCACCTGCTCACCGGCAGAACGCACCAAATCCGCGTGCACATGCTTTCCGTCGGCCATCCGCTGCTGGGCGATAAAATCTATGCGCCGAACCTGAAAACAGCCGTGCGCGTGCCGCGGCTCATGCTGCATGCGTACAGCTTGGCTTTTACCCATCCGACAACGGGAGAGCGGCTGACATTCTGTGCGCCGTTGCCCGCCGCGTTTGAAGAAACGCTGCAAAAGCTTCGATAATTGCGCAAGCGGCTTTTCGCCGCTTTTTCTTTTCGGCAAAAATCCGTTCTGCCCAATTTCGGGCCGCTTTCATATCTTGCCAGCATGCTTTCCGCCCGCTCGGTCAACGTTAAAAGCAGGCTCATCAAGGGAGGATTTACGGCTTGATTCGCATGAGCATTCTGCGCAACTTTCCGGTTGTGTGCGGCCATCGGCAGATCGGCTTGCTGCAAAGCGTCAGCTTGAACGAAGCGCAAAATCAGGTTCTCGCGCTCATCGTTTCCTGCGGCATTCGGGGCAAGCGTATCGTCGAGCCAAGCTGCATTGAGGCCGTCGGCAAAAGTTTCATTGTCGCGCGCAGCGTGCAGCGCTACAAGCGCACGCGGGAAGCCGTGCCGTGCAGCTTTATCCGCGATTCGTCGGGCCTGCTGTGCGGCCGCGTGACGGATTACGCGCTGGATGAAAAGACGTTTTCGGTTCAGGCGGTTGAAATGTCGGTCGGCTATCTCGGAAAAATGCGGCGCACGCGGCTATGGATTTACGACTACCGCCGCTCAGAAAACCATGCGGAGGAGCTGATTATCTCCGCCCGGCTGGGCCATGAGCTGACTTTTGCGAGGGAGGGAAACGAAGAATGCGCTTATCCACCATGAAAGGGCTTGCCGTCGGCAGTCTGATGGGCATGACCATCGGCGCGGGGTTGATGATGACGCCCCAGGGCAAACGGATGAAACGCGTGCTGAGCAAAAACGGTTCCCATTTGGCGCGGCAGGTTGCCGACTGCTGGATGAACTGAACATCGACAGGCTGCAGGGCAGTCGGCGAAAAAAATCGCCGTGCCTTGCGGCTTTTTGAAAAAGGAGGGAAACGCCGTGAATCGCCTGTTTCTTCGCCGCGCGGTCATCGGCGCATGCGTTGCTGTCGGCATGTTTTATGCCTTTCAAAAACGGGAAACCGTCGCGCAGATTGCCTGGGTGCTCGCGCTTGCGCTGGGATTGACGCTGATGCTTTCGCCGCTTTGCACGCGGCTGGAACGCAAAGGGCTGAGTGCTTCGGCCGCGTCGGCGGTCTGCGTGCTCGGGCTCGTCCTGCTGACGGCGCTGGCACTTTCGGCGTTCATCCCTTATTTGTTTGCGAACACAACGGATTTGATTCGGCGCATCATGCCGACGCTGTCTGCCGTGAGTCAGCAGGTGCTGGCGTTTCTCGGCGCTGTCGGCATGCATCCAACCGCGCAGATGAATCCGGAACAATGGCTCGGCTCGCTGCTCTCCTGGGGCACGGGTGTCGTTGCCAAAGGCGGCATGACATTTGCCGCCAAAGCGGGGCAGTTTGCATTTTCGCTGGTCATCGCGTATTATCTGCTATGCGAAAGGCGGCTGCTGAGCAGGCATTTTCTTTTGTTTCTGCCGATTTCGTGGCGGGAAGCCTTTCTTTCCGCCTGTTTGGGCTGCAAAAACGCGCTGATGAGCTACCTTTCGGGCGTGCTCAAAACCAGCCTTTTCGTCTTTCTGGCGACGTTCGCCGGTCTTTTTGCGCTGGGCGTCAGCGACGCACTGCTGCTTTCCGTCTTTATGGGCATTTTTGAAGTGTTTCCGTATATCGGGCCGATTCTGGCCAGCGTTCCGATTCTGCTGACGGCGCTGGGGCAAAGCTTTGGGCAGGCGTTCTTTGCGCTGCTTGTCGTCGTGGCCGTGCAGCAGGTGGAGGGGAATTTCGTCACGCCGTATTTCACCGCCTCCAGCACCTCCATCAAGCCGCTCAGCGCCTTAATCGGCGTGTTTGTGCTCGGCAGTCTGATGGGGCTGTGGGGCATCATCCTCGCCATTCCGCTGCTGGTTATGGTGCGCAGCGTGCTTTGGTCGATTCGCAGCGCGACAATTCTGATGAAACCGTCATAAAGCGTTGAAACCTCGCCGCTTATCGTGTATAATAGATGCGTGCCAGTTTAAGGAAGGGGTTTATCATCATGATCGATTCGGAAATGGGAACACAGCACTTCAAGACCATCAGCGATAATCCGCAGGACGCGCAGACGATCCTGCTTTGCGTGTATCATGCCTTATCCGCCAAGGGATACGACCCCATTACGCAGATTGTGGGCTATCTCATCAGCGGCGACCCGACCTATATCACCGGATATCAGAATGCCCGCTCTTTGATTTGCCGGATTGACCGCGACGAGCTGCTGGAAGAGCTGGTTCAGTTCTATCTTTCTAAAAACGTGTAAGGGGAACAGCATGAACGAGAGAATTGTTGCGCTGGATGTGGGCGACCGCCGCATCGGCATCGCCGTCAGCGATGCGTTGGGCATCACCGCACAGCCGATTGAAACGTATACGCGCGTGGGATACGGGCCGGATGTCCGCCGCATCAGCCAGATTGCGCAGCAATACGAAACCAACCGCATTCTCTGCGGTCTGCCGCTCAATATGGACGGCACGCGGGGCTTTCAGGCGGAAAAAGTGGCGCAGCTGGCCGAGAAGCTGGAAGAAGCAGGTCTTGTCGTCTCGTATTACGACGAGCGCATGACCACCGTGCTGGCAGAGGACGCGCTGCTGGAAGCCAACATGAGCCGCGAAAACCGCAAGAAGAAGGTCGATATGGTCGCGGCCGTCATGATTCTTCAGTCTTATCTGGATGCACAGGCCACGCAGAACGCGCAAGCCGATGCGGATGAATCCGACGACGAAGAAGAAGAGGACGGCGTGCTGGAGATGGAGGACGAGGACGGCAACGTCATTCGTTTTCTGCTCAATGCAACCATCCCGTATCACGGCGAAGAATACGTGCTGCTGGTAAGCGAAGAATCCTGCGGCGACATCGAGCAGGATGAAAGCTTTATCATGCGCAAAACGACGGATGACGAGGGTAGCCCGTGTTACCAGTCTCTTGACGACGAAAAGCTGATTGAACGCATTTACGAAGCCTATCTCGAGCAGAGCGAGGAGCGTTAATTTCATCATCCGGAAAGCATTTTTTGAGGAACAGACATGACGGATTGGTTTGACGACGAATTAGAGCTGGTGGAAATCAGCGATGCAAGCGGCCGAAAGGTTGAAATGTGCCGTCTGGCGACCATCGAATACAGCGGAAAACTCTACCACGTTCTGGGCGCGGTGTATGACGACGAAACGGACGATGCGAACCCGAACGACCAGCTGCTGGTTGTTCGGCAGGACTGCACATCCGACGGAGAAAAGGAATACGTCGTGGCGGAGGACGAAGCCGAAATCGAGCAGGTTTTCGGCCAATACGCGATAGAATCCATGCTGGGCGAAATCGACGAGGCGGAAGAAACCTGGCCCTGCGGCGAGAATCACCGCCCTGGCGAGTTTTGCTGCTGCGGGCAGCGTGCGTATCTGCAATAATTTTCTCTTGCCAATCGGGCAAAAATCATGTATAATACGCTGGAAAGGCGAAGATTGAGACAAAGCCCGCCTGAAAGGAACCCTTTAGAGAGCGCGGAACGCGGCTGAAATTCCGTGCGGGTATCTGCGGGAAATTCACTCAGGAGCTGCTCCGCTGACAGGTAGGCGGAGACGGACGACCCGTTATCGAATCAGAGGCCTTGCGTTGACAGATGCGCGAGGTGAATTTGGGTGGTACCACGAGGAAAATCGGCCTCGTCCCTTGGCGGACGGGGCTTTTTTCTTTTCCGAAAAGAAGGAGGATACAGACCACATGGATATGCAAGAACAACTGCGCAAAATCCAGGAGGAAGCCGCCGGTCAGCTGGAAAACGTCCGCGACAAAGCCGGTTTGGATGCGCTGCGCCTGAAAATGCTGGGCAAAAAGGGCGATTTGACCCAGCTGCTGCGCTCGATGGGCCAGCTGCCCGCCGAAGAGCGCCCGAAGGCGGGCCAGATGATCAACGTCGTCCGCGAGCGCCTGACCGAGCAAATGGATGCGCTGGACAGCAAAATCAAGCAGATTGAGCAGGAAAAAAAGCTGGAGCGCGAAGCGATTGACGTAACCGAGCCGCGCAAGCATGCGCCTATCGGCAGCACTCATCCGGTTTCGCTGGTGCAGGACCAGCTGCTCAAGGTGTTTACGGGCATGGGCTTTGACGTTGTGGAGGGCCCGGAGGTCGAGCTGGATTTGTTCAATTTCGAGCTGCTCAACCTGCCGAAAAACCATCCGGCCCGCGACGCGCAGGATACCTTCTACATTGAGGATAACATCGTTCTGCGCACGCATACCTCTCCGGTTCAGGCGCGCACGATGCTCTCCCGCAAGCCGCCGATTCGCATCGTCTGCCCGGGCCGCGTCTATCGCGCCGACGAGGTGGATGCGACGCACTCTCCGGTGTTCCATCAGATGGAAGGTCTGGTCATCGACGAAGATGTGACGATGGCCGATTTGAAGGGCACGCTTGACACGTTTGCCAAGGCGCTTTACGGCGACGACGTGACCACGCGCTTCCGCCCGAGCTTCTTCCCGTTCACCGAGCCGTCCGCCGAGGTTGACCTGACCTGTGTCAACTGCCACGGCAAGGGCTGCCGCGTCTGCAAGGGCACGGGCTGGATTGAGGTGCTCGGCGCGGGTATGGTCAACCCGAAGGTGCTGGATATGTGCGGCATTGACAGCAAGAAATACCGCGGCTTCGCGTTCGGTGTGGGCCTTGAGCGCATCGTGATGCTGCGCTACGGCATCACCGACATGCGCGCTCTCTACGAGGGTGACGTGCGCTTCCTGTCGCAGTTCCGCGAGGATTAAGGGTGGAGGAATCGAACAATGAAAGTACCGATGCAATGGATTCGGCAGTATACGGATATCCCTGTAACGCCGGAAGAATTTGAAAGCGCTATGATTATGCACGGCACAGGCGTCGAGGGGCTCGAAAACCAGAACGATGCGGTGCAGAACGTCGTTGTGGGCAAGATTCTCTCCGTCCGCAAGCACGAAAATTCCGACCACATGGTCATCTGCTCCGTGGATGTGGGCGAAGAAGAGCCGCTGCAAATCGTCACCGGCGCGCCGAATGTGCACGAAGGCGACCTGGTTCCCGTGGCGAAAGTCGGTGCGGTGCTGCCGGGCGGCGTCAAAATCAAAAAGGGCAAGCTGCGCGGCGTTGAATCCGACGGCATGTGCTGCTCCGGCCCGGAAATCGGCGTGCCAGATTATCTCTATCCGTCCGTCGGCGACAAGGGCCTGCTGATTTTCCATGAGGATTACAAGCCTGGCGCGGACGTCCGCCCGATTCTCGGCGTGGACGACACCATCGTCGATTTTGAAATTCTGGCCAACCGTCCGGACTGCCTGAGCGTCTGGGGCGTAGCCCGCGAGGCCGCCGTGACGCTCGGCACCGCGTTCCGCAAGCCGGAAATCAAGGTGGACACCGTGCCCGGTAAGATGGAAGATTACGTGCATATCGACGTGCAGGATACCACGCTCTGCCCGCGTTACTGCGCGCGCATTATCCGCAACGTCAAAATCGGCCCGTCCCCGATGTGGATGCGCAAAGCGCTCAACGCCGCCGGTGTGCGCGCCATCAACAACATCGTGGATATCACCAACTATGTGATGCTGGAAACCGGCCATCCGATGCACGCCTTTGACCTGGCCAAGGTGAAAGACAGCCACATCATCGTGCGCCGCGCCAACGAGGGCGAAACTATCACCACGCTGGACGGCAAGGAGCGCACACTCACTCCGGATATGCTGATGATCGCCGACCAGACCAACGCGACCGGCATTGCGGGCGTGATGGGCGGCGAGGAATCCGAAATCACCGAAGGCACCACGACCGTGATGTTTGAAATTGCGGCGTTTGACCGCACGAATATCCGCCTGACAACCCGCGCGCTCGGTCTGCGCACGGAAGCTTCCGGCCGTTACGAACGCGGCGTCTGCGCGGCGACCTGCCGTGAGGCGGCGGATCGCGCCTGCCAGCTGGTCAATATGCTGGGCGCGGGCGAGGTTATCGAGGACGTTTATGACTGCCATCCCGCGCCGAAGGCGGAGCAGACGGTCATCGCTTCCGTTGCCCGCATCAACGCCCGCGTGGGTATGGAGATTCCCGGCGAAGAGATGGCGCGCATTCTGAACGCGCTGAGCTTCAAGACGACGCTCGACGGCGACACGCTGACCGCGGTTGTGCCGAATTTCCGCGAGGATATCGAGGGCGAAGCGGATCTTTCCGAAGAAGTGCTGCGCATCTACGGCTACGAGCACATCAAATCCACGATGCTGCGCGGCCAGACTTCCACGGGCACGCGCAACATCCACATGCAGCTTTCCGACCGCGTGGGCCGCATTCTCTCGTCCAAGGGGCTTTACGAAATCCGCAATTTCTCCTTTGTCAGCCCGAAGCTCGTCGAAAAGCTCGGTCTTGCCGCGGACGACCCGCGCATGAACCAGCTCAAGTTGACCAACCCGCTGGGCGAAGACACCAGCGTGATGCGCAGCACCCTTGTGCCGAGCGTGCTGGGCACGGTTTCCCTCAACCAGAACCGCAACAACGAAACCGCAATGCTCTATGAAATCGCGCCCGTATTCGACGTTACCGAGCGCAAGCCGGGCGATCTCCCGCATGAGCAGCCCGCGCTGTGCATCGGCGCATACGGAGACGGCGTGGATTTCTACCTGATTCGCGATATCGTCATCGACATGCTCGCGCAGTTCGGCGTGGCGGTGAAGATTGTTCCGGGCGCCGAGCCGTATCATCATCCGGGCCGCGCGGCCAAGCTGATGGCGGGCGACAAGTGCATCGCGACGGTGGCCGAGCTGCACCCGAACGTCATGCAGGCCTTTGAAATCACGCGCCGCACCGTCATCGCCGAGGTCAACCTGGAAATGCTCTGCGCGCTGCACGCGAAGGTGGAGCATGTCCGCGCGCTGCCGAAGTTCCCCGCCGTTACCCGCGACATCGCGCTGGTGATGGAGGAGGCCACAACCGTCGGCAGTCTGCTGGATGTGATTCGCAAGACGGGCGGCAATCTGCTTGAAAAGGTCGAGCTGTTTGATATTTACCGCGGCGCTCAGCTGCTTTCCGGCAAAAAGTCCGCTGCGTTCTCGCTGACCTTCCGCAACGCCGAGCGCACGCTTTCCGACGACGACGTGAACCCGCTGATGCAGAAGATTCTCGCCGCCTGCGAAAAGGAATGCGGCGCAACGCTTCGCCTGTAACCCTTCACGGAGGAAAACGCCATGCTTGACCAACGCATCGGACCTGCAACCGCGCGGTTTGCCGTGCTGGGGGAATCTCTGCCGCACACTTGGTCGCCGTACATCCACAACTCACTGTTCGCAGCGGCGGGAACGGATGCGGTTTATCTGCCCGTCACTGTTCCGCCCAAACGGCTCGGCGCAGCGGCCGACGTTTTCCGAAGCTGTTTTGCCGGATTCAACATCACCATTCCGTATAAGGAAGCAATCATTCCATATCTGGATGAAGTCGATAATGCGGTTTCGGCCTGCGGCGCAGTCAATACGGTGGAAATCCGCGGCGGCCGCATGATTGGCCACATCACGGACGGGCGGGGCATGCTGCGCGCCATCGAGGAAAAAGGCATCGGCACACAATGCGCCGACGTCCTCATTCTCGGCGGCGGCGGCGCGGCGCGCGTGGCGGGGTATGAGTTTCTTGCGCGCGGCGGGCAGGTGACGTTTGCCGTCCGCAACAGGCAGAAGGGCGAAACGCTGGCGCGTGAGCTGGCCGATACGCAGAAGGACGGGCACAGCCGCCTTTCCGTCTGCACGCTCGACGACTGCACCGGCGCACATGACCTGCTGGTCAACTGCACGCCCGTCGGCATGTATCCGCGCGTGGACGCCTCTCCGGTTTCCGCGGATGTTGTCGCCCGCTGCAAAGCGGTATTCGACGCGGTTTACAACCCCAGAGAAACCCGCCTGCTGGCCGAAGCAAAGCGGCAGGGCCTTCCTGCCGTCGAAGGGCTGGGTATGCTGTTTTATCAGGCCGTGGAAGCGCAGGAATTCTGGCTCGGCGACAAAATCGCATCGCCTGCCGAGCAAAGCCGAATTTACGGCGAGCTGCAAAATCATCTATAATCTTTTCTCATCTGTTGGGAGGCCATTATGAACATTTGGCACGACATTGATCCGGCGCTCATTACGCCCGATCGTTTTATGGCCGTCATCGAAATCAAACGCGGCGGCAAGAACAAATATGAAATGGATAAGGCAACGGGCATGCTGCGCCTTGACCGCGTGCTGTATACCTCGACTCACTATCCGGCCAACTACGGCTTTATTCCGCGCACTTATGCCGACGACGGAGACCCGCTTGACGTGCTGGTGCTCTGCTCGGAAGCCATCGAGCCGATGACGCTGGTGGAATGCCGTCCCATCGGCATGTTTGAGATGAACGACGGCGACGCGCGCGACGAAAAAATTATCGCCGTTCCGCTGGGCGACCCGAACTATAACTACATGTTCGATATCAGTCAGCTGCCCGAGCACCTGCTCGACGAAATCCGCCATTTCTTCACGGTTTACAAAGAGCTGGAAGGGCGCACGACGGTCGTCAGCAAGGCGCAGAACCGCGAAGTCGCCAACCGCGTCATCATCGAGTGCATCAACAACTACAACGAATCCTTCGGCAAAAAAGAGAAGGATAAGAAAAATAAGGACGAAAATAAAAAGGGGTAATGGTCATGGTTCGCCCGATTATCGGCATTTCCGGTTCGCACAACGTTGCGGATCGGCAAATGTTTGTCCGTGAAAATTACATGCAGTCCGTGCTGCGCG
Source organism: uncultured Clostridia bacterium (assembly GCA_934675735.1). Lineage (GTDB taxonomy): Bacteria > Bacillota > Clostridia > Christensenellales > Aristaeellaceae > Ventricola. The sequence goes on from CAKURR010000001.1 coordinate 329,826, forward strand.
CAGGCGGCATTCCCGTGCTGCTGCCGGAAATTGAGGATGAAGAAACCGCCAAGGCCATTATCGACCATCTGGACGGCCTTCTGCTGGCGGGCGGCGGCGACGTTCTGCCGTCGCGATACGGGGAAGAAAAGCTTCCGGCCTGCGGCGAGGATGATCCTCAGCGCGACATTTTCGAGCTGCTGATGATTCCGATGGCAATAGCGCGCAACATGCCGATTTTCGGCATCTGTCGCGGCATTCAGGTGCTCAACGTCGCAATGGGCGGTACGCTGATTCAGGATATCGAATTCCAGAAGGGCATTCCGACGAAAACCCATCAGCAGGAACCGCCTTACGGCGAGCCCGTGCACACCGTGCGCTTTGAAAAGGGAAGCATTTTCGAGCATATCACGGGCGTGACGGAAATGCAAACCAACAGCATGCACCATCAGGCCGTCAAAGAGCCTGCTTCCTCTTTACGGGTTGACGGATATGCGGAGGACGGCATCATCGAAGCCGTGAGCGCCAAGAACACCGACCGCATCTTCGCCGTGCAGTTCCATCCGGAATATCTTTCCGACCACGACGTGTACGCTCAGCGGTTGTTTGACCACTTTGTCGATCTGGCCCGCGAATACAATAACGAAAAGAAATAAGTTTCTCATGCGCCGCTTTTCTGCAATGAAAGGCGGCGTTTCTTGATTCGTTCGGAATGACGAAAAAAACATTCATATGCGCCGGCAGATGCGTCCCGCTTCTGCATATGGAGAAATTATGGTCGATTTCATATTCTTTCCCCGGGATTGAACTTGTGCGTCGTTTTTGTTATAATGGCCCTGCATATGTTTTTCAAATCGATTTGTAACAAGGAGGCCGTTTATGAAAAAGCGCCCCATTGTCTTGCTGCTGCTCGTCATGCTGACCGTGTTCTTTACGATTACGGCACCCGCTTTGGCCGATATTCAATCCAATATCCGCGTCTATCTGCGCCGGCTGCAAATTGAGGACACGCTGCGCATCACCGTCAAGGGGCAATACGCCACCGAGGACGGCCGCCTGTCCTTTTCCGACGGGGCAAAGCTGACCGTCGTGCTGCGCGGCAATCAGCTCGTTCTGCATACAGGCCAGACCGTCGTCGTCATGGGGGAGAGCATGAAGCTTGTCCGCTGCCAAAGCGATACGCCGAGCTATCTGCTTTTAAGCGACGGCACAGGCATGTACGAAGGCGATTTGGCGCTGGATATCAGCAGCAACGCCATTCGTCCCATCCTGACCATCAACGTGGAAGATTATCTGCTGGGCGTCGTTCCGTTTGAAATGGGCGATTCTTTCCCGCTCGAGGCGCTCAAGGCACAGGCCGTCACCGCACGAACCTACGCGCTGCGCAAAAGCGGTTCCTCCGGCGCGTATGACGTGGAGGACACCACCAACGATCAGGCCTATCGCGGCAGAACGACCAACAGCCCGCTTTCCGAACAGGCCGTGACGGAAACGGCGGGGCTTTGCGGCGTATACCGCGGCGCGCTTGCCCAATGTTTTTACTCGGCCAGCAACGGCGGGCAAACCGAACTGGGGCAGCACGTCTGGCCAACCTCCGATCCGGATGCCTACGGCTATATGGATATGCGTGACGACCCGTACGATTTGGAAAACAGAAACAGTGTTGTCAAGCGTTACACGCTGCATAAAAAACCGGGCGAGAAGGGTATCGGCACTGCGTTGCATCAGGCGCTTGTGGAAGCGATGGCCCCGCAGCTGGCCGCTTTGGGCATTGAAGCCGACAGCGAACTGGTGCGTTTTGACGAAATTCAATCCGTGGAAGCCGTGACGCCGAAATTTGACGGCGATTCCCGCCTGATGACCGAATTGCGTTTTACGGTGAAAATCTCCACGCGAAGCTACACATTCCGCCAAACGCCGACTCCCGAAGCTTCGGCTGCGCCCACGCCTGACGAGTCTTTCGCCACACCCGCGCCGACGCAAACGCCCGCGCCGACCGCCACGCCGTCTTTTTCGCCGTATAAAAAGGTCAAAGACGCCGTCACCGTCACGCTCCCGATTTTTACAACCGGCGAACAGGCGATGGGGCTGAGCATCAACGTGGCGCAGAACGAAATGATTACGGTTTCGGATATCGGCTCCGACTTCATGATTGAATCCCGCCGCTTCGGGCACGGCGTGGGCATGAGCCAGCGCGGCGCGGAGCAGATGGCGCGTCAATACAATATGAATTACGAACAGATTCTCGCGTTCTATTATCCTGGCATGGGGCTGGTTTCCTTTGATACGCAGAGCGCGCCGCTCCCGACGCTTGACGTGGAACTGATGGCCACGCCTGCGCCCACGCCCAGCCCGACGCCGCGTCCGACGCTAATGCCCGTAACCGCAGAGAACCTGCCGGACGGCGCGTATGTGGCTTCCGTCACGAATATCGACGAGGATTCCACACTGAATCTGCGCGCGCAGCCCAACACGTCCGCCGACGTGCTCAGGCGGCTTTATAAAAACCAGAAGCTGATTGTACTGTCTGTCAGCAAGGACGGATGGGCGCATGTCAAAACAGATGTAATGGAAGGCTATGTACGCAGCGAATACCTCCAGGCGGAGGAAGATTCTTGATTTTTTGACAACTGACTGCACAAAAAAGAAACGAAAAGAAAGCAAAAGAGCGAGCCAATACGAGGTTTGGCACAGCTTAACGGCAAATCTTTCACAAAAGCCGCATTTCTTTTCAAAATTGGCAGGAAAAGCCTTGAAAAAAAGCGTAATTTTGAGTACAATAGAGAGGGTATATCCCGCAAGTGAAACACTTGATAAAGTTTTAGGAGGAGATTTCCAATGGTTAGAGTTGCTATCAATGGCTTTGGCCGCATCGGCCGTCTTGCTTTCCGCCAGATGTTTGATGCCGAGGGTTATCAGGTTGTCGCTATCAACGACCTGACCAGCCCGAAGATGCTGGCCCACCTGCTCAAGTATGATACCGCTCAGGGCTCCTACAAGTACAAGGACACCGTGAGCTCCAAAGAGCCGATCTTTGAAGAGGACGGCAAGACTGTGAAGGTGCCGGGCTCCATCACCGTCAACGGCAAAGAGATCACCATCTACGCCAAGCCGAAGGCGAACGAGCTGCCGTGGGGCGAGCTGGATGTTGACGTCGTGCTCGAGTGCACCGGCTTCTACACCAGCAAGGCCAAGGCGATGGCTCACATCGAAGCCGGCGCCAAGAAGGTCGTCATCTCCGCTCCGGCGGGCAACGATCTGCCGACCATCGTGTATTCCGTCAACGAGAACGTGCTGACCAAGGAAGATAAGGTTATCTCCGCGGCTTCCTGCACCACCAACTGTCTCGCGCCGATGGCCAAGGCCCTGAACGATACCTATCCGATCGTTTCCGGCATCATGACCACCGTGCACGCCTACACCGGCGACCAGATGATTCTGGACGGCCCGCAGCGCAAGGGCGACCTGCGTCGTGCCCGCGCCGGCGCGCAGAACATCGTTCCGAACAGCACCGGTGCTGCCAAGGCTATCGGCCTGGTTATTCCGGAGCTGAACGGCAAGCTCATCGGTTCTGCTCAGCGCGTTCCGGTTCCGACCGGCTCCACCACGATTCTCGTGGCCGTCGTGAAGGGCAAGGACGTCACCGTTGATTCCATCAACGCCGCGATGAAAGCCGCTTCTTCCGCTTCCTTCGGCTACAACACCGACCTGATCGTGTCCTCCGACGTCATCGGCATGACCTATGGCTCTCTGTTCGATGCGACCCAGACCATGGTCACCAAGATCGACGAGGAGACCTATCAGGTGCAGGTTGTGTCTTGGTATGACAACGAGAACAGCTACACCAGCCAGATGGTTCGCACCATCAAGTACTTTGCCGAGTTGGGCTAATTGCTGACGCGGGGAAACAGTTTTCCGCCTAAGCGATTGTCAATCAGGCAGTTAAAAGACAACGCGGCAAAACCGCGTTGTCTTTTTCTTTTCCATTTTTTGTATTTTTCTTTCGTTTTCGTATTGACAAAAAAGTTGAAGCTGTGCTATAATATGAATGTTCCGTTTGGAACAAAGTGAATAGTGTGGGTAGGTTCCCGAGTGGCCAAAGGGAGCAGACTGTAAATCTGCCGTCACAGACTTCGATGGTTCGAATCCATCCCTGCCCACCATTTTTTGCGGGAATGGCGGAATTGGCAGACGCGCTAGATTCAGGTTCTAGTGAAAGCAATTTCATGCAGGTTCAAGTCCTGTTTCCCGCACCAAACCAGTATAATCCGAACCAGATTTTCCAAATCGGAAATGGGTTCGGATTTTTTTTTATCTTTCTGTCGCAAAGGTATAACCCACTAGACCTTGCAAGCAAGGTCAATGTGCCAAGGGCTGAGATTCCTTGGGATCCTTGCGAAATAATGATACAGCAAAACAACCGCATTCTTCATATAGGGATATTCTTTCATTGAGGAATATGGTATACTTGGCTCAATAAATCGGAATTTGTGGAGGAAGCGCTTATGTGCAAAGATATACAGATCAAGGAAGAGCGAATATCTTCAACGGAATATATTGAATTTCTAAAGCGCACGGATTTAGGGTCACAGTACCCGAAGGAACGGTTCGAGGAAAGGATAGCAAAGCTGGTTGACCATGTATCAATCAGTCTTATTGCAAGAAACAGGGATAATCAAATTGTCGGTGTCCTATTCGGATTGACCGACTATGCCTATTGGCTTTATGTAACT
>CAKURR010000002.1 GCA_934675735.1 uncultured Clostridia bacterium
ATCTGGCAGTTCAAACGGGATCTCATCCTCGATGCATTTCACGCTGTCATCGGCGAACTTCTCATAATGCAAATTATCCTCACCAACGAAGATAACGGTATCATCCTTTATGTCTTTGGACTTCAGCTTGCCTTCACGTACCATCTGTTGTTTTTGCGCACGAATACGCTCCAGCAAAACAGAAGCTGGCTCGTCATTGGGATCCTGTGGCACGAGCTTGCCCCGGATGGCAAGGTCGAGTATTTTCTGCCTAAGCGCCTTCGTATCCATTATTCATCAACCTCGCCAATCAATTCCTCCAGGGCTGCGACTGCCTTGGCGATATTTGCGGATTTGGTCTTGATCTGCTCCAGTAGCTCCGCCAGTGTATAATCGTCCGTTCCGGTGCTGCTCTTCATCCAGGTAATATCAAGGCTGGTCTTGTCGCGGGCGAGTATTTCTTCATAGGTATAGCGACGCCACCGCCCGTTGGGGTTATCCACGCTCCAGGTCTCATGCCGGGCTGAAAGATCACCACCTGCATAGCAGGTCACAAATTCATCAAAGTGGCTCTCTTTCAGCGGATTGGTTTTCCCGAAGGAGGGCATGTCGGAGCGAAGATCATAGAACCAGATTTCGCGGGTGTTTCCGGTATCATGAGCGCCACGGGTGAAGAAGAGGACGTTGGTTTTGACACCTTGGGCATAGAAAATGCCAGTGGGAAGGCGAAGAATGGTATGCAGATTGCACTTTTCCATCAAGTCTCGGCGGATCTTCTCTCCATCTCCGTCGGCGAAAAGCACATTATCAGGCAAAACCACTGCGGCGCGCGCGTGCCCGCTCCGGTTCAGGCTGCGATAGATGTGCTGGAGGAAATTAAGCTGTTTGTTACTGCTGGGGAAGGTCAGGTCGTCACGGGTGGCGCGTTCACCGCCTTTCTTTGTACCGAAGGGCGGATTGGTCAGAACGACATCATAGCCCTTCAATTGCGTTCCGAAAGAAGACAGCGTATCGCCCAGGTAGATCGGGCATTCGATATCATGAAGCATCGCGTTCATCAGCGCAAGGCGATGCGTGTCATGCACCAACTCGCAACCGGTAAACGCACGCTTCTTCTGGAATTCCTGCTCGTCAATGGATAGAGAGAACAAATCGTCGGTGATGGATTTTACGTACGCGTCTGCGGCAATCATAAATCCAAAAGTTCCGCACGCGGGATCGTTGCAGAGCTCTCCGGGCTGAGGTGCGATCAGGCGCGTCATCACGTTGATGAGCACGCGGGGCGTGAAGTACTGTCCCGCCCCAGACTTTTTTTCATTGGCGTTCTTCTCCAGCAGTCCTTCATAAAGATTGCCGAGGCCCTCTTCCTTGGCGGTGAACCAGTCGAACTGATCAATGGTGGTGATGATTTTTTCGAGATTTTTGGGCTCGTCGATCTTTGTTTGCGCTCCCTGATAGATCTCCCGCACACGGCCAGTGCAATTTTCCCCAAGGAAAGACAGCAGGGTCTGATAATGCTTTTTCAGCTCAAGCCCGCTTCGGCTGGTCAGGCTGTCCCAGCGGTATCCTTCCGGGATTGCTTCCTCGCTCCCTGTCTCCTTGCACATCTTCAGAAAAAGAATATAGGTAAGCTCAGTCACATACTCGTGGTAGGTGATACCGTCATCGCGAAGCACATTGCAAAGGTTCCAAAGCTTTGCCACGATCTCCTGATTGTTCATGCAGCCTTGCCTCCGTCATCATAAATGTACTGATTGATTTCGCGGATGATTTCGCGCAGATTTCCGCCAAACCGTTTGTCAATCATACTGAACCCGCCGTTTGTCTTGAACGCCCCCTGGTCAAAAATGCTCTCATCTAATACCGGCTCTTCCAGCATGGTTTTTTCGATACGCGCCAACCAGTTCAACTGGTTCTGGTTGAAAGCATGCTCCTGACGGATTCGCGCAAACGCATGCTTGATCCTGCTCTCGTGGCTGATCAGAGATGAACCAAGCGCTTCACGCCGGATGAAGGCGATGATATCCGCTGTGATATCCTGATTGGTAACAGCTTTCCACGCCCCGTTTAACTGTTCCTCTGTAAAGCTGTGACGATCCAACTCCATGCGCAAGCTTTTCAATGCATCCCTGGTCAGGTCAGAAGGTCTCGTGCAGAGAATCTTGAGCGCTTCAATCTCGTTGATATGTGTCTTGATAAAATCAGCAAAGGAGTCCAGATAATCCTGCGGTGCTTGACCTTTCCCATAGCCCCGTGTATGACTGATAATCTCATCTGGGTGGTCATCAACAATCTTGCCAGGACGAGGCTTGAAATCATGATCCAGCATGATAAGAGCTTCTTTTGCGTCAAACACATAAGTCTTTGCCTTATCAATATCCTGGATGGCGTGTAGCGCGTCGGCAAAGGAAACCAGAGTGTGACCTTTTGTCATGTAAGTAAACTGTTCACTTCCATGATTGGATACATATCGACTCTTCCGGCGGAGCTTCGAGACGATTTCATCGATCTGTGCTCGAATATGCCGTTCTTCTTCCAGAACCTCCAACCCTTTGATCAGTTCCTCAAAAGTAGTGGAAGGGTTGCGAGACACGGGCTTCATATTCGTGAAGTCCGTCAATGATTCATATACGCCTACGGGATCGTAGATCTCAAAATGTGTTTTACCAATCTCAGGGCAAAGCCGGGTGGCGCGCCCGAGCATTTGTTCAAACAGAATTCTGGAACGGATTCGGCGCATAAACACCAGAGAGGTAATCTCTGGCACATCAATACCCGTTGTTAGAAGATCGACAGTCACAACGATATTGGGATTCTGCTCGTTCTTGAATTCACGGATGGCATTACTAACAACGGCCTTATCACCTATGCTGCCAGTGATTTTCCTGATGGCATCAGGGTTAACACCCTTTTCGCTATAGATTTCCCGGAGAATATCAACGATCATATCAGCATGATCATCATCCACAGCGAATATCAGAGTTTTACCTTGCCCTTCGGGATCAATGTATTCCGAGATTTCACGCAGCACTGTCTCATTAAATGGGCGAGTAATGACCTGCCTGTTGAAGGTTTCTACATCGAACTCAATTTCATCTTCCAGTTCACTGCTGTTGAGCAATTCACCGGTGACAGGGTCAATCATGGTAATCTGTTCACCAGCGCTATACCGAATGCCCTCGGCACGGAGTTTGCTGACAATGTTGTGAGGAGCATCATGATCGACAAGATATCCGTCAATGACTGCCTCGCGGTAACTGTAGTTGAAAACCGGATTACCGAAGATTGCTGTGGTATGCAGCGCAGGTGTCGCAGTCAGGGCGATTTTTACGGCATCGAAATACTCAATCACCATACGATACTTGCTAATATAATCTGCTTCATCACGATAGAGCATTTCTGTTTCGGAAAGCTCTTTATCCATCGTATATCCCCGATGCGCCTCATCGACAATGATTAAATCGTAGTCAGATACAGAGATAGAAGCTTCTTCGTCATTAAGAAGATGCCGAACCATACTCTGAACGGTAGCAACTTTGATGCGGGTCTCCGCATCAAAGCCCTGTTGCCCAAGCTCACGGATATTGTATATGTTATCCAGAGTCAGCAGTTCTTCCAGCTTAACCTCTTTGAATACATCCTGAGCCTGCTCACCGAGGGAATTGCGATCCACCAGAAATAGAATACGCCTGAACCGATTTGTGGAAAGGAAACGGTAAATCATACCGAGGACGGTTCTTGTTTTACCTGTGCCAGTAGCCATGGACAAGAGAACTGCTTTCTGTCCGTTGATAATCGCCTTCTCGGCTGCTTCTATAGCACGAATCTGATAATCACGCAAATGAAGTCCATCAGGATCACGGAGCAAATCATAAGGTGTATTTTCCAGCTTTGCATTCGCTGTAGCAGGATTATTGCTCAGAAGCGTCGTTAATCCTTCCGGACTCATCCACCCTCTGAGTGCACGTGATTTGTTGGCAGGATTTCTTACATCCCGAAACCAGACACCAGATTTTTCCTTCCATTGCTCAACATATCGGCGTCCATTGGCTACAAACAGGAACGGAACATAATACCCACCCCATTCGCCTATACACAGTGGCTTGTCTTCTTCACGAATCGCTGCTGCATATTCCCGGCATTGTCCATCGACAACTCCAGGAACGTCTATGCTGATCCGTTTGGCTTCTATGATGCCAACCATCTGCAAGCCAATGAAAAGCGCATAATCAGCGCGGCCATCATCACCATCTTGAGCAGTTGTCGGCCATTCCGCAATAGCCAAGTTACGCCCTTTGACGGGACGAGTCCCGTTGGCGTAGCGCAGGGACTGCGTGTCAGCCTCCCATCCAGCTGCGCGAAGCTGACAATCAATAATCAAACGTGTTTCTGCTTCAGTGGCATCAGAGCTTGCTGCAACCTGCTCAGACTTTTGCTTGCGTTCCTGCTTCGGAGCTGCTGATGCCGCAGTTACCACTGCAGTGACTCGGGCGTTCAGTTTGACAATCTCCGCTTCCTTTTCAGCAAGCAAAGAAGCATAATCAACCGCCACCTCTTTCTCTGGCATAATAAACGGATCAGGGATATAACCCCAATCGCCATACACTTCCATAAACCAGCAAGCAAGGCGATATGTCATTTCCAGCAATGTCTTTGCGTCGGCCAAAGAATCAAGCCCCGCATGAACCGCCTTGTTTCTCTGCTGACGCAGTGTATAGAATATATCGTCAATATTTGAAGGCAATAAGCCTTCTCGCTTCAAAATACGTATACGGGCAGCCTGCGAATCATCAGCTTCCGGCGTGCGAAGGTGCTCAACCGCAAATATTTCTGAGACAACTCGTTCGCCAAACATGCCCAGTTTGAAGATGCAACTGTTCGGATCAGTAAATAGATAACCTTCGGCAGTCGCACCGATTTCTGCCAGGGCAGGCCAATAACGACGAAGAAACTCGAAATTTGACTTCATACAGAATCGCCCTCCTCTCCATCGTCAATTACTTCTGAAATGTCATCTATGCTGCAATCAAGCACTTTACATATTTTGTAGAGGGTTTCAAGCTGGATAGATTCATGCTTGCCCATCTTAGCGATGACATTCGTAGTAACGCCTGCTTTCTTGCGAAGCTCTGTCTTTGTCATGTCTTTGTCTATAAGCAATTTCCACAGCTTATTGTAGCTTATTGACATCAATACTCACCTCGTCCATTCTTCCGATAGTATTTTACTATGAGAAGATAGACCTGTCAACATGTAATTGACAAACTCAATATTATCTTGACAATCTTCAACTGATCATTGTAAAGAGAATTAATATACGCAAAGTATCATAAACGCAAACATAGGCGGTAGATGTTAGATATGCCAACGTCAGTTTTACTCTTCAGCTAATCGGATGACCTGTTCCGTTAGCAGCCCCATCCACAAGCAAGACCAATTCACCTGTTAGGCTCCATCACAAATATTCACTATTTGTGCATGCTTAGTCAGAAAATACCTTCGAAATCCAACGAATGGCCCCAAAGGAACGGTATGTCTTTTCATGGCTGCCACATTTTTTTGCTGAATCGTCCGCCAATGTTTGCAATTTTGAGAGCAAGCAAAAGGGGACGCCGTTAGAAATCAGGCAAAATTGTTGGCAGTCTGCTAACAGGATGCTTGAATTCGTTAGCAAAAAGACCCGACAGAAAAAGAAAAGCGCCCGCTTTTGTTAGCAGGCTGCTGTTAGCAGCTTTTTGCTCCAAAAACGGGCTTTTTTGGCGATCCCGGCGCGATTCGAACGCGCGACGTTCCGCTTAGGAGGCGGACCCTCTATCCTGCTGAGGTACGGGACCATGTCCTCGAAATCCTTATTTCACAAGGCTTTCGAGCTTTTCGGTCTTCCTGACCGAGGGAAGTAATCCAGGCTTTCCGCGTTAGCTGTCTAACTGCGGGCGGCGTGTTCGACTTTCACGAGCCCTTCATCTTCCGCCTGATGTTAGCAGTTTGGCGGTAGCTCTGGGAGGGAAAATCGGACGAAATCAGGAGGAATCTTGCTATCCGGTCGCTCAATTCAGGCGGCAGTCCGACTTCTTATTAGGAGGCGAACGCTCTATCCTACTGAGCTATGGATGCAAAAAATCGTTCATTTCCAATTATAGAGGAAAGCGCGGGAAAAGTCAATTCCTTTCCCCGCATCCGCGCGAAAACCGCGTGTCTTTTGGCCGTTTTAAGTTGACGCACCCACGAAAATGAGATATACTTTCTAAGTTATGATAACAAAAATTGCGCGGAAAGGGGCTGAATCGTGAAAAGAAAGCTTCGTAGCAACCGCCACGCGGGCAAAATCGTTCTGATTTTGTGCAATTCCGCGCTGGTGCTGGCGGTCGTTGCCTTTGTGGTGCATTACACCGCAGGCGTGCGCACCGATCAGGAGAGCATGGCGCGCGATTCCTTCTGCAACACCGTTGAAACGATGAAGCAACTTTCCGTCCGCTATCTCGATTCGGAACAGCGCATCGCCGAGGATTGGGCCGCCTACATCGAGCACGAAAACATGGATATCGACGAAGCACTCGCGTATCTCTGTGCCGCCAGCTCTTCGCAAGAGCGCTACGCGCATCTGGTGGATATGGATACCCTCGAGGCGCGCTCTTCGTATCTGAGCAGCGACGGGGACAGCGTTTCCGCCTATCGGCGCTTTGCCGAGCCGACTTGGAACAGCGGCCAAAGCATGATTGAGACCATGCGCCTCATGTTCAGCGGCGAAACCTCCGTGCTGGGCCGCTATAAAATCATCGAAAGCCAGATGACCGTCGTCAGCGTCGGCACGCGCGTGACGCTGCGCACGGCAGACGGCGGGCAGAAGCCCTATCTGCTGCTGCGCGTCATCCCGATTGAGAGCATCCGCAAGCTGTGGATTTTCCCGCTGAATTATCCCGATGCGGAAATCGGCCTCATCCGAACCAACTGCGATTACGTCATCCCCTCCAACGCCATGCGTTCGGAAAACTTTTTGGAGTTTATCCGCGCTTATAACTACGCCGACGATTATAACGGCGTGGACGCGCTGCTCCCCCTGATGCAAAACACGGACAGCGGCCTGCTCGCCTACAACAATTCCCGCGGCGAAATGTGTTATTGGTATTATTCCGCGCTGGACGGTTACAGCGGACAGCTGATTCTGGGCTATGTGCCCCAAAAGACGCTGGCCGCGTCCGACACGGGCGTGCCCGCGTCGCTGATTATCGGCGCGCTGCTGCTGGCGCTGATGCTCATCGACGGCGCGTATATCCTCAACATCAACCGCCGTCTGCGTGTCTCCGTCAAGCTTGCCGAACAGGCCAGCGAGGCCAAGACGCAGTTTCTTTCCACCATGAGCCATGATATCCGTACGCCGCTCAACGCCGTGCTGGGCATGACCAAGCTCGCGCAGGACCACATTGCGGACAGGCCGTATGTCGAAAACTGCCTGAAAAAAATCTCTGTCTCCGGCGGCCACCTGCTGACCCTCATCAACGATATTCTGGAACTTTCCCGCGTGGAGAGCGGCAAAACCGTCCTCTCCCCCGCGCCGTTCGCCGTGGAAGAGCTGGTCGGCAGGCTCGACAGCATCACCCGCACGCAGGCCGATGAGCGCGGGCAGCATTTCACCGTGCAGCTGCACGATCTTATCACCCCCTATCTCGTGGGCGACAAGCTGCGGCTCAGCCAAATCTATCTGAACCTGCTCAACAACGCCGTCAAATACACCCGCCCCGGCGGTCACATTCGGCTGGAAATGCGGGAAACGCCGACGGAGGACGGCCTTGTGTCGCTCGTCTGCGTCATCGCCGACGACGGCATAGGCATGTCGCCCGAGTTTCAGGCGACAATGTATGACTCCTTCTCCCGCGCCAAGGACGGCCGCATCGACAAGACGCAGGGCACGGGCCTCGGTCTGGCCATTGTGCAGCGCATGGTCGATATGATGAAAGGCACGATTCTCTGCAAAAGCGAGCCGGGCAAAGGCACGACCTTCACCGTGCGCATCCCGCTGCAAACAACCGATCACGCCGACCGCCCCGCCGCGCAGACCGCCGAGAGCGACGACGACTTACAAGGTACGCGCCTGCTCGTCGCCGAAGATAACGACCTCAACTGGGAAATCATCTCCGCGCTGCTCGACGAGCACGGCATTCTCTGCGACCGCGCGGAAAACGGCCGCGTCTGCGTCCGCATGTTGGAGGACGCGCCGCCGGATACCTACGCTCTCGTGCTGATGGATGTGCAGATGCCCGAGCTGAACGGGCGCGACGCGGCGCGCGAAATCCGCAAGAACGCGCGGCAGGATCTGCGCGAAATCCCCATCGCGGCGATGACCGCCGACGCGTTCGCCGAAGATATGCAGGCCTGTCTCGACGCGGGCATGGATATGCACCTTTCCAAGCCCGTTGAAATCGACAAGGTGCTGCGCGCCATCCGCCGTCTCCGTCATTACAAACACGGCCAATCGCTGTAATTTCTGTTGATTCACATCGGTTCATTTTAGAGGTACTCACGATGAAAAAACACTTTGCCCTTGTCGGCCTTCTGCTTCTGTCCGCCCTGCTGATGACGGCGTGCGCCAAGAAGCCCGCCGAAACCGCCGCGCCGACGGAAACCGCTTCCGCCGCCTTCACGCCGAAGCTGGATACGCAAGCGGCGGTCAACCTCGAAATCGCCGGCTTCTTCGGCAACTTCGAGGCGCTCGACCAAGTTATCAACCACTTCAACGACTACTACCCCAACATCACCACCACCTACGAGCAGATTCGCTCGGATAAGATGGTCGAATACTTCAAAAACAACCCGAATATCGACGTCGTCATGACCGACGACATCAACCTCCGCTACCCCGACCAGACGGAAACCTACGTGCTCGACCAGTGCGCCGACCTGGGCGCTGCGGGCATCGCCATCGGCAACAGCGACGTGCAGGCGTTCTCCACGTTCGGGGGCAAGCTTGCGCGTGTGCCGATGAGCTATGCCGTTCGCGGCATGGTTGTCAACAAAACGCTGCTGCAAAAAGAGGGGCTGAGCGTGCCGACCAATTACGAAGAGTTCCTAGCCGTGCTCGAAGCGCTCAAGCAGAAAGGCTACACCCCGATTCAGGGGCCGGAAAGCAGCCTGTATACCAACCTGACATACAGCATGGTGATGGCCATGATCGGCAGCGACGGCGACCTGCTGGCCGCGCTGAATGCCGGCGACGCGGCTGCCGTGCAGAAGCTGACCGACGCGCTCGGCCGCGTGCAGACTTTTATCGAAAAGGGCTATATCAGCAAGGAAATCAACGACACCTATCCGGAGGATAACTACGACGGCGCCATCATGACGTTCATGGAGGGCGACGTGCCGTTCTGGGCCTGCACGAGCGAATGTTACAGCGGCATGCGCAAGCGCGAATCCAAGTCCGAAGCGTTTAAGGCCAACCCGTTTGAGTATCAGTTCATCTTCCCGCCGATGGGCGACGCCGGCTCGTATGAATACATGGAGCCGTGGTACGGCTTCTCGGTCAACCAGAACAGCGACGCGCTCGATTACGCGCTGGAGTTTCTGCGTTTCCTCTCTACGGACAGTGAGCTGAACACGCTGGCTTCCGTCAAGGGCGTGCCCTCCATCGTCGATGACCCCGACGACACGCGCTGCGCCGATTTGAACAAGCACGAGCATGTTCAGGTTTCCTACACCAACACCGGTGCGCTGCTCAACCATGTGGAGGAATACTTCGTCATCGAGATGAAGCAGTTCGGCGAAAACGGCCCGCAGGCCGTGGTCGATGCATATGTGCAGCGCTGCGCCGATACGGCCAAGAGCATGGCGGAATAAACCGGAAAAAGCAAGGCGGCGTTCTCCTCGGCTCGGGGAGAACGCCGCCGTTGTTTTTTTGTTGCACAATCTATAAAAATTATGGTCACTCCGATAAGCAGGGCTAATCGAGCCTAAAAGCCCGCTGCTGTGTCTGTATTGTAGCATTTTCCCGACCGCTCGTCAACGGCGGTCGTTTTCATTTTTTCACAAAATCCCGCGCGACTTCGGCGATATGCTCCGCGCACAGGCCGAACTGGCGCAGCACTTCCCACGCCGGGCCGGAGTGGCCGAACTCGTCGTTCACGCCGATGCGGCGCATCATCGTCGGGCACTTCTCACTCAGCACGCCCGCAACGGCCTCGCCCAGACCGCCGATGACGCTGTGCTCTTCACAGGTGATGACCTTGCCGCATTCCTTCGCCGCCTTGATAACGATTTCCTCATCCAGCGGTTTGATGGTGCAGAGGTTAATCACGCGCGCGTGAATGCCCTCATCCGCCAGCACTCGAGCCGCGATGAGCGCTTCGTTGACCATCAGGCCGGTAGCGAGAATCGCCACATCGCTGCCCTCGGTCAGCTGCTCGCCCTTGCCGATTTCAAAGCGATAGTTTTCCTCGTCGTGGAAAACGGGGATAGCCAGTCGGCCGAAGCGCAGATACACCGGCCCGTCGTAGGCATAAGCCGCCTTGACCGCCGCGCGGGCTTCCACATCATCCGCCGGGCAGAGCACGACCATGCCGGGGATGGAGCGCATCAGCGCGAAATCCTCGCAGCACTGGTGGGAGGCGCCGTCCTCGCCGACGGAAATGCCGCCGTGCGTCGCGCCGATTTTCACATTCAGGTGGGGATAGCCGACGGAGTTGCGCACCTGCTCAAACGCGCGGCCCGCCGCAAACATCGCAAAGGACGACGCAAACGGCACAAGCCCCATCGTGGAAAGGCCCGCGGCGACGGCAATCATGTTCGCCTCGGCAATGCCGCAGTCAAAGTGACGGTCGGAAAACGCCTTGCGGAACATGCCCGTCTTGGTGGCGGCGGCCAGATCGGCGTCCAGCACGACGAGGTTGCTGTGCTCGTTGCCCAGCTCGACCAGCGCCTTGCCATAGCTCTCGCGGGTCGCAATCTTCTTTGCTTCGCTCATGCTTACGCCTCCAATTCCGCCATCGCGGCGAGCAGTTCATTCATAGCCACTTCATATTCCGCGTCGTTGGGCGCTTTGCCGTGCCAATCGACGTTGTTTTCCATATAGCTCACGCCCTTGCCCTTGGTGGTGTGCATGAGAATGGCCGTCGGCTTGCCCGTGCAGGCGCGGAACGCGTTAAACGCGTTTTCGATTTCATCGTAATCGTGGCCGTTGATGGTGATGACGTTGAAGCCGAAAGCCTCCATCTTCGCATCGACGGGCGCGCTGTTCATCACCTTTTCGGTCGGGCCGTCAATCTGCAAACCGTTGAGGTCGATGATGACGCACAGGTTATCCAGCTTATAGTGCGCGGCGAACATGAAGGCTTCCCAAACCTCGCCCTCTTCGATTTCGCCGTCGCCCAGCAGGGTGTAAACGTTGATATCCTGCCCGAGGTATTTCGCGCCCTTGGCCATGCCCGCCGCGCAGGAAACGCCCTGGCCGAGCGAGCCGGTGCTCATATCCACGCCGGGCACGAGGTTCATGTTCGGGTGGCCCTGCAGATAGCTGTCCGCGTGGCGCAGCGTCGGCAGGTCGCTCACCGGAAAGAAGCCGCGGTATGCCAGCGCGCTGTAAAGGCCCGGCGCAGTGTGGCCCTTGGAGAGCACAAAGCGGTCGCGGTCGGCCTTTTTCGGCTGTCTGGGGTCGATGCGCAGCTCTTTGTTATACAGATAGGCGAACATCTCCGCCGACGAAAGGCTTCCGCCCGGATGGCCCGCCTTGGCGCCGTGCGTCGATTCGATGATACCCATGCGGATTTGGCAGGCCGCAATCGCGAGCTGCTTCTTTTCCTGATTGGTCATAATTCCCTCCCTGATTTCGTTTCAAACATTGCATTGCTGCGTAAGGAGCTTGTTCTATTTTATTTCTTTCCGGGCAGTTCGTCAAGTGCGGCGACGAGCCGGGTGATATCCACGGGCTTGGCGATAAAGCCGTCCATGCCGGAGGCGAACACCTTCTTTTTGTCCTCATCAAACACATTGGCGGTCATGGCGGCAATCGGAATGGCGCGTTTGCAGCCTGACGTGAATCATTTCCTTCCTTGTGGCATACGAATCTCATTATCCATACAAAATTATGATATAACTTTATGCCTTTTCCGTCAAGAAAAATTTGCGCGTTTTGTTCGGCACTGACCGTACTTCTGGCCGTACTTTTTGAAAAAAGGAAATCCCCTTTTTGCCGCGAATATAAACCGTATGATTTCCCGCTTCGGCGGGCGAAAGGAGCGATTCATCATGGATCAACTGAGTGAAGGCATGCGCAAACTGATTTTGGCCGGTATCGGCGCGGTCGCCGCGACGAAAGAGAAGTCCGAAGTCATTTTGGACGAGCTGGTGAAGAAGGGCGAGCTGACCGTCGAGCAGGGCAAGGTGCTCAACGAAGAACTCAAGCACAATATCAAGGACGCGATTCGCGAAAACGTGACGCTGCACGTCGTCACGCCGGAGGAAGCCTACGGCGGCGCGAACGACGATGAAGAAGCGGAAGAAGAAAACGGCGACGACACCGCCGATTTCGTCATGGATGCGGTGGACAGCCTGACCGACGAGCAGCTTGCCGCGCTCAAGGCCCGCATCGCCGAGCGTGAAAAAGCCGCCGCCCCCGCCGAAGAAGCTCCCAAATCAACAGAAGAAAAGACCGAGGAATAACCGATGCCCGCACAACATGAAAACCGAACCGAAAACCGTCAGCGACTGATGGAAATCGTGGAGGTTGTCCGCCGCCACGAAATCATCAAGGACGGGCTGACGCCCGAAAAGCTCTGCGCCATCATCGAGGAACTGGGGCCGACGTTCATCAAGCTCGGCCAGATTCTCTCCATGCGGTCGGATATTCTGCCCAAGGAATACTGCGACGCGCTGAAAAAACTGCGCAGCAGCGTCGCGCCGATGCCCTATGAACAGGTCGTTTCCATCGTGGAACGCTCCTACGGCCGCCCGATGAGCGAGGTCTTTTCTTCCTTCGACGAGCAGGCGCTGGGCAGCGCTTCGATTGCGCAGGCGCACGCCGCCGTGCTCTGCACGGGTGAGAGCGTCGTGGTCAAGGTGCAGCGCGACGGCATTCACGACGTGATGAGCCGCGACATCATGCTGCTCAAAAACGCCTGCAAGATGCTCAAATACACACCTGTCAGCGGTCTGGTCGATTTCAACCAGGTGCTCGACGAGATGTGGGTCGTCGCCCAGGAGGAAATGAATTTCCAGACCGAGGCGGCCAACCTCGAGCGTTTCCGCAGTCTCAATGCGGATGTGGCGTTCGTCACCTCCCCGATTCTCTATCGCGAGTTCACCACGACGCATGTGCTGGTGATGGAGCGCATCGACGGCGTTTCCATCGACGACCGCGACGCGCTGCTGGCGGGCGGCTATGACCCTGCCGAAATCGGCGCGAAGCTGGCGGATAACTACGTCCGTCAGATTATGGAGGACGGCTTCTTCCACGCCGACCCGCACCCGGGCAATCTGCGCGTGCGCGACGGCAAAATCGTCTGGCTGGATATGGGCATGATGGGCACGCTGACCGAGCGGGAGCGCAAACTCGTCGGTCAGGCGGTCACGGGCGTGGCCCGCGGCGACGTGAGTCTCTGCCGCGACGCGGTGATGGGGCTGGGCGAGTTCCGCGGCAAAGCGGATAAGCGCCAACTCTACCGCGACATCGAGGATTTGCTCGACCAATATGGCTCGGCCGATTTGGGCAGCATGGATTTGGCGAAGGTCTTTGAGGATTTGACCGATGTGATGAAGCGCAACGGTATTTCCATGCCCAGCAGCCTGACGATGCTGGCGCGCGGCTTGGCGACCATCGAAGGTGTTGTCGCCGACCTCAGCCCCGAAATCAACGTGATGAACGTCGTCACCGCGCGGCTGGGCAGTCAGCTCTTCCGCGACATCGACTGGCGCGGCGAGGTCGTCAAAGACGCGCAGGCCGTCTACGCCAGCGCGCACAAGTCGCTGGAAATTCCCGCGCTGATGGCCGACATTCTGCGCACGGGGCTGAAGGGCGAAGCGAACCTGGGCGTCGAGCACCACGTCGGGGATGACGCGGCGCGCCTGATTCAGGACGTCGTTTTGAAGTTCTGCGCCGCGCTTGTCGCCGCCGCGCTGCTCGTCTGCGGCGCGCTGCTGCGCGACGTCGCCCCGCTGGCGGGAGACCTTTCGTGGTTCTCTGTCGCCTGCTTCGCGCTGTGCGCCGCCCTGCTCGGGTGGGCGTTTGTGTGGAGAGAGAAGAAGCAGTAAACGATTGGGGGCTTTGCCCCAAACCCCACCGGAAACCTGAGGTTTCCGGCCTTCCCGTTTCATGTTTCGCTGCGCGAACCATGACATGATATGAAGTTCTCTTCTTCCCCTATCCTAAAAGAATCCGAAAATTCGCATATAACCGCCCATGCCTCTTCTTAGGCATGGGCGGCTGTTTTACTGCGGTGCATCCATCATCGCGCATTCCATGCGGCTGAGGCTTCGCGCCGCCTGCTCGCAAAACGCGTTCAGGCCGCTCTGCCGCGCGTCCTCGGGCAGGGCGACGTATTCCCTGAGCAGCGCCGCCATGCCGCTCGCTTCGCTTTGCAGATGCTCAAAGCGCTTCTGCTCGTCATCCAGCGCAATGCGCAGCATGTCGCACCGCGCGCCCAGCCTGTCCGCCTTGCGCTGCGCGTCGTCGTTCCCCACCGGCCGCGCCATTGCCCGCGCCAGCAGATAATCCAGCGCTTCAAATAATTGCCCGATATGCGCGTCGCCGCTTTCCTGCGCGCGCTCTTTGAGCTGCGCCAGCTCCGTCCCGCTCTCCCCCTTGGCGTATGGGCTGACATAGGCGCGTCCCTGCTCGCTCAGCCGCTCCATCACGCGGCGAACCAGTTCC
This sequence comes from uncultured Clostridia bacterium, assembly GCA_934675735.1. Classification (GTDB taxonomy): domain Bacteria; phylum Bacillota; class Clostridia; order Christensenellales; family Aristaeellaceae; genus Ventricola. Next base: position 14,831 of record CAKURR010000002.1, read on the forward strand.
GGCCGCGTGCGCACCGTGGAGCGATATTTGTTCTGGTAGCGCAGCATCCGCGTTCGGTCGCCGTCCGCCAGCTTGCGCACACACGCGCGGACGCTCATGCCCTGTGCCTTCGCGGTGAGCACCTGCTCCACCAGCCGCTCCACCTCTTCCGGCGTGAAGGTTTCAAACGGCGTCGCCCGCGCGCCGCCGCTTCCCTGCCCCGCGCGCACCTGCGCATAATAAAAGTTGCGGATGCTGTTGGGCTTGCGCCCCAGCTGGCGGCTCATCCGCTCGAATACGCTGCGCAGCGACTCGCCGCTCTGTTCCGCCGCCGCGATGCTCTGCTGCAGGGCGTCGATTTCCTGCTTCTGCCAACCGCCGTGTGGCCCGCGAATCGGCCGCGCCGCCTGCATGGTGACTTCCATCTTGCCTGTCCCCTCCTCTTTCTTGACCCGAACCAAAGCGCCTTTCCGCCCTTCCGTTCGGATACAGGGTTCACGTTGATGCAGTATTTTATACGGCACGCCGCTGCTTTTTTCTTTTCCCAAGGCCGTCCGTCTCTTCGTTTGTCGCTATCAGTGTATGAACAACCGCGCCCGCGCATGACGCGCCCATTGCCTAAGCGGCAAATTTGCGATATAATAGCAAATATATGGGGTTCGGGAAGAAAAGCTCGCCCCCGTTCGTTTTGGTTTTTAGAAGATTTTTCCCCATGTTCGGAGGACTGCATGAAAAAACGGATATTTCTGCTCGTGCTGACGGCGCTTTTGCTGCTCTGCGCGGCGGCGCTGGGCGAAACGAATACACAGGTCAAGCACTATCTCATGCTTGGCGAGGACGGCTACGCGGATCAGGTGACCGATGACGCGCGCACGGATACCATCGTGCTCGTGTCGCTGGATACGAAGTATAACCGCGTCATCTTGACCTCGATTCTGCGCGACAGCAAAATCAATAACCCGCGCGGCAACGAGACAAAAATCAACCTGCTCTATAAAAAACACGGCTTCGACGGTATCATCTCCTGTCTGGAGCGCGAACTCGATATCGAAATCGAAGGCGCGATTCTCGTCAATTTTGAAAACGTCAAGCCCGTCATCGACGCGCTGGGCGGCGTGGATATCGAAATCGACCAGAACGAATACCTCGCCATCCGCAGCATCCTGCTGGGGAAGGACCCCAATATGCCCGACGGCCCCGGCCTTGTCCATATGACCGGCCGCATCGCGCTGGCCTATATGCGCGCCCGCGCGACGGGCTCCGGCGGCGACTTCGCCCGAACCGAGCGCCAGAGAAAGGTCGTCAGCCAGCTGTTCGATAAGTGCCGCAGTCTTTCGCTGCTGGAACTGGTCGGCCTGTATAACGAGGTCTCCTCCGGCATGAAGATGAGCCTTTCGGCGATGGATATCCTCAACGTACTCTCGCAGGGCTATACCCTGATGACCTCCGGCGCGGATTTCGTGGAATTTCGGATTCCGCAGGACGGTACGTATTCCTATGGAAGCGTCGGCTCGTCCTCCGTGCTCGATGTCCGCTGGAAAACCAATCGAACCCGCTTCCATGCCCTGCTGGATAATGAACAGTGACGTAAAACCGCCGCAAACCCTTTTCCATCGATACATAAGGAGTTCAACCATGTTGAAACACTTCACCGCCGCTTTCGCGGCTTTTCTCTTCCTCTTCCCCCTCTCCGCTTCCGCCGAATCGCTCGACCTCTCCCAGCTCGGCAATATCGAAGAAGCCGAACAGTGGGAAGAACGCGCGTGGTATCAGCGTGAGGACGGCACCGATTGGCGCATGCAGGACGACGGCTCCGTTATCGTCACGATTTCCGCGACGGGCGATGTGACCATCGGCGGCGACACGCGCAAGAGCGGCAAGAGCATCTTCGATAAACAACTCGCTCAGGAAGAGCTCGGGCTGGATTTCCCGCTCTCCAATGTCAAAAGCATCTTCGAGGCGGATGATATGACGCTCGTCAACTTTGAGGGCACGCTGACCAACACCAAAAGCGCGACGAAAAACACCTATTCCTTCGCCGCGCCGCCCGAATACGTGCAGGTGCTGACCTCCGCGAGCGTGGAAGCCGTCAGTCTGGAAAACAACCACGTCATGGACCATGGAACGGCAGGTTATCAGGATACCTGTGACACGCTGGCCGCTGCCGGCATCGCATACAGCGGCCACCTCGGCGCCTCCATGTTCACGACGGACACGGGCGTGAAAATCGGCATGCTGGCCTATCAGACCTTCAACGGCAATTACAAAAACATCTACGCCTCCATCGAGGGCGACATTCAGGCGCTGCGTGACGCAGGCTGCGCGCTGGTCATCGTCTCTTACCACTGGGGCGACGAAAAGGATTACGTGCCCAACGAGCGTCAGGTGCCGCTCGGGCGCGCAACCATCGATGCGGGCGCGGATTTGGTCATCGGCCACCACAGCCACCGCATGAACCCGATTGAGCTTTACAAGGGCAAATACATCTGCTATTCGCTGGGCAACTTCTCCTTTGCGGGCAACGCCAAGCCCGAGGATATGGACACCTACATCTTCCAGCAGCGCTTCCGCGTCTATCCCGACGGCACAGCGGAAAACGCCGATATGCGGATTATCCCCTGCTCAATTTCCTCCCAGAAAAAGGTCAACGATTTCAAACCTACCCCGAAGGACGCCGACGGCGCAGCCGCGCTGCTGACCAGACTCGATGAACTGAACGCCAAGTTTGAAAAGGCGTTTTCCAAGACGGGAGTCATGGCCGTTTCGCCGTATCGGACGGAGTGGGAGAAGGCATATTGACAGCAACCGAATTAATTTCCACCAGCATAGCTGGTGGATTTCTTTTTCCTTGAAAATACCCCCAAGGCCAGTGTTGGGGGGTACATATCACAGATTTTCCGCCCGAAGGAGCGTATTTTTATTTAGACTTTCGGCCTTATTCCCCTGCCGCCGCTTCCGCCTCGGGGCTTACCGTCTCCGTGACGGGCGCATTGGCGTATTCATCCGAATGGCGGCTCTTATAAATCGGGTACACCGCCAGCAGCAGGATTGCGATAAACGCCGCGAGCGCCACGGCGGCCAGCACGCGCTTATGCGGCGGCGTCGGCTTGAGCTGAATCATCGGGATTTCCAGCAGCGCACAGATGGCTTCGCACTGTTCGGGCGTCGGCTCGGCGCGATCGCTTTCCCACCGGGCAACAAGCTTACGCGAAACGCCCAGCGCCTGCGCAAATTCGTCCCGCGTCATCTGTTTTTCTCTTCTTGCGGCGCTGAGCCGCTCGGAAAATGTCGTCATGGTCACAGTTCCTTTTCTGTCGGTTTGAAGGATTGAATCATCGCTTGACTTCTAAGCATCAGTATACCCGTTTTGTATATGCGGCGCAAGGGCGTAAAACACAAAACCGCCCGTCCGCTTCCTTTTTCGGCAAACGGACGGGCAGTTGATGAATCTACACGCAGGGGTTAGGCGTTCTTGCCCTTGATATACTCGTCGATGGCCTTCGCGGCATGCTTGCCCGCGCCCATCGCGAGGATAACCGTCGCGGCGCCGGTCACGGCGTCGCCGCCGGCATACACGCCTTCGCGGCTGGTCAGGCCGTCATCACCGTTGGTGATGATGCAGCCGTGCTTATTGGTCTCCAGCCCTGGCGTGGTGTGGCGGATGAGCGGGTTCGGGCTGGTGCCGATGGACATAATCATTGTGTCCACATCCAGCACAAATTCGCTGCCCTCCTTCACAATCGGGCGGCGGCGGCCGGAAGCGTCCGGTTCGCCCAGCTCCATCTCCACGCAGCGCATGCCGCAGACCTCGCCGTTCTCGTTGCCGAGCACCTCAATCGGGTTAGTGAGGGTCTTGAAGATGATGCCCTCTTCCTCGGCGTGCTCCACTTCCTCCTTACGGGCCGGAAGCTCTTCCATGCCGCGGCGATAGACGATGTAAACCTCTTCCGCGCCGAGACGCTTGGCCGAGCGCGCCGCATCCATCGCGACGTTGCCGCCGCCGACGACGGCGACCTTGCCGCTGTGCTTAATCGGGGTCTTGCTGTCCTCGCGATACGCCTTCATCAGGTTGATGCGGGTCAGGTATTCGTTGGCGGAATACACGCCCTTGAGGCTCTCGCCGGGGATGCCCATGAAGCGCGGCAGGCCCGCGCCGGAGGCGACATACACGGCCTCAAAGCCCATATCAAACAGTTCGTCGATGGTAAGCACCTTGCCGATGACCATGTTCGTCTCGATATCCACGCCCATCGCCTTCAGGCCGTCAATTTCCTTCTGCACGATGGCCTTCGGCAGACGGAACTCCGGAATGCCGTACACAAGCACGCCGCCCGCCAGATGCAGGGCTTCGTAAATCGTGACCTTGTAGCCCAGCTTCGCCAAATCGCCCGCAGCGGTCAGGCCGGACGGACCCGCGCCGATGACGGCGACCTTGTGGCCGTTCGGGGCGGGCACTTCGGGGTGATCCTGCACATGCTCGCGGTGCCAGTCGGCCACGAAGCGCTCCAGACGGCCGATGCCGACCGGCTCGCCCTTGATGCCGCGCACGCACTTGCCCTCGCACTGGGTCTCCTGCGGGCAGACGCGGCCGCAGACGGCGGGCAGAGCGGAGGACGCGGTCAGCACCTTATAAGCGCCCTCCATATCCTCGTTGGCGACGCACTCGATGAACGCGGGGATGTCAATCTGAACCGGGCAGGCGCTGCGGCAGGGCTTCTTGGGGCAGTTCAGGCAGCGCTTGGCCTCGTTCACAGCCATTTCATAGGTATAACCGAGGGCAACCTCGTTGAAGTTCTTGTTGCGAACGTTGGGGTCCTGAGAAGGCATCGGGCACTTCTTCGGATCCATATTGCGCGTGACGGCCATGTTACTTGACCTCCTTGTTCATCAGGTTGCAGTGCGCCTCGCGGGCATGCTGTTCAAAGTCGCGGTACATCGTGCTGCGCTTCATGGCCTCGTCGAAATCGACCAGATGGCCGTCGAAGTCCGGGCCGTCCACGCAGGCGAACTTCGTCTCGCCGCCGACGGTCAGGCGGCAGCCGCCGCACATGCCCGTGCCGTCGATCATAATCGGGTTCATGGAAACGACGGTCTTGACGTTGTATTTCTTCGTAACGGCGCAGACGAATTTCATCATGACCAGCGGGCCGATGGCGATAACCTCGTCATATTCGTTGCCCTCCTGAATCAGGCGCTCCAGCGCGGCGGTGACCAGGCCCTTTTCGCCGTGGCTGCCGTCGTCGGTCATCATGACCATCTTGCTGGAAGCGGCCTTGAACTCGTCCTCCAGAATCACAAGGTCTTTGTTGCGGAAGCCGACGATGGCATGCACCTCGCAGCCCTGCTCGTGCAGCTTCTTGGTCACGGGCAGCGCGATGGCGCAGCCCACACCGCCGCCCACCACGGCGACCTTTTTGAGGCCCTCGGTGTGCGTCGCAACGCCCAGCGGGCCGACGAAATCATGCAGGCTCCGGCCCTCTTCCAGGGTATCCAGCTCCATTGTCGAGCCGCCGACAATCTGATAGATAATCGTAATCGTGCCGCCCTCGCGGTCATAATCCGCGATGGTCAGCGGAATGCGCTCGCTGTCCTCCAGCGCACGCAGAATGATGAACTGGCCGGGTTCCGCCTTTTTGGCGATAAACGGCGCATCAATCACCATTTTGGTGACGGTCGGGTTCAGGCGCTCTTTTTTGATGATTTTGAACATGACGCTTCCTCCTGAATCAAACTCCGAATCACGTTCCTTCAACGCGCGGAACGTAAACAGCTTTATATATTCGACACAAAATCGCGTTGCCCTGCATCTTATGTGATTTTTCTGTCCAACCCCATCATCAAGACAGGGGACGCCGGTTTTCAGCGTCCCCCGAAGAATCAAATTGGGGTTTGATTAGAAATCAACCTCGGTATCATAGTAGCAGCACTTGAGCAGCTTCTCCATCTCTTCCTGACTCGGCTGACGCGGGTTGGAGCCCGTGCAGGCGTCGGCGATGGCGTTCTTGGCGATTTCCGGCAGGCGCTCGAGGAACACGTTCTCCGGCACGAAGCCCTGCTCGCAGGGGTAGCTGTCCGCGCCGTAGTGCCCGATGCAGTGCGGGATGTTGAGGTCGTCGTTCATCTTGCGCAGGTAGGCGATGAGCAACGCGACCTTCTCGTCGTCGTCCTTGCCGCCCAAGTGCATGTAATCGGCGATAACGCCGTAGCGCTTCTTGGCCGTCTCGTCCTTCGCGTTGAAGGCGATGACCTTCGGCAGATACATCGCGTTCGCCGCGCCGTGGATGATGTGCGCGCCGTAATCGGCAAACGCCGCACCGGTCTTATGCGCCATGGAATGCACAATGCCCAGCAGCGCGTTGGAGAACGCCATGCCGGCGAGGCACTGCGCGTTATGCATGCTGTCGCGGGCGGCCATATCGCCGTTGTAGCTCGGCACCAGGTCCTTCATGATCATCTCGATGGCGTGGATGGCCAGCGGATCGGTGAAGTCGCAGTTCGCGGTGGAGACATACGCCTCGATGGCGTGGGTCATCGCGTCCATGCCGGTGTGGGCAACCAGCTTCTTGGGCATGGTTTCGGCCAGATCGGGATCGACGATGGCCACATCCGGCGTGATTTCAAAGTCGGCAATCGGGTACTTGATGCCCTTGGAATAATCCGTGATGATGGAGAACGCCGTCACCTCGGTCGCCGTGCCGGAGGTGGAAGAGATGGCGCAGAAGTGCGCCTTGCGGCGCAGCTTCGGCAGGCCGAACACCTTGCACATATCCTCAAACGTGCACTCCGGATACTCGTATTTGATCCACATGGCCTTGGCCGCGTCGATCGGCGAGCCGCCGCCCATCGCGATAATCCAATCCGGCTGGAACTTGGCCATCGCGGCCGCGCCCTTCATGACGGTCTCCACGGACGGGTCAGGCTCGATGCCTTCGTACAGCTCGACTTCCATGCCGGCTTCTTTCAGATACTGCTCGGCCTTGTCGAGGAAGCCGAAGCGCTTCATCGAGCCGCCGCCGACGCAAATCATCGCGCGCTTGCCTTCAAAGGTTTTCAGCGCCTCCAGCGCGCCCTTGCCATGATACAAATCGCGGGGAAGAGTGAAACGAGCCATAATCTATTCCTCCTGTTTCTTCGGGCTAAAGCCCCTCGGGTTGACTGACGCATACGGTTGACGTGAAACATTTGTTTGACGTTTCTTTGTCAATCTCTGCGCGTATTATACACCCGTCGTCTGATGTTGTAAAGAGGATTTTTGATTTTTTCTGTCAAACTCCGTGATTCTTTTCGGAAATTCCACCGTAATTTTGCATTTTTTCAAACATTATCCCGCCTTTTGAGACTTTTTCGTTTTCCACGGATGTCAAATTTCAATCAATCGATGATTTCGCGGCATTCCGATGCGGATATATAAAAGCGGGCTGAGCCAACTTTCACCATACGCGGCCGATTCGCCGCAATTTATCCGGAAAGTGAAAAAAACTGCGGCGCTCGACCGCAGTTTTTCTCAGTCCCCCTCAATCATCCGATACCCCACGCCGACCTCGGTGAAGATATACTCCGGTTCGGCGGGGTTCTTTTCGATTTTTCGGCGGATATTTGCCATATTGACGCGGAGAATCTGGTTGTCATACGCCTTGTTCGGCCCCCAGATTTCGCGAATCAGGTAATCGTAGGTCAGCACGCGGCCCGCATAGCGGCCCAGCAGCGCGACAAGCTTAAACTCGTTCTGGGTGAGGCCCGCGTCGCGGCCGTCGATGTACACGCGATATTTGTCATAATCGATGACCAGTCCGCGCGCGGTGAAGCGGTTTTCCTTGGCGATGCTCGCGTTGCCGCTGGTCGTGCGCGTGTGGCGGATGGCCGTGCGCAGCCGCGCCAGCAGCTCGGATGTGCCGAACGGCTTGGTGATGTAATCGTCCGCGCCCGCGTCCAGCGCGCGCACCTTCTCGCGCTCGTCCGTCCGCGCGGAGACGACGACCACCGGCATCAGCGACCACGCGCGCAGCTGGGTCAGCACATCCATGCCGTCCATATCCGGCAGGCCCAAATCGAGAATCACCACATCCGGACAATGCGAGGTGAGCATGCTCAGCGCTTCGCGCCCCGTGCCCACAATGATGGATTCATAGCCGTTTGCCTCCAGCACGCGGCGCATAAAACTGCAAATCGCGCGGTCATCCTCGACAATCAGCACTTTTCCACGTACAGCCATCGTTTATTCCTCCCCCATCGGCAGCGCGAAGGATACGCACGCGCCGCCCGTCGCTCGATTTTCCGCTTTCATCGTGCCGCCGTGCGCCCGCACAATGCTCATGCACACCGAAAGCCCAATTCCCATGCTCCGCCGCCCGTCGCCGCGCAGCTCGCCCGCATGCGGAAACATCTCTTCAAATAGCTTCGGCAGAACCGCAGGCTCGATGCCCGCGCCGTTATCCAGCACGCTGAAGCGCGCCAAACCGCCGTCCCGCCGAATGCGCAGCTCGATTTCCGTCGCGCCTTTCGCGTGCAGCACCGCGTTTTCCATCAGGTTGATGAGCACCTGCTCGATGAGCGTCGCATCCATCGGCACCATCAGCAGCTCGTCCGGCACGCTGACGCGAACTGGCAGCGTGTTGAAGCGCTTTTTGAACTTGCCCACCGCTTCCGCCGCGATTTCTTCCGCGGCCTGCGGCACTTTGTCGATTTTCACCGCGCCTTCGTTGAAGCGCGTAATCGAAAGAATGTTTTCCACCAGCCGCACCAGCCACTGCGCGTCGTCGCGCACATGGCCGATTAAATCCTTCTTCACGTCGTCGCTGAACTTGTCGTAGTTCTCCAGCACCGCCGAGGATGAGCCGATAATCGACGTCAGCGGCGTTCGTAAATCGTGGGAAACCGAGCGCAGAAGGTTCGCCTTCATCTTCTCCTTCTCCGCTTCGGATTTCACCCGCTCCTGCCGCTTTACCTGATCGGTCAGCATGCCGACGACCAGCGAAACCGCAAACATCGTTAAAAACGTCAGCGGGTAACCCGTGATGGTGAAGTTGAACGCGAAATACGGATAGGTGAACGCATAGTTCACGCCGATAACCGAAACCACCGTCGCCACCAGACTGAAAATAAATCCGTCCGTCAGACGCGCCACAAACAAAACCGCCAGCACAAAGACCATCGGCACCGCGCTGTCGCTGTCGCCCATGTGCGTGAGCACCGTGCAGACCGCCGCCGCAATCGCCAGAATGCAGAGCGTGATACCCGCGTCGCGGATAAGCTGACACCTGCTCTGCCGCTTCGGGATGAGCATCTCCCGAAACTCGGCCCAGTATTTTCGAAAGGTCGTCGGCATGGAAGCCGCCCTCCTTTATCCAAACAATTGAAACGCCTTCAAGCCGCATACGCCCCTTGTGTGCGGCATCCCCATTATAGCATGCGCCGCTATCAAATTCACGTTAAGATTGCGGGAATTGTCCGCCTGCACAAAACAAATCAGCGAAACTTATCGAGTTGCATGCTTTCTTTTCGCCCGTAAACGTGCTATAATCGCTTCTGCTTCCGGCGAAGGGTTTCTGCCGGAGATTTTTTGTCGTTTGAGAAAGGAAGCCGCAACCTGTATGCCGCTTGTCATTGTCACCGTTTTGTTCATTCTGCTTTTCTCTTGCGAGGGCATTGACCATGCCTCCCGCGAAATGGATAACCAGCAGGCGCTGCGCCGCTACCACGAACATGAGCACACCACCCGCCCGACCAGCGACCATTATCTCGATATGCTGGGTTAATTCGCGTTTCCCTCTTGACTTTGGGCGGAAAATTGGCTATACTGAATCTGTTATTCCCCCGCCGGTGTGGTGGAATTGGCAGACGCCCGGGATTCAAAATCCCGTGTTCGCAAGAACGTGCGGGTTCGACCCCCGCCACCGGCACCAGATAACAAAAATCCGAACCTGTTACGGGTTCGGATTTTTTATTTGCCTCGCGTTTTCCTTGACCATCTTCAGGAATTTCGTCACCGCCGCGCGGTCGAACACAATCACCTTCTCGGTCTTGCTCTCACCCTTGTGCGTCGATTTGACAACCTTGTGCAGCTCGCCTGCGGGCACGTGCTCCAGCTCTTTTTTCAGAATGCGGAAAACCGTCTTTTTCTCCGAGCCTGCCACATCCAAGCTCCAGGCGACGTAAAGCCCCGGTTCCGCGATGTAATTCACCACGTATCGGTGCGACGGCGCGCGCAGCCGCGTCGGGCAGTGGTAGACGTATCCGCCGTAGCACTGCGCGTTCTGCTCGCCGATTTTGAAAAGCGCCGCGCTGTTCAGCCCCATCTGCCGACAGCAGGCGCAGAAATACTGTTTTCCGTCCATCCTGTGTTTCTCCTTCGCGCAAATCGCCCGCCTGCGATTCGCGTTGTATTGTTCTTTCCTGACGTATAGTATACCTCATTTGAGTTATATAAGCAATACATCATCCCACTGTTTTACGCCTCAACTGAACGGTAAAATGAACGGTTGAGGAGTTGAATGATGTTTATGAATACAAAACAGCGTCTCCAAGCGCTGATGGCCGAGCGGCAATGGAGCGAGTATCGGCTTGCGCTGGAATCCGGCCTATCGCAATCGACCATTTCCAACATTTTCAGCCGAAACACAACGCCTTCCATCCCCACGCTGGAAAGCATCTGCAAGGCGTTCGGCATCACGCTCGCGCAGTTCTTTGCCGACGGCGACCGGGTCGAACTGACCCCCGAGCAGCGGGAGATGTTCGCCAGCTGGTCCTCCCTCACCGCCGCGCAGAAGGAAGCCGTCGCCCGCCTGATTGACGTGATGAAGCATCCGTGAATCCCTGTTCGCCCGAACAGGGTTTTTTATTGGGTTTCTTTCCGCCGTAAACCCCTTATAATATCCATAATATGATTCTAACACCGCATTTGACCTGTGTCAACAACATTATGGGGTTCATACAAGGTTTATTCTGAAAATAAACTCACCTACAATGAGGCGAGGTGAGTTTGATGAAAGCAGAATACAAAAAGTATTACGAGCAATTCGGTCTGAACGTCGTCTATTACCGAAAGAAGAAGCGTTTAACCCAAATGAAGCTGGCCGAACTGGCCGACATTGACCGAAGCCACATCAGCGCCATCGAACTGGGGAATGTCGGCGTGTCGTTCGACGTGATTTTCAAGCTCTGCGAAGTGCTGGATATCACGCCGAAACAGCTTTTTGATTTCAGAGAGTGACGGCCGCTTCGGCACGCAGCATTTTCCGCCCATGGATAAAGCGCGAAACGCCGTTACATGGGCGTGCTTTGTGCAGCCTTTAATTTTTCATTTTTGACAGAAGCCAAAAGCAATTCAACACAAAAAGAGTGCTCCCCTCTCGGGAACACTCTTTTTTCTGTTCGTCAGTTTCGCGGCGTTACGCCTCGAGCTTCTCCACGGACGCGTCGGGCGCGTTGCGGCGAACCGAGTCGATGCCGTTCAGGCAGGAAGCCTTCGCCTTATAACCCTCGCCGACCGCGATAATCTCGCCGTTTCTGGCTTTGAGACGGAAGCGGAACTCGCCCGTCTTATCGGCATAGACCTCGAACTTGGGGTTGGCGACGGTCTCGTAGCCCGCCACTGTCTGATCTTCCAGCTTGGCTTCCACCGCGTTCTTGCGCACGGATTCGATGCCACTCATGCACGCGGCCTCGGTGGTATAGATTTCGCTGGTCGCGATAACCTCGCCGTTGCCCGCTTTCAGATTAAACATCACGCCGTTCTTAACCTGCTTCACGACAAACTTGCCCATAGTTGTGTTCTCCTTCTTTGTCTGTTGTACCGCGATGCGGCCTGTTGGCTATATTTTACAAGATTTCTCCGCCCCTGTAAAGGGTTTTGAATATAGAGCGACACAATTTGTGGTACAAAGGCGCTTGAACTGTTCAGATTTTGTCGCCGGTGTCCTTCATGACAAAATAAGCTTCGTATTCACATTCCATTGCTTCCGCAATTTCTTTGATTTCCTTTTCGGCAAAATTATCACGCGACATTTTATTGGAAAGGTTCTGCCGAGTCTGCCCTGTTTTTTCGGCAAGGTCGCCCATCGTCATTCCTCTGCGTTTGAGGACGATTTTTATTTTTTCTCCTGCTGTCAATCCCACGAACATGCCCCCTTTTGTTTCATTATACATTCAAAGGTGTAATCGGTCAAGAAATGATGTTTTTCTACACGATAAAATTACATTTTTGCATTGACAATTTTCACGATTAAGTGTATAATCCATTCTATAAAAAAAGAAAAGCATCCATATTCCATTCAATTTTCAGAAAGAAGGTTACACCATGCTTCCATTCTTCCAAAATGCCGCGGATGAACTCGCCCGCAAACGTCTCGACCAAATCGAAACGGAATTGACGCAGAACCCCGACCGATACCCCGCCTTCGCGGCCGCCCTGCATGAGCTGGGCGAAACGGACTGCGGCACGGCCTACGCGCAGGAACTGGCGGTCGAAGCATATAAACGGGGTTTCTGCGACGGCGTGCGGGTTGGGCTGGCGCTTTGCGCGGGATAAACGAAAAGGCCCTCTTTCCGAAAGCGGAAAGAGGGAAAATTTTAGTTGTTCAGCCAATCCAGATTCTGTTCTTCGCCGTTAACCGTGCAATTATAGGCGTTTTCGTTTGCCCAGCGATACGCATACGACCCTTTTTCAACGGTAAACTGACAATCAGGGTCGAAAGCATCCGTCGCGATATCCTCCAGCGACTCGGGAAGATAGACGGGCTGCGTAATGGCGGAATTTTCAAATGCATGCGATTCTATCTTTTCGATTCCGTCGGAAAGCTGAATATGATTAACGCTGACCCGATCATAAACTAATGTTGAAATTGCATTCCTAAATGCGCCCTCCGGAATCACCTTACAGCTTCCCGGAATTTTAACAAAGAATTGAATACACGCCTCATCAAATGCGTATTTCCCGATCGATTCGATATGTTCCAAATTCAGTTTTTCAATTATCCTCCCCCAGTGACCAGAAAAAGCATATTCTCCTATAGAAGAAATGGGCGCATCGCATCTTATATACATAGCTCCCCCAGTTGTTGTCCAATCATCATTATAAAAAGCCTTATCGGGAATATTTCTCAATTTGCTTTCAGCCCCGATGGAAATAACGCCCCTCTTTCCTGCTCTTACTATAAAATTTTTGAAACAGGCCTCGCCGATTTCCTCTACCGAATCCGGAATTTGGAAAATAACCTCATCAATCAGATTATGACTATTACCTACGCTTGCGTGTTCAAAAGCGTGTGCACCGATTTTTCGGATGTTTTCTCCCCAGCTTTGACTTTGCTGTGTGTCATCGCTAGACCATGTGCTATTCCAACTCTCAAAAAATGCATAATCGCCGATTTCTTCTATCGTAGAGGGCAATGCCATCTTACCTTCTGCAATACCGCATTTTGAAATCCGATAGCACGCGTAGTCGCCAATGATGCGGATTCCTTCCGGAATGCTCGCGCCTTCCTTTCCCTGTATGAGTTCTTTTTTGGCTTTGTTGTAGAGCGCGCCGTCGATAACCGCAAACATCGGATGGTTAGCCGACACACGATAAACAATTTCGTCGCAGCCGACAAACACGCCTTTGCCTATGGATTCAAGCCCATCGGGAAGGTTGATTGACGTAACGTTCGCGTTCCAAAACGCGAAATCGCCGATAGATTTTACGCTCTCGGGCAAGGTCACGGAAATTCCGATTTTTCTATTTTTTTCGTCCTTGTAAAATGCCTTATCGCCAATCGCGGCAACGGTATATCCGTCAACCATCTGCGGAATGATGATGTTTTCGTCGCTTGCGCCGGAATAGCCGGTTATGGTCGCTGTGCCGTTGCCCTTTATCTCATATTTGAAATTTCCGCTTGTTGCTGCCGACGCAGTCGATGCCAGCATCAAAAGCAGCGCTGTCAAAAGCAAATAACAACATCTTTTCATCGTTTATACCTCTCTTCTCTTTCCCGTTCTTCGACTTGCGCGTTTACATAGGCTTCAATATCCGCCATGCTGTCGTCACACGATACGTATACAATGTTTCCGTCCACATCCGTATAATGCAGAATCCCCCTTGAATCTTTTCGCTTCATGATATGGCATTTTCGGCAAATCCAGCGTTCGCCGAAGGCTTCCACTTCCCAATCGTGTTTGCAATCCAACTCTCTTCCCTCCTTTTGTCGCTTCGAGTTTGTTTTAACTACAATTCGTTGACGTTGTTTGAATTATAACATAAAATAAATGCCCATTCAACGAGAATAGACAAAAAATATTCGACGAATCCGCCTTAAAAGTCCGCTATCATGGAATCAAGAGGTGATAGCGATGAACGAAGATTTTGTCCGCGAGCGGATAACCGCGCTTCGGCTGAAAAAGGGCGTTTCGGAATACCAGATGAGTTATGATTTAGGGCACAGCCGCGGCTATGTCTACAACATCTCGTCGGGCAAAGCGCTTCCGCCGCTCAAAGAGTTTTTCGCTATCTGTGATTATTTCGGCTTAACCCCCGCGCAGTTTTTCGACGAAGGCACGCAGAACCCCGAACTGATTCAAAAAGCCGTCAGCGGCATGAAGCAGCTGAATGAAGCCGATTTGCTGATGCTGCTGGGGCTGATTAACCGCCTGCTGGATACAAAAAGCGAAGGAACATGAATTGCTCCTTCGCTTTTTTGGCCTTCGACAGCCGTCAGTCGGCCTGACCGCACATTTGGGCGGCGTAATAATCGCGCTCGTCGTAGACGAGATGATCGTGCAGATAATCCTCCAGTTCGCTCAGCAGCGCGCCGCCGTTCGGCGCGGCATAAAAGATGGCGTCAAAGTTCTTTTCGTCGCTGCGGACGAGCTCGCGCAGATACTGCGCATACTCTGCGTCGTTCATCGTTTTTCGCGCGTTTTGGATTTCGGCAATTCGTTTCTCGTCGCGTTCTTCGGGCATGAGCTTGACTTTCATGGGTTTGTCCTCTCCTTTTTCGCATTTTGAATTGCGTGCGTTTTTCGATTTGACAGCTTCTGCGGCATCATATTCATGTACCTTCTTATCATTTTGGATACAATTCGTTCAATCCCTTCCCGCTTTTCCATTTCTTCGGCCAAAAAATGAAAAAACGGATTGATAACATCTCTCTCCTATTCATTGTATTCGCTTCCTGCCCCAAAGATGACGAACCGCCCGAAGATACACGCATATCCGGCACAATCCGAAAAACGCCGCAGCGCGCACAGTACTTTGGTGTGACATAATTCGTGACATAATCAGAAAAACAATGTGCTGTGGAAACACTCTCGCGACATAAATATGACATCATTTGGCGTTCAGAGGGCGAAAAGAGGGCTGCACCTCTTTGAAGATGCAGCCCTCGTTTTTTCTATCTGTTTATCTCGCCCGCGTGCGCCGAAGCCTGATTTTCCGTCAAACTCCGGCGGAAATCACTGCAGGCTGTGCCTGCTTACTTGCCGAAGTACCGCTTGAGCAGCCCCTCGAAGGCCTTGCCGTGGCGGGCTTCGTCGCGCGCCATCTCATGCACGGTGTCGTGGATCGCGTCGAGGTTATACTGCTTAGCCAGCTTCGCCAGCTCAACCTTGCCCTCGGTCGCGCCGTTCTCGGCGTCCACGCGCATTTCAAGATTCTTCTTGGTGGAGTCGGTCACGACTTCGCCCAGCAGCTCGGCGAACTTGGCGGCGTGCTCGGCCTCTTCATACGCGGCCTTCTCCCAGTAGAGGCCGATTTCCGGATAGCCCTCGCGATGCGCGACACGCGCCATCGCCAGATACATGCCGACCTCGCTGCACTCGCCCGCGAAGTTCGCGCGCAGGCCGTCGATAATCTCCTGCGGGCAGCCCTTGGCCACGCCGACCACATGCTCGGCCGCCCAGGCGCGCTCGCCCTTCTGCTCGGTAAACTTGCTCGCCGGCACGCCGCACTGCGGGCACTTCTCCGGCGGGTTCTCGCCTTCCCAAACATAACCGCAAACCGTGCAAATCCACTTTTTCATACTCGTTTCCTCCTGTTTTTTGTCGTTTTTGTTGAGCCGCCGAAGGCCGTTGAACGCTCAGCCCTCGTCGGTTGACGCCTTCTGTCCGCCCATGCAGTCCTTGCAGACGCCGTGGGCCGTTACCTCGCACCAAGAAACTCGGTGCCCGCAGCATTTCGCGGCTTCCGCCGCCATGCCTGTGAAATCCGCCTCGATATCGTAGACCCTGCCGCACTGCTCGCAGACGAAGTGCATGTGATTGGTGCGGGTGTATTCGTATACCGCGCTCTTCTTGCCGAGGGAGAGCCTGCGAATCAGGCCCATCTCCGTCAGGTGATCCAGCGCCCGGTAGACGGTTGCCGTCCCGATACCGTCCAAATTTTCCAGAATCTCGTCTGCGGTGAGGTGACAGCGTCTGGCGGCCAGCACATCCAGCACCGTCTGCGCCTGTGCGCTGATTTTGCTTTTCATTGCTCATCGCCTCGCTTAGTGAGAAGCTGTATCATCATTATATCCATACAAGTCCGCTTTGTCAAGCGTTTTTGAAAAACTTTTTGAGAATTATTCTCGTTTTCAGTCCGAACATAAAGCGCAGTTTATTTTGTGCGGCAGAAAATGAGGATCGCCGCGAGCGCAACCACGCAAACCACGATAAACACATCGAGCACGGGAAGCGGGATGTTGATTCTATCGTAAATCTGTTCTTTGAGATTTTTTTGTTGTTTGGTTTCTTCCACGATTTTATCAACCATCGCTTCGTCGATTTTCTTTTTGGACTTTCTTTCTTCGCTCATTCTATTATTCCTTTCTCGAATCCAAAAATCCGCCACGCATGACACGCGGCGGATTCAAAGGGGGCTTTTTTACTTCTTCGCCAGATACTTACGCAGATCAAGCGCAACAGCGATAATGATAACCAGACCCTGCGCAATGTAGGTGTAGGAAGATTCCACGCCGAGGAACTGGAGAACAATCTTCAACACCTCGAACACCAGAACGCCGATGAGGATACCCGGAATCGTACCGACGCCGCCGTTGACGGAAACGCCGCCGATGGTGCAGCCCGCGATAGCTTCAAGCTCCCAGCCCTGCGCGGTATTGACCGAACAGCCGCCGGACTTCGCGCAGACGAGGAAACCGGTCAGACCATAGAGCGCGCCAGCCAGCATGTAAATCAAAATCTTGCTTC
This sequence comes from uncultured Clostridia bacterium, assembly GCA_934675735.1. GTDB lineage: Bacteria > Bacillota > Clostridia > Christensenellales > Aristaeellaceae > Ventricola. The sequence continues at coordinate 31,970 of CAKURR010000002.1, forward strand.
TGTTGACATTGATGCCCGCAACCTCAGCCGCATTTTCGTTGCCGCCGATGGCATACATATACTTGCCGTAGCGGGTCTTGTTATACAAGAACCACATGAACAGGCCGATGAAAATCGCGATAATCGTCAGGTTGCTCAACATGCGCGTACCGACGTAGCCCGTCGCCAGACCCGTGTAGTCGCTGCGCAGACCGCCAATCGGAATCGCACCCGTATACACAAGGCAAGCGCCGTAAACCAGCGTCTGCATACCCAGCGTCGCGATGAACGGCGGCACTTTGAGGAAAGCGATAACAGAACCGTTCACAGCACCGATCAGCGCGCACAGCGCGACGACGATCAGCAGAACCACGAACAGCGGCATCTCCGGCATACCCGGGTAGAAGCGCTGGTCGTAATTGGCGCGCTGCATCAGAATGCCGGAAAGGCAAGCCGCAAGGCCAGCCACGCGGCCAGCGGAAAGGTCAGTGCCCTTGGTAATCAAGCATCCGGAAACGCCGCAGGCAATGATGAAGCGAACAGCGGTATTGGAAAGCAGGTTACGAATGTTGTTCGCAGAAAGGAAGTTCTTGTTCTGTGTGCTGACGAACACGGATGCGAGGAAGATCAGCACGATGATGATGTTTTCGGAAAGCCATTTGCCAATGGATTTCACGCTGAATTTCTTGCCCATAATAAGTAGTTCTCCTTTGCGTTACTCAGTCTGCGGCTGTCGGCTGCGTTTCAAACTGCGTCGCCAACGTCATAATGTTCTGCTGATTGGCTTCCTTGCCGTCGATGAAGCCCGTGATTCGACCATCGCACATGACCATCACGCGGTCGCTCATGCCGATGATTTCACTCATTTCGGAGGAAATCATAATGATGCTCTTGCCCGCGCGCGCCAGCTCCTCGATGATGCAATAGATTTCGTACTTCGCGCCAACGTCGATACCGCGCGTCGGTTCGTCCAAAATCAAAACGTCCGGGTTGTTCGCCAGCCAGCGTCCAATCAGCACCTTCTGCATATTGCCGCCGGAGAGAGACTGAATCTGCGTTTTGGAAGAAGGTGTCTTGATGTTCATCTTTTTCACGTTATCCTGAACAAGCTGCTCGATCTTCTTGTCGTTGATGACAATGCCCATATCGAGATACTGGTCGAGGCTTGCCACGGAAATGTTGTCCGCAACGGAGAGCACACCCATGATACCCGTCGCACGACGGTCTTCCGTCAGCAGCGCAATGCCGTGCTTAATCGCATCGCGCGGACGGGAGATTTTGATTTCCTCTCCCTTGAACTTAATCGTGCCCTCGTTATGCGCGCGAATACCGAAGATACCTTCCATCAGTTCGGTACGCTGTGCGCCAACCAGACCTGCCACGCCAAGGATTTCACCCTTGCGCACTTCAAACGAGCAATGACGGAACGAACGCGGATTGATGGAAGTGAAATCCTTCACCTCGAAAACCGGTTCGCCCGGCACGTTGTGTCGCTCCGGGAACAGGTTGCTCAACTCACGGCCAACCATTTGGGTAATGATCTTGTCCGTCGTCAGCTCCTTCGCGTCCCACGTGCCAATGTAGTGGCCGTCGCGCATGATGGTCACTTCGTCGGAGATACGCAGAATTTCGTCCATCTTGTGGCTGATATAGACGATCGAAACGCCCTCCGCTTTCAAATCCTCGATGATGCGGAACAACGCTTCAACTTCGTTTGCCGTCAAAGAAGAGGTCGGTTCGTCCAGAATCAGCACCTTGCAGTCTGCCGAGACCGCCTTGGCAATTTCAACCGACTGCATCTGCGAAACGGAAAGATCGCCCAAACGCTGTTTGGGGTCGAAATTCATCCGAACCTTTTTGAGCAGTTTCTCGGTGTCTGCATACATCTTTTCATGATCGACCACCGGGATAACGCCCAGCAGCTTCTTCATCGGGTAGCGCCCGATGTAGATATTTTCAGCGACCGAACGCTCGGGAATCGGTTGAAGCTCCTGATGCACCATCGCGATGCCCATGCTCAACGCTTGAAGCGGGTCGTTGATGTCAACCTTTTTGCCCTCGTAATAGATTTCGCCCTCGTCCATCTTGTAAATGCCAAACATGCATTTCATCAAGGTGGATTTGCCTGCACCGTTCTCACCCATCAGCGCGTGAACCGTGCCGGGTCTGAGCTTGAGCTGCGCGTGATCGAGCGCCTTAACGCCCGGGAACTGCTTAACAACTCCGCGCATCTCAAGACGATACTCCGCCATGAACGTGTCCCCCTTTTGCTTATAAAAGAAGGTGCTTGCGCACAAAGCGCACGCACCCCCTTTGATTTTACCTTTACAAGAATTACTTGGTGACCTTCACGTAGTCAACCCAGTAGTACTTCTCAAGGGTCTCGCCATTGGCGGCCTTGATGGCAGCGTCAGCAGCGGTGTGGCTCTGGCCGATGTGGTCGTTGAGCACGGTGCCGGTGACTTTGCCTTCCTTAACCATTTCCTGCACTTCGTCCAGCGCGTCAACGCCCACGAGGTAGATATCCTCGCCAACGGTGCGGCCAGCGTCAACGATCGCCTGATAAGCGCCCAGCGCCATCGCGTCGTTGTTGCAGAAGATAACGTCAACATCGTTGCCGAACTGCGTCAGCGCGGTCGCCGCCAGTTCCTGACCCTTGGTCTGATCCCAGTCGCCGCGCTGCTTGTACAGCTCGTTGGTCTTCAGGCCAGCGTCTTCAAGCGCCTTGATGGAGAACTCGGTGCGGTACTTCGCGTCAACGTTCTCCGGGTCGCCCATGATCATCACGTAATCGACAACACCGTTGCCGTTGAAGTCGCCGTGGTTCTCGGTCTCGGCAATGATTTCGCCCTGGAAGGTGCCGGACTGACGAGCATCGGCGCCAACGTAGCAAATCTTGTCGGAGAGCTTCATGTCTTCCTCGCTCGGCTCACGGTTGATGAACACAACCGGGATGCCGGCGGCGTCAGCCTTCTGAACGACGGTCGCGGCGGACGTGCTCTGCACGAGGTTCAGAATCATAACGTCAACATTGTCGGCGATGAAGCCGTCAATCTGGTTGGTCTGCTCGGCCTGATCGTTCTTGCCGTCCATTACGGTGATGTTCTCAGCCGGGATGCCGCAGTCTTCGGTCAAGTAACGAACCAGCTCGGTGCGATACAGCGTCATGAAGTTATCGGCAAACTGATAAATCGCGATGCCGATCTTCGGGGCGGTCTGCTCGGCAGCTGCGACGCCGCAAACCATCACGACGAGCAGAGCCATGACTAGAGCAAGGATCTTTTTCATGGGAAACACCTCTTCTTTTTATTTCAACGGGATTCCTCCCATTGAGTAACGCGTCCCCGTCAGCGGCGTTTCTGAGATAAATCACTGATTTTGCGATTTATTTTTTATCGCTGTTGACGTTTGTATGTTTATTATAATCAACGTTTCAACAGATGTCAACGGCTTTTTTTGAATGGGTTGTCCAGTTTTTTCCTGTGTTTTTCCGCCGAATCCTGCTGTATCTATATGCACTTTTGGCGCAATACATGACTTTTGCCGCCGTTTTGGAGTGTATTTGTAGGACAAATGACTCGAAAATTTTCTTTCCGCTTCCGTTTTCTTCTTCTAAAAGATGAATTTATTCTTGCAAACCCCGCCCGTATCGTTCATAATATCATGTGACACAGGAAGGAGTTTTTAACCATGTATTTGGCTGATATCAAACGCGACGACCGCTTTGAAGGGTATCTCATCGTCCGTTCCGCCGAGCAGCGCGCCAGCGCCAACGGCAAAAACTATCTGGATATGACGCTGGCCGATAAATCCGGCTCGATTAACGCGAAAATGTGGGATGGCACCGTGCAGCCGCCGCTGGCGGGCAGCATCGTCAAGGTGCGCGCCACGGGCAACGAGTTTAACGGCCGCATGCAGCTGCGCGTGGAAAAAATCCGCGCCATTGAAAGCCGCGACGCGGTGGATATGTCCACGCTCATCCCCTGCGCCCCGCGCGACCCGAAGGAAATGCTGGATGAAGTCATCCGCGCGGCGGATCACATCGCCGATGCGGATCTGCGCAAAATCACCTGTGAGCTGCTCGACCGCGCAGGCGACAAGCTGCTCACCTTTCCCGCCGCCAAGCAGATGCACCACGCCGAGCGCGGCGGCCTGCTCCACCACACGACCACCATGCTCCGCGCCGCCAACGCGATTATGACCGTCTATCCCCGGCTCAACGCCAGCCTGCTGACGGCGGGCGTCATCGTCCACGACCTCGCCAAAATCGACGAGATGGACGCGGATACCCTCGGTCTCGTCTCCGATTACAGCGTGGATGGCAAGCTCATCGGCCATATCGTCCGCGGCGTGGTCAACATTCAGCTCGCCGCCGAAAAGACGAAAGCCAACCCCGGCAAAGCCCTGCTGCTTCAGCACATGGTGCTCTCCCACCACGGCATTCCCGAATACGGCAGCCCGCTCGCGCCGAAGTTCCCCGAGGCCGAAGTGCTCAACACCATCGATACCCTCGACGCGCGCCTGTATGAGATGAATGAAGCGCTCTCCCGCGCCATCCCCGGCGGCTTCTCCGAAAAGGTCTGGGGGCTGGATAACCGCCAGCTCTACCGCATTCCGGAGGATGAGGTTAAATAACAACAATGGGACGTTGCCCCATCCCCCACCGGAAACCCGAGGTTTCCGGCCTTCCCTCTTTTTATCGCTTCGCGATAAAACAGGGATAATTGTTTTTTGCCGCAAGGCCAATCAAAAAGCCGCTCCACGAGCGGCTTTTTATATACGGAAATGCAAGAACCTCAGGTTCTTGCCGGAGTCTGAGGCAGAGCCTCAGCGTTCCCCTTCCTTTTCCAGCGCCTGCGCCCCCAGCAGCAGCGCGCCGATTACGCCGGAATTGACCCCCAGCGCAGGCGGCACAATGTAGCCGTCGATGCCTTCGGGCGTGATGCTCGGCGAAGAGACGTAGCCGCCCAGCAAATCCAGCACCTTTTCACGAATCTTCGGGAACAGGTGCGCCTGCTGCATCACGCCGCCGCCCAACACAATCACCTCCGGCGACACCGTGACAATCATGTTCACGCACATCTGTGCCAGATACGTCGCCTCCAGCTCCCACGCGGGGTGATCTTCCGTCATCAGCTTGGCCGACAGCCCCCAGCGCTTTTCAATCGCCGGGCCGCTCGCCAGCCCTTCCAGACAGTGCCGGTGATACGGGCAAACGCCGTCGGGCATCGTGTCGCCCTCCAGCGGGGCCAGAATCATGTGTCCCATCTCAGGGTGCACCAGCCCGTGAATCATTTTGCCGTCCGTCACAAAGCCGCCGCCGATGCCCGTGCCCACCGTCACATACAGCAGACTGCCGTGCCCTTTGCCCGCGCCCATCGTGTATTCCGCCAGCGCCGCCGCGTTCACATCCGTGTCAATGCCCGTCGGCACGCCCAGCGCGTCCTTGAGCACCGCCATCAGCGGGTAATCAATCCATTCCTTCTTCGGTGTTTTGGTGATGCTGCCGTAGGTCGGCGAATCCGGATTCAAATCCAGCGGGCCGAACGAGCCGATGCCCAGCGCCTTCACGTCAAATTTGCCGATAAAATCCGCAATCTGCGGCACGGTCACATCCGGTGTGAGCGTCGGGAAACTGGCGCGCTGAAGCACGCCGCCCTCCGGATTGCCGATGGAGCAGACCATCTTCGTGCCGCCCGCTTCCAGTGCGCCAATGAGCATAAGCCGTCCTCCTTTTTCCGCGCGCCGCATCGTTCCCGCCGTTTGCGGGCAAACTGTCTGCGTCCGCGCGCTCTTGGGTCCATGATACGACGGCGGCGCGCCCGTGTCAAATAATATTTGCGGATATTTTTTCTTTTCGCAGAGGGGAGGGATGCGCTGTGACCGATACCGCCCTGCTTGCCGGCGACGCGCGGCTGCTGACGCTCAAAATCGCCGCGCCCGGCGTTATCGCTATGCTCGCCTCCTCCGCCTGCCAGTTGCTCGAGGCGCTCGTGCTCTCCCGAAACGACGCGCCGCTCGCCGCCGCCGTCGGCGCGTGTCTCGCCCTGATTCTGCTCGAGCAAACCGTCGGCTTCACGCTCGGCATGGGCGCGGGCAGCTTCGTCAGCCGCTGCATCGGCCGCGCGGGCGGCTCGGGCCAAGTTCCCGAAGCCGCCGAGCAGGCCGCGGCCACAGCGTTTTTTGCCGCGTTGGCGCTCTCGCTGCTGCTGCTTGCCGTCGGCTTTTTCCCCGCCGCGGCGCTTCTGCGCCTGCTCGGCGCGCCGGAAAGCGCCGTTCCCACGGGCGTGCCGTATGCGCGGTATGTGCTCGCCGACGGGCCTCTGTTGTGCGGCGCTCTGGTACTCAGCAGCCTCTTGCGCGCGCAGGGCAAAACCCTGCCGTATATGGCCGCCGCGCTCGTCGGTTCGGCACTCGGCACGGCGCTGCTGTTCTTCCTCTGCGCCCGCCTGCATTGGGGCGTGCACGGCGCGGGCATCGCAATGCTCGCGCGTGAAGCCGCGACGCTCGGCGTTCTGCTGGCGTATACCCTCCGCCGCCGCGAGCTGATTCGCCCGTCCCTCCGCCGCGTCCGCCTGACGACGACCGTCTTTGCGGATATCATGCGCTCCGGCCTGCCGACGCTGCTGCGTCAGGGCGCGACCAGCCTTTCCGCCGCGATGCTCTCCCGCGTATCTTCAGGCTTTGGCGCGCCCGTTCTGGCGGGCATGGGGCTCTGCGCCCGCGCGGTCATGCCGTTTGTCTCGGCGGTCATCGGTTTGGGTCAGGGCTTTCAGCCCGTCTGCGGCGCGGCCTTCGGCGCGAACCAAATTCCGCGCTGTCGGGCTGCATATCGCTTCTGCGGGCGCGTGTTGTTCGTCTTTTCGCTGGCCGTCGGCGCGGCTGTCTTTGCCTTTGCGCCGACGCTTGCCGCCCGTTTCGCCCCCGACGCGCAGACCGCCGACGTCGCGCACGCCGCCCTCCGCCTGCAAAGCCTCGTCTTTTTCGCGCAAAGCGCCGTCATTTTGATGACCATGCTCACCCAGGCGATGGGGCAGACCATCCGCGCCTCGCTCGTCGCCACAAGCCGCCAGGGGCTTTTCTTCCTCCCCCTGCTGCTGCTTCTGCCCCGTATTTTCGGCCTTTGGGGGCTGCTCGCCTGCCAGAGCGTCAGCGATTTGGTTTCGCTGGTCTTTTCATGGCTGCTGACGCGGCGGGTCTTTACCCTTCCACCGCCCGCAGACGGCGGAAACGCGAAACCCCGAGTCCTTAAATATTCCTCGTCCTGACGGTGCGGATGTTCGGATGCTCGGACAGCGTGCCGATGACGTCTACATAGCTCGTCTTGGCGGGCATGGAAAGCGTGTACAGGTTGGTATACAGATTGCCCTCGGGCCTGCTTTCCGCGTGGAAATCGACGTCCAGAATCTTCACGCCCAGATTCATGAAATACTCGTTGAGAAACGCCAGCGTCTGCGTGCGGTGGATGAACTGCACCTCCAGCCGCTTAAGCGTGTTGACGTGCACGACGCGCTGCATCAGCCGCAGAATCACCAGCACGATGACGCCCGCGGCCACCGCCATCAGGATGTAGCCCGAGCCGACCGCCAGGCCGATGCAGGCCGTGCACCACAGCGAGGCCGCCGTCGTCAGGCCGGATATCTTTCTGTCGCTCATGAAAATCGTGCCCGCGCCGAGGAAGCCCACGCCGGAGACCACCGACGTGGTGATGCGTCCCATGCTCACGCCGACCGCCGCGCTGCCCAGCGCCGCGACGTCCGCGACCGTCTGCGCTTCAATCAGCGACACCAGCGCCGCGCCGACGCACACCAGCACATGCGTGCGCATGCCCGCCGGACGGTTTTTGATTTCGCGGTCGATGCCGATAACCGCGCCGATGATGACCGCCACGCCGATGCGCATCAGCACCGCCGCAATCGTCAGCGGCTCTCCGAATGCCGTCAGCCCGTCAAAAAACGCCCCCATACTCCGTTCCCCCTTCGATGGATTCGGCCTCCTGCGGCCCTGTGCGCGGCCTGCCCGTCGCCGATTTGTAAATTTTGTGTTAAATTCAGTTGATTTATTATACGGTCTTTACGATATCTGCGCAAGGCATTGACGCAAATTTTTTTCGCGTTGACAGCCCGTGCGCGCCGCATTACAATGGCTGTACGGACGAGCCGCGTCCCAAAAGGAGGAACCGTACCTTGAAAAACCCGACCGACGGCGAGCTGGCGTTTCTGCGCGGGCGCGCCGAGCGAACCTTTTCCCGCATGCCGATTCTCCCGCGCCGCGAGGACGGGCGCATGACCCCCGAATCGCGGCTGCGCTTTGAGCTTTCCATGGAAACCATTTTGGAGCAAAACCATACGCTGGGCGCGTGCGTCGTGCTGCGCCGCCCGTCGGGGCAGTATGACGTGTTCTGCCACGGCACGGCGCGGCTGCTGGGCCGCGTGCCCGTGACGGAGGAGACCTGTTTCCGCGTCGCCTCCGTCAGCAAGCTGGTGATGACCTTCGGCGCGCTGGCGCTCGTCGAGCGCGGCACGCTGAAGCTGGATGAGGATATCGCCGCATACCTGGGCTATCCCGTGCGCAATCCCCGCCATCCCGACGCGCCCGTGACGCTGCGGATGCTGCTCACCCACACCGCTTCCATCCGCGACGAGGGCAATTACGGCACGCGCGGCATGCAAAAGGGCTGTACCCTCCGCGAACTGCTGACAAGCGCCGACAACTGGCTGACCTCCCTCCCAGGCGAGGCCTTTCATTACAGCAACCTCGGCGCAGGCGTGGCGGGCGTGGTGATGGAGCGCGCGGCGGGCAGGCCGCTGGATGACGTCATGCAGGAACTTGTCTTTGCCCCGCTTTCCATCCGCGCGAGCTACGACCCCCGCCGCATTTCGCCCCGTTCGGATTTGGCCAACGGATACAGCATGCGCTTCCCCATCCCGCTGCTCAAATACAACGCGCAGGCGCTGGCCGGGCGCAAACCCGAGCCGTTTGACCCCGAGCGCGATTATCTCTGCGCCGCGGGGCGGCTCATCACGGACAGCCGCGGCATGGCCGCGCTGCTGGGTCTGCTGGCCTCCCACGGCGAAACGGGCGTGCTTTCCTCCGAATCGCTCGACCTCATGCGCGCCCCGCAGGACGGTCTGGGCGGCGTCGGCAAAGTCGGCCGCGGGCTGAACGTCGCGGCCCTGCCCGACGTGTTCCCCGGGTTTTCGCCCGTCGGCCATCAGGGTGTGGCCTACGGCATGTGCGCCGAGCTGTTTGCCGACCCCGCAACGGGTGCGGGCGTGGGCGTGATGACCAGCGGCACGCGGCTTGAGCGCAGCACGCCGCCGCTGATGCGGGTTGGGTTTGACCTGCTTGCGCTTGGTTTTGCAGCACTCAGGAACGCGTAGAAATTGGGGCTTTGCCCCAACACCCCACCAAAGGGCTTTCCGAACGTTTACGGCGCCCGTTTGGCGCATCGCCCTTTGGAAACCTTCGGTTGCATACACTTATAAACGGCGCGGATTGACCCCGACACAATTTTGTCACAATGTTTTAATGTTTTTTCCTCAAGTCTACCATTTTTTCTTCATACCGCCCTTCTATAATACAGCCATCGCTTGAAGGAAAGCGGGCGGGCAAAAAGCTCATTCTCCCTTCCGACAGGCCAACAAGCAGTTTTACCCCGAAAGGAGATTTTCAGTATGCGTAAATCCATTCGTCCTCTGATTGCCATGACCGCCGCATTGGCGCTGACGGTTACGGCCGGCATGAGCGCGCTGGCTCAGGCCGATAACAACGACAAGCATTTCAGCGTGATTGAGGCCGCCTCGAACGAGGATTCCCTCACCATTCCGGAGATTGCCAAGAAGTGCGGCACCTCAGTCGTGGCGATTGAGACCGAAACCAAGGTCGTCTACAACACCTACGACAATAACTATTACAATCCGTTCGGCGGCATGTTCGGCTATGGCTACGGTTACGGCTACGGCAACCGCGGCGGCCGCGGCGGCACGCAGGAATACACCCAGACTTCTGCCGGCTCGGGCATCATCATCTCCGAGGACGGCTATGTGCTGACCAACAACCACGTCATCTCCGGCGCGGATAAGATTACCGTCTACGTCAACCCGGGCGACGGCAGCGACGAGCAGACTTACGAGGCCACGCTGGTCGGTTCCTCCGAGAGCAACGACATCGCCGTGCTGAAGATTGATGCGACCGGCCTGAACGCGGCCACCTTCGGCGACAGCGATCAGATTGAGGTCGGCGAGCTGGCCGTGGCCATCGGCAACCCGATGGGTCAGGTGCACGGCTCCGTGACTGCGGGCATCATCTCCGCCGTCGAGCAGGAGCTGACCATTGACGACGTGACCATCAACGCCATCCAGACCGACGCGGCCATCAACCCCGGCAACTCCGGCGGCGCGCTGTTCGATTCCTACGGCAACGTCATCGGCATTGTCTACGCCAAGAGCTCTTCGGTGAGCATCGAGGGCATCGGCTACGCCATTCCGGTCAACAACATTAAGGATCTTGTCGCCCAGATGATTAACGATCCGGATTCCGTCAAGGACCAGACCAAGGGCAGCCAGATTATGCTGGGCATCACCATCCGCGATATCACCGAGGACATGAGCAAGCAGTATTCCATGCCGGTCGGCGTGTATATCACCGAGGTTTCCAGCATGAGCGCGGCTGAGCGTGCGGGCCTGCAGAAGGGCGACATTATCACCGAGTTTGCGGGCGAGACCGTGACCTCCGCCGATGACCTGAACGCCATCAAGGCCAAGCAGACTTCCGGCGACACCGTCTCCGTCAAGATTGACCGCAACGGCAAGGAAATGACGCTGGATCTCGTCATCCCGCAGCCGACCGAAGTCGATACCGCCAATAACTAAGCCCCTCCATAGGACGTGTTCTCCTTGTAATCCATAAACAGCCGCGGCCGCTTTTCCCCCATCGGAAAGGCGGCCGCGGTTGTTTTTGTTCTGCGCTTGTGCTATGATGAAACGGAAACTATCTCACGGAGGCTTTCATGAAACATTTTGCGCTTCTTCTCTGCCTGCTTCTTCTTTTTCCCGCGGGCGGTTTATGCGAAAAAATCCTCTGGGAGGACGACGCGGGGCAGGTCGTTCTGAGCGACGACGGCAATGTGCAGTTCGTCTCCCCCGGCGAAGAAACCGACGGGGAAACCCTTGACGAGTCCCTGAACGAGACCATCGACGAAAACGCCTATGTGCCCGCCGAAACGCCCGCGCCGACTGCCGAAACGGCTGTGGATGCTTTCACCTTCAAAAAGACGGTCAAATACGGCGATTCGGGCGAGCTGGTCGCGCAGATTCAGACCCGCCTGGCCGAGCTGGGCTTTTACAACGCCAAGGTCTCCGGCGGCTATTATAAGGTGACAAAAGCCGCCGTCAAAGCCTTTCAGAGCCATAACGGCCTGAATGCGGACGGCATCGCAGGCCGCGACACGCAGGAGATGCTCTTTTCCTCCGCCGCCGTATCCGCCGAGGCCACGCCGCGCCCGTCGCCCACACCCGAACCGACAAAGTATACCCTGATGGTGGACGTCACCAACCAAATCACCCGCGCCTATACCTACGATGAAAACGGGCAGTATACCGTGCTCGTTCGCGAAATGATTTGCTCCACGGGCACGAGCAAATATCCCACGCCGTGCGGCACGACCATCATGCCCAAAAAGCGCGCCCGCTGGGGCTACTTCCCAACCTGGGGCTCGCACGCGCAGTATCTGACGCGCATCGACTCCGCCAACGCGTTTCACTCCGTGCTCTATTCCGAGCCGGATGAAACGACCCTCTCCGTCAAATCCTTTGATGCGCTCGGCACGCCCGCGTCGCACGGCTGCGTGCGTCTGCTCGTCTCCGATGCGAAGTGGATTTACGAGAACTGCAAGGAGGGCACCATCATCACCGTCTATGAGGGCGACTACGACCCCGAATACACCATGACGCTCAAGCCCACGCTCAACACGAGCACCCTGCGCGAAAACCCGCTTCCCGGCCCGACCGCCGCGCCCGTTTACAGCCCGGAAAACTGGCCGACGAAATACCGCACGCTTTCCAAAGGCAAGACGGGCGAGGATGTGTATATGCTGCAAATGCGGCTGACCGAGCTGGGCTATTACCACGGCTCGGTCACCGGCGGCTATTACGGCGGCACGATTCAGGCCGTCAAGGATTTTCAAAAAGACCACGGCCTGACCGTGGACGGCGCGGCGGGCAAGCAGACCCAGGCGCTGCTCTTCTCCGCCGCCGTCGGCCAAAACGCCGCGCAGACGGAAGAAACGCCCGCGCCCGATACGCCCGAGCCGACCGCCGCGCCGACACTCACGCCTGAACCCACGCCCACCCCGCAGCCGACCTTCACGCCGACGCCCGATCCGGCGCTCTATGTGCCGATTCAGGATTCGGTGGGGTAAATGAGCACAACAACTTCTGTATAAAAAGCGAATGCGCATTCATGAAGCGGATGCGTTTTTCACAGAAAACGGACGCGCAATGCACGCCCCTACATTGGATTCCCGTATTTTTCGATTTTATACATATTTCCGACTTTGTTCTTTTTATCGTCTCAAATAAACAAATAGGGGCGCTGCTCCAAACCTCGTCCTTCCCCTCGTGCATTGCTTTGCAATGCACGATAGCGGAAGGTCAAGGGAACTCAGTTCCCTTGCGGGGTTTGGGGCAGCGCCCCAACGTTCTCTCCGTCTTTTTCCTTTACACCAGCCTCAGCGACGGGCAGGCGTTCAAATCCAAGCCCGCGATTTCGCCGCGCATCAGCCGATAAAACGCCGCGCTGCCAATCATCGCCGCGTTGTCCGTGCAGAGAATCGGCGGCGGCATCACCAAACGAATGCCCGCCTTTTGGCATTTGTCGTTCATCGTGTTGCGCAGACCGCTGTTGCTCGCCACACCGCCCGCCAAAGCGACGGTTTTCGCGCCCGTCTCCACCGCGGCCAGCATCGCCTTGTCGCTCAAAAGCTCCACCGCCGCATGCTGAAAGCTCGCGGCAATATCTGCTGCGGGCACATCCTGCCCATTCTGGCGCAGCTTGTGCACCGTGTTGATGAGCGCCGTTTTCAGGCCCGAAAAGCTGTAATCATAGCGCCCCGGGGTCTGCACGTGCGGCAGCTTCAGCGCGTGCGGGTTGCCCTCGCGGCTCAGTTTGTCCAGCAGCGGCCCGCCCGGGTACGGCAGACCCAGCACGCGCGCCGCCTTGTCAAAGGCCTCGCCCGCCGCGTCGTCCATCGTCTGCCCCAGCAGGGTATACACGCCGTAATCCTCCACGCGGACGATGTGGCTGTGCCCGCCCGAAGCCACCAGACACACAAACGGCGGCACCAAATCGGGATGCGCCACATAGTTCGCGCTGACATGTCCCTCGATGTGGTTCACCGGAATCAGCGGCTTGCCCGCCGCATACGCCAGCGCCTTGGCCGCCGAAACGCCGATGAGCAGCGCGCCCACCAGCCCCGGGCCGTAGGTCACGGCCACCGCATCCACGTCGTCAAGCGTCATGCCCGCCTTTTTGAGCGCCTCGTCCACCACGGGGTCAACGCTCTCCACATGCGCGCGCGACGCGATTTCCGGCACAACGCCGCCATACATCGCGTGCAGCGGAATCTGCGAAGAAATCACGGAGGAAATCACCTGCCGCCCGTCGCGCACAATCGCGGCGGCCGTTTCGTCGCAGCTGGATTCAATCGCCAAAATCGTCGTGTGGCCGTCCGCCATCAGGCGTTCGGTCTGCGCTTTGGCACTCTGTTCATAGTTCATGGTTTTTCCTCCGTCTGTGTCAGCTGCCGCTTCACCATGCCGGAAACGACGGCATACGCCGCCGCCAGCAGCACGAGCGACAGCACCAGCGCCCGCGCAAACTGCCCGAGCACGTCGGCCAGTGCCGCTTCAAACAGGTTCTGCGGCATCATCCGAATCAAGATATCCGTCGCGGGGTTGAGCAGCCAGTCGTCGTTGGTAAAAATCAGCCTGTGCAGGCCGACAAACATCGCTTCAAACCCGCTTGACTGCATCATCGCGCCGAACACGCCTGCGCCCAGCGCTAACGCGCACGCGCCGCAGACCGCGCCGATGAGCACGGGCCGATGGCGCTTTTTCAACCCCGCGCCGACCCACGCCGTCGCCACGGCCAGCCCCGCCGCCAGCGAAATGCAGGCCGTGCGCACCGTTTTGCACAGCGCCATCAGCCGCCGCACGTCGTTCATGTGGCTGAGCTCCTTTTCGTTCAGTTCTTCCACAGCCAGCGGCGTATCTTCGCCGCCCAGCTCCATATACAGCGCGATGATTTGGGCCGCGTCGTTTTGGCGCGCCGCATCCATGCCGATATACGCCGTCACGGCGTCGTCGTCGCTCATGTCATACGCCTGAGCGACCGCCGCGCGGGATTTTGCGCCGTAAAGTTCGGGGGATATCGCCTCGTGATAGACTGCGCCGCAGAGCGAACCGACGGCGGCAAGGATAACGGTGAAGGCGGCCAGCAGGCCGACGATCCATGTTTGTTTTTTCATCATTCAAAACCAAAAGGGCGGGCGAATCCGCCCGCCCCTGAATCACTGCATTTGCAGATACGCGGTGATAAAGCCGTCCAGCTCGCCGTCCATCACGGCATCGACGTTGCTCGTCTCATAGCCGGTGCGATGGTCTTTGACCAGCGAATACGGGTGGAAAACGTAGGAGCGAATCTGGCTGCCCCATTCGATTTTCTTCATCTCGCCCTTGATATCGGCCATCTTTTCCTCGCGCTCGCGCTCGCGCAGTTCGACGAGCTTGGCGCGCAGCATGCGCATACAGTTCTCGCGGTTATGCACCTGGTCGCGGCTCGTCTGGGAGGAGACGACGATGCCCGTCGGGAAGTGCGTCATGCGCACGGCGGAGCTGGTCTTGTTGACGTTCTGTCCGCCCGCGCCGCTGGCATGGTAGGTATCCACGCGGACATCCTTCATATCGATTTCGATTTCGTTGTCGTCGTCGTCGATAATCGGCGAAACATCCAGCGAAGAGAAGCTCGTCTGGCGGCGCGCGTTGGAGTCGAACGGGCTGATGCGCACCAGACGGTGCACGCCCTTTTCGCTGCGCAGGAAGCCGTAGGCGTTTTCACCGTCCACCTCAAAGGTCACGGATTTGAGGCCCGCCTCGTCGCCGTCGAGCATATCGATGAGCTTAACGGTGAAGCCGTGGCGCTCGCAGTAACGGGTGTACATGCGGTAGAGCATGAGCGTCCAATCCTGCGCTTCCGTTCCGCCCGCGCCCGCGTGCAGCGAGAGATAGCAGTTATTGCTGTCGTAGTCGCCGCGCAGCAGGCTTTCCAGCCGAAGCTCTTCCAAATCGCTTTGCAGCTTTTTGATTTCCTCGCCCGCCTCGGCCAGCAGGTCGGTATCCTGCATTTCCTCGGCGAGTTCCATGGTGGTATCCACATCGTCGGCGCGCTGGCAGAGCTTTTCATAGTGCTCCACTTTATTTTCGGTGATGCGCACCTTCCGGCTGACCTCGGTCGAGCGCTTGAGGTCGTTCCAGAAATCCGGCTCGTTCATCGTCTCGTGCAGCTCGAGCAGCTGCTCCTTCAAGCCGGCGACGTTAAAGTGACTCACCTGCCTCAACAATGCTTTCGCGGATTTGTGCCATCTGCTGGCGATAGAGATCCAGTTCGATCACGTTGATTCACATCCTTTTATTCTGGTCATTCACCCTTCCGCCGTCCGCAGACGGCGGAAGGGTTTATTTCGCGAAAAACAAGGTTTTAGTCCTTATCTTTCCCGCAGCAATTCTTATACTTCTTGCCGCTTCCGCAGGGGCAGGGGTCGTTGCGGCCGACCTGCTTCTGCACGTGCTTCGGGCCGGAAGGGCCGCCCGCCGCCTTGGCCTGTTCGAGGTTGGTCTCCTTCGGCTCGGCGACTTCCCTGCGCTGCTGCGGGATATTGATGCGGGCCTGATACATGCGGCGGACGGTATCTTCGCGGATGAAGTGCACCATCTCGTCGAACATGTCATAGCCTTCAATCTGATATTCGGTGACGGGGTTCTTGTTGCCGTAGGCGCGCAGGCCGATGCC
Organism: uncultured Clostridia bacterium; assembly: GCA_934675735.1. Classification (GTDB taxonomy): domain Bacteria; phylum Bacillota; class Clostridia; order Christensenellales; family Aristaeellaceae; genus Ventricola. The sequence goes on from CAKURR010000002.1 coordinate 48,017, forward strand.
GTCGCGCAGCTGGTCCATCGCGTCGATGTGATCCATCCAGCGGCGATCCACGCAGGAGAGCAGCACGACACGCTCCAGCTCGCGGGTATCGATGTGCAGCAGCTCGAAGCCCTTCTCGCGCAGCGCGTAGAAGTCGCGCGCTTCCTGCTTGAGCTTGGCAATCAGTTCGTCCTTGTCGATGGTCTTGAACGGCTCTTCGTGCGCCTTGAAGAAGCCGATGCGGATGCACAGGCGCTCCAGGTACTGCGTCAGGCCGGCCAAATCCCAATCGGTGTAGTCGTCGCCGTTGCCGCAGTAGGTCGCGACGGCCTCCTCGATGAGCTTGTCCGCCATCTTGACGATGGTCTCGTGCATGTCGCGGCCCTCGAGCACCTGCTTGCGCTGATCGTAGATTTCCTTGCGCTGCTCATTCATCACATCGTCATACTGAAGCACGTTCTTACGGATTTCGTAGTTGCGCGCTTCGATGCGCTTCTGGGCGTTTTCAATCTGGCCGGTGAGCATCTTCGCTTCAATCGGCTCATCCTCGGCCAGGCCCATCTTCTCAATCAGGCCGCTGACGCGTTCGCTGCCGAACAGGCGCATCAAATCATCTTGCATGGAGAGGAAGAACTGGGAAGAACCCGGGTCGCCCTGACGGCCCGCGCGGCCGCGCAGCTGGTTGTCGATGCGGCGGGACTCGTGGCGCTCCGTGCCGATGATATGCAGGCCGCCGACGGCGATAACGCGGTCATGTTCCGCGTCCGTCTGCTTCTTGAAGTCGGCGTAGAGCTGCTTGTAAATCACGCGCGCGGCGATCACCTCTTCGCTGACATTCTCGTTGAAGCCCGTCGCTTCTTCGATAACGTTGTCCTCATAGCCCTTCTGCTTCATCGCGCGGCGGGCAAGGAACTCGGGGTTGCCGCCCAGCAGAATATCCGTGCCGCGGCCCGCCATGTTCGTGGCGATGGTGACCGCGCCGAAGTGACCGGCCTGAGCGACGATTTCCGCCTCGCGGGCGTGATATTTCGCGTTCAGCACGACGTGCTCGATACCGCGCATGCGCAGCATTTTGGAGAGCATTTCGCTGACCTCGACGGAGACCGTGCCGACCAGAATCGGCTGGCCCGTCTTGTGGCGGCGCTCGATTTCCTCGATGACCTGACTGAACTTGCCCTTCTGCGTGCGGTAGACCAAATCGTTCATGTCCTTGCGGATCATCGGGCGGTTGGTCGGAATCTGCACGACGTCGAGCTTGTAAATACCCTTAAACTCTTCCTCTTCGGTCTTGGCCGTGCCGGTCATGCCGGAGAGCTTGCTGTACATGCGGAAATAATTCTGGAAGGTGATGGTGGCCAGCGTCTTGCTCTCGCGCTGCACCTTCACGTGCTCCTTGGCCTCGATGGCCTGGTGCAGGCCGTCGCTGTAACGGCGGCCGACCATCAGGCGGCCCGTGAACTCGTCAACGATGACGACCTCGTCGTTCTGCACAACGTAGTCCACGTCGCGCTTCATCAGCGCATGCGCGCGCAGCGCGGCGTTGATGTGGTGCAGCAGCTCGTTGTTGGAAATATCGGAAAGGTTTTCCACGCCGAACCAGCGCTCGGCCTTGCGCACGCCCGCTTCGGAGAGGTTGCAGGTCTTTTTCTTTTCGTCGATGACGTAATCCTTGCGCATCGCCGCCAGCTCCTCGTCGGAGAGCGGGTTTTCCTCCCAGCGGTCCTGCTCGGGCTCTTCGCCCTTCTGCAGGGTGCAGACGAAGCGGTCCGCCTTTTCATACAGATCGGTGGATTTGTCGCCCGCGCCGGAGATAATCAGCGGCGTGCGCGCCTCGTCGATGAGGATAGAGTCCACTTCGTCCACGATGGCGAAGTGGTGGCCGCGCTGCACCATGTTCTTCTGATAGATGACCATGTTGTCGCGCAGATAGTCAAAGCCCATCTCGTTGTTCGTGCCGTAGGTGATATCGCAGGCATAGGCCGCCTTGCGCTCTTCCTGCGTCAGGTCGTGCACAATCACGCCCACGGTCATGCCGAGGAAGCGGAAGATGCGGCCCACGTCCTCGCCCTGAAATTTGGCCAAATAGTCGTTGACGGTCACGACGTGCACGCCCTCGCCGGAAAGCGCGTTGAGGTAAGCCGGCATGGTTGCCGTCAGGGTTTTGCCCTCGCCGGTTTTCATCTCGGCGATGCGGCCCTGATGGAGCACGATGCCGCCGAGCATCTGCACGCGGAACTGGCGCTTGCCCGTCACGCGGCAGGTTGCCTCGCGCACGACGGAATACGCTTCCGGCAGCAGTTCGTCCAGCGTTTCGCCGTTTTTGAGCCGCTCGCGGAACTCGACGGTCTTGCCGCGCAGCTGCTCGTCGGTCAGCGCCTTGTGCGCTTCTTCAAAAGAATCGATCTTATCGACAATTTTGTTCAAGCGTTTGATCTCCCCGGCGGACGGGTCGAATAATTTGCTGAAAAAGCCCATTGTTATCCTCCAATTACGCGGCCGGGATTTGGCCTTTCGCCGAACGAAAAACTCCACATTGCCGCTCATTGTATTATTGTAGCATCTTTGCGGGGGTTTATCAACCTTTTCATGCCGAAAATGGGGGAAGTCAACGCGTGAAAAAACGCCTGCTTCCCTTTCTCCCGCCTTTTCGCGTCCAAAAGTTTACCATTTTCCCCCTCCCGCGTCAACGGCGCGCGCGTGTTCTTGCCTGTTTTTTATCACGCCCGGCGCCCAAAATGGTCGGGCCGAATCGGTAACCGTTATGCTTTTGCGCGGTGGTCTGACAACCTATTCACATTGAACAAATCTTCTTCGGTCCTTTTGCCAGAAATCTTGACTCTTTTTGGGGTACGGTGCTATACTGTATCTAGCTAAATGAGGGCTTTCGCAGACCCTCTGGCAATTTTGCACGACTATCTTAAATCTTGGGAGGTTACAATTCATGGTTCAGCTCAATGCTTCCACACTCTCTTCCGTCAAGATGGCGCGCGGCGTCGCGCCGAAAACGGAGCGCGTGATCCAGTTCGGCGAGGGCGGCTTTCTTCGCGCCTTCTGCGATTGGATGATCGATATGGCCAACGAAAAGGCCGGCATGGACGCCGGCGTGGTGATTGTGCAGCCCATCGAGCGCGGCATGGTCTCCATGCTCAACGAGCAGGATGGCCTGTACACCCTGATTCTCCGCGGCCAGGTGGACGGCAAGCCCAGCAAGGACGAGCGCATCATCCAGAGCGTGAAGCGCGGCCTGTCTCCGTATGAGGATTTTGAGGGCTATCTGGCCCTGGCGCACAATCCGGATATGCGCATCATCATCTCCAACACCACCGAGGCCGGCATCGTCTACACCGGCAAGGATAATTTCGACGACAAGCCGCAGGCTTCCTACCCCGGCAAGCTGACCCGCCTGCTCTACGAGCGCTTCACCGCCTTCGGCGGCAAGAAGGGCACGGGCTTCATCCTTCTGCCCTGCGAGCTGATCGATTACAACGGCCGCAATCTGGAAGAGTGCTGCATGAAGACCGCCGAGCAGTGGGGTCTCTCCGACGCCTTCAAGACCTGGCTCAAGGAGGAGAACGTGTTCTGCTCCACGCTGGTGGACCGCATCGTCACCGGCTATCCGCGCGGCGAGGCCGAGGCGCTCTACGAAGAGTTCGGCTACCGCGACAACATGCTCGACACCGCCGAGCCGTTCGGCCTGTGGGTCATCGAAGGCCCGGCCTGGATTGAGGACGAGCTTCCCTTCAAGAAGGCGGGCTGCAACGTCGTGTTCACGCAGGACGTCTCCCCGTACAAGCTGCGCAAGGTGCGCATGCTCAACGGCGCGCACACCTCCATGGTGCTCGGCGCGTATCTGGCGGGCCACGAAATCGTCGGCGACTGCATGGCGGATGACACCATGCGCTCCTACATGTCTCAGGCGCTCTTCAACGAGATTATGCCGACTCTCGACCTGCCGAAGGACGACCTCGAGGCGTTCGCTTCCGCGATCTTCGAGCGCTTCTCCAACCCGTTCAACCGTCACCTGCTACTCTCCATCGCGCTCAACAGCCAGAGCAAGTTCCGCGCGCGCGTACTGCCGACCATCAAGGAGTATGTCAAACGCAAGAACGAGCTGCCGAAGATTCTGACCTTCTCCATGGCGGCGTTCATCGCCTTCTACTGCGGCAAGAAGAAGGAGGACGGCTCGTTTGTGGGCGTCCGCGCCGCGGGCAACGAATATCCCATCGCCGACGACCAGTTTGTGCTCGACTTCTTCGCGGGCATGACGGGCAAGCCGGCCGCGGAAATCGCACACGCCGTGCTGACCAACGTCGATTTCTGGGGCAGCGACCTGACCGCCGAGCTTCCGGGCTTTGAGGCTTCCGTCGCCGCTTCTCTGGACGCCATTTTCACCAAGGGCGCCGCGAAGGCGATTGAAGAGGTTGTGGCAAAGTAATGAGCAGATTGATCCGCATCAATCCGCGCGACAACGTCGCCGTCGCGCTCGAACCGCTGAAAGGCGGCGAGAGCGCGCTCGGCGTGACGCTGCGCGAGGATATCCCCGCCGGCCACAAGTTCGCGCTTCTTGATATCGCCGAAAACGAGAACGTCGTCAAATACGGCTTCCCCATCGGCCACGCGACGCAGCCCATTCCGGCGGGCAGCTGGGTTCACACCCACAATGTCAAGACCAATCTTTCCGGCCTGCTGGAATACAGCTACCATCCGCACCCGTGCGCCATGCCCGTTGACCGCAAGGCCACGTTCGAGGGCTATGTGCGCGAGGACGGCCGCGTGGGCATCCGCAACGAGGTCTGGATTGTGAACACCGTCGGCTGCGTCAACGGCACGGCCAAGACGCTCGAGCGCATGGCACAGGAGGCTTACGGCGACCGCGTGGACGGCATTCACTGCTTTGTCCATCCCTACGGATGCAGCCAGCTGGGCGAGGACCACAAGAACACCCAGAAGCTGCTCGCCTCGATGGTGCGCCATCCGAACGCGGGCGCGGTGCTCGTGCTGAGCCTCGGCTGCGAAAACAACAACGTCAACGAATTTAAGAAGGTGCTCGGCGATTACAACCCCGAGCGCGTCAAATTCCTGATTACGCAGGATGTGGAGGACGAAGTCGAAGCGGGCATGCAGCTGCTTGACGAGCTGACCGCCTACGCCGCCACGTTCAAGCGGCAGACGGTGGATGCCTCCGAGCTGGTCATCGGCCTCAAGTGCGGCGGCAGCGACGGCCTTTCCGGCATCACCGCCAACCCGCTTTTGGGCAGCGCTTCCGATTTGCTCGCGCGCCACGGCGGCACGACGCTGCTGACCGAGGTGCCGGAGATGTTCGGCGCGGAAACCATTCTGATGGATCGCTGCAAAGACGAGGCGACCTTCCGCAAGGCGGTCGATCTCATCAACAATTTCAAGGAATACTTCATCCGCCACGGGCAGGAGGTCTATGAAAACCCCTCTCCGGGCAACAAGGCGGGCGGCATCACCACGCTGGAAGATAAATCCCTCGGCTGCACCCAGAAGGGCGGCACGGCCGAAGTGCGCGATGTGCTCAGCTACTGCGAACCCGTGACCGAAAAGGGCCTGAACCTGGTGCAGGGCCCGGGCAACGACCTGTGCGCCATCACGGCGCTGATGGCCTCCGGCGCGCAGATGGTGCTCTTCACCACGGGCCGCGGAACGCCGGTCGGCGCGCCGATTCCGACGGTGAAAGTTTCCACCAACACCCCGCTCTCCGAAAAGAAGCACAACTGGATCGACTTCAACGCGGGCATTCTGGCCCAAGGCGCGGACATGCAGGAGACGACCGAGGTCTTTTTCAAAAAGCTGCTGGCCATCGCCTCCGGCGAACAGACGCAGAGCGAGAAGCACGACTACCGCGAAATTGCGATTTTTAAGGACGGCGTAACGCTGTAAGTTTGGGAGTTTTTACCCTTCCGCCGTCTGCGGGCGGCGGAAGGGTTATCACCTAAGCATCATCAAAGGAGGAGAACCCCATGAAACCGTTTATGGATCAGGATTTTCTGCTCGAAAACGACGTGGCCAAAAAGCTCTACCACGAGTATGCGGAAAACATGCCGATTTATGACTATCATTGCCACATCTCCCCGCGCATGATTTATGAAAACTATCAGTTCCAGAACATCGGCGAGCTGATGCTCGGCGGCGACCACTACAAGTGGCGCGTGATGCTCTCCAACGGCGTGGACGAGAAGTTCATCCGCGGCGACGCGAGCTGGCACGACAAGTGGCTGGCCTTTGCCGCGAGCCTGAAATACTGCATCGGCAACCCGATGTTCCACTGGACGCACCTGGAGCTGCGCCGCGTGTTCGGCATTGAGGATATCCTGAGCGAAAAGACCGCCGAGGATATCTGGAACCGCGCGAACGCGCTGCTGGCGACGGAGGAATACCGCTGCCGCGGCCTCATCGAGAAATTCGGCGTGAAGGTCATCTGCACCACCGACGATCCGGTGGACGACCTCGAGCATCAGATTAAGATTGCGCAGGACCCGACCTGCAAGTTCAAGGTCTATCCGGCCTGGCGTCCCGACAAGGTCATCAACATCGAGCGCGGCGGCTTTGTGGATTACATGAACCGCCTGTCCCGCGTCTCCGGCATTCACTGCCTGAATCTGGAGAGCATGATGCAGGCGCTCGAATCCCGTCTGGATTACTTCCACGCCCACGGCGCGCGCCTGTCCGACCACGCGCTGGATACCGTGCCCTACGGCGTGCCGAGCACGCATCTGGCGGGCGAGGCCTTCCGCAAGGCGATGAGCGGCGCGCCGCTGACCGAGGCGGAAATCGCGTCCTACAAGACCTATGTGCTCGTCGAGCTGGCCCGCATGTACAAGGCGCGCGGCTGGGCGCAGCAGTATCACATCGGCGCGATGCGCAATAACAACCCGCGCATGTTCGAGCAGTACGGCCCGGACGTGGGCTTTGACTCCATCGACGACACCTGCATCGCGGAGAACCTCTCCAAGCTGCTGGCCGAGGAAGAGCGCCTGGGCAACCTGCCCAAGACCATCCTCTACTGCCTGAACCCGAAGGATAACTACGTCATCGGCACGATGCTGGGCAACTTCCAGGGCGACGGCATCCCGGGCAAGATTCAGTTCGGTTCCGGCTGGTGGTTCTGCGACCAGAAGTACGGCATGGAGGACCAGATGCACGCGCTCGCATCGCTGGGCCTGCTGGGCCGTTTCGTCGGCATGCTGACGGATTCCCGCTCGTTCATCTCCTACCCGCGCCACGAGTATTTCCGCCGCATCCTGTGCAACATGATCGGCAAGTGGGTCGAGAACGGCGAGTATCCGGAGGATTACGACACGCTGGGCGAGCTGGTGCGCGGCATCTGCTACAACAACGCGGTCGAATACTTCGGCATGGAAGTCTGAGCCTTCCCGCCCGCCTGACGCGGGCCAAACCAATAATCCAATCGGGAGGGGGATTCGGATGAACGCTTTTGTGACCGGCGACGTGCCCCAGAGGATTGAGCTGGGCGGCGGCCAGCGCCGCAAAATCCGCGCCTACAACGACAACGCGATGCTTGTCGAGGTCGGTTTCGACGCCGGCGCGGTCGGCGCGGCGCACAGCCATCCGCACACGCAGATTTCTTACGTGCTGGACGGCGAGTTTACCTACACGATTGAGGGTGTGACCCGCCCGATGAAAAAGGGCGATTCCATCGTCGTGGATGGCGGCAGGGTGCACGGCTGCACCTGCGTCAAAGCGGGTACGCTGCTGGATATCTTCACCCCGATGCGCGAGGATTTCGTCAAGTAACCTTAGCAGCCTTCTGCCGCCTTCGAGCGCGCAGATTGCATAGATATACGTTCATGAGGAGGAAAACATCATGGATATTTTGAATCAGCTTTCTCTGATCGGCATCGTGCCGGTTATCGCCATCAACGACGCGGCGGACGCCGTGCCGCTGGCTCAGGCGCTGATTGACGGCGGTCTGCCTTGCGCGGAGGTCACATTCCGCACCGCCGCCGCTGCGGACGCCATCAAGAACATGACCGAAGCGTTCCCGGATATGGTCGTGGGCGCCGGCACCGTGCTCACCTGCGAGCAGGTGGACCGCGCGGTCGCCGCGGGCGCAAAGTTCATCGTCTCCCCGGGCCTGAACCCGACCACCGTCAAGCACTGCCAGGAAATCGGCATTCCGGTCTGCCCCGGCACGGCCAACCCGAGCGACATCGAGGTGGCGCTCTCCCTGGGCCTGAAGTCCGTCAAGTTCTTCCCGGCCGAGGCGGCCGGCGGCCTGAAGTACATCAAGTCCATCGCGGCTCCGTATGTGGATATGAAGTTCATGCCCACCGGCGGCGTCAACGAGAAGAACCTGCTGGATTACCTCTCCTTTAACAAGATTTTCTGCTGCGGCGGCAGCTGGATGGTACCGAGCGATGCAGTGAAGGCCAAGGATTGGGACCGCATCCGCAGCCTGACCTCCTCCGCCGTGCAGCTGATGCTGGGCCTTGAAATCGCGCATGTGGGCATCAACAGCGCCGACGAGGCCGAAGCTATGGATACCGCGACCAAGCTCTGCAAGCTGCTGGGCTGGACGATGAAGGTCGGCAACAGCTCCATCTTCGCCGGCACGGGCATCGAGGTCATGAAGACCCCGTTCCGCGGCACGAAGGGCCACATCGGCATCAAGACCAACTTCATCGAGCGCGCCAAGGCGTATCTCGAGCGTCAGGGCTTCGAGTTCGATCCGGCCAGCGCCAATGTGAAGGACGGCCAGCTCAAGGCCATCTACCTCAAGGACGAAATCGCGGGCTTCGCGATTCACCTGGTGCAGAAGTAAGCGGCGGGCAAAAAAGGGAAGGGTTCCTCCCCAATGTCATTAAGATAATGGCATGAAGCAAGAAGAGAAGGACTATAACGAGAATCAACTCGGTATGGTCCTTTTTTCTATACAATTTTCCGGAAACACTTGACAAACAAAGAGAAATCGGCGGCGAAGCCTTCATTGCAAAAAAAGCAGGGAGGCAAGCCTAATGAGAAACTACATCCAACATGTCAAAGAGAAACTTCCGGAATCAATTCAGTCTTTGGAATCACAAAAAGAGATGTTTGTTTACACAAAATTCGGGATAGACCCATAGTCGCAGGCAGATGTCTGTCTGTCTTTTTGTCGTACAACAAAAAAGAGAAGATGATCCTTTCTTCCATGTTTCATCTTCTCTTGGTGTTGCTCTGTTTCTGTCGCTCGCTTAATTAAGTGACATTGGGGCTTTGCCCGCTTTTTTTGATATGTTCTTATGCTTCCTCCAGCTTTTTGAGCGCCTTCTTAAACTGGGTGCCGAACATCACCATCGTGAACATCACGGCGAGGATATCGGCGACGGGCTCGGCGGTATAGACGGCCATCGTCTGATCCGGCAGGACATGCGGCAGGATGAAAATCAGCGGAATCAGCAGCACGAACTTGCGCAGAATGGCCACGATGATGGAACACGGCGCGTTGCCGATGGAGACAAACGTCATCTGGCAGGCAATCTGAATGCCGAAGATGAACAGCACGCCGCAGTAAATGCGCAGCGCCTTCGCGGTGAAGGCCAGCAGTTCCGCGTCGGGCGTGAAGATGCCCGCAAAGGCCCGCGGGAAGAGCATGATGCAGCCCCAGAGGATGACGGAATATGTCAGGCTGGCCTTGAGCAGGGCAAAGAACGTCTGCTTGACGCGCGCGGCGTTTTTCGCGCCAAAGTTAAAGCTGGAAATCGGCTGCGCGCCCTGCGCCAGACCTTGCAGCGGGAGCATGGCAAACTGCATCACGCTGGTGAGAATCGTCATCGCGCCGACGGCGATATCGCCGCCGTATTTGAGCAGGGAGGAGTTGAAGCACACGGAGATGATGCTCTCGGTGCTCTGCATGATGAACGTGGACAGGCCGAGCGCGATGCACGGGCCGAGGAGCTTCATATCGATGCGCATGTTGGCTGTTTTCAGGCGAAGCCCCGTCTTTTTGCCCATCAGGAAGCTGACAACCCACACGCACGAAACACCCTGCGAAATCACCGTCGCCAGCGCCGCGCCGCGCACGCCCATGTTCAGCCCGAAGATGAAAATCGGGTCGAGCACGATGTTGCACACCGCGCCGATGAGCACGGTCATCATTCCGGTGGTCGCGAAGCCCTGCGCGGTGATGAACGCGTTCATGCCCAGCGTCAGCTCGACAAACAGCGTGCCGAGGGCGTAGATATTCAGGTAGCTGTCTGCGTATTCAATCGTGTTTTCGCTCGCGCCGAACGCCAGCAGGAAGTTATGCCCGAACAGCAGCAGCACCGCCGTCAGCGTCAGCGAAATGGCGATTTGCAGCGTGAAGCAGTTGCCCAGCAGCTTTTCGGCGGTATCCTTCTCCCCGCGGCCCATCGCGATGGAGGCCCGCGGCGCGCCGCCGGAAGCGACCAGCGCCGCAAACGCCGTCACAATCATGATAATCGGCATGCACACGCCCACGCCCGTCAGCGCAAGGCTGCCGATTTCGGCAATGTGGCCGATGTAGATGCGGTCTACGATGTTATAGAGCATGTTGACCAGCTGCGCGATAACCGTCGGCACGGCCAGCCGCATGAGCAGCCTGCCGACCGGCTCCGTACCCAGAAACGATTGATCTTTGGTTTGCATATCAGGCAAGTCCTTTCTCGTTGATGCTGCGAATATTTTCCGTGATGACGGCCAGACACCGCTGCCCCGCTGCCAGCTCTTCGGGGGACAGCCCCGCCAGCATGCGCGCGGTAAACGCCGTTTGCAGCGCCAGCCCCTTTTCAACCGTCTGCGCGGCCTTTTCGGTCGGCACCAGCCGGCATTTGCGGCGATCCCCGAGCACGCTCTCGCGGCGGATGTGGCCGCTCTGCACCAGGTTTTCCACATACAGCGAAACCAGCGAGGGCTTGAGCTGGCGATACGTGCAGATATCCCGCGCGGTATCGCACCCGGGGTTGTTGTGCAGAAAGAGCAGAATGTCAATCGCGGTCTGCGCCATGCCCGTCTCCTCGCAGAGCGGGCGCATTTGGGTGGCGTAGGCGTCCTGCAATCGGCGGGCCATCACATAAAACTGCGACGCATTCATCATGATGCACCATTCTTTCAAAAACAGATATTTCAAAATTGAACTGTTTTATTATAATCAGATTGAGCGCGGATGTCAACCCGAAATTGCTGTTATTTTTGTCTAACCGTTTCCGCCCGCAAAAAAGCGCGAACGGATTGACAAGCCCACCGCTTTTGTGCTATGCTGTTTGCCGTTAAAAGGGAGTAGTTAAAAAGGCATGGTCAACAAGCCCCCGATCTGCATCGGTGGCCATGCGCCTAACCATAGGTAATGAGACTTTTAGCACATCACATAGGCTGATTGTGCGAAAAGTCTTTTTTTGTACAATCCATTGCCTGCACCGCTCGTTTTTGGGGAAAGGGAGAATCGTCATGGCCATCAGTTTCACGGGAACCAACCTCCTCTCCGTCCTGCTGCTCTTTGCGGCGGGGCTGGTCTTTATCATCAAGGGCGGCGACTGGTTCGTCGATGCCGCGACGTGGATTGCGGAGGCCTTCGGCATTCCGAAATTCATCGTCGGCGCGACGGTCGTCAGCTTCGCCACCACCCTGCCGGAGATGCTCGTCTCCGTATTCGCCGCGCTCGAGGGCAACGCGGATATCGCCGTGGGCAACGCGGTCGGCTCGGTGACGGCCAACGTCGGCCTGATTATGTGCCTGTCGCTCGTCTGCATGCCCTGCCTGATGACGCGCAGGCAGTTCGGCTTCAAGGCCTCGCTGCTGCTGGCGACGATTGCCGTGCTGTTTGCCTTCACGCGCAACGGCCAGCTTTCTGTCGCGCAGAGCGTCGTCATCCTGCTGTTCTTCGCCGCGTTCCTCGCCGAGAGCCTGATTGCGGGCAAGCGCGATCAGGGCACGGAAACCGGGGCCGAGCGGCCGGAGGTGACCGTCAAAACCGTCGCCCGAAACCTGTTCAGCTTTGTACTCGGCGCGGCAGCCATCGTGCTGGGCGCGCAGCTGCTGATTGACAACGGCTCGGCGCTGGCGCAGATGCTCGGCGTGCCCGATTCCATCATCGCCGCGACGATGATTGCCATCGGTACCTCCCTGCCGGAGCTGGTCACGACGCTGACCGCCATCCGCAAGAAGGAATCCTCTCTCTCCGTGGGCAACATCATCGGCGCGAACATCATGGATTTGACGCTCATCATGCCCCTGTGCGCGCTCATTCAGGGCCGCCCGATGACAGTCGAGCGTCAGGGCATGCTGCTGGATATCCCCGCCTGCCTGGTCATCACCGCGGCGGCCATCGTACCCGCGCTGGTCAGCGGCAAATTCAAGCGCTGGACGGGCTTCCTCATCGGCGGCCTGTATATCGCGTATCTGGTCATCATGTTCACCTGCTTCGGCATGTAAACGCGGAAGAAAAGAAAAAAGTGGATAAAAGTGCGCCGCCGGTCAGCTGACTCCCTGACCGGCGGCTTGCGTTTTTTGTTTTTCGCCTTTTACAACCCCAGCATCGTGCTGGCAATCAGGAAATAAATCATCAGCGAGCAGGCGTCCACGATGGTGGTAATCATCGGGCTGGCCATGACGGCGGGGTCAAAGCCGAGCTTCTTGGCGCCGATAGGCAACAGGCAGCCGACAATCATCGCGATGATGACGGTGCAGAACAGCGTCACGGAAACGACGGCGGCAATCATCATGCTCGTGTTGGTGAAGATGATGATGCGCAGGAAATTGACCAGCGCCAGCGCCGCGCCGGAGACGACGGCCACGCCGATTTCCTTAATCAGCACGCGCGGCCAGTCGCGCAGCTCGATTTCGCCCAGCGCAAGGTTGCGGATGACGGTAACGGAGGTCTGGCTGCCGGAGTTGCCCGCGCTGTCCATCAGCATCGGGATGAACGCGGTCAGCAGCACCGCGCCGGAGAGCAGCGTTTCAAAGTGGGTGATGATGGTCGAGGTGAACGTCGCGGAAATCATCAGCAGCATCAGCCACGGCAGACGGTGCGCCACCAGACTCCAGACGCTGGTTTTCATATAATCCTCGTCGCTCGGGATGATAGCGGCCATCTTCTTGATGTCCTCGGTGTTCTCATCCTGAATGACGTCAACGATATCGTCGATGGTGATGATGCCGACGAGGCGGTTTTCCTTGTCGCAGACAGCGACGGAGGTCAGGTCGTAACGACGGAAATCGTCGGCGACGGCTTCCTGGTCGTCGGTGGTCACGGCGCTGACGATGTTGGTATCCATGATATCGCGGATGCAGGCGCTTTCCGGCGCGATAATCAGCTTGCGCAGGGAGACCTGGCCGACGAGCTTGCGCTGGTCGTCGATGACATAGCAGGTGTAGACCGTCTCCTTGTCGATGCCCGTGCGACGGATATAATCCATCGCCTTGCGCACGGTGAAGTAATCATGCAGATCGACGTATTCGATGGTCATCAGGCTGCCGGCACTGTTTTCCGGATAGTTGAGGAACTGGTTGATGGTCTTGCGCGTGCCCTCGTCGGCGTTCTGCAAAACCTTTTTGACGACGTTGGCGGGCATTTCTTCCAGAAAGTCCACCGTATCATCCATGAACATGTCGTCCACCAGCGCCTTCAGCTCGGCGTTGGTCGCGCTTTCGGCGATGAGCTGCTGCTGCTCGCTGGTCATGTAGGAGAACACGTCCGACGAGATATCCTTGGGCAGCATGCGGAACACGCGCAGCACGCGCCCCTCGTCCTCGATTTCCTCCAGCCCTTCGGCGATATCCACCGGCGGGCACTCGGCCGCCTTGTCCTTAAACTCCTGAAGCTTGCCTTCGTCGAGCAGCCTGAGCAGTTCCATAAATTCCTTGCGGATTTCTTCTTCCATGGGGGATTCCTCCTATTCATTTTTCGTCGTTTCGTGCTTGCGAAAAATGCAGGTTGCGCCCCAAAAACGGCATAAAAATGCGCGCGGCAGCAGACCGCGCGCCTCCGTTTCAGAAATCCGTTTTATGCCTGAATCGGAAGGAACGGCGCGGTCTGTTTCCGTCGTTCTCGGGGTTTGCCCGCAAGGCTACTGGGATAGTCGTCCACGTCGTTCACCTCCGATGATAAATTGGATCGGGTTGATCCCTCGGTTTGCGTTTCCGCATCCCCTTTGAGCCGTGTTTACAATACCGCGATTTTTTCCCGTTGTCAAGGCGAAAAAACGAATCTGCGGGGATTGTAAAAAAGATTTAATATTGCTGTCCGTTTTTCATCGGGGCCGCCCGTGCGCGCGGCCCGAAGCACGCGGTTTTCCAAATGAAGCCAGCAAAAAAGCCCGAAGCCGTCGGGCGAAAATTCGTCCGATTGCTTCGGGTCTTGATTCCTGAAAAACAGATTTTTACTTGCCAGTCAGAGCCTGACGCGCGCAGTTGCCCGCGTAAGCGCCGGAAACCAGCGCCTTAATCCACCTCTGCGCGTCGGAGGTGTTGGAAACGTTCTGCGCGTGAACGACCTTGCTGTACTGCGGATAGAACTCCGCGATGGATTCCGCGTCAAATCCGCCGCGGCCCGCTTTTTATTGTTTTCCTCTTCACACCCGCTCCGCCGTTCCCGCACGCACCAGATAGAGCACGCGTTCGTGCACGGGCCTGCCCGTAATGCCCGCAAGCGCCTGGGCATACAGCTCCAGCTGCGGGCGGTGGCGCTCCGCCGCACCCTCCGCGTCCGCATCAGTCTTGTAATCCACCAGCACCCACGCGCCCTGCTCGATGAAGCAGCAGTCGATGACGCCCTGCAAAAGCTGCGCGCCTGCCTCCGTCTCGCGGCGGTAGGTGAACGCCCATTCGCGGTGCAGTTCCTCCGCCGCGAGCATGCGCACGCCCAGCGGCGAAGCGAACAGCCGCACGAGCAGGCGCGGCCGAACGGCGGCCAGCTCGTTTTCGCTGACGATGCCGTCCGAAAGCAGCTTCTCCCGCTGACGGATGATTTCCGCTTCCAAATCGTGCGTCGCCCGAAGCGCGTCGAAATCCAGCATGCGCATCATGCGGTGGAACGCCGTGCCAATCTGCGTGCCCGTCATCTGCTGCTCTTCCATGAAGCGCGGCAGGCGCATCAGCGGTGCATCCGGCAGGGGCTCGTCCTCCTGCGCGGCGCGCTTTTCATCCCGCAGAACGGCGCTGACGGTCGTCTTGCGCACGGTGGCCTTTGCATCCGGCTTGAAGCTCAGCAAGCGGACGGTTTCTTCGTCCCTCGGCGCGGCGGCCAGCTCGGCCAGCAGGCGGAGCACCGTGTCCTCCGTGCGGCGCGGCAGTTCGCCCGCTGCGCCGCCGACATGCGCAAATACACGCCACGACGATGCGTCCAGCCGCACGGCTTCCTCCCGAATGGTGAGGCTCGCGCCTGCTTCCGTCAGCGCCGGCGCAATCATGTCCAGCCCCGTGTTCATCTCCGAAATCTCGGCGCTTTTCCACTTTTCGGGCGGATTCTCCCCCGACACGCTGCCCACCAGAATCAACCGCTCCCGCGCGCGCGTCAGCGCGACGTAGAGCACGCGCACCTCTTCGGCCAGCTGCTCTTTTTGGGCTTTGGCGCGAATCGCGCGGCGCAGAAGCGTGTCGCGTTCGCTGCTCATCTCGGTGTCGATGCACGGCAGGCCCACGCCCAGCTCGGCATCCATCAGCACCCGCGCGCGCAGCGCCTGCCCGCTCATCTTCCGCCCCAGCGCCAGCACAAAGACGACGGGGAACTCAAGGCCCTTGCTCTTGTGCGTGGTCATGATGCGCACCACGTCCTCGCTCTCGCCGATGGCGCTGGCGCTCATGCTGTCGCCGCCCGCGCGCAGGCGTTCGGCATAGCGCAGAAACGCGTGCAGCGAGCCACCCTGTGTGCCGGCGAACGTCCGCGCACGCGTGGTCAGCAGATGCAGATTGGCCTGCCGCGACGCGCCGCCCGGCAGCGCGCCGGCCCGCGCCAAAAAGCCCGTTTCGGCGTAGATGCGCTCAATCAGCCTGTCCACGCCCTGATTGCGGGCGCACAGCCGCCAGCGCGCGCGCTTTTCCTCAAACGCGCGCAGCTTTTCGGCCAGCACGTCTGTCTCTTCCTCACGGTAGCGGCGCACGGCCTCGTAATAGGGGATTTTCGTATCCGGCGTATGGATGCGAATCTGCGCCAGCTCGCTTTCCTCCAGCCCCAGCGCCGGGCCGCGCAGCGCGGCGAGCAGCGGCTCATCCCGCGCGCCGTTTTCGATGGTTTGCAGCAGCGCCGTCATCGCGCGGATTTCCGGAATATCGAAATACCCCTCGCCCGCGTCGCAGAACACGGGAATCCCCTCCGATTCGAGCATCTGCGCGGCCAGCGGCGCGCTTCCCCGCGCGGCGCGCATCAGCACCGCCATATCGCGATAACAAAGCGGCCTTTCCGTCTCGGTTTTGGCGTCGTAAAACGGCGTGCCGACCAGCTCGCGGATGCGCGCGGCGACGATTCTCGCCTCCCGCTCGACGGCGACCAGCTCCCGTTCGCCGCTGTCCTCGTCCTCCTCCACAATTTCCTCCTCGGCAGGCCGGTAGAGAATGTGCAGCTCCACGGGCGGGTCGTCCTCCCGCGCGGGCAGGCCGCAGACGAGTTTTTCCCGCTCGTCGTATTCGATTTCCGTCTCGTCCGCGCGCATGATGCGGCCAAAGACCGCGTTCGCCGCCTCCAGCACGTTGGCGCGGGAACGAAAGTTCTTTTGCAGGTCGATGCGCCGTTCCAACTCACGCTCCGGCCTGTCAAACCGCGCCGCCTTTTGCAGAAACAGCGACGGCTCGGCCTGGCGGAAGCGATAGATGCTCTGCTTCACGTCGCCGACGAGGAACAGGCCGTCCTCCCGCGCGAAACTGCCGATGATGGCCTCCTGGATCGCGCTGGAATCCTGATATTCGTCGATGAACACATAACGATACCGCTCGCGGAGCGCCGCGCGCACCTCGGGCAGCTCCAGCGCCGCCAGCGCGCCGTGCTCGAGGTCGTCAAAATCCATCAGCCCGCGCTGGCGCTTGGCCGCCGTGTAGAGCGTGTCATACGTCTTGGCCAGCTCGGCCAGCCCGTCCAGCGGCTGCGCGGTCATGCGGATATCCTCCGCCGCATCCTCGAGCGTCAGCCCGAAGGCCGTCTGCAAATCCGCGACGGCCTTTTTCAGCGCGTCGCGCCGCGCCTTCACGCGGTCGGCAATATCCTCGTCAAACACATCCGTCTTTTTCTTGCGCCCCAGCGTCGCGAACGTCACGCCGTAAAGCGCGTCGTGCAGCGCGGTATAGCCGTTTTCCGCCGCGTCCGCCAAATCCGCCGTCAGCCGCACATCCATACCGCAGGCCGCCGCGTAGTGCATCGGGCCGTTTTCCCCCTCGCAGAGGGCCAGCGTCTCTTTTGCGTTTGCGTTCAGGCGCAGCAGTTTACGCCGCGCGGAATCGGTCAGCAGGCGGGCGGCGGGGCTTTGCTCAAAGGCCTCGCCCGTCAGGTGCACCGTCGCCTGCGCGCGGGCCAGAAAATCCCACGGGTCGGGGCGCGTCATCATAAACCGATACAGCGCAAGCGCCAGCTCCCCCAGCTCGTCCTGAGCATAGCACCTGTCTGCCGCGAGAAACGCGTCGCTGCCGACCTCGTAACAGCTGTAAATCGCATCCTCCATCGCCTGGCGGCTAAGCACGCCGCACTCCTGCTCGTCGCCGATGCGGAAGCCCGGGTCGATGGCCAGCGCCTGAAAGTGCTCCCGAAGCAGACTGCCGCAGAACCTGTGCAGCGTGGAAATGCTCGCGCGGGAGAGCGCCATCACCTGTTCGCCCAGCGCGGCGTCCTCCCGCGCGGCCTTGCTCAGCGCCTCGCCGATGCGCTGGCGCATTTCGCCCGCCGCCGCGTTGGTAAAGGTGACGACCAGCATGTTTTCGATGGAGCAGCCCTCGCGCACGAGCTGCACGATGCGCTCCACCAGCACGGCGGTCTTGCCCGAGCCCGCCGCCGCACAGACAATCAGGCTGTGGCCGCGGTCGGCGATGGCGTCGCGCTGCTGCTCTGTCCATTTCGGCATGATGGTATCCTCCCCGTGATGATTCATCCGTTTTTCTCATTATACCATACCGCAAAACATACCGCAAAGGCACAATCCGCCAATCTGCGCCGCCGCGTGGGCGCGCGCCTTGAATCCTTTTCGCATGGATATCGGCCTGTGAACGCTCTGTTTTCCTATTTTTTCTGATGTCATACATCGCCTGACGAGGTTTTTGTGCGTTTCAGGCGACATTGTGCGCGCAGTCAACTTGCGAACATGCCCAAAACATGATATACTTTTCTCAAACAAACGACAAGAAAACGGGCGGCTTCAACGCGCCGCAGCCCAACATCATACGGAGGTTCTTCCATGAAAAAAATGCTTGCCGCGCTCGCGCTGGCGCTGGTCGCGCCCGCCTGTGCGCTCGGCGACAGCGAGGGCGTGATTGTGCAGTCCTCATGCAACATCGTGCAGAGCGGCGACTACTATCTGGCGTATTGCTTCGCACAGGTGCACAACAACGCTTCGACGGTCATCTGTCTGGATCAGGGCACGTTCGACCTGCAAAGCGGCGAAACGCTGCTTTCCACCAGCGATGTTTCGCAGATTTGGCCCTACTTCCTCAGCCCGGGCGAGGACGGCTATCTGTTCGACATCGTTTCCTTCGAGCCGGATGAAAACGGCAACCCCGTCGTGCCGTCTATCACGGGCATATCCTATAATATAACGTATCTGCCCGTGGATACGGCGTTCGCCAGCCACGACCTTTCGGCGGTTTCGGAAATCGTTCAGGATGCGTCGGGCGACGTGAGCGTGGTCTGCCGTTTGACCAACGGCACGGATATGGACGCGTATAACCCGACCGTGGCCATCGGCCTGTATACCGACGGCGGCGCGATGATTTACGCCGACGGCACGACCCTTCAGGATGTGGGCATCCCCGCGGGCGGCTCGGTGCTGGTCCGCTTCGAGGTGGATGACGCGTTTGTCAAACAGTGGCAGAGCTACGGCGCCATGCCGACGCAGGTCAATACCAACGCTTCGTTCCGCAAGGATGAGGACTAACCCGCTTATTCGTATACAAATGTCATTTTTTCATGGCTCGCGCAGCGAGACATGAGGTGGGAAATCCAAGAACCTCAGGTTCTTGGCAGGGTTTGGGACAGCGTCCCAAACGTTCCCCATCGCAGAACAAAACAGGAGGTTTTGGGGGATGGAAAAAAAGACGATTCGCTCCGGCGCGCCGTTCGTGTTCGCGGGCGCGGGCGTGCTGGCCGTCGCGCTGACGGCAGGCATCGGCACGCTCTCAAGCTATCTGATTGCCGCGGGCGTGGGCTGCGCCGCGTTTGCCCTCGGCAAGAAGAAATATCCCGACCGCGTGGTCGAGGTGGAAACCGCGCCGAAATCCGGCAACGCCGAGGTGGACGCGCTCATCCGCGAGGCGCGCGGCCGGCTGGACCAGATTGCCGCCGCCAACGACGCGATTGCCGACCCGGCGCTTTCCCGTCAAATCGAGGATATCGAGGCGACCTGCCGCCTGATTTTGCAGCGGCTCGAGGAGCAGCCCAATATGCTCTCCCAGCTGCGCACGTTCCTCCGCTATTACCTCCCCGCGACACTCAAGCTGCTGAATGCCCGCGCCGCGCTGGAAGCGGAGGTCAACGCGGGCAGCAGCCCGCAGATTGCCGCGCGCATCACCAAAGCCGTCGGTGAGGTGCAGTCTGCCTTCCATAAGCAGCTGGACGCGCTCAACGAGTTCCGCTTCATCAATCTGGAAAGCGAAATGGACGTGCTGGCGGATATGCTCAAATCCGACGGCCTGACCGCCGAGCCGGACGCGCCCGCCGTTACGCAGGAAGAACCGCAGGAGGACGACCCCTTCGCTTCGCTCTTTGCCAAGGGGGAAAAGAAATAAATGGGTGAATTTTCCCAATTCGCTCTCGTGCCCGAGCAGGGCGCGATACCGCAGAAGAATCAGCTTGACCCCGAGATGCAGCGCCGCATTGAAGCGATGGCCGCGCGCATCGATATCCGCGACAACGCCGCCGTGATGGGCTTCGGCGCACGGGCACAGAAGGAAATGGGCGCGTTTTCGGATATCGCGCTGGAGCAGATGCTTCGGCAGGATATCCAGCCGCTGGAAAGCGTGATGCAGACGCTGGCCGAGCAGATTAAATCCTGCTCGTTCACGGCGCAGGCCAAGGGGCTCTTCCGCCGCGTGTTCGGCGGGGCGGCGCCGCTTGCCGAGGTGCAGGCCGCGTATGAAAAGGCCATCCCCCGAATCAACGCGTGTGCGGACGAGATGACCGACCGCCGCGTGGCGCTCATGCGCGACAGCGCGCTGCTGGATCGGCTCTACGAGCGCAACGAAGGGCTTTACCGCGAGCTGTGCTCGCTCATTGTCGTCGGCGACGAGGTGATTGCTCAGGCCAAGGCGCGCGGCGATCATCCGCAGGATATCGCCCGCATGGAGCGCCGCGTGCAGGACTTGCGCATCACGCAGGTCGCTTCCACCCAGCTGGCCGCGCAGATTCGCGCCGTGCAGGCGAGCGACGAGCTGACCTGCTCCCGCCTGCAGGCCGCGCTGGAAGTCACCATCCCGCTCTGGAAGAGCCAGATGGCGGCGGCGCTCGGCTTGGCCCGCGCCACCGATTCGCTGACCATGCAGAAGCGCACGACCGAAGAAGCCGCGCGCGGCATCAAGAGCGGCGCGCGGGAGCTTTCCGCGCAGACCCGCGCCTATGCCGAGGCGAACGACGGCACCGACCAAGCCCGTGCCCAGCAGACCGCCGACGCCCTGCTGGCCGAGCTTTCCGAAATTGAAGCCTCGCTGGCCGAACAGCAAAAAATCCGCAGCGCCGAGCAGCGCACAGAAAGAGGGGTTTGATTATGCCCGCCTATGCCACCCAAAACGCGCCGAAGCAGGCGCAGAATCCTCAGCAGACGCAGCGGCAGCCGAAAAAGCCCAAGCAGGAAGCGCCCAAGGGCCTCGCCGCCCTGCCGCAGAGCGCGGGCGTCGCCGCGCTGGTCATGATGGTCGCGCTGGCCCTGCCCATCGGCAATTTCCGCGCGCTGCAAAACGCGACGCCCCAAGCGTTTATCCGCCAGGGCGATGTGAAATCCATCGTGGAGGACCGCATCAGCGCCGCGCAGAACGCCGTGACCGTCGCCCAACGCAGCAGCGTCAGCTCATCGACGCTTGAGGATGTGAACAACGCCATCAAGGCCATGCAGAGCGCCAAGACCGCCCGCGACATCAGCCGCGCGGATCAGCAGCTCACCGTGGCCGTCAGCCAGCTGGTCGATGACGCCAGCCTCACCAACACCGAGGATGAAAAGATGCTCACCCGCGCGATGGATACCTTCGCCGAGCAGGGGAGCTTCCTCCGCCAAGAGGCGCGCACCTATAACCAGAAAGCCGAAAAGGCCGAAAAGCTCTACGAAAAGCTGCCGACCAAGTTCCTGCTGTCTCAGCCGGATATGTACGAGGGCCTGTAAGTGAGCATCTTTTCCGGCCTGAGCCTTGAAAACCTGAAAATCGCGGTCGAAGCGGCCAAGCATTCGCCCAAAGCGCTCGCCGCTTTGGCCATCATCGCGCTGGTGGCGGTCATCGCCGTCGGCTTTGCCGGCCACATGATCGCCCACCACGTCGGCGGGTTCTACGCGCGCATCGAGGAAGAGGACGAGCGCGCCCGCCGGGAGGAAGAACAGGAAAAAGAGAAAGAAGAACAGGCGGCGCGCGAAGCCGCCCGAGAGGAAGAACAACCAAGCAACGGGAAAGGAAGAACGCAATGAAAAAAGTTTTGGCGCTCGTCACGGCATTGGCCCTGATGCTCGCGCTGGCGGTCGGCGCATCCGCGTCCGTGCCGAGCAAGCCGAGCGAATTTGCCTATGCGTATGACTTTGACGGGTCGGTGCTCTCCGACTCGACGAAAACGACCATCGAGCAATACGGCGCGGCGCTCGAGGACGCGACCGGCATTCAGGCGATTGCCGTCGTCGTCGATTTTCTCGACGGCGCAGATCCTGCCGACTACGCCACGGACATCATCAACAGCTGGGGCGTCGGCCAGTCGGGCGAAAACAACGGCGTGGTCGTGCTGCTTGCGCGCGGCGACCGCAAGATTCAAATCGGCACGGGCACGGGCGTTGACCGCGTGATGAGCGGCTCCAAGTGCGGCG
The DNA here is from genome assembly GCA_934675735.1 of uncultured Clostridia bacterium. Lineage (GTDB taxonomy): Bacteria > Bacillota > Clostridia > Christensenellales > Aristaeellaceae > Ventricola. Next base: position 70,159 of record CAKURR010000002.1, read on the forward strand.
ATTTAATCGACGACAACATCGACTACTTTGCCGACAATAAATTCGACAAGGGCATGCTCAACCTCTATGAGGACGTGTGCACGTATCTGGCCCGCGCGAAGGGCAAGACGCTTTCGCTTTCCTCCTCGCAGAGCGCTTCGAGCAGCACTTACAACAATTACGATTCCTATGGCGATTCTTACGGCAGTTACGACGAAGGAGGCTTTGATTTGTTCGAGTTCATCCTCGGGGTCATCTTTGTTTACATCATCATCTGCGTGCTGTTTAACGCGCTGATGCCCAATCGCGGCGGCTGTCTGAGCTATTTCTTCATGGGCTGGCTCTTCGGCCGCGGCAACCGCCGTCCCCCGCGCGGCCCGCGTCCCCCGAGAGGCGGCTTTGGCGGCGGCTATGGCCCGCGTCCGCCCCGTCCCCCGATGGGCGGCGGCCGTCCTCCGCGCCCGAGCCGTCCGAGCCGTCCTTCCGGCGGATTCGGCGGCGGCAGTTCCCACGGCGGCGGCTTTGGCGGCGGTTTCGGCGGCGGCAGCTTCGGCGGCGGTTCTTCCCGCGGCGGCGGCGGCGGACGAAGCTTCTGAGCGGGCATGGCCCGCGCCTGCTTGCGAAAAAACAGATTCATCTTCGGGCTTTTGCTCGCGAGGCCGAAGCTCGGCGGCGCGTCCCCTCAAACAGGGGCGCGCCTTTGTGTTATATCTTCCCACGCCGTCAAGCCTTGCGAAAGCGCGGCGGTTCATGTATAATCTTTTTATCGAAATTTTGTCTTTTTGCCGGATGAAAACGGCAGACTCATCCGTCTTATATAGCGAGGGTAGGAAGTGAAACGGTTGGAAAGCAGCGTGAAAGCGCCGGATCGGGACGCTCAATTTGAAGAGCTGTATGCGCAATACGCAGACGACGTGCTGCGCATGGCATACTTTTATCTGGCGGATAAACAAAAGGCCGAGGACGTCTGTCAGGACGTGTTCGTCAAGCTCTATACGCGCGGCGAGGCGATTGCGCCCGGCTGCGAAAAAGCGTGGCTTCTTCGCGTGACGGTGAATTGCTGCCGCGATTTGTGGCGCAGCGCGTGGCTCAAACGCGTGGTGCTCGGCGCGCCGACGCTGGATATCATTCCGGCGCAGGAGGAAACCATCGAGCAGCGCGAGGAAAAAGCCGAGCTGATGCGGGCAATCCATAAGCTGCCCGTCCAGTTCCGCGAAACGATTCTGCTGCACTATTATCAGGGTCTGGGCATCGCCGAAATCGCGCAGATGCTCGGGCTTCCGGAAGGGACGATTTCCAGCCGCCTTTCCAGAGCGAGAAAAAAACTGGAAAGCCTTTTGAAGGAGGAAGCAACCGGTGATGGATATCAAAGAACTTGAGCGCCTCGCGCCGACGGCCGACGAGATGCTCTCCGGTCTGCATGCGGATGAAACGATGAAGCGGCGCATCTTATCCGCCGCACGGGAAGAAAAGAAACGGCCTGTCGTCATGCCGCGCCTTGTGCCCACGCTCTGCTGCGCAGCGCTGGCGGTTGCCTGCATCGGCGTGTTCGCGCCGCGGCTGAGCCAAACGGCGGCGAACGCGGCGGCTTCGCCCGCGCCCGTGTCGATTGACACCATCGCGGCGGGCGACGGGCAGGCCGCTTCCATGACGCGCATGGCGGACGTGAGCGGCACGGCGCGCGTCCGCATGGCAGGCGGAACAAGCGGCGATTCGCTCTTCGCATCGACAAGCGGCGACATCCCCTTGGTGGCTGTCAACGGCGCAGTCTACCGCATGCTCGACACGCCCGAAAATGTGTCAGGCAGCCTGCTCGGCGGCGCAGTCGGCACGGTCAACACCACGACCGACGAGCCGTCCCTCGCCGACGATGACGCGATGGCGGGCGGTCTCTCCAACGTCGCCGACGCGGGCCAAACCATCTACGCCGTGTCCGGCCTCGACACGAATACCGCCGTCGCCTGTGAAGTCGGCGGAAGCATGCGCCTGTTCCAGCGGGTCAGCTACGCGGGCAAGGGACCGGGCGGCCAGGGCCTGGAGGACACCTTCTCCGTGCGCGGACAGGTCGCCGAGCTGACGCTCTCCGGCGTGGGCACGCTGACCGGCGACGCGGCGAACGACGCGATAGCCGTTCTGCTCGACCACGCGACGCTCAAGTCGGCGGATTCTTCCGCAAGGAAGCAGACCCTGACCGTCACGCTCACCAACGGTCTGAAGCTCCAGCTCGGCGTTTCCGGCGATACCGTCAGCGCCTGCGGCGGATGGAGCTGTCCGGAGTTCTTCGACGCGTTTGAAAGCGGATTGTAACCCTTTCTTCAAACCGCCGCAAAGCGAACGGAAGGTCAAGAGAACTCAGTTCCCTTGTGGGGCATGGGGCAAAGCCCCATCGCTTCCCCACCCGCGAAGCGAAATCAACATGCGTCAGGGATCGAAGCGTGACCTGACGAACGCAAAGCCGCTTGAATCAATCGGTTTATAGGCAAACGGAGCTTTTATCTTCGCGATAAAAGCCCCGTTTTCTTTATTCCATTTCTTCGTACTTGACAACCCGACAGTCGTCCTCATACTCATCCGCATACAGTCTGCGCGTCAGGCTCTCGACCTCGCCGCTCTGGTTGTCATACGGATCGTGCCGCAGAAATTTACGCGGCGGGTTGAACTCCTGCTGGAACGCGCTGCACGTCGGCATGCGCCACGGCTCGAGATTGCCGAAATAGAAATTCCAGCGCTCCAAATCGCCCGCGCGATAGGCCGAACCGCCGAACGAGCAATCCGCAAACAGCCAGCCGAACGGCGCGACATAGAACCGCGCCCAGTCGTGATGGCCCGCGCTGTTCGGCTTGGTATACAGGCCGCTCTGCCACTGCGCCGGAACGCCGCACAGACGGCAGAGCGTCACAAACGTGATGGCCTGCACGCCGCAGTCGCCGCGCAACCCGCTGAGGAAGTATTCGGGAATGTTCGTCACCGTCAGATACGGCGGCATGAAGCGATAGACCGTCTGCGTTGTGATGAAATCATAGATTTTGCGCGCCTTGAGCAGGGCGTTCGTCTCGTCCCCGACAATTTCCTTCGCCAGCGCGCGCAGATACGGCGTAAAGACCACGTGCGGCGGCCTCTCCTCGGTGTCGAACACGGGCTGCTCGGCGTAGACCTCGCGCGCGTTGGGATGACAATACGGCGCGTCGATTTCATAGGCGATTTCGGCGCTGACCGTCATGCCCGGCTCATACGGCAGTTCAAAGTATATCGTGCGCTGCGGCTCGTCCTCCGGCGCAAGGAACGCGACGGGATGCGACGCGGAAAGCAGCTCGGCGCGCTTCACCTGTGCGCCGACGATGGGCATCGGCAGGTGGATGCGCAGGGTTTCCCCCTCGGTCAGGCGGCCGCTTTTGACGGTCAGCTCCTCGTGCAGCTCAAACCGCGCGCGCACGCCCCCGTTCGCCTTCATCTTGGCGATCATCGCGTTCAGCTGCTCGGTGCTCGCCTTCGCGCCGCTCATCACGGCGGGGTCCGTCGCCCGCAGCGCGTATTCCCTGCGCGTCTTGAGCAGCGCGGAAAGCGCGTTGTTTTTGAACCGCACCTCGCCGTTCACATAGCGCCAGTCGAGCGTGCCGTCGTCGCGCAGGGTTTCAAGCTCTTCCTCCGCAAAATCCGCCACATTCTTTTGCAGCATATCCAGCATCTGCGCCCGCGTGTACGGATACGCGCGCGGGATTTCATACGCCATCTCCAGCTGCACGCGCAGACGCTCTTTCATCGCTTCGGGCACGCACGGGTCGTCCAGCCGACGGCGGATGACCCGTTCCATGCGCTCAAAGTCCCCCGCCTCGTATAGCCGCTGAATGTCCGGCGGAAGCGGGTAGCTCAGGTAAGAAAGATTAAGAAGCATACAACGTCCCTCCCTGCGTTTTACCCCACCAGCTCACGCACATACGCGATAATCTGCTCATCCTTCGCGTGGGCGAAGAACAGCTCGGCGAAATGCTCGCCCGCGACCGCGCCGCGCACCAGTTCCCGGTCGATGCCCTTCAGGCAGGTAATCAAATCCTTGAGGGTATGGGCGCGCACCGCGTCGAGAATCTTCTTGTTGCGCTGCTCGGGCACGACGCGGTCCGCCGGATAGCCGTTGCCGCTGCCGAAGCCGAACAGCTTTTCAAACGTGTATTCGAGGTTCAGCTCCGCGCCCCAGCCGAAGCCCTTGGCAAACGGCATGGAAACCGCGTTGCCGTCGTTAATCTGAGCGAACATGAAGCCGTCGGACGGATCGACCACGTGGCCGCAGATCACGCCCGGAAAGCTGTTGAGCGCCAGCATCGCGCCCTCGCCCGTGCCGCAGCCGGTGACGACGTAATCCGCCGCGCCGGAGTTGAGCAGAATCGCGGCGAGAATGCCGTTCTGCACGTAGGTCAGCTGGCTTTCGCCCTCCTTGCCGTACATGCCGTAGTTATCGACCTCGTGGCCCATCGGGGTGACGACCTTCTTGAGCGCGGCCTCAATCACGGCGTTCTTCGCCGCCTGGCTGTTCTCGTTAATCAACGCAATACGCATAAAAAAACCCTCCTGACACATCGGATATGCTTTGCGGAAAGATTCCTTCCGCCATACATACACAATACCGCCGCGCGGGCGGCTTTGTCAAGAGGAAAAGGGATTTAGTTCAGCACGGAAGCAGGCACGCGGCGCAGCACGCCGATGAGCAGAGGGCCGACGACCAGACACGCGACGGCCTCGCCCGCGGCGACGGAGAGCATGCACAGCGGCAGGGCAATCGCCGGAGAATAGCAGAAATGCACGACAGCGCCGACAATCACGCCGTTAAACAGCACCGGCATCAGCGCGGCCAGCCAGAACTTATCGCGCAGGCGGCGCGTGCAGACGGCGGCCAGCAGCGTGGCCAGTGAGCCGAACACAATATCGAAAATCGTGCAACCGCCGAGGATGTTGGAAAGCAGACAGCCCACCAGCAGCGCGGGCACGGCCTCCGGCATCAGAATCGGCAGCAGGGTGAACGCTTCAGAGAAGCGAATCTGCACCTCGCCGTAGCTCAGCGGGGCCAGCAGAACGGTCAGCGCGGTATACAGCGCGGCGATGATTGCGCCGCGGGCCAGCGCGCGGGTGTTTTGGGGTTTCAGAGCGCTCATGGGAAAAATCTCCTTGTTCATTTTGCTAACCGGCAAAACGACAGGGCAAGCGGGAGCGGCCTAATTTTGCAATAAAAAAACGGCCTGAGCCGCTTGGAAGGCGCAGCGCGCCTTCGGCCCATAGTTTTGTTTAAGGACTGGATGGTTGCGAACAGTCCGCATAGGTTGCCCGAAGATTATAACAAAAGAGCAGAAAAAAAGCAAGGATGGATTCTCAGAAAATATTGCAGACTGTTGACAAAAAGCTATTCTCCCCCCGAAGGGGGAGAATAGCCCTTTCCGCAAATGAAAGAATAGCTGAATTTCTTGATTTTTCTATTCAAACCAAGTTTGCTTATGTCAACAAGCTGAATATTGGTTATTCCTTTTTCTTCTTTTTACCTATAAATGAGCAAATCCGAAAATCTGCACAAATTTGATAAACGACCACCCATTGTAGGGGCGCGCAGGGCGCTGTCCTTTTTCTGTGAAAAACGCGCCCGTTTCACGAATGTGCGTCCGCGTTTTGTGCAGAATTTGTTTTTTGCTCATTCATAGCTTTTTATTATGCTTGCCCCTTACAAACAAATGCGATATACTGGTTTCATCTTTTTTATTTCCGAGGTCCCCATGCGTCTATTCTACGGTCTTTCCCTCCCCGCTTCCGTCCGTGCGGAAGCAGCCCTCTGCGCGCGCCGCGCCGAAGCGCTCATGCCCGGCCGCTACGGCGACGCTTCCAATTATCACATCACGCTGGCGTTTCTGGGCGAGGTCGCGCCCGAGCGGCTGGACGACGTTCAGGCGATTTTGGCCGCGCGCGCCGCGCAAATGCCCGCGCCGACCATCACGCCGGAGCGCGTGGATTACTTCGGCCGCGCGGATAACGCGATTCTGATTCTTCGCGCGCGGTGCGAGCCGTCTCTGGATGCGCTGCACGGCGCGCTGGTCGCGGATTTGCAGGCCTGCGGTCTGCCCGCCGACGTCGGCCCCTTCGCCCCGCACATCACCCTCGCGCGCCATGTGCAGACTGCGCCCGAAGCACTTTCGGCGATTGCGCCGCGCCCGCTCGCCTTCGTGCCGAAGGCGGCGCACGTCTTTTTGAGCGCGCGGGATGAAGCCGGCATTCTGCGCTACACGCCGCTTTTTGATGCGGATTTTCATCCTTTTGTTTCGTTATGACCGCTTGTTTATTAAAATTCGCTTGACAAATGTTACAGTTCGTAATAAAATGGTCACATACTTGAAATGAAAGGAGACGCATGCCCTTATGTCGATTCGTGCGTCTAACAAAAGATGGCTCGCGGCACTTTCCGCCGCTTTGATGGTATGCGTCTGTGCAAGCGCTTCGGCGCAGGATTACAGCCTCGGCGACGAGGCGGATGAAATCGCGACCATTCAGACCGCGCTCAAGCAGCTCAATCTGTACAGCGCGGGCATCACCGGCCACTACGGCGAAAAGACCGAGGCCGCGGTCAAGAAATTCCAGAAAAAATATGCGCTTGCGGATAACGGCATCGTCAATGAGGATACCCGCGCGGCGCTGTATGAGGCAGCGGGCATCACCTACACCGCCGGTTCGTCCGGCGCTTCTTCCTCTTCTTCGTCGTCGAGCGCTTCGTCCTCTTCTTCCTCCACCGTGTCAGACAGCTCCATCCTTCGTTACGGCACGCGCAGCGACGCGGTCATGAAGCTCCAGCAGAACCTGACTGCGCTCGGCCTGTATTCCGGCACCATCAGCGGCCACTACGGCAGCATCACGGAAGCGGCGGTCATGAATTTCCAGCGTAAAAACGGTCTCTCCGCCGACGGCATTGCGGGCGCGAAAACGCTGTCGAAAATCGCGGAAGCGGTCGGCGGCTCGTCGTCGTCCTCTTCTTCTTCCTCTTCGTCGTCGGGCAGTTCGTCGTCGTCAAGCAGCTCGTCCTCGAGCGGCGCTTCGACTTCCGGCTCGAGCGACCTGCTCAAGTACGGCGTAAAATCCGAAGCCGTGCGCACCCTCCAGCAGAACCTCAAGACGCTGGGCTATTACACGGGTTCCGTCACCGGCAATTTCGGCCGCCTGACCAAGGAAGCCGTCTATAACTTCCAGAAGGCGAACGGCCTTTCCGCCGACGGCATCGCGGGCAGCAAGACGCTCTCCGCCATCACAAGCAAGCTTTCCGGCAGCAGCAATTCGGGCAGCAGCTCAAGCAACAGCAATAACAGCAATAGCAGCAGCAATAACAGCAATAGCAGCTCGAACAGTTCTTCGAGCAGCTCTTCCTCCTCCACCCTCAACACGAGCGTCACGCTCCAGCAGGGTTCCTCCGGCGACGAGGTGCTCAAGCTGCAAAACATGCTGACCTATCTGGGCTTCTATACCGGCAACAAGACGGGCAACTTCGGCACGCTGACCGCCGAAGCAGTCACGTCCTATCAGAAATCCAAGGGCCTGACGGCGGACGGCATTGCGGGCAAGCGCACGCTCGCCGCCATCAACGCGGATTACACCGGCAGCAGCAGCAGCAGCTCCGGCGGCAGTTCGACGACCCCGCAGATGGCGAACAACGTCATCTACGACAACTTCTACAACTGGCGGCGCAACTATGAAAACGGCGAATACTGCACGGTGTATGATTTCTCCACCGGCTATTCCTGGAAGCTGCGCATCATGACCAAGGACGCGCATATGGACGCCGAGCCCGCCACGGCGGAGGACACGGCCATCATGCTCAAGGCGTTCGGCGGCAAGACGACGTGGGCGCCGAAGGCGGTCTGGGTCACTTTCTCCGACGGCAAGACCTACATCGGCTCGACTCACGACGTGCCGCACTCCCCGCAGCACCTGTCCAACAACAACTTCAACGGCCACCTGTGCGTGCACTTCCCGATTTCCATGGATAAGGCCAAGAGCATCGGCCCGTATGCCACCAGCCATCAGGAAGCCATCAACGAAGGCTGGGCGGCCACCCAGAAGCTCAAATACTGAGCCGATTCCGCCCCATCCGTCAATTCCTTTCATTGCCGCAAAAAGCCGCTCTCCCCGCGTTGGGCAGAACGGCTTTTTTCTTTGCCTATTTGCAGTTTAGCGCTCAACATGGTATAATAGATTACAATGTTGATGAGGGAGGGCTACCCATGGCCACGATGAAAGATATCGCCGGTCTCGTCGGCGTCAGTCTGACGACGGTCTCCAATGTCGTTCACGGCAATTACGACCGCGTTTCCCCGCAGACGGTGCAGCGGATTCTCGACGCGATTGAAGAGCTGCACTATGTGCCCAACATGTCCGCGCGGGCGCTGGTGAGCCATTCCTCCCGAATCATCGCCTATGTGGATACCCACAGCCCGCGGGAAACCTATGCGGGCAACGGCTTTGCGGGCGTGATGCTCTCGGGGCTGGAGAGCGTCGTCACCGACCACGGCTATTTTCTGATGACGCGCCGCGGCACGGACGAGGACGTTCTGCGGCTGATGCTCAACAACTGGAACCCGGACGGCGTGATTTTCAAAGACCGCGTGCCGCAGAGTCTGGTGGATTTCGTCAAAAAGCAAGGCAAGCCGTGCGTAACGATTAACACCTACCTCGACGACCCGACGCTCATCCAGGTGCGCGCCGAGGATAGGCGCGGCGGTTATCTGGCGGCGAAGCACCTCATCGATTTGGGGCACAGGGAGATTCTGTTCATCGGCGCGGTGCACTGCGGGTTTATGAACAACGACCAGCGCTACGCGGGCTACTGCGACGCGCTCGAGGAAGCGGGCATCACGCCAAACCCCGAAAACCTGCTGACCAACCTCTTCCCCTTCAACGCCGAGCGCGGAATTGCGCTGGGACGGCAGCTCGCCGCGCGTCGGGATTTCACGGGCATCTGCATCAGCGGCGACCAATACGCCGCCGCCGTCATCACGGGTCTGCGCGAGGGCGGCGCGCGCGTGCCGGAGGATGTTTCCGTCGTCGGGTTTGACGATGTGGATATCGCGCGCATGACCTTTCCGCCGCTGACCACCATCCATCAGGACGGCATCGGCAAGGGCCGCCGCGCGGCAGAAGCCATTTTCGCGATGATTGACGGCGAAACGCCCGACCCGAAGGATTTCAACCTGCCGGTGGAGCTGGTGGTTCGGGGAACGACGGCGAAGGCCAGATAACCATATGCTCAACGGAGCCATTTTCCCTTTATAACGGACGCGCCCTGCGCGTCCGCTCTTTGTGCGGAACTTGTTTTTCGTTCATTCACAGTTTACAAAATAAAACGCATGAGCGCGCTTCGGCGTATCATGCGTTTTTGATTGGATTGGAATCTTCCTCAGTCCTGCACCAGGCTGCCCGCCGCTTCGGCCTCCTCCAGCTCGTGCATATACTTATACACCGTGTAGCGCGACACATTCAGCCGCTCGGCGACAATCGCCACGGACTTTTGATAGGTGAACGCGCGGCGCTTATAGAGCATGCGGATGATGCGCATGCGGTCGGTCTTTTTCATCGCCTCCGGCTCTTTGCCCACGGCGCTGATGCACTCGCGCAGCAATTCCTCGAGCTGGCTCCGCGCGTCCTGCATGAGCGTCTGCTGCAAGTCGCCGCTGGTGGCAGTCAGCTCGCTGAGCATCTGCCCCGCACGCACCATGTTGGTGATATCCATATTGATGCCCAGCGCGAAATGATAATCCTCGCCGACGATGTTAAAGGTCGAGCTTTTGAGCGTGCGCCCGTCACGGGAGAGCACCAGCTGGTTGATATAATCCTTGTTCTGGTAGATACTCTCGTCGTAATCGCCGATATCGCCGAAGATATCCGCCGTCGAGCCGACCTCGCGGCCCGTCACCGTTCCGTTGAAAATCGCCAGAATCGGATGGCCGGGTCGGGTCATATCGTGAACGATGGTTTCGCAGTTCGGCCCGAACATCACAGAGATGCCGCGCGCCTCGTTTTTCAAAAAGTTGAGCATTTCTTCCCGATTCATGCAAAAGTCCTCCGTCCCGCAGGCTGCGGGTTTTCATTTTGTTTGTTGTGTTTTCAATGAAAAACGTTCCGGCAGACCTTTTCTTCGCCGGGAAAAGTGACATTCTGTTGCTTTATGCCATTATATCACATTTTCGTCCCGTTGGATATGCCCCAAAGCCAAAATCAGCGCGGTAAACATCAGCAGCGCGCACATGGGCAGACTGAGCAGCGTTTCCCAATAGCAGCCAAACGACGCGAGCGCAATCAGCGCGCTCACGGGCGCGGCCTTTTTGTCATACGCCGCCAGCGTGACGCCCAGAATATCCGCCAGATAGAAATACCGCTCGTGCATCCGCGGCAGGAAAAAGACGACTGTCAGCGGCAGCAGCAGCGCCAGATGCAGATACGCCTCCCGCGTCATCTTCCCCGCGCGCTTCACGCCATGCGCCGTCAGCAGCGCGCACGCGCCGAACGCCAGCGCCATGCCGAAATTGCCGTAGGCATACACATCCAACCCCGTCGTGTTCATCAGCGCGAACAGGCTCGGCGCGTTATACGTCAGGCCGGTATACAGCCCCGTCTGCGCCGTGTAGATGGAAAGCAGCGCGCCGAGGCTCTTGCCGCCCAGCAGCGCAGGCAGCGCCGTCAGCACGAGCGTGCCCAAAAAGACGAGCGCATCCGACAGGCGCAGTTTTTTATCCGCCCAGAGCACGGCGACAATGGGGAGGATGAACACCGCCTGCAGCTTAAACGCCAGCGACAGCGCAAAGCACGCCGCCGCGCGCGCAGGCTTCCTCTCCAGCGCGAGCGCCAGCCCCCAGAGCGCACAGGCCGCATACAGGCTGTCGCACTGGGCGAACATGCCGCCGTTTAGAACGATGGTCGGCAGCAGCAGCGCCAAGCCGAACGCGGCCATGCTCTTTTTGCCGTTCTTCTGCGCCAGCGCCGCCGCCGCGCCCGCCAGAAACGCATCCCCAATGAAGGAAACCGCCTTCACCGCATAGAGCGACGGCACGGACAGCCGCGTGATGATAAACAGAATGTATTGATACAGCACATTGTATTCGCCGATGTTTTGGCGCATGCCCTCGGCAAACGACCCCGCCGCCAGCTTTTGCAGCCAGTCCGCCAGATAGATGTCGTAATCGCCGGAGGACCGATCCAGAAAGCTGACCCGCGCCAGCATCGCCGCCGCGCAGAGCGCGCCCAGCAGCAGCGCGCCCGGCACGCCCTGCTCCTGCTCTTTGACAAGCTGCATCGCAAAGACGAGCATCACCGCCAGCGGCACGCAGAGCGCCGCCGCCGTCGCGGCGGGATGCCCCAGCGCGAGGGTGCGCGTCGCCGCCACGCCCGCAAAGCCGAGCAGCGTCAGCGCGGCGCAGACGATGCGCGCCGCTTTGCCGCAGGGCCGCGCCAGCAGCCCGCGCAGGCGCTCATCCCACGCGTCAAGCGTCGCTTTCACCGCTCTGCGCCCCCCTTGATGCCCAATTTGCCCATCAGTTCAAACAGAATGACCGCCGCGCAGCCAATCGCCAGCAGGCTCAGCACGTTCATCGGGATGACCGTGAACGAGAAAATCGCCTCGATGTAGCTGCACAGCGAAATCAGCTCCAGCACGACAGCCACGGCGAACCGCCGCGCATTGCCCACGCAGGCAAAGGCCAGCATGCCCGCCAGATACAGACTGCGCGCGTTCATCTGCGGCAGAATCAGCGGCAGGCCCGCCGCCAGCAGCAGCGCCCCGAGCAGCAGCGCGTCCGTGTCCAAATCCGCATGCGCGTGAATCAGCGCAAAGGCGACCAACAGCGCGCACGCAAAGCCCAGATACATGCCCATGCCGCTGAACTCGCGCACGGAGGCGACCGTCATCAGGCTGTAAACGCCCGCCGCGTGATCCGCCAGCCCCGCGCCGCCGTAGGCGATTTCGTCAATCTGCGAGGCATAGCGGCCAAACACCGCCGCCAGACCCTGCCCGTCCGCCAGAAAGGCCGCCTGCATCAGCACAAACGCCGCCAGCCCCGCCAGCAGATGGCGGACAGAGACCCTGCCCTTCATGAAGAACACGAGCAGCAGCGGGAACAGGAACGCCGCCTGCAATTTCGTCGCCGCCGCCATTCCCCAGAGGATGCAGCCCCAAACCGGATGGTCATCCGTCAGCAGCGCAAGCCCCCAGAGCGTCAGCGCAGCGAACATCGCGTCGCACTGCGCCCAGCAGCCGCCGTTCAGCAGCATCGTCGGCGCGAGCACGCAGGCCAGCATCGCCCCGACCGCCGCGCCCGGCTTTGCGCCGCGCCCGAGCGCCAGCTTCAAAACCGCCAGCGCCGCCGCCGTCTGGCAGACCATATCAAAGAGCTTCACGGCGTAGAGCTGCGAAAAGCTTTCCAGACGCGAGATGAGCGCCATCACAATGAGATAGCCGCCCGACCACGCGCCGTCCTCCCACGCCATCGCCGCGCCGAGGTCATAATTCCACATTTCCTCCAGCATCGGCGCCAGCACCTTGGTCATGCGCCCCGGCTTGATATCCATCATCGCCAGATGCGCCGCCACCGCCAGCATAGCCAGCAGCGCCGCGCACAGCAGCACCATCACCGGCTGCTCCTTCAGCGCGCGCCACGCGCCAAACATCAGCAGCGCCGCGCATACCGCGCCCACCAGCGCCGGCACAAACGCCCCTTCCATCGCGGCGCAGGCTTTCAGCGCGGCGACGAAGAACGCCAGCGTCAGCGCCGCGCCGAGCGCCGCCTTTTTTGCGCCCGACACCCGCGCTTCCATGCCCGCGCGAAGCGGATCGCGCATCCATGTTCTGTCCATCACGCCTTCACCTCCGCCAAAACGGCATCCGTCTTTTCCTCGTTTAGGCTCTTGTAAAGCGCCGCCGCCGTCAGCGCAACGGCCGCGCCCTGAAACACCGTCGCCCACCTGAGATCAAAAATCGCGTCGCCCGGCAGGCCCGCCGTGTAGCAGATGTAGGACGCGAGGCCGAACAGCAGCGGCAGCGCGATGCGCTTCGGGTTATACGCCGCAAGCACCAGCGCCAGCACGTCCGCGCCGAAGGTATAGCGCTCGTGCATCTTCGGCAGAAAGAACGGCACGCCGCCCAGCACCAGCAGGCAGGTCAGCAGCGTCCCCTCCCGCGTGATACGGTCACGGTGCAGACAGACCATCAGGCAGATGATGACCATCATCGCCATGCCCAGCGCCATCGCCATGCCGTTGAACATGGTGAAGAGCGTATCCTTGCTCATCGACGCGGGCAGGAAGTTATACAGGCTCGGCCCGTTAATGACCATTGAGTTGTAGCCGTTCATCTGCGAAGTGTAGACCGTCAGCACATGGTGCAGCGACTTGCCCGCCGCCAGCGCCGGAATCATCATCGCCATATACGCCGCCGGAATCAGCACCAGATGGCGCAGTTTGATATCTTTGCGCAGCCACAGCGGCAGCAGCGCGGGCAGAAAGAACACCGTCTGCAGTTTGAAGGACAGCGCCATGCCGAAAAGCACCATGCTTCGTGCGCTGTGTTTTTGCAGCGCCATATACAGCGCCAACAGGCACAGCGAGGTATAAATCACGTCGCACTGACCCCAGTACGCGCCGTTGAACACCACCGTCGGCAGAATCAGCGTCAGCGTGAATATCATCACGCGCGCGCCCGCGCCCCTGACCTTCATCCCCGCCAGCTTGGTGACGGCGTAGGCCAGCAGCACCTCAAACGCCATCGAGAGCGCCTTGACCAGATACTGCCACGGATAGTTCTTCACGCGGGAAATCAGCAGCAGCAGATACAGATACGGCGGCGTGTAGTCGCTGCCGATATACGTGCCCAGCCCCTCCCAAACGCTCATCTGGGAATAATCGTAAATCCAGTTGCTCAAAAAAATCTCGTAATCGTCGCTCACGTAGTCAAACAGCGAGATTTTCGCCAGCAGGATTGCGCCAATCGCCACGCACAGCAGCATCTGCGCGCCGGCATTCAGCTTTTTGCCGATGCGCAGCGCCACCGCCGCCGTCAGCGCATAAACCGCGGCCATCACGCCCGCGGTGAACCGCGTCATCTCTTCCAGCCGAAAGCCGCCGAATTCGTCGAGCTTCGCGTATCGCGCATGATAAGCAAATACCGCGAACACCGCCGTCGCGGCCAGCACGAGCGCCGCTCTTGCCCACGCAGGCATGCGCCGTTTCAGCAAACCGCGCAGCGCGTCGTCTGCAACATTTTTGTTCATATCCATTCCTTCCTTCGGGCAAGGGCCCGAGTTGGTTTCCATGCTTTACTTTCCCCGCATTTTCCGCTTAAAACGGACTCCAAAACCGTCCCCCATTGACGGCAATCATCCCCAGACTGAACGCGAGCAGCGCCGCGCCCAACGCGATGGCGATGAAATCGTTTCGTTTCATGGGGCGTTTCATATACCAAGTGCGCTTCTTTTTATCTTTGCCGAAGCCGCGCAGCTCCATCGCGCTGGAAATCACGTCGATGCGCTGCAGGCTGGATAAAATCAGCGGCAGCAGGATGTTGACGGAGTTCTTGAGCCGCATGAGCAGCTTTTCCTTTTTGCCCAGCTCGATGCCGCGCGCCTGCTGCGCCTGACTGATGGCGTGGTAATCCCGCTGAATATCGGGGATGTAGCGCAGCGCCAGCGCGACGGAATAGCCCACGCGATAGCTCACGCCGATGCTGCTCAGGCTGGCGGCAAACTCGCTCGGGTTCGTCGCGGAGATGAACAGAATCGCAATCGGCAGGGAGACAAAATACTTGAGCGAGATATTCAACATGTAAAACAGCTGTTCCCGCGTCACGTCGTATCGCCAGAACAGGTGAAAGAGCACCTGCCGCGTGCCGTAGAGCGCCGTGCCCTGATCCGGATTGAACAGGAAAATGAACAGGTTGTTGAGCACGAGAAACACGAGCGTGAAGGTCATCATGAACCGCACTTCGCGAAAACGGATCTTGCTCAGGCGGAAAATCGCCGCGCTCACCAGCAGAAGCGCCAGCAGCACGCGCGTGTCGTAGGTCATCATGCTGGCGAAGGTGAACAGCAGAAAGAATACCAGCTTGGTCGTGCCCGTCAGTTCGTGCACGACGCTCTTGCGCGGCAGATAGTTCAAAACGGTCTTAGCGGCCACGGCTGCGCACCTCCCTGTCGGTCTCAATAAAGCGCTCCACAAAGCGCACAGGCGCGTCCACGCCGCACATGGAGGCCAGCGCAAACAGGCTCGTCTCCTTGAGCGCGGCGCGCTCCACCAGCTCGCTGTCGCAGAGCACGGCGGCGGGCGCGGCGTCCGCAATCAAACGCCCGTCGCTGAATACCAGCGCGCGGGTCGTGTATTCCAGCATCAGGTGCATGTCGTGGGTAATCATGATGACGGTCACGCCCAGCGCGTTGAGGGAGCGCAGAAACTCCATGATTTCCGTGTAATGGAAGAAATCCTGCCCGGCAGTCGGCTCGTCAAGGATGATGATTTTCGGCCCCATCGCCAATACGCTGGCGATGGTCACGCGCTTCTTCTGCCCGAAGGAAAGCGCGGAAATCGGCCAGTTGCGGAAGGGATACAGCCCGCAGATTTTGAGCGTTTCCTCCACCTTTTCGCGGATTTCAGCCTCGCTCAGGCCGGAGCGCGAAAGCCCCAGCGCCACCTCGTCGTAAATCATGACCTTGGAAATCATCTGGTTCGGGTTCTGCATCACATAGCCGATCTGCCCCGCGCGTTCGCGGATGCTGTCATCCTTCAAATCGCGCCCGTTCAGGCTGATGACGCCGCTGTTCGGCGTTTCAAACCCGCAAATCAGTTTGGAAAGCGTCGATTTGCCCGCGCCGTTTCGCCCAACGATGGCCAGCATCTCGCCCTCGCTCACCGAAAAGGAGATGTGCTCCAGATTCTTCCGCTCTTGGGTATAGCCGAAGGAAAGGTCGCTCACGGTCAGCAGCGGCGGCTTCTGCGCCGCCCGCTCGGCCTCCGCCGCGCCCAAAAACCAGTCGCGCACACGCCGTTTGTCCGCTTCGTCCAGCTGCAAATCCGGCAGACGGCCCGGCCGCTTCGACGCCGTTACCTCCACACCCGCGTAGCGCAGCGCGGTCACATACAGCGGTTCGCGAATGCCGTTCGTTTGCAGCAGGTCGGTGGCCAGCAGGTCGTCCGGCTTCATGTCCGCGACAATTTCGCCGTCGTCCACGAGGATGATTCTGTCCACATTGCGCCAGAGCACATCCTCCAGCCGATGCTCGATGATGAGCACCGTGGTATCCGTCTGCCGCTGAATGTCGTCAATCAGCTCCATCGTCTGCTTGCCCGCCGCGGGGTCGAGGTTCGCCAGCGGCTCGTCAAACAGCAGAATCTTCACCGAATCGACCATCACGCCCGCCAAGCTGACGCGCTGCTTCTGCCCGCCGGAAAGCTCGTGCGGCGCGTATTCCAGATGGTCCTCGATGTGCACCAGCTCGGCGGCTCTGCGCGTAATGTCGTGCATCTCCCGCTGCGGCGTGCAGTTGTTTTCCAGCGCAAAGGCGATGTCCTCCGCCACCGTCAGGCCGATAAACTGCCCGTCGGGGTCTTGCAGCACCGTGCCGACGTGCGCGGAAAGCTCAAAGATGCTGCTCTTCGGCGCGTTCACGCCGTCCACTGTCAAACTGCCGCTGACTTCGCCCGCATAGCTGAACGGAATCAGCCCGTTGATGCAGCTGCCCAGCGTGCTTTTGCCGCTGCCGGACGGCCCAGCAATCAGCACCCGCTCACCCGGCATGATATCCAGATTGATGTGCCGAACGGTCGGCTCTTTCTGCGCCCGATATTGAAAGCTGAAATCTCGGAAGGAAATAATCGGCTCCATGAAAGCCCCTCCTGCTGTGAATCTTCAACCAGAAAAGGCGGATCGATGCTGACCCGCCTTTTGATGATGACTTTTTCCGCTCTTACTGCTTTTCCAGAGAGCCCTTCTTGGCGATGGTCTTGGTATAGGCCGTAATCAGCAGCGCGCCGACGATAACCGCCGTCAGGATGTTGGCAACCGCCGCCATCGCGCCCTGCGCAAAGACCTTGTCCGCCGGCTCGGCGTAAATCAGAATGTCCAGCACCGGCGCAACGCCAATCCACGCCACCACATGCGCAATCACGTTGGCGATGGTGTAGGTCACAACGTCCTTCTTGCCAAACTCGCCTTCGTTGATGCTCAGCTTCTTGGCGAACGCGCCGACCACAAGGCCCACAAACGTGGATGCAATCACCCAGCTCCACCACGGGCTGCCGCCCCAGCTCAGGTCAATCAGCGTGTGGCCGATGAAGCCGATCAGGCCGCCCGCCAGCGGGCCGTACATCGCCGCCAGCAGACCGAGCACCGCGTATTGCAGACTGATGTTCGTATTCGGAATGCCGCTCGGAATCGCCACAAAGCGACCGAGCACAAAGAACAGCGCCGCGCCGATGGCCACAGCCACAACCGTCTTGACCGAATTTTTGTTGTTCATGATGATTTCCTCCTCCGTATTTTGCTTTCAACCCGATAACTCGGGGAAATGCCGTTAACCGCCCTCTATTGTAGCCCATTTTTGCCGAAAAGAAAAGCCTTTTCGCTCATTTCTCTTCCTTTCGCCGCGAAGCGAAACGGGAAATCCAAGAACCTCAGGTTCTGGGTGGGGTTTGGGGGCAACGCCCCAACGCAGCCCCTATTCGCGAAGCGTTACCTGACTCCTAAACAGCCGGTTTTATCCTTCAAAAAGCTCATCGTCTTTCCCGTCCTTTTCGAAAATAACTTCTTCCGTCACGCCTACGGCGTGCCAACCTCCGGCGTTTTTCATCGTCTGCTTCCGCCACAGGCGGTGACGATTTCAAACGTCCCTCAAAGAGGGAGGCTTTGTGTATAATCCTCCAAGTGCCTCAAATCTTCTGCTTAAAGAAACGTTTCTGTTAACTGAGCGGGAACGGGGAGTCGTGGAGCCGAATCGTATTTCTGTTAACTGTATTTTATTTCCCTTCGTTCGACATTTTCCCTGCTTTTTCTCTTCCGTTATATAGAAAAACGTATGGAAAAGCGCGCCCCCGTCAGCGGAGGCGCGCAAGCGAATCGGAGAAAAGCGCGGCAATCAGCCCTTGACGGCGCCGGCCGTCACGCCGTCCATAAACTGCCTCTGCGCGAGGAAGAACACGACCAGCGACGGGATGATGGAAATCAGCGAAACCGCCATCACGCGGTTCCACGCGAAGCCGCTGTCCGCGTCCATGCTCATGCGCACGAACAGCGTCGCCGGATAGCGCGACGGCGTGTTGACGTAGAGCAGCGGGCCCATGAAGTCGTTAGAAGACCACATGAACTGGAACAAGCCCGCAGAAACCATCGCCGGCCAGAGCATCGGCACGAGCACGAGCACCAGCGTCTGCATGATGTTGCAGCCGTCGATTTTCGCCGCCTCGTCCAGCTCGCGCGGGATGTTGCGCATGAACTGAATCAGCATGTAGACGAAATACGTCTCCTGAGCAAACAGCGTCGGCATAATCAGCGCCAGATAATACGGCGAATCGACCCAGCCGAAGTTGCGGTACATCAGGAACTGCGGAATGTTGAGCACAACCTGCGGCAGGAACAGCGTCGCCATCAGCACCGCGAACAGGAAATTGCGCCCGCGGAAGCGGAAGCGGCCAAAGCCGTAAGCCGTAATCGTCGAAGAGATGACCGTGAAAATCACCTTCGGAATCACGTACTTGTAGGTGTTGAGCATGGCCTGCCAGATGTTGATATCGCCGCCGTAGTTGTTCATCGCGGCCCTGTAACCCTCCAGCGTCGGGCGGGTCGGGATGAGGCTCAGGGTGGAGAAAATCTCGTTGTTGTCCTTGAACGTGGCGCTGATCATCCACAGCAGCGGATAGACCATGAACACGCCCACGGCAATCAGAATGACGTAGCGGATGGTGGTGCTCATCGCATGCTGCACGCGCAGACTCGCCTTAGCGAACGCCGTGCGATAGAGCACGATGAAGAGAATCAGCCCGCCGAGCAGGAAGTAGAAGTTCTTCATCTGCCCGACGGATTCCGCCAGACCGACGGCGCTCACCACATCGACGGACGCGCCGTAGAAGCCCAGCCCCAGCAGCACGATGCTCAGGGCGAGAAAAACAATGCCGATGACACTCATCTCTTAGCCCCTCCCATCGTCGTCGGAATAGTAGACCCACTTCTTCTGGCTGACGAACGCGATGACCGTCAGCACCATCACGATGACGAACATGACCCACGCCATCGCGGAGGACATGCCCACCTTGTAATCCTTGAAGGCCGTGTTGTACACGATGACGGAAATCAGCGTCGTCGCGTTGCGCGGGCCGCCGTTGGTGATGATATACGGGCCGTTGAACTCCTGAAACGCCTGCACCAGCTGCGTCACCAAGTTATAGAAGATAACCGGAGAAATCAGCGGGATGGTGATGGAGATGAACTGGCGGCCCTTGGTCGCGCCATCGATGGAAGCCGCTTCGTAGAGGTCCTCCGGCACGCCCTTGAGCGCCGCGAGGAACAGCACCATCGCCGAACCGAACTGCCACACGCGCAGCAGACAGATGATGAACAGCGCCCAGTTCTTATCCGCCAAGAAGTTGATGGATTCAAAGCCGAGCATCGCCATAATCGTGTTGATGACGCCGTCGTTTTTGAACAGCGCCTTCCACAGCACCGCGATGGCCACCGAGCCGCCCAGAATGGAAGGCACGTAATACGCCGTGCGGAACAGGCCCACACCCTTGATTTTGAAATTGAGAATGTAGGCGATGAACAGCGCAAAAATCAGCTTGAGCGGAACGGTCATGAACGCGTAGGTGAAGGTCACCTGCAGCGCCTTGACGTTTTTCGGCTTGGTAAACGCGTCGATGTAGTTCTGGAAACCGACGACATTCTGCACGCCCTTGAACAGGTCGTAATCCGTGAAGCTGTAAACCAGCGAGGATACGAACGGATAGAGCTTAAAGATGCAGAAGCCAATCAGCCACGGCAGGATGAGGATAAAGCCCATATAGCCCTGCTCCAGCTTGCTCAGCCCGCGCCGCCTTCTGAGGTCCTGGCGCGCGGCGGAAGATCCCTTCGTCATGGAATCTCCCCCTTCCCTTCTAATTAATACGAATCAGAGCGGCTTAACATCCGCCAAGCCGCTCCGATTATCGATTTGGAAATTACTTGGCCAGCACGTCGGTGATACCGTCGCAGAGCACCTGAGCGGCTTCCTCGATGGAGTAATCCTTGTAGGAGAGACCGTCCATCACGTCATAGTACACGCCGTCGCTGTTCTTGAGCGCGCTGTTCTCGAACTTCGGGTCCAGCTTGTTGGAGCACCAGTCGAGCACCTTCGCGTTCGCCTCGGCGACCTTCGCGTTGAGCAGGCCTTCCTGCGCGCAAAGCTGGTTGGCCTTCTTGCTCAGCGGGATGCCGCGCTCGCTCTTCATCAGCTTCGCGCCCTCGTCGCTGTTGAGCAGGAACTCGATGAGCTGAGCCGCCGCGTTCTTATCCGCCGCAGTGTTGGAGATGGCCAGCGCCAGAGAAACCTTGGTGAAGCCGCCGTGATATTCGCCCATATCGGCGAAGTAGTTGCCGACGATGAACTCCTGACCCTCGTTCAGAGCCTTCTCAAACTTGCTCGCGGAGGAATCCCACTCGAAGATGCCGGCGTACTTGCCTTCCATCCACTTGGGGTTCTTGTCCAAGCTGTCCGCGCCGTCGCCGGTGAGGGTCTGGGCGGTCGGAATGACGTGGTTGTCTTCCAGACTCTGGATGAACTCAAGGCCCTTGGCGATTTCCTCGGTCGTGTAGTTCAGCTGGCCGTCGGCAACCCAATCCTTGCCGTACACGCTCTCGACGTAGTACACCATCAGGATCATCTTGTCGTAAGCGCCCAGCGCCAGCGGGTAATAATCGTCGCCCAGCTTCTCGGCGAACACCTTGCCGGCTTCCATCAGCTCGGCCAGCGTGGTCGGGGTCTCAAGGCCGGCCTTCTCGAAGGTGGTCTTGTTCCAGTAGAAGATACGGCCGGTCATGGAAACCGGAATCGCCAGCAGCTGGCCGTCGATGGTGCACTGCGCAAGGGCCTTCTCATCGAACTGGGACAGATCGATGACGTCCGCAACCTGATTGAGGTCGCAGAACTTGCTGCTGCCGTCCGCGTTGGTGAAGGAATACAGCCAGTTCCAGTTGATCTGGTTCACATCGAAAGCGGAGTCGGAAGCAAAATACTGGCTCATCTTGTCTTCCCAGCCGCTCCACGCGCTGTAGGTGCACTGCACGTCAATGCCGGTCGCGGCCGTGAAAGCCTCGACGGCCTGCTGGGTCGCTTCGTGGCGGGAGTCACCGCCCCACCAAGAGAAGGTCAGGGAGCCTTCGGCCATCGCGCAAACGGCGGTCAGCGCCAGCGCGAGCGTCAGCAGGCATGCGATCATCTTTTTCATCACAATTCGCTCTCCTTTTAATCTATCTTGCCGGTTTCTCCGGCGCCAAGGGGCTTGCCTACCCCTTTCAGCCATACACGAGACACTCCGGGGATTCATCCGCATTCCGTTTCGGGCGGGCGCGGCGCATGTCCATTTCCGCTCGGTTTAAGCGCCGCCGTCTGTTCCCCGTGTGCATGTTTATTATAATTTTTTGGGCAAGTTGTGTCAAGTGCATAAAATGGAAATCAATCTCTTGTGCGAAACTTTGTGAGGTTGAGCGATTAACCCGCCATCAACCTTTGTTCAGCTATGCGTTAAACCTCCAGCGCGCAGCAGGCCATCAGGAAGGGCGCGGTGCCCTTCGTGTCCCCGCTGCACACGGTTTCGTGCACATAGTAGTCGTAGCTGCCGTCGCGATACGGCTCGCCGCCCAGCCCCGCAACCTTGCAGATACGCGTCAGCTCTGGGTAGCCGTCCGCCGCGGTGACGACGTTCTTCTGCCAGAGCGCGTCCATGCTCTCCCTCGCGGCGGTCTCTTCCTTCGCGCCGCACAGGCCCAGCGCCTTGCCCTTCACCAGTCCGTAGATGAACATCGCCGAGCAGGAGGATTCCGCATAGTTCTCCGCGCTCTCCGGCCTATCCATCACCTGATGCCAGAGCTTGTCCGTGCCGCGCGCGGCCATCACCGCCGTCAGCAGCGATTTCATCTGCAAACTCAGCTGCGCGTAGTCGGGGTGGCTCTCCGGCAGAGCGGCCAAAACATCCGCGTGCGCCATCACAAACCAGCCCATCGCGCGCCCCCACACGTGCGGGGAAAGCCCCGTCTGCGGGTCGGCCCACTTCTGCGTCTTCGCGCTGTCCCACGCGTGCGCGTGCAGGCCGCTTTCAAGCCGCGTCTTTTCAAAAATCAGCTTCATCTGCTTGGCCGCCAAATCCGCCCACTGCATCTCGCCGAAGGTCACGGCGAACTCCGTCAGAAACGGACAGGCCATGTAGATGCCGTCCAGCCACATCTGCCGGGGATAGAGCTTCTTGTGCCAGAAGCCCCCCTCCGCCGTCGTCGGCTGGCCCTTGATCTGCTCGATGAGGCGGCGGCAGGCCTTTTCGTATTTCGCCTCGCCCGTCGCCTTGAACAGCCGAAGCGCCGTGCGCCCCATGCAGATCATATCCAGATTATATTTCTCCGGCTCGTAGGTGAGAATCCCGCCGTCCGCGGTCACATACTCATCGACGTTCGCCTTAGCCGCGTCGTAAAAGCGCTTGTCGCCGGTCGCCGCGTAAACATCCATCCACGCCTTGGTGATGATGCCCCGCTCGTAGCACCAGTGATAGTTATACTCCTGCTCGCGCGCGAGGGTGCCCTCGCCCGCCCAAACGGTCTTTTCGTAGCTCATGGGGTTTCCTCCTCACTCTACGTCGCGCAGCGTAACCGCCTCGCCCCGCGCGCCGACGATGCGCAGGTCGGTCAGGTGCAGGCCGCGCACATGCTCGGCCGTCAGCCCCGCCAGCGTCACGGGCTGCTGCACCGCGTTCATCACGGGGAAGCTCGGCGTATCCTCGACCAGATGAATCTGCGTGTTCACGATGCTGATATCCTCCAGCGGCGCTTCCGGCAGGCCGTAGAGGCACGCGGCGGCGCTCTTGGCGTTGGTCACCACGATGTCGGCCATGCGGATGCGGCGCACATGCGGCGTCGCCTCGGTCACGGGCTGGGCGTTCGGGTCGGAAACGACGGGCAGCTTGCCGTCCTTACCGCAGAAATACATCAGGTTGATGACCAGCGGGCAAAGCACGTCGTTCATCACAATGCCCGTCACGCTCACATCCTCCACCGCGCCGCCGCGCCCGCGGCGGGTCTTGATGCGGATGCCGCGGTCGGTGCTGTCAAACACGCAGCCGGTGATGGAGACGCGGCGGATGCCGCCGCTCATCTCGCTGCCCAGCACAACGCCGCCGTGGCCGTGCACCATCGTGCAGCCCGTGATGGCGATGTTTTCGCAGGGCACATCCTCCAGCGCGTCCTCCGTGCCCGCCTTGACCGCGATGCAGTCGTCGCCCACGTCGATGTGGCAGCCCGTGATGCGCACGTTGCGGCAGCTCTCGGGGTCGATGCCGTCCGTGTTGGGCGAATCGAACGGGTTGACAATCGTCAGGTTGTCGATCGTCACGTTTTCGCAGCGCACGGGGTGAATCGTCCAGTTCGGGCTGTTGTGCACCATGAAATCGCTCATGCGCACGCGGGTGCAGTCCTCAAAGCAGACCGCGCACGGGCGCGCCGCATCCAGCGTTTTGGCGCGGAACGCCGTCCACCACTTCTTGCCCTGCCCTTCCAGCGTGCCAAAGCCCGTCAGCGCCACGTTGATCTCGTTCTTGGCGTAAATCAGCGGGCGGTGGCAGGGCTGCTCATAGCCCTCCCAGCGGATATTCACGATAGGGTACGCGTCAAAATCGTCGGTAAAGCGCAGCACGGCGCCCGCTTCCAGATGCAGCTCGACGTTGCTCCTCAAAACGAGGCTCGCTGTCTCGTATTCGCCTGCTGGCACGACGACGCGCCCGCCGCCCTGCACCGCCGCCGCGTCAATCGCGCGCTGAATCGCGTCGCCGCAGAACTCCCCGCGCTTCGCGCCAAAATCCAGAATATTCATCAGCCCAAATCCTCCCCGCTCTCGATAGCGGCAATCTGATCGATGCGGCGCTGATGGCGGCCGCCCTCAAACTCGCTCGTCAGGAAGATCTGCGCAATCATGCGGCCCAGCTCCGTGCCGACCACGCGCGCGCCGAGGGCGAGCATGTTCGCGTCGTTGTGCACGCGGCTCATCTTGGCGGAATAGCAGTCCGAGCAGGCGCAGCAGCGAATGCCCTTCACCTTGTTGGCCGCGATGGAAATGCCGATGCCCGTGCCGCAGCACAGAATGCCGCGCTCGCATTCGCCGCCCGCCACGGCCTTGGCCGCGCGCTGGGCGAACACCGCGTAGTCGCAGCTGTCCGCCGTATAGGTGCCGTAGTCGTGATAGGGCAGCCGCATCTCATCCAGCAGCGCCATGATTTCCTTTTTCAGCGGCAGACCGGCGTGGTCGCTTCCCAGTGCAATCATGATAAATACCTCCTACACACGTTCAAAATTGAATCCCTGCTTCAAACCGCCGCGAAGCAAAGTGGGAAATCCAAGAACCTCAGGTTCTTGGCAGGGTTTGGGGATTGAAGCCACGCGCCCGCTGTGCGGGATTCAGCGTGGCGGAAATCGGAAATCGCAAGGAGCCAAAGGCGACTATGCGAGTTTCCCGGCCAACGCCCCAATCGTCCCCCATCGCGAAGCGAAAATAAACGGGAGTCAGGGAGCGAAGCGTTACCTGACTCTTGAAACGCTTGTTTTATCCAAAATTCCGGACGCGCAATGCGCGCCCCTACAACGCATTTCCGCTTTTTCAGTCGATCAAATCCTCGGGGCGGAGCGGCTCTCGCCTGCCGCCGCCCGTCTCCTCCTGCGCCTCGTGCTCGGCCGTATGGTCCACAAAGACCAGGTTATGCAGATTTTCGCGGCTGACAACGGTATTTGTGCCCATGCACGCCCGACAGCGATACAGGCATTCCGGGCAGACGCAGCCAAAGTTCGTGCCCTCCGATTGAATCATATACGTCCCGCATTGCGGACATCCGCACCGCATGGCCGTTCCGCCTCCTTATTCCTGCGCCGCGTCGGGCAGCATCATGTGCGCCCCGCAGCGCGACAAAATTTCGCGCTCTTCTTCGCTTGTGGAAAGCGCGCGGAACTCGTATCCCGCCTCTCGGAAATGCGCCACCAGCTCCGGCAGAATGCGCCGCGTTCTGGCTTTGCCCTCGTGCATCAGCAGGATGATGACGTCCTTGCCTTCCGTCTGCCCGAGCGTATAATCGAGCATTTCCCTGTCGCTCGAAAAGGAATACTGCGCGTCGCCCGTCATCGTGTTCCAGTCAAACCACGCGTAGCCCGCGTCCCGCACAAGCGCCTTGACGCGCGGCTTATACGCCGTGCTGCCGCCCGGGAAGCGGAACAGGTCGGTCGAAAAGTTTTCGTCCACCTCTTCGCGCATCGTCTTTTCAAACCGCTGCAAATCGCGCAGCACAAAGCCCTCGTCCTCCTGAATGCGGCCGATGGAATGCGCCATCGTGTGGCTGCCGACGGCGTAGCCCGCCTGCACAATCTGTTTGGCGTAATCCGGAAACGCGCGCACGCTCAGCCCCACCAGAAAAAACGTCGCGGGCACATCCAGCTCGCTCAGCTCTTCCAGCAGTTCGGGCGTGTCCTTTTTCGGCCCATCGTCAAAGGTGAGGTAGACCACGCGCCGCGCCTGCGCCTCTTCGGCCATGCCCGCGCACGGGAGCATCAGGCCCAGCGCCAGACACAGCGCCGAAAGCCAGCAAAGCCTTCGCTTCATGCCGTCCGCCCCCTCACAGGAGTTTTTTGTGCGTAAAACTGCGCGCGCCCGACGCAAAGTCGCCGACGATATCGCCGTGGCCGCGCAGAATGTACTTGTAGGAACAAAGCCCCTCCAGCCCCATCGGGCCGCGCGCGTGAATCTTGCCCGTGGAAATGCCGACCTCCGCGCCGAAGCCGTAACGATAGCCGTCCGCAAAGCGCGTCGAGCAGTTCTGATAGACGCCCGCGGAATCCACCAGCGCAAAGAACTTGCCTGCCGCCGCCTCGTCGCGGGTGATGATGCAGTCCGTGTGATGCGAGCCGTACTTATTGATGAAGGCAATCGCCTCTTCGATGGAATCCACCGTGCGGACTGCCATCGTCAAAGCGAGGTATTCGTGCCCCCAGTCGCCTTCATTCGCCGCTTCTGCGGCCACGCCTGCGGCATAGAGCGCCGCGCGCGCGCGTTCATCCGCGCGCAGGGTCACGCCCGCCGCCGTCAGGGCGCGGCCCATCGCGGGCAGCGCGTCAGCCAGCTGCGCGCTGTGCACCAGCAGCGTTTCGGCGGCGTTGCACGCGGCGGGATACTGCGTTTTCGCGTCCGTCACGATGCGCGCGGCCATCTGCGCGTCGCAGTCCGCGTCCACATACACATGGCACACGCCGTCGCTGTGGCCCAGCACCGGAATGCTGCTGTTTTCCATGATGTAGCGCACAAAGGCGTTCGAGCCGCGCGGGATGATGAGATCGATATCCTCATCCATTTTGAGCATGACGGAAACGTCCTCGCGCGTGGTCAGCAGGCCGCACCAGCCGTCCGGCAGGCCCGTGGCGACGCTCGCGTCGTCTAAAATATCGAACAGCGCTTCGTTGGTGTGCAGCGCCTCGCGGCCGCCCTTGAGCAGCACCGCGTTGCCGCTCTTGAGGCATAGCCCGCCGATTTGAACCAGCGCGTCGGGCCGCGATTCAAAAATCACGCCGACCACGCCGATGGGGCAGCTGATGCGCGAGAGCACCAGCCCGTCGGCCAGCTCGGTGCGCAGCTGCTCCTGCCCGATGGGGTCGTCCATCGCGGCCAGCTGTTCCAGCCCCGCACAGACATCGGCCAGTTTGTGCTCGTCAAACCTGAGCCGCTTGAGCGCGGGCGCGGCCAGCCCTTCCTTTTCGGCCTGCCGCATATCGATATCGTTTGCCTTGAAAATCTGCCCCGCTTTCGCGCGGAGCGCGGCGGCGACAGCCAGCAGCGCGCTGTTGCGCGTCTTGCTCGGCGACGCGGCCAGCGCAAAGCTCGCCTGCTTGGCGGCATGCGCCACTTCGGCGGCGGTCATTTCCCGGTTATTCATACAGCGCCTCTTTCACGGTCGCGCGCATGGCTTCCTCGTCGGCGCGCAGCGGGTCCTCGCCCGTCACCTGCCCACCCAGCGGCAGGGCGATTTCGCTCCTGTCGTCGCCGCCCTTGACGGCGGAAGCCAGCGTGACGGCGGTCATCGCGTTCAGGTTTGAATCCATCGAGCCGAGCAGCTTCGTGCCCAGCCCCAGCATGCCGGCCAAATCGCCGCTGTTCACGCCTTCATAGAGCAGCTGCATCAGCAGGTCATAGCCGCGGCTTTGGGCGGGGTCGTCGTCCTCCAGCCGCAGGCGGACATAGCTCAGCGCCTCTTCGCCGGAAAGGTCGTTCCAGCCGAGGTCTTTGCCCATCGCGGCGGCCTCGCGCTCATCGAGCTTCATGCTCACCGTGTCGATGGCCTCCACCAGCTGCGGGATGGTGGTCACATCCAGCGCGACATACGTGCCGATGTTCAGCCCCAGCAGCGTGTTGACGGTGCGCTCGGCCAACAGGCCGCGGCTCTTCTTCGCGCCCAGCGCATACACGTCGGCCAGCCGCGTTTCGCCGTTTTCCGGCACATCCACCGTCAAATCGCAGTTCACGCGCAGCATCACCGAGCGCCCCGTGCGGCTGTTGATGGAAGCAATCATCATCGTGTCGGTGACGTCACCGTCCTGCAACAGAACGAGGATGTTGGACACGTTTTTATCCAGCCCCGCCGCCATGTTGATGTCGCGCTTGGTCACGCTGATTTCCGCCGACGCGGCCGCGCACAGCAGCGTCAGCAGCGCCAAAATAGATGCAAAAAGACGAATATGTTTCATGAATCCTCCTGAGCCTATTTTGGGGCTTTGCCCCAAACCCCACCGGAAACCTGAGGTTTCCGGCCTTCCCCCCTTTTTCGCTATTGCCGCCAATAGCAAAAACGAGGAAAAAATTCTTTCACGAAGCAAGCCTCCGCAAACCCGCATCGCCCTTTGCGGGGGCGCAAACGGCGCGTCCTCGTATCTTCTTAAGCAGACGGCTTACTTCTTCTTGAAGATAAACAGCTTGGAGAACACGTAGTTCAAAATAATCACCACAATGTTCACCAGCAGCTTCATCGCCAGATCGTTCAGGTGCAGCATTTCCACCAGCAGGAACATCAGCACCGTCTCCATGCCCAGCGAAACCAGGCGCATCGCGAAAAAACTGCCCGCCTCGCGCAGCAGCGCCGCGGCGCTCTCGCAGTGCGTCTTAAAGACGAAAATCTTGTTGGCCACATAGCCGAACGCCACCGCAATCACCCACGCCGTCCATGTGCCCGCCATCACGCTCATGCCCGCCGTGCGCGTCGCGACAAAATAGGCGATGTAGTTGACCAGCGTCGTCGCCACGCCGACAAACAGATAGCTGACCAGCTCCGTGTTTTCCCAGAGCTTCAGGCATGCGCCGCCCAGCTTCGGGGAAATCTTCGCAATCAGGCTGATGACGGCGCGCGCCAGCCAATCGATGCCCTTCCAAACGGTTTTCATGGTTGTTCTCTTCTTTCTGTTTTTCTGACTGTTCTTTTCTGATCCATGCGTTTGTCGTTCGTTATTATAACACGACCATCTGCGCGGGTCAATTCCCGCAGAAACGGTGTTGATTCTTTCCAAAATGAAGCGCTTAATCGCTCAACCTGCCTCCCCTCCTGCAAATTGCGCGCCTCCTCCGCGCTCCCGCGCCGCCGTTCGGGGCGATTTTGCAGGCCGTCCTGCACGAATCCGCACGGATTTTCTGCGCGCAAATTTCCCGCTGCCGCTTCCCTTTTCGCGCGCTATCCTTTATAATAGTTTGTTGAACGGCGGGCCGTGCCCGTCTCCCCATCCGCCCATCAACTTCGCTAAGGAGGATTTTTTTATGGAGAACCCGATTGTATCTTGGCTGTTTGAAACCGACGCCGTGCGCGTCTGCCCCGAAGGCCAGCCTTTCTGGTATACATCCGGCAAACTCGGCCCGTTCTACATCAACACCCAGTTTCTTTACGGCAGCGAGGCCGCGGCCAACGCGCTGCTTTCCGTCATCGAGCAGGCCTGCGCGGGCGATAAGCTCGCGTTTTACGGCAGGGTCTACGGCGAAATCGAAAAGCAGCTGGCCGCCTGCCCGATTTACGCACAGCTCATCGACCTGATGACCGAAGCCGCGCGCAAGCTGGACGTGGATTTCGTCTCCGGCGGCGAGCGCCGCGATTTCTTCTTCTCCATGCCCGTGGCGCGCAAGCTGGGGCTGGGCCATCTCTCCATCTTCAAGGACCTTTCCAGCGTCTACACCGACGCCGACGGTGTGAGCATGCCCTCCGACAAGGCGAATCTCTCCGGCAAGCGCAGCGTGCATATCGCGGATTTGGTGACCGTTGCTTCCTCTTATATCCGCGCGTGGATTCCCGCCGTGGAGGGCCTCGGCGCGAAAATCGCCTGCTCGCTGGCCGTCGTGGACCGCGACCAAGGCGGCAGCAAGATTCTCGCCGACGCGGGCTGCCCGCTGACGACGCTGGTCGTCATCAAGCCGGAGCTGTTCGAAACCGCGCACAAGCTGGGCCGCATCACCGACAAGCAGCTCGCGCTCGTGCTGCATTTCATCGACGATCCGGATGCCTTCATGCGCAGTTTCCTGACCGCCCACCCGAATTTCCTCGCGGATGAGCTGGCCAAGGGCGGCAAGAGCGCCCAGCGCGCGCAGCTGTGCATCGACAGCGGCTTTGCCCCCGCCGAAGCCCTGCCCAAGGCCTGATGCGGCTCACCCTTCTGTCCCTCGACCCGCCGCCCTGCCTGCGGTTTTTCATCCGCGCGGACGGCCGCCACGCGGGCGGCATCACGGTGCATTCCGTTAAAGGCACGCAGTTCTCCTACGGTATCGCCGTCTCACGGGCAATGCGCCGCCGCGGCGTGGCTTCGGCGGCGCTCCCGCTGCTGCTTGACACCATGAAAGCGCGCGGCTTCACCCGCTGCATCGTGCAGATTGCGCCGGATAACGCCGCCTCCCTCGGGCTTCACCGCAAGCTGGGGTTCGTCGAGACGGGGCGGGACGGCGCGGCGGTGAGGATGGAAAAGGGGCTGTGATATCAGCCGATTCTCGTCATAAATAAAGATACTCCCCATGCGGCAATCGGTGAATCAACGCACCGAAAACCGCACAGGGAGTATTTTTATTGAACTAAATATTCTACCGCAAGAGGAATTTTAGTCCTCCAGCTTGGTAAACGTATACGTCTTGCCATACGTCTCGACATACACGGTGCGCATCACCTGTTCGGTGCGCGGCTTATCGTTGCTGTCGGTCGGCACGGAAGCGATGACGTCCACGGTATCCAAGCCGCCGAGCACCATGCCGAACGCGGCGTACTGGCCGTCCAGATAGTCGCTGTCGGCGTGCATGATGAAGAACTGGCTGCCGGCGGAATCGTTGGACGTGGAGCGCGCCATGCTCAGCACGCCGCGCACGTGGCTCAGGTCATTCTCCACGCCGTTGCTGCTGAACTCGCCGCGGATGGCGTAGCCCGGGCCGCCCGTGCCGTCGCCGTTGGGATCGCCGCCCTGAATCATGAAA
Source organism: uncultured Clostridia bacterium (assembly GCA_934675735.1). Taxonomy (GTDB): domain Bacteria; phylum Bacillota; class Clostridia; order Christensenellales; family Aristaeellaceae; genus Ventricola. The sequence goes on from CAKURR010000002.1 coordinate 100,875, forward strand.
CCGGAAATCACGCGGTGGAAGGTCAGGCCGTCATAGAAGCTGCCGTTGGCGAGGGAGACGAAGTTGCCCACGCTCTCCGGCGCCTTTTCGGGGTACAACTCGCCGTAAATCAGGGAGCCGTCGTTCATCGCGATGGTGAAGGTCGGGTTCTTGTCAATCTGCTCGACGCCGGAGACCAGCGCGGCGTTATCCACGGCCAGCGCCGCGTCGGTGCCCATCTCTTCCAGCTCGTCCGCGCCGATGTAGCCCTTCACCTCCGTGCCCGGCACGGCGACGAAGGAATAGGTCTTGCCCTCGACGGTGATGCTGCCCAGAATATCCATCGACGCGCCGGCCTTCACGTCGGCCACGGTGTCGCCGTTCGGCATATCCAGCAGCCGGGTGTCTGCCGAGACGGAAGCATAGGCCACGGTGGCCTCGACCGCCTCGCCCACGTAGACGTGGTAGAGCGTGCTCAGGTCGCCGACCTGCATATCCGCCTCGTCGAGCACGGTGTTCACATACTCGGAATACGCGTCGTTCTTCTTGTTGGTCAGCGTCTCTTCGGTTTCCGCGTCCTTGCGGGACTCGAAATCGACCTCGCCGGCTTCCAAATTCTTGGCATAGCGCAGGATGAAGTAGCCGTAATCGGTGGCGATCACGTCGGACACGTCGCCCACGTTTTCAAGCGCCAGCGCGCCCGCGATGAACTCGTCGCCGTAGAGCTGGCTGCCCTCGGCCACAGGATAGCCGCGCAGCATCTGCTCCTCGGTGGAGCTGTCCTCGTTGTAAGCCTTCATGGCCTCTTCGTAGTCCGCGCCGCCCGCGATGGCCGCGGCGACGGCCTTCGCCTTGGCATAGCCGCTCAGGGACGCGATGTCCGCGCCCTCTTCCGGCGTGGCCTCATCCTCGGTCGCCTCGCCGTCCACCTTGGCGATGTAGATGCACTCCATCAGGCGCACACCTTCCGGCGTATAGAGGATTTCGTTCTCGTTCACATAATCGTTGATGAACGTATCCAGATCGGCGTAATTGTCCTTCTGCTCGGCGACCTTCGCGTCGAAGGCTTCCTTCACCTCGTCCTCGGTCACGGTCACATCCGCCGTCGCCTTGTCATAGATGAAGTTGAGCACGTCGTTCAGCTCGGCCGTCTCCATCAGGCTCTCTTCGGAGTAGCCCGCCTGAATCAGTTGGTCCTCCACGGCCTGGGTCAGCTCGTCGCCGGTGTAGCCGTAGACGGAAGAGAGATAGCTTTCCAGATACTCGCGCGTGTTATCCAGCGCGGTCTGCACCTGGGCGCGCAGCTCCTCGCGCTTCTCGTCGGTCAGCTCATAGCCGTTTTCCGCGGCATAGTGGCGGACGATGCCGGTGCTGAGCTTGCTCTGCACCGTCTCCTGCGCAACGGAAGCCTGCAAATCGGCGTCGTACTCGTCCACGCTGTAACCGTACTGCGCGTAGTACGCGACGTACTGGCTGAGCATGTTGTCAAACTCATCCTGAATTTCGGATTTCAGCACCGTCACCGCGCCGTTGTAGGCGGAAGCCAGCACTTCATCCTCCAGCGTCAGGGCGATCGCTTCTTCGTCGGCCTGCGCCGCGTCCTCGGTCTCCTCGGTGATGACGACAGCCGCGGCGTTCTCGCCGCTCTGCACAGCCGCCTCGGCCGCCGGTTCTTCGGTCGGCTCAGCCGTCGGTTCGGCGGTTGGCGCTTCGGTCGGCTCGGCCGTGGGTTCTTCCGTCGGCTCGGCCGTGGGCGCTTCCGTCGGTTCGGCAGTCGGTTCCTCGGTCGGCTTTGCGGTGGGTTCTTCCGTCGGCTCGGCCGTCGGTTCTTCCGTCGGCTCGGCGGTCGGCGCTTCGGTCACAACCGGCGTGGCCGTCGCTTCCGGCGCTTTCTCCTGAGAGCTGCACGCGCTCATGGAAACCAGCGCGATGGCCAGCATCAGGGCCAGAAAACTCTTCTTCATTGAGTGTTCCCTCCATCTTTTTATCGGCGATGCGCCCGACGTCACGTCGGTTTGTTACGGCATCAAAACCATATTCCCCATTATACGCGCCGCGCGGCCAAAAGGCAATCGTTTCGGCAAATTGCCTTCCCGACTTCATGGGCGATTCACAATTCTGTCACAATCCGCGCCTATTCGGTCAAACAGCCGCTTTGCATGTCTTTCCGCCAAGCGTCTTTCGCACTCCAAACCGCTTATACAACCCCGCCCTCTCCTTGAAAGGGAAGGTGCCCGCGTGAGCGGCGGAAGGAGATTAGAACGTATTCTCCGGATCAAAGCCCGCGTTCGTCGCCGGCGCTTCGCGCCGCTTCTGCCGCGCAAACGACTCGATAAACATCGCCATCTGCCGCACGGCGGGCGCCATCATCTGCGGGTTGAGCACCGCAATGCCAAACTCGCGGTATTCCATCGGCTCAATGGCATACGTCTCCACATCGCCGTGCACGCGCTCGAGCGTCAGGCTCGGCATGATGCAGATGCCAAAACCGCTTTCGACCATCGCAATCGTCGAAAGATCGTCCACCACGCGGCAGGTTGCCCGCACCGTGATGCGGTATTTCGCCAAAAACGCCTGCACGTCCGCATCCGTCGCGTCGCCCTGAACGACAAACGTCTCCGCGCGCATCTCCTCGGGCATAATCACACCCGCCGTTTTCGTCTTAAATCCGCGCGGCGCGACGCACATCAGCCTGTCGCGGTACAGCGGGCGCACGGCCAAATCGCGCGTGGATTCCGTGGACAGAAAGCCCAGATCCACCACGCCCGTCTTAATCCACTCGATAACGTCGTCATACGTACCCTGATCGATTTCGATTTCCACGCCCGGGTATTTGACGCGGTATTCCGCCACGAGCTGCGGCAGCCACGCCACGCACACGCTGTTGAACGCGCCGATGCGCACCTTGCCGCGCTGCACGCCCTTGAGCTCGCCGACCGTCTGCGTCAGCGCCTCGTCGGCGGAAAGCACCTGCCGAATCACCGGATAAAGCGCTTCGCCGCTTCGGGTGAGCGAAACGCCGCCCTTGCCGCGCACGAAGAGCGAAAAGCCGCAGGACTCTTCCATCGAGCTGACGGCGTGGCTGATGGCACTGGGCGTCAGATGCAGAATCTGTGCCGCGCGCGCGAAACTGCCCTGCTGGGTGACAGTGTGAAAAATGCGATATTCCAGCAGCGTCATTGCTGTTCCTCCTGCCAAAATGGATTGAAGCGATTTGTCTCTCGCCGTATTTCACTGTAACACCTCAGGGGGAGGCGCGTCAAGAGTCCGGGCAAAGTTTGGGCAAAGCGGCGCATGACGCGCGTTGACAGGGGTACGCCTATGGGCGTACTTTCCAAAAACAGAAACCGAAAGGTTGACGCAAAAACGCCCTTCTTTGAACGGGACCGGCCCGATTTCAAAGAAGGACGCGCTTTGATTTTATTCCACCGTCACGCTCTTGGCCAGATTGCGCGGCTTATCCACGTCAAGGCCCTTGGCACAGCTGATGTAATAGGCCAGCAGCTGGAGCGGCACAACGGCCAGCGAAGTCGTCAGCAGCGGGTCGGTGCGCGGCACATAGACCGTGAAGTTGACGGTATCCTCGATGGCGTATTGGCCGTAGGTGGTCAGCCCGAACAGGCTTGCGCCGCGGCTGCGCACCTCGACCATGTTGGAAACCTCTTTTTCAAACAGCTCCGGCTGGGTGGCGACGGCGACGACGAGCACGCCGTCCTCAATCAGGCTGATGGTGCCGTGCTTAAGTTCGCCGGCGGCGTAGGCTTCCGAATGGATATAGCTGATTTCCTTGAGCTTGAGGCTGCCTTCCAGGCTGATGGCATAATCCAGCCCGCGGCCGATGAAGAACACATCCTTGCAGGCGGCCATCTTGTTAGCGTACCACTGCACGCGCTCCTTGTCGGAGAGCACGCGTTCAATCTGATCCGGCAGGGCGAGCATCGCGTCAATCAGCGCTTCGCGGCGGGCTTTGTCGATCTGCCCGCGCACCTCGGCCATGTGGACGGCGACCAGATACAGCGCCGCCAGCTGGGTGGAATAGGCCTTGGTCGTCGCGACGGCGATTTCCGGTCCGGCCCAGGTATACATCACGCTGTCCGCCTCGCGCGCGATGGACGAGCCGACGACGTTGACCACCGCCAGCGTGCGCACGCCGCGCTCCCTGCACAGGCGAAGCGCCGCCAGGCTGTCGGCGGTTTCGCCGCTCTGGCTGATGATGACGACCAGCCCGTTCTCCTCCAGAATCGGGTCACGGTAGCGGAACTCGCTCGCCAAATCGACCTCACAGGGCACGCGCGCGGCCTTTTCGATGACATAGCGCGCCGCCATGCCGACGTGATACGCCGAGCCGCAGCCGATGAGATACACGCGGGAGACGGCGGCGAAATCCTCGTCTGTCAGCCCCGTTTCGCTCAGGTCGATATACTTTTCGCCTTCCTCGTCTTCCTTGATGCGGGGGGAGAGCGTGTCGCGCACAGCGCGCGGCTGCTCGTGAATCTCCTTCATCATGAAATGCTCGTAGCCGTCCTTCTCGGCGGCGGCGGCATCCCACTTGATTTCCACGAACGGCTTTTCGATTTCCTCGCAGTCGATGTTATAGACGTGCAGCTCGTCGCGGGTGAGGCAGGCGATTTCCTGATTGTCGATATAGACGACATTGCGCGTGTAATTGAGCACGGCGGGCACGTCGGAGGCAATCATATGCCCCTTGTATTCGCCGTCGCAGCGGCCGAGAATCAGCGGGCTGTCCTTACGAGCGGCGTAAATCACGCCGGGCTGGTCGCCGAAGAGAATGCCGAGCGCGTAGCTGCCGCGCACGCGAATCATCATATTGCGAATCGCGTCGAGCGCGCGTTCGCGCGGCTCCATGCCGCGCTTGGCCGCGTCGGCGTAATAGCTGTCCAGCAGCGCGGCGGCGACCTCGGTATCCGTCTGCGAGGCAAAGGTATAGCCCTTCTTGAGCAGCGAATCCTTGATTTCCTGATAGTTTTCGATGATGCCGTTATGCACGAGCACGACGCGCTTTTCGCGGGTATACTGCGGGTGCGCGTTGACGGTGCTCGGTTCGCCGTGGGTCGCCCAGCGGGTATGGCCGATGCCGCACAGGCCGTGGACGGCGTTGCCGGAATCGGTCATCTCCATCAGGTTTTTGAGGCGGCCCTTGGCCTTGACCACCTCGATATGTTCGTTGGCCTCGTCGCGCACGGCCAGACCCGCCGAGTCATAGCCACGGTATTCGAGTTTGGAGAGGCCGGCGAGCAAAATCGGGGCGGCCTGCTTCACGCCGACATAGCCGACAATTCCGCACATGGTTCTTCCTCCTTTTCAATGGGGAAACGCTTGGGACTCCGTCCCAAACCCTGCCAAGAACCTGAGGTTCTTGGATTTTCCTCTGCATTTATCGCTTTGCGATAAATGGACTGAATCGTTGTAGGGGCGCGCATTGCGCGTCCGCACTTCGATTCGGCGCTTTTCATTTAGACGTTAAACAGCAAATCGCCGTAGGTCGGCATCGGCCAGAGCCTGCCGTCCACAATCATTTCCAGGTGATCGACCGGCGCGCGGAGCACATCCATCGCCGGACAGATGACGTCGTGCGCATAGCGCGCCTGTTCCTGACCGGAGAGCGCAGCGGCCTTCTCCTGCTTGGCGCGCAGGTCGGCGAGCGCGTCGCTCGTCTGCCGCAGCAGCACGTTCACGCGCGCAAGCAACTCCCGCTGCACGGACGCGTCCATGCCCGCCTGCGTCGCCTGATTGACCGACCACGCCAGCTTGCCGGAATACTCGACGACGGCGGGCACGATATCCTTGCCTGCCATGTCAATCATCGTCAGCGCTTCGATGTTGATGGTTTTGGCATACAGCTCGTAGGAAACATCCGCGCGGGCGCGCAGTTCCTTCTCGGTGAACACACCCTGATGCGCAAACAGCGCGACGGAAGCGGGCTTCACCAGCTCGGGCACGGCGTCCACCATGCTCTTGAGATTCGGCAGGCCGCGGCGCGTCGCCTCGGCCACCCACTCGTCGGTATAGCCGTTGCCGTTGAAGATGATGCGCTGGTGCGCGGTCATCTCGCGGCGAATCAGCGCGGGCAGGGCGGTTTCAAAATTCTCCGCCTTTTCCAGCTCGTCGGCAAAGCTTTCCAACGCTTCGGCGGCGATGGTGTTGAGCACGGTGTTCGCGTCGGCAATGCAGCCGGAGGAGGGCACCATGCGGAACTCAAACTTGTTGCCCGTGAACGCGAACGGCGAGGTGCGGTTGCGGTCGGTCGCGTCGCGGCGGATGAACGGCAGGGTCGAAACGCCCACGCGCATGATGGACGCGGAGGGCACGCTCTCGTCGCTGCCGCGGATGATGTGGTCCACCACGGCGGTCAGCTGGTCGCCCAGGAACATGGATATGATGGCGGGCGGCGCTTCGTTCGCGCCCAGACGGTGGTCGTTGCCCGGGTTGGCGGCGCTCATGCGCAAAAGGCCCGCGTGCTCGTCCACCGCCTTCATCATCGCGGCGAGCACGAGCAGGAACATCCGGTTCTTCTGCGGGTCGCGGCCCGGCTCGAGCAGGTTGTGGCCCGTATCCGTGGTCAGCGACCAGTTGTTGTGTTTGCCGCTGCCGTTGACGCCCGCAAAGGGTTTTTCATGCAGCAGGCATACCAGCCCGTGGCGCAGGGCAACCTTTTTCATGACGTTCATGACGAGCATGTTTTCATCCGTCGCCACGTTGGTGGTGTTGTAAATCGGCGCAAGCTCATGCTGGGCGGGCGCGGCCTCGTTGTGCTCCGTCTTGGCCGGAATGCCGAGCTTCCACAGCTCGATATCCAAGTCTTTCATGTAGTTGCTCACGCGCTCTTTAATCGCGCCGAAGTAGTGATCCTCCATCTCCTGTCCCTTGGGGGGCATCGCGCCGAAGAGCGTGCGGCCGGTGAAGATGAGGTCCTTGCGCTTCAGATAGGTTTCGCGGTCTACGATAAAATATTCCTGTTCCGGCCCGACGGAAGTCGTCACGCGCTGGGTCAGGTTGTCGCCGAAGAGGCGGCTGATGCGCACGGCCTGGCGGCTGATGGCCTCCATCGAGCGCAGCAGCGGCGTTTTCTGGTCGAGCGCCTCGCCGTTGTAGCCGCAGAACGCCGTGGGGATGCACAGCGTTTTCGTGTCGCCGTTGTCGTAGATGAACGCGGGGCTGGTGATATCCCAGACGGTGTAGCCGCGCGCTTCAAACGTGGCGCGGATGCCGCCGGAGGGGAAAGAGGACGCATCCGGCTCGCCGCGGATAAGCTCCTTGCCGCGCAGCTCCATGATGACGCTGCCGTCCTTCTGCGGGCTGATGAAGGAATCGTGCTTTTCGGCGGTCGTGCCGGTCAGCGGCTGGAACCAGTGGGTGTAATGCGTCGCCCCCTGCTCTATCGCCCATTCCTTCATGGCGCTTGCGACCGCGTCCGCCACGGCGGGGTCAAGCTCTTCGCCGGCGGCCATGCTGGCCGACAGCCTCTTGTACATCTCTCTGGGCAGGCGCGCGCGCATCTCCTTTTCGGAAAAAACGCTGCTGCCGTAAAGCGCGGGGATATCCAGATAATCGCTCATGCGTGCTCTCCTTGGGCCGTTTGTTCGCCCGCGCGCCGAGGGGCGGCGGGAATTGCAATACCTTATTACGATACACCACTTTGCGCAAAAATGCAATTCAGAAAAGCTTTTGGGCCGAATCGGTTTATTTTTTTCGGCAATTCTCCCTTTTTTCTTTGGTTTTTGCGGCAGGTTTTGCCGCTGGAACTTTCTGCGCCGCCGCGTTTTATGCCGCAAGCCGTTTAAGCCGCCGCGTTTCCAGCATAAAATAAAAAAGCCGCGCCCGTCTGCATTTTCGCCAAGGCATGATGCGCGCGGCGGCGGGCAAAATCATCTTGCGGCGGCGCGGACATATCGCCGCTCTACGGCATAATCTGCCATCAGGCGGGTTCGCCGCCGCAAAGCCGAAAAAAATCGGAGGGATTCTCATGGCGCATTATGCGGTTCGCGAAAGCCCGCCGCTGCGGGGAGAAATACCCATCAGCACATCCAAAAACGCGGTGCTGCCCATCATGTGCGGCGCGCTGCTGACGGGCGACGACGTGCGTATCGAGCGCGTGCCGGACCTGACGGATGTCAAAACGCTCTGCGCGCTGCTGACCTCATGCGGATGCAGCGTGAAAAAGGAAGACGGCGCGCTCGTCTTGAACGCGGCCGCGCTGCAAAACCCGCAGGATGAAGAGGATGTACGCAAGATGCGCGCCTCGGTGCTGGTGCTCGGGCCGCTGCTCGCGCGGCTGGGCGAAGCGCGCATTCCCCTGCCCGGCGGCTGCGCCATCGGCCAGCGGCCCATCGACCAGCACCTCAAAGGCATGGGCGCGCTGGGCGCAAAGGTGAAGTTTGACCACGGCGGCGTGACGCTCTCGGGCCGCCTGCGCGGGGCGGTCATCTATCTGGATATGCCCTCCGTCGGCGCGACGGAAAACCTGCTGATGGCGGCGACGCTGGCCGCCGGCACGACGCGCATCGAGAACGCGGCCAAGGAGCCGGAAATCGTCGATTTGGCGGCGTTTCTCAACGCGATGGGCGCGCGCATCTGCGGCGCGGGCACATCCACCGTGGTCATCGAGGGCGTGCGCGCGCTGCACGGCGTGAGCTGGCAGCCGATTGCCGACCGCATCGAGGCGGGCACGATGGCCTGCGCGTGCGCGATTACGGGCGGCGAGCTGATGCTCTCGGGCGCGCGGGCGGAACATCTGCGTTCGCTGCTCTTCAAGCTCAGCGAGGCGGGCATACATATCAAGGATACGTCCGGCGGGCTGATGGTTTTCGGCCGCGCCAAACAGCCCTTTGAAATCCGCACGATGGTCTACCCCGGCTTTCCGACGGATTTGCAGGCGCCGATGATGGCCGTCGCTTGCAAAACCCCGGGCACGAGCGTGTTTCTGGAGACGATTTTTGAAAACCGCTTCATGCACGCCGCCGAGCTGTCGCGGCTGGGCGCGCACATCCGTGTGGAAAACCGCGTCGCCGTCGTAGAAGGCACGCCGTATCTGACGGGCGCGCCGGTTCGCGCAACCGATCTGCGCGCGGGCGCGGCGCTGATTTTGGCGGGCCTTTGCGCCGAGGGCGAAACGCTGGTGGATGATTCCGGCGGGCACATCGGGCGCGGCTACTGCCGCATCGAAGAAAAGCTGAGGGCCGTCGGCGGGCAGATTGAGCGCCTCGACGAACCGGAGGCGGGTTAACGGTTCTGAAGGCCGTCGGTTTTGCCGGCGGCCTTGTGTTTGCCGCGCGCATGGTGTATAATAAAGTGATGTTTTATCGATATTTGGCCGTGTCGGCAGAAGGGGGCGCACCGTGAACAGAAAACAATGGGCGGCGCTCACCCTTTCGCTGCTGGGGCTTTCCGTCAGCGGCACGATTGCGCTGGTGGCCGCCGTCGATCCGTTTGAAGTGTATCACAAGGCGACGGCGTTTATCCCGCCGATTTCAAACGGCACGCAGATTTACTCCAACGCGGGCATCGCCAAAAACTATCCGTATGACAGCGTCGTCATCGGCTCGTCGATGACGGAAAACTTCCGCCCCACGCAGCTGAACGCGCTGCTTGGCGGACAGTTCGTCAAGCTGTGCGTCAACGCAGGCTCATCCTTCAACCACAAGCAGATGATGGATATGGCCTTCGCCACGCACGACGTGCGCCGCGTGCTCTACGGCGTGGACGTGGAAGCGCTGACGTATTTCTACAAAACGCCCAAGTGCGAAATGCCGGATTACCTTTACGACAACAACCTGTTCAACGACGTCGCCTACTGGTTCAACAAGAGCGTGCTGGTTACCTACATCCCCAAATGTCTGGCCACGCTCGGGCAGAGCGACCCCGACCAAATCGACACGATGTACAGCTGGGGCGACCTGTATCCCTACGGCAAAGAGGCCGCGCTGGCAGGCATCGCGTTCGGCACGGGCGAAGCGGAACAGGCGAATGCAGAGGCGGGGCTTTCCCAGCAGACCAAACTCAACCTGCTTTACAACTTTCTGCCCTTTGTGGAGGAACACCCCGACACGCAGTTTATGTTCTTCTTCCCGCCGTATTCCGCCGCACACTGGTATCAGTTTTACACGCAGGGGCAGATGGAATACCATTTGCAGCAAAAAAAAGCGCTGGCCGAAGCCCTGTTGCCCTACGCCAACGTGACGGTTTACGACTTTCAGGCGCGGACGGAGTGGATTTGCGACCTGAACCAATACATCGATGCAAAGCACTACGGGCCGGATATCAACGCCGCCATCGCCGAGGAGATGGCCGCGGGTTCGGGCCGCGTGACGGACGCGGCGCAGCTTGAAGCCAACAACGACGTCATCCGCGCGCTGGTGGCGCAGATTGTGCAGGCCGGGGACTGGCCGTTTTAATCTTTCAAAAAGGAGCACACACCGACATGCTGTTCAATTCCTATGTTTTCATGCTGGCGTTTCTGCCGCTGACGCTGCTGGGTTATTTTCTGCTGGGCAGGCTGCCGGAAAAAATCGGGCTGAACAAGCTCTTTCTGGTGCTGGCCTCGTTCGTGTTCTACGGCTACAACAACTCGAGCTACGTGCCGATTATCGCGGGCAGCATTCTGGTCAACTACGCGCTCAGCCAGCTGATGCTCACGCGGGAGAAAAAGGTCGTGCGCCTGCCGCTGATGCTGCTGGGGCTTTTTCTGAATCTCGGCGTGCTGTTTTACTTCAAATATCACGACTTCTTCTTTGAAAACCTGAACGGCGCGTTCGGCCTGCACCTGACGCTCAACCGTCTGGCCCTGCCGCTGGGCATTTCGTTTTTCACCTTCCAGCAGCTCTCCTACGTCATCGACAGCTACAAGCGCACCGTGCCGCGCTACAACATATTGGATTACGCGCTGTTCGTCACCTTCTTCCCCCAGCTGATTGCGGGCCCGATCGTGCTGCACAGCGAAATCGTGCCGCAGTTTGCGGATGTGCGAAACCGCCGCTTCAACTTCGACAACTTCGCGCCCGGGCTGTATGCCTTTGCGCGCGGGCTGCTGAAAAAAGTCGTCATCGCCGATACGTTCGCCGTCGCGGTGGACGCGGGCTTCGCCGACGCGCTGACGCTGAACACGGCGGAAGCCTGGTTCGTCGCCATCGGCTACACCCTCCAGCTCTACTTCGACTTTTCGGGCTACTGCGACATGGCGACGGGCGTGGGCCTGATGTTCAACATCAAACTCCCCATCAACTTCAACTCGCCCTACAAGAGCCTGAATATCCGCGAGTTTTGGCAGCGGTGGCATATCACGCTCTCCCGCTTCCTGACGACGTATATTTACTTCCCGCTCGGCGGCAGCCGCAGGAGCATGGCACGCACGTGCGTCAACCTGATGATTGTGTTCCTCGTCAGCGGCCTGTGGCACGGCGCGGGCTGGCTGTTCCTGCTCTGGGGGCTGATGCACGGCGCGGCAAGCGTGCTCTACCGCCTGTTCCGCAAGCCGTATGACGGCCTGCATCCGGCGCTGCAATGGCTCATCAACTTCGGCTTCATCGTCGTGGCGTGGGTGTTCTTCCGCGCTGCGAGCCTGACCGACGCGCTGGCGATTGTCAAATCCATGCTGCTGATGGATTTCGGCCCGCTGCGCAGCTCCATCACGTCGGCGTTCGCCCTGCCGGGCGGCTTCCACGAAGGCTACAACGCGGTGTATATGATGGTCTGGTATGCCGCGTCGCTGTTCGCCTGTCTCGGCCTGCGCAACACCTATGAAAAGACGATGGATTTCCGCCCGACGGTCGCCAACGCGCTGACCACGGTGCTGATGATTCTTTACTGCACGCTGTCGCTCTCCGGCGTGAGCGTGTTCCTGTATTTCAATTTCTAACCGATTCCCATCGATTTCAATCGATTCCGACCGATTTTCTCTGCGGTTCAAAGACATGATGAAACGAAAAACCTGGGCGCTTCTGACCCTTGCGCTCCTCATCGGCGCAATCGGCGCGGCCTGCCTGACGGTCATCCTCATCGACCCGTTTCAGGTCTATCGCCTCGCCACGCGCTATATGCCCCCGATTGACAACACCACGCAGGTCTACGCCAACGCGGGCATCGCGCGCAGCTACGACTATGACAGCGCCGTCGTCGGCACATCCGTGACGGAAAACTTCCGCCCGACGCAGATGGATTCGCTGCTCGGCGGCCGCTTCATCAAGCTGTGCACCTCTGCCGGCACGGCCTATAACCACGCGCTGCTGATGGATTTGGCCTTCCGCACGCACGACATGCGCCGCATCGTCTACGGGCTGGACGTGTATTCCTTCATCGGCAGGCTCGATCAGACGGGCAGCGACGTGCCGCTGTATCTCTACGACGACAACCTCTTCAACGACGTTTCCTATTGGCTCAACCGCAGCGTGTTCGGCTCGTTTCTGCCGCGCTGCCTGAAGGCTTGGGGGCAGAAGCAGGATGATTCCATCCGCGACAGCATGTATTGCTGGGCGGGGCGCGACGAATACGGCCCGATTGCGCTGTATAACGCCAGCTTCACCCCGCCGGCCAATCCGCTGGCCGCCGACGCGCGCGTGGATATCGCCAAAGCCAACCTCAACGCGCACCTGATTGCCTACATCACCGCGCATCCGGAAACGCAGTTCGATATCTTCTTCCCACCGTATTCTGCCGCGGAATGGGCGACGATGGAAAGCAAGGGCACGCTCGAGGCTATGCTCACCCTGCGCGGGCTTTGCTGCGACATGTTGAGCGGCTATGACAACGTGACGATTTATGACTTCGCCGCGCGGGCGGATTGGGTGCTCGACCTGAACAACTACAAGGACACGCTGCACTACGGCCAGTGGATCAACGACGCGATTGTCGAATGCATCGCGCGCGGCGAAGGCGTCGTCGCCTCCCGCGAAACGCTGGACGCGGCGACGAACCAGCTCCGCGCGTGGGCCGACGCGCAGATTGAAGCGGGCGGCTGGGTTTTCTGACCGCCGCCGGAAAGGAGAATCCATGCGAAAAAAGAGCGCTTCGCCGCAGCCCTTCGGACGGCTCATCGCGGCCTGCTGCATTCTGCTGGCCGTCGTGCTGGTCAGCGCGCTGATGACCACCTTCCTGCAAAAGCCGAACCTCGACGCGCTGGCGGACAACGCCGTCACCGCCACGCCCGAGGCCGATCCCACGCCGACCCCCGAGCCGACCATCACCCCCACGCCCGCCGTTTACGCGCCCTTCGGCGCGCAGTATGGCTACGGCGGGGCAAACCTGATTCCCGAAACGCCGACGCCCGACCCCGTGAGCGTCACGCCCACGCCGACGGCTGTCCCCACCGACACCCCGGTGCCGACCGACGCGCCGATGCGCACGCTGAAAAAGAATTTCACGGGCGAGGACGTCAAAAAGCTCCAGCAGGCGCTCATCGATTTGGGCTACCTGAACGACGCGGCGGACGGCACGTTCGGCAGCAACACTCAGGAGGCCGTCATCCGCTTTCAGGCCGTCAACGGCCTGAGCGCCGACGGGCTGGCAGGCGTAAAGACGCAGGAGCTGCTGTACAGCGGCAACGCACTTTCCGCCGACCAAGCGCCCAAGCCCGATTTCCTGATTCTGGTCAACCGCCAGCACAAGCTCGGCAAAAACGACGCGCCGACCGATTTGGTGACGATTGAATCCATGCTCTCCGCCGATATCGTCAAGGTCAAATACAGCGGCACGAAGGCCGACCGAACCGCCACCGAGGCGCTCGGCCAAATGCTCTCCGCCGCCATCGCCGACGGGATTTCCGATTTCCAGATTTCCTCCGCCTACCGCACATACAGCGAGCAGCAGAAGCTGGTGGATAACTCCGTCGCCAAATATCAGAAAAACAACCCCGACTGGTCGCGCGACCGCTGCCTGTCGGCGACGTATAACACCGTCGCCCCCGCCGGAACGAGCGAACACCAGACCGGCCTTGCGTTTGATATCACCGTGCCCGGCGTGAGCTTCACCGGCACAAAGCAGCAGAAGTGGCTGCACGAGCATTGCGCGGAATACGGCTTTGTCGTCCGCTTCACGGCGGATAAGCAGAAGCTGACGGGCTTTGTCGCCGAAAGCTGGCATTTCCGCTATGTCGGCGTGGAAGCCGCGCAGACCATGACCCAAAACCAGTGGTGTCTGGAGGAATACGTCGAGAAGATGGGGCTGTAAACGGCCCGTAAAAATTCAAAGGCCCACACACGCGGATGCTTTTGATGCAGTCTCCCAAGCCATGCTTTCCGGACGCATAAAAATCCCCCCAATACCGGGTGTCCGCTATCGGGGGGACATATCAAATCCCCGCGCAATGCCGAACGGCTCGTTCGGTTCGCGCGGGGGGAATTTGGGCAGTGGGACTCACATGAACTTCAAACGTATGTTCTTTAATGTATTTCTTTCGGGCGACATCTTTTTCTTCATTTTCACTTCGCCCCTTGTCGAAAACACTTTGTCCGTCATAATCGCGTAATCCGTCATGTTTTCCTCCCTGCGATTCTATTTTCAATATTCAATCAACGGCAATCTTTTCTTTTTCTCCAACAGGCCATAATCGCCTCGGTAATTTCAGGATACGTCATATTCTCGGGCAGGCTTTCAAACCGCCGCGTTTCGGCCATTTCGCTTTCGGGCAGCGGGCCGAGCTTTTGAATCTGCGCGGTAAATACCACGCCGCACGCGCCGCTTTGGCCATCCTCACTGCCCGCCCAGTAATCGCAGAGCGGCTCAATTTCAAACGCTGTCGCGCCGGATTCTTCAAACAGTTCGCGTTTGGCGGCCTGCAGGGGCGTTTCGCCCTGCTCGATGTGGCCGCCCTGAAATTCCCACGTCGTGCGCTGTTTATGGCGGCTGAGCAGGAATTGCCCGTCCATGCGCGAGAGGATGACGACATACGGATAGCGCTCAAAACTGCCGAGCGGATAGGTTTTGCTGATCATGACCATGCCTCCGATATCAGAATAGCTCCATCATAACACCGTTCAGCCCGCGCGTCAAACCTCAGCCGAACGAGGCCGTATCGTCCAAATCGATATCCTCCCCGCGGATAAAGCCGCGCCACGCCTGGCCGTTCAGCACCGTTTCGACGTAAACAAGCGCTTCCGTTTCGCCGCCGTCCGCCTTTCGAGCTGTCATCACATCCAGATATGTCACGCGCGTCCCTTTGGGCACCGTGCCGAGCACGCCGTCCGCGTGAATCGGGTCATCCATCAGCACGGTATCTTTGTTGATGGTTCCGCCATACCAACGGAACGCCGCTTCCTGTGTCATCCGAACGGCGCGTTCCAGCCTATCGTTCTGCGCGCCCTCTATCCAGCCCGTCCGATATCGGCCGGGCTTTGTTTCGTAGAGCACAAACGCCCAGTCTCCCTTGCGGCAGAGCAGCATCAGCCAACCCGACAGCGACACCGCCGCCTTGCCGTCCGCCGCGCGCAGGCTGACGGCGCTCGGGCGCGTATGCACGGGGCAAGTCGCCTTTTCATTCGGCGCGATATACAGCGGTTCGGCGTTGGCAAAAAAATCGACGATCGGCGCGCCCTCCGCCGCCTTTTTCAGCCGCTCGGCCGCCGCTTTCAGCGCTTTGGGATTAAACGCCGCCGCGTCGCGGTTCACCGTCTCAAACGAGAAACCCGCCGTCTGCACTGCGGCAAAATCATCTGCGTTGAACAGAATCCCGTCGTCCGTCAGCAGCGCATACACGCCCAAGCCGCTGTCGCAGTAACTGTCCATCTGCCACGCGCCGCCCTCGTCCCGCGACATGCTCAGCGAAAAATCCTCGTGTTCCGCATCCGCCTTGACCGCCGCGTAAAGATAGAGCTGTGTTCGGCCCACGCGGCGCGAAACCCTGTCCCAATGCGCGATTTCTTCGTCGGCCTCTTCAACGTTCATCGCCAGCCAGCCAAAGTCGTCGTTGGGCAGAAGATTGCCGTTCGCCCAAACGGTTTCCCACGAATCGCCGCGCTTTTCCTCCAGCCGAAGGCCATTTTGTCCGTTCTCGCGCACGATGGAAAAGCGTTCGGTTTCGGAAATCAATGCGATATGCTGCACCGTTCCGTCTGGTCGAACCGCTTCATATTCGCCGTCCGGCCCGTCCTCTTCGGGCGCAGCGTAGGGCACAATATCGACTTCCATCGCTTTCAGCGCCTTCGGATCAAACGTCGCCGCGTCGCGGTTGGGCGCTTCCTCGCAGACGCCCTTCGCGATATCCGGCACGCCGTCGCAGAAGAGGACGGAATCTTCAAACAGCCACGCGTATACATCGGCTTCCGCATCGGCATAGGTCACAACGAACCATGCCCCGTCCGGCCCCTGTTCCAAACCCAGATTGAAATCCTCGTGTTCCGCATCCGCATCCCGCGCGCCATAGAGACTCACCTGCGGCCCCGTCTCTCGTGTGAACCACTCGGTATGCCATTCACCGCTGCCGGCATAGCCGTTGATATACAGCCAGCCCATCTCGCCGTCGGGCAGAATCGCGTCGTTCTCCCAAACGATTTCCCATCCATCGCCCCGCCTGCGCTCGCAGCGCAGAACGCGGCGCACATCCTCCTTTACAACGGAAAAGCGCTCGTCGCCGAGCATATCCGTCATCATCGGCGCATCCTCGGCACAAGCACAGGCCAAGACCATGCACCAAACCACCAGCAGACAAAAAAGCGCGCGTTTCATCCGTATCACCCTTTCTGATGATTAGACGAAACACGCGGGGAATTTGTTGCCGAATTGGGGGCATTTGAATTTTTAATCTTTCATCCGCGTGCGCGGAATGCGCGGCATGCCCGCTCCGGCGGCGGAAGCGTCCGCGGGCACAGCCCGCTTAGAGCCACGCCGTGATGAGCAGATAAGCATACAGCAGCACAATCGCGCCGCCGACAACGGCAAGCAGGGTCAAAAGCTTTTTCTTCACGGCTTACCGCTCCTCCTCAAAGGTAATGGCGTAATCCTTCAAATCCATCGTGCCGGAAAGAAAACCGCCGATAATCGTCTTGGCGTTCCGCCGCGCTTCATCCAGAATCCCGTTGTCAATCGCCGTCTGCCGCACCTGCTTTTTCAGCTCAATCTGGGCTTCGTTGACGTCGGCAATATGCAGCGGGGTGAAAATGCTCTGGCTTTCGTCGTAGATTTTCAGGCTGTCGTTGTCGATGCTGACATCCAGAATTTCAATCTCCGGCAGTTTGACGGTGACGGTTCGGTTTTCATCATCCACCTGCACGTCAATCTTGGCAAAATCCAATCCGGCCTTCACCACGCCGTCGTAACTGTAAATGTATTTGCTCTTCGTAAACGGGATATCCATGCCGAAAAGCTGGCGGGTGCTGGTGCTGGACTGCACGTTGGTGAAATAGCCCGCCTGTGTGACCAGTTCGCCCATATCCTTGAGCCCAAAGGCCACCGTTCGGCTTTCCACCTGATTTTTGCGGGTCTGAATCAGCATCGCCGCAATAATCGTGATGCAAATCAATATCACAATCAGCGCGACGACCAGCAGATTTCTGCTCACTTTATTCGCGCGCTTTTGATTTTTTTCCATATACAAAACTCGCTTTCGGTTTTTGTTTATGGATTCATTATAACCCATGTGTACTTGAATTGCAACGGTTTCCGGTTTTAGGCATTCCATCAAGCCGCTTCTCTTTCATAGCAAAAATAAGCGCAAGCCCCGTCTCGGTTGACAGAGCTTGCGCTTTGATTTTTGAAAAGGAGCCCTTACTCCGCCTTCGCGGCGTTCTCGCCGGCGATACGGCCAAAGACCAGGAAGTCGGTCATGGCGTTGCCGCCGAGGCGGTTGCCCGCGTGCAGGCCGCCCGTCACCTCGCCGGCCGCATACAGGCCGTCGATGACGCTGCCTTCGGTGGAGATGACGTGGGTGTCGGTGTCAATCTTCACGCCGCCCATGGTATGATGCAGCGAGGGGGAACGCGGGGTGGCGACGAACGGCGCTTCGTCGATCTTCTCGCCGAAGAGCGGCTTGCCGAAGTCGTCGTCCTTCTGCGCGTCAACGAAGGAGTTGTAGCGCTCGATGGTCTCCACAAAGGTGTCGGCCGGAATGCCGAGCTTCTCGGCCAGCTCTTCGAGGGTATCGGCCACGACGACGTTGCCCTTGGCTTCCATGCCCGCGACGTCGGCGTTCTTGGCGATCTTGTTGTCGCAGATGATGTAGAAGATGCCGTCGGTCTGCTCCAGCGCCGCCTTGGAGAGCACGTCGCGCTCGGCGTACTCGTTCACGTAGCGCTTGCCTTCCTTATTGACAAAGACCTGAGTCTCGGCGCTGCCCCAGATGCCGCTGAACAGGGAGCCGTCCACCGGATGGGAGGAGGGCATCAGCTGAGCGAAGCCCATGCCGACCAGATCCGCGCCGACCGCCTTCGCCATCACGATGCCGTCGCCGGTAATCGTCGGGGCGTTGGTGGAGGGCATGGTGTCGGACAGACCCGGCCAGTAGTTGTTGTATTCCACAACCATCGGCGCGTTGGCGGAGAAACCGCCCGTCGCCAGCACCACGCCGCTGTTGGCGTGCAGGGTGACGTTCGCGCCCTCGGAGGTGGTGGCCTTCACGCCGACCACCTTGCCGTTTTCGACGATAAGCTCGTTGGCGCGGGTATCGGTCACAATCTCAACGCCGTTGGCCTTGGCCGCGTCGGTGAGAATGGTAATGACGTTGCCGTTAGCCAGACCGTGGGAGCGCGGCCACATCGCGCCCAGAATGGTGGAGGTGGTGTCGTTCCACACCGCGCCGATGCTTTCGGCCCACTTCAGCGCGTCCAGCGCGTTGGTGGCGAAGGTGCGGGCCAGCTCCAGATCCGGCTCGATGACGGTGCCGTCCAGACCGGTGCGCTTGCCGCCCATGTAGGTGTGGAGCATGTGCAGCTCCGGAGAATCGAACAGGGTGGTGGAACCGCTGGCGATATACTCGTTAATCTGGCCCTTGACGGTCTCCAGCACCTCGGCGAACGCGCCGAAGTCGGCCGGGTCGAGGTCGAGATAGCTCTTCAGCTCGCCGAGCAGCGCTTCGCTCATCTCGGTGTTGGCCTGACGCTCGGGGTCGCAAGCGTTGAAGCCCTGACCCGCAATCAGCGTGTTGCCGCCGAGGGAACCGGCCTTCTCCACGAGGATGACCTTCGCGCCGTTCTGCGCCGCGGTGATGGACGCGGTCAGGCCCGCGCCGCCGCCGCCGAGCACGACGACGTCATAGGTCGCTTCGACGTCCTCAACGGGCGCCTTCTCCACGGCGACAGCCTTGAGCGCTTCCGCGTCGCCGCCCGCCTGCGCCACGCAGTCCGCAACGGCGGTCAGGATGGCGTTGGAGGAATTGGTCGCGCCGGACACAGTGTCCACCGCGAGGGACTGATTTTCCACGATGGCAGCCGGAATCTCCGCAATCGGGCGATCCGACAGGCCGACAGTCTCGCTGTGCTCAACGACGGTCACGTCGGTGATCGCGTCCGCGCTGAACGTCACAGAGACGGTCACAGGGCCGTTGTTGCCCTGCGCAGTAGCGGTGTAAGTGCCCTCGGTGTAGGCGGCCAGCGCCATGGCGCCGGTCATCACCAGCATGAGGAACACCAGAAGGGCTGCTGTGAGCTTTTTCATGGGTATTTCTCCTTTTTCTTCCTCTGCCCGAAATCGGGCGACGAAGAGCATTATACAGCATAAAGAGACTTTAGATACAAGCAGGAATATCAAATTTCGTGAAAAAATCGTCGGAAGCATTCAAAAAGCGCTTCTTTCACGCGTAAAAGCTTTTTTATCGTGAAAGAAGCGCATGAATTTGTGATTAAATCGGCAGATAGACGGTCGAATAGAGGAAAACCTTCCCATCGCTCGTCTCCGACGCGAGGTGCAGGCCGAACAGCTCGCCGTCCGCGCGCACGGCATACCCCGCCTTCTGCACGCACGCGAGGATTTCCGGCACGGCCTCGTCGTCCCACGGCTGGCAGGCAAAGCGGTGAATCACCCGCACGCACTTCTCCGACGGCAGGCGCACCGTGTGTTCCGACGGCAGCGCCCACGCCTTGCAGGCCGCGTCCTCCGCGCAGAGACGGAAACGCTTTTCGCTCTTGGGCGCAAGCGCGCGGGCAAAGCTGATGCGCGTGTCGGGCATGGCGTTGATGAACGCATCCAGCGAGCGGCGGGCGGCGATATCCGTCGTGCTCAGCTCGCTGAGCGACACTTTGAGCAGCCGAAGCGGCGGACGGGCGCAGACCGTCGGCTCATCCAGATGGGCCTGAGCATAGGCCAGCCGCTTTTCAAAGGCGTCCAGTGCGGCCGCGCGTCTGCGCAGCAGCTCGCTCTGGGCCAGCAGCGCATCCCGCTGGGTGAGCAGCTGCGTGCGCAGACCCGCGAGGTGGTCGTCCTTGAAATGGGTGACGATATCCTGCACGGAAAAATCCGCCTGCCGATATTTTTTGAACGACAGCAGCAGAATCAGCTGATCCTCGTTGTAATACCGCGTGCCGTTTTCGCTCTTTTTCGGGGTGACGACTCCCTCCTGCTCGTAAAAGCGCAGCGCCTGGGTGGTCAGCCCCAGCAGCCGCGCGACCTCGCCGATTTTGTAAGACGTCATGCCTTCGTCTCCCCCTTCCGCCCGCGGATGTGCAGCGCCGCCGCGCGGAGCAAAAGCGCAATCGCCGCGCCGACCGTATCAATCATCACATCGACGGGGCTCGGGCCGCGCCCGTCGGAAAAACACTGGTGAAACTCGTCGCTCGCCGCATAGAGCGCGCAGACCGCCAGCGCCGTCCGCGCCGGACGTCTCGCGCCGCTCACCGAAAGCGCATGCGCCCACAGCCAGAATAGCACCGCATATTCCCCCATGTGCGCGCATTTGCGCACGACCGGCTCCAGCGCATCCGCCGGAATGCGCCCCGCCGTCTGCGCGCCGAGCACAAAGGTCAGCGCCTTTTCAATCAGCTCGGTGACAAAGCCGCTCTGCTCGCCGGAAACGTCGCCCGGCATGGCGGACATCATAAAAATAAAGGCCATCCACGCCGCGCACAGCGCCCAGGCCGCCGTTTTTTTCATACGCAAGCCCCCTTTTCTGCCGTCCGTTTGAAAGTATGATAGCACAGGACGGCGAAAAAAGAAAGATTCCGACGCTTATCCAACCCCTCCGCAAGCCAAAATTGGCAAAAAATGCTTGAGTTTTCATCGCCTTCTGGTATAATGAAGGGAGAAAAAACAGCAAACGCGCCCGCTCGGGGTGCGGAAAGCCGAATTATCGGAGGGCATACCATGAAAAAAAGACGGATCGCGGCGCTCGCTCTGGCGGGCCTGCTTCTGACCGCGGGCGCGTATGCGGAGAGCACGCCGGAAGTGACGGCTGCCCCCGTTCAGGCCGAAGAAACGGCCGAACCGCAGCACAATCTGACGGTCACGACCAAATATCGCTATTTCATCAGCCAGTATCGCTACATCCGCGAGCGCAAGGTCTCGTATTTCGATAACGTATACGCCTACAACCACGGCGAATACAGCCTGACCCCGTTCGCCAGCACCGTGCCGGAGGAATATTTCGTCACCGACGAGGGCGGCACGCTGGCCATCGCGCCCATCGTGCTGGATATCACCGACGCGATGCGCGAGCGCCTTTACGGCGCGGACACGGGCGAAACCGCGCTCTACTACGGCCAGTACTGCGAGCGCGAAAAAGACCGCAAGGGCGTTTGGGGCTACACCGGCATTCACGAGGGCATCGACTTTGTGAACGTCAAGGGCGCGCCGCTGTATGCGATTCTGGGCGGCGAGGTGACGCGCGGCACGGATAAAAACGGCACCGTCGCCATCTACAACGCCGAATACGACATCACACTACTCTATCTGCACTGCGAAAACAGCATCGTCCGCCGCGGCGACACCGTGGAAGCGGGCGACATGATTGCCAAAGAGGGCAAGACGAACATCACCGGCGGCGCGAACACCCATTACACCCATGTGGAACTGCGCAAGGGCCGCCACACCTCCTCCAGCCCGTATCGCGACACCGTGCTCACCAGCGACTGCCCCTACGCCGTGATGCAGCAGGCGCTGGGCGTGGCGGAATCCGGCCGCCAGCCGATTACCGCCGCCGCCGTGCAGCAGGCGCAACGCATGCGCGAGGAAGCCGAAGCGCAGGCCAAGGCCGAAGCGGAAGCCGCGCAGCAGGCCGCCGAGGAAGAAGCCAAGGCACAGGCCGAGGCCGAGCAGAACGCGGATATCACGCTGGTTGATTCCCTGCCGGGCACGACCGCCGGTTACGGCTTCGGCGGCGCGACGGCCACGCCGGAAGCGACCGCCACCCCCGTGCCGGAAGCCACGCTGCCGCCGACCAACCCCTAAGCGATTCGCTGACTTCCGCCGTCTTCTGTTCAAATCTCGGAAGCTCCGCACACGCGGTCCCAATGACGCGATTTTGGAACAACGTTCATACCGTAAACAAAAGGCCCGCAAAGACGCGACAGCGACGAGAGGGCCTTTTTCTGTATCAAAAGGAGGGATGCTGCTTGGTTCGCGTTCTGCGCTATCCCTATCTGACGGGCTTTGCCTGTCTGTGCGCCGTTTCGTGCGCCGTGGCCCGCGATCTCTGCGTGGGCGCGGGCCAAACCGGCTGGGCGCGCGTGCTGCTCATCTGCACGTTTGTGCTGCTGGGGCTATGCTTCGCGCTGCTTTCCTGCCGCTTTTTTGTGGATGAGCTGGGCGTGGGCGTGGGCTTTCTGCTGCGCGTGCGCCGCACGGCATGGCACGAGCTGGCCTGTGTCGGCGTGCTCAGCTGCAACAGCCGCCGCACCTATTTCTACGGCCTGTATGAAAACTCCAACGGCTTTCTGGAGCTGCTGCACCGCGCGCCCGGCTGCGGAAGCTGGGGCTTTGTCGTGCCGACCGGCAGGCGGCTGATCAGCGCCCTGCTCGACCTCTGCCCCGAAGAAATCGACTTCGCACCCGCGCCGCACAAGCATCCCGTCAATCCTCTGCGCCCGCTCTGGCATCAGGCGGCGATGTATATGCTGCTGCTCATTCCCGGCGGGGCGCTGGCGCTCTTCACCGGCGCGATGATGCTCATCCGCGCCAGCGAGATGACCGCCACTTTCTCCGTCGTCGGGCTGACACTGGCGGCCTGCGGCATGTTCGCGGCGGGGCTCTTCCTGCTCTATCGCGCGCTCGTCGCCGTCACCACCTGCCCGCGAATCAGCGAAGAGGGCGTCTGCGCGGGCGTCGGCGTGTATATGCCGTGGGAGGACGTGCACTTCGGCTACGTCCACCGCCGCGCTCAGGTCAGCGGCATGTTTCTGCTCTCTCAGCCGCTCGAAAAGGCGGGCAAGCGCGGCGAACACGCCGTCTACTGTCTCTCCCTGCCGGATACCTCCACCCTGCTGCTGGCGTATCTGACCTATTGCCCCTATGCCGAGAAGGGGATTAGCGTTTGACGCGTTTTCCCGCTCAAAATTGACCGCATTTGTGCCGTAAACGGGATGAATGCGGTTTTTCTTTGCAAAAATAGGCGGGTTTGAAAAGAAACCGGCTTATACCATGCGTTGTTTTACTGTTTTTCCTGTTTTTTGTAAAGCAGCGCGGTCTGTAAACCGTTTGCTTCACAAAAATCGCCCAAAATGATAAAGAAACACAGCTTCCCTGCCTTGCGCTTATCGGGAAGCCGTGTTTGAATCGCCTTGTTCTGCGTCCTCTGCGGATATCGCTTTATCGGTTTTCACTTAAGATTTCAAAGTCAAAATACGTCTCGGGATACGGTTCGTTTTCCAGCCGATAATGCCACCATTCCTCGGTGTAGGCCTCGAACCCCGCGTTTTCCATACCCGTTTCGAGCAAACAACGGTTTTCCCTCTGCGCGGCGGTTAAAGGGGCGTATTCGTGCGCGGAAATCGGCGAAAACCAGTCAAATTCGCCGCCCATATCCAGCGGCACGCCCTTTTCATCCGTCAAAGTCAAATCGACGGTCGAGCCGCGCGAATGGCCGGAGTGCCGCGCAATATACCCGCGAGGAAAAAGCTCCCGCTTTTCCAGCGTCGGATAAAATTCGGCTTTGCCGACGGTATCGCTTTCATCCTGCGCCCAGCGGACAAAATCATCCACCGCGCGCTGGGGCCGATACGCGTCGTAAATGAGCAGGCACAGATCCCTTGCGGCAAAATATGCCGCCGCCTTTTTCAACGCCAGCGCGGCGGGCAAGGTCAGCACGGCGCGCGCCGCGCCATACCCGCAGGCGGGACGCCCCATGAAATTGTGGTTGCCCGCATAGCGGATATCTTCCAATATCTCGGGAATCACGTCGCGGACGTAAACGAAGTTTAGGGGAAGCATGCATTACACCTATCGATTCTCTAAAAAGTGCCGATTATTCGGTTTCAACCCAATTCACCGTATAAGCGGTTTTCAATTCATTATTCAATGTTTGCACATATCCTTCAATAATTTTCTGTGCCCGTCTTTGCGCCTGCATCATCAATTTCTCATCATTCTGAGCCGTGTCTTCCATTTTGTTTCTCGCTTCTGCAATCGCCTGAGTTTGTTGGTTCGCCGTCAAATCTTTCGTCAGCCATCCTTTTTCCGTCAAAGGCTTCGATATATTTTCGATATCAACGCTTAACACTTTCGCCTTCGGCACAGTCATATAAATTTCATGTTTTTCATCCGGCCCACTGATTGAAATACTTCCCGCATCAATCCCCACTTTAACTGTCGCATCGTATTCAATCCACGCTTTTTGAAAGCCGATATTTCCCACTCCAAACAAAATTCCATCTTTTTCGTTTTTATACTCTGCAACATCATGATAATAGCATTTCAATGTTGCCAATTCAAAAATTTGATTGATACCCGATAAGGAGTCCTTAATCATTTTATCCTTATCCGTACAGCCCGCCAGCAGAAAGATTGTTACACACAAAATCCCGCATAGCACAAACCTTTTTATTTTTTTCATGTTGTTTGTTTCCTTCATTCGTCATAATCGGGAAAAACCAATTCATATCCCTCTGCCGTTAAAACAGGCGTCAAGAGTGCCTTTATCGCCATTTCAAGATTTTCTCTTGCATTTTTCAACATTTTTTCGCTGTTCATGCTCACTTCTGCTTCAACGTCCGCCTTGCACAATGCATATGCCTCTGAAAAATCAGCCATCGTGTTTTCCGGCATATAGTCCATGCTTCCAGGGTTCACATCCAAATCGGTAATCACGACAGGCGGCAAAACTGCCTTCAATATTTTGTTTTCATCATCCGCTTCAAACTGAATGTCATCCATATCAGCGCCGGCTTTCACTCTTGCTTCATATCGAACCTTGTAATCCGCTTTTTCGGGGTTCTTATCATTGTACTTAAAGGCGATACCATTATAACCAAATTCAAATGTGGAAAGTTCGCTGATATCCACAGCTTTTTGCAGCTGCGCGGACGAAAAGATTTTAGGCTTTTTCGTCACTGCCGCCGGAAAAAATGCCACAATCGCAACAACAGCGGCAATCACAACTATTTTCAAAATAGTTGACAAGCCGCAAAAGAACACCCATCCACATTTTAATATGTTTGCTGTCCCCTTTAACAGGCCGGAAATCGGATTTTTCATTTGTTTTTCCTGCATGGTTGTGCCCCTCATTTTTGTAGCTTTTATTGCACTCATTATAGTTTTATTTTCTGACTTATGTCAACACATTTTCACCAAAACAAAAAGAAATCCGGCATCGGCCGAATAAGCCATACCGGATTTCCCATTTTCTTTTTAGAACAACCCCGTAATCTTTCCGTCATCGGTCACATCGATATTGACGGCGGCGGGCACCTTCGGCAGGCCCGGCATGGTCATGATATCGCCGGAGAGGGCGACCACGAAGCCCGCGCCCGCGCTGACCTTGACGCTGCGGATGGTGAGCGTGAAGCCCTCCGGCGCGCCGAGTTTCTTCGCGTCGTCGGAGAAGGAATACTGCGTCTTGGCGATGCACACGGGCATATGGCCGCAGCCTTCGTCGGTCAGCTGCTTGAGCGTCTTGGCCGCGGCGGGAGTAAAAGCCACGTCCTTCGCGCCGTAGATGCGCGTCGCGACGGCGCGAATCTTATCCGCCAGCGGCAGCTCGTCGGGATAGGTGAACGCAAATGCGGAAGCGTCGGCGTGGTCGGTTTCCTCCATCACGAGCTTGGCCAGCTCGCGGCCGCCCTCGCCACCCTTCGCCCAGACCTCGCAGAGCGCGACCTTCGCGCCGGTTTCCGCCGCCGCGCGGCGCACCAGCTCGATTTCCGCGTCGGTGTCGGTCGTAAAGCGGTTGAGCGCGACCACCGGATGCAGCCCCCAGACCTCGCGGATGTTGCGCAGATGGCGGCGCAGATTCGCAAGGCCGCGCTCCAACGCTTCGAGGTTCTCCGCGCCGAGGTCGGCTTTCGCCACGCCGCCGTGGCTCTTGAGTGCGCGAACTGTCGCCACGAGCACCACCGCGCTCGGCACGAGGTTCGCCATGCGGCACTTGATATCGATAAACTTTTCCGCGCCGAGGTCGGCGCCGAAGCCCGCCTCCGTCACCACGACGTCAGCCAGACGGAGCGCCGTCTGCGTGGCAATCACCGTGTTGCATCCGTGGGCAATGTTGGCGAACGGGCCGCCGTGAACAAACGCGGGCGTGCCGATGAGCGTCTGCACCAGATTCGGGCGGAGCGCATCCTTGAGCAGCGCCGCCGCCGCGCCCTGCGCATGGATATCCCCCGCGGTCACGGGCTTGTCGTCATAGGTGCGGGCAACGACGATGCGGGCGATGCGCGCCTTGAGGTCCGCAATGGAGGAAGCGAGACAGAGCGTCGCCATAATCTCGCTGGCCGTCGTGATGTCAAACCCATCCTCACGCGGCGTGCCGTTGGGCTTGCCGCCCAGACCGTCGAGAATATTGCGCAGCTGGCGGTCGTTCATATCCATGCAGCGCTTCCACGTCACGCGGCGCGGGTCGATGTTACAGGGATTGCCCTGCTGAATGCTGTTGTCCACCATCGCCGCAATCAGGTTGTTGGCCGCCGTGATGGCGTGCATGTCGCCCGTGAAATGCAGGTTGATATCCTCCATCGGCACGACCTGGGCATAGCCGCCGCCCGCCGCGCCGCCTTTCACGCCGAACACCGGCCCGAGGGACGGCTCGCGGAGCGCGAGACACGCGTTATACCCTTCCAAACGCAGCGCGTCGGCCAGACCGATGGAAACGGTCGTCTTGCCCTCGCCCGCCGGCGTCGGGTTGATGGCCGTGACCAGCACCAGTTTGCCCTTCTGCGGACGGTCCTTGAGCGCGAGATAATCCACCTTCGCCTTGTAGCGGCCGTAAGGCTCAAGCAAATCGGGCGCAAGGCCGAGCGTATCGGCGATTTTCTCGATGGGCTGCATGACGCAGGACTGCGCAATTTCAATATCGGTCAGCATAAGCATCCTCCTTCAGCCAAATGAAAATGGGATGAGATAACGAATAATTCGATTATATCGAAAAAAAGGATGCAATGCAATCCTTTACGAACGTTCACCGACGGATTTTTCTGCAAATGAAAAGCCTTAAAGGCGCGGGGAAATGGAAACAATCTGTCAATTTCAGGCCGAATTGCGTCTTTTTGCCTTGCTTTTTGCTTTTTAACGTGATAAGATATTTCAAACGCTTTTCCGCAGCAAAGGCGTAAAGACGCGCCTTGACGAATTGAAAACCGGAAAGCGCTTCATTTTCTATTTTTCAAGGAGGCTTATCTTATGGAACGCGTATTCAACTTTGCGCCCGGCCCATCCATGCTGCCGCTGCCCGTGCTCGAGCAGATTCAAAAGGAGCTGCTGTGTTACGGCAGTACCGGCATGTCCGTGATGGAGATGAGCCACCGATCTAAAATGTATCTGGATATCTTCAACCAGACCGTCGCCGATTTGCGCGAGGTGATGGCCATTCCCGAAAATTACAAGGTCATCTTCCCGCAGGGCGGCGCGACGGCCATGTTCGCCGCCGTCGCCATGAACCTGATGGACGGCGGAAAGGCCGATTACGTCGATTCCGGCAACTTCGCCCACAACGCGCTGGCAGAAGCGCAGAAATACGGCGAGGTCAACATCGCCGGTTCTTCCCGCGCGGAAAACTATACCCACATTCCGGATTACACCCTCTCGCCGGATGCGAAATACGTTCACATCACGACCAACAACACGATTTACGGCACGCGCTGGGCGCAAATCCCCGATACGGGCGATGTGCCGCTGGTCGCGGACATGTCCTCCAACATCCTCAGCGAGGTGTACGACGTGAGCAAGTTCGGCGTGATTTATGCCGGCGCGCAGAAGAACGTCGCGCCCGCGGGCGTGGTCATCCTGATTGTTCGCGAGGATTTGCTCGGCCATGAACTGCCGATTACGCCGAAGGTCATGAATTTCGCCAAGCTCGCCGAGGCGGACAGCATGCTCAACACGCCGAACTGCTTCGGCATCTACGTCGCGGGGCTGACCTTTAAGTGGATCAAGGCCCAAGGCGGCGTGGCGGCGCTGGAAAAAATCAACATCGAAAAGGCCAAGCTGCTCTATGATTATCTCGACGAGAGCAAGCTGTTTATCGGCACGGCGCAGAAGCGCGACCGCAGCCGCATGAACGTCACCTTCGTCACCGGCGACGCGGATTTGGACGCGAAATTCGTCAGGGAAGCCGCCGCCCGCGGGCTTGTGAACCTCAAGGGCCACCGCATCGTCGGCGGCATGCGCGCGAGCATCTACAACGCCATGCCGATGGAGGGCGTAAAGAAGCTCGTCGATTTCATGAAGCAATTTGAAACGGAGAATTGACGTTATGAACTATCAGATTCAAACCTTGAACGCGATTTCCCCCGCGATTTACACTCAGCTCGGCGAGCATTACAGCGTAAGCGATACCTGCGAGCAGCCGGACGCGATTCTCGTCCGCTCGGCCTCGATGCACGAGCTGCCGCTTGCGCCCTCCGTGCTGTGCATCGCGCGCGCGGGCGCGGGCACGAACAACATTCCGATTGACGCATGCACGCAGGCAGGCGTGTGCGTGTTCAACACGCCGGGCGCAAACGCCAACGCCGTCTGCGAAATGGTGCTGGCGGCGATGCTGCTCTCCTGCCGCGATATCGTCGGCGGCATCGAGTGGGCGCGCGGCCTGAAGGGTCAGGGCGACGGCATTGAAAAGGCCGTCGAGAAGGGCAAAAAGGCGTTTGTCGGGCCGGAACTGCGCGGCAAGACGCTCGGCGTCATCGGTCTGGGTGCCATCGGCGTGCTGGTCGCCAATGCCGCCGTCGCGCTGGGCATGAATGTCGTCGGCTATGACCCGATGATTTCCGTCGAGCACGCGTGGAAGCTCTCGCAGCGCGTCAAGCACGAAAATTCGCTCGACGAGCTGTTTGCCGCCTGCGACTTCATCACCGTGCATGTGCCGATGACCGATAAAACCCGCGGTATGATTGGCCGTCGGGCGCTGTCGCTGTGCAAAAAGGGCGTGCGCATTCTGAATTACGCGCGCGGCGGGCTGGTCGATGAGGCCGCGCTGCGGGAAGCGCTGGCGGACGGGCGCGTCGCGGCCTATGTCACGGATTTCCCCTCCGACGCGCTGCTGGGCGCAAAGGGCGTGCTCTGCACGCCGCATCTGGGCGCATCCACGCCGGAGAGCGAAGAAAACTGCGCCGTCATGGCCGCCGCGCAGACGAGGGACTTCCTCGAATCGGGCATCATCCGCAACAGCGTGAACCTGCCCACCGTGGACGTCGCGCCCGTCAGCAAGCCGCGCCTGCTCTGCATCCACGAAAACGTGCCGAATGTGCTCGGCTCGATTACCTCCGCCGTCGCGGGCTTCGGGCTGAACATCTCCGATTTGGTCAACCGCTCGCGCGGGAATATCGCCGTTTCCGTCGTGGATTTGGACGATGTGCCGAAGGAAAAGCAGGGCGCGCTGATCGAAGCGGTCGAGAAGCTCGCGGGCATGAAGCGGGTGAGGCTGCTGGGGGTCTCTTAAAACCGCCGCAAAGCATTCAAAAAGTTTCAAACGCAAAAAGAATCGGGACTATGCGTCGTCACAGCCCCGATTCTTTTCTATACGCTCATTTCGCCGGCGACAGCAGATACCGAATTTCAAAGCCCTTGGACAGGTTGCCGCTGAGCCTGAGCTGGCCGCTCAGGTAGAGCTTGTCGACGGTCACGAGGCCGCGCGCCATGGCGAGCAGGTTATCAAAGCTGCAATGCACGTAGGCTTCCGCGTCGTCGGCGGAGGTCGGTTCGACCTGCATGCCGTTTTCGTTAAAGCGAATGGTGAACGTGCCCGCGCCGCGCCCGATGATGGTAATCTGCACGACGCGGTGGTAGCCGCTCTCGTGCTTGACGCGGTTGGTGCGCTCGTTTTCCATGTAACAGTGGCGCAGCTGGTCGAAGGCCTCTTCAAAGGGAATCGGCTCGCCCGCGCCCGCGCCGCCGCAGATATCCTCATACATGCGGTTATAGCGCTCGGCGCTCTTATCCCACGAGAAATCCTTCTTCATGCAGCGCACGCGCAGGCGGTCGAACATCTCTTCGTCGCCGAAATACAGCTTGACAGCCTCGGCAATCGCCAGATACAAATCCTTCGCCTGATAATCCGAGAAGGCAAAGCCGTCGCCGATGCCGTCGAAATCCTTGTAGGCGCGCACGGAGTCCTTCAGGCCGCCCGTTTCATGCACAATGGGCACGGTGCCGTAGCGCATCGCCATCATCTGCGACAGGCCGCACGGCTCAAAGCGCGAGGGCATGAGATACATATCCGCGCCCGCGAACACGGCGCTGGCCATCGGCTCGTTGTAATCGCTGGAGAAGCCGAGCTGGCCCGGCCACTGCTCCTTCGCCCAGGTGAAATACTCGATATACTTCGGGTCGCCCTGGCCGAACACGATAAGCTGCACGCCCATATCCATCAGCTGCGGCAGGATTTCGCGAATCAGCTCGATGCCCTTCTGCTCGACCAGCCGCGCGACGCTGGCCAGCAGCGGCCACTCGCTCTCCTGATTCAGGCCGAACAGGCGCTGGATTTCGCGCTTGCAGCGGGCTTTGCCCGTCCTATCCTCGATGGTGAAGTGATACGGCACGAGCGGGTCGCTTTCCGGATTGTAGTGCGCCACGTCGATGCCGTTGAGAATGCCGTAGAGCTTGTGGTTCACCATATCCACCACGCCCTGCAGGCCGTGGGCGAAGTAGGGATAATGCAGCTCGCGCGCGTAGGTCGGGGACACGGTGGTCACCGCGTCCGCCATGAGCATCGCGCCCTTCATCAGGTTGATATCCTGCCGCCCCTCGAACTCATAGCTCAATCCGCCGTGATACCAGCCCTCGGGCAGGGCGAACGTCGCTTCCATCTCGCTTCTGCCGAACTGCCCCTGATAGGCGATGTTGTGGATGGTGTAAACCGTCTTGATACGGGAAAGCTCCGGCCGCATCACCGCGTCGTTTTTCAGATACAGAATCGCCAGCGCGGTTTCCCAGTCGTTGCAGTGCAGGATATCGGGCAGAGCGCCGAACTCCGGCAGCAGGTCGATGACCGCGCGGCAGAAGAACGCAAAGCGCAGCGAATCGTCGCCGTAGCCGTAGAGCCGCGGGCGATGGAACAGATGCTCGTTGCCGACGGCGTAGACGGTCACGCCGTTCAATTCGCCGCGGTAGAGCGAACAGGTGAGGCGGCGCTGACCGAGCACAATCGGGCAGGTTTTGACAAGCTCAAATTCATCGCCGTAGTTTTCCTGCGTGACGCGGTACATCGGGGTGACGATGGCCATATCGTCGCCCGTCTTTTGAAGGGCCGGCGGAAGGGAGAAGGCCACGTCCGCCAGACCGCCGGATTTGCTAAAAGGTGCGCATTCGCTTGAAACAAACAAAATTTTCATAGACCGGCTTTCCTTTCGCATGCTGTAACTGTCTCTATTTTACAGATTGCGAAAGCAGAAGTCAACGATTTTAACAAATTCGCGGAAATTGATTCATCATTTCTGCAAAAAAGCGGCCCGCATTTCCGTCTCAATCCGCAAAGTCCCCGAAATTCCGCGCGAAGCTGTCAAGCTTAAGCCAGACACTTCAAGATACAATAATCTAAGCATTTCCAGAATATCGGCAAAAATAAAAAGCGGGGTTCATCCCGCCGAGTATGATTAAAGACCCAGATGGCTCTCGATTCTGGCAACGCGCATCGCCAGATCATTTCCGGAATCATCCGAAGCCTTTGCCGTGCGCTTGACATCCGTGCGCGCGAGCAGGTAGTCGCTGGAAACCTCCAGCGTGTCCGCCAGCAGACACAGCGTCTCCAGGCTGGGCTGACGCAGACCGCGCTCATAAAGGCCCACGGTGTTCAGGCTCTTCCCGATGACATCGGCCAGCGCCTGCTGACTCATGTGCTTCGCGGTGCGGGCCGCCTTCAGCCGCTCACCAAATTTGACCATACGTTCACCTCCGTTCTGACAGCTATCCACACTCCGATTTAACTATCATTAGTATACATTTTTGGCAGAAATCGTCTACGGACAAAAAGGATGTTTTTTCAAAAATTGATTCTATTTAACGGCTTTTCCCTATTTTACGACAAATTTTTTAAGAATATAACGAAAAAGTTTCGTCCCTCATTTGTCCGTCAAAATCATCGGCACATTGACCCCGCGGCAAAACATGATATAATGATACCAACGGGTTTTCCAGCCGAAATATTTTCTCCGGAGGAGGCGTTTCCCGCGTGGAGCACAAAAACGAAAACCACACTATGCGTGTGTTTTATCTGCTGGCTATCGTCTTTGTTGTGGATGGACACACAACGCTTGGTAATCTTTTCGATTTCAACGGCCTGTTTCGCTATTACTCGTTCCACCTGATGATGTTCGCCTTCGGTTCGGGCTATTTTTTCAAATTCTACGGCGGTTTGCGCGCCGATATCGCACATCGGGCAAAAAAGCTGCTCGTTCCGCTGTATCTGTGGAACGCCGTTTACGGCGCAGGCGCGGCGCTGCTCCGCCGATTCGGCGGGTTTGAGCTGGGCGAGCCGCTTTCGGCCTATACTCTGCTGCTCGCACCGCTCACCGACGGCCAGCATTTTATCTGGAATCTGGGCGCGTGGTTCATCTTTCCGCTGTTCCTCGTGCAGGTTTTCTATGCGGCCATCCGCCGCCTGTCCAAACTGTGGCACGAAAACGAGGTCATGACCTTTCTGCTCTGCCTGATTCCCGGGTGCGCCGTCGTGCAGCTCTGTTTCCACGGCAGGCAGGATGCGCTCCCGCTGTTTCTGCTCCGCCCGATGATTCTGCTGCCCGGCTTTGCGGGCGGCCAGCTGTACCGACGCGTGCTGGAAAAGCGCGACCGTCTGCCTACCGTGCCGTATCTGCTGACGATTGCGGTGCTGCGCGTGCTGCTCTCCACCCGATACGAAAACCTTGCGTATCTGCTCTCGGATTGCTCCTATTTCGTCTGCGACGCCTTCGGCGTGTATGTCGGCGGCGCGCTGGCCATCGCGTTTTATCTGCGCATCGCCCGCCTGCTCGCGCCGTATATCGGCAAAAGCCGCCTCGCGCTGGCCGTCAGCCGAAATACGTTTGATATCATGATGCATCACTACATGGGCTTCTTCGCGCTCAACTGCGTGTTCCTCGCGCTCAACGCGGCCGGTCTCGGCGCGGCGGATTTCAGCGTCCGCTCATTCCGCACGATGAGCAATTATATGTATGCCCCCGGCGGAAAAACCGAGTGGGACGTCATCTATCTGCTCTGCGGGCTGCTTCTGCCCCTCGCCGTCGGCCGGGGGACAAGATGGCTGACAAGGCTCTTAAAACGCGGAGCGAAAACGGAAGCGGAATGAATCGGTACTGTCCCCCACAGATGCAGGCAGAAGCGCATTTTTGCTTGCATTTTTTCATTTTCTGTGATATACTTATAAAAAAGTTAAAAGAGAAAGAACTGTCTTATTTCGCAAAAGAAGGGCTTTTCGTTTCACAACGGCGTGAAAGAAAAGCCCTTTTTTTATAACACGCAAAGAACCGTCATGACAAAGATGAAAGGCTTTGACAAATTTCATGAGGTGAAACGACATGTCTGTTACCCTGAGAAACGAAATTCTCCCCACCGACCTGACGGCCATGATGAGGTGGCTCGCCAATCCGCACGTCGCTCATAACCTGAACGAGCATCGGCAAATCACCGCCGAACTGCGCCAAATCTACGACGCGCGGCTTCCGGTGCTCACGCCGCTCTTCAATCAGGGCGGCCGCTTCTGGATGATTGACCGCTCGCCCGAACGCCCCGTCGGCTTTCTGCGCGCGGTCTACGGCGCGGAAAAGTCGGTCGAAATGGTCATCGCCATCGGGGATGAAGCCCTTTGGGGCCGGGGACTCGGCAAAAAGGCGCTTCGGGAAGCGCTCAAAGAAATCTTTCTGGTCATGCGGAAAGAAAGTATCCTCGTGCATATCAAGCACGGCAACACGCGCTCTCACAACCTGTTCGTGAACAGCGGCTTTTCCTTCATCAAAGAGCGCAAGGAAACGACGCAGTATCGGCTGACAATGGAAGCATATCTGCATTCGGAGAAGGATAAGCGGGAAGAGACGCTGTTTATTGCGTAATTGAAGAGGGGCTGTTAACTGCTCCCTATAGAGTAGACACTCGAAATAATAAAAATCGAGTCTACGCTATATGGGGCATTTTATGTATAAGAGGAAGATTGAACCGGAAAAGAAAACAGAAGCGGTAGAAGCATACCAATGCGGAAAAATAAATGTTCGAGAGAACATGAAACGATTCGAGGTCGGCAAAGTATTATCCCAGAGAAGTAAAAATTGAAGAGCATCAAAATTACCTCACACTGTAAGATAAATCACAGAAATTGACATTTGAAACCGTTTCGCGTATCATTGGGCGCTTTGCCGTTGCGCAGACCGCGCCGCGCTGATAGAATAACGCCATCAAAAGAAACCACGGCCCGCAAAACAGGGCGGAGCATGGTGCAAGGAGGAATACGCGATGCGAGTCGTCAAGAAACCGGAAGAACGCAAGGCGGAAATGGTGGCCGCCGCGGCAAAGCTGTTTGCCCAGCAGGGCTTTGTGAGAACCTCCGTGTCGGAAATTGTTTCCGCCGTGGATGTGGCCAAAGGGCTGTTCTATTATTACTTCACCACCAAAGACGATATGGTGAAGGCCGTCGTCGAGGGCTATTGCAGCTATCTGGGCACGCTGGCCGAGCAGATTGCCGACGGCGAGGGCACGGCGCGCGAGAAATTCGCCAAGCTGATGCACCCTGAGGTCTGGCATGAGTGCTTCACCGCGCCGCTGACCGCAGACCTCTGCCTGCCGCAGCACGCCGCGCTGTATACCGATATGTGCGACCGTGTGTATGCGCATATGGGCCCCGCGCTGGAAAAGATGACCGCACAGGCGCTTCGGGAAAGCGGCCGCGATGAGAAGGACGCCAAGCGCCTGACGGGCGTTGCGCTCTATGGCATTTTGATGATGGCGCGCCGCGGCGATATGACCCTTGAAGGCGCAATGGATATGATTGCTCAGGTCGTCGGCCTCGACGCGCTCGCCGCTTAATCCGCCGCAATTTTTCCTTTGTTCAACAGGGTTTAACCCTTTTACATAGATTCATCCTCCGATTATCCCCCTCTCTCTCCTTCGTAAAACAAACGCGCCGCACAGGTCGAATCTGTGCGGCGCGTTTGTCTGTCTATTGAAAAAACATATCCTTCAGCTTCAAAACCCGTTTCAATCGTAGCCTGCTCCGCAGTCTGCTCTGAAACTGCATTTCCGGATTGGATTGGAATTACGGCAGGCTGCCGCCCACACCTGCCTGAGGGATTTCATCCCTCAGACTCCCTTCTTCGCTTCGCGCTTACGGCCCGATGCCGTTTATTTTACCCTCACCCTTGCGTCCCCCACGGCCAGATACATGGTATCGGGATAATTTTCCAGCGCGTTGAACTCGAAGAAAACCTCCCGCGCGCCCACGTCGGTCATTCCCCGTGCGCCGAGCACGGCGCTGTCCAGCACGCGGCCGTTCCCGTCCGTCAGCACGGCGCGCTTGCCCCAGCGCGCGTTGACCTCCGCCGCGCTCCAGTTTTCGTCCACATCGAAATGGCCCGCGGCGGCCTT
Source organism: uncultured Clostridia bacterium (assembly GCA_934675735.1). Classification (GTDB taxonomy): domain Bacteria; phylum Bacillota; class Clostridia; order Christensenellales; family Aristaeellaceae; genus Ventricola. The sequence continues at coordinate 136,929 of CAKURR010000002.1, forward strand.
TTTATCCGCCAGTTTCTGCGCGTGAAGCGCTTCGGGCTTGGGCTGCATCGCCACGCACAGATACAGGCGGCTCGGCCCGTAGATGGCGTGCACGCCGGAAGCGACGCTCTCCCCCAAATCGGAAAGCGCGCGCAGCGTCGCCGTGCGGCTGCCGGGCGTTTCCCGTGCGGCCTTCGGCGCGGGGGTGAAAAAGCGGTTGATGGAAAGCGCAGCGAACGACAGCATGATGTGTCCCTCCTCGATATCGGCAGTATGGCCCGGCCCGCCGTTTCGCTTGGGCGCGGCCGAAAAGCCCTGATTTCGTTTTCTACTGTATTAGACGCAAATCGGGCCGATTTTTTTACGCGGTTCAGTCATTTTTGTAAAAATTACAAAATCTTCAAATTTTGTCAAAAAAGCGTAACAAACCGCGCCTTTCTTACGTCTATTCAAGTGAAAGAACCAACCAACCTTTGCCGCGCGGCTTTCGCCGCTCGGCGCGCCGTTACAGAGGATAGCACGACAAGTTTTAGAAGGAGGAAGAAACACATGAACCGATTCCTGAAGATGACTTCTCTGGCTGCGCTGTGCGCGCTGCTGGCCGTTCCCGCCTGCGCAGGCGCCGCGCGGGGCGATTTCGATTTGAGCGCTTCCGGCCTGAATGCAAGCGGATATGCTCAGCAGCTCGGCGCGCCGAAATCCTACGGCTCGGAAAAGGTTTCGCTCAAAATGCCCAAGGAAAACGCGGTGCAGGACGGCGTGAACCCCATCACGGGCGAAGCGTTCTCCGGCGAATACCGCCCGACGCTCGTCTCCGTCGATGCGCACCCCGCAGCCCTGCCGCACTGGGGCGTGGCCTCCGCCGACCTGACGTATGAAATGCCGATTCAGGCGGACGGCTCCACCCGCGAGCTGGCGCTGTTTATGGGCGACTACCCCGACAGCGCGGGGCCCGTGCGTTCCGCGCGCGTGCCGATGTGTTCTCTGCGCGAGATGTGGGGCGGCGTGTTCTGCTTCTACGGCTATCAGGAAGGCCGCGACAAGAACAACATGAAAACCTGGATTGAGGCCAACAGCAGCGTCAAGAAGCTGAAATACCCGTATGTGAACGGCATCAGCAAAAATTCGGACTGGTTCCCGCGCTCCAGCGACGGCGGCCACGTCGGCCCGCACAACGTGCGGCTGGATATGAACGCGGTATCCGCCAATTATACCGAAACCCCGGCCGCGCACCCCTTTACCTTCACCGAAACCGGCCTTGAGCGCGGCGAGGACGTGAACGGCATCGTCATCAACTACAAGACGACGACCGACGCCTACATGACCGCCTACGAATATAACCCTTCCACCGGCCTGTTTGAGCGCTACCGCAACGGCTACGCCTACACCGACGGCAACACGGGCGAAACCTGTACCTACGCGAACGTCATCGTCCTGCGCACGGATATCTCCTGGGCGAGCGGCAACCCATCCCGCCCCGTCATCCGCCTGAACGGCCAGGGCGTGGCCGAAATCTTCCAGAACGGCAAATACATCCGCGGCAGCTGGGCGCGCGATTGCAGCGCAACCAAGAACCTCAAGAACCGCATGGTGTTCTTCGACGAGAACGGCGAAGAGCTGCCCATGAAAGTCGGCAAGACGTTCATCCAGATTGTGGATAACGAGCAGCCCGTCGTCGTCGTCGCGGATGAAGCGATTGCGGGCAGCGTCGAGCCGCAGAAGCAGCGCGACACCGTCGGCACGAAGAAGAAATAAATATCAGCTCCTTCAGTCATACCAATCCCATATGGCCGCCATCACAGGCGCGCATAGAAAACAAAATCTTTATCAATCTTCGGTCAGAGCGGGGCGTCGGCAGCGCCCCGCTTTTTTCGTTATTTTGGAAAAAACGGCGATTTCTGTCGGTTTTCGCCGTCTGCGGTCCGAAAACAGAACGAAAACTTTTGCGAAAGGCCGAAATGCTCGTGAATGAATTGACAAAAACGATTTTCGGTGTTACAATACCCGTGCGAATGCAGAAGGAGGTTATACTTCATGAAGAAATTTGCATCCATTCTTCTGTCTATGCTGATGGCGACCGGCGCAATCGCCGCCGCTTCGGCCGAGACGTATACCGGCACCGCGCAGGGCATCGGCGAGGTTTCCGTCACCCTGACCGTGGAGGACGGCAAGATTACGGCGGCCGAGGTCGTCGGCGAGAACGAGACCAAGGGCATCGGCTATGAGCCGTGCGCCGACGGTACGTATGCCGACGCGATTGTCGCCGCGCAGGGCGTGGATTTTGACAGCATCTCCGGCGCGACCGTGACGAGCAACGCCGTCAAGGACGCGACGAAAAAGGCCATGGCTGCCGCCGGTCTCGTCGAGGCCGAGGATACGACCGTGGCGGACGCCGAGTGCGACGTGGTCATCGTCGGCGCGGGCGGCGCGGGCATGACCGCGGCGCTTCAGGCCGTCGATTCCGGCGTGAACAGCGTCATCATCGTGGAAAAGGGCGGCTCCACCGGCGGCAACACCAGCCGCGCGACCGGCGGCATGAACGCCGCCAAGACCGCCTATCAGGATGAAAACGAATGGTCCGACGCGACCACGACGGCCGTGGAAAAGGCCATCGCGACCGCCGAAGAGAAGTATGCCGACGGCGACAAGGTCAGCAACCTGACCGCGCTGGTCAAGGAGCAGTTCGAGGCCTATAAGGCCAATCCGGAAGGCTACTTTGACTCCGTCGAGCTGTTTGCCCTCGATACCATCATCGGCGGCAAGGGCCTCAACAACTTCGATCTGGTCATGACCCTGACGGCCAACTCCGCCGAGGCCATCGACTGGCTGGCCACCAAGGACGCGCACCTGACCAACGTCGGCTCTTTCGGCGGCGCGAGCGTCAAGCGTATCCACCGCGCCACCACCGAGGACGGCAAGACCACGCCTGTCGGCGCGTATCTGGTCAAGGTGCTGACCGCGGATGTGGAGGCCGAGGATAAGATCGACCTGCGCACCAACACCGCCGCCACCGAGCTTGTCATGGAAGACGGCAAGGCGGTCGGCGTGAAGGTGAAGAATGAGAACGGCGAATATACCATCCGCGCCAAGGCCGTGATTCTGGCCAGCGGCGGCTTCGGCGCCGATCTCGACCGCGTGGCCGCGCTCAAGCCGGAGCTCGCGGGCTTTGTGACCACCAACGCGCCCACCATCACCGGCGACGGCATCGACATGGCGACGGCTGTCGGCGCGGCGACCGTGGATATGGAGCAGATTCAGATTCACCCGTCCGTTTACACCGAGACCGCGACGGCGCTGATTACCGAAGGCATCCGCGGCGACGGCGCGATTCTGGTCAATCAGGAAGGCAAGCGCTTCGTCAACGAGCTGGAGACCCGCGACAACGTCTCTGCGGCCGAGCTGGCGCAGGAGGGCGGCTACGCCTACACCATCCTCGACCAGAAGATGATGGACGCTTCCTCCACCTACAACAGCTACTTTACCAAGGGCTACGCCGTGCAGGCCGACACCTATGAAGAGCTGGCCGAGAAGCTGGGCATCGATCCGGCGACCTTCGCCGCGACGATGGAAGCTTGGAACAAGGCCGTCGCCGACCAGAAGGACGACGAGTTCGGCCGCCTGTCCTTCGCGGCTGCGCTGGATACCGCGCCCTACTACGCCATCAAGGTCTCCCCGGGCATCCATCACACGATGGGCGGCCTGAAGATTAACACTAACGCCGAAGTGCTCACCGAGGCGGATGAAGTTATCCCGGGCCTGTACGCGGCGGGCGAAGTCACCGGCGGCGTGCACGGCGCGAACCGCCTGGGCGGCAACGCCGTGGCCGATATCGTGGTCTTTGGCCGTATTGCGGCCCAGAACGCGGCGGCTTACATCGCGAAATAACGGCCTGAGGCCGTGCGCTTCCGCCGAAAGATTTATTATCTTGAGAGCATGGCGCACGCGGTCAAACCAAAGCCTATCAAAGAGCGGCTTTCCCTTGCGGGAGGCCGCTCCTCTTTTATTCTCAAGCCCGTTGTGCTGCAATGAACGCATTTTGGGTCACGGAGGGCTTATCATGTCGCTTTTCATTGCCGCTGCGCTTGCGGCGTTTTTCGTCAAAGGACTTTGCCAATACGCCGGTGTTTCAAAGCATTCTGAGTTTCAGGGTCAGCAATGTTTCCATTTCCCCCGTCGAGCTGGCGCTCGGCTTCCCGAGCAACGTCATTCTGACCTGACAGAACCGCAAAAACCTCGACCCAAAAATCTTTCTGCCGCTGACGGCGCCGGTGCTCACCCTGTTGATTGTTTCGTGCTTCGTGCTGATTTTGCAGAATCTTTAAGCGCAATTATCACGCCATAGGCGCGAAGCGAAGAAGGGAGTCTGAGGACCTTGTCCCTCAGGCAGGTTTGGGCGGCAGCCCAACGTAACCTTATCGCGAAGCGAATCATTCGGGAGTCAGAAAGCGAAACGTTACCTGACTCTGAAAAGCCTGTTTTAGACACAAAAACGGCTGTGCGTTCCGTCCGCACAGCCGTCTTTTCATTCAGTTCACGCTCAGCGCGTCATCCCCGAGCAGATACCCTTCGCCGTCCACATGCAGCATCAGCTCCGCTTCCGCCAGCGCCGTCTGCCCGTCCGCGCGCGTGACGAGCAGGGTAATCATCGGGTCTTTCGCGTCGGCGGCAGGCGTCTGGTTGCTCCACACAACCGTTTCGCCGTCGCTCTCCGCCGTCGCGCCGACGGTGACATACGTGCCCAGCAGCGCATCCCACTTCATGAAAACGCCGCTCGTCGCGCTCAGCGCGTAGTGCGCGTCAATCGGCGCGCCGCTCTCATCCGTCACCGTCGGGGTCAGCATCAGGCCCGAAAGCGTGGTATCCCCCGGCGTATAGCGCCGCATGGTCATCAGCTCCAGCTTTCCGCCGTCAAACGCCGCGGAAAGGCTCAGCAGCGTATCCTCTTCCCGCGTGTAGCTCAGCGCGCCGGGCATGTAGCTGATTAAAATCGAGCCGTATCCGCCGTTCTGAAAATAATCGCCCAGCTGCGCGTCGTGCCACGCGGCGCGGTCCTCCTCAGAGAGCAGGCCGCGCGCCACCGCCAAATCGCCCAGCTCCTTCAAAAACGCTTCGTAGCTGTCCTCCAGCGCAATCAGGTCATCCACGCTCAAAAGCGGGCTGCCCTCATCCGCGGGCACGGCCGACGGCAGCAGCGCAAGGGCCAGCGACAGACAGACGGAAAAGACGGTTTTTTTCATAGTAACTCCTTAGCGCGGGGGGAAAATCTTATTTCGAGAAATACACGATATCGCTGACGTCGCGCTCGCGCGAGCCGCTGGTCTTGTTGACGCGCTGGCCGCCGAGCACCATCGTGGCGCTTCCGCCGCCGTCGAGGTTATAGGCCACCTTGCAGCCCTGCTCGACAAACACCTGCTGAAGCTCCTGCAAGGTCATGCCCTTGTCGCTCCAGCCGTCGCGGCGGCCGTCCGCCACGATAATGACGTAGTGGTTCGCGTCCACCTGACCGATGGCCGTGCGCGGCTCGCGAATCGTGTCCTTCGTGGAGATGATGTATTTTTCGGGCAGTTCCACCGCCGCGCCGTCGTTGACCAGCAGCGGGCCGAAGGTGAAGCTCTGCACAACGCCTTCGTCGATGTATTTCTGGCCCTCGCCCGCGTTGTATGTGCCGCGCGGCAGGGCGACGAACGTGCCGTCGTTCATGATGAGCAGCTGGTCGCGCGTGGAAGCCGCGTCGCGGTAGAGCACGCCGTTGCGGATAACCAGACCGTTCTTATCCTTGTAGTTGTAATAATCGCCGTTGAAGGCCAGAATCGCGTCGTGGCGCTCGGCGATGATGCTGGTGGATTCCGCGTTGTTTTTGGAATATTCCTCGCCCGCGAACGCGGTTTTCAGCTGCGCAGGGTCGTTCACATAGACGTTGGCGACGAAGAAACGCAGGCTTGTGCGGTTAAACGCATAGCACCACTGGTCGATGGTGATTTGGATGGTATCGCCCTCGTAGGTCGTCGTATCCTCGATGGTTTTGGCGTTCGGTTCGGTTGCCGCAAACGCGCAGACCGGCAGGCAGAGCGCCAGAACCAGCGCCGCCCAGCAGATGATTTTCTTCATAGATGTTTTAACTCCTTCAGTCACGCGCTGCGCGTGCCAGCTTCCTCAAAGAGGACGCTCTTTTTATGCTGTATAAGCGGATGTAAATGCATACATCCGAAAATCTGCATATTCTCAGAACCCCATTGTAGGGCCGCGCATTGCGCGTCCGCGCTATGTGCAAATGCCGGGGTTTGGGGCAAAGCCCCAACGTTTCCCCCTTACTGCGCCGTAAACATGATGACGTCGCTCACCGAGCGCTCCTTGCCGCCGGAGGGCATGTTGATGACCTCCCCTTGGAAATAGAGCGTCGTCGAGCCGCCGCCGTCCAGATTGAACGCAAATTCCGCACCTTCCTCCAGAAACAGCTGCTGCAGCTGCGGCATGCTCGCGCCCGTGGAATAGCCCTCACGGCGGCCATCCACCACGATGACGATGTAATGCAGCGGGCCAATCTGGCCGATGGCCGTGCGCGGCTCATAGTAGCCGTCGTGGCAGTTCACGTAAAAGCTCGAGGGCAGCGTCGCGGCCTTGCCGTCCTCCACCAGCACGGGGCCGAACTCAAAGGTCTGCCACGTCTGCGCCTGTTCCAGCTTGTTGGCGACAAGGCCCTGCTTGCCGCTTCTGTCCGTCTGCGCGGAGAGGTTGCCGTCCTTATCCACGATGAGCAGATGGTGCTTCTGAATGTTCTGCCTGCGCAGCACCTCGCCGTTGCGGATGATGACGCCGTTGCGGTGGTAGCGGCAGAAGTCCGCGTTGATGGCCAGCACGGGGTTGTAGCGCCCCGCGATGTCGCTGACCGCCTCATAAATGCCGCTCTTGAAATCGTCGCCCGCAAAGGCGGATTGGAATTGCGCCACGCTGCTGAGCTGAATGTCGCAGACGAAGTAGGTCATGCCGTCCTTCGTCTTTTGCTCGATGGATACGGCGATGTTGTCCGATTCATAGTGCAACTGGCCCGGCTCATAGTGCTTGAAGCCCGTGGAGGTATCCGCCGCAGTCTGTGTCTGCGCCGTGTCCTTCTGGGTTTCGGCCTGCGCCATCAGGGTTTCCTGTTTGGCCTCCTGCTTCACTTCCATCTTTTCCGCGTCGGGGTTGAAATCCGCCGCCGCAGCCAGGGTGCTGTTCGGCTCGGGCGTCGCGCCGGGCAGGCGCTGCACCGTCTTTTCGTTTTGAATCGCGGCCCACTGGGTGAAGCGCTGCTGCACCGTCGGCACCTCGCCCATCGGCGCGCTGGCGTTGCACAGCGTCAGCAGCATCACGGCGCAGACCGCGCCGCCCAGCCAGCGGTCGATGTGCCCGCGGCTGAACGAGGGCACATCGAAATAGCGCTTGCGAATCGCCGGCTCAAGCGTGCGCTTGTCCTCCGGCGGGGGCGGCGGCGCTTTGTCGTAGCGTCGGGGCGGCGTTCGCTTAAACTGGTCAAGCGGCTTCATGTATGTCTCCTCTGGATGAAAAAATGCTATCGTTTATTATACTTCGATTGCGGTTTCGTGTCAAACGGGGGAATCGCCTTTTTTCAGCTGCTCAGGCTCTCCAAATACCCTTCCAGCGCCTGCACGTCGTCAAACATCCGTCCGTCGCGTAGGTCATCCTGCTCGTCCTCGGCGGCCGCCGTCACGGGGATATCCGTCTTGCGCACGACGCTCAGCGCTTCGCCCGTCGTATTCTGCCAAACGGCGAGCAGGCCGTCCTCCCCGCCCCGCAGAACCCAATGCAGCGGGCAGGGCACTTCCATCTTCGTGGTCACATCCACCTCGCCCGCGGAAAAGCCCGTCACCGCCGCGTTTTCATACAGCCCGCCGATTTCCTTTTCCAGCGCGCTCCGCGTCAGCCCGACGAGCTGCGCGGGCAGTTTCTCCCGCCGCTGCACGCTGTGGCCGCACGGCGCGTAATACAGCGTGCGGTGCAGATAGGTCTCCCTGTCCGTCTTGGCGGATAAATCCGCGCCTGCGGGCGCTTCGGCGCTTTCGCCGCTCTGCGCGGTCGTCGTCTGCGGCTTTTTTTCGTTCGGCGCGTCCGCGCCCCGCGCGGGCATCAGACACAGCAGCGCGGCCACCACGACGATAATCAGCAGATATCGATAAGAAACAGGCAATGAAATCATCTCCTTTTTGCGCTCATTGTGCGCAGGAGATGCTCGGCGCATGATGGAAATAAATAGCTTCCTTTTTTTCAAAAAACCGAACAAATCGGCCCGCCGTCTCGTCTATAAGGTGTAAGGAGGTGAAGCGCCGATGGAGACTGCCGCGGATGAAAGCCCGAAACAGCGCCTTACCCGACTGGTCGGGCAATATCAAACCGACCTGCTCCGCGTCTGCTATATTCAGCTGCACGACACGGCGCTGGCGGAGGACGCCGTGCAGGAAACCTATCTCAAGGCCTATCGGTCGATGTCCGCTTTTCGGGGCGATTGCAGCGAAAAAACATGGCTGATGCGCATTGCGGTCAACGTCTGCCGCGACATGCTTCGTTCGGCGTGGTTTCGTCATTTAGACCGCCGCGTAACGCCCGAGCAGCTGCCCGAACCGATTGTGCAGCCGAGCGAAGAGGCGCTCCTGCTGACGGTGGAGGTCATGCGGCTTCCGCAGAAATACCGCGAAGCCGTCCTTCTGTATTACTACGAAGCCATGACGACCGACGAAATCGCGCAGGCACTGGGCGTTGCAAAGTCCACCGTCTCGTCGCGCCTTGAGCACGGCCGTCAGACCCTTCGGAAAGCGCTGGAAAGGAGGCGTCTGCATGGATGAATTTCGGGAAAACGACCGTCTGCGCGGCGCGCTGGATGCGTCGCTCTCCGGCCTGAACGGCGATCCCTATCTCGCGCATCGCGTGCTCGCTCGGGCAGAAGAACAGCCAAAAGCCGTAAAAAAGCGTTCCGTCGGCCTTGTGTTTGCCCTCGCCGCGCTGCTGGCCGCGGTGAGCGTCGCCGCGGCGGCGGCGCTCAACCTCTTTGAGCAATTCGGCCAAAGCGAGCGCCGCTTTGCGGAAATCGCCCCGCAGACCGTCATCGACTCGGAAACCGCCTCGATTCAAACCGAAAGAATGGGCACGGTGGCCGCGTCGATTGCCAATGCCTATTATGACGGCGAATCGCTGCTCATCGGCTACACGATTCAGGGGAATACCTCGTTTGAGCCGTTTTCCCCGACGACCGAAGAGCTGGCGTGCATGCAGCCGACGGACGACGTTCCCGCGTGGCTGAATGCAGATACGGGCGATTCGGCCCTCGCCAAAGCCTGGGAAACGGCCCAACAGACCGGAACGCCCTGGGGCGTCGTCCGCTATCGCGTCTCTGTTTCCGACCACACCTACACGGACAAGGGGCTTGACCTCGGCCCGTGGACGGAAACGGAGGACGATTCCGACCCCAGCGTCTTTTCCGCCATCCGCGATTTTGATGACTTACCGGAAGCTGCGCAGATGCGGGATGCCCTCTCCGTTCGCATCGACGTTTATCAATCTGCCGTAGGGTTTTATTTCGACGGACGGTCTATGTATATGACGAGCGAGCGCACGAATTTGTTTCCGATGACGGCAAAGATTGACCGAATCAACCGCGATTCGGCGCAATTCATGGGCTATGAAACGATAAACGGCGCAAAAATCAGGCTCACGATTCAGGCTTCCGAAATCCGCCTGACCGCATCCGTGACCGCCGCAGACGGCGCGCTTCCGCCGATTTCGGATGATTCGTGGTTCGACCTGCTGCTGACGGATGAAACGGGCTATGCCTTTGAACCCGAATCCTTTGTCATGCCGGATGAACGGACGCTGCTTTTCACCTTTGAGGGAAGCGGACAAATGCCCTCGTCCCTCAGCGCCGTGTTGATGATTGTCGGCCCTTCGGGCGAAACGGAATCCTTCCCGATTGCGGTGGATATCAACGGCTGAGCGGGCCGAATCCGCAAAATTCGGCGAATAACAAAGCATGCCCACGAACCCCCTCGTCTCGGTTCGTGAGCATGCTCTTTTACTTATCCGTCCGAACCCTGGCCCGTCCGGAATTTTTCGTCTCATATCCGTGACCTCTATACCGTGCCGCCCCAGCATATACGAAGCGCGGTCGGCAAAATACGCCGTGGCGTCAATCGTCGCGCCAATCATCAGCGATCGGCGCTCATCTCCCTTCCGTATTCATTGACCCAGCGGTTTCTTGTTCGGCGTGCCCGCCTTGCGCGGATACGCCTTCGGAGTTGCGCCCGTCTTATCCGTCAGCAGCAGCACATGCGCCCAGTCGTCCCGCCCGGGGATGGGCGCATCCACCGTGCCGCGCACCGTGCCGCCCAGCAGAAAGGCCGCGCGCCTTGCGGCGGTCATCTCCTCCGCCACGCCCGGGCCCTTCCACGCAATCGCCACGCCGCCCTTTTTGACAAACGGCAGCGTCAGCTCCTCCAGCGTCGCCGTGTTGGCCACCGCGCGGGAAACCGCCGCGTCGTACTGCTCACGGTGCGCCGCCATTTTGGCCGCGTCCTCCGCGCGCGCGTGCAGCGTCTGAGCCTTCAGGCCCAAACGCTTCAGCGCGTCCTCCAGAAACAGGATGCGCTTGTTCAGCGCGTCCAGAAACGTCATCTGCAAATCGGGCCGCAGAATCAGCAGCGGCATGCCGGGGAAGCCCGCGCCCGTGCCCACGTCGATAACCTTCGCGTTTTGCGCCAGCAGCCCGTGCGCCAGCGGCGCGGCGCTGTCCAAATCGTGGCGGTCTACGCGCTCGTCCTCGTCGAGCACGGCGGTCAAATCCATGCGCGCGTTGTATTCGTCCAAAATAGCGTGAAACGCTTCAAAGCGGTCAAGCGCGGTTTCATCCGCCGCTATGCCCATCCTGCAAAGCCCGTTTTTCAGTCTCTCTTTATTCATAGCGGCTCTCCCACACAAATTTAATCCAGCTCAGGCCCTCGCGCAGATGGTTTTTGATGAAATATTCCGGCTTGGAGGGGCTTCCCTTGCCCGTGGCGATGATGCCGACCTGTTTGCACAGCGCCAGCGCGCGCGGCACATGGTAATCGCTGGTGACAATCAGCGCCGCCGTCAGCCCGCGGTCATCCATGATGGACTGCGCGTACCCGAGGTTCTGCCGCGTGTTGAACGAGCCGGTCTCCGCCTCGATATCCGCCGCATCCACGCCGTGCTCAATCAGCCAATCGCGCATCACGTCGCCCTCGGCGCGCGGCTCGTCGCTGCCCTGCGCGCCGCAGACAATCATCAGCCGCGCCTGCTTTTGGTATTCCTCCAGCGCCGCGGTCAGACGCCTTTCCAGCGCGACGGAGGGCGTGCCGTCCGCCTTGACCTGCGCGCCGAGCACAATGATGGTGTCAAACTCGCCGACAGGCGGCAGGTGCGTCTCTTTGTAATAGACAAAGCCGATTAACCCCGCCGCGCAAACCACGCCGAAGAGAACAAGCGCCGCAAGCACCGTCAGCAGCCTCCTCAAAACTTTCATATCTTTCCCCTTTGGGGCTCTGCCCCAAACCCCGGCAGGGAACGCATTCCCCGCACCCTTTGTTTCGCTTCGCGACGCCGAGCCGCTACGGGTTAATTTCCAGCGCGACCAGCTCGTCCTCCTGCTCCTCGCGGAGCGTGCCCCGTCTGCCGGGCACGCTTCGGCTGCGCATCAGATAGCTGATTTCCTCCTCGTTCTGTCGCCCGTCGAACTGGCTGCTCTGCGTCATGGAATACACGCTGTTCCCCGCAAAAATCAGATGATCGATGACGCGCACGCCGATGACGTTCAGCGCGCCGATGACCGCGCGGGTGGAGTCGTAGTCGTCCTGCGAGGGGTCGGCCGTGCCGCTGGGGTGGTTGTGCGCCAGCAGAACGGCGTGCGCATGATACCGCAGCGCGGTTTCAACCACCTCTCTGGGATAAATCTGCACCTGGTCGATGGTGCCCTTGTGCAGCAGCGCGGGCCGAAGCACGCGTCCGCTCTGATCCAGACAAATCATGTATACGCGCTCTTCGTGCAGGCCGAAAAACAGCGCGCCCGCGTATTTTCTCGCTTCCGCCAGATTGGTGATGACGGGCTTGCTGCCCATCGCGCTGTGCTGATAATAGCTCATCAGCTGCGGCATCAGGCTCAGCAGCACGGCGGCGTTTTCGCCCACGCCGTCTACCCGCGTCAGCTCCGACGGCGCGGTTTCCAGCACAGCGCTCAGCGAACCGAAGCGCTCAATCAGCCGATGCGCCAGCGGGTTCACATCCCGCTGGGGGATGGCGAACATGAGCAAAAGCTCGAGCACCTCATGCTCGGAGAAGCCGGAAAGCCCCTCCTTCATGAACCGCTCCTTCATCCGCGCGCGATGGCCCGCGTGGACTGACTTTTCGCTCATGCGTTCCTCCTTGGGGCTTCGCCCCAAACCCCACGGACGCGCAGTGCGCGCCCCTACATTTTTTATCCGAAAACCCGTAGCCTAAACGGACTCGACCCGAAGGGGCGATAGTCCGTCGTTCCCCGCGAACTCGCCCGAAGGGCGATAGTTCGCCGTAACCCCATCGTAACCCGCAAACTCGCCCGAAGGGCGATAGTTTGCCGTCTCCCCCGTAGCCCCGTAACCCCAGCCCCCGAACGCGCCCCGCAGGGCGAAATCGTTCGGGTCGCAGCCCCCGTTCCCGGGTGCAGGGTGTCCCTGCTCGTTTTAGTGGGGGTAATGGGGTTCTTAGGGGATTTAGGGGGAGAAATCGAAATCTCCCCCTAATCCCCTAAGCCCAGCGGAGCGCGTTCCCCATCAAGGCTTCAACAACCAACAAAAAAGTTAAAACCGCTTCAAAATCTCTTCCAGCTCTTCAAAGCTGTGCGCCACCGGCAGTCCGGCAGACATCAGCCGCTTCAAATCGTTGTGCCCCCACGAAACCAGCACGCAGTCCGCGCCCAGCGCTTCGGCCAGATGCGCATCCGCCAGCATATCGCCCACGAGCACCACATCCGCACCGGTCAGCCCAAGCTCTTTGAGCTGCCGCCTGCCGATTTCCGTCTTTTTGCTCGCGCTCTCATCCTGTAAGCCGCTGATATCCTTCATGTACGGGGTCAGCCCCAGCGCGTCGCACTGCTTTTTCAGCGACGGCTCGTAAGAGGCGGAGAGCACCGACTGGCTCCTGCCCTGCTCGTGCAGCGTTCGGATGGCCTCCATCGCGCCGCCCACCAGCCCGACGCCGACAGCCTCTCGGTTGAACTCGTCGAGCCAAATCCGCGCGATTTCCTCATAGCTGTGCACGCTGTAATCCACGCCGACGAGCGGGTAAAAATCCCGCACGGGCATGGTCATGTTGTTTCGGTAATCCTCCAACGTGATGCGCGGCACGCCGATTTGGTCAAAGACGTAGTTGTCCAAATCCACGGAAAGCTGCGCGTCGTTGAGCAGCGTGCCGTTAAAATCCCAAATGATGTGTTTCATAGCTGTATTATATCCTCTCGGTGTGCCCGCGTCAATCAAACAGCGCGCGAATATCTTCCGGCGTGAGCTGGGTCGGCATGGCCTCGCCCGCGGTGATCATCTGGTCAAACATCTCGCGCTTCCTCGCGCCGAGCTTGACGACCTGCTCTTCGATACTGCCGCGCGTAATCATGCGGATGACCGTAACCTTGTGCTTCTGGCCGATGCGGTGCGCACGGTCGGTCGCCTGGTCCTCCGCCGCGGGGTTCCACCACGGGTCGAAGTGGATGACCGTGTCCGCGCCGACGAGGTTCAGGCCCGAGCCGCCCGCCTTGAGCGAAATCAGGAACACCTGACCTTCGCCCGCGTTGAATTGCTGAACCATCTCCACGCGGCGCTTCGGCGGCGTTTCGCCGTCCAGATACATGCAGGAGATGCCGACCGCTTCCAGTCTGCGCTGCAAAATCTTGAGCATGCGCGTGAACTGGGAGAAGATGAGCGCGCGGTGGCCCGCTTCCAGCGAGCCGGGCAGCACATCCAGCAGCAAGTCGAGCTTGCCGCTCGAGGCCGCGTAGCTGGGCAGCACCAGCGACGGGTGGCCGCAGATTTGCCGCAGCTCGGTGATGGCGGCGAGCATCTCGATGCGGTTGTTTCCGTTGAACATGCCCTCGACCTGCGGGCGCAGACGCAGCAGGCTGGCCTGGTAGACGCGGCGCTGCTCTTCGGTCATATCCGCCGTGAGGGTGATCTCCACCTTCTCCGGCAGCTCGCGCAGCACGTCGCCCTTCAGGCGGCGCAGCAGGAACGGGCGGATGCGGTTGCGCAGCACGTCGGCCTCCTCGCCCGTGCCGAAGCGGTGCATGAACTGTGCGAAGGAATTGAGGTAGCCCGGCAGAACGAAGTCGAAAATCGACCACAGCTCGCCCGGGTGGTTTTCCATCGGCGTGCCGGTCAGCGCCAGGCGCGTCTGCGCCTTGAGCTGCTTGACCGCGCCCGCGCCGACGCTCATCGCGTTCTTGATATACTGCGCCTCGTCGAGAATCGCGAAGCGGAACGGCACTTTGGAAAGCAAACCAATGTCGCGGCGGATGAGCGGGTAGCTCGTCAGATACACATCCACGTCGCGGTTTTCGCCCGTCAGATGCGCGATGGTCTGCGCGCGCTGGGCCTGCGTGCCCTCGCCCGCCGCGCAGCGCAGCTCGGGCGCGAATTTCGCGATTTCTGCCATCCAGTTGTAGACCAGCGACGTCGGCGCCACGACGATGGAGGCCGCGTTCTGGTCGCCGCGGCGCTTCGCCCAGAGCAGCAGGGTGATGACCTGCAGGGTCTTGCCCAAACCCATGTCGTCGGCCAGAATGCCGCCCATGTGCAGCCGGTCAAGCGCCTGCATCCACATGAAGCCGCGCATCTGATACGGGCGCAGCAGCTTATCCAGCGGCTCGGGGCAGGGCTCGCCGTCGTCCTGCAAACTGCCGACCATGTTCTTGACGCTGTCCTCGGCCTTGACGGGGATTTTGCCGCTTTCCAGCAGGCTGGTCATATACGCCGCGCGGTAGGAAGCGACTTCCACCACGCCGCGCAGATTTTTCTCTTCCTCTTGCGGCTCGTCCGTCTCGCCGCCGACGGCCGCTTCCGCCATCTCGCGCCACTCGTCCATCTCCGAAAGGTCGAGGAACGAGCCGTCCTTGAGGCGGAAATACTTCTTGCGGTCGCGCAGCGCGCGCAGAATATCGACAACCTCCGGCGCGGGTTCGCCGTCTTCGGTCATCTCCAGCCGCAGCGCGCCGTCCTGCATGCGCAGCGTGCCGACGAAATGCGGCTTGCGCGGGGTCATCTTGCGGAACTCGTCGGAGCAGTAGACCTCCGCGTTTTCCTGCATCTTGTAAATGCCCTCGGTCAGGAAGCGGTAAATCGGCTCCTGCCCGCCGAGCACGACGCGCCCTTTCTGCATGCGGAAGCCGAAGGTCGCCAGCAAATCGAGCGCGCGGCGCTCAGCAGCCGCGTCGCGCAGCAGCATGATGCGCTCGTCGCCCTCCGTTGGCGCGGCCTGCGCCGCGAAGGGGTCGATTTCCTCGTCGCCGTACAGGAAGGCGATGCGGCAGAGCACCAGATTGTTGTCGCGGTCGAAATACGCGCGCACCTTCAGCTCGCGGCGGATGATGCGCTCGGCCAGCGCGCCGTCGAGCGTCACCGTGCCCGCGCGCTCCAGCGCGGGCAGCAGGTCGGATATCACGCGCGTGCTCTGCTGCGCGTCAAAGCGGAACGCGGCGGGCGTGCCCGGGCCCGCCTGGGCCGCCAGCAGCACGCGGACGATGCCCCGCTGGGCCTCCGACAAGCGGAGCACATCGCCCTCGCAGTAGACATAGGTGCAGTCCGCGTCGAGCATGCGGAGGGTTTTGGGCATCTGCGCGCGCACCTCCAGCTCGCGCCCGCTGGCGAACACGCCGAAGAGCAGCTCGACCTGCCCGTCGAACACGCTCGGCACGCTGACAACTTCCTCGCCGAAGGAAATCTTAAACGGTTTGGCCATCAGCAGCTGCATCAGCCGCGGCACAAAGCGGTCGGCCACGGTCAGGTATTTGGCGTCCAGCCCCGTCTGCACGAGCTTGCCTTCCAGCTGGCAGACATAGGCCGCATCCTGCAAGAGCTTGATGATTTTCGCGTCCACGCCCGTGAAGCCCATCCACTCCGGTTCGAGCACAAAGCCCTTGCCGAACGCGATGGCCGTCTTTTCCTGCAGGCCGCGCAAGAACTGCGCCATGGATTTGACGACATACATCCGCTCCTGCCCGACGCGCAGCGAAACGCGCACGGGCTCCTTTTCGCCCAGCAGCCGCAGCGTGATTTCCATTTCCAGCGGCGTTTCCATCGGCAGGGCGCTTTGCAGCGTGCCCATCAGCGCGCCCGCGTTTTCGCGCGCGCGGCGGCGGCGCATCTCTTCAATTGCGCCGGTGGAAATGGCCTGCATCATCGCCGCGGCCAGATGGCGGCACGGCTTATGCACGTTGCCGAAAAAATCGCATGAGCAGCGCCCGCTCAGCTTGGCCGCCGCGCCGACGCGCACGATGCGCCGCGGGTCGCCGTCAACCGCATAGCGCAGAAAGCCGTTTTCATCCTCCAGCGGATGCACGCCTCCCTGACGAAAAATCACAAGGCCCGCGTTATATTCTTCTTCCGGCGTAATGCGCCGGATGATTTCCATACCTTCAGCCACAAAATCTCTCCGCTTCCCAAAAAATTAAAACCGTGAAAAGGGTAACTTATTTTTAATTCTTCGCCGCGCCGCCGTATTCCTGCCGCTTCGCGGGCAAGTTCCCCGCGATTTTGCAAGTTTGAGCGGTTTTCACGATTTCGATAAATGAAAAGAACGCAAAGCGCGCCAAAGCAGGTCATACAGGGCGCTCGTCAGCGCTCCGCGTTTTCTGCACGCGTAAATCGAGCTTCTTTTCCTTTTTTCCATCTTTTTGCCTCCCGTTCGGAAACCATATCGCACCGACGGTCAATTATTACACCTGCCGCGTTCGTTACGCATTCTTTTTTCGGCTCTGCGCCAGCGCCCGAAACAGCACGGAGGTCACCGCCGCGCCGACGGCAATCGCCGCGACAATCTGCACCGCGACCATGCCCTCCCGCGCGGCCGCCGCGCCGCGGTTTTCCACCAGCGCCAGCATCGCCAGATAGAAGTTGTATCCGGGCACAAGCGGTACCAGCGCGCCGAGCAGAAAGATGGTGGAAGGCGTGCGCATTTTGCGCGCCAGCAGCTCGCAGACCGCCGAAACAAACACCGTGGAAAAGAAGTAGGCCGACATCGTGCCGAACCCCGCCAGCCCCAGCAGGATATAGACGATGTAGCCCGCCAGCCCGATGAAGGACGCGGGCAGAATCGTGTCTTTCGGCGCGTTGAGGATGAAACCGTAGCCCAGCGTGCCGCCGAACGCGCCCAGCGCCGCGACGATGATTTTGCGCATCACAGGGCAATCCCTCCCATCATCGCGGCCATTTTCAGGCCCGTGTATACGCCGATGGCCACAGCCGTCGCCAACAGCATGGCCTCCAGCGCGCGCGTCATGCCCGAGACCAAATCGCCGTACATCGTGTCGCGCACGGCGGTCGTCATCGCCAGGCCGGAAAGCAGCGGCATGATGCCGCCGATAATCGCCGCGTTCACGTTGTAAATCGGCAGCAGGAGGTAGAGCATCTGCGCCGCCACCGCCGTCAGCCAGCCGCCGACGAAGTTGCCCAGCAAAGCGCCCATCTGAATGTGCGCAAACAGCGGCTGAACCGCCTGCACCAGCACGCCGATGGCAAATGTGACCGCAAACGTCGCCGCGTCGCCGTCAAACAGCAGGCAGAAGCTCGCCGCCGCCAGCGCATAGGCGAGAATCATCGTCCGCTGGGAAAAGCCCCGCGCCTCGCGCACCCGTTCCAGCGCGCGCTCGGCCTCCTCGGGCCCAATCATGCCCTGCTCCACCTCGCGGGAGATTTCGTTGACCATCGCGATGCGCCGGCTGTTCGTGCCGCGCCGACTGATGCGCCGCACAAACGCGCGCCCGCCCGCCTCTAAAAAAACCGAAGTCGGGAACGCCGCAATGTTGATTTCCCCGATGCCGAATCCCTTCGCCATCCGCCGCGCCGTCTCCTCCACACGGTAGGTTTCGCTGCCGTTTTCCAGCAGCAGCTGCGCCGCCGCGCCGACGATGTTCAGCTTCTGTTCGTCTGTCTGCATAAAGCTCCTTTTGGGGCGACGCCCCAAACCCCACGGACGCGCGATGCGCGCCAATATTATCTGCTGCTGCCGGTATATCCCAAGCAGGTCAAAAATCCCACGGACGCGCGATGCGCGCCCCTACATTGTTTGCTCTCAAACCCGTAACCTAAACGGACTCGCCCGCAGGGCGATAGTCCGCAGACGATGATTCCCCGCATTATCTCCCCACAAAAACCTCTTTCCCATCCGAAACCACAACTAAATCCCCTTCCCTGCCGCTGTGCACCTCCGTCCCCAGCGCTTCCAAAACCTGCACAACAAGCGTATCGGCAGGTTCGTCGTCGCTGTCCGGAATAAACGCAAGCTTCGGCGAACAGGCCGTTAAAAACGCCGTGCTCGCCTCCACCGCGCGCCCGTGATACGGCACCTTGAGCACGTCGCACGCAATGTCCCCCGCGCGCAGAAGCTCGGTCTGCCGCGCATCTTCCGCGTCCCCGGGGAATAAAAACCTCGTTTCGCCGTAAACCGCATACGTCGCCAGCGAAAAATCGTTCTCTTCGCCCGCGCCGTAGTCCGTCTGTTCGGCGGCGGTCACGCGCAGATGCGTTTTGCCGAAATCCGCCGTCCATTCGCTCCCCGCGGGCAGAATCTGCACCTGTGTCTGCGGGCTTTGCGAAAGCGCGTCCTTAAACTGCGTGTATTGCTTGCTCTCTTTGGCGTATTGCGGCATGACGACCCGCGAAACCGAAACGCTTTCCAGAATCTTATCCGTGCCGCCGACGTGGTCCTTGTCAAAATGGGTGATAATCATCAGGTCGATTCGGTCGATGCCCTCGCCCTCAAACCGCTCGGCCAGCTTTTTGCCGCCCTTGTTCGTGCCCGCGTCAATCAAAATGCGCGAGCCGTCGTCCGCCGTCAGCAGCGCCGCGTCGGCCTTGCCCATATCAAAAAACGTCACAGTCACGTTCTGCGCCCGTGCGGAACAGCCCGTCAGCAGCATCAGCAAAACCGCAAGGCAGGTCATTATCCTTTTCATTTTCGGCCTCCTTTTTCGCCTTATTATATCAAAAGAATAGACGAATGAAAAGCGGACAATCCTGCCGCCTTGACGCGCGCGCCGCCTGAATTTATAATGGTTTCGTTATTTTGTTGAAATGGGTGTGTGTATGCAAAGCTGTATCGAAACCCTCGGCCGCCTGATTACCGCTCAGGTCGCGCCCCATCCGCGGCGGGCGCGCCGCATGCTGACGGCGGCCTATTCGTGGGTGCGCTTTTCGGGCAAATGCAAAAAGCTGACGGACGCGAAATCCGCCTACGCGCGGATGAACGGGCGCGTCGCGGATACGCTCATCCGCGGCATGAACCGCCCCGAACAGGCGGTGATGGTCAATATTTTCATGCCCTGCGAGCTGATGCACGCGATGGGCCTTACGCCGATGTTCCCCGAGGGGCTTTCGGTTTACGTCGCCTGCACGGCCTGCCAGCATGTTTTTGCCGAGCGCGCGGAGACCTCCGGCATACCGGAGAGCTTCTGCTCTTACCACAAGACGATGATTGGCATGGCGGAAACCGGCGTGCTGCCCAAGCCGCTGCTGATTGCGGGCACGACGCTGGCCTGCGACGCGAACCAGCTTTCCTTTCGCCATCTGGCCGCGCACTACCCCGCGCCGCTGACCATCATCGACGTGCCCGCCCGCGAGGACGACGCTGCGGTCGCCTACGTCGCCGGCCAGCTCCGCGAGCTGGCGCGCACGCTGGAGCAGCTGACGGGCCGCAAGCTCGACGAGGCGAAACTGCGCGAATCGATGGCCTGTGCCGACCGAACGCTGGCGCTCATGCGCGAATACGCCGACCTCCGCGCGGAGGTTTCGCAGGATACGACGATGACGGGCGAGCTGTGCAGCCTGATTGCGACGCACTGCCTGCTCGGCCACGCGGACGGGGAAAACTACGTCCGCGAACTGATTGAAACGGCCAAGCGCGCCCCCGGGCGGGAGACGACGCGCCGCAAGCGCATTTTCTTTATCCATACTCTACCCAACTGGCAGGATTCCATGATTCGCATGCTGGAAACGGAAAACCGCTGCGAGCTGGTCGGCTGCGACATCACTTTCGATTCGCTGATGACGCTCGACCCCGACAGGCCGTATGAAAGCATGGCGCGCCGCCTGCTCGCCAACGTGAACGGCGGAAGCGCCGCGCGGCGCATCGACAACGCGATTGCGTGGGCCAAAAAGCTGCATGCGGACGGCGTTATCGTCTTCTGCCACTGGGGCTGCAAACAGACGATGGGCCTTTCCACCCTCGCCAAGCGCAAATTGGAAAAGGCGGGCCTGCCGACGCTGGTACTCGACGGCGACGGCTGCGACAGCCGCAACGTCGCAGACGGGCAGATGGTGACGCGCGTCGGCGCGTTTTTGGAGCAGTTGGAGGGGATGGACGCATGATCGGATACAGCTGTAAATACGCCCCGCCGGAGCTGATTGCGGCCTACGGCGGGCAGACGCTGATGCTCGATGCGGAAACGGAGGATTTTTCCCGCGCGGAGACGCTGACACACGCCAACGTCTGCTGCCACGCCAAAGCGCTGCTCACCCAGGCGCTCGATATCGACGAGCTGGTGCTGACGGATTGCTGCGACGCAACGCGGCGCACGTATGACGTGCTGCAAGCCGAGGGCAGACAGCGCTTTCTGTTTCAATTCGATTTGCCGCACGACGACGCGGCCTGTGCGCGAACCCGTTTGGCGCACGAGCTGATGCGCTTTGCCGACGCTTACGGCGCATACACGGGCGCGGCGTTTTCGCGGGAAACGTTTCTCGCCGCCTGTCGGGATAATTCGCACGCGCTTCTGCCAAACGAGCCGTTCATCGCGGTGCTCGGCGCGCGCGTCAGCCCGCAGCTTCTGGGGCAGATTCGCTGTGCGTTCCCCATTCCGGCAGAAAACCTGACGTGCAGCGGCCTGCGCACGCTGGAAGAGCCGCCGAAGGAAGCCGCCGACTGCTCTTTTGAAGCCCTGATGGATTGGTACGCGGGCGCGCTGCTGCGCCAAACGCCCTGCATGCGCATGACGAATATCGCGTCGCGGCGGGCGCTGTATGAAAACGAAAACATCCTCGGTATTGTCTACAACACGGTCAAGTTCTGCGATTATTACGGCTTTGAATACGCCGAGCTGAAGGCGAAGAGCCGCATTCCGCTGCTGAAAATCGAGTCGGATTACACCGTCACGGCGCTCGGCCAGCTCGCCACGCGGCTGGAAGCCTTCCGCGAGAGCCTCGGCCTGACGGCAAAGCCATCCGGCGCAGAACCTTCTCCGATACGGGAGCCCCAAACCATGAACAAGCATTTCTTCGCAGGCATTGACAGCGGCTCTACGACGACCAACATGGTTGTGCTCGACGAAAGCGAAACCATGCTCGCCTTCGCCATCGTGCGAACCGGCCCGCGCGCGCAGATGGGCGCACAGGCAGCGCTGGAAGCCGTCTGCAAGCAGCTGAACATCGGCAGGGACGATTTCGCCGCCATCGTCGCCACGGGCTATGGCCGAAACAACATCCCCTTCGCCACGGACACGAAAACGGAAATCACCTGCCACGCGCGCGGCGCGCATTTCATCAACCCCGCCGTCCGCACGATTATCGATATCGGCGGGCAGGACAGCAAGGTCATCAATCTGGATGAGAGCGGCCACGTCACGGGCTTCATGATGAACGACAAATGCGCCGCGGGAACGGGGCGTTTTCTGGAGATGATGGCGCGCACGCTGGAGCTGGACATGGCGGAGATGAGCCGCCGCGGCCTGACATGGGACAAGGAGCTGACCATCTCCAGCATGTGCACGGTCTTCGCCGAGTCGGAGGTCATCAGCCTGATTGCGGATAACCACACGGACAGCGACATCATCCACGGGCTGAACAAATCCATCGCGGGCAAGACCGCCGCAATGGCCGCGCGCGCCAAGGGGCAGCCGCCCTACATGATGACGGGCGGCGTGGCGCGCAATCGGGGCGTTGTTCAGGCGCTGGAAGAGAAGCTGGGCGCGAAGCTCTTCATCAGCGAAAACCCCGACCTGTGCGGCGCGCTCGGCGCGGCGCTCTTTGCCCTGCACGGCGATTGATTTTGCTTGCGCCGCGCGAAAGAACGCGGTATACTGGGGGAAACGTTGGGACTTTCTCCCAAACCCTACCAAGAACCTGAGGTTCTTGGATTTGCCGCCATAAGAATTTTATGTTTTCACAGTTTTGAACCTCTATCCGTCTATCGCATTTGAATGAAACAGATTGAAAGAAGGGTTTTTCCGATGGGCCAATCGTTTATTCCCGCGGGCTATGCGCCGCACCTTTCTCTGTATGAAACGCAGAGCGCCATCAGTTTAATCAAGCGCGTGTTTCAGGATGCGCTCTCCCGCGAGCTGAATCTGCGCCGCGTTTCCGCGCCGCTGTTTGTCGAGCCGTCCTCCGGCCTGAACGACGACCTCAACGGCGTGGAGCGTCCGGTCGGGTTCGACATCCCGTACGCGAACGCGAACGCGCAGGTCGTGCACTCGCTGGCCAAGTGGAAGCGCATGGCGCTCTACCGCTACGATATCCACCCCGGCAAGGGCATTTACACGGACATGAACGCCATCCGCCGCGACGAGGAGCTGGATAACCTGCACTCCGTCTACGTCGATCAGTGGGATTGGGAGAAGGTCATCACGCCCGAGGCGCGCACCCTTTTCACCCTGCATCAGGCGGTGACGGGCATTGTCTCCTGCATCTGCGACACGCAGCTGACCGTGCGCGGCAAGTATCCCCAGCTGTGCGGCACACCGCTGCTGAACCGCCACGTCACCTTCATCACCGCGCAGGAACTGGAGGATTTGTACCCCGACCTCACGCCCAAGCAGCGCGAAAACGCGTTCGCCAAGAAGCACGGCACGGTGTTCATTCAGGGCATCGGCGGCAAGCTGCGTTCCGGCAAGCCGCACGACGGCCGCGCGCCGGACTACGACGATTGGGAGATGAACGGCGACATCCTGTTCTACAACCCGATTCTGGACAGCGCGCTGGAAATCTCTTCGATGGGCATCCGCGTCAGCCCCGAGTCACTGGATCGCCAGCTGACGCTGGCCGGCTGCGACGAGCGCCGCAAGCTGCCGTTCCACAAAATGCTGCTGGAGGGCCGCCTGCCCCTGACGATGGGCGGCGGCATCGGCCAATCCCGCCTGTGCATGCTGCTGCTGGGCAAGGCCCACATCGGCGAGGTGCAGTCCTCCATCTGGGATGAGCACACCCGCAAGGTCTTTGAAGACGCCCGCATCACGCTGCTGTAAGCCGTGGGGCTCTGCCCCACATCCTTCATGAATCGCTTTGCGATTCATGGATGTCATGTCGATTCAAACCGCCGCGAAGCAAAGAAAGGGTGCAGGGAACACGTTCCCTGCCGGGGTTTGGGGCAGCGCCCCAAAAGGAGTTTTTATGCGATACACCATCGAAAACGAGTTCATCCGCCTGACCGTCGATTCCCTCGGCGCGGAAATGGTCAGCGCCATCGATTTGGCCACCGACAGCGAAATGATTTGGTGCGCCGACCCCGCCGTCTGGAATCGCCATGCGCCGATTCTCTTCCCCTACGCGGGCAAGCTGACGGGCGGCCGTTTCAAAGCCGCTGATGGCAAAATCTACGAGGGCAAGCAGCACGGCTTCGCCCGCGATATGGAGCATGCCCTGCTGAGCCAAACGGCGCACGAGCTGACCTTCGAGCTGACCTCGAGCGACGAAACCCGCGCCCTCTGGCCGTATGATTTCGCGCTCCGCACGACCTTCACGCTCGAGGGCCGCCACATCCGCCACACCGTCTGCGTGCGCAACACGGGCAGAGAAACCCTCCGCTTCGGCCTGGGCTTCCACCCCGGCTTCACCCTGCCGTTTGACGACAAACACACCGACGCGGATTACGATATTCTGTTTGACACGGTGGAATCCCCGCTGTGCCTGAATACCGCGCCGAACGGCCTCATCGGCGCGGCGCCGGATTACTACCTCGGCCGCAATATCACCCGCATTCCGCTCAGCGCCGACCTGTTCGCGCGCGACAGCCACTGCATGGTGAACCTCAAATCCAAATCCCTCTGCGTGCTCGAGCGCGACACGGGCCGCCGCATCCGCGTGGATATCGCCGCTTTCCCCTATACGCTGATTTGGTCCACGCCGCAGAAGCCCATGCGCTTTATCTGCATCGAGCCGTGGCACAGCATCCCCGGCGAGGACGACGGCCCCATCGAGTGGGCGCAGAAGCCCTGCGCCGCCAGCCTTGAGGCGGGCGAAAGCTGGCAGACCGCGCTGGATATGGCGTTTGAGCGGTAAACGGCCGCCTGAGAGCGCTTGAGCTTCCGCCGAAATTCCCATAACGAACAAAAAGATGCGGGTTGGATTTTTTCCTTCCCGCATCTTTTTGTTCGCTTTTTATTTTTACGGATTGATTTCCGCCGCGGAGTAATTCCGACAACCCTTCCGCTCGATGCGGATATCGCGTTTCCCTACGGCATCAGGTATGCGCTCAAGCCTTCTCCGACGGTTTCGCTGCTGATTAACGTGATTGAAAAAGAACTGCCGAACTTGACGCCCAGGGATTGGCTGAGGCCGAGGGCATTTTAAGGCATCTTTTCTGACGAAACGGAAAGTCGATTGAACGCCTGTGGATAACCTGTGGACTCTCTTGTGGACAATGTGGGAAAACCTGTGGACAGCCTGTGCAAAACCCGTCGGAAAGCGTCCTCCCAAAAGAAGAAAAATCCGAAAGTTATCCATCGCTTGAGCGCGGACAACTTTCGGATGAATCGGCCGAAAACATCAGACGATGTGGACAGTTTTGTGGGCAAGCCTGTGGATAACAGGGGGATAACTGTGGAAAGAATGTGGAAAAGCGGCAGGAATCCGCCGCCTAAAAGATTCAATTCCCGCGTTTTGGGGCAAACATCGCGCCCGCACAGAGCAAAATCATCATGAATTGAAAGAAATACCGCGCCCGCGTTTCCCAAATGCTCAGGAACAGAAACGCGCCCAGCAGCGTCAAAAACAGCGGCGCGGCGCTCGTGTCGCGCCTGTGAATCGCCTGTGCGCAAGCCATGCACGCCAGAAGCATCTGCGCGGCGAACATCGCCGTCGCCAGGTGCGTATACGCGCGGTTGAACCTGCCGCTTTCAAACACCACCTGCTTGACGGCGTTGTCGGCTTCATGCTCGTCGGCCTCAAAGATTTCGTTCAGGTTGAACGTGCCGCGTCCGAAGGTGGAAAGGTTCTTTCGGCTCAGCGTGCTGAGCAGCTTATCGGGGTGGCGCGCCAGCGTATAGGCGCGGTCGATGACCTCCTGCAAAAGCGCCGCGTCGCGCGCCTGCGGCTCGTCAAACGACGTGGAGAAGATCAGCCAGCCGCCGTAGCCGTATTGGCCGTATCCCTCGTCGCTCTGCACGGGCAGGCCCATCGCGATATAATGCAGCTTGGGGAGCTTGTTTTTCGCAATGTTTTCCGCGCCGAGGTTGGCGTCGTTCGCCGCGCCGACGATGCTTCCGCCGACGGCGAAAACCAGCGCCAGCGGCACGGCCAGCAGCGCCGTCAGCTTCACGCGCTTTTCAAACAGCGCCGCAATCAGGCAGGCAATCGCCGCGATAATCGTCGGGAAGCGAATCTGCGCCCCGAAGAAAGAGCAGGCCGCGAACAGCAGCGCCCAAAGCGCGCGTGCCCGACGGCTCTGCGCATCCCGCGCTTTGAGATATGCAAAGACGACCATCGGCGCAAACGCGACGGAAAACGCGTCCGTGTACAGCTCGGAGGTGCAATAGAGAAACGGCAGGCAGGTCGCAAACAGCAGCAGCGCGCGCGCCTGAGCCTGCGCGCCGCCCAGACGGCGGCAGAGCCGCGCGGCGCAGAGCAGTCCCGCCGTGAACAGCAGACCGCAGACAAACGCGGCCGCCATCAGCTCGTCAACGCCCAGCGCGCCCGCAATGCGGAAGATGGCGGCCAGCCCATACACCAGCCCCATGTTATGCGGATAGCGCCCGAAGTAGATGAGCGAGCGCTCGGAATCGCCAAATTCGCCCGTCTGCGCCAAACGGCGCGCCGCGGTGACGCACTGCTCCAAATCCGTCACGGGGGTGAAGCGCAGCGCCGAGGCCATCGCCAGCTGTATCACGAAATAAAACGCGGCAAAGCCGAGCAGCACCGCGCGCTCGTGTTTTTCAAAGACGCGGGCCTTGGCCGCGCGCCCCGACGCCAGCAGCAAAACGAGGCACAGCGGCATGAGCACGGCCAGCGCAAGCCGATTGCGGTCATACAGCGGCCACGGGGAGAGCACCGTGTTGCCCGCCGTAAACAGGTAACAGGGAATCATCAGCCCCATGCCGATGAGCAGCAGCGTTTTGCAAACGCCCGAGTGGGTTTTCACCGCGCATCCTCCTTTCCGCCGAGCTCGCCGCGCGCGGCGAGCACCAGCAGCACGGGCACAAAGCCGAACAGATAGCGCCCCCGCGCCTCCCAGAGCATCAAAAACAGCGTCGCGCCGAAAAACGCGACATACAGCATCGCGCCGGAGACGTCCCGTCTGCGAATATCGCGCACACAGGCGAGCAGCGCCAGCGTCAGCTGGGCCAGCCAGATGCCTGTGGTCAGCGCGCCGTATGCGCCGTAATGCGCCCGCCCTTCCAGTACAAAGGAAGAGACGGCGTTTTCCCGCACGGGGCCGTCGTCCAGCATTTCGGTCATGCCGAACGTGCCGTCGCCGATGAAGGCGCTGTTTTTGCGCAGCGCCGCTTCAATCAGCCGATTCGGGTAGCGCAAGGTGTAGATTCTGTCCTTCATGCGGGCGTAAATCGAATCCATAATTTCTTCCCGCGTCGCGCCGTCCTCCATCATGCCCCAGGTGATGCCGTAGTCGCCCGTCGCGCCGCCGTAGGGGTTGTCGCTCGTGGGGATGGACATCATCACCCAGTGGAGGGTCGGCGTGTGGTGCTGTTCCACCATCGCGGGGTCGAGCACCTCATACTTCATATAGCGCTGCACCAGCGCCGTGCCGCCGCCGACCAGCGCCGCGCTCAGCAGGATGCAGGCGGCGGCCTGCCCGGGCCGCATCGTCAGCAGCCAGACGATGGCCGCCGCCATCAGCGCGATGAGCACCGTCATCTTGATTTGGCAGCCGATGAGCACCGCCAGCCCGCACCGCGCGGCCAGCATGCATTTGGCGCGGGCATCCGCCGTATCCCTGACCCGAAACGCCAAATCCAGCGCCATCAGGATGAACGGCAGGGAGAACGTATCCGTATACAGCACGGCGGCGGCCAGCCACAGCGGCAGACAGCAGGCGGCGGCCAGCAGGGTCATCAGCCTGCCCTTCGCGCCCGAGAGCCTTTCCGCAATGCGCAGCGCCGCGCGCATGCCGAACACATAGAGCACCGCCTGAATCAGCGCCAGCGGAAAAAACGTCTGCGTCACGCCGAGGGCGAAGAGCAGCTTGTAAAAGCCCGTCAGCATCAGCATAAAGCCCCACTGGTTCGAGTAGCGGCTCAAATAGAGGTAAAAATCCGGATTGTTGTCAAAATTGCCGTCCGCGGCCAGCATCTGCGAACCGTTGTAGAGCATGAAATTGTCGCCGCTGGGCGTATATTCCAACAAATATCCCATCAGCAGATGCACGGCGAACAGGCACGCGATGAACGTCGGCACAAGCACGCGCGCAAGGCGCTCGGCGCTTGCCTCGCGCATGCCGCGCACAGCGCGGCCCACGGCCCAAAACAGAAGCAGCGCGGCGGCGTAGGCCGCCAGCATCGGCCAAAAGCCGAAGCCGTAGTAGGCGCGGGCATACGGCAGCAGCAGCGCGTTGACTGCTCCGATCCCCGCCGCAAAGGCAAAACAGCCCATGCCCGTTCTCAAAAGCTTTTCGCGCACGCCGTTCACTCCTTCAGCCGCAGCAGCTGATACTGCCCCGCAGCGTCCACAAATTCATAATCCGTCTCGAAGATGGCCGCCACCCGCTCGTCGTAGGGCGGACTGAACGTACGGTTGTAATAGAGCACCAGCCAGCGCGGCGGATTGGTTTCAAACGTCTCGACGATTTCATCCATCACCGCGGGATTGGCCTGGGCCAGAATTTCCTGAAGGAAGTAGAACCGCATGCAGGGCAGGGCCTTCGCCGCGACATACCACTTCGGCTCGACGCGGTAGGCCATGAAGCTGTCGCGCTCATCCTCCGGCACTTCGGCCATCAGCGTCTGTGCGTCGGCGGTGAACTGCGCCAGCCCTTCGCACTCGGAAAGGCGCGTCGCGTTGGCCGATACGCCGCTGATGCCCAGCCAGAGCACGCTCGCGGCGGCCAGCACCGATGCGGCGGCCCTTCGGGCGCGCGGCTTGGAGAAAGCGCCCGGCACAGCCATCGCGCCCACGGCGGCCAGCGGCGCGCCGAGCATCAAATAATGGATGTAGAATTTGCGGGAGAGGAACGCCGCCAGCCCGCCGGCGGCGGCCGCCGCCAGCATGGAAACGGCGAGCAGCGGCGCGCGGCGCTTTTGCCAAACGACGAGCGCGCCGACACAGGCAAACGCCGCGACGACTGTCGCCATATGGCCGTAAGCGGTGGTGAACAGCGCGGCGAAACGGTCGCCCGTGCCGCTGTCGGCATACATGATGTTGTGGATGATGGCGCCGTACCACGCGGCGGAAAGCGCGCCCTTGGCGGCCAGCCAGAGCAGAACGGGCAGGAACACGGCCAGCAGCCCGAGCGTGAAGCCCGCCGCACATTGCCCCAGCAGGGCAAAACGCCGCGTGATAACCAGCCCGACTGCCAGCACGGCGACTAGGGCGAAGATGGGCAGGGCGTTGTTGGCGCGCAGCAGAAACGCCGCCGCCGCGCACGCGCCCATGCCTGCCGCAGGCAGAAACAGTTTTTCCCCGATTTCGCCCCGCCCAAAGACGCGGAGCGCCAGATACAGCGCCAGCAGCGCCGGCAGGTTGGTGTATTCCTCCGTCAGGTTGCCGCCGTCCATGAACGCGCACGTCATTGCCAGATAGATAAGCTGCGCCAAAATCGGCGGGCAGGAAAGCGCCTTCGCCAGCGCGCGGACGACCGTCAGACAGGCAAACAGCGCGATGACCTCCTGCAAAAACACGGCGGTCAGGTTATAGCCGCCGCCGACCCATTGCGGCAGGCCCTGAAACGCGAAGAGCAGCGGCCCTTTGTGGTCAAACACATCGACATACGGCGCGCACCCCTCGGCCAGCGCCGTGCCCAGCGTCAGATACATGGCGTTGTCGCTGCCGACAGCCGCGCCCAGCGGCGTGTTGTTGTAGGCGAAAATCAGCATATAGCCCGCCGCCGCCAGCAGCGAAAGCAGCAGGCTGAGCGCGAGCGCCTTTTTTTCTTTGCTGCGCATGGTCAAGCCTCCGTCAGCCCCAGCCGCTCGCGCACCACGCGCATCACGCCGTTGTCGTCGTTGCTCGGAGCGATATGGCGCGCCAGCTTTTTGAGCGCGGGATGGGCGTTTTCCATCGCATAGCTTTCCCCGACGGCCTGCAGCAGCTCGCAGTCGTTCAGATAGTCGCCGAAAGCCATGCATGCTTCGGGCGGAATCCCCAGCTTCTGCTGAATGCCGCGCATCGCGCAGCCCTTGTTCACGCCCGGCTTCATCACATCCACCCAGTGTTCGCCGGAGAGGATGACCGCCAGCGGGCCTTCCAGCCGCTTTTGCAGTTCGGGCAGCTCGTGGGTCTGCGCGTCGCCCTCGTCGTAGAAGGCAACTTTGCAGACGTCCGTCAGCGCCCCGACCGCGGTCAGGTCATCCACAACCTCCACGCTCGGGTAATACATCTTGGTGTTGCGGATGAACTCGGGCGAAGCTGTCTTTTCAATCAGCGCCACGCCCGCGCGGCAGACGACGGGATACACGCCCGAAAGCGCGCGCGTCGCCGTCACGATTCGTGGAATAAAGCTCGCGTCTATGGGGTCGATGAGCACGCGCTCATCGTGCTGCATCACCAGCGCGCCGTTTTCGCAGAGGAAGAGGATATCGTCGGCATACGTCTCAAAGTCGCGGCGCAGAGAAGCGTACTGCCTGCCGCTGGCGACGCAGAAGGTCACGCCCTTTTCCTTGAGCCGCGCGATGACCTCGGGCAGCTCGGGCGGCAGGCGCTTACGGCTGTCCAGCAGCGTGCCGTCCATATCGCAGGCAATCAGTCGAATCATATTCAAAAACTCCTTTGATCTCGGTATATAAAAGAAGGATGGCGCATAAGGGGGACGTTTGGGGCTTTGCCCCAAACCCCACCCGAAACCTGAAGTTTCGGGACTTCTCGCCCTTGATGGATTGCAAAGCAATCCATCAAAAGTGGAAATCCAAGATCCTAAGGTTCTTGGCAGGGTTTGGGACGGAGTCCCAATCGTTTCCCCGTCTTACTTCCTCGGGTCGCTCTTGAGAATTGCGTAGAGCGCCACATCCACAAACTTGCCCTTGTTGTAGAGCCGCTGGCGCAGAACGCCCTCCTTGCGCATGCCGCATTTTTCCATCACGCGGCCGGAGGCGGGGTTGTCCAGCTCGTGCTGGGCCTCGATGCGGTTGATATCCATCGCTTCAAACGTGTAATCGATGACCCGCGCGAGCGCTTCGGTCATATAGCCGCCGTTCCAGAGCCAGCGAGCGAGCGAATAGCCGATTTCCACGCTGGCGTTGTCCATGTTGTAATCCATGTAGCCGATGGTGCCGACCAGATGACGCGTCTGCTTGTCGATGATGCCCCAGCTGCTCGGCTCGTCCGCGCGGTAGCGGCGCAGCATGTAGCGGCAGTAGTCCTTCGCTTCGCCGATGTCCTTCTGCGCCGACCAGAGCACGTGGCGCGCAACTTCCTCGTCGCGGCTGTATTCAAAAATGTCTTTCGCATCCTTCATCGTCATCCGCCGCAGAATCAGCCGCGGCGTTTCCAGCGTCGGCATGGAGAAAAGACCGTATTCGTTCGGGGTAAACATGTTCTCGATTCCCTTCATTGAAATCTATCTTATTCGCGCGGCCCGCCCGCGCAGTCGGTTCTCCTTATTATACACGAATCATCTCAAAAGCGAAACCCCATCGCGAATATCTGTTTTCTTTCGCGCTCTTAACGGCTTTTTAAGGGCTTTCATCCTTGCGCTTTGAGAATAAATCGTCTATGATATAGATATCCATAAAGAATGTTCTCGCGAATTGGAAAGGAGTGTGCCCCCATGAAAAAAACCGTCCTTGCTCTGCTGCTTGCGCTGCTGGCGCTGGCCGTTCTGCCCGCCGCGGGCATTTCAAGCGTCGTCGTCGGGAATACGGCGAAACCGACCGAGACGGCCCAAGCCGCCGCGTGGCCCGAGCTGGACGCTGTCAAGGCGCTTTCCGCCGATTCCGTCGAGCAGATTGAGCTGATTACCTACACCGAGGGCGGCGCGCAGCGCACCGTCATCACGGACAGAACCGCCATTTCGGGCATTCACGCGCTCTGCTGTGTGCTTGCGCTCGGCGACGAGACGAATATCGGCGTGGCCGACGACGGCCTGACGCTCACCTTCGTTACGGCGGAAGGCTCGGCGGCGCTCCGCTTTGAGGGCGGCTATGCCGTCATCGGCAAAAAGCGCTATGAAACCGAAAACCTGAATCTGCTGGAAACGTATTTGAAAACCGTGGCGGAGGGGCAGACTCTTTCCTCCGCCGACGGCGCGTCCCAAAACGAGCAGGCGAGCGAAGAAACGCGGGCGGCTTCCGACGCGGCAATGTGGATTCTCCCGACCGAAGCGCAGAGCGTGACGTTTGAGACCTACAACGAGCCGAACGGGTATTTCTCCATGCAGCTCCCCGTCGGCTGGACGGTTGAAACGGGCGGCGACTACATCAGCTATACCGTCAACGCGTATGACCCGAATCGGGGCGAGCGCGGCGTGTATCTGATGCTTTCGGGCGCGGGCTACGGCTCTCGGGAAGCCGCGTCGCTGTCGATGATGCAGGGCTATGCGGGCGCGCAAAGCCTCCCCGTTCTGGCAGACGCGACGACGAAGGGCTTCTTTACCGATTGGCTGGCGACGATGGGCGCTTCGGTTTCCGTGCTCGAGCGGCTGGGCGCATCCGAAACGAACGACGTGCTGCATGTGCAGACCACGTTTGCGGACGGCAGACAGGCTGAAGGGCTGTACAGCGCCTCGGTTCAGAAATTGAATTACAACTACGGCGTGGATTTATCCATGACGATGGCGACGGGCATCATCATGCTGCACGCCGAAAGCGGCGAGCTGAACGAATGGCTGCCCGTTTTGGAAAAAGCGCTCGGCTCGATTCAGTTTTCAAACGGTTTTATGCAGCAGCGCAGCGCCCAGTGGCAGCAGGTGATGGGCACGAGCAGCTATATTTCGCAGACATACGGCGAAATATCGGATATGACCCTGAGCGCGTGGGCCAACCGAAGCGAGAGTCTGGATATCCGGATGCAGCAGCAGAGCGACGCAACCCTCGGCTATGACCGCGTAGTGGATACCGAAACGGGCAGCGTCTACCGCATCGACACAGGCACGTTCGACCACGCCGACAGTGGCCGCTTCCGCCTGCTGGAGCAGGGCTCGGCGCTGTACAATCAGCCGCTTTCGGGTTATATGACGTGGAAATAAGCCGCATTTTCTCCCTTACTTGCCAAAGTGCGCCGATATGTGTATAATATAGGGGTTAAAGTATGGCAGCCCCGGGCGACCGGCATAAGGAGGATCATCATGGCAGAAGAAAGAATGCTCATCGTCGGTGGGCAGCGATTAGAGGGCACCGTGCGCGTCAGCGGCGGCAAGAATACCTCCGTCGCGGTCATTTCCGCCTCGATCCTCAGCCAGACGCCCTGCGTGATTGAGAACCTGCCCAACATCGAGGACGTCACCGTTTCGGTGGAGACGCTGCGCCATCTGGGCGCGCGCGTCGATTGGGACCCCGACAAGGGCGTGATGCAGGTCGATTCAAGCACCATCAACCGCACGGATGTGCCGCTGGAGCTGTGCCGCCGCATGCGCGCTTCCTCCTATTATATCGGCGCGCTGCTGGCGCGTTTTGGGCGGGCGCAGGTGCCCCTGCCGGGCGGATGCGACATCGGCCGCAGACCGATTGACCAGCATATCAAGGGCATGCGCGCCCTCGGCGCGAAGGTGGAAACCACGCGCGGCATGGTGCTGGCCGAAGCGGATGAGCTGGCCGGCTCGGATGTGTTTATGGATATGGTGACCGTCGGCGGCACGATTAACGTCATGCTGGCGGCTTCCCGCGCGAGGGGCGTCACCACCATTTACAACGCGGCTAAAGAGCCGCATATCGTCGATTTGGCGAACTTCCTCAACTCGATGGGCTGCCGCGTCAAGGGCGCGGGCACGGACGTCATCCGCATCCGCGGCGTGGAGACGCTGCAATGCCGCCGCCCGTATGCCGTCATCCCCGACCAGATTGAAACCGGCACGCTGATGATTGCCGCCGCCGCGACGCACGGCGACGTGACCATCTGCGGCTGCATCCCTACGCATATGGAGGCGCTGACCGCCAAGCTGCTGGAGATGGGCGCGCGCGTGGAAGAGCGCGACGACGCGATTCGCGTGCGTTCGCTGGGCGCGCACCGCGCGGTGACGTTCAAAACCCAGGTCTACCCCGGCTTCCCGACCGATTTGCAGCAGCCCATGAGCGCGCTGCTGTGCACCGCGACGGGCACATCGACCGTCGTGGAAAACATCTTTGAATCCCGCTTCCGTCACCTTTCGGAGATGGAGCGCATGGGCGCGCGCGTGCGCATCTATGAGCAGACCGCCGTCATCGAGGGCGTGCCCCAGCTGCACGGCGCGGCGGTGGAGGCCACCGACCTGCGCGCGGGCGCGGCGCTGGTCATCGCGGGCCTGATGGCTCAGGGCACGACCGAAATTTACAATACGCATTTCATCGACCGCGGCTATGAGCATCTGGAAGAGAAGCTCAACAGCCTCGGCGCGAAGATTTCCAGAACCACGGATTGAGCAACGACCGTCGAGGGCTGACCGCCCTGCGGCGGATTTTTATATGCGAGGTGATATCATGCCGACCCTCATCCGTCTCACGCCTCAAGACAGCATCAACCGCGCGCTGGCCGCCCTGCCCGAAACGGGCGATGTTCAAATCCTGCTGGCGGCGGGCGTATATCGCGAAAAGGTCGAGCTTCTGCGCGATAACGTCGAGCTTTGCGGCGCGGGAAGGGATAAGACGCGCATCGTGTTCGGCGACGGCGCGAAGGAAATCCTGCCCGACGGCTTCAAGCGCGGCACATTCCGCACGGCAACGCTGCGCACGGACGGCACGCATATCCGCCTGCGGAACCTGACGATTGAAAACGACGCCGCGCCGCGCGAGGCGGTCGGTCAGGCGATTGCCCTCTACGCCGACGGGGAGGATTTGCTGGTGGAGGACTGCGCGCTGCTCGGGCGGCAGGACACCCTCTTCACCGCGCCCCTGCCGGAGAAGGAAATCGAGCCGCGCGGCTTTGTCGGGCCAAAGGAATCTGCCCCGCGCGTGCCGCAGCGCCACATCTATCGGCGGTGCGTCATTCAGGGCGACATCGACTTCATCTTCGGCGGCGCGGACGCGCGGTTTGAGGATTGCGATATCGTCAGCATCGACGGCAGGGCGAAAAGAGACGAACCGTATGTCGGCTATGTCTGCGCGCCCTCCACGCCGAAGGGGCAGAAAAACGGCTATGTGTTCGCCCGCTGCCGCTTTATCGGCGACGGCGTGCCCGCGCACAGCGTGTATCTCGCGCGCCCGTGGCGGGATTACGCCAAGGCGCGGTTTGTCGGGTGCGAAATCGGCGGCCACGTCGCGCCCGAGCGGTTTGACGACTGGAACAAACCGCAGACGCACGAAACAGCGGAATTTTCGGTTGAATAACGGGAGTGCATGCCGAAGAACCTTCACTTTCAAACCAAAAGAAACTTGTTTTTGAAACTTCTTGCAGGAAAAATGCGTTTCCTCCCAAATTTTGCTTGCAATTCGGGCCTGAGCTGTTTATAATGGGTCGGTAGTTTTTTGTGTGGCGCGTTTATGCGGACGGAAGGAAGGATCAGGATGCACACCAAGTTTATTTTCGTGACGGGCGGCGTCGTCTCTTCTCTGGGCAAGGGCATTACGGCGGCTTCGCTGGGGCGGCTGCTCAAGAGCCGCGGGCTCAAGGTTTCCATGCAGAAGTTTGATCCCTACATCAATGTCGATCCGGGCACGATGAACCCGTATCAGCACGGCGAGGTCTTTGTCACCGACGACGGCGCGGAGACCGACCTCGATTTGGGCCATTACGAGCGCTTCATCGACGAAAGCCTGACCCAGGCGGCCAACGTCACCAGCGGCCGCGTGTATTATACCGTCATCACCCGCGAGCGCAAGGGCGAGTATCTGGGCGCTACGATTCAGGTCATTCCGCATATCACCAACGAAATCAAGCGCCGCATGCTGGAGGTCTCCCTCAAGGAGGACGCGCCGGATGTGGTCATCACCGAAATCGGCGGCACGGTCGGCGATATCGAGTCCCTGCCGTTCCTCGAGGCGGCGCGCCAGCTGAAAAGCGAGGTTGGCCGCGAAAACGTGCTCTACATCCACGTCACGCTCGTGCCGTATATCTCCGCCGCGGGCGAGCTGAAAACCAAGCCGACGCAGCATTCCGTCAAGGAGCTGACGGGTCTGGGCATTCAGCCGGATATCATCGTCTGCCGCAGCGAAAAGCCGCTGCCCCGCGAGGTGCGCGCGAAAATCGGCCTGTTCTGCAACATTCCGGCGGACTGTGTGTTTGAAAACCTCAACGCGCGAAGCATCTACGAAGTGCCGCTGATGATTCACGAGGAGGGCATGGACGAGCGCGTCTGCCGTCTGCTGGGCATCTCCGCGCCGGAGGCCGATTTGACCGAGTGGCGCGAGATGGTCGAGCGCCTGCTGACCCCCGAAAAGGATGTGCGCATCGCCATCGTCGGCAAGTATGTCGAGCTGCCGGACGCATATCTCTCCATCGTCGAGGCGCTCACCCACGGCGGTATTGCCAACCGCGCCAAGGTGCGCGTGGAATGGGTCGCCGCCGAGGAGGTCACGCCCGAAAACGTCCGCGAAAAGCTGGAAGGCTGCTCCGGCGTGCTCGTGCCGGGCGGTTTCGGCGAGCGAGGGCTGGAGGGCAAGATTGCCGCCGTGCAGTATGCCCGCGAAAACAATGTGCCCTTCTTCGGCATCTGCCTGGGCATGCAGATGGCCGTGGTGGAATACGCCCGCCACGTGCTCGGCCTGACGGGCGCGCATACCAGCGAGGTTGACCCGAACACGCCGTATCCGGTCATCGACCTCATGCCCGACCAGCAGAATATCGACGAAAAGGGCGGCACAATGCGCCTTGGCAAATACCCCTGCCGCCTGAACCGCGATTCCGTCGCCTACGCCGCCTACGGCGAGGAGAATATCTTCGAGCGCCATCGCCATCGCTACGAGTTCAACAACCTCTACCGCGATAAGTTCGCGGAGAGCGGCATGCGCATCGGCGGCGTGAACCCCGACCGCGATTTGGTGGAGATTATCGAACTGCCGAATCATCCGTGGTTCGTCGGCGTGCAGTATCATCCGGAGCTCAAGAGCCGCCCGAACCGCCCGCATCCGCTCTTCCGCGAGTTCGTCGCCGCCGCGCTGAGCTATCAGGAGCAGCATTAAAAATCCAAAAAAACGATAACAGCAGAGAATAAAATACGCCGCGCCGCTTGAACATGAAAAGCGGCGCGGTGTTTTTATGCGCTTTACGGATTACACTTCTTGCACGGTTGATAGCCTTTGGCAATGATATCGTCCCGCGAGCCCGTGTAGGTTGCGCGGTTTTTATCCTTGATGGATTTTGCGCTCGAGCAGTCGGCATAGTGAAATTTCTTGGTATTCTTGTTGAGCACATAGGTGGTTTCGCTCGTTTGGGTCGATACGGAAGCATCGATTTTCGCGTTCACATAGTCTTGAAGGGCGACCAGCTCTTCCACGCCCAGCGCATCCACCGAATCATAAATCGCCTGAAGCTTTTGGGATGGGGCGGCCAGCGCAAACGCGGGCAGCAGCAGACAGAGAACGAGCAGACCGCAGATGATTTTTTTCATGAGAAATCCTCCTTTTGTTATGTATGAAGTTATTATATGCAGATCATGCCCGAAAAATCAATAACAAATATCCGATTTGGATAGATTTTTGCAAAAGTTCGTAGAAACTCAAGCTTCTGCATCTGCGGCCGACTTTCTGCAATTTTATAAAGCCAAAAAAACGGGAACAGACACGAAAAAGAAGTCTGTTCCCGTTTGGCTTTATAGCGCGGCTGTGCCCGTTTGCAGGTCAACGGCGATGAGCCGGTCGTTTTCCAAATCCCGCAGAGGCAAGGTGCGGTTCGTCAAATCGATTTCTGCGGTCGGAACGGACAGAACCAGACAGTTCAGCTGTTTTTGGTCGTCGTAAAGATTAAAAACATATGCGTCGGGATGGCTCGCCCAGACGAAATCCAGCGGAACGCGCGGCCCGTAATCGGCATTGTCGTAATAGAGATAGACGTTAGTCGTCGTATCAACCTGTGTGAGCAGAATTTCACGGATGCAGTCGGTTTTCACCTGTTCGGTGTTGACCGAAACCTGCGCGACGGTCGCCGCGTCGGGCTCGGGGATATCCAGAACATAGACTTCCTCGCTCGTCAGCTGCCCGGGCGTTTCCATGATGCCGCAATCCAGATGAATCGTGCGGACCTGCTCGGCTTCTATGAATCCAAGGTTTACGCATGAAAGACACTCCTTTTCGGTTGAAAATAGGTCGTTCTCGGAACCGTTCCGCCATACAAAACGATGCAGCCTGTCCATTTCTTCCCAATACCGGAAAAAGTTGGACGAATCCTCCCCGATTATGCTATACTCTTGCGCAAAGGAGGGCGAAACCATGCGCATCTTGCTTGTGGAGGATGAAAAACCGCTGTCGGCGGCGATTGTGAAGCTGCTTGCGCGGCGGCAGTTTGTCGTCGACACCGCGTATGACGGGCCGACAGGGCTGGATTTGGCGCTGACGGGCGATTACGACGCGATGATTCTGGATGTGATGCTGCCGGGCATGGACGGGTTTTCCGTGCTCCGCGCCGTTCGGGCCAAGCAGAGCGGGATACCCGTGTTGATGCTGACGGCGCGAAGCGGGCTTTCCGACCGCGTGGAGGGGCTGGAATGCGGCGCGGATTACTACCTGCCCAAGCCCTTTCAGGAGGAGGAGCTGATTGCCTGCCTGCACGCCATCACGCGCAAAAAGGGCGGCGCGGCCAACGGCGCGCTGGCCTTCGGCGATATCGAGCTGCGCAAGGCGGATGTGATGCTCAGCTGCACGAAAACGGGCCAGAGCGTGGCGCTCGGCGCGAAGGAATATCAGCTGATGGAGCTGTTTCTGCGCAACCCGCGGCAGGTGCTCGAGCGCGAGACGATTGTGCGCCGCGTTTGGGGCTATGACGACGACGCGGAGTATAACAACTTGGCGGTGTATCTCTCGTTTCTGCGCAAAAAGCTCGCTTTCATCGGCGCGACGGTGGAAATCCGCGCGCACAGGGGCATCGGCTATGCTTTGGAGGAGGGCGCATGATTCAAAAGCTTCGCCGTCGGCTGACGGCGCTGGTCATCGTTTCGCTGATGCTGATTGCCGTCGGCATCGTGCTGGCGATTAACTACGCGAATATGCAGAATATCCGCACCCAGATGTACGAAACGCTGGAAACGCTGGCGGAAAACGAAGGCCAGCGCCCCGCCGCGGCCGATAACGCCATGCGGGAGGACACCCAGCCGCCCCTGCCGGAAAATCTCCAGACTGAGGATAACCGCGAGACCCCGCCGCCCATCCCCGAAAATCCGCAGGAAAACGAAACGCGCCCCGACATGAATCCCCGCCCCAACGACGGCAGGCCGGACAGGGCGGCGCTGGCGGGCCTTTCCAATTCCTATACGATTTGGCTGGATGAGGATGGCGCGGTGAAGGAATGGACGAGCGACCGCCGGGAACTTTACGACGACGAGCAGATTGCGCAGCTCGCCGAGCAGGCGCTCAAAAGCGGGCAGACGCGCGGCAATATCGGCAGTCAGTTTTATCAGCTGCTGACGCGCCCGGGCGGCGCGATGCTGGTCGTCATCGACGCACGCAGCGAGATGGCGAATATCCATACGCTGCTGGTGGAGACGATTGCCGTCACGGCGCTGGCGTTTGTGCTGCTGGCCGTCGGCGCGGCGCTGCTCATCGGCAGGATGCTCCGCCCGGTAGAGGAAACCTTCGTCAAGCAGCGTCAGTTCGTCTGGGACGCAAGCCACGAGCTGAAAACGCCGCTGGCCGTCATCTCCGCCAACGCCGATGTGCTGGCCGACGAAATCGGGCCGAGCGAATATCTGGGCTATATCCGTTCGGAGATCACGCGCACCAACACGCTGGTTGAAAACCTGCTCACCCTCGCGCGCATGGACAGCGGCACGCGAAAGAAACAGGCCGCCGCGTTCGATTTGAGCCGCGCCCTGCTCAGCATCGCCCTTCCGTTTGAAAGCGCCGTGTTCGAGGCGGGCAAAACGCTCGAAATCGATGTGCCGCAGGGCGTCGTCATGCGCGGCGACGAGGAAATGATCAAGCAGCTGGCCGTCATCCTGCTCGGCAACGCGCTCAAGTATGCCGACGACGGCAAAATCCGCCTGTCGCTGACCGCGCGCGGCAGTAAACGCATCATCGCCGTGCACAATACGGGCGAGCCGATTGCCAAAGCCGATCAGGCCAAAATCTTTGACCGATTCTACCGCGCCGACGCATCCCACAACCGCGAAAAACAGGGAAACGGGCTGGGGCTGGCCATCGCGCAGAAAATCGTCGAAGCGCATCACGGCAAAATCACCGTCTCCAGCACCAAGGAAACGGGCACGACCTTCACCGTGACGCTGCAAGAGTAAAACATGAATTGGTTTACGATGTCGAACTTCTTTCAAAAACTTTTTCGTTTTCAAACTTGGTTTAATCTTCGGATGCTATTCTTACAGCGTTCCAAGGAACGGGAGCCAAAAAGAAAAAGCATGAACCCCGACGATAAGGAGGAAACAAAAATGAAAACGAAAATGAAAACGAAAATGAAAATTGCGGTTTGCACATTGGTTTGCATGACGATGGCCTGCGCCGCGGCGAGCGCCGAGGGCGGCCGACAGGGCAATAAAAACGGAGGCCGCCCGCAGATGCAGCAGGGCCAGATGGGTGACCGAAACGGCATGCAGCAGCAGGGGCAGACCCCGAATATGAACGACCAAAACGGTCAGAACCAAATGCCGAGCACGAATGATCGGAACGACCGGAATCAGGTCCCGAACATGAAGGACCTTAACAACGACCGACAGCCGAACGGCGGCGCGCAGAACAACGGCCAAAAGCCCGATGACGAGAACGCGCTGAAGGATATGCCGACGCGCCTTGACGCTAAGAAACTGCTGGAGGACGGCGTAATCGACGAGGATACCTATAACGCTATCGAGGATTACCTCAAACAGGACGATACCCAGCAGCAGCCCGAGAAACCGGAAGGCGAACAGGATGACACTCGGCAGCAGCCGGAGAAGCCCGAGGGTGAACAGGACGACAACACCGAAAAGCCCGAACTGCCCGCAATCGGCGGCAGTCTGGACGAGGTGCAGCTTCAGAGCCTGCTCGACGCGGGCGTGATTACCCAAGAACAGTATGACGCGATTACGGCGCCGATGGCGGCCGAAAGCGCGGAAGAGGCGTAAAATAAAGTAAACGGTATTCCGAAAAACAGACAATCATAAAATAAGAAACCTCCTGTTGCAGAATAAGAAAAAGCTGCAACAGGAGGTTTTGTCTGCCAAGACATTTCGCAGAATATGCGCAATGGAAGCAATGCGCACAGCCTTTGATGTGTCTCGCCATAGATACATCCTTTATATTCTTCAATCTGAAAAACGGCCTCACTCCGAATTCAATCTGAAGTGAGACCGTATATCTTATACCATTCTGCAACTGTCTTTTATTTTCTGTCCGTTAAACCGAATGCAATCCGCTTTTTGACGAAATCCGCTGATCAATAGTTCGTCCCATAAAGCTTATTCTGGGTATTCTTGCCCGCAATGCCGTCCACGGCGAGGCCGACGTCCTTCTGATAGGCGCGAACCGCGTCATACGTCCACTTGCCGTAGATACCGTCGGCGGAGCGCACATAGCTCTTATAGCCCGCGTCGATGAGCGCCTGCTGGAGCTTCTTCACCGCGTCGCCCTTGCAGCCCCAATACAGCAGGCGGTAGCCCGTGCTGCTGCCCGAGGTCGAAGCGGACGAGCCGGAGGCCGGACGCGCGGAAGAGGAATAGAGCAGCTGCTGCGTGCCGGGGTCGGCGATGCCGGTGACGGTCAGGCCGTTGCGGCTCTGGAAACTGCGCACGGCGCGATAGGTGTTGCTGCCGAAGTAGCCATCCACCGAGCCGCTGAGGTAGCCGAGCGCCTTGAGACGGCGCTGAAGCGGCACGACGTTGGCGTTATATCGGTTGGAGCGGGAAAGCGTATCGTAGCTGTCCGGCGAATAACCGGAAGCGGCCTTGGCCTGCGAGGAATAGAGCAGCTGCTGGGTGGCGTTATCCGCCTTGCCCGTGACGGCCAGACCGTTGACGGACTGGAACCAGCGCACGGCACGCTGCGTGCCGCTGCCGAAAATGCCGTCCACACGGATGGTGTAATAGCCCAAATCCTTGAGCCGCTGCTGGAGCGTGTAGATGAGCGCCAGGCCGCGGTCGCCGCGCACCAGCGTCGGATAGGTTTCGCCGCTCTCGCGGTAACCGATGGCGCCGACGGAATAGAGCGCCGCCTGCGTCAGCTTGCCGGCCATGCCGTCCGCATTCAGGCCGTTGGCGGACTGGAACAGGCGCACGGCGGAAACCACGCTGTCGTTATAATAATTCGTCGCGGAAATCGGGTAGCCCATCTCGGCCAAGCGGCTGGTGAGCGCATACACGCCGTCGCCGCGGCTGCCGCGCTTAAGCAGCGCGTAATACGGCGTGCCGCCGACGACCACATTCACGTTATAGGAGAGGGTATTGCCCGCGCCGTAATAGACG
Organism: uncultured Clostridia bacterium; assembly: GCA_934675735.1. Lineage (GTDB taxonomy): Bacteria > Bacillota > Clostridia > Christensenellales > Aristaeellaceae > Ventricola. The sequence continues at coordinate 179,193 of CAKURR010000002.1, forward strand.
GTCAGCGTGAAGCGCGTGCCCTGGCCGTAGGTATGCGGCAGGGTGAAGCGGACGATGCCGCGGCTGTCCGCGACGAGGGTCTGCTCATAATCGTCGGCTTTGAAGTGAACGGTCACACCTGCGGTCGTCTTGGCAACGACGGTCAGGCTGTTGTTGTAGACGTTATCGACCTCCAGCGCAGGCTTGGTCGCCGTGCCCGTGACGACGAACGTGCCCTGCACGGTCACACGGCTGGCTTCGTCGCCGACATACTCCGCGCTGACGGCGGTATACGTGCCCGCCGTGCGCTCAAGCTGCACGGTGAACGCACCGTTTGCGTCGGCGGTGACGATGGCGCTGCTGCCGCCGTCCGGCACGGTAGAAACGGCAATGCGCTCATTCGGCTTGGCCGTGCCGCTGACGGTGAGCTTGTTTTCGCCCGCCGTCACGCCCGTGATGGCGATATTCACGCTCTGCTCGGTGACGTTCAGGTTCTCAATCACCGTCGCGGATACGCCCGCCTGAGACGGCGCGTAATCCACGGACACGGTATACGTGCCCGCCGCGAGGTTTTCAAAGCTGACCTTGCCGACGCCCGCCGCAATCGCGCGGGTATCCTTGATTTGGCCGTTCTGCATCAGGGTGACGGCCACGTTCAGCGGGCCGGCGGACGTCACATCCACGTCAATGCGCTTCACGCCCGCCGCCGCCGTAGCGGTGATGGCCTGCGCGGCGGCCTTGTTTTCAACGGTCAGACCGGCAATCGTCTTGCCGCCCGCGGAGCCATCCGCATAGGCGATGACCAGCGTATAGGTGCCCGCCGCAAGCTCGGTGAACGCCGCTTGGCCGCCGACGATTTTCGCCGTCTGCGCCTTGCCCGCCGCGTCGAGCAGCGTGGCGACCATCTCTTTATCCTCGGCGTTGGTGACGGTCACGGCAATCGTCTGCCCGTTCACGGAAGCCGTCGCCTCAATCTGAGAGGGCGCGGGGGTCGGCGCGCCGGCCGCGGTCACATCCACGCTGCCGGTATACGCCTGCACGTTGAAGACGGGCGTGGTGTAATCCACCTTGACCTTATACGTGCCCGTGGCGAGGTTTTCAAACGTCGCGATGCCGCCGCCGTTTTGCAGCGTCTTGACCTCGGTGCTGCCGTCCGGCTTGGTGAGGATGACGGTCAGCTCCATCTCGCTGCCGCCGTACACGTCAACCTCCAGCGTGCCTTCGCCTGCGTACAGGCCGACGGTAAACGCGTTGGCCGTGGGCTGCGGCGCGGGCTCGTCGCTCGGCTTCGGGGTGACTTGTTCCACCGGCGCGGCGCTTTCCGTCGGCTTGGGCGTAATCTCTGCGGTCGGCGGCGTAGTCGGCGCTTCGCCCGCCGCGGTGACGGCGATATTCTCCTGCCACGCGGATTCCTTTTCGGTGGGCGCTTTGGCATACTGCGCGATCACGGCATACTGCCCCGTCTTGAGACCCGTGAACTGCACGGCCGCCGTGCCGGACGCGGAGAGCGTCACCGGCTGCGAAGCGACGTCCTCTTCATCCATCGTCATCAAATCGACCGTCACGTTCTCCCCCGCCGTGCCCGTCAGCTCGATATCCAGCGTGCCGTCGCCGGGGACGACGCGCGTAAGCTTGAGCGCCGCGCGGGCCGGTTCGCTCGGCGTGGCCTCCATCAGGGCAATGCCCGTATCCTCCGCCAAAACGGCGGGCGCGGCTGATGCCAGCAGCATGCACGCGCACAGCATGGTCGCGACTTTGCGTTTCATTGTATTGCGATTCATCCTGATTCCCTCCATGATGAAAAAATCCCTTCAAATCTACGGCATCATCTTATCACTTTTCCCGAAATTATGCAACCGACGACGCCTTCATGCGGCCTTTGCTTACAGAACGAATCACCGCCGCCGTTTCTTCCCGCAGGATGGAAATTTTTTATTGATTTTACGCTTCTTCCCATGTATGATGGAGAAAACGAAAAGCCTTTTCGGGCCGATTTCTTCCAGCGATTTCCAAGGAGGCAAAATATGGCAAACGATTTCCGCGCCATCGGCGCGACAACCTTTCTGGCGCCGATTCCGGCGGTGATGCTCTCCTGCCGCGGCACAGAGCCGAGCTTTGAGCGAAACAACCTGATTACCGTCGCCTGGGCAGGCGTTGTCAACAGCGCGCCGCCGATGATCAGCGTCTCCATCCGTCCCTGCCGCCACTCGTATGCGCAGATTGTGCAGTCCGGCGCGTTCTGCCTGAATTTAATCGACCAATCGCTCTGCCGCGCTGCGGATTTCTGCGGCGTGAAGAGCGGGCGTGATGTGGATAAATTCAAGGAAATGCACCTGCACGCGCGCGAAGTCGAGGGCTTCCCCTCGCCCGCGCTGGATGAAGCGCCCGCGTTTCTCTGCTGTCGGGTGAAGCAGCGCATTCCGCTCGGCTCGCACGACCTGTTCCTCTGCGCCGTGGAGCAGGTCTATGTGAAGGATACGTTCTTCGATGCGGACGGCAGCCTGCACATCGGGCGGGCCAACCTGGTGAGCTATGCGCACGGGGAATATTACCCGCTGAAAGCGCGGCCGGAGGGCTTTTTCGGCTATTCCGTCGCGCGGGAAGACGTGCTGCGCCGCCGTCTCAGCGCGCCGAAGAGCGCCGCAAAGCGCGCGCCCGCGGGGCGCGGCAAAAAGCGCTGAGCGCGCGACCATCTCAGAAAGAAGGACAACCGACATGCTCAAAAAGAAGGGCTTTCGCGGCGCGCTGGCGCTGCTGCTGGCCGTGCTGCTCTGCACCGCGATGAATTTTGCGGCGTTTATCATCGATACCCCCGCCATGCGCCAAAACACGGCGCAGGCCGTCGCCCTGCTCGGGCAGGAGCAGAGCCGTCCTGAAACCGTCGGCGGCTTTATCTCCTCGCGGCTGGACAATTACAGCGCGGTGCTGATTCTCAAAACCGCCGCCTATGTCGGCGACGAGCCGTATCTGCAAAAGGTTTTCGGCGGCTTCCGCGCGGATATGCCGACCGAAGAGGGCCAGACCGACTGGGACGCCTTCTGCACCTATGCGGACGGCAGCAAGCCCGCGCCCGGCGGCCTGTCTTACAGCCGCTACTGGCACGGCTACACGTTCCTTCTGCGGCTGCTGCTGTGCATGTTCAACCTGAGCAACCTGCAAATGCTGCTGCTCTTTGCGCAGTTGGCGCTGCTGGCCCTGACGCTGCTGCTGATGGCCCGGCGCGGGCTGGAAAAGCTGATTCCCGCGTTCGGCGCGGCATGGTTTTTCATGATGCCCACGGCGATGGGCGTCTGCCTGCACTATGTGCCCAACGCGCTGCTGACGCTGCTGGCCTGCGTGCTGATTCTGCGGTTTGACCGCGCGCTTTCGCGCGGCATCGGCCTGCCCGCGTTTTTCGCGCTGGTCAGCCTGCTGATCAACTATTTCGACCTGCTCTCCTTCCCTGTCGTGTCGCTGGTGTTCCCGCTGACGCTGCTGCTGGCGCTCGAATTGAAAGGAGACGCGGCGCTCCCCGCGCTGGTGAAGCAGGCCGTGTTTTGCAGCGCCGCGTGGGCGCTGGGCTACGCCTGCATGTGGATGCTCAAATGGGGCATCAACACGCTGATTTTCGGCAACGGCATTCTGACCGTCATCGGCGATCAGGTCTCTCTGCGGCTCTCGGTGGGCGGAGAATCACAGTCCCGCTTCTCGATTCTGCTGCGCAACATCCGCGTCATCACGGATAAGACGGCCTACCGCGTGATTCTGCTCGCGGCGCTGGCGGTTACCGTCGGCGTTTCCGTTCACAAGGGCATGAAGCCGGATGTGCGCGCGCTGGCCGTGCTCATCCCCCTGCTGATCCCCGTCATGTGGACGCTGGCGCTCTCCAACCACTCCTACGACCACACGTTCTTCACCTTCCGAACGATGTGCAGCGCCTATTTCGCCTTCTTTGCCCTGCCGCCGCTGCTCTTTCCGCGCCGCGAGGTCAAGCCATGACCACGCGGGAGCTGCTCTACATCAAGACCATCGCCGACGAGCGCAGCATGACCCGCGCGGCGCAGAAGCTGTTCGTCACCCAGCCTTCGCTGAGCCACTGCGTGATGAACATCGAGCAGCAGCTCGGCGCGCGGCTGTTCACGCGCACATCGGGCGGGCTGGTGCTGACCTATGCGGGGGAAAAATATTACCGCATGGCGTGCGAGGTGCTGCGCGTCTACGCGGCGTTTGAATCGGAAATCAGCGAAGAACGAGCGCTGGCTCAGGGCCGCGTGACCGTGGGCATCACCAACTATCTGGCAACGGCGCATCTGCCGCAGATGCTGCCCGCGTTTCACAAGGAGCACCCGGGCATCGAGGTGCGCATCTGCGAGGAGACGACCGACCAGGTGGAGCGGAGCCTGCTGAGCGGCAAGCTGGATTTCGCCATTCTGCACACGGGGCCGGACGACGGCGTGACGGGCAACCCGACGCTGGAATTTGAATCGTTGACGCGCGACCCGTTTCTCATCGCCGCGCCGCACGACGCGCGCTTGGCGGCGCTGGCCGTGCCTAAAGCGGACGCGCCGTATCCCGAGCTTGACCCCGCGCTGCTGGGCGACGAACCGTTTTTGATGATTTCGCCGGGCCAGCGCATCCGGCAGATTACCGACCGCGTGCTGGCGGAAGCGGGCATAAAGCCGAAGATTGTGCTGACGAGCCGAAACTACGAGCTTCTGCGCCGCCTGACGGGCGAAGGCATGGGCTGCATGATGCTGCCCAGCCGCTATATCGGGCTGCTGGGGGGCGAAAGCTATCGGCCCGCGTATTACATGATTCCGCCGAAATACCGCGCGTGGTGGGCGCTGAGCGTCGCGCGGCTGCGGGAAGCGTATCTCTCGCGCGCGGCGCAGGCGTTTCTGGCGAGCTTCAAGGAGCATCTTTCGCTGGATGCGCCGTGAGAGAGATTGTGGGGCTTTGCCCCGCCACCCCACCAAAGTGCTTTCCGGTCGCCCTTTGGAAACCTTCGGATTCCCTACACAATAACTCAGCTTTTTCCCGAAATCTGATTGATGACTTTGACAACCACTTTCCCATTTTGCTTCGCAATTATGAATTGAAGCTCTATTATAAAAAATATTTATAGGCGATATGATTATTAAGTATTTGTCTATACCCTGTGCATCGTGTATAATAAAACCATGAAAGAGATGGCGTCTTTTCCCACATCTCATGAATTTGGAAACAGGACAAAACACGAAAGGGGATTTTTCCATGGTAAAGCTTTACGACGGCGGCGTATACCTCGTCAACGGCCGTGAAATCGTGACCGACGCGGCGGCGCTTGCGGCCAAGTGCGGCAAAACCGTCACGAAAGAAGAGGCCGAACAGGGCACGATTGCCTACGGCATTCTCAAGGCGCACAACAAGAGCGGCGACATGCAGAACCTGCGCATGCGTTTTGACAGCCTGACCAGCCACGACATCACCTATGTCGGCATCATCCAGACGGCGCGCGCCTCCGGCATGAAGAAATTCCCGATGCCGTATGTGCTGACCAACTGCCACAACAGCCTGTGCGCCGTCGGCGGCACCATCAACGAAGACGACCACATGTTCGCCCTCTCCGCCGCGCACAAGTACGGCGGCATCTATGTGCCGACGAACATGGCGGTCATCCACAGCTACAACCGCGAGATGATGTCCGGCTGCGGCCGCATGATTCTCGGTTCGGACAGCCACACCCGCTACGGCGCGCTGGGCACGCTGGCGGTCGGCGAGGGCGGCGGCGAGCTGGCCAAGCAGCTGGTCGGCCGCACCTACGACGTGGCGCGTCCGGGCGTGGTCGCCATCTACCTGACGGGCAAGCCGCGCGACGGCGTCGGCCCGCAGGATGTGGCGCTTTCCATCATCGGCGCGGTTTACGCCAAGGGCTATGTAAAGAACAAGGTCATGGAGTTCGTCGGCCCGGGCATAGCGAATCTGCCGATTGAATACCGCAACGGCATCGACGTGATGACGACCGAAACGACCTGCTGGTCCTCCATCTGGGAGACCGACCAGAACACGAAGGATTACCTGACCATCCACGGCCGTCCGGAAGCGTTCAAGGAGCTGAAGCCCGCCGACGTGGCGTATTACGACGGCTGCGTGTATGTCGATCTTTCCACCGTGGAATGCACCATCGCCCTGCCGATGCACCCGAGCTACACCTACACCATCGCCGAGCTGAAGGCCAACGCGGCGGATATCCTGCACGAGTGCCAGGAGAAGGCTAACGCGCAGATTACCGGCGCGAAGCTCGACCTGATGAGCAAGATTCGCGGCGGCGAAATCTGGGTCGATCAGGGCCTGGTCGCGGGCTGCTCCGGCGGCACGTTTGACAACGTCTGCGCGGTGGCGGATATTCTGCGCGGCCACAGCTGCGGCAACGGCGAGTTCAAGATGAGCGTCTACCCGGGCAGCATGCCGGCGTACATCCAGCTGATGAAGAACGGCGCGCTGACGGATATCGCCTCCGCGGGCGCCATCATCCGCGAGTGCTTCTGCGGCCCGTGCTTTGGCGCAGGCGACACGCCCGCCAACGGCGAGTTCTCCATCCGCCACACGACCCGCAATTTCCCGAACCGCGAGGGCAGCAAGCCCGGCGAGGGCCAGATGTCCGGCGTGGCGCTCATGGACGCGCGCTCTATCGCCGCGACGGCCATTAACGGCGGCCGCCTGACCGCCGCCACGGATTTGGATATCACCTACACCCATCCGCAGTATTTCTTCGACGGCAGCGTGTACGAGAAGCGCGTTTACAACGGCTACGGCAAGGCCGAGCCCGAGCACGAGCTGCGCATGGGCCCGAACATCAAGGATTGGCCCGAGCAGCCGGCGCTCTCCGACGACCTGCTGGTGAAGGTGGTCTCTTACATCACCGACCCGGTGACGACGACCGACGAGCTGATTCCCTCCGGCGAGACCTCTTCCTATCGCTCCAACCCGCTGCGCCTGGCCGAGTTCGCGCTCTCCCGCAAGGATCCGGCGTATGTCGGCAACGCGAAGGCGGTGCACGCCGTCGAAGCCGCGCGCGAGCAGGGCGAGGCCCTTCCGGAAGACGTAAAGGCCGTTTACGCCGCGCTGACCAAGGCCGGCGTCGCCAACAAGCCCGCCGAGACCGTCATCGGCTCGACGATTTACGCCAACAAGCCGGGCGACGGTTCCGCCCGCGAGCAGGCCGCGAGCTGCCAGCGCGTGCTCGGCGCATGCGCCAACATCGCGAAAGAATACGCGACCAAGCGCTATCGCAGCAACTGCATCAACTGGGGCATGGCGCCGCTGCTCACCACTGCGCCGGAGGATTACGCGCTGGGCGACTGGGTGTTTGTGCCCGGCATCCGCGAGGCGATTCTCAGCGGCAAACAGGCGTTTGACGCGTATGTGGTCAAGGCCGACGGCAGTGTGAAAAAGACCTCTGTCTCCACCGGCACGCTGACCGAGGATGAGCGCCAGATTATCGCGGACGGCTGCCTCATCAACTACTACCGCAATCACTGATTTCAAAAGTTATTTATCAAATTCTTTCAATACGATTTATATGGAAAATGCAGTCTTTCTTATGCAGAAAGGCTGCATTTTTATACATTGCAAATTGCACTCGTTCGCCCTCGTGCGCAACTTCCCCGCCTTCATGCCAACTTAGGCGGCCTCAGGCCGCAAAACGGCCCCGGGTTTTCCACCGGAGCCGAATAGATTGTGGGTAAGTTATGTCAAATCTTCCAGCTTCTTTGCCGTCAGCCGTCTGCGCGGCTTGCGCATCGGGTCAAAGACGCAGATGGCCGAATATTCGCAGTTTTGGCAGGCGTTGAGCGCGCCGCGCTCATACGGCGAATCGTCAATCTCGCCGCCGTAAATTTCCCCCGCCAATTCCGTGGCTTTGTGCCGCGCAAAGGCCAGCAGATTGGCCATGCCCATTTCATCGACCATCGACGCGGCGAATCGCCCGTTCGGCTTGCCATCCTTGGTGACCATTGCAGCCTGCGGGCCGCCCTGCGCACGCAGAATCGTCACATCGCTGAGCGAAATGCCGCTGAGCGACAGCTTCTTGGCAATCTGCCGCTCGACCTCCTCTTGAATGCGCGATTCCGTCTTAATCATCGGGTCGGCAATGCGACAATAGAAGAAGCCCGCCGCGTGCGACCCGGGCACGCGCGAAAGCGCCGCCGCCAGATACAGCAGCAGCTGGAGCTGCAAGCCCCAGTAGACGAGCGTCGGGTCAAACTTTCGGCTGCCGCTCTTGTAATCGATGACGCGCAGACCGCCGCCCGTCATCACATCCACACGGTCGATACGCCCCTGCAAATAGACGAATGTGCCGTCGCCCAATTCGAGCACAATCGGGGACAGCCCGTTCTGCCCAAAGACAAACTCCATCTGCATGGGGCGGAAGCTGCTGTCCGCATACTGCGAAACGATGTTGCGCGCGGTGCGTTTGGCCGTTCTGCGAATCCGCTTGGCGACGGCCTCGCCGCGCTTGCTCTCCCCCATCGGCGATTCCCGCCAAGTGTCAATCAGCGGGGAGACGGCTTCATCCATCAGCTTGTCGCAGACCTCGGCCGGCACATCCGGAAATTCCGGCAAGGCCGTCACCGCGTTGGTGAACCGCTCCGCCGCCTCGTGATAGAGCGTGCCCAGCTCCGCCGCGTCCACGCCGGTCTGCTGCTCCCGCTTGGGCATAAGGCCGTAGCGAACAAAGTGCTTATACGGGCACTGGGCGAAGGTTTCCAGCCGCGACACGCTGCTGACCGGACGGCCGTACAGCGTGCGCGCCAGCGTGCCGGGCAGTTTCTTTTCAGGCGGATCGCCCAACCCGCGCGTCACGCCCAGCAGCTGCGCTTCCCCGTCCGAATCGGCCGCAATCGCCGCCGCTGCCGCCGCATATGCCTCCCCCAGCGCGTGCCGCCCGTCCGCCGTTTCGGAAAGCTCCACCGCCAGCGCTTCCAGCGCTGGCGCTTTGGCGCAGAGCATCGCCGCGCGCTCCTCCCGGGCCAGCCCGCCGTAAACCTTCATCTTGGGGAACAGCCGCCGCAGCGCCTGCACCACCGTGCCCTCGCGAAGCGCGCGGCCCGTGTCATCCGCCACGGCATAAGAGAGAATGATTCTCCCCTTTGCGCCCGACAGCGCTTTCAGCTCATCCAGCCGCCCAAGCGCCGCGCTCTCCTGCGGCGTCATGCCCAGATACGCCCCGCTGACCGCCTGGGCCGCCTGCTGCTCGCTGACTGTGAGCAGGCCGTTGTCACCGCTTGCGGGCATGTCGTTCATGCCGACGGCGAAGAGCGTCTGCACCTGTGCCGTGCGCACATTGCCGATTTCGCCGCAGATGACCGCGCCGTCCGCCGGCGGGAGCGCCGCCAGTTCGAGCGCCGAAAGGCCGTTTTGCAGCAGGCCCATCACCGTTTTCGCCGAAACGGCCTGCCCGCCGAGCAGCGTATGCAGCTGGTCGAGCGTCGTCATCATCGCGTTCCAGACCTGTGCGCAGTCCTGAGCTTCCGCCGCCAAACCGGCGACGTTCAGCTCGTCGCGCATATCTTCCAGCGTTTCATACGCATGCACACTTTCCAGCAGGGCCAAAACCGCTCGGATGGTGTCATCCGCCGTCTTTGCCGCCTGCAAATCCCGCTGCAAGGCCAAAAGCGGCGTCATCACCTGCTTGCGGCTCTCTTCCAGCGCGGCCAGTTCTTCCTCCGTCACGCCCTTGGGATAGCGAAACGGCTTACGCATCGCGTCGCTGCGCACGTCCGCCCCTTCGCAATAGGCGCAGAATCGGTCGAGCGCTTCCCTGCTTAGGCCCAAAAAACCGCTCTGCGCGCATTCCAGAATATCCGTCAGCCGCCAGCCGCCCGAAATCGCGGCCAGCGCGCTGAGCATAAAGCGGCTCAGCGGGTGCGCGCCCGCCTGCCTTTTCTCCGCAATATAAGCCGACAGGCCGTACATCGGCAAAATGTTTTGCAGCAGCGGCCCGTATCCGCTCTGTTTGGGATAGACCACCGCCATCTGCGCCGCATCCTCCCCCGCTGCAGCCAGACGGCGCATTCTCGCCGCCGCAAGGTGCACCTCCTGCCGCTTTCCGCTCGCCGCATGCAGCTCAATGGCGGTCGGCTCCTGCGTGCAGGTCGCGCTGCCGAGCGCATAAAGCCCTTTTTCCAGCAGGCGGATATCCGTCGGCGCGTCAAGCTCCGCAACCAAAACCTCGCGGTCAACGGTAACGCCGCGCTCTTTGGCCAGTTTTTCAAGGCGCTCCAAGCTGTAATTGACGGGCGCAAAGAGACTTCCGTCAGGCGCGGCGTTTGCGTCCGTCTCAATCGCCAGCGTCAGCGTGCGGCACAGCGGCGCCATGCTCAGCAGCTCGGCAGCGAAGGTCGGCGTAATCATATCAAAACCGTAGACGAACACGTTCTGCCCTTTGAAGATGCCGGAAGCCGCAAATCGGGCGCACATTTCCCGCGAAACATCCTCCGCATCGGCCAATTCGCCCGCCATACGCCCTTCATACGCCGCGTAAATGCGCGCAATGTCACCGAGCTTTACCCGTGCGGGATTATCCGCATCCATCTTCTCGGCGCTTTCGGCCACATCCGCCGCCGACAGGCCGCTTCGCTTGAGCGACGCAATCATGCTCGACACCCGCTCGGTGAAGCCCGCCATGCCGCTTTGCGCCGCGCCGCGGTAAACGGTCAGCTCGTCTTTCTGCTCTTCAATGATGGCGCTGAGCACCATGCACTTGCCGCGTTCGTCGAAAATCGTTCGATTCGGCGGGCCCGCCAGCTCAAAAACGCGCGATTGCAGCCGCTTAGGCGACAGCACGTCGATAAGAAACGAGCCGTTGACCCGCAGACGCTCCATGATTTCGATTTCCGCCTGCAAGGTGTATTGCGACGGCACCAAAAACATGCAGCTTTCGCCCCGCTCGGCCGCCTCGCCCAGCCTTCGGACGCATTCTTCCAGCAGCCTGTGCGGCCTTGCCGTTAAAATCTTCATCGCGCGTTGTTCCCCCATTCTCCCAAAATGTTTCACGTGAAACAATCGAAACCGCATCGGCCAAAATGTTTCATGTGAAACAATGCGCTTCGCCTTCTCCAAAATGTTTCACGTGAAACAATCGGCAGGAATTTGAAGGTTCACCCAGAATTATAACATAAAAGCCTTGTTTCTTCCACATTTTTGTCTGGAGGCCGCTATGGAAGCCATTGCGCTCATCGCCGATATTCACGCCAATCTGCTGGCGGCGGAAGCCGTCATTGCCGATATCCACAAGAAGCATAAGCCCGACCGCATCATCTCGCTGGGCGACCAAGTCAACCTCGGCCCCGCGCCGCGCGACACGCTTCGCCTGCTCCGTTCGGAAAACGTAACCTGTCTGCACGGCAACCACGAGGGCTACATCCTTGCCGCGATGCAGAACGACCCCAAATACGCGGGCGCAAATTTCAACTCGCTGCGCTTCAACGCGTCGCGCCTCAAACCCGACGAAATCACCTTTCAAAAGACGCTGACGCACGCAGGCATCACCTTCTGCCACGCCCTGCCCGAGGATGACCGCTTCCCCGTATTTGACCCACAGCTGGCCCTCCCCCGTCTGCGGGAGATGACGTTCGCGCCAAACACGCGCATCATCTGCGGCCACGGCCACAACCCGATGCATTACGCCCTGCCGAATTTGACGCTGGACGTCGTCGGCAGCACGGGCTGCATGGATGACGGCGTGCCGGGCATGGCGCTCTACGCGATGCTCTACCTCTCCCCCACCGACGTCACCTTACAGCCTTGCATCGCGTGGTATAACCCCGCGCCGCTCAAGGAGCTTTATATCAGCAGCGGCTTTGCCGAGGCCTGCCCCATCATCGCGCATATCGCCTGTTTGCAGCAGCAGCGCAATTTCGATTATCTCGTTCCATTCGTCACGCTCGCCAATCAGCTCGCGCGGGAAAACGGCGAAGCCGTCGTCTCCGAATCCACCTGGCAACAGACGGATGCGCTGTTCGCCTGGCCGGACGGCGTGAGCACGGCGGAATTTTGGCGCGCGCTCCGCCTGCACACCCTGCCGTAACATTTCCCCAAAAAGCGGCCTTCTTCAAACATACAGAAACCGGATGTCTCGCTCCCGCATTTTGGGGAAGCGTTCATCCGGCTTTTGTTATGGGTTTAGAGCAGCGTTTTTTCTTCAAACGCGACGCGTCGCTTCACGTCGGTCATCAGCGTGTCAAACTGTTTCGGATCGAGCGACTGCGCGCCGTCGCAGAGCGCGGCCTTCGGGTTGTTGTGCACTTCAATCATTAGGCCGTCCGCACCGGCGGCAATCGCTGTGCGCGTGAGCGGCTGCACCATCCACGCGATGCCCGCCGCGTGCGAGGGGTCGATAATCACAGGCAGATGCGACTTCTGTTTAATCAGCGGCACGGCGGAGATGTCAAGGTTGTTGCGAATCATCTTTTCAAACGTGCGGATGCCGCGCTCGCAGAGGATGACGTTCGGGTTGCCGCCCGCCAGCACATATTCCGCGCTCATCAGCCATTCCTCAATCGTCGCGGAAAGGCCGCGCTTGAGCAGAATCGGCTTGTTCGTCTTGCCCAGCGCTTTGAGCAGGCGGAAGTTCTGCATATTGCGCGCGCCCACCTGAATCACGTCCACGTCGGCAAAATCGTCAATCTGCGTTTCGCTCATGATTTCGGTGACAATCGGCAGGCCCGTTTCCTTTTTGGCCTCCAGCAGCAGCTTCAGCCCTTCGTTTTCAAGCCCCTGGAAGGAATACGGCGACGTGCGCGGCTTGAACGCGCCGCCGCGCAGGCAGGTTGCGCCGCTCTTCTTCACATCCTCCGCGATAGAGACCAACTGCTCGCGGCTCTCCACCGAGCAGGGGCCAGCAATCACCGCGAATGTTCCTTCGCCGATGACGCGTCCGTTGACGTTGACATGCGTATCCTTGGGGTGGAAACGGCGGTTCGCCAGCTTATACGGCTCGGAAACGCGCCGCACATCCTCGACGATATCGCTCGCGCGCAGCCAATCCTCATCCACATGCGTCGTGTCGCCGACAAGGCCGAGAATCGTCTCCGTCGCGCCCTGGCTGTAATGAATGTCCACGCCCTGCTGCTTAATCTGGGTCATCAGCGCTTCGACGCGCGCCTTCTGTGCGCCCGGCTTCAAAATCACAATCATGGTTTTCTTCTCCTTTTCTGCCCTTTATGCATTTGACAGTTTGTCACTTGATTATACATATAAAAGAAGCGGCCCTTTCGTTTCCGTGAAAGGGCCGCGCTGCAATCGGTGGAACCGCTTTTATGAATTGCAATGCAAATAGCCCGTATTCTCGCGATAATACAGGCTAAAATAGAACATGTTTGTTCTTGCAGCATTCATAAAGGTTTTGCCTCCCGCTTGCTTGGTGTTGACTCTATCTTAAACCATACAAGACGATTTGTCAACCCTATATTTTGAATTTATCCAAATCCATCAGCTTTTCATTTCTCTATCTGCGCTTCATGTTTCTTACCTCGTCGATTCAAAGCTGAGTCGGGGCACAAGATATCGGGTCATCATAAAGCCAATCTCTCCGTCAATCAGCACATGGCACCATTCTCCCGCTATGCCCAGCACTTGAACCTGCGTTCCGTTCGGATACAGCGCCACCGCGTTAACATGGGTCGAAGCCTGCTTTCGCAGATTGACGCCCTGCCCATTGGAATTTTGAATCGTCACCTTGGGCAGCATTTCGGTTTGCTGGTCTTTGGGAGCGTTAAAATCGAGGAACTGATTTTTCATATATCCTTCAAGATTCCCGATTCGAACCCGGCTCCATCCGTCGTTCCCTTTTTGAACGATTGCGACCGTGCATCCATTGTAATATTTGCCGAGCGACGCGCTGTTCTCCGTTTTCTCCACGCGCAGATTCAGCCGATCCGTCGAAATCGGATTATGAACCTGCGCCGTCGCATAGCCGTCGTAGTAATTGCCCGTCCGCTGCTCCAGCGCCGAGCCGTCAGCCGGTACAAACCCGGTATATTCCCGAATCTGAACGTGCCACCATTTTGGCGTAAAACCCAGAAGCGTCACCGTTTCGCCATAGCCATGCATGTCATACGCTCCGTTTACGTCGCGGGATTGATAAAGCTCCCACGCGCTGCTTGTGGAGATATACGTCGGCATTGCGGATTCGACCGTCTGCGCGCTGTTCTCTTGCAGATATTTCTTCATCATGTAACCTTCGGCCGTTCCGCGACGACCGATTTGAACCCGAACCCATCCGTTGTTCAAATCTTCAAGAATCTGAACCTCCACGCCGTTATAATATTTGCCCAACGACTCCGCTTCTTTGCTCGGTGCGGCACGCAGATTCAGCCGGTCTGCGGCGTTCGGATTCTGCACAACCGCATAGGCGTCGCCGCCATCCGCTAAAGCCGTGCAGCAGCCGATGCACAGCATCATACAAATCAAAAGGATGCGTTCAACCAGCGTATGTTTCATTTTATCATCCGCCTTTCCTTAAAAATGTCTGCGCCGCAAATCGTCCTTGCAGCAATGCTTTTCAATTATAAGAACGGATCGCACTTCCATTTTCTTCCCGCGAAACACAAAAAGCCCCCTCTTTCGAGGGAGCCAGACGCGCTTTCACGCGTTTATGATTATTCGTGCTTCTTGGTCAGCGGCGTGAGGTGCCAAATCAGGTCGTTATACTCGCGGATGGTGCGGTCGGAGGAGAAAATGCCGCTCTTGGCGACGTTGATAATTTCCTTGCGCGTCCATTCCTTCCGGTCGAGGTAATCCGCGCCCAAACGGCTCTGCGCCTGCTGGTAAGAGCCGAAGTCCTTGAGCACCAGATACGGGTCGGCCATGCCGCCGTTGTCGCTGAACACCAGCGCGCGATACAGGCCCTCGAACATCTTCGGGTTCTCCGGCGTCAGGCTGCCGTCAAACATCATGTTCAGCGCGCGGCGCAGCTCGGCGTTCGTCTCGTAGATATCCAGAGAACGATACGTGCCCGCGGCGTAGAGCGCTTCCACCTCGTTGGAGCGCATGCCGAAGATGTAGCAGTTGTTCGGGCCCACCAGGTCGGCGATTTCCACGTTCGCGCCGTCCAGCGTGCCGATGGTCACGGCGCCGTTCATCATGAACTTCATGTTGCCCGTGCCGCTGGCCTCCTTGGAAGCCGTGGAGAGCTGCTCGCTGACCTCGCTGGCCGGCATCAGCATCTCGGCGGTGGAGACGTTGTAATTCTGGAGGAACGCAATCTTAATCATCTTGCTGGCGCGCTCGTGAGAAGCGACCTTCGCGGCCAGCACGTTGATGAAGTGGATGATTTCCTTCGCGCGGCGGTAGCCCGGGGCGGCCTTCGCGCCGAAGATGAAGGTGCGCGGCGCCATCGTGTAGTTCGGGTCGTCGCAGATGCGATTGTAGAGCACGAGGATGTGCAGCGCGTTGAGCAGCTGACGCTTGTACTCGTGCAGGCGCTTGACCTGCACGTCAAACATCATCGACGGGTCAAGCTCGATGCCCTGATGGCGGTAAATCCAGCGGCTGAAACGCTCCTTGTTCTCCTTCTTGACGGCGGCAAACTTCTCGATGAAGGCAGCGTCGTCCGCGAACGGCAGCAGGTTTTCCAGCTCGTTCAAATCCTTGCGCCAGCCCTGACCGATGGATTCATCCAGCAGGTCGGAGAGCGCGGGGTTGGCCAGCATCAGCCAGCGGCGCGGCGTAATGCCGTTGGTAATCGCGTAGAACTTCTCCGGCATGATGGAGTAGTAATCCGCAAACGTCGTGTGCTTGAGGATTTCGCCGTGCAGCTGGGAAACGCCGTTGACCGCGTGGGAATAGGCCACGCACAGGTTCGCCATGTGCGCCTGATCGTAGGCCAGAATCGCCATGTGGCCGATGCGGTCCCACTGGCCGGGGAAGGCGTCAAACAGCTTCTGGCACAGGCGGCGGTTGAGCTCCTGCATGATGGAGTAAATGCGCGGCAGAGTCTCGCGCATCATGTTCTCCGGCCACTTCTCCAGCGCCTCGGCCATGATGGTGTGGTTGGTGTAGGCCACGGTCGCCTGGGTGATGCGCTCGGCTTCTTCCCACGGCAGACGCTCCTCATCCACGAGGATGCGCATCAGCTCGGGGATGACCATCGCCGGATGCGTGTCGTTGATGTGGAAGGCGACCTTCTCCGGCAGCTGGCTCATGTCCGTGCCGTAGACGCGCTTGAAGTCCTTGATGGCGTATTGCAGCGTCGCGCTGACGAGGAAGTATTCCTGCATCAGGCGCAGCTTCTTGCCGTTGTAGGTGTTGTCCTCCGGATAGAGCACCTTGGAAATCTGCGCCGCGATGGAGTTGCTGTCCTCCGTGGAGCCGTTGTAATCGCCGGCGGAGAACTTCTCCAGATTGAAGTTCTGCGGCAGAACGGCGCTCCACGTGCGCAGACGATCGACCACGTCGCTGTCGTAGCCCAGAATCGGCAGGTCATACGGCACGGCGATGACGTTTTCGGTGTTCTTGAGGGTCACGTAGTTCGTGCCGCCCACCCAGTTTTCCACCATCTGGCCGCCGAAACAGACCTCCACCGCGTCGCGCTGGGTCGGAATCTCCCACGCGTTGCCGTAGGTCAGCCACTCGTCGGGCACCTCGACCTGCTGGCCGTCCACGATGCGCTGACGGAACAGGCCGTATTCGTAGCGGATGGTGCAGCCCATCGCCGGCAGGTTCAGCGTCGCCAGCGAATCCAGGAAGCACGCGGCCAGACGGCCCAGGCCGCCGTTGCCCAGCGCGGGTTCCGGCTCTTCGTGGAGCACGCCGCGCAGGGTCAGGCCCAGCTCTTCAAACGCCTGCTCATACTCCTTGGTGGAGCAGAGGTTGAGCAGGTTGTTGTGCAGCCAGCGGCCCGTCAGAAACTCGATGGAAAGGTAATACAGCCGCTTGGCCTTTTCGGTGCGGCGGGCTTCCTTCTCAAAGCGCCACTTGAGCATGATCTGGTCGCGCACGGTGCTCGCCACGGCGGCGTAGACCTGCTTGGGGGTCGCGTCCTCGATGGTGCAGCCGTAATAGCGCAGCAGCTTGTTGAGGATGGACTCCTTGATGGTATCCTTGTTATATTCGGTTTGCAGAGGCATAAATTCAAAACCCTCCCCAATATGATGGCCGGCGGCCCGGCCGCCGATTCTCCGACAAACAGCCTGATTTTGACAGGCACCGTCCGTCATTATACCATAGATTCCCTTGTGTGGCAAGGAATTTGCAAGCGGCGCGCCCGCCGCGCCGCCTTTAGCCTTTCCCCCCTGCCCCGGGCCTATGCGCGCGGCGCTCTTTCGCCGTGCGCGCGTCGCGGAATGAATCTTCTTAAATTTCGGCCCGATTCTTTGTTCTTCTGCTTATTTCTGCCCGACGGACGGCGCGAAAATCCGTCTGTTTCCGCTCAATTCCGCAAGTTTTGCGCTTTATTGGTCAGACGACTTGATTTGCGCCCCTCCATCGTGTATAATACCCTTAGAAACTGAGACAGTGTGCGGTTTTTCCCGCCGCGCACGCTCAAATAACATTCAGGAGTGATTACAATGGCTCGTATTGTTACTCTCGGTGAAATCATGCTTCGTCTGAAGAGCCCCGCGCTGGAGCGCTTCTTCCAGAGCCCGTCCCTCGAGGCCACCTTCGGCGGCGGCGAGGCGAACGTGGCCGTTTCTCTGGCCAACTACGGCATGGACGCGGCTTTCGTGACCGCGCTGCCGAACAACGCCATCGGCGAGGCCTGCCTGCGCGACGTGCGCAGCTTCGGCGTGGACGTCTCCAACATCAAGATGATGGATGGCCGCATGGGCATCTACTTCCTGGAGACCGGCTCCAACCAGCGTCCGTCCAAGGTCGTCTATGACCGTGCGGATTCCTGCATCGCCAAGGCTCCGGTCGATACCTTCGATTGGAAGAAGATTTTCGACGGCGCGACCTGGTTCCACATCACCGGCATCACCCCGGCCATCTCCCAGTCCGCTGCGGATCTCTCTCTGGCCGCCGTTAAGGCCGCCAAGGAGATGGGCGTGACCGTTTCCTGCGACCTCAACTACCGCAAGAACCTGTGGAAGTACGGCAAGGAAGCCAAGGAAGTGATGAGCGAGCTGACCAAGTACGTCGATGTCGCCATCGCCAACGAGGAGGACTTCCAGAAGTCCCTGGGCATCAGCGCCAAGAGCGACGTGGAGAGCGGCGAGCTGGACCGCGACGTCTACAAGCAGATCGCCCAGACCGCGATGGACCTCTACCCGAACCTCAAGAAGGTTGCCATCACCCTGCGCGAGTCCAAGAGCGCGGACACCAACTACTGGGCTGCCTGCATCTACGACGGCAAGGAGTTCTATGTCTCCCGCAAGTATGCCATCACCGATATCGTTGACCGCGTCGGCGGCGGCGACTCCTTCGGCGGCGGCCTGATCTACGGCCTGAACACCTATGACACCCAGGCCGAGGCCCTCGAGTTCGCCGTGGCCGCTTCCTGCCTGAAGCACACCATCTCCGGCGACTTCAACCGCGTGACCGTCAAGGAAGTCGAAAGCCTGATGAAGGGTTCCGGCTCCGGCCGCGTCGAGCGCTAAGCGGCGATTTATAAGCACGAAGCGAAGAAGGGGTCTGGGGTCTAAGACCCCAGACGGGTTTGGAGCAATAACTATGCGCCCGCAGTGCGGGAATAAGCATAGTTATTGCCGGAAATCGTAAGGAGCGCTTGCGCAACTATACGAGTTTTCAAGACTCGCAGCCCAACGTTCCCTCTTGCGCAGCACGTTAAGCGGGCGTCAGGGAGCGAAGCGTTACCTGACTCTGTGCGAGTCGGTTTGAGCCGCAATCGCGTAACTTAAAAGGCGTTGAACGGATTTCCCGCTCAACGCCTTTTTTATCGTTTTTCGTAGGGGCGCGCATGGCGCGTCCGTCCTTTCATTCCGTTGCAAGCCAATGCTTTATCGTTTCAACGTTTTCAAATATTCCTTCTGCTCCGCCGAAATCCGATAGCTTTCCCGCGCCTTTTGAATCGTCTTGTTGTGCGTCCACGGCTCAAGCCGATTCTGCTGCAAACAGACGACCGCCGCATCCCACTGTTTGACCAGCGCCGTGGCGAAAAACCACGCGGCCATCATCTTCGCGTAATAATCCTCCGGCCGCACGTTCGCCGCCAGTTCGAGATATTCCGGTCTAAAATCGCCGTCCAGAAAGTGCGTCATCAGCATTTCAAGTCCGAATCGGCAGGTATACACGTGTTCCGACTCGGTCCATCGGCGGATTTTTGCCATCAGCTCCGGCTTGTGCCCGGCAAACACCTTCGGCGACAGGCAGTCGCACACCGCCCAGTTGTCGATATGCGGCAGAAACGCCTCCGTCGCTTCCATGCACGCGCCGTAATCCTTCATCTGCGAAAGCAGCACGCTGTGCAGCATGTTTTCGTCGTAATATGCGTGCGGCAGTTCGGTCAGAAACGCCCGTGTTTCCGCTTTTCCCGCGATTTCCTTCGCCAGTTTCCGCATCAATGGCATGCGCACGCCGATAACCGTCTCTTTCGGGATGTTCGGAATCAGCGCGCTTTGAAACCGCGCGTATCCCTCGTCTTTCAGCGCAAAAAGCCGTTCGCGAATGCCCGTTTCCGTGCTCATCCCCGCTTGTGCGCCTCAATCGCTTTCAGGTAGCAGGCTTCCACCTTCTCGGCAAAGCCCTCCGTGCTGAACGGCGCGGCATACTGCGCGGCGGTTTTCGCGATGCGCCTGCCCTCGTCGCCAAACGCGCGAATCAGCGCCGCCAGCAGCTCCTCGTCGCTGTCCCCCGAAAGGATGCCGCTCACGCCGTCCTCAATCACGCCGTCGAGACAGGGGTCGTTCACCGCACAGACGCACAGGCCCGAAGCCATCGCTTCCACATAGGTCAGCCCCTGCGTCTCCGAGTGCGACGCGCTGCAAAACACGTCGCTCATCGCGTAATAACAGTCGATTTTCTCCCACGGCTTCGGGCCGGTCAGCGTCACCGCGCGCGAAACGCCCAGTTCTTCCGCCATGCGCCCCAAATCCTCGCGCATCGGCCCTTCGCCGACGATGGCGAAATGCACGTCCGGGCACGCGTTCAGCAATTTCGGGAACACGCGCATCACCTGTTCCAGATTCTTTTCCTTGGCGATGCGGCCGATGTTCAGCAGCAGCGGCGCGTGTTCCGGCAGGCCGCATTCGCGGCGGGTGGCCAGCCGCTCCGCCTCGTCGTGTCTGGCGGGGTCAAAGCGGGCGATGTCCATGCCGCTGGGGATGATATCAATCGGCGCTTCCACGCCGTATTTGCGCAGCAGGTCGAGCGTCTTACCCGTCGGGGTAATCACGCGGTCAAAGCGGTTACACCACCACTGGGAGTATTTGCGGGTGATTTTGCGCGCCGTCTCGTCCGCCACGCCGTGGGTGATGTAGTAGGTGTAATCCTCCCAAACGGTGTGATAGGTGTGCACCAGCGCGCAGCCCAGACTGCCCGCGACGTGGTGGCCGAACATGCCCATCACAAATTCGCTGTTGGTGTGCACCACGTCGAAATCAATCTTCTCCGCTTCCCACGAGGTGAGCGGCGTGGGGAACGCGAAATTGCGGTCTTTGAGCACCAGCAGCGGCGCGCTGGCCAGATAGTGCACGTTCTCGCGCTGATTCTCTTCCCAGCCCTTGCATTTAGGCGCATAGACATGCACCTCGTGGCCGCGCCGCGTCAGCTCGCGCTGCAGGTTCAGGCAACTGGTCGCCACGCCGTTGATTTCCGGATAAAACGTATCGGTAAACAGGCCGATTTTCATGTGCTTTCTCCTTTGTTTCCGGGCGTTCCCGGTAATCAAGCGTTATCTCTTTGATTATAACACATTTATTCCCTGCGGGCCATTCTTTTTTCACGCGGGCAAAAGATGAAATTTGGCTTGATTCACTTGCAAAAACACGGTATTTGTGTTAGCATCATAGCGTAGAAATGGGCGATGGCGTCTGTATCGGGTGCAACGGCGTATCCGGCCATCCCCCCGTCGGATAAAATAGGGAAATCACAGGGGGCTGCCGTGCATGGATTCATGCCGCAGCCCCTTTGAAGGGCTTTGCGCCCGAAAAGGAGAGGGTCATTTTGCTCAAAACATTGACGACGGTCGCCGGCGTTGCCCTGCCCATCGAAGAGCGGTGGAGCATCAAACGCTGCCGATACGCCCCCGACGGCGAATCTGTCGGCCGCGTCTGCATCGCCACGGGCACGCACGGCGATGAAATGATGGGCCAGCTCATCGTCTATCTGGTGCAGCAGCGCATTGCCGCCAACCCCGACGCGCTGCGCGGCACGGTGGATTTTTACCCCATGCTCAACCCGCTGGGGCTGGATATCGGCGAGCGCATGGTGCCCTCCGGCACGCGGCTGGATATGAACCGCGCCTTCCCCGGCTCGCCGGACGGCACGCCGCTTGAATACATGTGCCATCAGGTGATTCAGGATATGCTCGGCGCGGATTTCGTGCTGGATATCCACGCCAGCGCGCGCAACAAGAGCGAGCTTTACGAGGTCCGCGTCAGCGCGAAGGAGGCCGAGCGCCTTCTGCCCCGCGTGCGCGCGCTCTGCCCCCAGCTCATCTGGGTCTATCCGGATAAGGGCTCGTTCTCCGCTTCGCTGACGGGCGCGCTGGGCGCCGCGGGCGTGGACGCGGCCATTCTGGAAGCCGACGAGCGCCGCCGCCTGCCGCAGGAAATCGCCGCCGCCGTGGTGGACGGCGTCTTCTGCAAGCTGAAGGAAATGGGCATTTGGATGGGCGAAGCCGTTGCCGCGCCCGCCGCGGACGCGGATATCCCCACCGTGTACACGCGCGATGACGTCTGCCGCGTAGCCTGCGAATACCCGGGCGTGTATGTGCCCGAGGACGTTATCGGCACGCGCGTGGAAGCGGGGCAGGTGCTCGGCACGATTATCGACGCGCTGGAAGGCACGGCCCGCGAAACCGTCAAAGCCCCGTGCGCGGGCCTTGTGTTCAGCCAGCGCAGCTATTCCTCCGTGTATCCCGGCACGCTGATCGCCAGGATTAGAAAGGAGCGGGCATGAAAAAGGATATTCTGTTCACCCTCCCGTCGTATTTTCGGGATGATATGAACATCATGGCCTATCGCTTCGGCAAGGGCGAAAAGACCTGTGCCGTCGTCGGCGCGCTGCGCGGCGACGAGGTACAGCAGCTCTATGTCTGCGCGCGGCTCGTCTCCTTCCTCCGCGAGGTGGAAAAGGAGGACGGCATTCAGCCGGGCAAGAGCGTGATGGTTGTGCCGACCGTCATCGGCGCGTCGATGAACGAGGGTTCCCGCCTCTGGGAGCCGGAAAACATGGATATCAACCGCCGCTTCCCCGGCGACGTCACCGGCTCGACCACCGAGCGCATCGCGGGCGCGCTGCTCGACCGCCTCAAGAATTACCGCTACGGCGTGCAGCTCACCAGCTTCTACCAGCCCGGCTCGTTCGTGCCGCATGTGCGCATGATGGATACGGGCCGCCAGAACCCCGATTTGGGCTGTGAATTCGGCCTGCCGTATGTCTATGTCCGCACCCCGCGCAGCTATGATCAGACAACCCTCAACTACAACTGGCAGCTCTGCGGCACGCAGGCGTATTCCCTCTACGCGGGCAAGACGCGCGAAATCGACGAAGCCGCGGCAGATCAGACCCTCCGCGCCATCGTCCGCTTCCTCAACAGCCGCGGGGTCATCCGCAGCGAGACCGCGCCCGGCCATCCTTCGACCATTATCACCAACGACGACATGATTTCCGTCTCCGCGACGAGCGCGGGCCTTCTGCGCCGCGTCAAATTCGCGGGCGCGCATGTGCGCCGCGGCGAGCAGCTGGCCTTCATCATCCATCCGTGTGACGGCTCGGTGCGCGAGGTGCTCAAAGCGCCCGTCACGGGCATGCTCTTCTTCATGCAGGACGGCCCGTTTATCACCGAGCACAGTCCGGTTTTTCAGGTGCTCGCGGGGGCGTAACCCATGACAAAAACGCCTTCCGGCTTCACCCGCACGCTGCTTTCCATCGCCGTGCCGGTGACGCTGCAAAACCTGCTGGCCTCCTCCTTCACGCTGATCGACACCATGATGATCGGCAAGCTGGGCGACACGCCGCTGGCCGCCGTGGGCATGGCGGGCAAATGGACATGGTTTCTGACCATCGTGTTTTTCGGCTTTTCCAGCGGCGCGTCAGTGTTCATCTCCCAGTTTTACGGCGCGGGCGACGACGCGGGCATGCGCCGCACCTACGGCCTGATGACCGTCGGCACGCAGGCGGCCTCCCTGCTGTTCATGCTCGCGGCGCTACTCTTTCCGGAGGGCATCGTCCGCCTGTTCTCCTCGGATGAGCAAGCCGTCGCGCTGGGCGCGTCCTATCTGCGCATCATCGCCGTCAGTTATCCGTTTCTGGCACTCACGCGCGGCGGCGGCACGCTGCTGCAAAGTACCGGCAGCGTGATGATTCCGTTCGTCGGCTCACTGATTTCCGTCGCGGTGAACATCGTGCTCAACGCGCTGCTGATTTTCGGCCTATGCGGCTTTCCGGCGCTGGGCGTTCAAGGCGCGGCGATTGCGTCGCTGACCTCTTCTGTCGTCGGCGCGCTGGTGATTTACAGCATGGGCATCGCAAAAAAGACGCTGCTTCGCACGGGGCGCAGCAGCCTTGTCGGCATTACAGGCGGCTTTATCCGCGATTTTGCGCGGGTCAGCATGCCCGCGATGCTCAACGAGAGCACATGGGCGCTGGGCAACCTGCTTTACAGCTCCGTGTTCGGTCACATGGGCACGGGCGCGTATGCGTCGATTACCGTCGTCAAATCCATCGAGGAATTGACAAGCGTCGCGGTGATGGGGCTCTGCTCCTCCTGCGCGGTGATGATCGGCAGCGCCATCGGGCGCGGCGACGTGCCGCTGTGCAAACTCTGCGCCAAGCGCCACATGCAGCTGACGGTCGCCCTTTCGGTGCTCGTCGGCGCGGGCATGCTGGCGCTTCGTCAGCCGCTGCTCTCGCTCTTCGGCGTTTCGCAGGCCGTTCGCGAGGATGCGCTGGCCGTGCTGGCCATCTGCGCGCTGGAAATGGTGCTGCACAACGTGCCCTCTATCCTGGTGATGGGCATTTTCCGCGCAGGCGGCGACACGCGCTACGGCTTAATCATCGACTGCATCACGATGTATGTCATCGGTCTGCCGCTGACGATGTTCACGGGCCTTTACCTGCACCGGAGCGTGCCCGCAACCTATCTGGTGATGTATCTCTCCGAGGACGTCGTCAAATGCACGGCGTATCTTCTCCACTACCGTTCCGGCAGGTGGATTCGGCCCGTGATATGACCGCCTCTCAGGCGCTTTGCGCCGGCTCCTCTTAAAGTATAAAGTTTCAAGCAACCGCCTTGACCTCCCCGTTTAAGGGAGGGCCAAACCTTGAGGATTTCATCATGAACAATACAAACACCAACCTTTCCTCCTTTGAAGAAAAGTCCGCCCCCAAGCGCGGTGCAATCCGCGAGTTTGCCGCGTTCTACAAGCCGCACATGGGCATGTTCCTGCTGGATATGTTCTGCGCGCTGATTATCGCGCTGGTGGATATCCTTTTCCCCGTGGTCACGCGCAAGGTGCTCTATGATTATATTCCCAATCAGGCGATGCGCACCTTCCTCATCGTGATGGGCGCGATGCTGATTGCGTTTCTCATCCGCACGGCGGCGCAGTGGGTCGTCACCTATCTGGGCCACCTGACGGGCGTGCACATCGAAGCGGATATGCGCGCGGCCATCTTCGCGCACATGCAGAAGCTCGGCTTCAGCTTCTACGACAAAAACCGCACGGGCCTGCTGATGTCCCGCGTGACGACGGATTTGTTTGATATCACCGAGCTGGCGCATCACGGGCCGGAGGATTTGTTTATCTCCATCGTGACGCTGGCAGGCTCGTTCCTCGTCCTGTGGAACATCCAGAAAAAGCTGGCGCTCGTACTGATGATTGCCGTGCCCGCGATTGTCGTCTTTGTGGCGATGCGTCGGCGCAGCATGATGAAGGTCTCCCGCGACGTAAAGCGCCGCACGGCGGGCATCAACGCCGAGATTGAAAGCTCCATCTCCGGCATCCGTGTGGCCAAGGCCTTCGGCAACGAAGATGAGGAAATCGACAAATTCACCCGCTGCACGAATCAATACGTCTCCGCCAAGCAGGGCTATTACAAGGTGATGGCGGGCTTCTTCTCCGGCACGGAGCTGATGATGAACCTGATGAGCCTGTCCGTCATCTTTGTCGGCAGCTATCTGATTATGAAGAATCAGATGGACGTCGCCACACTCGTGACCTTCAACATGTATGTCGCCAGCGTGCAGAGCCCCATCCGCAAGCTGACCCAGTTCACCGAGCAGTTCACTCAGGGCATGGCGGGCTTCCAGCGCTTCCGCGCCATCATGCACGAGGACCCCGACATCGTCGATGCGCCGGATGCGGTCGGCCTTGACCATGTGGACGGCGACATCGAGTTCCGCGACGTCTCCTTCTCCTACGACGAGGGCAAGGGCGACGTGCTCTCCCACGTCAATCTGCATATCAAACCCGGCGAAATGCTGGCGCTGGTCGGCCAGAGCGGCGGCGGCAAATCGACGCTCTGCCAGCTGATTCCGCGCTTCTACGAGATTTCCTCCGGCTCGATTACGCTCGACGGGCAGGATATCCGCCGCATCAAGCTCGCCGACCTGCGCGGCAGCATCGGCATTGTCCAGCAGGATGTGTTCCTCTTCGCAGGCACGATTCTGGATAATATCCGCTACGGCCGTCCGACCGCCACGATGGACGAGGTCATCGAAGCCGCCAAGCTGGCCGAAATTCACGACGATATCATGGCCATGCCCGACGGCTACGACACCGTTGTCGGCGAACGCGGCATCATGCTCTCCGGCGGCCAGAAGCAGCGCGTCTCTATCGCCCGCATCTTCCTGAAAAACCCGCGCGTGCTCATTCTGGATGAAGCCACCAGCGCGCTGGATACCGCCACCGAGCGCAAAATTCAGGCCGCGTTCGACCGCCTCGCCAAGGGCCGCACCACGCTGGTCATCGCTCACCGCCTGTCCACCATCCGCAATGCGGATGAAATCGTCGTCATCGGCGAACACGGCATTCTGGAGCGCGGCACCCATGCCCAGCTCGTCGCTCAGGGCGGCGTTTACGCCGAGCTGGCCGCAGGCGCACGTCTGAGCGGGGAATCCTGAGGAGGGTTATCATGATTCAAGCGATTGTTTATACGTCCAACACCGGCTACACCGCCGAATACGCCCGCATGCTGGGCGAAAAGACCGGTCTGCCGGTTTACACGCTGGATGAAGCGAAAAAGAGCCTGCCCAACAACGCTCCCGTTCTGTATCTGGGCTGGCTGATGGCCGGTTCGATCAAGGGCTACGGCGCTGCCGCTCGCCAGTTCGACCTTCGCGCCGTCTGCGGCGTCGGGCTGACGCTCACACCCTCCAAAAAACTGCGCGAGCAGAACAATATCCCGCAGACCGTCACCGTTTTCAGTCTCCAGGGCGGCTTTGACATGGAGCGCCTGCACGGTGTTCATAAGCTACTGATGAAGGTTATGCGCGCCTCGCTGCAAAGCAACATGGCGAAAAAGAAACAGCCCGATAACGCGGAAAAGGTCATGCTCCGCGTTCTCAACGAGGGCGGCAGCTTTGTTTCCGAAGCGCATCTGTCGGGTTTGCTGGATTGGATTCAGAAAGAACAAAAGCTCAACGGATGAAATAACTCCAACTTTTACCCGCCGTTCGCTTTACGAACGGCGTTTTTCGCGGTATACTTGTTTTTGCTGTTTTTACACTTCATTCCTGCATATCGGAGGCACATTTCATGTCCATTTCTCACGCAGGCGAGGGCGCCCGCAGCCATACGCCCGCGCTGGTGCGCGGCATGCGCGACGGCATTCCGGTCGGGCTGGGCTATCTGGCCGTCGCCTTTTCGCTGGGCATTGCGGCGCGCAACGCCGGATTAAACGCCTTTCAGGGCTTTCTGGTCAGCCTGCTGAACAACGCGTCCGCGGGCGAATACGCGGGCTTCACCACCATCGCGGCGGACGCCGCCTATCTGGAAATCGCCGTCGTGACGCTCATCGCCAACGCGCGTTACTTACTGATGAGCTGCTCGCTCAGCCAGAAGTTCGCGCCCGACACGCCGCTCCGCCACCGCCTGCTGGTCGGCTACGACGTGACGGACGAGCTTTTCGGCCTTGCGATTTCGTATGACGGCTGGCTCGACCCGTATTACATGTACGGCGCGATTCTCGTCGCCGCGCCGAGCTGGGCCGTCGGCACGGCGCTGGGCGTGGTGGTCGGCAACCTGCTCCCCGCGCGCGTGGTCAGCGCGCTGAGCGTCGCGCTCTACGGCATGTTTCTCGCCATCATCATTCCCCCCGCGCGCAAAAACAAGGTCGTCGCCATGCTGGTGCTGCTCTCCTTCGCGCTCAGTCTGGCGTTTGGCTATCTGCCGTTCGTCTCGACGCTGTCCTCCGGCACGCGCACCATCATTCTGACCGTCGTGCTCTCCGCGAGCGCGGCGCTGCTCTTCCCCGTGAAAGACGAAGCCAAGGAAGGTGACGCGGCATGACGCACAACATCTACATCTACATCGCCATCATGGCGGGTGTGAGCTTTCTCATCCGCACCCTGCCGCTGACGCTCATCCGCAAGCCGATTACCAACCGCTTTCTGCGCTCATTCCTGTTTTACGTGCCCTATGTCACGCTCGCGGTGATGACCTTCCCCGCCATCGTGCAGGCCACGCAGTCGCCCTTGGCGGGCGCGCTGGCGCTCGTGCTGGGCATGGCGCTCGCCTTCAACGGCGCAAGCCTGTTCACCGTCGCGGCCTCCTGCTGTGCCGTCGTGCTGGTCGCGGAGTGGATTCTGCTGTAACCCATCCTTTCGGTTTTTTTCAAACGGCCGTCCTTCCTTCGGGAACGGACGGCTTTTGATATTGAACCCCCCGTTTCATCGTGCTATAATGGTTGTATCCGATGGGGCGGCGCGCGAAACAGGCCGCTTCGACAAACGAAAGGAAGGCTTTTTTATGCTGAAAGGTATTCCCCCGATGATCAGCCCCGAGCTGCTCAAAATCATCGCCGAGATGGGGCATGGCGACGAGCTTGTGCTCTCCGACGCGAATTTCCCCGGCACGTCTGTCGGTCAGAAGTGTGTGCGCTGTGACGGCCACGGCTGCGCCGAGGTCATGAAGGCGCTGCTGACGCTCTTCCCGCTGGATGACTTTGTGGAAGCCCCGCTGGCCGTCATGCAGGTGCCGGAGGGCATGTTCCCGGGCGACAAAGCGCCCATCTGGGAGGCATTCCGCGCGGCGGCGGATACCGATCTGCCCACCGCCAAGTTCGACATGATGGACCACGACGCGTTTATGGAGCGCGCCAGGAAGGCGTATGCCGTCGTGCAGACGGGCGAAACCGCGCTTTACGGCAACATCATCATTCGCAAGGGCGTCGTGCGCGCATAAGCCATGCGGTTTGTTCAGCTCATTTTCAGCCCGACGGGCGGCGTCAAGCGCGCGGCGGGGCTGCTCTTTGCCCCGATGGCCGAGCAATCCCAAATCATCGATTTATCCCTTCCGCTGAACGGCACGCCGTGCTTTTCGGCGGAGGATATCTGCCTGATTGCCGTGCCCTGCTTCGGCGGCCGCGTGCCCGAAATCGCCCTTGAACGCCTTGCGCAGACCCGGGGCGGCGGCGCGCGCGCCGTTTTGATGAGCGTCTACGGCAACCGAAGCGACGAGGACACGCTTTTCGAGCTGAAAAGCGCGGCGAAACGGGCAGGCTATGTGCCGATGGCGGCGGTTCGCGCCGTCGCCGAGCACAGCATCGTCCCCGCCATCGCCGCCGGGCGGCCGGATGACGAGGACGCGCGCAGACTCGCGCAGTTCGGCCGCGTCATCCGCGACAGACTGGCCGAGCCCGACGCGCCGCCCCTCTCGCTGGCGGAAAAGCAGCTTCTCCGCCCCTTCGGCGGCCTGCCCGTGCATCCGCGCGCGGGAAAAGGCTGCACCGGCTGCGGCAAATGCGCTTCGCTCTGCCCCGTCGGCGCAATCCCGAGCCGCGACCCCGCGCAGACCGTCGAAACCCTGTGCATCACCTGCATGCGCTGTGTCGCCGTCTGCCCCGTGCACGCGCGGCGGCTCAGCCCGCTGGTCGTGAAGCTGGCCGGGCACAAGCTCAAAAAGCAATGCTCCCGTCGGCAGGAACCCGAACTGATTTTCTGATTTTTTTGCGCCTCTCTCCCGCGGGAAGGAGACGCTTTTTTTCACCCCACGACGAAAGGAAACCACCATGATGAAATTTGACGCAAGCAGGCTGAAAGACCCCGCTTTTTTCGCCGAAAATCGGGTTGACGCGCATGCCGACCATGTCGCTTACGCGAGTCTGGAGGAAATGCGCATCGGCGAAACGAGCCTGCGCCATTCCCTAAACGGCCTTTGGAAATTCCATCACGCGCTGAACGCCGCTCAGGTCATCCCCGGCTTTGAAGCGGCGGATTATGACAGCCGCGGCTGGGCGGATATTCGCGTGCCGGCCCACATTCAGATGGAGGGCTACGGCGCGCCGCAGTACGCCAACGTGCAGTACCCGTGGGACGGTTATCAGGATGTGGCCATCGGCGAAATTCCGACGGAATACAACCCCGTCGCCTGCTACATCAAGACGTTTTTCGTGCCCGAGCAGATGGTCGGCAGGCGCGTTTTCGTCTCCTTTCAGGGCGCGGAAAGCTGCGTCGCCGTGTGGCTCAACGGCCATTACGTCGGCTTTTCGGGCGATTCCTTCACGCCGAGCGAGTTTGAGCTGACCGAATACCTCGTCGAGGGCGAAAACAAACTCGCCTGCCGCGTGGAGCGCTGGAGCGCGGGCAGCTGGCTCGAGGATCAGGATTTCATGCGCATGTCCGGCCTGTTCCGCGACGTCTATCTCTACGCCATCCCCAAGGCGCACATTGCCGACCTGCACCTCAAAACGCTTTTGGATGACAGCTATACCGACGCGGTGCTCGACCTGTCCGTGCAGATGGCGCCGGATGCCTCCGTCGGCACATGCAGCATTTCGTTTGAGCTGACCGACGGCGGCAGGCCCGCCGCCTCCGCCGAGCGCAAAGCCGAAGCGTCGCTCCATGTGCAGCTTCCGGTTCAGGCGCCGAAGCTCTGGAGCAGCGAATCGCCGTATCTTTACGACTTGCTGATGACCGTGCGCGATGCAGACGGCGAGGTGCTCGAGGTCGTCCCCCAGCGCGTCGGCTTCCGCCGATTCGAGATGAAAGACGGCGTCATGACGCTCAACGGCAAACGCATCGTGTTCAAGGGCGTGAACCGCCACGATTTCTGCACCGACAGCGGCCGTGCCGTGCCCGCAGAAACCCTGCGCCGCGACCTGCTGACCATGAAGCGCAACAACATCAACGCCGTGCGCACCTGTCATTACCCCAACCCGAGCGCGCTGTATGCCCTGTGCGACGAGCTGGGCCTGTATGTCATCGACGAAACCAACATGGAGACCCACGGCACGTGGGAGACCATCGAGCGCGGCAAGCGGGATATCGCCTACGCCCTGCCCGGCAACCGCATGGAGTGGGCGCCGATGCTGCTCGACCGCGTGAACTCCATGTTCCGCCGCGACAAAAACCACGCCTGCATCCTCATCTGGAGCTGCGGCAACGAGGCCTTCGGCGGCGACGTCATCTACGAAATGAGCCGGCTTTTCCATCGGCTGGACGACACGCGTCTGGTGCATTACGAGGGCATCTTCCACGACCGCCGCCACAACGACACCAGCGACATGGAAAGCCAGATGTATACCCCCGTCGTCAAGATTCGGGCATATCTTGCCGAGCACCGCGAGCGCCCGTTCATCATGTGCGAATACACGCATGCGATGGGCAATTCCTGCGGCGCGATGAGCGATTACACCGAATACGCCTACGAAGAGCCGCTCTATCAGGGCGGGTTTGTGTGGGATTACATCGACCAGTCCATCCGCACCAAAGACCGTTACGGCAACGAAACCTTCGCCTACGGCGGCGATTTCGACGACCGCCCGAGCGACTACAACTTCTGCGGCAACGGCATCGTTTACGGCAACGGCGAGGAAAGCCCGAAGATGCCGGCCGTCAAATACAACTATCAAAACATCGTCGCCGAGGTCACGGATACAAAGGCCGTTATCGCCAACCGCGCCATGTTCACCCCCACGAGCGCGTTTGACTGCGTGGCGATTTTGGCACGCAACGGCGAAACCCTCGCGACCGCGCCGCTTGAAACCGACGTACCGCCGACGGAGCGCCGCGAATACGCCCTGCCGTTTGCCCGCCAGACGCGCGGCGGCGAATACACGGTGACGCTCTCTTTCCGCCTGAAAGCGGATACCCCGTGGGCGCAGCGCGGCTACGAAGTCGCGTTCGCACAGGGCGTTTACGCCGTCGAAGAATCGCCGAAGCGCGAGCGGTATGCGCCGCTGCGCGTCGTTCGCGGCGATTTCAACACGGGCGTGCACGGCGAGCATTTCAGCGTGCTTTTCGGCGACCTCAAGGGCGGCCTGACCAGCTACCGCTGGGGCGGCAAAGAGATGCTCAAATCCATTCCGCGCCCGAATTTCTGGCGCGCGCCCGTGGATAACGACTGCGGCAGCGGCATGCCCCAGCGTTACGCCCAGTGGAAGATTGCCTCGATGTATGCCGCGACGAACGCCACGCCCGAGCTGGCTAAACTGAACGCGCATCCCGTCGCGTCGGAGAACGCGGACGGCTCGGTCTCCATCCGCTATGTCTACGGCCTGTGCACCCGCCCCGACGGGCAGGCGACGCTGACCTACACCGTGCATCCGTGCGGGCAGGTCGATGTGCGGCTGGATTACGACCCCGTCGAGGGGCTGGGCGACATGCCGGAGTTCGGCGTGCTGCTCAAGATGGACGCGGACTACGACCAAATCCGCTATTACGGCTACGGCCCGAGCGAAAACTATGTGGACCGCCGCGAGGGCGCGCGGCTGGGCATTTTCAAGACGACGGCGAAGGAGAATGTCTCCAAATACCTCGTGCCGCAGGAATGCGGCAACCGCACGGGCGTTCGCTGGGCGGAGGTCACGGATTACCGCGGCCGCGGTCTGCGCTTCACGGGCGACGCGATGGAGTTTTCTGCCCTGCCGTATACGCCGCACGAGCTGGAAAACGCCATGCACGATTACGAGCTGCCGCCGATTCATTACACCGTCATCCGCGCGAATTTGCAGCAGATGGGCGTGGGCGGCGACGACAGCTGGGGCGCAAGGACGCATGACGAGCATCTGCTCGACGTGAAGAAGCCCTTGTCGTTTACGTTCAGCTTTAAGGGCATTTAACGCATATTAAAAGACCGCTTTCGGTTTCTGCCGACTGCGGTCTTTTTGAATATGCTTCCAAATCCATTCGGATTCGGGCTTATCGCTCCATCCACTCCCAGAGCCTTTGCAGCTCTTCCTCGCTGGTATATTGCAGGGTGATTTTACCCTTTTCCTGCGTGCCCTCCAGCTTGACCTTCAGGCCCGTGGCATGGCGCAGGCGCTCGGTCAGTTCCTCATACTCAATCGGAAGCGGCAGTTTTTGGGGTCTTTCCTTTTTTTCGGTCTGCGCGTTCTTGGCGGCGGCCTCGAGCTGGCGCACCGACCAGCCGAACTGCATGGTTTTGGCGAACAGCGCGCCCTGCAATTCGCTGTCCTCGATGCCCGCGAGCACGCGAGCGTGTCCGGCGGAAAGCGCGCCGTCGATGACGGCGGCCTGAATTCTGGCGGGCAGGTTGAGCAGGCGCAGCAGGTTGGCAATGGCACTGCGGCTGCGGCCCAGACGCTCGGCGACGGCCTCCTGAGTCAGCGCGCATTCGTTCATCAGGCGGCTGATGCCCTGCGCTTCCTCGATGGCGTTGAGGTCCTCGCGCTGGATATTCTCGACCAGCGCAGCCTCCTGCCGCTTGATATCGTCCCACTCGCGCACAATGGCGGGGATGGTCGAAAGGTTCGCCAATCTGGCGGCGCGCCAGCGGCGCTCGCCCGCGATGATGGTGTAGCGTCCGTTGTCCCTCGCGACGAGAATCGGGGAGATAACGCCGTTATGGCGGATGGACTCGGCCAGCGCGAGCAGCGCGTCGTCGTCGAACTTTTTGCGCGGCTGGTTACGGTTCGGGTCGATATCCCCGACGGGGATTTCCGCCACAGCGTCGGCAGGCACGGGCGCCGCGCTCTCGCTCACCTGATCGACGGATTCCACCACTTCTTCCACATCCGGCAGGATAGCGCTCAGGCCCCTGCCCAATCCCATTTTCTTCGCCATGACGGTTCTTGCCTTTCTGCTTCATTGGGGGAAACCCTTTCACCGTCCGCAGACGGTGGAAGGGTTTTTACTCCCTCGCCAAAAATTCCTTCGCCAGCTGCTGGTAGCTCTGCGCGCCGAGGGAACGCGGGTCATAGAGGTTAATCGGCAGGCCGTGGCTGGGCGCTTCGCCCAGGCGCACATTGCGCGGAATCACGGTCTGATAGACCTTATTTTTGAAAACCTTGCGAACCTCCTGCGCGACCTGCACGCCCAGATTGGTGCGCGCGTCGAGCATGGTGAGCACAACGCCCTCGATGGCGAGATGGCGATTCATCTTCTGCACCTTCTGCACCGTGCCCATCAGCGCGCTCACGCCCTCCAGCGCGAAATATTCGCACTGAATCGGAATCAGTACGCCGTCCGCCGCGCAGAGCGCGTTGAGCGTAATCATGCCCAGCGACGGCGGGCAGTCGATGAAGATATAGTCAAACTGCTCCCGCACGCCCTCCAGCATGTCGGCAACGACGCGTTCGCGGTGCTCCATGTTGGCCAGCTCGATTTCCGCGCCCGCCAGACGGATATCCGCCGGAAGCACCGTCAGCCCCTTGACCGCCGTTTTGCACAGCGCCTGCTCAATCGGCGTTTCCCCCGCCATGACCTCGTACACCGTGGGGGTTTTATCCTTCACGCGCACGCCCAAGCCGCTTGACGTGTTGCCCTGCGGGTCTGCATCCACCACCAGCACGCGCTTGCCCTCGGCGGCCACGCATGCGGACAGGTTGACGCTGGTGGTCGTCTTGCCGACGCCGCCCTTCTGGTTCGTGATTGCGATGATTTTAGCCATGATATCCCCCAAATTACTCCGTCTGCCCGTTCTCTTCGAGCATCTGCACAATCCACGTGCGCTCGTTTTCATCCATCGGGAAGCGCGAAACCAGTTCGCGCATCGCGGCATACGAGCCCGCGCGGGAAAGATCATATAAAGCGTCCGTCAGCGTCGGGCTGACATCCATGCGGCGATAGGCCAGCGCCAGCAGGCGATCCGCCAAATCGCGCAGCATTTCGCCCGTGGCCAGCACGCTGCGCCCGTCGTCGAGCGTCACGCGCATGCGGCCTCCGGTCGCCTGAAACACCGTGTTGAACAGCGTGGAATCCAGCTGCTGCCAGAGCGTCGGCAGGCTGTCGGCCGTACGCAGAAACCGAAACAGAATGCCGGAAACCGTGTATACCAAATCCGGACACGCGGCAAGCAGCGCGCTGCCCAAATGCGTTTTCAGCATGCCTTCAATCTGGTCAAGCCTGCCGGGCATACGATTCCCTCCCCGTTTATCGGCGTCATTTGCATACCCATTCCATCATAATATCCTGTATACTATTCTACACGCAAAGCGAAACTCCCGCAAGGGGCTTGCGGGAATTTTCATCGCCGAATTGCTTTTCCCCGTGCAAAACCTTCCCCGCGGTCAGTTTACATTTTCCGTTCGATAGCGTATACTAATAACAGACACTAAACGGCGCTGACGCCGCTTTCAAGGAGGAAGCCGATGGTATCATCATCTGTTTGCGAGCATGTGCTCGCCCGCGCGCTGTCGCGCGGCGGCACGTTCGCCGAAATTTTTATTGAGGATTCCCGCAATTTTTCCATGTCGCTGCGCGACGGACGCATCGAAAACGCGGCGCTCTCCCGCCCTTACGGCGCGGGCGTGCGCGTCTATGACGGTCTGCGCTCCATCTATGTCTACACCTGTGACGTGAGCGAGCGCGGCCTGCTGCGCGCGGCCGACCGCGCGGCGGCGGCCGTGACCGATACGCCCAAATCCGTGGGCGATATCAAACTGGCCGAGCGCGCCAACGCGGATATCCATCCCATCAAAACGCCGTTCCTCTCTGTGGAGGCTTCCCGCCGCGCGGAGATTCTGCGCAGGACGGATAAGGCGGCCCGCGCCGTCTCCCCGAACATCGTGCAGGTTTCCGCGGGCCTGCTCTCCCGTGAGCAGCACGTGCTCATCGCCAACAGCGAGGGCCTGTATACCGGCGACACGCGCGTGTATACCCGCCTGCTCTGCTCCGCCGTCGCCAGCGACGGCAAGGAAAACCAGACCGGCACGCGCAACCCCGGCGCGCTGATGGGCTTCGAGCTGTTTGACAGCCGCGTTGACCCCGAACAGGCGGGCCGCGACGCGGCCAAATCCGCCGTTACGATGCTCACCGCGCCCTACTGTGCGGCAGGCGAAATGCCCGTGGTCATCGCGGGCGGCTTCGGCGGCGTCATCTTCCACGAAGCGTGCGGCCACGCGCTGGAAGCGACCAGCGTCGCGCCGGGCATGTCCGTGTTCGCGGGCAAGCTCGGGCAGCAGATTGCCGCGCCCTGCGTCACCGCCATCGACGACGGCACCATGCCCAACGAGTGGGGCAGCGAAAACATCGACGACGAGGGCACGCCGACCACCCGTCTGGTGCTGATTGAAAACGGCATTCTGCGCAATTACATGGTGGACAGGCTCAACGGCCGCAAGATGGGCATGACCCCGACCGGCAGCGCCCGCCGCGAAAACTATACCTATGCGCCGACCAGCCGCATGCGCAACACCTTCATCGCCCCCGGCAGCGACGACGAGGACGAGATGATTCGCACAATGGGCGACGGCCTGTATGCCGCGCAGATGGGCGGCGGCAGCGTCAATCCGGCGACGGGCGAATTTAACTTCGCCGTGCAGGAGGGTTACCTCGTGCGCGACGGCAAAATCGTCTCGCCGGTGCGCGGCGCGTCCCTCATCGGCAAGGGCGAACAGATTTTGATGCGCATCGACCGCGTCGGCCGCCACATGACGATGGGCCAGGGCATGTGCGGTTCGCTCAGCGGCAGCGTGCCGACCAACGTCGGCCAGCCGACCATCCGCGTCAGCAGCCTGACGGTCGGCGGAAAGTGAGGATGTGAACAATGGAACTCAATACCTTTATCTCCCGCCTTTTTTCTGCCGCCGAAGCGGCGGGCATCTCCCCCGCGGAGGCCGCCTGTTCCCAGAGCGATTCATTTCAGGTGCGCGTCCGCCGCGGCGAACTGGAGGATTATCAGGTCAGCGAGCGCGCGGGGCTGACCCTTCGCGGCCGCGTCAACGGCCGTATCGGCACGGCCAGCACTCAGGCGCTCACCGAAGAGAGCATTCCCCTGCTGATTCAGGGCGTTTTGGAGAGCGCCGCGCTGATTGAGACCGACGAACAGGACGAGATTCTGCCGCCGGATGACAGCTATGCCTCGGTCTGCAACGATTCCGAAGCCGTGACCGCCATCACCGCCGAGCAGAAAATCGCGCTCGCCCGCGAAATCGACGAAAAGCTGCGCAGCGACGACCCGCGCCTCACGCCGGATACCTGCGCCGTCGCCACGGGCGAAGAGACCTTCACCCTCAAGAACACGCTGGGGCTGGACCTCTCCCACCACAGCAACATGATTTATGCGATGGCCAACGTCGTCGCCCGCGACGGTGAGCATGCCGCCACGGATTACGAAACCTGCTGGGGCTACGGTTTGGACGCCGTGAACGCCGAAGCGCTGGCCGAAAGCTGCAAGCGCGAGGCGCTGATGAAGCTGGAAGCCGACCGCATGAAGAGCGGCGCGTATCCCGTCGTCATCAAAAACAGCGCGATGGCCGACCTGCTCGCCACGTTCTGCGGCGTGTTCTCCGCCGATAACGCGCAGAAGGGTCTCTCCCTGCTCGCCGGCCGCGAGGGCGAAACCATCGCCAGCGCATCCGTCACCCTGACGGATGACCCGCTGATGCCGATGGGCCTGGCCAGCTGCCCGTTTGACCGCGAGGGCGCGGCCACCCACACCAAGCACATCATCGAAAACGGCGTGCTTAAAACCCTGATGCACAACCGCAAGACCGCTAAAAAGGCCGGCTGCAAGACGACCGGCAACGCGGCGGGCGCGGGCCGGGTCGCGCCGACGAACCTGTTCTTCAAGCCCGGCAAGCTGACGCAGGAAGAGCTGCTCGCCAACCTCGGCGACGGTTTGTACCTGACCGAGGTCACCGGCCTGCATGCGGGCGCCAACCCCATCAGCGGCGATTTCTCGCTGCTCTCCCGCGGCTATGAAATCAAGGGCGGCAAAATCGCTCGCGCCGTGGAAGAGTTTACCGTCGCGGGCAACTTCTACCAGCTGCTTCGGGATATCACCGACGTGGGCGGCGATTTGCTGTTTGAAACCTCGCCCATAGGTTCGCCTTCCGTGCTGGTCAAGAGTCTGAGCGTCGCGGGGGCGTAAACAACTAAAAAAGGGCTTGATTCTAAAACTCAATGTATGCTAAAAGAAATCGCCCTATAATGTTTCGTCAATAAAATATACAATACGCCGGAGACATAGCGCAACAAACATGTCTCCGGCGTATTTATATTGAGCAAAAAGAGCATTTTCGACATTTGTATATTCAGATACTTGCTATTTGGGTTTGAAAAGTGTATCTCCTTCCTCTCTTCTTGACCTTTCTCCCCGAATGATGTACAATACATCTGTAAATTAGTTTTAACTAACAAACTTTCGGAGGTTCTCTATGCAAGAAGCGTTTTACGGCATTCTGATTCCGTTTCTGGGCACGTCGTTCGGCGCAGCCTGCGTTTTCTTTATGAAAAAGACGCTCAGCGACGCGGTGCAGCGTGCGCTGACGGGCTTTGCCGCGGGGGTGATGGTCGCCGCGTCGGTGTGGAGC
Source organism: uncultured Clostridia bacterium (assembly GCA_934675735.1). Classification (GTDB taxonomy): domain Bacteria; phylum Bacillota; class Clostridia; order Christensenellales; family Aristaeellaceae; genus Ventricola. The sequence goes on from CAKURR010000002.1 coordinate 217,194, forward strand.
CTGCTGATTCCGTCCATCGAGCAATCGGCGGGCATGGGCAAGCTCGCGTTTCTGCCCGCCGTCGTCGGCTTTTACATCGGCATGCTGTTTTTGCTGCTGCTCGACCACATCATTCCCCATCTGCATCAAAACAGCGACGAAGCAGAGGGCCCGAAGAGTCGGCTGGCACGCACGACGATGATGGTGCTGGCCGTCACGCTGCACAACATTCCGGAGGGCATGGCCGTCGGCGTGGTCTACGCGGGCTATCTTTCCGGTCAGGCGCAGATTACGGCGGCGGGCGCGCTGGCGCTGTCGCTGGGCATTGCGATTCAGAATTTCCCCGAAGGCGCGATTATCTCCATGCCGCTCCACGCAGAGGGCATGGGCAAGGGGCGCGCGTTCGCCGGGGGCGTGCTCTCCGGCATTGTCGAGCCCATCGGCGCGATTTTGACGATTCTCGCCGCGCGGATGATTGTGCCCGCCCTGCCGTATCTGCTCAGCTTCGCGGCGGGCGCGATGCTTTACGTCGTGGTGGAAGAGCTGATTCCCGAAATGTCTCAAGGCAGGCATTCCAACATTGGCACGGTCTGCTTTGCGCTGGGGTTTGGGCTTATGATGGTGCTCGACGTGGCGCTGGGCTGAAGCCCGATTGGGGCTGAAGGCCCTCCTCCTTCAACGCATGCGCTTCGGCAAACGCGATAATCTGCTCCACGGCCGAGGTATACGCGGCATTTTTGAGATAAGCCATGTAGATATACCGCCGAACGGCCTCCTGCCTGAGCGGTTTCAGGACGGTATCCGCCGTGTGCATCTGGCGATGGTCCGACCCGACCAGCAGCCCGACGCCCTGCGAGACCATGTGCAGCAGCACGGAATCCTCGTTGGAAGAAGCCTTCACCCGCGGCACGATGTGGCATTCGTCGAAAATCCGCCGAATCAGCGCGGAATAAATCGGTTCGGCGTTGAAAACCAGCTCCCTGCTGCGGAGCATTTCGGGCGTGACCGCCTCTTCCCGCGCCAGCGGGTCGTCGGGCCGCATCGCCACCACCCACGGCAGTTCCATCACGGGCACGAAACACACGTCCCGCTGCGACGCGTCATAGCTGCAAAACACCAAATCATACCGATGCTTTTTCAGCCCCTCCAGCAGCTGCACGGTCTGCGAAATCTGCATATCCAGCCGCGAACCGTTTTTCATGCCCGCGACGCGAATCAATTCGTCGTAAAAAGGGTTTCGCTCCAGAAACGGCGTGATGCAGCCGATGGAAAGCACCTCCGCCTGACGGGAAAAGCGCTGCATGCGGCTCACGCCGAGGTTCAGCGTATCCAGCGACTGCTCGACATACTCCAAAAAGACGTGGCCCGCACGGGTCAGCACCACGTTTCGCCCTTCGTGGGCAAACAATTCCACATCCAGCTCATCCTCCAGCTGCGCGATGGCGCGGCTGATGGAAGGCTGGGAGACAAACAGCTGCTCGGCCGCATAGCCGTAATGTTGGGTATGCGCGAGCTGCCTGAAATACACCAGCTGATTGAGCGTCATGGTTCCTTCCCCCTTACGGTCTCCATCATAACACAAACCGATAGCCTGTGGCTATCAATTTAGCGCAAGAATGTTTCTGTTTTCCGCCGCATCTCCATGTTAAAATGATATCAGTTCCATTCATTTTGAATCATTTGGAGGGAGGATTTGAACATGAACAAGAAACTCTTTGCGCTCATCCTGACGGCCCTGCTGGCGCTGGGTCTGGTCGTCTCCGCGTCGGCGGCTTCCGAAGCCGTTTACGAGGGCATCGGCACGACCTTCACCTTCCGTCTCAACGGCAGCGGCTCTTCCTTCTACAACACGGCCTTCGCCTTCGTGCAGTTCGATGCCGACGGTCGCATTGTGGACAGCTACATCGACGTGCTGGAAATCGCCGACCCGACCGTTTCCATGGCTTCCTGCCCGCGTTACGCGGTCGTCGGCCAGACGATGGATTGGTATGATTTGGAGACCAAGGAGGTCAAGCAGGCGGAAGTGACCGCCGATATGGCCAGTGAGCTGGTTTCCGCCTGGCGCACCAAGCGTGAGCGCGGCCACGAATACGGCATGGGCGGCGCAGGCGAATGGTTTGAGCAGATGGACGCCTATCAGGCCTTCTTCAAGGGCAAGACCGTCGAAGAGCTGAAAGCCTGGGGCGAAAACGGGCTGGATGAAAACGGCAAGCCTGTCGAGGCCATCTCCGGCGCGACCATGTCCGTGAACGATGCGCATTCCGACATCCTCGGCGCGGTGCTCAAGGCGTGGGACAACCGCACGGATTACATCGCCTGCGACAAGGAAGGCTACGGCTTCACCTACACCTTCCGTCTCAACGGCAGCGGCTCTTCCTTCTACAACGTCGCGTTCAGCCGCGTGAAGCTGGATGAAAACGGCAAAATCATCGCCAACGATGAGGACGTGCTCGAAATCTGCGACCCGACCGTCTCCATGGCTTCCTGCCCGCGTTACGCGGTTGTCGGTGACACCATGAACTGGTATAACCTCGACACCAAGGAGACCGCGCCCGTCGAAGTCACCGCCGATATGGCAGGCGAGCTGGTTGCCGCCTGGCGCACCAAGCGCGGCCGCGGCAGCGAATACGGCATGGGCGGCGCTGGCGAATGGTTTGAGCAGATGAACGCCTATCAGGCTTTCTTCAACGGCAAGACCGCCGAAGAGCTGAAGGCCTGGGGCGAAAGCGGCCTGGATGAAAACGGCAAGCCCGTCGAAGCCATCTCCGGCGCGACCATGTCTGTCAACGACGCGCATTCCGATATTCTCGGCGCAGTGCTCAAGGCCTGCGAAAACGCGAAGTAATTTTCTTGTTTTCCCATGCAGCCGTTCGATAAAAGCGGCTGCTTTTTGTTGCCGAAAACGAACCGATTTTGCGCAATGTGAAATACGGACGCGCAATGCGCGCCCCTACTCTCTCACGGGGTTTCTGACCGTATCCTATAAGAAAGAAGCCGAACTCCCTCATTTTTGAGGAAAGCTCGGCTTCTATTATGCTTAATATGCCTTTACGAAATCCGTTTTCGGCGTTCATCCTGTCGGCGGGGTTCTTTTTATCGGTCATGCTGAAACGCGCGCATCATCGTCAATACCGCGTTTTTCTGTTCAGGCGTCAGCGTTACCCAGCAATCAAACACTTGCTTCAATTCGGGGCTGAGTTCAACGCTCTCCGTCTCTGTGAAAAACTGCGCCATCGTGATGCCAAACGCCCCGCATATCGCTTCGAGCGTCGGCAGCGAAGGAAGCGTGTTGCGCCGATAGATATTCGCGATTGTCTTTTCGCTCAGCCCACTTTCCTTCGCTAAACGATACATCGTCCAGCCGCGCGCATCAAGCAGGCTTTGCAGCTTTTTCAGCACATCCATCGGCGGCATCCTTTCCTTTTCTTCTTGTACCCATTTTACCGCCTAGTTATCCGTCAAGATACGCTTGACATGTACCTAAAGTACACTTAAAATATACCGTATAACAAGACACTTAGGGAAAGGAAGGAGAAGAATGACCGTTTCTTATAAAACTATTGGCCGTAATATCCGTGAAGCTCGAATTTCAGTCGGACTTACGCAAAAAGAAGCCTCTGAACTGCTCCATATTTCCACGCTTCATTGGGGCCGATTTGAACGCGGAGAACGTCCCATCAGTTTAGACCGTTTGGCGCTTATCGCCGAAACATTAAACGTTAAGGTTTCCACACTTCTCTGCGGTGCCATTCCTGATGATTGTTTTTATCTTGTTCCGCCCGAAAAAAGCGCCGCTTTGGGTAAAGCGATTGCTCAACTTTCCGCAAACTGTTCCGATAAAACCATTCGACTCATATTTAATGTCAGCAAACTGCTCATTGAAGCCGATAAAACATAAAACAAGAAGCCGAACTCCCTCATTTTTGAGGAAAGCTCGGCTTCTATTATGCTTAATATGCCTTTACGAAATCCGTTTTCGACTGTTACGGCTGCTTGCCGATATAGGCCAAAATGCCGCCGTCCACATAGAGGATGTGGCCGTTGACGAAGTTGGACGCGTCGGACGCGAGGAACACGGCCGGGCCCTGAAGGTCCTCGGTCTTGCCCCAGCGCGCGGCAGGGGTCTTGGAGATGATGAACTGATCAAACGGATGACGGCTGCCGTCTGCCTGACGCTCGCGCAGCGGCGCGGTCTGCGGGGTCTCGATGTAGCCCGGGCCGATGCCGTTGCACTGGATGTTGGCCTCGCCGTACTCGGAGCAGATGTTGCGGGTCAGCATCTTCAGGCCGCCCTTGGCCGCCGCATAGGCGGAGACGGTCTCGCGGCCCAGCTCGCTCATCATGGAGCAGATGTTGATAATCTTGCCGTGGCCCTTCTCAATCATGCCCGGGATGCAGGCCTTGGAAACGATGAACGGCGCGTTCAGGTCAACGTCGATCACCTTGCGGAAATCGGCCGCGCTCATCTCCAGCATCGGGATGCGCTTGATGATGCCGGCGTTGTTGACCAGAATGTCGATAATGCCGACTTCCTCGCGAATCTTGGCGACGGTTTTCTGCACCGCGTCCTCGTCGGTCACGTCGCAGACATAGCCGTGCGCCTTGATGCCCTTCTCCTCGTAAGCGGCCAAGCCCTTGTTGACCAGCTCCTGATTGATATCGTTAAAAACGATGGTCGCGCCCGCCGCCGCATACGCGCTGGCAATGGCGAAGCCGATGCCGTAAGACGCGCCGGTGACGAAGGCAATCTTGCCTTCCAGGCTGAAATTCTTCATAAACTCGTTCATGGGAAAGAAGCCTCCTTCTGAATATTCCAAACACAGCCCCTCTTTTTGCGAAAGCCGGAGGTTGTGTGATGGGTATCTTTTCAGCCGCGCGGCGGCTGAGCGGGCCGTTTAACGCAGATCCATGGGGTCGATGTTGTCCATGTCGTCAAATTCCTGGTTCTCACCGCACATGCCCCAGATGAAGGTGTAGTTGCTCGTGCCCACGCCGGTGTGAATCGACCAGGACGGGGAGATGACGGCCTGTTCGTTGTGCATGAGCAGGTGACGGGTCTCGGTCGGCTCGCCCATCATGTGGAAGACGACGTTGTTATCCTTCAAATCGAAGTAGAAATAGACCTCCATGCGGCGCTCATGCGTGTGGCAGGGCATGGAATTCCAGTTGCTGCCCGGGGCAAGCTGGGTCATGCCCATGCACAGCTGACAGCTCTGCATGACTGCCGGATGGATATACTGGTTGATGACGCGCTTGTTGCAGGTCTCCACGCTGCCCAGCGGGCGCTTGTTGGCCTTGTCGATGTCGATTTTGACGGTCGGATAGGTCTTGTGCGCGGGGCAGGTGTTGATGTAGAACTTGGCCGGATCGGCGGCATCGTCGCTGGAGAAGCTCAGCTCCTTGGCACCCATGCCGACATACAGGCCGTCATACTGCTTGAGGTCGTAGACCGTGCCGTCCACGGTAATCTTGCCCTTGCCGCCGATGTTGATGACACCCATCTCGCGGCGCTGGAGGAACGTGTCGGAAGCCAGCTCCTTGCAGCCGACCAGCTCCACGCTCTTGTTGACGGGCATCACGCCGCCGGCAATGATGCGGTCAAAGTGAGAATAGGTCAAAATCGCGTCGTCCGGCACGAACACGGTCTCGATGAGGTATTCGCTGCGCAGACGGTCTGTGGTATAGTGCTTCGCATCCTCGGACGCGGAAGGCTGACGAACGGTAAGCTGCATAATACATTCCTCCATATCTAAAATATCATAACATAGGGATGACAGCAATCAGTGCATCGTCTGGCCGCCGTTGACGTCAATCACTTCACCGTTGATGAAGCTGTTTTCCGTCAGCATTTTAATCGCCAGCGCGATGTGAATCGGTTCTCCGTTGCGTTTAAGCGGATTGTTGGCCGCCCACGCCGCCATCTTTTCCGGCGTAGAAACCTTTTTGTGGAACGGCGTGTCGATGACGCCCGGGGCGACGGCGTTCACGCGGATATACGGTGCAAGGTCTTTCGCCGCGCCGCGCGTAAAGGTATCCACCGCGCCCTTGGCCGCGCCGTAGATGGTCGCGGTCGGCCCGCCGTGGCGCACCACAATGCTCGACAGGTTGACGACGTTCGGGTCGTTTTCGCTCTTGCGCAGCAGCGGCACGCACAGCGAGGTCAGCTTCATGGCGCTGAACGTATTGAGCGCAAAGACGCGCTCCATCAAGTCCCACTCCAGCTCGCCGACATTCTGATGGGCAATCATGCCGCCCGCGTTGTTGATTAAAACATCCAGATGATCGGTCTTTTCCGCCAGCGCGGCGACCAAATCTTCGCAGGCCTTTTCGGTCGTCAAATCCGCCTGAAGCAGAATGGCTTTTCCGCCGCGCTTTTCAACGTCCTCGGCCACCTGTTTCACGGCCTCGGCCGACTGATTGTAGTGCAGAAACAGCGTGTTGCCCTCGGCCAGCTGCCTGGCGGTTTCCGCGCCGATACCCGTGCCCGCGCCGGTAATCAAAATCACTTTATTCATCTTGAATCCTCTCCTTTTTATCGCTCTGTTTGAGTTTTTTGCATTTCGGTTGAAAAAGCAAAGCGTATATGCCCCTCTTTTTCACGGAAGAGCATATACATTCTGCCGGTTATCAATCGATTTTGTGAATTTCCACGACGGGAATTTTGCCCAGCGCACGCCCGACGGCCACGCATATATCCCGAATGGTGTATGTGCACATAATCAGTGCGCAAATCGGCATGCAGGCATAGCAGTAGCCCTTGGCGATGTGCAGCACGGGCAGCGTCTGCGGTGCATTCACAGAGAGGCTATATCCATAATACAGCAAATACGCGTAAAATGCAAATGCAATCGCATAACAAAGTGCTTCAATCCAATAAAATCCCCGTTTATCCGCAAATTTCTGCAGAAAAAGATCCACACGGAAATGGTCGTTGTTTCGGCAGAGCATCGCCGCGCCGAGCATCACCATCCACGCAAAGAGGATTTCGACCACTTCCGAATACCAGCTGAGCGTCATGCCCGTGCCCGCGGCGCGGATGATGATGTTGGCCAGCAGGATGACGAACAGCGCAATCATGGAAGCAAGGCCCAGAAAGGAGAGCACCTTTCCGACTATCGCGTCTAACTTTTTGAGAAATTTCATTTGCTTCCGCCCCCTTTACGCGAACAGATTCGGCAAGAACATCGACAGCGGCGCCCAATAGGCTGCAATCAGCAGCACGATGAAAATGCCGATCAGATACGGAATCACCGCTTTGGCCAAATCCAACACCTTGACCTCGCAGACGCTGGAAACCGCGTACAGGCTCATGCCGACCGGCGGCGTAAGCAGGCCGATCATGCTGGCCAGAATCATGATAACGCCAAACTGAATCGGGTCCATGCCGACTCGGTAAACGATCGGCATAAAGACCGGCGTCGCAATCAGAATCACGGCCGTGCCCTCGATGAACATGCCCAGGATGAGCAGCACGCCGATGATAATCAGAATCTGGAGCTGCGGGTTGGTCGTCACGGAGGCAATGCCCTCGATGACCATGTTCGGAATGCGCTGATGCGTTAGGAAATACGCCAGGAAGTTGGCCACCGCAATGATGAACAGCGTCTTGCAGGACTGCAGCATCGATTCCTTGAGCACCTTGACGATGTCCTTCGGCTTGAGCTCTTTGTAGACAAACACGCCCAAAATCAGCGCGTAGGCGCTGGCGACAACCGCCGCCTCGGTCGGGGTGAAGAAGCCGCCCCAGATGCCGCCGATGATAATCACAATCGTCATCAGCGACGGAATGGCGCGCACAAACATCTTCATGCGCAGCTTCCACGGCATTTTCGGCTCGGTGGGATAGCCCTTGCGCTTCGAGGTGATGTAGACGCTGATGCCCATCGCGACCGCCATCAGCAAGCCGGGCAGGAAGCCCGCCATGAACAGCTTGCCGACCGACGCGCCGACGATGGAGGCGTAGACGACGAACGGAATGCTCGGCGGAATCACCGGGCCGATGGTCGAGGAGGCCGCCGTAATGCCGGCCGAAAACGTCTTGTCAAATCCGGCGTCGTTCATGGCCTTCATCTCAATCGCGCCCAGGCCCGCCGCGTCGGCCACGGCCGCGCCGCTCATGCCGGAGAAAATGACGCTGGAAAGGATGTTGACCTGACCGAGTCCGCCGGGCCAATGGCCCACGCAGGCGCGGGCGAAGCCGAAAATGCGGTCCGTAATGCCGCCCGTGTTCATCAGGTTGCCGGCGAAGATGAAAAACGGAATCGCCAGCATCGTCAGGCCCGTCGCGCCGACGTAGATGCGCTGCGGCATAACGGCCAGAAAATCGCCCTGTCCCAGCGCGGTAAAAATGCCGATGGATGTAACGCCCATGCTGGCCGCAATCGGAACGCCCAGCACCATCAGCCCGACCAAAAGAATGCATGTAACCAATGCAAGCATCGGACGAATCCCTCCTTATTTACGGATTCAAAAAGAGACGGAAGCGGTCGATCCGCTCCCGCCCCTTAAGCGTTTGAGTGACTGAAAATCAGTTATTGCGGCAATCATCAACCATCTTGAGGAAGGTGTCGATATATTCCTGGCCGTTTTCGCCGATGTAATCCGCAATCTTGTCGTAAGCGGGCTGCACGGCGGCCGCGAATTCCGCGGTATCCGGATAGGTCACGGTCATGCCTTCCGCCTCGAGCTTGCTGATATAATCGGCGTCGCTGCTCTTGATGGCTTCACGCATGGTCTGCGCCGCATTCTTGGATTCTTCGATGATAATCTGCTGGTATTCTTCCGGCAGCTTGTCCCATACCTTCTTGGAGATAACCAGGTTCATGGAGTTGTAGACGTGGTTCGTCATCGCCAGGTACTTCTGCGTCTCATAATACTTGTTGAAGTAGATGACGCTCAGCGGGTTCTCCTGACCGTCAACAACGCCCTGCTTGAGGGAGAGATACAGCTCGTTGAAAGCGATGGACTGAACGTTCGCGCCCAGCGCTTCCATGCAGCTCTGGAGCTGAATTTCACCCGGCGTGCGGATTTTCAGGCCCACGACGTCCGCCGGCGTGTTCACTTCGCGCACGGAGTTGGTCAGGCAGCGGAAGCCGTAATCCCAGGAGCCGATGTAAACCAGGCCCTGCTCCAGCAGCTCGTCCTTCACCCAATCGTAGAACGGGCCGTCCAGCACTTCATACGCCAGATCGTAGCTGTCAAACGCAAACGGCAGCATGACGGTCGCGAACTTCTTGGAATACTTATCCAGGGAGCCCTGCGTGCCCAGGGTCATATCCACAACGCCCATGATGTTCTGCTCAAGCATCTCGTCAGGCGCGCCGAGCTCGTTGTTGGGGTAAACCTCAATCACGATTTCGCCGTTGGTGCGCTCCTTCACGTTGTCGGCAAACTGCTGCGCAGCCACTCCGCCCGGATGATCCACGGCGGCGTAATGCGCAAGCTTCATGGTGGTTTCGGCGGATGCGGCACAGGTCATGGACAGCATCAGCGCGAGAGCCGTAACGACGACAGACAGTCTCTTCATAGGGATTCCTCCTATTTTTTATCTAAGCGAAGCTTCCTCTTCGCTTGTTGCAGTGAGAATCTCTGACGGGTGCCCGAATACGCCTTTATCAGACGCTTCATTATTCAATTATACGGATATGCTTACTTTTCCTTCTCCTTGAGGATGGCTTCCATCACGCCGGTGAACCAGGTCGGCACGTCGGTTTCGACCTTGTTGGCCGGATAGTGGCCGTTTTCGTCCGGCATGGTGCCGTAGCGCTTCATGCGCTCGACGTGGCCGCCCTTATCGGTGCGCGGCGGGGAGAAGATGTCGATGCCCTTGAAGCCGGTCTTGGTCATGCCGCCGTGAACCACGCCGCCCGGATGCACGCAGACGTCGCCGGCCTCCATATGCACTTCCTGACCGTCGATGATGTGCTCCTCGCTGCCTTCCAGCATGATCAGAATCTGCTCGGCGTCATGCGCGTGCAGCGGGAAGGTCGCTCCCGGAGGGTTCTGAATGAAGCTGATCTGAATGTTGTCGCCCAGAATGAACTGCGTCACGATGCCTTCCTCTTCGACAAGGGGCGTGAAGGGGAGGTCGTTGATGTGGTAAACGAACTGCTTTTTATCGGCCATGGTGTGTTTCCTCCGTTTCTTTTGACTTCTCTGACGATTTTCCGACTTTTCCGCGATTAATTTGCAAATTAAAACGACGTTCCGCAGCCGACCGTTTGTTGCCAATCGGTTGCTTTGTTGATTGAAAGTATATCATCCTCTCCCGGGTCATGTCAATGCTTTTTCGCAAAATATGTATACATATTTTCAAATTCATTTGGCCGATTTAGCCGAATATCCGCGTAAAGTCGACGGATACAGCATAAAATTTTCATATTTTTGTCCATTATTCCCGTCGCCATTTCAACAATCATTAAAATATGTATACAAGTCATTTCCGCATTTTCCGGTTTTTGCAAAATACGTCAGTTGACAATTTGTTTATTTTTTGTCTGTTTTCAGCATCCGTTTTCTGTGCTATACTATTTGAAAACATCTATCCGTGCGAAGGTGCATCATCTGCCAAAGAAAGGAATTTTACGATGGAACAGTCGACTCCCGAAAAAACACTGACTGCCGAAGAGGTCTATCAAACGCTCCGCAGTGAAATTCTGACTTTACGCATCCGTCCCGGGGAAATGCTCCCCGAAAACATGCTGGTCAGCCGTTTCGGCCTGAGCCGCACCCCCATCCGCAGCATCATCGTCCGGCTCAGCCAGGAGGGGCTTATCGTTCAGCAGGGGCGGAAGGGCAACTATGTCAGCCTGATTGATCTGGATATGGCAGAACAGATGATTTTTCTGCGCCTCCAGCTTGAAATTGCGGCTTTTTCCCATCTTATCCGCCATTCGGATACGATGCTGCTCGTGCATCTGCGCGAAAACCTGGATGAACAACTTCGGGTCAGCACGTCATCCGAGCCGGTCGAGCATTTCTATCAGGTCGACTCTGCCTTCCACGGCATGTGCATGGAAGCGGCGGGCCGCCTGCGCGCCTGGCAGACGCTGCAAAACATGGAAGTGCATTACAGCCGCTACCGCAGGCTGGATTACAAGGTTTTCCAAAATGCGCATGTCTTTGAAAGCCTGTATGAAGATCACGTCGCGCTTTACGACATCCTTCGCCATCGGGATTTGGAAGCCGTGCCGGATATGCTGGCGCGCCACCTGTACAGCGGCATGATTCGTATCGACGAGGATCTCTATCTGGATTTGTCGGATTACTTTGAGAGCGACGTCCGCCCGCTCAAGCAGATTCTGCGCGATATTCACCAGACGCTCAGCGAAATCTGCAAAGCGTAATCGGCCCGTTTTCCCTCCCGCCCAATAGGCGGGAGGGATTTTTTTTTGTTTTTCGGCGCATCCTATCCCCAAACCCCACCCGAAGGGAGGCGCTTTCATGGAGGACGACCCCATCTCGCTCAGCGCGGATTTGGCGCGCAACATCGCGTTTCTGCGCGGCCGATTCGGCGCGGGCAGCAATGCGGACGTCATCATCCGCAAATTCCGCAGCGGCGCGTTTGACGCCGCCCTGCTGACCATCGACGGCATGACCGACACGCGCGAAATCGACGAAAACATCCTCAAGCCGTGCATGGCCCTGCCGCCCGACGCGGGGGCGGACGTGCCGCCGGAAGGCCGCGTCGATTATCTGATTGAGCGCGTCGTTTCCGTTCTGCCGACGGAGATGAAGTCGAATTTCGACGACCTGATTGTCGACGCGCTCTCCGGTCAGAGCGTGCTGATGTGCGACGGATGCGCGGCCGCGTGCGTGATGGATACGCGCGGGTTTGAAAAGCGCGCCGTCGGCAGGCCGGAGGCGGAGCAGGTTGTATTCGGCCCGCACGAGAGCTTCGGCGAATCCGTCCGAACCAACATCACGCTGCTTCGGCGCATCGTGCAGCGCGAAGAGCTGATGACGGAGTTTCTCTGCGTCGGCGGCGCGATGAAAACCCGCTGCGCGCTGCTGTATCTGCGCGGCACGGCGGATGAAGCGATGCTCGCGCGCATCAAAAAGCGGCTGCTGGCCTGCTCGGGCGATTTTGCGCTGTCGGCGGGCGAAATCGAGCAGCTGATCGAGGATCATCCGCTGGCGCTGATTCCGCAGTGCGTCTCCACCGAGCGGCCGGACAGAGCCGCGTCGTTTCTGGCGGAGGGACAGATCGTCGTGCTGACGGACGGCTCGCCGCTGGCCTTAGGCGCGCCCTCGACCTTCTGGCACCAGCTCCACGCGCCGGACGACGCCTCCATACGCTGGCAATACGGCACGTTTCTGCGCGTCGTTCGGTTCATCGGCATGCTGATTCACTTGTTTCTGCCGGGCGCGTATATCGCCGTGATTCGGTTTCACACCGAGCTGATTTCGCCGATTCTGCTGGCCAGCGTCTACGAGACCAGCTCGCGCGTGCCCTCGCCCATCTTTCTGGAAGCGCTGCTGATGACGCTGGCGTTTGACCTCATCAGCGAGGCGGGTCTGCGCGCGCCCGGCGCGATGGGCAACGCGCTGGGCATCGTTTCGGGCCTGATTCTGGGGCAGAGCGCCGTCAGTGCGGATATCGTCAGCCCGCTGCTGCTGATTGTCGTCGCGGCCAGCGGGCTGGGCGGCTTCTGCATCCCCAATTATGCGCTGAGCGTGGGCATGAAAATCATTCAGCTGCTCTTTTTGACGGCGGGCGCGCTCGGCGGCCTGTATCTGATGGCCCTGCTGGGGCTTGCGCTGCTGTGCGCCGCGTGCGCAATGCGCTCGGTCGGCTCGCCGCTGACCGCGCCGCTCACGCCGAAACGCCCCGGCAATCCGGATTTGCTGATTCGTTTCCCGCTGTGGCGGCAGAAAGCGAGGGCTTTTTTTGCAGAACAAAAGGATTGAGCAGCGCACCCGCGCCGCCTACCGCGCGCGGGCCTGTGCGGCGGGCGTCGCCTGCGGCGCGCAGATTTTCGCCGTCGGCACAGGGCTGCTTCTGCCCCTTGCGCTCAACACCGCATATTGGGCCGCTCTGCCCGCGCTGCTGCTCGGCGGGCTTATCGGTCTTGCCGCGCCCGGGCGGCTCGCCGAGCCGCCGAAAAAAGCGTTCTGCACGGCGCTGGCCGTCTCGCTGCTCGTTTGCAGCGCGCTTTTGCTGGCCGCGGGCGCGACGCTCGCCCAGCAGACGCTTCTGCCCGGCGGCCGCCTGCTGACCTGCCTGCTGCTGACGCTCGCGTTCGCGGTGCTCTGCGCGCTGTCCTCGGGCACGGGCGTGTGCCGCGTGGCGTTTGCGCTTCGGCTGCTGCTGCCCGCCGCGCTGGTCGTGTTCGCGGGGCTTTCGCTCGCCTCGGGCGCGGCGTCGGGGCTTTTCCCGCTGCTGGGCGCGGGCGTCGGGCCGCTCGGCCTGAGCGCGCTGCTCGGCCTTTCCGCCTGCTCGCCCGCGCTGATGCTCTTTCTGCCGCCGCAGGAGTCGGAAACGCCCGCGCCCGTGCCGAAGGGCGGCTTTTTCGCGCTGCGCATCCTCGTTGGCGGCCTGCTCGGCGTGCTGATGCTGGCGGCGCTCGCGCTGTGCAATCCCTATGAAATCCTTCGGGAGCAGCACGTCTGGGGCGCGCGAATGACGATTTTCTCCAACGCGCGCCCGCGCGAAGGGCTGGTGCAGACGCTGCTGGTGCTCGCCCAGCTCTTCTCGATGCTCATCGGCGCGGTTTCCACCCTCTGCGCGGCGGCACAGGCGCTTGATACGGCTTTCCCGAAACTGCGCGTTTTCAGCCTGTGGCTCTGCGCGGCGCTGTTGCTGGGCGCGCTGCTGGCGACCGCCTTTTTCGGCATGGACGTGCTGCTCGCCGCGTCGCCGTTTCTGCTGATTCCGGAAGGGATTTTGGTTGCAGCTTCCCTTATCCGAAAATAAACGGATTGCGATGCTTCGCATTACGGACGCGCCATGCGCGCCCCTACATCGTTTTTCCGTATTTGCAATAGGGAGGTGATGACGCTTTGAAAAAATTCGCGCTGACGCTGTTTCTGCTTCTGCCCCTGCTGCTGGGCGGCTGCACGGGCGGGCAGGAGATTGAAAGCAGCCTGTTCGTCATCGCGATGGCGGTGGACGCCGCGCCGGAAGGCAGCCTGACCGTCACGGTCAAAGCCCTTTCGGGCTCGCAGGAGAGCGCCGCGTCGGGCGCATCGAGCGGCGGAAACGAATCCTCGAGTGAAACTGATTTAACCGAAAACCTCGAGCAGACCGAAGCGGGCTATATCGTGCTCAGCGCAACCGCGCCGAGCTGTCTGCGCGCGCTGAGTCTGCTGGGCGCGACCACGCCGCGTACCGTCAACCTCTCCCAGCTGCGGGAAATCGTCGTCAGCCAAACGCTGGCCGAGACGGACGCGGCGCTCTCCATCCTCAAGCAGATTCACGCCGTCTACCGCGCCAACGACGAAGCCGTCGTCGTCGTCACGCCGGATAACGCGGGCGACTTCATCCGCAGACAGCGCGCCGTGCTCGGCCTTCGCCTGTCCAAATACCTCGAAGTGCTCTTTGAGCATTACGAACAGCTTGACGTGATTCCGCCCAACCCGAATCTCTCCGCCGTCATCGCCGCGATGGAATCCGCCGCGACAGACGCGGCCGCCGTCTACGCCGCGGGCAACGACTTTGAAAACACCCTGCTGCTCCAAGGCGAATCCGACCTCGACCGCCTGCCCGGCCACCTGCCCCGAACCGCCCCCGCGCCGAACGAATACCTGGGCGCGGCGCTGTTCTCCGGCCCGCGCATGACCGGCACGCTCACCGGAAGCGAGGTCAGCCTGCTCTGCCTGATGACGGGCAGGGCCAGCACCCGCGTCACCGTGATGAACGGCGCACAGTATAAAACCCGCCTGCAAACCCGCGTCAGGCGCGGCATCGATTCGGACGGCACGCTCTTCGTCTCCCTCCGTCTGAGGCTCACCCTCACCGCCGGCGAACAGCAGCGCACGGGGGAGGAAATCGCCGCCGAAATCGAACAGGACTGCGTGAACGTGCTGCAAAAGCTCCAAGCCGCTTCCTGTGACGCCGTCGGCTTCGGCAAAATCCGCATTCGGGCCTTCCCCGATGTGCCCGCGTGGGAAAGCCTGAATTGGCCCGCGCAGTATGAAACCCTGCCCGTCCGCGTAACCGCCGACGTAAAAATCCTGCAATAATGCCGAAGCAAAAAGGATTTTTTCTTTGAACAGAGAAACATCTTTTCATCCCATTGATTGCGCAGCAATCAAAAGTGGGAAGTGCAGAAACCTCAGATTTCTGCCGGGGGATTAAAGCCATGCGCCCGCTGTGCGGAAAAAAGCATGGCGGAAATCGCAAGGAGCGCTTGCGCGACTATGCGAGTTTCCCGGACTTGGGGCAGCGCCCCAACGTTCTTCCTCCCCGTACTTTGAAAGAAAGCGTGAGTGCCATGAATTTTTTGAATGAAGCCCAAGCGTATGAAGGCGAAATGCGCGCCTTCTTCGAGGATCTCCACCGCCACCCCGAACCGTCCCACTTTGAAACCCGCACCAATGCGCGCGTGCGCGAGCAGCTCAAGGCCCACGGCATCGATATGCTCTGCCCGAAGGATAACATCACCATCGCCGTCATCCGCGGCGCAAAGCCCGGCAAAACCGTCGGCCTGCGCTTTGATACCGACGCGCTGCAAATGCAGGAGCTCTGCGACGTGCCCTATAAATCCGAGCACGACGGCCTGATGCACGGCTGCGGCCACGACGCGCATACCACCTGCGGCGTGTATGTCGCCCGCCTGCTCAAGGCGCATGCCGACGAGCTTTGCGGCACGTATAAGGTCATCTTCCAGCCCGCCGAGGAGGGCGAACACGGCGCGGACGAGGTCATCGCCACGGGGCTGGTCAACGACGTGGACGCGTTCTTCGGCCTGCATGTCTGGAGCCTGTATCCGACCGGCACGCTGCATGCCACACCCGGCGGCATCTGGGCCGAGCCGGATATGTTCAAGGTCACCATCCACGGCAAGGGCGGCCACGGCGCCACGCCCGAGCAGTGCGTGGACGCGATTACCGCAGGCGCGGCGGTTGTGCAGTCGCTGCAAACCATCGTTTCCCGCTTCACCTCGCCGATGGACAGCGTGGTCGTCACCGTCGGCTCGTTCCACGCGGGCACGCGCTGCAACATCATCGCTCAGGATGCCGTGCTGGAGGGCACGCTGCGCGCGTTTGACGACGACGTGCACGCGCGGCTCATCGAGCATTTCAAGCGCATCATCACCGACGTGAGCGCCGCCTACGGCTGCACCGCCGAAATCGACATCAACGAAGTCACCGGCGTGGTCGTCAACGACGAGGCCCTCTGCCAAATCGCCCGCGAAACCGCCGCCGAACTCGTTCCGCCCGAAAAAATCCAGAAGCAGGAACCCTGCATGCTCGGCGACGACTTCGCCGCCTACCGCGCCATCGCCCCGAGCTGCTTTGTGCAGGTCGGCATGTTCGCGCCGGAAAAGCAGTGCTGCTACGCCCATCACCACGGCATGTTCAAGGTCGATGAGGATGTGCTGCCGCTGTGCGTCGCCTGGATGGCCGCCAACGCCGAGCGCGCCGCGAGACGCTGATTTCTCCACAGCTTTGTGGAAAAACCGCCCCGTTTTTCCCCTCTTTCCCGCCGCGTCTTTCGATTTCTTAACATGTTTTTTAGAGGGGTTTTCCCTTTTGCGGCGAAAGAATAGAGTATACGGCCCGCTGAAAGGCCATTTTCCGGGGAGGAACATCATCGCATGAGTCAAAAACCATCCAAGCGTCAACGCTTCAAAAACTTCATTCTGCGCCGCAAGCTCAACGTGCTGGGCCTGCTCGTCATTACCGTGATGAGCGCCCTGATTACCTTTGCATGCGCTTTGCGCGGCTTCGTCTATACCGATATCCTGATTGTCGTCTCCGTGCTGCTGGTGGCGCTCTGCTTCGTGCAGTCCGTCAAGCTCAAAAAGAGCTTCCGCACCATCCCGCAGCATTTCAAGGCTTCCCGCCGCCACCATCTTCATGCGGAAAACAACATGGAAAGGCCGGAAGCGTGATTGTCCACAATCTTTTCTGTTTTTGTGGATAAATCGCATCATTTCTCAAAAGTGAAGCGCCCGATTTTGGCCGGGCGCTTTTTTAATATTCGCTTTTCCTCTTTTCAGGGCGTATTGCATTTTGTCTTGCATTTTGATAGGGTCAGCCGCCCCACATCTGCGCCCTCCAGCGCCAGCAGGCGGATTTTTTTGTCGATGCCGCCTGCATAGCCCGTCAGGCTGCCGTTTGCGCCCACCACGCGGTGGCACGGCACGATAATCGAAATCGGGTTATGCCCGACCGCGCCGCCGACGGCCTGCGCGCTCATACCCTTGCCCAGCAGCGCGCCGTATGTCGCCGTCTGCCCATAGGGAATATCGAGCAGGCGCTTCCACACGCGCTGTCTGAAATCCGAACCGACAAGGTGCAGCGGCGGCGTGAAATTCGGCTGTCCGCCCGCAAAATAGATATCCAGCCATCGCGCCGCTTCATCCAGAATCGGCGTGCTTTTTTCTTCGCTCGCTTCCGGCAGATTCGCCGCGAAATACTTCGCGCCGTCAAACCAAAGTCCCGTCAGCCCCTGCTCGTCCGCGGCGAGCAGGATGCCGCCGAGGGGCGAGGCGTAACGCCGAGTGAACGTCATTTCCGCGCTTCCTCCTCTTGCCTTCGTTTTGTTTGAATGCGACGATTTTATCATAAAAATCCGTTTTGAGTCAAAAAAGCCATCCCTTTCTTCCCGAAAAGGATGGCTCGATTCATTCCAGCGCCTTGGGCAGATTCCACTTGAACACCGTCGCCAGGATGCGCACCGCCGTAGTGATGAGCATGCCCATCCCATAGGCCGCGACCTCGCCCAGCCCCGCGCGCAGCAGCAGCGCATAGCCCAGCGCGCCGAGAATCGCCGCGACGGCGTACACGCGCTTTTTGAGCACAAACGGCATTTCGCGCAGCAGCACGTCGCGAATCATGCCGCCGCCGATGGCAGTCGTCGTGCCCAGAAAGGTGGTCAAAAACATGTTGTCGGCGAAGCCCGCCTCCATGCCGATGCGCGCGCCGGAGACGGCGAACACGCCCAGGCCGATAGCGTCGAACACGTTGTTAATCTGCTCAATCATCTTCTCGCGGGCGACATAGCGCTCCTTGAAGATTCGCGCGATGACGAACACGATCGTCGCGCACAGGCAGGCGAGCAGCACATAATGAAAATTGGTGAACATGCGCGGCGGAAAATAACCGATGAGCATATCGCGCAGCGTGCCGCCGCCCAGCGCGGTGAACACGGCCATCAGCAGCACGCCGAAGATATCCGTGCCCTTATCCACGGCGACCATCGCGCCGGACACGGCAAAGGCTGCCGTTCCGACAGCCTCGCAGATACTGAAAATTCCGTTGATATCGGTCATATTGCTCCTTCGGGGAACGTTTGGGACGCTGTCCCAAACCCTGCCGGAAACCTGAGGTTTCCGGACCTTCCCCCCCCATCTGTATCGCTCCGCGATACATAAAATTTATTCAAACTATCTCTGCTTCAAAACCGCTTTTACGGCTTCCTCCGCGTTTTCGCCCAGCAGCGTGCGCCGCCTGGCTTCGCCGAGGGCTTTGGCCATCTCCGGCCCGGGCTTCATGCCGCCTATAAGCAGCATATCGCCGCTCGGCATGCCGCGTGCAACCGTCTCTTCATAGGTCTTGACGCGCCCGAGCAAAAACGCTTCTTCATTGGGCGCGTCGCCGTCCGCCGTGCCCTTGCCCATCGTGTCGCAGGCCGCCAGCAGAGCGAGGTCGTGGGGGCAGACGGATTCGTCAAATAGCAGGTTGGTTCGGCCCGCTTCCACCTGCCCGTAATGGCAGACATGCGCACGCATGTGCAGACGGCACATGTTTTCGCAATACGCAATCGTCTCTTTCGGCACGCCGAGCCGCCCGAGCATGGCGCGCGTCAGCGGCACGCCCGTGTTTTCGTGGCCGTAGGTATGCCATTCGCCGTCTTCGCCCCGTGTCGTGGAGACGGCCTTGCCCAAATCGTGGGTCAGCGCCGCATAGACAAAGGCGTCGGGTTTCTGCGCCTGCTCCTTCTTCTGCGCGGCGGCGCGGAGCACCAGCATGCTGTGCACATACGCGTCGCCCTCGGGATGATAGCGCGGGGGCTGGGGCACGTCGATGAGCGCCGCCAGCTCGCCAAACCACAGCTCGAGCGCGCCCGCCTGACGGAGCACGTCGAAAAACACGTTCGGCGCGCCGCTTTCCATCGCCTTTTTCATTTCGCCCAGCACGCGTGCGGGCGACAGGCCGTCCGTTTGCATGGCGCGCATCTTTTCAAGCGTCACTTCGTCCGGCGCAAGGCCGAACCGCGCGGCAAACTGCGCGCCGCGCAGCACGCGCAGCGGGTCATCGCAAAAGCCCGCGCTCGGCACGGCGCGCAGCACGCCCCGCCGCAAATCCGCCTCGCCGCCGAAAGGATCGACAATTTCGTCGGTCAGCGCATCCCTCATCATCGCGTTGACGGTGAAATCCCGCCTGGCGGCCGCCTGTTCAAAAGAGAGCGTCGGGTCGGGCGTCACGTCAAAATCGCCGTGCTTCGGGCCGATTCGTCTTTCCCGCCGCGGCACGGCCAAATCGATGCCCGCATCCCTGAGCGTGAAAACGCCGAACCGCGCGCCGCTTTCGTCCACCTCGCCGAACTGCGCCGCCAGCGCGTGCAGCGCTTCGGGCGCAAGGCCGTAGACCTCGCAGTCGATATCCGCGCTGTCCCGCCCGAGCAGCGCGTCGCGCACGCAGCCGCCGACCAGCATTGCGCGGCCGCCCATCATCTTGGCCCGCTGTGCGATTGCCCGAATCGTTTCCCGTTGAACCTCTTTTGTCATACATGCCTCTCCGTCATTCCAGCGCGCCCTGATCCCCCCGCGCATACGCGGCGGTGAGCACATCCTCCAGCCGAATGTGAACGGGCTTTTTTCGGCCGGAAAGCAGCGCGTCAAACCCGTCCCCGCCGATGGCCGTCACGCGCAGATTGACCTTTTTCATCTGCCCCTCTGTCAGCAGGACGACGCAGATTTTGCAATTCCGCTCCAGCGAATACTTCAAAAACCGTTCCGTCACGGCGTCTCTCCCCGGCCCGCGTCGTAAATGCGCACGTCGTCGTTTTCGTAAACCAGCGCATACGCCTCGTCCAGCGCGTCCAAATCCACGTCAAATTCCGCGCGCTCGTAATCGCTCACGTAGATGTAGCGCACGTCGTAATCCGCCAAAACGTCGGCGTTTTCCCGCGGGTTTTCATAAAAGCGCTTGCAGTCCTCCGACTGCTTGCCGTAATCCAGCCCGTGGAAGAACACATACAAATCGCTGCCGCAGACAATCTGCCGCCCCGCCAGCGAGCAGACGGGATTGATGTGCTGCTGGCCTGTCAGAAACACGTCGTCGCGGTCGGTGTTTTCGCGAATCCAGCCGCCCGCCGCCACCGCGTTGGCGGAGAAGAGCTGATAGCCCGAAACCGCCTCGCGCCCCAGCGACAGCGCGCCCGAAAGCACGCTTGCGCACAAAAACAGCCCGCACAGCAGCGCGCGCCCCGGCAGGCCCGCCATCCGCTGCATGAGCATCGAGCCGTAATCCGCCGCAAGAATCATCGCGAACATGAACCAGATGTAAAACAGCTTGTTGTTGTCGTATTCGTTCGGCTGGAAGAGAATCAGCTCGGCCACGACGTAGATCGCCGTCATGCCCAGCACGATATCCAGATACCCCCGTTTGCGGGCGCACAGGCATGCGCAGACGGCGAGGATGAACGGCAATCCCGCGTTCTTCACCCAGAACCAGAAATAAAAATCCTTAAACCCGCGCCCACCGCTGTTGTTGACCCAGTTGAACTGGAAGCGCAGCGAGCCCCCCTCCAGCGTCTGCTTGACGGCGTTGCCCAGCAGCTGCGGCAGGGCCAGCGCCAGCACCACGCCCAGATACAGCCCCGCGCGCAGGAGAATGCCGCGCTGCTCTTCCTTTCGCTCGATGAGATTGCCGAGCAGATAGCCGCCCGAAAACAGCCCGAGCGCCAGAAACGTGTGCGTATGCACGAGCGGCAGGGCGGCCGCCCACAGCGCCAGCAGCGCCGTCTGCCGATACGATTTCGCCCGCACGGAGGAAATCAGCAGATACAGCGCCGGAAGGCCCATCGCCCAGCCGCCCAGCAGCGCGCGCTGGGGAATCATCAAATCCGCAATGACGTTGGAAAAGCGCAGATTGAGGTCGGGCTGATTGGCGGGCGTTTTGTAATAGCCGGTGAAAATCTCCCGAATGCGGGCGAAGTTATCCGTAAACGCCAAATCAAAGTCATACAGAAAGCCGAGGCCGCCGTTCAAAAAGAACAGCAGCGCCGCCACGGCGACCGCCTTGTGCCGCCCGCCGAGAATCTGCCGCGCCAGCAGCATATACCCCGCGTAGGTCAGCGCCATCAGCAGCGTGCCGGGCACGACGAGCGACAGGTTCAGCGGCATGCCGAGCATGTAAAACGTGGTGCTCAGCGCGTCGGTCAGATACGGATAGGAAAGCGCCGTGCCCACCAGCAAGTTGTAGCTCGGCGGGAAGCTCATATTTTCCAGCGACGTGATGAACGCCAGATGCATGCACAAATCGCCGTAGGTCGATTGGCCGCACCAGAGCGAACCATCCGACGCGGGCATGATGCAGTGGGTGTATTGCAGATACGCCGAGAGCGCGGTCAGCGGCAGGCCCACGGCGGCCATCACGGCCAGCTGCCGCCTGTCCGTCTCCCGCATGGCGGCGAGGGGCACTTTCTCCCGCGCGACATAGCAGAGCGCCGCCAGCGCCACAGCGGCAGCAGCAGCCGCGATGTGCGCCGCGACGGTGAAGCCAAACAGGTTGGCGCGCAACGCCGGAAGGCCCATTTCCATCAGTATGCCCAGCGATACGCCCAGCCACGCCCGCACGAGCGGGCTTTTTTTCGGCATCAGCCAGCGAATCATCTGCACACCGAGGCCGCAGAACAGAAGGGTATAAGCGATTGCGATCATGTGTTCCTCACTGTACCTGTTTGGTGGAATCGTCGATGATGACTGTGAAGCCCGCCTGTCTGCGCCGGCGGTGGCCCCCCGTCGTCTCCGGCGGCTTGGGCGCGGGCTTGACGGCGGGCACGCGGCGCGTCTG
Source organism: uncultured Clostridia bacterium (assembly GCA_934675735.1). Lineage (GTDB taxonomy): Bacteria > Bacillota > Clostridia > Christensenellales > Aristaeellaceae > Ventricola. Next base: position 239,361 of record CAKURR010000002.1, read on the forward strand.
CCCCAGCGCGTCGGCAAAGATTTCGTCCGACGCGGGCTCGGTCTGCCGCTGCGCGTCCCGCTGCATCGCCACCAGGTCATCGACGGCCTGACGGCGGCGCTGCTTTTCGCTCTTCTCCTCGCGCATCTGCCGCGCGGCGGCCTCCGTGCAGATAGCCTGACCGACCAGCTGCAAATACACCTGCCGCGCGCGGAAGGCCAGCAGCGCATCCAGCGCCACGGCCGCCGCAATCAGCAGCGGCACGGCGGGCAGCCAGCGCATGCCGAAATACACCGCCAGCGCGACCAGCGCCAGCGTGCAGGCCGCGCCGAGCAGCAGATACACCGTCCGCGACTTTTTCGCGTTCTGCCGAAGCGCGACGGCCGTCTTGTTGGTCAGGCGAATCGCTTTGCTTTCCATAAGCTGCCTCCGTTACGCGCCGAGGATGGAGAGAATGAGCTGGCTGTCAAACAGCGGGGCGAGCTGCGAGGCGGCGAACACATCCGTCACCTGCTGCACGGGCACGACCGCCTGAATAATCGGCACAAGCGCAAAGAAAATCATCAGCAGCATCCAGCCGCGCGCCAGCCCGAACACGCCGCCCATCAGCGCATCCAGATGGCGCAGCACGGGCAGCTCGAACACGTAGCAGACGAGGTGAATCACGAACGCCGCAACGATGTAGCACACCAGAAAGCAGATGAGAAAGCTGAGAATCGACAGCGACACGTTGACGATCGTCTGGCTGAGCAGGGTGGACATCGTGGTCGAGCCGGAGGCGGTGTTCACCGCGTTCACAAATGCCGCCTGAAACTGCTCCGGCAGCTGCGCGCCGCTGATAATCTGGGCGACGGCGCTCTGATTGGCCTGCGACACGGTGAGCAGCGACAGATCGAGGTCTTTGATGCGGCTGCCCGCATCGGTGTAATACATCAGCGTATTGACCAGCGTTTCGTTGCCCTGCAGCCACGCTGCCAGCGAGGGGCTGAGGGCGAAGGCCGCCGCGACCGCGCCGATGAGCGCCGCCACGCTGAGCACGCCGCTGATGAAGCCGCGGTACATGCCAAAAATCACGCTGACGGCCAGCACCGCCAGAATCACGATATCGATGATATTCATGTCTTTCCTCCCTTACGTCGGCAGTTCGACGACGTAGATTTCCGAGCCGGAGGCCACCACCGCGCGGTTGTCGTTCATCATGCCGAGCACGGCGGTGACGGTGATGGGCATGGCGTAGGTGCGGAACGTGGTATCCCCGAAGCTGCACGCATAGACGGCGTTGGCCGAGAAGCCGTAGACCGATTTCGTGCCCAACTTGGCGGCGATGCACGCGCTGGGCAGGTGAATCACGCGGTCGATATTGCCGTACATCAGCCGCACGTTGGCGATGCTGATGCCTTCATTCTGTTCCTGCGCGGGCACGAGCAGCTGATAGAGCACGTTGCCGCTCTGGCTGACGTCCTCGACGGTATAGCCGTAGATGAGCGTCGGGTTGCTCGCCTCCAGCGCGCGATAGCTGTAATGCAGAATCTGGCGGGTGGTGACGACGTTGAGCGTGCCGTTTTCGTCATAAATCGAGTAGGCGATATGCTCGCCGATGGAGCTTTTGCCGGTGGAGAGCTTACCGGGCTGGAAGGTTTGCAGCTCGGTGGAGAGCACGGTGCCGGTGGTATTCAGCCCGAGCACCCACATCAGCTCAATCGGCTGGGCGTTGGAGGTGGTGGAGGCCATGAAGAAGCCGATATCCAGCAGCGTCTGATCGGAGACGGTGATGTTATCGACGATTTGGCCGCTGCTGTTGATGACGGTGACCACGCCGTTATCGGCGTCGCCGACGAACACGGCGACATACTCGTCGCCCGCGCTGGCGAACTGAATGGTATCGCTCATCTTATTGTTATAGATGAGCCGGCCCCTGTTATTGAGGATATACAAATCGTTGCCGGACCATGCGACGATGCGCTTTTCGGTCGCGTCATAATCGGCGTTGGTGCCGATTTGATAGCTCCACTCATTGCCGCCGGTTGCGGCGACGCAGTGCAGCGTTGTGCCGTCATAAAAGATGACGCTGTCGCCGAAGGGGGAGACATTTTGGCTGAGCGTCGCGCCGATGCGCGTCACGCGGCCGATGCCGTCCCGAGTCGAGCCTGTCAGCGCGTAAACGACGCACACGGCGAGCAGCGCGACGAGCGCAGCCGCGAGAATGACGGTTCGGATTTTCCCCTGCACCGATTTTTTCTTTTTATTTTTCTTCTTTTTCTCGTCATTCATCCCATAGGCGTTAAACGTGGCGTTTGCGCCCGTGAGATAGGTGACGCGCCTATTTTTGCGATCCATGTCAGCATCCTTTCGCTTTAGAGGGACGTTTTGGGCTGCCGCCCAAACCTGCCTGAGGGATATTATCCCTCAGACTCCCTTCTTCGCTTCGCGCTTACAGCTCGATTCTTTTTATCCTGCCCATTTATCGCAATGCGATAAATGGGCAGAGTGGGAAGTTCAAAAAATTCATCCATTCCATCTTCAAATTCGTGCTTATTGCTCATCATTTCCCGTTTATCGCGATGCGATAAACGAATAAAGCGGGAAATCCAAGAACCTCAGGTTCTTGGCAGGGTTTGGGACAGCGTCCCAACGTACCTCCCCCCTCGTCTCCTTTCCTCCCAAAAGCGGCTTTTCCACTTTTGGAGAACCCACAGCTTCGGACGCGCTTTCTTTTTGGGGAGCTGTGGCCCCAAAAGCCAAAACCCAAAAGACTTTTGGCGGTTTTGGGGAGTCCCCGACACGTCGCACGGTTTTGGGGTTGTCAGCGGCTTCTCCGTCGGTTGTCCACAGGCTTTTCCACACTTCTGTGGATATTGTGGATAATTTGTGGACGAGTGTGGATAACTCGGGGATAAGTCCGTTTTTTCCTGTTTCTGCACACTTTTTCGCTTTTCCCCAAAAGTCGCTCAGCTTCGCGTCAGCTCGCCCTTTTCCACGCGGTAGACCGCGCCCTGCTTCGCGCCCGCCAAATCGGAGAGGTCCGTGCAGGTGACAAACGTCTGTACGCGATCGATTCGCTCGATGAGCTGCCGCCTGCGGTTCGGGTCCAGCTCGCTCATCACGTCGTCAAGCATCAAAATCGGCGCTTCGCCGCTCTCCAGCCCCGCCAGCTCCAGCTGAGCCAGCTTGAGGGAGAGCACCGCGCTGCGCTGCTGCCCCTGAGAGGCGAACGTACGCGCCTCCTTGCCGTCGATGGTGATGGCAATGTCGTCCCGATGCACGCCGACGGTGGTCGTCATCCGCCGCAAATCCTCGCTTCGGGCGCGCGAAAGCCGCGCCAAAAGCGCTTCGTATACGTCGGATGCGTCCGCCACCTGCGACACATAGCGCAGATTCAGTTCTTCGCGCCCGCCCGTCAGCGACAGATGCGCCGAGCGGGCCAGCTCGCCGAGCTTGCCGACGGCCTCGCGGCGGTTTTCGCAGATGACCGCGCCGACGCGCGCGAGCTGCTCGTCCCACATATCCAATGTAGGCAGCAGCGACGGATTGCGGGCAATCTCCTTGAGCAGCGCGTTGCGCTGGTTGAGCGTGCGCACGGCGCGCTGGAGGGCGTAAAAATACGCGGGCCGCAGCTGAGACAGCTGCATATCCATAAACCGCCGCCGCTCCGCCGGGCCTTCCTTGACGATTTGCAGATCTTCCGGCGAAAACAGCACGCCGCAGACGTGGCCGAGCAGCTCGCCGATGCGTTCCGCCTGCCGAAGCCCGATGCGCACGGTTTTTTTCTTCTTCTGTGTGCGGCTGAGGATGACGGCGACCTCGTGCGTGCCGTCTCGCTGGGCGGTTTTCACCGTCACGCGCGCGCAGTCCTGCCCCCACTGAATCAGCTCCTCATCGCGGGAGGTTCGATGGCTTTTGCCCAGGCAGCACAGGTGCAGCGCCTCCAGAATATTCGTTTTTCCCTGCGCGTTCGGGCCGGTGAACACGGTGACGCCCGCGTCCGGCTCGATGACCGCCTTTTCATAATTCCTGAAATGGCTCAGGCTGAGCGACGTAACCTGCATAGCAACATACGGGGGAAGAACGTTGGGGGCGCCGCCCCCAATCCCCCGGCAGGGAACTGAGTTCCCTGCACCTTCCTCCTCCCATCCGCATTGCGGATGGGTAATTTTATAAAATATTCTTTCTTTTTCCCCGTTTATCGCGCAGCGATAAACGATACGGGAGGTCCAGAAACCTCAGGTTCCTGACGGGGGATTGAAGCCATGCGCCCGCTGTGCGGGAAAAAGCATGGCGGAAATCGGAAATCGCAAGGAGCGCTTGCGCGACTATGCGAGTTTCCCGGACTGGGGCGGCGCCCCACCGTCCCCCCCGCCCGCCCTTACGCGTTGAATACGCGGACCGGAAGGACCAGGTAGAGATAGCTGTCGCCTTCCACCGGACAAACCACGCACGGGCTCACGTTCGAGTTAAAACGCATCACAATCCGGTCGTCGGAAAGCGCCTTGAGCACATCCGTGATGTAGCGCACGTTGAAGGCAATCGTCAAATCCTTGCCCTCCGTCGTGACCTCCATCTTCTCTTCCATGTCGCCCGTCTCGGAATTGGACGTAACCTCCAGCGTCTCGCCGTCAATCTTGAAGCAGACCAGGTTCGTCTTGCCTTCGCGGGCAATCAGGCTCGCACGGTCGATGGCGCTGCCCAGCTCGGCGCGGTCCACCGTCACGCGGGTCTGCCACTCTTCCGGCAGAATCTGGCGATAGCGGATAAATTCGCCCTCCAGCAGGCGCGCGACCACGCGCGTCTGACCGATGTTCATGCGCACATGGCTCTTGGTGAAGCATAGCGACACGCCCTCTTCCGTGTCCGCCAGAATCTTCGCGATATCGCCCAAAACACGGCCGCCCACCACCGCGCTGATCGGCGCCGCCGGGCCGACAATATTTTCCTTGCGCAGCGCAAGGCGGTAGCCGTCCAGCGCAACGACGCGCATTTCGGTTTGATTGATTTCCAGCAGGCAGCCGGTCAGAATCGGGCGGCTCTCGTCCTGCGCGATGGCAAACAGCGTGCGGCCGACCATATCCTTGAGCGTGTTTTGGGGCAGCTCAAAACTCTCGCCCTCCACCTGCGGCAGTTCGGGGTATTCCACCGGATCAAAGCCGTTGATCGTCGTGCGGATGCTCGCGCAGCGAATCGTTGCCTGCATCCGTTCGCCGACCGTGATGTCGCACGGGCCGCCCGGCAGCTTGCGAATGATTTCGCAAAGCAGCTTGCCCGGCAGAACGGCGCGGCCCTCTTCGCTGAAAGTCGCCGGAAGCAGGGTTTCGATGCCCAGCGCCAAATCCGTGCATGTCAAGCGAAGCCCCTCGTCGCAGGATTCGAACAGAATGCCTTCCAAAATCGGCTTGGTGGAGCGCACCGCCAGCGCGCGGCTGACAATGGAAAGCGCAATGTTCAATTCATTGGTATCACAAGTGAAACGCATTTTCATAACCTCCAATGGGGTAGTAGCAGTATATACGTTCAGCAGCAGGAGCCGTAGAGCGGTGGAAAATCGGGATAAGTGCCAAAAACCCAAAACAGAGCAGACTTTTGGCCTGTGGAAAACACTGGATAAAGCCCAAAACAACCGACCGATTTATCCACATTGCTGTGCATAACTTCGCCCCTGCGCCCCAAAAGGGCGGCAAAACGGTATAAAAGGGCAAATTCAGACTTATTCAGTATTCGCGCTGTCGGCGCAAAATCCTTCCCGAGGGGAGGCAAGACTTTGCGGGGCGCGCAAAAATTGAACGGGGAGGCGAAAGGGTTGAGAAAAACGGGCGGATGTGCTACACTGATAAAGATAAAGAAGTTTGTCCGACAGACAATATGCTTCAAAAACGAATACAAACGGTGGATTACCGTTTATCGCGCAGCGATAAACAAAGCGGGAAATCCAAGAACCTCAGGTTCTTGGTGGGGCGTGGGGCAAAGCCCCAACGTTCCCCCGCCCCTTTCACCTTGAAGCAAAAGAAAGGCAGAATCGATGGAGACAGTCAGAAAAACACGAAAACTTCCGGAACAGGTGGCCGATAAGCTGCGGGAGATGATCATACAGGAATCGCTCAAGACGGGCGCGAAACTGCCGGCCGAGGCGGAGCTGATGGAGCGCTTCGGAGTCAGCCGCTCGACGGTGCGCGAGGCGGTCAAAATTTTGCAGACGGAGCACATCGTCGATATCCGTCAGGGGCAGGGCACGTTTCTGTGCGCGATGCCGGGGCTGGCGAGCGACCCGCTGGGGCTGCGCTTTGCCGACCAGGAGGAGCTTATCGCCCAGCTGCTGGAAACGCGCCTGCTGATTGAGCCGAGCGTCGCCGCGCTGGCGGCCCTGCGTCGGCAGGATAAACAGCTGGTCGCGATGAAAAACCTGCTGGATAAGATGGATAATGCCTATCTGCACGGCGAGGATTACACGCCTTATGACTTTGAGTTTCATTCTTTAATCGCTCAGTGCACGGGCAACGATGTGATGAAGCGCCTTCTGCCGACGATTCACGAATCCATTCAGGCGGGCTATCACCACACTCGCCGTGTGGAGGGCAGTTATCAGCGCGCGAGCCAATGCCATTTGGAGATGTATCGCGGCATTCTGGAGCACGACAGCGAGCGCGCGCGGCAGGCGGCCCAGCGGCACATGATGCAGACGATGCACGACTCGGGCGTCGAAGTGCCGTCGGTGCTGGTGAAGTGAGAGGGAGGAACGTTCGAGGCTCCGTCTCGAGCTCCGGCAGGAACCTGAGGTTCCTGCACCTTCCGCTTACCGGATTGCTGCGCAATCCGTGGGGAAAGTTTGAATTGAGTCTGTTTATCGCGCAGCGATAAACAAGGAGGGAAATCCAAGAACCTCAGGTTCTTGGTGGGGTTCGGGGCAAAGCCCCGCCGTACCCCCAATGATGAGCATGGAAACAATCAAAGTCGTCGCCCGAATCCGGAGCGATTTCCCGCAGAAGTTCGGCATTCCGCGCCAGAGCGGCGTTGTGCCCGAAACGCGCGCAACCGTCGTCTTTGAAAAGCCGTATCAAAACGCCGACGCGCTGCGCGGCATCGAGAGTTTTTCGCATCTGTGGCTGATTTGGGGCTTTTCCGCCTGCGAGCGGGAAGCGTGGTCGCCGACCGTGCGCCCGCCGCGGCTGGGCGGCAATACGCGCATGGGCGTGTTCGCCACAAGATCGCCGTTTCGGCCCAACCCCATCGGGCTGTCGTCCGTGACGCTTGAAGAAGTCCGCCTGCATACGCCGGACGGGCCGACGCTCATCGTCGGCGGCGCAGACCTGATGGACGGTACGCCGATTTACGATATCAAGCCCTATCTGCCGTATGCCGACTGCCATCCCGAGGCGACGGGCGGCTTTGCCGAGAAACGAAAAAACTACGCGCTGACGGTTGACTTTCCGCCGGAGCTGGAGGAAAAAATCCCGCCCGAACACCGCGCGGCGCTTCGCGGCGTGCTGGCGCACGACCCGCGGCCGTCGTATCAGAGCGATGAAAAGCGGCTGTACGGCGTGGCGTTTGCGGGCCGAAACGTCCGCTTCACCGTTCGGGACGGCGTGCTGACGGTGCGGGAAATTGAAAAGTTATAAGAAAAAAGCTCAGGCTGAAAAATGCCTGAGCTTTTTTGTGCGCTTGCAGGGGCGCGCGTTGCGCGTCCGTGGGGAGAAGGAAAACGGGTTCAAACCGACTTGCGCGCAGTCAGGTATCGCTTCGCTCCCTGACTCTCGTTTTGTGTGCTGCGCAATGGGGGCGCTGGGCTGCCGCCCAGACCTGCTTGGGGACCAGTCCCCAAACCCCTTCTTCGCTTCGCGGCGGCTTAAAGATTTTCTTCTTTCAGCAAATCCTTCAGCTTTTGATCCGGTGCGGAGGTTTCGTCCTCCGGCAGGTGCAGATCGATATGGTCCCCGGGCTGCTCGAGGGCGACGACGCGGGTCTGCGGCGTTTCGCCCGTGACGGCAAAGCGCAGCGCGACGTCGGGCCTGCCCTGAAAATGCATGGGGATAAAGAACCGGGGCTTCACGGTCATGATGAAATAGCCCGCGCCCGCGTCATACATGCTGCCCTGTCTGGGATCGACGGGGAAAAACGCCACGTCGATTTTCTGTTTGGGAATCGGCGCGACGCAGTCATAAAACGCGCGCTCGGCGGCTTCGATTTCCGTCACGGAGGATTCGTCCCGCCAATGCCACAGGTTCAAATCGCCTGCGTGGAACAGCGTGATGCCCGCGAAATCGACATAGAACGAAACGCCCTCGTCCGTCGAGCCGTAGGCGTGCACGGTCAGCGCACCGAAGGTGCGCTCGTCGCCCGGGGCAAGGCGCACGCCGCGATACGGCTCGGGCACATCGAAGCCGAGCACATATGTCGCCGTTTCGCCGCACAGGTCATAAATCGCCGGGGAAAAGTGGTCGTCATGGTGGTGGCTGACGAACACATACAGCTTGTCAAACGCTGCGAGGGTCTCTTTGCCCGGCAGAGCGCGCCGATCCGGCCCGTTTTCGCTGGCGTCAAAGAGCAGGCCGGTATCGCCGAGCGACACGAGAAAGCCGCTGCCCCCCAAATATTCAATGGCGATATCCTTCATACCGATGCGCTCCTTTCGTGCTTTTCACTCCTTTCATTGTAACCATTTTTTTCCACTTGTCAATCTTTTTTGCCTTTCTTTCTCCACTTACGCTCCATCATTGCGCCGAAAACGATTGGAAAAGCGGATGAGAGCACCACTTCGTGTCCAAATTCGTCATAAAATGTCGGAAACGGGGGCTTCGCGCACCCCTTCGCGCGCCAGTCGGACGGCGCGGGTGCAGACGGTCTCTGCAAATCGCCTGTCGTGCGACACGGCGATGATGCAGCCGGGGTAATCGGCAAACAGCTTCCGCACGACAGGGCCGGAGAGCGGGGAGAGGTTTCGCGTCGGCTCGTCGAGCAGCAGCACGTCCGCCCGGCTTTCGGCCATCATCAAAAACATCAGCTTGGCCTTCTGCCCGCCGGAAAGGCCCGCACAGGGATGGCGCATCTCGTCGGCGGTGAATTTCATGCTGCCCAGCAGCAGACCGGCGCGGCTGAGCGCGTCCTTTTCGCCCGACGGGGCGAGCAGCTCGACGGGGGAAAGGCGCAGATCGAGCAGCTCGCCGGGGTCCTGCGGCATGTAAAAGACGCGCAGGTCGGCGCGCTTTTCGAGCGTATCGCGGATGAAGCGCAGAAGGGTGGATTTGCCCACGCCGTTTTTGCCGCAGATGCACAGCTTTTCATCGGCGCGGACGGTCAGGCGGATATCTTGGCAGAGCGTTTGGCCGTCGATGCTCAGCGCGGGGCAGGCGAGGTCGAGCACGGTTTTCGCGGCGGGCAGCGGCGTGCAGTCGAGCTTGGCGAAGATGGCTTCCTCCTGCTCGGGCAGGGCGGTCAGGCTGTCCTGCTCGCGCTCAAAGCGCCTGCCCATTGCCTGAACGGCGTGCATTTTCTTTTTGAGCAGTCGGCCGCCGTGCGGATCGTTGCGGGAGACGGCGTTCTGGTCGTGTTCCACCTTGCGGCGGATGGCTTCATAGCGCGCCATTTTTGCCTGAAAATCCTCGCGCTCTTTGCGCGCGATTTGGGTCTGCTTGTCAAAAGCCGCGATGCGTTCTTCGTAAAATCGGTCATAGCCCATGGCATACAGCGTCGCGCGGGGCGCCTGCCTGCGCCGCAGACGCTCCAGCAGAAGGACGCTCGTCGCGGCGCGCGAGAGCAGGGCTTCGTCGTGGGAGACAAAGAGCACGGTCAGCTTGCAGGTCAGCAGAAAATCCTCCAGCCAGCGGACGGAATCGCCGTCCAAATCGTTGGTCGGCTCGTCGAGCAGCAGCACCTCGGGCGAGGCCATCAGCAGCCGCGCCAGCTGCAATTTGACGCGTTCGCCGCCGGAAAAATCGGCCATGCGCTGCGGGCTGTAAAACACGTCGGCGGGCAGGGCGAGCCGCGCGGCCAACTGCCCGAGGTCTTTCGGCGATTGGTCGAAAAAGACGGGCGACGCGCAGAAAAAATCGTAAGCGCTCTTTTCGCGCTCGTCTGCGAGCAGCTCCTGAGGCAGATAGCCCGCGCGGCCGCGGCAGGAAAACGAGCCGGTGACTTCGATATAATCGTTCACGCTTACATCGCCCGCCAGCACGCGGAGCAGGGTGGATTTGCCGTTGCCCTCTTCGCCGATGAGCGCGAGGCGTTCGCCGTCGCCGACGGCAAGAGAGAGGGAATCGACGAGAACGGCGAGGTCTTTGCGATGGGTGAGTGTCAGGTTGTCAATCGTTAACATAAAACTCCTATTCTGCTTTTTCAATGAAAAGCAAAAAAATCCGCCTTCGGCCGTTGCGGCCAAAGGCGGAAACCCACGCAAAGAACGCACGCTCAAAAAGCATGCATCAACCGAAACAGCGCGTCTTGATTTCCGTTTGGCCGGACAGCCGAAACAAGCCCGCGAAAAACGCGCGCTCCGGTTGTCTGTCCATACAGAAATCACTTGCGCATGCTCCGATGTTCACCCCTTTCAAAAATCCCGTTCAGTATAGCGCCAAGTTTGAAAAATGTCAAGCAAATTGTGTTCTTTGCCAAGCTGACCGCGCCGAGATTTGGCGCATTTAACGTTGACACATTTTGATGTTCTCCGTATAATAGCTCACAGTGTTAGCAAAAGGAGGGATTCTGTGACGGAAAACGCTGCGCTGACGGAAGAAGCGGTTCATACCCTGGCGGAAAAAATGGTCTGCCTGTTGGATGAACATCCGCGGGAAGCGCGGGATAACCGTTTCAGCGCGACCGTGTGCGGCGAAATGGCCGTGATGCGGCTTTTGCATAACGGCGGAAAGAAGCGGATGACGGCTGGCGAGCTGAGCAGCCGGCTGAGCATGACCACCTCGCGCATCGCCGCCGTGCTCGGCAGCCTGGAAAAGAAAGGGCTGCTCGAGCGCGAAAACGACGAAATCGACCGCCGCCGCGTGCTTGTGTCGCTGACACAGGCAGGCGACGCGCTCTGCGAAAAGCGGAGACAGCATTTTATGAAAAAAATCGAGGTCATGCTGAATATGATGGGCAGCGACGCGCAGGAATTTGTGCGCCTGCTCGGGCGGACGTTCGAGATTACGGCGTCCGACGCGTTCAGACAGTGTGACGATATCATCGATGAAGATAAGGAGGACTTCAATGGCTGAAACGAAACAAACCGGCGGGAAAAAGCACATCACCGGCGCGCGTCTGGCGAAAGAATTGAAACAGTATAAAAAAGACACGTTCCTCTCGCCGATGTACACGACGTTTTGCGTCGTGCTCGAAATTCTGATTCCGTATCTCACCGCGTCCATCATCGACAAGGGCATCGCCGTGGGCAACATGGCGCATGTCGCGAAAATCGGTTCGCTGATGGCCGTGATGGCGCTGCTGGCGATGTTCTGCGGCGTTCGCGCGGGCGTGCACAGCGCGCGTGCGAGCACGGGCCTGGCCGCCAACCTGCGCGAGGCGATGTTCGGGCGCATTCAGGAATATTCCTTCTCCAACATCGACAAGTTCTCCACCGCGGGCCTTGTCACGCGCCTGACCACCGACGTCACCAACATCCAGAACGCGTTCCAGATGCTGCTGATGATCTGCACGCGTTCCCCCGTGACGCTGATCGTCGCGCTGTTTATGGCGTTTTCCATCAACGCGAAGCTTTCGCTCGTGTTCCTGGTTGCGATTGCGTTTCTGGGCGTGATGATTGTCATCCTCATCCCCAAGGCGATGAAGTATTTCAAACAGATGTTCCGCAAATACGACGCGGTGAACGGCGTGGTCAAGGAAAATGTCGGCGCCATCCGCGTGGTGAAGGCGTTTGTCCGCGAGCAGTATGAGGACGACAAATTCGCAGGCGCGGCGGATGACCTGTTCAAAAACTCCATTTCCGCCGAGCGCATCATCTCCTTCTCCATGCCGGGCATGCAGCTGACCGTGTACGCCTGCATCCTGCTCATCAGCTGGTTCGGCGCGAAGATGATTGTCAACCAGACCGGCCTGACCACGGGCGAGCTGACCAGCCTGCTTTCCTACGTGATGAACATCCTGATGAGCCTGATGATGCTCTCCATGGTTTTTGTCATGGTCACGCAGTCCGCCGCGGCGGCGCAGCGCATCGAGGAAGTGCTGGAGGAGCAGCCGGATATCGCCAGCCCCGAGAACGCGCTCAAGACCGTGAAGGATGGCTCCATCGACTTCAACCATGTGACCTTCGCCTATCAGCAGCGCAGCGGCAAGCCCGTGCTCAGCGACGTCGATCTGCACATCAAGGCGGGCGAAACTGTCGGCATCATGGGCGGCACGGGTTCCTCCAAGTCGAGCCTGGTCAACCTCATTTCCCGCCTGTACGACGTGACGGCGGGTGAGGTGCGCGTCGGCGGCGAGGATGTGCGCAAATACGACGTGGAGAGCCTGCGCGACGCGGTTTCCGTCGTGCTGCAAAACAACGTGCTCTTCTCCGGCACGATTTACGATAACCTCCGCTGGGGCGACAAAAACGCGACCGACGAACAGTGTAGGGAAGCCTGCCGTCTGGCGTGCGCGGATGAATTTATCGAGCGCTTTCCCGAGAAATACGACACCCGCATTGAGCGCGGCGGCACGAACGTCTCCGGCGGCCAGAAGCAGCGCCTGTGCATCGCCCGCGCGCTGCTCAAAAAGCCGAAGGTGCTTATCCTCGACGACTCCACCAGCGCCGTGGATACCGCGACGGACGCGAAGATTCGCGAGGCCATGCGCACCCATATCCCCGGCACGACCAAGATTATCATCGCGCAGCGCATTTCCTCCATTCAGGATGCGGACCGCGTGCTCGTGCTGGATAACGGCTGTGTGAACGCGTTTGATACGCCGGAAAACCTGCTGAAAACCAACGCGATTTATCAGGAGGTCTACAACAGCCAGATCGGCAGCGGCGGCGGCGACTTCGACGAGGCCGCCATGAAGGGAGGCGACTGACCATGATGGGACGCAACAAAAACGCCGGCAAGCCCGGCGCGAAGAACCCCGGCAAGACGTTTAAGCGCATCTTTGCCGAGATTATGAGCAAGTACAAGATTCACTGCATCGCGGTCGTCATCTGCCTGCTGGTGAGCGCCGTGGCCAACGTTTACGGCACGATGTTCATGCAGCGCCTGATTGACGACTACATCACCCCGATGATGGGCCGGCCAAATCCGGATTTCGGCCCGATGGGCCGCGCGGTGCTCGGCGTGGCGGCGGTGTATATCCTCGGCGCGTTCAGCGGCTGGCTGTATAACTACCTGATGATTTTCGTCTCGCAGGGCACGCTGAAAAATCTGCGCGTCAAGCTCTTCTCCAAGATGGAGCGCCTGCCGATTAAATATTTCGACACGCATGCCCACGGCGATATCATGAGCGTCTACACCAACGATATCGACACTATGCGCCAGATGATTTCCCAGTCCATGCCGCAGCTGATCTCCAGCGTCATCACGATTGTGAGCATCGTCGTTTCGATGGTGATGCTCAACGTGCCGCTGCTGATTATCACGCTGTTCATGGTCGCCACGACGATGACGCTTTCGATGAAGCGCATCAAGAAGTCAGGCCGCTTCTTCGTGCAGCAGCAAATCGATTTGGGCAAGGTCAACGGCTATATCGAAGAGATGATGGACGGACAGAAGGTCGTCAAAGTGTTCTGCCACGAAGAGGAAAACTTTGAAGGCTTCAAGAAGCTGAATAACGCTCTGCGCGACAGCGCGTACAGCGCCAACCGCATCGCCAACACCATCATGCCGCTGACGATGGCGATGGGCAACCTGAGCTACGTGCTCTGCGCGGTGGTCGGCGGCCTGCTGGCCACTAACGGCTACCTCGGCCTGACCATCGGCACGCTGGTCTCCTTCCTGACGCTGAACAAGAGCTTCAACCAGCCGATTAACCAGGTCTCCCAGCAGTCCAACGCCATCATCATGGCGCTGGCGGGCGCGGAACGCGTCTTTGAGCTGCTGGATGAAACGCCCGAAGTGGACGACGGCTATGTGAACCTCGTCAACGCGAAGAAGGACGAAAACGGCGTGCTCACCGAGAGCGCGTCGCGCACCGGCCTGTGGGCGTGGAAATACACCCATAAGGACACGGGTGAAACCGAGTATCGCGAGCTGAAGGGCGATATCGTGATGGATAACGTCGATTTCGGCTATAACGACGACAAGATGGTGCTGCACGATATCAAGCTCTACGCCACCCCGGGCCAGAAGATTGCCTTCGTCGGCTCCACGGGCGCGGGCAAGACGACCATCACCAACCTGATTAACCGCTTCTACGATATTCAGGACGGTAAAATCCGCTACGACGGCATCAACATCAACAAGATTAAGAAAGACGACCTCCGCCGTTCGCTGGGCATCGTGCTTCAGGATACGCACCTGTTTACGGGAACGGTCATGGAGAATATCCGCTACGGCCGGCTCGACGCGACCGACGAGGAATGCATCGAAGCCGCGAAGCTCGCCAACGCGGACGGCTTCATCACCCGCCTGCCCGACGGCTATAACACCATGCTCAAGGGCGACGGCGGCAACCTCTCGCAGGGCCAGCGACAGCTGCTCGCCATCGCGCGCGCCGCGGTTGCCGACCCGCCCGTGCTGATTCTCGACGAGGCGACCAGCTCCATCGATACCCGCACCGAGGCGCTCGTTCAGGCCGGCATGGATTCCCTGATGAAGGGCCGCACCACGTTCGTCATCGCGCACCGCCTTTCCACCGTGCGCAACAGCGACTGCATCATGGTGCTCGAACAGGGCCGCATCATCGAGCGCGGCACGCACGATGAGCTGATTGCCCAGCACGGCAAGTATTATCAGCTCTATACCGGCGATTTCGAGGAGAACGACTGATTTCATCCCTCGTGTGAAAACACGGGGGATTTTTTTCGTCATTCGGGATAAATTTGACAGCCTCATGCGTTTCTATGGTATAATCGGAGGGAAGATTTTTCCGCCGAGGCCCCTGCCCGGCGGCAGGCGGGAGGCCGGCACAGGTGAATCAGGCTTGGTATCAGGTGGCGTCGATGGGCTTCGGGTATCTCAGCGCGGCGATTATCGCGCTGATTGTGCTGCTGGCCTTCAAAAAGTATGTCAAAGACCGCGCGCTCTGGCGGCGGGTGAGCAAAAATCTGCCGCAGGCGGGCGCGGCGGGGCGCTTTGTCGTGCTGACGGCGGGCAGCCGTCGGCTGCCCGCCGGAACGGAGCTGCGCGTGCCGTTTGAGGGCACGCTCGGCGGCTCGATGAGCTGCGACGTGTGCGTGCCGTATAAAAAGGTGCACATGCGCTCGGCCTTCTTCTGGGTCGAGGGCGAAGAGCTGCACCTTGTGCCGCTGCATAAGGACGGATTTCTGGCCGACGAAACGCCGATTGAGCCGGGCGACGAGGCCGTGATGCGCGACGGCGCGATACTGCGCGTCGGCGAATTGAAGCTGGTTTTGCGGATGTATGACCGCGGCGAGCAGGCCGACGGCGCGGACGAGCCGTATGTCACCCGCGCCCGCCGCAGCAAGGCGGGGCAGGGCCGCGGCGACGGCCTGGGCGCGCCCACGCGCGGCGCGATTCGTCGGGAGAAAAAGAAGCTGATTCGGCGCGAGGCGGATGGGCAGAAGCGCGCGTCCGCCGCACAAAAGACAGACAAGCAGGAAAGGCGGAGGTGACGGCATGGCCCGCGGCAAAATCGATACGGACAAGCGGGAGGACGAAACCGCCGTCTACAAACCCGTCAAACCGAAAAAGAACGCCGTCAAGGCGGAAGCGCCGAAGGGGCTCCGCGCGCGGCCCGAACCCGCCGACTCGGCGGAGAAAACCAAACCCGAGCGGACAAAGACCGGCAGGCTGAAGCCCGAAAAGCCGAAGGAGGAAGCGCGGAAGCCTGAGCGCCGCGCGCCCAAACGCTATGAGCCGGAAAAAGAACTTTCCGGCAGGGAGAAGCGGGAGAAGGCGCGCGCCGCGGCCGTCGCCAAGGACAGGCGGCGCGCCGTCAGCCGCGCGGGCGACGCGGGCGTGACGCTCATCGCGCTGCTGACGGCGGTGTTTGAGGTGTTGAGCCTGCTGCTCTGCGCGGTCAGGACGGAGGGCGCGGCGGATATGCAGGCGGTGAAGCTCTGCGCGGCGGTGGCGTCGCTGGGGCTTTTGAGCACACTGGTGCTGCCACGCTTTCTGCCGATGGATTCGCTGGTGATGGCGCTGACGAACTTTCTCTGCGGCGTGGGCATCGTGGTGCTCTACACCGTTTCGCCCGAGCGCGGGATGCGGCAGGCTGTGTTTTACGCGCTGGGGCTGGCTGTGATGCTGGTGATGAGCGAAATCGTCTTTCGCGTGCGCCATTTCCGCGGCCTGACGCTGCTGGGGATGGTGCTGGGTATCGGCGCGCTGATTCTGCCTCTGGCCTTCGGCCGGTGGAACAACGGCGCGAAGAACTGGGTGCAGGTGCCGCTGCTCGGCTCTTTTCAGCCCAGCGAAATCGTGAAGCTCTCGGTGGTGCTGGCGCTGGCCTATTTTTTCAGCGCGCACCGCACCGTTTGGCAGATGATGCCCGCGCTGGTGTTCGCGGCGGCGTGCCTGTTGCTGCTGATGATGCAGCGCGATCTCGGCACGGCGCTCATCTATTATCTGACGACGCTGGTGCTGTTTTATGTTGCCTGCGGCAACGTGCCGCTGACGATTGTCGGCCTGGGCGGCGGCGTGGGCGCGGCGGTGCTGGGCTATCAGATGTTCGCGCATGTGAAAGTGCGCGTGGCGATGTGGCGCAACCCGTGGAGCGACCCGACGGATAAAGGGTATCAGATTATTCAGGCGCTGCTGGCCATCGGCTCGGGCGGGCTGTTCGGCGTGGGCCTGGGACAGGGCACGCCGGAGAAGATACCCGCATATTACAACGACTTCATCTTCGCCGTCATCTGCGAACAGCTGGGGCAGGTGTTCGGCGTGCTGCTGCTGGCGGTCTATGTGCTGCTGATACTGCGCGGGGTGACGGTGGTTGCCCGTGCGCGGCGCTCGTTTGAGATGCTGCTGGGCTGCGGCGTGCTGGCGATGCTGGGCATTCAGACGTTCATGATTGTCGCGGGCGTGATTAAAATGATTCCGCTGACGGGCGTGACGATGCCGTTTCTCAGCTACGGCGGTTCGTCGCTGCTCTCGTGCATGGCGATGATCGGCATTCTGCACGGGGCGAGCGCGAGGGCGCAGGAGAATCTGGAAGAGGATATTCTGTGCGTGAAGGGGTGACGCGTTGGGGCTTTGCCCCAAGCCCCACAAGAGAACTGAGTTCCCTTGACCTTCCGCATTCGCTTCGCGGCATGCCGCGAAGCAGGCAGGGAGTCTGAGGGATTAAATCCCTCAGGCGGGTTTGGGCGGCAGCCCAACGTTTCTCTCCCAAGGAGGCGATTTTATCAAGGTTATTAAGCGGCGTATGCACCTGCTCACGCTGCTGCTGATGCTGCTGTTCGCGCTCGTGATTGCGTATTTCTGCTACTCCGTCTATTTCTACGGCGGGCGCTGGGTCGCCAATCCGTATAACCCGCGCATCAGCAGCCGGAAGCAGCATGTCGTGATGGGCACGCTGACCGACAGGGACGGCACTGTGCTCGCCTATACCGATGAGGACGGCAGGCGGCGCTATAACAGCAGCGCGGCGACACGCAAGGCGGTCTGTCAGGTGGTCGGCGACAGCGGCGGCAAGGTCTCCACCGGCGCGGATACGTTCCACGCGCAGTTCCTGCTCGGCTTCCGCTCGAGTATCTTTGAGCGGCTGACCGACGCGTTCACGGGCACGACCCAGCGCGGCGACGATGTGCGGCTCACGATTTCCGAGCGGCTTTCCCGCTACATCAGCGAGCAGTTCCCCGCAGGCAAACGCGGCGCGGTCGTCGTGCTCAATTATAAGACCAACGAAATTCTGGCGATGGTCTCCGTGCCGCAGTTCGACCCGACGGATATGGATGCGGCGTTGGCGGATGAATCGGCGGGCGCGCTGGTCAACCGCGCGACACAGGGCCTCTATCCGCCCGGCTCGACGTTCAAAATCGTGACGCTGGCCTCCGCATTGGAAAACCTGCCCGATTTGAACGACTTCGCCTTTGACTGCACGGGCTATTACCCCGTCGGCAATTACTCCGTCACCGACGGCAGCGCCCACGGCGTGCAGAGCCTGTCCGACGCGTTCGCGCACTCGTGCAACACGACTTTCGCCGCGCTCTCGCAGGATTTGGGCTATGAAATGCTGGGCAAGACGGCGGAAGAGATGGGCTTCAACGAGAACTTCATGTTCAGTGACTTAATTGTCTATAATTCCAGCTATCCCATCGACGATCTGAGCGCCGAGGATTTGGCCTGGTCGGCTATCGGCCAGGGACGCGTGCTCGCCACGCCGCTGCATATGGCGCTCATCGCTTCGACCGTCGCCAACCACGGCGTGATGAACGAACCGCGCCTTGTCGCGCAGGTCACGACCGCGCAGGGCGGAAACCGCGCGCTGCTCAGCCACGCGAGCGGCAGGCGCGTGCTCGACGAAGCCGTCGCCGACAGGCTGGAAAGCGAAATGATTCGCGTGGTCAAATCCGGCACGGGCAAGCGCGCCGCGCTGGATAACGGCTACACCGTCGCGGGCAAGACCGGCTCGGCGGAGGCCAGCAACGACAAGAGCGTCGAATCCCATGCGTGGTTCGTCGGCTATATCACCAATGACAACGCGCCCTATGCCGTCTGCGTGCTCGTGGAAAACGGCGGAAGCGGCGGCGGCGTGGCCGCGCCTCTGGCGCGAAAGACGCTGCAAAAGGCAATCAATCTGGGGTTATAATCCCTCTTACGCCATTTCTTGGGAAAGAAGCGGGAGAGGGCGGACAGCAAGGAGGTTTTTCATGATGCGCAAGATGGTTTCGGGTTTGATGCTGCTGGCGGTGCTGCTGGAGGCCGCGTTTTCGGCGATGGCGGCCGGCACGACGGTGACGACGTTCACCCCCTTTGCGGATATGGATTTCGCCGCACAGGGCTACATGGATTTGATTACCGCGTGGGAAAACGAGACGGGCAACATCGTCGAGGATTATTCCGGTCTGGAGGACGACCTGTTCATGCAGCAGATGCAGGAGATGGTCTCCTCCGGCAAGGCGGATATCGTCGTCGTTCCGCTGGGCAGCGGCCTGACGGAAAGCCAACTGGTCGGCGTGGATGAGCTGCTCGCCGCCGCGCCGGACTGCGGCGCAAAGAAGATGGCCGCGATGGCGGAGAGCAGCGGCGCCGTGCTGCTCACGCCGATTCGCCTGAACTGGGAGAGCCTGTATATCAACACCGACGTGCTGGAGGCCAACGGCGTCGCCGTGCCGACGAGCTACGACGAGCTGGTGGCGGCCTGCGCGGCGCTGGCGCAGAAGGGCGTTCTGCCGCTGGCCAACGCCCTGTGCGAATGGCCGGAAATCGCGCTGGATTGCGCGGCGCTGCTCGGCGCGCCTGCCGACCAATACGGCCAGCAGACCTCGCTGGACGGCGCAAAGAGCGTGCTGACGGCGCTGACCCAAGTCGGCGCGTTCGGCGTTGACCCGTGGAACCTGACGGATGAGCAAGCCGAGCAGGCGTTTGCGGAGGGCGTTGCGGCGATGCGTTTTGACGGCAGCGATTTGGCCGAGACGCTGGCCGAGGACAGGCAGGGCAAGACGGTTGTCGTTTCCCTCTTCGGCATGGACGGGCAGGCGCGCACCGCGCCGGTCGGCACGCCGAGCTATGGTTTGGCGATTACCCGCGCCTGCTGGCAGGACAGCGCCCGCCGCGAAGCCGCGCTTTCGCTCGTCACGAAGATGCTGACGGGCGAAGGATTTGCCGCGCTGACCGCGCCCGCGTCCGATACGGCGCTGGGGCGGAGCATCGCGCAGCTGACCGCGTCGGCGACCGACTGCGCGGGGCTGCTGTATGACTTGAACCCCGAACACTTTGACGAGTGGTCGGAGGGCGTGGTTTCCGCGCTGATGGCGCTGTAAATCAAGTGAAATCGAACGCATGGCGGATGGGCTGTGCGTTCTTTTTTTGATGGATAACATTGTAATTTATGCGCGGATGCCGTATAATGAAATGCTAAAGAGATCAAAGTAAATGAGGAGAAGAATGTCAAAAAACCCTCCGGAAAGGGGAAAACGAATGAAAAACGCATGGAACGGCGTCAAAAAGCTGCTCTTTTACGGCGGTTTGGAAAAAGAGGAATACCGTCTGATTGCCGATGAAATCAACGAGGCGAACCGAAAAAGCCTCGTCATCATTTCCACGGCCTGCACGCTGATTTATCTGACGCGCCTGTGCGTCTTTTTCGAGCGCATTCCGCGGGCGAATCAAATCATATTCATGCTGGCCGTCGTGCTGTTCGGCGCGCTGGCGCTCATCAACCGACATGTGCGCGGCAGCAACGCCGTCGTGCACGCCTCGGCGCACATCTTTCTGCTGATTTATTTGGCTGTCGGCATCGCCGCCGCCGTCAATCCGGACAGCGTGAACCAGCGCACGACGCTCTATCTCGTCTTTGTCGCCGCCGCGCCGATGCTTTTTGCGCTCAACGCGGTGGAACTGGGCACGATTATCGGTTCATCCGAAATTGCGTATCTGCTGGTCATCCGCCATTTTCAATCCGCCTATCCCGTCTACGCGACGAACCAGAGCAATTCGGTGTTTTTCTCGAGTGCGGGCCTGCTGCTGGGCGTATACATGTCGAACATGAAAATCGCGGGCGTATACAGCGCCTACATGAACTCGCAGATGGAAGAGGTTCGGCGGCTCAACCGCGAGCTGGAAAAGAGCAAGGAGGAGCTGCACGCGGTCTTGCGGGAGGCCGAGCGCGCCAACCACGCCAAGACCACGTTTTTGAGCAGCATGAGCCACGACATCCGCACGCCGATGAACGCGATTCTCGGCTTCACCGCGCTGGCGAAAGCCCATATCGACGACACGCCGCGCGTTCGGGACTATCTGGAAAAGATTTCCGTCGCGGGCCGCAGTCTGCTGATGCTGATTAACGACGTGCTGGATATGAGCCGCATTGAAAGCGGCAAAATCGAAATCGAGCTGCAGCCGCTGCACCTGCCGCAGATGATTGCGGAATTGCAGACTATCATCCAGCCGACGGCGGCGCAGAAGCGGCTGCATTTCACGGTGGAGGAAGCGGAAGCCGCGCACCCGAACGTGCTCTGCGACAAGCTGAGACTCAATCGGGTGCTGCTCAACATTCTGGGCAACGCGGTCAAGTTCACGCCCGAAGGCGGCAGTGTGCGCTTCTCGGTCAGCGAGCAGGCGGGCGCGCCGGAAGGATTCGCGGATTATGCGTTCGTCATCGCGGATACGGGCATCGGCATGAGCGAAGCGTTTCAAAAGCACATTTTCGAGCCGTTTTCGCGGGCGGAGAACGTCGGCGGCATACAGGGCACGGGGCTGGGCATGTCCATCGCGGCCAACGTCGTCGCGCTGATGGGCGGTTCCGTCAGCGTAAAGAGCGAGCAAGGCAAAGGCTCAACGTTCACCGTGCGCCTGCGCTTCCCGACATGCGGCGAGGTGCGGACGGCCGAAGAAGCGCCGCAGGCGGAGCGGACATCCGCCGTGCACGGGTGCATTCTGCTGGTGGAGGATAACGAATTGAACCGCGAAATCGCGCAGACCATTCTGGAAGAAGCCGGCTTCACCGTGGAGACGGTCTGTGACGGCGCGGAAGCGGTGGAGCGCATCGAGCGCGCGAAGGCCGACGACTTCGAACTGGTGCTGATGGATGTGCAGATGCCGCGCATGGACGGCTATGAAGCGACGCGGCGCATCCGCGCACTGGCCGATTCGGCCAAAGCGAATCTCCCGATTATCGCGATGACCGCCAACGCCTTTGAAGAGGATAAGCGCAAGGCGCTGGAGGCGGGCATGAACGCGCATATCGCCAAACCGATTGAAATCGCCAAGCTGATGGAGACGATGGACAGGGCGGTGAAGGGGTAAACGCTGGGGCGCTGCCCCAAACCCCGGCAGGAACCTGAGGTTCCTGCACCTCCCAAATAAAAAAATCATGCTGTTATCAAAAGTTTTGATCCAGCATGATTTTTTATTAATAGTGGGAAGTCCAGAAACCTCAGGTTTTCGGCAGGGTTTGGGATGGAGTCCCAATCGTCTCCGTTTTACACCCTCGCCGCAACGAGGTCGCCCATCTCGGTGCAGCCGACCTTCGTGCAGCCCTCGGAGAAGATATCGCCCGTGCGATAGCCCTCGTCGAGCACCTGAGAGACCGCCTTTTCAATCGCGGCGGCCTCCTGCTCCAGACCGAGGCTGTGGCGCAGCAGCAGCGCGCCGGAGAGAATCGTGCCCAGCGGGTTGGCGATGTCGCGGCCCGCGATATCCGGCGCGCTGCCGTGAATCGGTTCATACAGGCCGCGCGTCGTGCTGCCCAGGCTGGCGGAGGGCATCATGCCCAGACTGCCCGCAATCGCGGCGCTCTCGTCGGAGAGAATGTCGCCGAACAGGTTGCCGGTAATCATCACGTCAAACTGCGCCGGATTGAGAATCAGCTGCATGGCGGCGTTGTCCACATACATGTAGCTGACCTCGACCTCGGGGTATTCACGGCTCAGGCGCTCGACCGTCTCGCGCCACAGGCGGCTGCATTCCAGCACGTTGGCCTTATCCACCGAGCAGAGCTTGCCGCGGCGCTTCTTCGCCATTTCAAAGCCGATGCGCGCCAGACGCTCGACCTCCGGCACGGAATAGGCCATCTCGTCCGTCGCCGCCGCGCGGTCGTCGCTGCGCCAGCGCTTGCCGAAGTAGATATCGCCGGTCAGCTCGCGCAGAATCATGATATCAATCGGCTTGGCGATGATATCCGCGCGGAGCGGGCACGCGCCGGAGAGCTGCGGGTGAATCGTGCAGGGGCGCAGATTGGCAAACACCTGCATGCCCTTGCGCAGCGCGAGCAGGCCCTTTTCGGGGCGGCGGGCAGGCTCGACCGCGTCCCACTTCGGGCCGCCGACGCTGCCCATCAGCACCGCGTCCGCCGCGTTGCAGGCCGCCAGCGTTTCATCCGTCAGCGGCACGCCGAACGCGTCGATGGAAGCGCCGCCGAGCTTGCGCTCGTCAAAATGGAACTCATGGCCGTATTTGGCCGCGACGGCCCGCAGCACCTTGACCGCCTGGGCGATGATTTCCGGGCCGATGTAATCGCCCGGCAGGGTGACGATATTGGCTTTCATGGCTTACGCCTTTCCCGCGATTTTTTCGCGAACGAAATTTTCAATGCCGCCGACGGCGATGATCGTCTGGATGAACGGCGGGAACGGCGCTGCGGTGAAGCTTTCGCCCGTGGTCTTATCCTCAATCACGCCGGTATCCAGATTGACGGCTACCTCGTCGCCGTCGCGAACGGCCTTCGCCGCCGCGGGGCACTCGATAATCGGCAGGCCGATGTCGATGGAATTGCGGTAGAAGATGCGGGCGAAGCTGTCCGCGATGACGAGCTGAATGCCGCTGGCCTTGATGGCAATCGGCGCATGCTCGCGGGAGGAACCGCAGCCGAAGTTGCGGCCCGCGACGATGATGCGGCTGGTTTCGCTCTTCTTCTTGAAATCGCTGTCCAAATCCTCCATGCAGTGGGAGGCCAGCTCGGCGTGGTCGGTGGTGTTGAGGTAACGGGCGGGGATAATCACGTCCGTATCGACGTGATCGCCGTATTTGATGACGGTAGACTGAACGAACATCTTAGAGCACCTCCTCAGGCGTGGCGACGCGGCCCATGATGGCGGAAGCCGCGGCGACCGCCGGGCTGGCCAGAATGATTTCGCTGCCGGTGTGGCCCATGCGGCCGACAAAGTTGCGGTTGGTGGTGGAAACGGCGCGCTCGCCGTCGGCCAGAACGCCGCAGAAGCCGCCCAGACACGGGCCGCAGGTCGGCATGGTGAAAATCGCGCCCGCGTCGATGAAGATATCGACCAGGCCCTCTTTCAGGCAGTCCTTGACGACCTGCTGCGTGCCGGGGATGACGATGCAGCGCACATGGTCGTTCACCTTGTGGCCCTTGAGAATCTGCGCGGCGACGCGCATGTCGCTGATGCGGCCGTTGGTGCAGCTGCCGATGACCACCTGATCGATTTCCTGCTTGCAGTCGCGCGCAAGCTGGGTGTTCTCCGGCAGATGCGGCAGAGAGACGGTCATATCCAGCTCGTCGAGGTTGATGGTCACGGTGCGGCTGTATTCCGCGTCCGCGTCGGCCTCAAACGCCGTCCATTCGCGGTTCACGCGGCCCTTGAGGTATTCGCGGCAGACGTCGTCCACGGGGAAAATGCCGTTCTTCGCGCCCGCTTCAATCGCCATATTCGCGATGGTCAGGCGGCCGTCCATCGGGATTTCCTTCACGCCGTCGCCCGTAAATTCGAGGGACTGATACAGCGCGCCGTCCACGCCGATTTCGCCGATGAGGTGCAGAATCACGTCTTTGCCGCTGACCCACGGCTTCATCTTGCCCGTCAGCACGACCCTGACGGCATCCGGTACCTTGAACCAGCATTCGCCCGTCGCCATGCCCACGGCCATATCCGTCGAACCGACGCCCGTGGAGAACGCGCCCACCGCGCCGTAGGTGCAGGTGTGGCTGTCCGCGCCGATAATGACCTCGCCCGGGGCGACGATGCCCTGCTCGGGCAGCAGCGCGTGTTCGATGCCCACGCGGCCGACCTCGTAGTAGTGGACGATATGCTGCGCGCGCGCGAACTCGCGCATCTGCTTGGCCAGCGTCGCGGCCTTGATATCCTTGTTCGGCACGAAGTGGTCCGGAATCAGCGCGATTTTCGCGGGGTCAAACACCTTCGTCGCGCCCATCCGATTAAACTCGTTGATGGCCACGGGAGCGGTGATGTCGTTGCCCAGCACAAGGCTCAGCTTGCACATGAGCAGCTCGCCTGCGCGGCAGCTGTCAACGCCCGCAGCGCGCGCAAGGATTTTTTGTGTCATGGTCATGCCCATAGCTTCAATTCCTCCCTGAAAAAGAAATGGTACTACTTCTCATCAAAACCTGTCTGTATCGCAGTCGAAGGTTTCCAAAGGGCGAGCGAAAAGCCCTTTGGTCGTACCCGCAGGTACGAAATCCCCTGAAAACAAAAGCGCCTGTTTCAAATGCGAAATAGTATGAAAAAGCCTCGCACACCTGCTTTTCGCAGGGGCGAGGCGAAAATGCCACACGGTACCACCCTGATTCGGCTTCCGCCCGAACGCGGAAACCCTCTTTCGCCTTAACGCGGCGGGTTCGGCCTCTGCTTGGCACAGGGGCGGCTCCGGAGTGAGTTATCCCGCTCTCCCGCCATCGGCTTGCACCGAGCGCCGACTCTCTGAAGGTCAGAAAGAGCGTCTTTGTTCCATCATCGCTTTTGCGGCCTGAAATGCCTGTTTTTCAAAAAAGTGATGTGCGATTTGCATACTATTGTAGTCCGAATGTGACAGTTTGTCAAGCGGGGAAATTTCAATCCCCCGCCCTTGCGCTGTGCGTCGGATACACGGATTCAAACGAATCCATTGTTTTACCTGCCATCACGCCGGTTGCCTTTCCGTTTTCGGCGGCGACTTCGCCGGAGACGATGACAAAGCGAATGCCCTCGGGCGCGGCGTCCGGCCGGCCGAGACCGGGAAAATCCGCGCGGTCGCAAATCGTTTCGGGGTTAAAGACGACCAAATCGGCATCCATGCCCGCGCGGATGCGGCCCTTCTGCGCAAAGCCCATCGTCTGCGCGGGGAGGAGCGTCGTGTGATAAACCGCCTGCTCCCAGCTGAGCTCGCCGCGCTCGACGACCATCTTGCGCAGATACCGCGGGAAACTGCCCGCAATTTGCGGATGGCCCTCGCCCGGGGCGTAACTGCCCGTGTCGGTGGAGACCATCGTCAGCGGATAGCGCTGAATTGTGTAGACGGCCTCCTCGCTGCCCGTGTTGACGACGACCGCGTCGCACGGGTGCGCCTCGCGCAGATGCTCATAGAGCGCCTGATCCGGCACAAGGCCGATGTGTTCGCCCGTGATGACGCGCAGATGGCGCAGCTCGATGCCGTTGTCGCGCATGGTTACAGGCTCAAAGAGCGCCGAGCCGACGGAAGAGCACCAATCCTTGTACATGCCGCTGTCCAGGCGCATATCCACGCCGCGGTCGCGCGCCAGCTCCAGCATTTCCAGCGCTTCGTATTCAACGCCCACGCCGTATTGATATTCAAAGTGCGAAATAATCATGCGGCAGCCCGTGACCTCCGCCAGCTCGATGGCCTCCTGTAAGGAGTTCAGGTCGGTCATGGCGTACATACGCGTGTCGATGGCGGCGGGGCGGCCGTATCGGCGCGCCATGGCGCAAAGGGCCTCCATTTCCTCCAGCGACGTGCCCGGCGCATAGCCCGGCCCGAGCGAGACGCCCGCCGCGCCGCCCTGCAATGCGCGCTCGCAGAGGGTTTCCATCGTGTGCACCTGCGCACGGCGGGCAGGCGCGAACAAATCCGTCACGCCCGCCGCTTCGCGCAGCGCGCACAGGCCGACCAGCTCCGCCTGATGAATCGGAAATTCCGTCTGGCCGCGCAGAAAAGCGCCCGTATCCAGCGGCGAAAAGCCGCAGTTGCCGCCGACCGTCGTCGTAATGCCTTGCAGCAGCGAAAGCGTGCCCGTGTGTTTGCAGCCGTCGATATGGCCGTGCGGGTCAACAAAGCCCGGGCAGACGAAGCAGCCCGACGCGTCGAGCACACGCGCGTCCTTCGGCACGGCGACCGGGGCGCGATAAACGGCGGCGATGCGCCCGTTTTCGCAGAGCACATCCGCCGAGAAGCGCGTCATGGTTTCGGGGTCGATGACCGTGCCGCCGGAAATGAAAAGCTTGGACATGGTGGTTTGCCTCCATACGTTTCATCGATATCATCCATATCATCCATTGACTTTTACACAAGCGTGGTCTATCATGATGAAAAAAAGGACGAACGCCGCGCCGAGAAACGGGCGGGCAGAAATGGGGCGCATATGGGAAATCGGTCGGAAAGCGGCAGAAGCAGCAACATTGAGCTGCTGCGCGTGGTCGGCATGCTGATGATTGTGCTGTATCACATTGTGTATCACGCCGTCGGCTTTCAGCTGACGGATACCGACTCCATCGCGAAATGGGGGAACGCGTGGTTCTGCGAACCGGCGTTTTACAAGCTGATGCTGCTGCCCGTGTCGGTGATTCCCTTCGGCACCGTCGGAAACGGGCTGTTCATCCTGATTTCCGGTTATTTTCTGGTGGCGAAGGGCGGCGGCGTGGATTTGGGCAAAACGGCGAAGAAGCTGCTGCTTCAGCTGGGCTTTGCCTCGCTGGTGCTGCTCGTCGTTCCGACGCTGTGGTATTGGGCGGGGGAAACCGAGTTCACGTCTTTCACGCAGATTCAGACCATGAACGACGCGTCGTGGTTTGTCGGCTATTATTTTGCCCTGGCCGTTATCGGCGCGCTGTTTCTCAACCGATATCTGCTCGGGCTGGAACGCGGGCGCTATCGGGCGTTTCTGCTGGTCTTTCTGGCGTTTGCGCAGTTCACGTGGATTGGCGGCACGCTGCTGGGCGGCCTCAGCGGGGGCCTGCGCGACCTGTGCACGGGCCTTTTTCTCTATGCGCTGGGCGGCTATATCCGCCTGTACGCGCCGTTTGAGCGGATTCGGGCGGGCGCCGTTCTGCTGCTGATGCTGCTGACCTACGCGCTGATTGCCCTCTCCTATTACAATTATACGCAGGCCAAGGTGCTGGCGCTTCCGGAGGGCACGGATTTCTTTCTGCAATATTATTCCATGTACGCCAATTACAGCCCGTCGTCGCTCGTGCTGGCGGTGTCGCTGTTTGAGCTGTTTCGCCGACTTCGGCTGCCGAGCAGCAGGTTCGTCAATTTCCTCGGTCGGGCGACGTTCATGGTCTATCTCATCCACGACAATCCGCTCTTCTATTCTCTGTGGGAAACGCAGGATTGGGTCACGACGCTGCATGACGCGCCCGCGTATTTCATGGTGAAGCTGCTGCTGTGGGCGATGGGCGCGTTCGCCGTCGGCACGGCGGCGTATCTGCTGTATTTGGCGCTGGGCAGGCTGCTCAGGCGATACAAAGGATTGTTTTTGAAGAAAGCCTGAATCCGCGGTTCATCCGTCCTGAAAAGCCCGTCCGTTCTTCGGACGGGCTTTTCAAGACGGGGCGGCAGAGCCGCCCCGCAGAAAACGATTCACCCTTCCACCGCTCACGCGGTCCTCATCCCCTTGAAAGGGGAGCTGTCGCGAAGCGACTGAGAGGTGATTACTGCATGTTCAGCTTGAACTTCATCCAGATATCCTGGAACTTCTGCTCGTCCTCGATGGACAGGTTGCGGACATACTCGGCGTCGTCGATGCGGTCATAGATGCCGTTGAACACCGGGTTGTTCAGGTATTCCTCGGAGAGGCAGGCCTTCGCGGCCTCGTTCGGGCTGCAATAATACTGATACTCGGCGCTGACCGCCGCGACTTCCGGGCGGAGCAGGTACTGGAGGAAGATATTCGCGTTCTTCGCGTGCGGCGCGTTCACCGGAATGAAGCAGCCGTCGATGCCGAAGCCCAGACCCTCTTCCGGCCAGACGACCTTCAAATCCGGGTTAGCTTCCAGCGCCAGCGCGACGAACGGCGTGAAGGTGTAGGCCACGGCGATATCGCCCGAAACCAGATAGTTGTGCAGGTTCTCATACTCGAGCACGTGGATGTTGCTGCGCAGCGCGTCGAGCTTCTCCGCCGCTTCCGCGAGCACCGCGTCGTCGGTGGTGTTCATGCTCTCGTGCATGGAGAGCAGCACCATGCCGATGGTCACGCGCGCGTCGTCGATCAGGCCGAGGCTGTCCTCCAGCGACGGATCCCACAGGTCGTTGAAGCCCTTGATGTCGATATCCACCACGGACGGGTCGTAGACGATGAGCGGAATGCCGCTCACATACGGCACGACATACGTGTTGTCCGGATCGAAGAACTGATGGGTGAAGCCCTCGTTCAGGTTGGTGTAATTATCCACGATGGTCGTGTCGAACGGCTGCATCAGGCCCGCCTCGCGGGTGGTGTTGAGCATATAATCGCTGGCCAGCACGACGTCGTAATCGCCGCCGTTCACCGCGGAGAGCTTTTCATACATCTCTTCGTTGCTGGAGAAGGTCGCGTAGTTGACCTTGATGCCCGTCTCCTGCTCAAACGGCTTGATGACGGTCTCGTAGTCGATGTAGCCTTCCCAGGTGAAGATGTTGAGCACGGCCTCGTCAGCCGCGTTCTCGGTCTCCGCAAGGGCGCAGCCGGCGAAAGCCAGCAGCGCAAGCAGCAGGCAAAGAAGTTTCTTCATGTCCGTGTTCCTCCTTGATTAAGGAATGGTTGATTTATCTCAAACGCGGAGCGCGTCTGATTCAGGATTTCAGTTTCGCGTTGCTTCTGGCCGTCAGCAGCTGGCTGACCGCCACGCAGATGAAGATGACGCCAAGCATCAGCGTGGAAAGGGCGTTGATTTCCGGCGTGCCGCCCGAGCGCAGGCCGGTATAGACCTTGAGCGGCAGGGTGGTCGTTTCGGCGCTGGTGACGAAGAAGGAAATCACCACGTCATCCAGGCTCATTGCGGCGGAAAGCATCATGCCCGAGAGCACCGCCGGAAAGACCAGCGGCAGGGTGATATCCTTCAGCACGCGCATCGGCGACGCGCCCAAATCGCGCGCGGCTTCCGACAGCGCGGGGTCCATGCCGATGAGACGGGATTTGACGTTGATGAACACATACGGGATGCAGAAAGTCGTGTGCGTCAAAATCAGCGCGCCCATGCCGAGCTTAAAGCCCACGGCGGTGAACACGGAGAGATACGCCATGCCCAGCACCAGTTCGGGAATCATCATCGGCAGGGTGGCGAGGGTTTCCACCGCGCCGCCGAGTTTCAGATGGGAACGGGCCAGCCCGATGGCGCCCAGCGTGCCGACGCCGCCCGCCAGCAGGGCGGAGACGACGGCCAGAATCAGCGAGTTTTTGAGCGCGTCGGCCATCAGGGCGTTGGAAAACAGGCGGCTGTACCAGCTCGTCGTGAAGCCCTGCCAGCTGCCGATGGTGCGCCCGCTGTTGAAGGAGTAAATGACCACCATCAAAATCGGCAGATAGAGGAGGATGAGCACCAGCGTCAGATAGATGGGGGAAAAGATTTTGCGCTTTCTGCGCCGTTTGGCCTGCGCCATCACATCACCCCCAAGTCGTCGCCGCCGACCTTGCGGTAAAGCAGATAGATGCCGGCGGAAAGCACAATCAGAATCATGCTCATCGCGGAACCGACGTTCCAGTCGCGCACTTTGAGCAGCTGGTCGCGGATGAGGTTGCCCACCAGCACCAGACCGCCGCCCATGATATCCGACAGATAGAACAGGCCGACGCTGGGCACGAACACCAGCACGCAGCCGGCCAGAATGCCCGGCAGGGTCATCGGCAGGGTGATGGTGAAAAACGCCCGAACGGGGTTCGCGCCCAAGTCGCGCGCGGCCTCCACCAGCGTGAAATCCATCTTATCCACCGCGTTGTGGCACGGCAGAATCATGAAAGAAATCAGGCAGTAGACCATCGCCAGCAGCACCGAGCCGTAAGAGCCGAGAAACTTGATGTTTTTCTGAATCAGCCCCAGCGAGCGCAGCACGCCGTTAATCGGGCCGTTGGCCTGCAGGAGAATCTTCCAGCCGTAGATACGCACCAGCGCGCTCGTCCAGAACGGGATGATGACCAGCATCATCAGCAGGGCCTTCCACTTGCGCGGCGCGCGCGCCATGCAGTAGCCGAAGGGATAGCCCACCAGCAGCGAAAGCGCCGTCGTCCAGAACGCAAGCTGCAAGCTGTTGGCAAAGACCTTGAGATAATCCTCGCGCAGCAGCGCTTTGTAGTTGGAAAGCGTCAGCGCCATGCCCCATTCAAACTTGCCGCCCGTGACCAGCGACGTGCAGAGCACGTAAATCAGCGGCAGGGCAACCAGCAGCACGCCGAACGCCGCCATCGGCGCGGCCATCAGCGCGTGCGTGCGCCGCTCGTGCGCCTTGAGGGAGTTTTTACGCGCCATGAGAAGTCCCCCCAATGACGGCGGCCTGAGCCGGATTCCAATACAGATAAGCCGTGCTGCCGGGCCTGAGCGCGTCGCTCAGGCGGCCCTCGCTCGTGGCGACGGCCTCCGCGCCGTTTTTCAGCGTGACATAGGTCAGCACGCTGCCGCCCGCGTAGCGCGCCTCACGCACCGTCGCCGGCAGGTCAAAGCCCTCAATCGGCACGGACGAGGCGCGCATGCGCTCCGTGCGCACGCAGACCTCGCAGCTTTCCTCCGCAATCAGCAGCGTGCGGGAAGCATCCACCGTGAAACTGCCGCAGCTGCCGCGGATGACCGCCGTGTTCCGTCCGACGGATTCCACCGTGCCCTCCAGAATCGTGGAGCGGCCGATGAACTGCGCGACATAGTGCGTTTTCGGCTCGTCGTAGATTTCCTCCGGCGTGCCGATCTGCTCAAAGCGCCCGCCGCGCATGACGGCGATGCGGTCGGACATGTTGACGGCCTCTTCCTGGTCGTGGGTGATGTAGACGAAGGTGATGCCCAGCTTCTTCTGCAGGCGCTTGAGCTCCAGCTGCATCTGGCGGCGCAGCTGCAAATCCAGCGCGCCCAGCGGCTCATCCAGCAGCAGCAGCTCGGGTTCGGGCGCGAGCGCGCGGGCGATGGCGATGCGCTGGCGCTGGCCGCCGGAAAGCTGGTTGGGCATGCGCGCCGCGTAATCCTGCATCTGCACCAGCTCGAGCATCTCGCGCACGCGCTTCTGAATGGAGGCTTTATCCATCTTGCGCACGCGCAGACCGTAGGCCACGTTCTTTTCCACGTTCATGTGCGGAAAGAGGGCATAGCTCTGGAACACCGTGTTGACGGGGCGGCGTTCCGGCGGCAGCGCGGTGACGTCCTTGCCATCCAGCAATACCGTGCCCTCGTCCGGCGTTTCAAGACCCGATATGATGCGCAGGGTCGTCGTCTTGCCGCAGCCGGAAGCGCCCAGCAGCGTGACAAACTCGCCGCGGGCCACATCCAGCGAGATATCGCGCAGAACGTCGCCCTCGCCGAAATTCTTGGTGATGTGTTGTAACGAAAGAAGGGTATCCTGCATGGTTTCCTCCCTGAGTAATCGAACCTGTCGGGCCGAAGCGAACGCCTCAACCCATAAAAACAGCATGATTATATGCTAGAAGGGGCGCAATGTCAACCATAAAGTTCAGCGGGAAAAATGTGCGGGTTTAATGGGGCTAAACTTCGGGAGGAAAAAAGACCCTCTTTGCGCAAAAACACACAAGAGGGTGTCGATTTAACCGAAAGTGTTAATTCATCCGGCCGCGCAAAACGGCGACGGGGGGTGAAAGCGGTCTTGAACGGTTCAATAATCGCTCTCTCCCGCGAAGGCGCGGATGGCTTCGCTGCGGTCGCTGCCGAGCACCTGTTTGGCGGGGCCGTCCTCCACGACAAGGCCGTTGGCCATATAGATGACGCGGTCGGCCACGTCGCGGGCGAAATTCATTTCATGGGTGACGACAATCATCGTGCGCTTTTCGTCGGCAAGCTGGCGGATGACGCTCAAAACCTCCTGCGTCAGCTGGGGGTCGAGCGCGCTGGTCGGCTCGTCGAAGCAGAGGATTTCGGGGTCCATCGCCAAAGCCCGCGCGATGGCCACGCGCTGGCACTGGCCGCCCGAGAGGCTGCAGGGGTAAGCGCCCGCCTTGTCCGCAAGGCCGACCTTTTCCAGCAGAAGCATGGCCTTCTGCTCGGCCTCCTGACGGCTGCGCTTGAGCACGAACTGCTGCGGCGCGACGAGGTTGCGCAGCACCGTGTAATGCGGAAAGAGGTTGTAATCCTGAAAGACGAGGCCCATCTTGAGGCACAGGCCGCGCAAATCCTTTTCCTTTTGATAGCGCGCGACGCCGTTTGAATCGGTCGTGACCATCGGCTGGCTGTCGATGCGGATTTCGCCGCTGTCGATGGTTTCCAAATGGTTGAGACAGCGCAGCAGCGTGCTTTTGCCCGAGCCGCTGCGGCCGATGATGGCGACGACCTCGCCCTTGTCCACGCGCACGGTTACGCCCTTCAAAACCTCGTTGTCGCCGAATTTTTTCTTGATATCAGTCGCCTGAAGCATGGCTTTTTCTTCCTTTCCGTTTCGGCGCGGAGCGCCCGAGGGGTGATTAGTCCTTGTAATACGCCATGCGGCGGTTGAGACAGCTGAAAACCAGCGAGACCACGCCGTTCATCAGCAGGTAGAAAAGGCCCGCGACAAACAGCGGCTCGACCGACGCGGTGCGGCTGGCCTCGTTTTTCGCTGCGCGGAACAGCTCGGCCACGGCGATGACGTTCGCCAGAGAGGTATCCTTGACCAGCGTGATGACCTCGTTGCTCACCGGCAGCAGCACGCGCTTCATCACCTGCGGCAGAACGATGTGAAAAAACGTCTGCCCGCGCGTCATGCCCAGCACCTGACCGGCTTCATGCTGACCGACGGGGATGGACTGAATGCCGCCGCGGAAGATTTCGGCAAAGTAGGCGGCGTAGTTGATGGAGAAGGCGAGGATGGTGGCGTTCATGCGGTCGAGATTGATGCCTGTCAGCGTGGGGATGGCGAAGTAAATCGCGAAGATTTGCAGCATCAGCGGCGTGCCGCGCATGATGAGGATATACAGCGACGTCGGCACGCTGATGATTTTCCGCTTGCTCATGCGCAGCAGCGCCACGGCCAGGCCCAGCGGCAGGGAGAACAGCAGCGTGAAGAAAAAGATCATCAGCGTGTTGCCAAAGCCGTCCTTCATGGAAAGCACAAGCTTCATAAACGCGTCGAAATTGTTGAAATACCTCATGAAAGCCTCCGGAAACGTGAATTTGGAAAGGAATAACCGCAGGAAAAGGATGCCGAACGGCATCCCTTTGAATGAAAGCAGCTTCTTGAATCATCCGCGAAGCGGAACGGAAGGTGCAGGGAACTCAGTTCCCTGCTGGGGTTTGGGGCAAAGCCCCATCGTCTTCCTTACTGCGCGTACTTGGCGACCAGCGTGATGTCGTTGGCGAACCACTTGGCGCGGATGGTATCCAGCGTGCCGTCGTTCGCCATGTCGATGAGCTGCTGGCTCACGGCGTCGGCCAGCGTCTGCTCGCCCTTGCGGAAGGCGATGCCGTATTCCTCGGCTTCCAGCACTTCGGGCAGAACGGTGAACATCGTCGGGTCATCCTGCTGGGCGATGTAGTAGTTGCCGACCACGGAGTCGATGAGCAGCACGTCGATGCCGCCGAGCTTGAGATCCATCAGCGCGGTGACGAAGTCGTCATACAGCTGCGGCTCGCCGACGGCGGCCAGCAGGTCGGGGTTGGCGTTCAGCACATCCACCGAGCTGGAACCCGCCTGCGTGCCGAGCACCTTGCCGGACAAATCCGCTTCGGAGGTGATGCCGGAATCCGTGCGGACCACGAGAATCTGCTCGTTGGCCAGATACGGGATGGAGAAGGTCATCTGCTCGATGCGCTCGGGGGTTATCGTCAGGCCCGACCAGATGCAGTCGATATTCTTGCCGGAAAGCTCCAGCTCCTTGGAGTCCCACGCAATCGGCTGGAGGACGAGTTCCACG
Source organism: uncultured Clostridia bacterium (assembly GCA_934675735.1). Lineage (GTDB taxonomy): Bacteria > Bacillota > Clostridia > Christensenellales > Aristaeellaceae > Ventricola. Next base: position 274,008 of record CAKURR010000002.1, read on the forward strand.
CCCAGACGGCCGGTGACTTCCTTCGCCAGATCGATGTCGAAGCCGACGTATTCGCCGTTTTCATCGACAAAACCCATCGGCGGGTATTCCTCGTCAAAGCCCATCACGAACGTGCCCTTCGCCTTGATATCTTCAAGGCCGGTATCTTCCGCCAGCGCGGCGGCGAAGCAGAGAGTCATGACGGCGGCCAGCAGAGCGGCAAGCATCTTTTTCATATGGGGTTGCTCCTTTCCTGATATCCGGCGGGTGTGCCGGCGGTTTGCTTTAATGTGCTATCGCTTTAACGTGATAAAGCATACCACAGGAACGGAGGTTTGTCAACGGGGTTTTTGATGTTTTTTTGAAAAAAAGACGCGCTCCGTAAAAGGGGAGATTGGAGAGGGCACGCCCCGAACGATTTCGCTCTGCTGGGCGCGTTCGGGGAACCGGGGATACGGAAGCGGGTTCTCCACAATAACGGATAAACTGTGGAAAAAAACCGACGCCGTAAAACGGCGTCGGGAACGGACAAAACCAACGGAGTTACTTCTCCGTAATCATTTTCTTCAAATCGGCAATCGTGCTCTTCATATCCGAAGAGGTATCGAGCAGCTTGGTCACCTTATCGCACGAATTGATAATCGTCGAGTGGTCGCGGCCGAAAGCGTCGCCGATGCGCGGCAGGCTGAGGCCGGTCATTTCGCGGGTGAGATACACGGCGACGTGGCGGGCCTGCGCGATTTCCTTCTTGCGGGAATCGCCGCGCACCAAATCCGTGCTCAGGCCGTAATAATCGGACACGCATTCGATAATCAAATCGGGCGTGATGCGCTTGGGGTCGCGGACGACGGCGATGTCGTGCAGCGCGTGGGAGATGACCTCCTCGTCGATGGCACGGTGGTTCAGCTTGGCATAGGCGTTGACACGGGTCAGCGAGCCTTCCAGCTCACGGATATTGCTCTCGATGCGGCCGGCAATCAGCTCGAGCATCTCGTCGCTGATTTCGATGTGTTCGTTCTCCGCCTTTTTGCGCAGAATGGCGATTCGGGTGTCGAAATCCGGCTTCTGAATGTCGGCAATCAGGCCCCACTCGAAGCGGCTGCGCAGACGCTCTTCCAGGCGGGCGATTTCGCGCGGCGGCTTATCGGAGGAGATGATAATCTGCTTGCCCGCGCTGTGCAGGGCGTTGAAGGTGTGGAAAAACTCTTCCTGCGTAGAATCGCGGCCCGCGATGAACTGGATATCGTCGAGCATCAGCACATCCACGTTGCGGAAGCGGTTGCGGAACTCCACGTTCTTGTTGTTTTTGATGGCGGCGACCAGCTCGTTGGTGAAGGTTTCGCTGGGCAGGTAGAGCATGCGCATGGTCGGAAAATGATCCTGAATGAAATGGCCGATGGCGTGCATCAGGTGGGTTTTGCCCAGACCCACGCCGCCGTAAAGGAACAGCGGGTTATACGCCATGCCCGGCTGCTCGGCGACGGCCAGCGAAGCGGCGTGCGCGAACCGGTTGGACGAGCCGACGACGAAGGTGTCAAACGTGAGCCGCGGGTTGAACATGTTGGTGTTCTGCACGACGGGCATGTCGTCCTTCTTCTGGCGCTCCTGCCACTCGATGCGCTCCTTGACGCTCATCAGCTCGATGGTGATATTGCGTCCGGCGGCCTGACTCACCGCGGAGGTGATCATGGGCAGATAGCGCCCGCGGATGAACGTATCGTTGTAATCGCTGATGACCTCCAGCGCGAGTTTGTCGTCGATGAGATACACCGGCTTGAGCGGCTGTTCAATCCACGTCGTATAGGAGATGTCGGCCAGCTCTTCGCGCAGCAGCGCCTTGGCCTTGTCCCACAGCTCAATATGATCCATGATGAAAACCTCCGTATTTTCGGCGGCGCGTGGCGGCCGCATTGCTTTTTCTCGGCGTATGGGGGAAAAGAAGCGCCCAAAGGCCGCTCATTCGGCAAAATGCGGCGCGCGGGGCGCGGTTTCGCGCCGTTTTCCCACAAACTGTACACATATCCCTGTGGATATACTGTGGATATCCACAGGACTTTCCACAGCCTGTGGAAAGACAGACCTTGCCTGTGGATAACTTTCTGACGAAGCTTTCCTATCATATCAAAAAAAAGCCCTGTTTTCAAGGCTTTTTTGGCAGACCGCAGAAAAGAAGAAAATGCAGTTTTGAACACCCGCCTATGCCGATGGAGGGCGGGTTATCCACAACATGATGTGGTTGCTGTCGATAACCGGACACAATTTTCGCGGACAAATGGGCGGAATCCGTCATTTTCGCGTAAAAAACTGTCGGGAAATGTTTTTTAACAATTTGTTAAATGTAGCCGCCGTCCACGCCCAAAACCTGTCCGGTGACAAAAGAAGCCGCGTCGGACAGCAGAAACAGGCAGGCGTTGGCCACGTCCTGCGGCGTGCCCAGGCGGCAGAGCGGCGTTTCCTCCGCCAGCGCGGCCTTGGTTTCGGCGCTGTGCTCATCCATCATGCGCGTGTCGATGACCCCCGGAGCGATGCAGTTGACGCGCACGCCGCTGGGGCCCAGCTCCTTGGCCAGCGCGCGGGTCAGGCCGATGACGGCGGCTTTGCTGGCCGAATACGCCACTTCGCACGACGCGCCGACGCGCCCCCACATGCTGGATACCGTGACAATTACGCCCTCGTTTCGGGCGACCATGCCCGGGGCCAGCGCGCGGATGAGGTAAAACATGCCCGAGACGTTCACATCCATCACCGTGTGCCACTGTTCATCCGTCATGTCGCAGAAAAGGCCGGTGTGCGAAACGCCCGCGCAGAGCGCCAGCGCGTCCACGCGGTGATACAGCGCGAGAATGTCGCGGCACATGGTTTGCACGGCGGCGCTGTCCGCCAAATTGCAGCAGACGGCGTGCGCGTCGCAGCCCTCCGCGCAGAGACGGTCGGCCAGCGCCCGGGCGTGCTCAAGCCCGTGACAGCCGTGGAGCAGCACCGTGTAGCCCGCGCGCGCCAGCGTTTCGGCGCACGCGCCGCCGATGCCGCCCGACGCGCCGGTGACAAGCGCGATTTTTTGATGCATAAAAAAACCTCCGATGTTTTTCCGTCAAGAACAGAGCGAAAACCGAGCGCGCGGCGCGCGCCCCCGCATCGGGCGAAAAACGACGGCTTGACGGAATCGTTTTAAGCGGTTATCATGCTCTATTATAAGGAAAAGAACGGAGGAATCAAGATGGGTTATCAGATTTATTGCGGAAAAGGCTTCGACACCCAGAAGGCCGAGCGCTTTTTCAAGGAGCGCCGCGTCGCGTATCAGCGCGTGGACGTGCTCAAATACGGCATCGGCAAGCGCGAATTGGAGAGCGTCGCCGCGGCCGTCGGGCTGGATGCGCTCTGCGATAAAACGAGCAAGGCGTATCGCGAAAGCGTCATCGCCTATACGCAAAACCGCGATTCGATTCTGGCCGGGCTGACGGAAAAGCCGCAGCTGCTCAAACTGCCCATCGTCCGCGACGGCCGCCGCGCCACGGTCGGCTACTGCCCCGATGTGTGGGAGGAATGGCTGAAAGGTTAATCCACCGGCGTTTCCTGCCCGCTCTCGTCGAAGATACGCGTGCCCTCGCACGTCAGCAGCAGCGTGCCCACGCGCCACGCGTCCGTTTTCAGGCAGCGCTCGTTTTTCTCGCCCGCGATGACGTAGGCGTATTTGCCGTTTTCGCTGTCCTGATAGAAGTTGGCGGAAAAATCCTGCGTATCCGTATAAACCGTGACGGTGAGCATTGCGTCGCTCTGCGGCTCAAACGGCTCGCAGGGCGTGAAGCTGTCCGCCGTCAGCTGATCCACCAGCGTGGAAAAAACCTCGCCGTCGGCTTTCTGCCCGTTGACGCTCAGTTCCCCGCGTACGCTGAAATCAAATTCGCAGTCGTCGTTGGCGCGGATGCGGATGCCCGTGATGTCCGCGTCGGATAACTCGGGGAAGAGCGGCTGACCGTCCGAAGATGCGCTTTCCGCCGCAGGCGTCTCCTGCCCGACGGAAGCGGAAACGGTCTTGGCCGATTCGTTTGCGGCGGGCAGCAGCATGAAGCCCAGCAGACAGACCGCCGCCAGCGAGAAAATCCGTTTCGCCATGCTGCGCGCCCCCTTTCTGACCTTGTGTACGGGTATTATAGCGCGCGGATGTAGCAGGGAAGCAATGGGAATGAAACAAAAATGTGAACTCTTCGCACGGATGCGCCCGTTTCCCCGCCGCCGAGGCGGCTTGACAGCATAAACCAAGTACGTTAAAATGAAAAATAGAAAGTTCCCGCGCAGAATCGGCGGGGCGCGATTTTGAAAAGACGGAGCGTTTTCATCAGCATGATTTTGAAACATCATACCCTCAGCGCGTTCGACCGCCAACCGCAGGGCGCGGTGGCGGCGGGCGGTCAGGTTCGGCTGCGTGTGACCGCAGAAGGGGAGCAGACGCCGCTCGAGCTTTTTTTGCGTGTCTGGAACGGCGAAGAGCGCCGCTATCCCATGCGTCCGCTCGGCGTGCGGGAAGGAAAGGCGATTTATGAAGCACAGATTGGCGTGGGCGACACGCCGAATCTGCTCTGGTATCGGTTTGAAGGCGAAACAAAGGACGGGCGCGTCGTGCTCGGCGCGCCGGACGACCATACCGGATGCGGCGAGGGCGTGATGGGCAGCGAAGAGAGCTTCCAAATCACGGTGTACGACGCGGCCTACGACACGCCCGCGTGGATGCGTGAGGGCGTGATGTATCAGATTATGGTGGACAGGTTCTGCCGCGGCGAGGGCACGGACGCGCTCGTGCACGCCAAGGACGGGCAGAACATCGTTCTTCATGAGCAATGGGATGAAATGCCCTTCCTCAACATCGCCGAAAACGGCGATAATTTCGCCAACGACTTTTTCGGCGGCAATCTGGAAGGCGTGCGCCAAAAACTGTCGTATCTCAAGCAGCTGGGCGTGAGCGTGCTGTATTTCAACCCGATTTTCTGCGCGCGCACCAACCATAAATACGACACCAGCGATTACCGCCGAATCGACCCGATGTTCGGCGACGAGCAGGCGCTCGTCCGCCTGTGCGAGGACGCGAAAAGGCTGGGCATGCACGTGATGCTCGACGGCGTGTTTTCCCATGTGGGCGACGACAGCATCTATTTCAACCGCCGCGGCACATACGGCGCGCACGTCGGCGCATACCGAAACAAAAAATCGCCGTATTACAAGTGGTTCACCTTCCGCCATTGGCCGGATGACTACGAGTGCTGGTGGGGCTTCAAAACCCTGCCAAACGTCAACGAGCTGGACGAGGATTACCGCCGATTCATCCTGGAGGACGACGATTCCGTCGTGCGCCACTGGGTGAAAAAGGGCACGGGCGGCTGGCGGCTGGACGTCGCCGACGAACTGCCCATGCCGTTTCTGCGCGAGCTGCGCAGGCAGGTCAAGGATGTTTCCCGGGACGCGGCGGTGCTCGGCGAGGTTTGGGAGGACGCGAGCCACAAGGTGGCTTACGGCGAAATGCGCTCCTATGTGCTGGGCGATACGCTGGACAGCGTGATGAATTATCCGCTTCGCGACGCGCTCATCGCGTTCCTGATGGGGCAGAAGGATGCGCCCGCCGTCGCCAAAGAGCTGTCGTCGCTGGTGCAGAATTACCCCAGGCCGTTCCTCTATGCGCTGATGAACCTGATGGGCAGCCACGACAGGCCGCGCATCCTCAACGTGCTGGCCGGCAACGACGGCAGCGATATTTCCCGCAACGAGCGCGCGCACCATCGTCTTTCCCAAGCGGAACGCATGGTCGGCGCGCTGCGCGAGCAGCTGATGCTCCGCTTCATTTTCAGCGTGCCGGGCATGCCGTGCATCTATTACGGCGATGAAGCGGGCGTGGAGGGCTGTGCCGACCCGTTCTGCCGCCGCACCTATCCGTGGGGCCATGAGGACGCGGAGATGCTCGCCCGCTACAAGGACATGACCGCCATGCGAAACGGACATCCCGTGCTGAAAACGGGCGAATGCGCGTATATCGCGCCGTGTGCCGACGTGCTCGGCGTGCTCCGCACGAACGAAAACGGGCGGGACGCCTTCGGCAATCAAGCTGAAAACGCCTGCGCCGTCACGCTTATCAACCGCAGCGCGAAGGAAGTCACCGTTTGCCTGGATGCGGCGGACGTCTGCGGCGCCAAAACGCTCGTCACCGACGACGGGCAGACGATTGAAGCGCGGAGCGGCATGTTCAGCGTGAAGGTGAAGGGCTTGCAGGGCGTGACGGGGTTCGCAGGATAACGTTCAATAAACAGACAAACGAAAAAGAAGCCGAAGGGTGCATATCCTCTAATATATTATACAAGTATACTATACAGGATATCCGAAGGCGGAGAGATGGAGAAGTAAAAGCACAAGAGAGGTGCATCCCGTCATGATGATTCGCTACGTTCCCGCCGACCCTGCCGGCAACCTGACCGCCATCGTTCTTTCGCCCGTCGCGCCTCGAGACCGCGCGGCCATTGCCGCCGAGATGATGGCGCGCTGCCCCGAGGGCTTTGAACAGGTCGGCTTTGCGGATGAAGCGTCCCTGACGGGCGAATGCCCGAGCCTTTGCATGATGGGCGGCGAGTTCTGCGGCAACGCGACGCGCGCGTTTGCCTGCTATGCGGCCAAGGTGCGCGGGCGGGGCGAGACGCGGCTTGCCGTCGCCGTCAGCGGGGCGAGCGAGCCCGTGCCCGTGGCAATCGATTTGCGGCGAAACCGCGCCTATGCGCAGATGCCCCTGCCGTATGCGCTCGACCAAATTGCGGCGGACGGGCAGGTTCTCCCGCTGGTGCGCATAGAGGGCATCGACCATGCGCTGTTATTGAATGCAAAACCCTCGCCCGAGGCGGCCAAGCGCGTGCTGGCCGCCATGCCGAAGCAGGACGCGCGGGGCGTTTTGTTTGTTCGGGACGGGAAGATGACCCCGCTGGTCGAGGTTGCCGCGACGGGCACGCGCGTGTGGGAGAGCAGCTGTGGCTCGGGCACGGTCGCGCTGGCGTGGTATCTGGCACGCGGCCTTGCGGACGGCATGCACGCCTTCGCTTTTGACGAGCCGGGCGGGCGGCTGGAAGCCCGCGTTGCCATGCGCGCGGGGCGCGCCGCGCGCATTGAGATGGGCGGCGCGGTGAAGCTGGGCGAAGAGAGAAAAATCGAGCTGTAACACGAAAACCGCCAAGCAGAGACAAACTGCAAGGCGGTTTATTTTTGTCTCGTGCAACAAAACGCCCTGTTCCCGCCGTCTATACAGATGAAACACAGGAAAAAACCGTTCGGCGGACGCGTCGGGCGAAGAAAGAGAGGGATTCCCTTTGACCGAACTCAAGCAGGCGTGGACGGCAGAAGCGCTGATTGACGCCTACGGCGACGAGCTGCTTCGGCTGTGCCTGCTCTATATGGGCGACAGACAGCTCGCCGAGGACGCGTTTCAGGAGACGATGGTGAAGGCGTGGCGCGCACTGCCGAACTTTCGCGGGGAGAGCGGCGCAAAGACGTGGCTGTTCCGCATCGCGGTGAATACCTGCCGCGATATGCTGCGAAGCGGCTGGATGCGGATGCGCAGAAGCAGCGTGCCGCTGGAGGTCATGCCCGAATTGGCGGGGCAGGGGGACGAACCGCTGCGGGAGCTGACCGCTTCCGTGCTGGCCCTGCCGGGCAAATACCGCGAAATCGTCGTGCTCTTTTACTATAAACAGATGAAGGTTCGAGAAATCGCCGAAGCGCTGCATATGCCGACGGCTTCCGTATCCAGCCGGCTGCGCCGCGCGAGGGCGATGCTGAAAATTGACATGGAAGGGGGAAAGGATGCATGAAGGAAGATAGGGTTTCGGAAGTGCTGCACGACGCGATGAACGGCGTGCGTCTCTCCCCCGAGCTGCGCGCGAAAACGCTTTACGCGATGCGCGGCAGCGAAGAAAGGAGTCCGAAAATGAAACGTAAATTTTCTGTTGCACTGGTGTTTGCGCTGATGGCCGTATTGGCTGTGGCCGTCGCACTGGCGGTAGCCAATCGCAAGGGTGTGCTTGATTTTCTCAGCTATTCGGAAGCAACGCTTCCTCAAAATGCCGCCGATTATGTGCAGACGGATATCGCAGCGGGCGATCAGAATGACCTTCATGCCGTTGCGCGGGAAGTCGTGTATGATGGCCAGAGCCTGTGGATGACGATGGACGTGAATATGGACGGCAAAAAGCCACTGCTCACGGGTCTTGATTATGGTATGGACGATAACTGGGCATGGCTGAAACACGATGAAAGCGAAACGGATGACCGAACGATTTTGGATGTTTACCGGTCGGAGGGTTATACGGATGCGTATTATATTGTGGCAAACGCCTATGACGAAAGCGACGATCAGAATACGTCTTGCGAAGCCCATTTGCAGGATGACGGAACGCTGACGTTTTACGAATCCATTTCGTTTGAGCAGGTGAAAGCAGAACGTGAGATTACGGTATCCGTTCGGGCGTTCAAGTATGAGGAAAAAGACGGTGAAATGGTGGTAAGCCAGAATCCGTCGGCGGAAATGAAGTTTAATTTCACGATGCAAGCGACTGACACACAGACAGGAATCCGTGCTAATGCGGAATCTGCTCAAATCAACATTGATCCTGTTGAGTATCAGGATGTCGGTATTCGGATTGATCGGCTGACGGTGACGGATAAGCCACTTGAGCTGGAATACGTTATCGAATACACGGTCGTCGATGCCGAAAAGTTCAAAAAGACGGACGACGGGCTCTGGTTCGAGTTCATCGACCCGAACAGCACGGAAACCGAACCCTACGCGCAAAGGCTGAAGGACGGATTCTCCAGAAGGGGCGAAACCACACCGGTGGATGACACGCATTATCGCCAGACGGGCACGCTTTCGCTCGACGAAAAGGCCGATGTCTATACCCTCCGCGCGTATGAATGCTGGGAAAAACAGCGGTTTGATGCGCATGAAATTCGGATGAAGAAGGCGGAATGAGCATGAACGGATGGCGCAAAGCTTGTCGGGTGCTTGCAGTATTCGTTGCTGTTGGACTGGCGGTTCTGGTCGGCATAAGGAAAAAGGGAAAACAGCAGGATGAAACAGACGAATCATCGGTCTTAGCGGAAGGGCCTGCTGTTTGGCAATGTGTCGAAGGATTTGCGTCCGAGACGGGAAGAACGGTGAATGCCGAGCAGAGCGAAGGCGTAATTTATGGCGAAACGCCGCAGCCTGAACCTGAAAATCAAGCTGTTTATGTTGGCGCCATCCGTTATACTCAATATGAGTGGAAAGAAGCCTATACCAAATTGTCGCGATATCCCGAAACGAAGAAAAGCGTTTCAAAAGGCGAGGACAGCGTCAGTATTTCAAACGAAAAAGGCGAAAACCTGTATCTTTCATCAGGCAGAATTTTGTATAAGCTTAATGATTCGGCCAATCAGCTTTTTGAACTGACATCTTATCCTGCACGGGCAACCGAAAGGGATGGACAGGTCAGGCAGGAGGGCGAAGCGGCATATATCACAGAGCTGGATGATTTAAGCAGAGATGAAGCGGAGCAAACGGCACTTAGGCTGATGGAATTGCTGATTCAACCTGAAACTTGCAGGGCTGAGGTGGTCGGCCTGTACGGGTATACGGGCAAGCAGCTTAAAAGAATCCATCAAACGCTATATCGGGAAAGAAACGTGTGGCGATATTTTTATCGGGAATTGCCGAGTGAAGCGGAAAACGGGTTGTATTATATGGAAATGAGGCTGAATATCGGCGGCATTCCCGTCTGTACAGAGGAGGATGCGCAGGGCATAAACGGCTCTGTGGATTCATCCGATTCGATTATCCCCGTTAAAGCCTGTCTTGTACTGTCTAAAGAAGGACTTGTTTTTCTGGATTTCGCTTACGCATTTGATTTGAGCGGCATTCGGAAGGCAGATGCGCTTTCCGAATCGGCTGTTCAGGCAATCGCTCGTGAAGATTTGAAAAACAATCCGTACGCGAGCAATTCGGAAGAATTTGAAATGCGCCTGATGAATCTGTGTATTCGGCACGGAACGGGAACGAAGGCCAGCTATGAGCTTTGCCCTGTGTGGCGCGTTCAGACAGCGGGAAAAGGAGACATCGACTTCTGCTTGGCTGTTTACGATGCGGTTTCGGGAAAACGGTTATTTGAGGGGATGCTTTAATCGAAAAAATGAATGGACGCGCGAAAAGCGCGTCCATTTGTTTTGGAAGAAGGCAACCACCAGCTCTGCTGGTGGAAGTTAAGGCTTAAGCTATGAATAGAAAACCTCCTATGTTACAATGAGAAAGACCTGGCAGTCGCACAAAGTAACAAATAGGAGGAATGTCATTATGAAAAATGACTACGAAAGTTTAACACATACGAAGTGGCGGTGTCAATATCACATAGTAATCACCCCAAAGTACCGCCGACAGATTATCTACGGAAGATATAAATAAGGTGGAAATCGGAAAAATCCTCAGAACGATATGTGAAAGATATGAGGTAGAAATCATAGAAGCAAACGCGTGTCCCGATCACATCCATATGTTAGTGGCGATACCACCGAAAATGTCAGTATCAAGGTTTATGGGAATATTAAAAGGAAAAAGCGCTCTGATGATATTTGATAGATTTGCGAACTTAAAATATAAGTATGGGAATCGACATTTTTGGTGTAGAGGGTATTTTGTAGACACAGTAGGACGAAATAAAACTGCAATCCAGAAATACATACAAAATCAGTTGGCAGAAGATCAAGTTTGCGAACAGATTAGTATGAAAGAGTACATTGACCCGTTTACGGGAGAGCCGGAAAAAGAAGGCAAACCGAAAGATAAGAACGACAAGGATAAGAAAAAGTAAAAGAGCCACCCGATGAGGGTGGCCGCCGGTAGTAAAGGTGCGATTGCCAGATCTTTCGGAGCGCGAGTAGCGCTCGCCGGTATCAGGCCCTTATAGGGCCTAATCAAGCCACCGGCTACGCCGGTGGTTTTGACTATAGGGGCTTTGCGGTCGCCCCTAAGCCCCTTCGCGCGCCCGCCGACATTCCGGTAACTCTCGCTTTTCCTATCCCCAGACCTCCCTCCTCGAGGGAGGGGGACCGCCCAAAGGGCGGTGGAAGGAGTAGGCAGACGGTGGAAGGAGTTCCCGCCGGAAGGCGTTCATCCCCCTTCTTCGAACACGAGGATTGTAAAAAAATAGTTGATCTGTTATACTGTAATGTCAGGAATGGACTGCCAAGCGCCGTCCCTGCGCCTCATCCATCATCTGAAAGGACGTGGCAGCGTGAAAAAGCGCACCCCCTTATATTTGGCCATCCTCGGCGCATTCGTCCTGATTTTCGTTGAAATCGCGCGATACAGCTACATCAACCGGGGCTTGATGCGTCAGGAAAACATCTCCCATTTGCAGTCGAGCTACGCGCAGGTGGCGCGGACGTTCGCCCTGTTTGCGGAGCGAAACTGGAAGCTGCTGGACGAATGGGACACCGATCTGCCCAACCAGCTCTACGATCTCTCGTCGGAGGTGGCGTGGTCGGTCATCAAGGACAATGCGGCGCGCTGGCAGTACAGCGAGCTGTACATGTTCAACCAGAACGGCGAATACAGCAGCGTCAGCGGGCGGCATGGCATTTCGCCGCACAAGGAAAGCGTGTTTCTGGAGATATACGGCGAGAATCGGCCGGTGCTCACGTCGTATGAGTCCACGGACGGCGCGCGAAAGGTCGTCTTTGCCAAGCCGATCCGCACGCCCGTGCTGATGGAGGGCGCGACATACACCGGGCTGGCCGTCACCTATCGAAACGACGAACTGGAAAAGACGATTTCCGTCTCGCTCTACGACGGGGCGAGCGACTGCTATATGGTGAAACGCGACGGCTCGGTCGTGCTCTCGCTGGAATCGCAGACCGAGTTTGACGATCTTCATGACAACATCCTCGATTTTGTGGATCGCGCGCTGACCGTGAGCCGGAGCGAAAAGGCCGAGATGCGCGCGGATATCGCCGAGGGGAAGAGCGGCAGCCTCGTCGGCAAGCTGAACGGGGAAGAATACTACATCGTCTATCAGCCGTCCGGGATGGAAGATTGGTCCATCGTCGGCGTGGTGCGCGCCTCCGTCGTCGAGGCGGGCATGCGGAAGATACAGGCCGACACCATCTCGCTGGCGACGCTCATCGCCGCGCTGACGATGCTGGGCGTTTCGTGGCTGATTCTGGCCAACATGAAGGCCGAGGCCAGATCGCTGAAGATCGAACAGCAAATGCTCTCCCGGCAGAAGGAGGTCTCCGACCGGCTGTTCACCGGCATGGGGCGGATTGCGGATCGCTACGCCGTCTGTGACCTTGTGCGCGACCGATACGAGTACCGTGAAAACGTCCTCTCCAAGCCGCTCTACCCCGAATCGGGGCGCTACCGCGATTTTGTCGAGCTGATGAGCCGCCGGTATCTGGTGCTCGGCAAGGCGGAGGGGATGAAGATCGACCAGATCCTCGACCCGGACTATCTGCGCCGCGTGCTGCGCAAGGAGACGGATATCATCAAATTCGAATACTGCATCCGGGAGAAAAACGTCTATGCGCTGCTGAACATCATTCCCGTCATGTTTGACGGCGACGGCCTGCTGACGCAGGTGATGATGATCGGGCAGGACGTCGGCCAGAAAGTCGAATTGGAGAATCTGGCGAACACGGACGGCCTGACCGGCCTGTACAACGAGCGGTATTTCAGCCTCGTGCTTGCCGATCAGGAGAAGAAGAAGCTGCCGTTTGCGCTGTATTACCTCGATTTGGATTTCTTCAAGCCCATCAACGACACGTATGGGCACGACATGGGCGACAAGCTGCTTAAGGCCGTCGCCCAGCGCCTGCAAACCTGCATCCGCAGCCGAGACTGCGCGTTCCGCATCGGCGGGGACGAGTTCGCCGTCGTCTACCGCGCCGACCTGACCGAAGCGCAGCGCCGGGAAAAGCAGGCGCTCATCGTCGAAACGCTGACCCAACCCTACGAGATCGACGGCAAGCGCCTGCAAATCGGCGCGAGCTGCGGCTATGCCCACTATCCAGAAGACAGCGCGGCGGCGGCGGATATCCGCATTCTGGCCGACCAGCGCATGTATGCCGAAAAGGAAAGAAACCACCAAAAAGTGGGGGGTTCGAAGAACGTAGGCATCAGTAGGGGACGGTGAGACACGCTCCGCTAGGCCAACTCCTTCCACCGTCTGCGGGGGACGAACTCCTTCCACCGCCGCGGGCGGTGGAAGGAGTCAGAAAGCGCTGGAAGGCGTAAAAAATCCCCGCCGGGAGGGATTTCCTCTCGACGGGGATTCTTTATGCCCTTATGGATTAGCCCAGCGGACGAACATCGACGACCTCGAAGAACAGCGTCGCTTCGTTGGCGTCCTCGGCCAGCGCGGCGGCGACGGCTTCATCGGTGATCGCCTTGAAGCGGATGCGCGCGCCGGACGTGGCGAACGGCTTCGCGCCCTCCTCGCTGGACGGGGTGGCGGCGTACACGGCCACGCCCTCGCCGTTAGCGAGCAGGTTGCTGCGGGACTGGTTTTCGGCGAGGTTAAACTGCACGTAGTAATGATCCTCGTGCTTGACCATGCCGAAGACGAAGAACGCGGCGTTCGGGGAGTTGTCCGGGTTGGTGGTAGTCACCAGATAGAAACCGGAGAAGGAGTTGATCGCGTTCATCAGGTCGTCGCCGGTGAGCGCCGTCTGGCCGTAGAAATCGGCGACGGAGGCGGAGGAAACCGCGTCCTCGGCGAGCGCGGCGAAGGGCAGGCACAGGGCGGCCGCCAGAATCAGGGGAATAAACTTCTTCATGGTGTTTCGTCCTTTCAGTCGGGTATTGATGGGGGAGGGATTACTGCGCGGCCTGCGTCAGGCACTTGACCGCCGCGTCCTTGATGCGGCCGGAGGTCAGCGTCGCGCCGGAAACGCCGTCCACGTCCACGCTGTTGGCGTCCACGATGGCCTGCGGCACCTTTTCGAGCGCCGCGGCGGCGACGGCCTGCGTCTCGTGGTTCTCAGCGACGACGACGGCGGCAATCTTACCCTCCGCCACGGTGACCTTGACCGTCATCGGGCCTTCCTGGCCGTCCACGGTGGCCTCGTATTCGCCGTCCGCAAGGGGCTGGCTCATGTCAAACAGGCTCTCCGCGCTGTCCGCGTCCTTGGCGAACATGTCCTCGGTGATGACCGCAACCGGGGTCTTGAGGGTGTAGCCGGTCGCCGGTTCGGTCGCCATCGCCGCGCGCGCAGCCAGACGGCCGAAGACGATCGGGCCCATCACGCCCGTGCCGCCGGAGACGAAGCGTCCCCAGATGCCGCCGACGCACTCGCCGGCCGCGTACAGACCCGGAATAACCGCGCCGTCCACATCCAGCACCTGACCGTCGGTGTTGGTGCTCACGCCGCCCAGCGTCATAACGACAAGCGCCTTGAGCGGGATGGCGTAGTAATGCTCACCCTCGATCTTGTTGATCGCGGCGCAGTAGGCGGAATTGTTCTTGATCGCGTCCTCGGTGTACTCGCGGCCGAACTCGTCGGGCTCGCCGGATTCGACGTGCTCGTTGTAGCTCTTCACGGTCGCCTCGAGGTTCGCAGCCGGGATGCCCAGCTTTTCAGCCAGCACGGCGAGGGAATCCGCAGAGACCACGGCGCTGTTATACGGCTTGCCCGGCGCGTAATAGAAATTCCAGAACACGGAAGCGTTGAGCGCCTCGGTATCCTCGATGATCTTGTCGGTGAAGATGTCGTACTGAATCGCGTTGGTCTGCTCTTCCAGCGCGGTCTCGCGCGCCACGACGTCCGCGTCGTTCTCGTTGGCGAAGCGGAAGCCCTCCTGATTGACGGAGATGCCGCCCGCCTTCCACATGTAGGAGGAGGCGATCACGCCCATGCCCGGCGCGGTCTCGTGACCCATCGGGAAGGTCGGAATGTAGCTCATGGCCGTCGGGTCGATGTTCGCGCCGACCTGCTGCATCATGTAGATGCCGTAGCCGTCCGCCGCGGTGGAGCCGCCGACCAGATAGTTCGCGCCGTTCTTGGCGAACGCGGACATCATCTTCGCGTTGCCGGAGTAGCCGCCGGTCGCCATGATGACGGCCTTCTTCGCCTCGTAGCGGACGGTCTGGCCGTTTTCATCGGTCGCCAGCACGGTCAGCACCTGACCCTGCTCGTTGGCGACGAGCTGGTTGGCCGTCGTGTTGAAGTCGATGGTCACGCCCTTGTAGGCGTCCGTCGCCAGCACGGTATCCATGATCTCGTGCGCGGCGGCCTTGTAGCGGGTCGGGTCGTTGGCGCTGGGCTTGTAGGTGCGCGCCACGGAATAGAGCTGATGCTCCGGGGCGAACACGGTATGCTTGCCCGTGGTCTTCATGGACGAGAAATTGTATTCGGACAGGCCGTTGTCCCACAGCCACTGAATCGCGTCCACGTCCTCGTCAACGAACGCGCGGATCATCGCTTCGTTGCCCAGATGCGCGCCGTTATTCAGAATATCCTGAACAAAGCTCTCCTTGGTGTCCTCGATGCCGTCGATCTTCTGAATCACCGTCTCCGCGCCGGACATGGAGCCGGAGGTGAAGTTCAGCGAACCGCCCGTCTTGCCGGTCTTTTCCAGAACAATGACACTCTGAGCGCCGTCGTTCACCGCCTCGATGGCCGCGGACAGACCGCCGCCGCCCGCGCCGACGATGATGATATCGGCGTTCTTGACGTTGTCCTCCGCCGACGCTGCAACCGCCAGCGCAGCCAGCAGCACGGCCAGCATAATCGTCAAAAGTTTCTTCATGTTGGATGCCTCCTCCATTGTATTTGAACAGGAAACCCCTGTTCCGGGTCAAAACAGGTCAAACGCTGTCGGTAAATTATCAACAAGCCGTTTGAGCCATCTATTATTGTAACCGATGGCGGGCGGCAAAATCAAGGGAATTTCGAAAAAAAGAGGGCAGGGATGTCAAGAAAATTTTAGCGCGGTCAGTGGACACAAAAAGAGCGCTGCCGCCGATGGGGGGTCATCGGTGGCAGCGCCTTTCCATTGGAAGAAGGCAACCACCAGCTCTGCTGGTGGAAGTTAAGGCTTAAGCTATGAATAGAAAACCTCCTATGTTACAA
>CAKURR010000003.1 GCA_934675735.1 uncultured Clostridia bacterium
AGCCCTGTATTCTGAAAAAACGCTTGAATGGCGCGTTAGACCAGAATATAGGGCTTATTATTCAGAGGTTCCCTAAGCATTTCTAGAATATGGGGCTTTGCCCCATCGCCCCACCAAAGGGCTTTCCGTTTTCTATCGTTTGTTTCCGTCACAGACGGCAACGACCGAAAACCTCTTTGGAAACCTTCGGGCGCAAATACTTAGTTTTTCTTGAAATATCGGGTTTATTGGCTTGACAACCCTTTTTCTGATATGTTGACTTTTGAAAGAAAATATGCTAAGATAAAGGCACGACGGAAGGGTTTTCGTTGCTGGTTAGCCCTTGCGGACCTGCGAGACGATGACGGCAATCATTGTCCCGCTCTTTTCTTTATCGTCGGCCTTTTTTGACGAACGAGAAGAAGCGGTCCGGCTTTCAGGCGAGTACTCAATCTGGATGATTTCTTTGCGAGAAATGACCGTTTCTTGAGTGAAAATCACTTTCAGCTTTGGCATGGGCTTTCCCTCCTTTCTTCTCCGCGGTCAAACGGATTGATCCGAGGTGAAAACCCTTGCCGTCGTGCTGCCGACAAAACGTCGGCTTTTTTATTTTACATAAAAACGCGAAAAAAGTAAAGCATCAAAAAAGCGCCCCTCTTGCGAGGAACGCTTGATTTCGCTTTGCTTCTTACTCAGCGGTGTAGGGCAGCAGCGCGATGGCACGGGCGCGCTTGATGGCCTCGGACAGCTGACGCTGATGCTTGGCACAGTTGCCGCTCATACGGCGGGGCATAATCTTGCCGCGCTCGTTGATGTTGCGGCGCATACGGGAGTTCACATCACGGAACTCCTTGTAGTCGATGTATTCAATCTTATCGACACAGAACGCACAAACCTTGCGGCGCGGCTTACGGCCGCGCGGACGGCGTGCTCCACGATCTTCAGACATGGAAGTTCTCCTTTCGTCACCGGCCGGGCCGGTTCAACAAATTCATCTCGGAATTAGAAGGGCAGTTCATCGTCATCCACCTGCGTGAACCCTGCGTCTGCGGGAGCATAGGCCGGGGCCTGTGCGCGCGGCGCGGCGGGAGCGGCAGGGGCTTGGTGATAATCGCCGGAAGGGGCGCCGTTGTTCTGATTCGCGGAAAGGAACTCGACCTCGTCGGCGACGATATCAAACGCGCTGCGCTTGCTGCCGTCCTGCGCTTCGTAGGTGCGGGTCTGGATGGAGCCGGTGACGGCCACCTTTCTTCCCTTGGTCAGATAACGGCCGCAGAGCTCGGCGAGCTGACGCCAAGCGACGATGTTCAGGAAATCCGTCTCCTGCTGGCCCGTCTGCGCGTTGCGAAAGCGGCGATTGACCGCAATGCTGAAGTTGCAGACCGGAACGCCGGACTGGGTGGATCTCATCTCAGGGTCGCGAGTCAGGTTGCCGATCAGAAAAACCTTATTCATATACTCTGTTTCCTCTTGCTTTGCGAATGGCTTCGCTCAGTTGGCGATGTTTCGCTTACGCCTGCTCGGCGGGAGCGGCCTCGGCCTGAGTCTCTTCGCTCACGGGAGCGACGCGAACCGGACGCGGCTTCACGCTGCTCTTCTTCTCAAGCAGCTTGACGATCTGAGAACGGATGACGTTCTCGTTGATGCCGAGATTACGGGAGAGCTCCTTGGGCAGCTCGGAAGCGCCGTTGAAAGCGACATACACGTAATAACCTTCGGTCTTGTAGTCGATGGCGTAGGCCAGGCGGCGCTTGCCCCACTCCTCAACCTTGACAACCTCGCCGCCGTTGGCAGCGATGATACCGTTGAACTTCTCGATAAGCTCCTTGCGGGCAGCCTCCTCGACGGCGGTATCAATGATGTAGATCAGTTCGTACTTATTCATGATCCTTTCACCTCCTTTTGGACTCTGGCTCTGCAATGTTCCATGCAGAACAAGGATGTGCCAGTTCTGTATGATAGCACATAAACCGCGAAAAAGCAAGGGCTTTGTCCGTATTTTTTTCTGAAAACGTGTAAAAATGAGAAAAAAGGCGCGATTTGAGCCCCAAAGCCCCGTAAATCGCCGCAAAGCGCAGACAAAACCCTTGACGAACCAAGGGATTACGGTTATAATTGCACGGATAGTCTGTTTCAACCGACCCGCATGGGTTTGTGTAGGTAAGGAAAGTAAAAGAAAGATGTTTGTCGATCAGGTTAAAATCACCGCCAAAGCCGGCAACGGCGGCAATGGCGCGGTATCCTTCCATCGCGAAAAATTTGTGCAGAACGGCGGTCCGGACGGCGGCGACGGCGGCAACGGCGGCGATATTGTGCTGCTGGCCGACCCGAACATGCATACGCTGATGGATTTCCGTTACAAGCGCAAGTATACGGCGGATAACGGCGAAAACGGTGCGGCGGCCCTGTGCCGCGGCAAGAGCGCCAAGGAGCTTGTCATCAAGGTGCCCGTGGGCACGACGGTGCGCATGGTAGCCGACGGACGGCTGGTGGCCGACATGCACGAGGCCGGTCAGCGCCATGTACTGCTTAAGGGCGGCCGCGGCGGCTGGGGCAACGCGCATTTCGCCACGCCGACCCGCCAGGCGCCGAACTTCGCCAAGCCGGGGCAGAAGTGCGAAATCACCGAGTTTGAGCTGGAGCTCAAGAGCATTGCGGACGTCGGCCTTGTCGGCTATCCGAATGTCGGCAAGAGCACGATTCTTTCCGTCGTGACGGCGGCGCGCCCGAAGATTGCGAATTATCATTTCACCACGCTGGCCCCGAATTTGGGCATCTGCCGCCAATACGGCATGGATTTCGTCATGGCGGATATCCCCGGCCTGGTGGAGGGCGCGAGCGAGGGCGTGGGTCTGGGCATCCGCTTCCTGCGCCATGTGGAGCGCACGCGCCTGCTGGTGCATGTGGTGGATATCGCGGGCAGCGAGGGCCGCGACCCGATTGAGGATTTCGAGCACATCTGCGACGAGCTGGTCGCTTACGGCGATTTGGCCGAGCGCCCGCAGATTGTCGCCGCCAACAAGATGGATTTGCCGGGCGCGGAGGAGAACCTTGAGCGCCTGAAAAAGCATCTCAAGGGTACGGACATCGAGGTGTATCCGGTTTCCGCCGCGACGCAGCAGGGCTTTGACGCGCTGATGGGCGCGATTGTGCGCATTCTGCCGACCTTGCCGGACAGGCGCGTCTTTGAAGAAGAGCTTCCTGTCGAGACGGCCGAGCAGGCGCCGTTCACCATTGAGAAGGACGGCGGCTATTACATCGTCTCCGGCCCGGCGATGGAGCAGCTTATCGATTCGGTCAATTTCACCGATCAGGAATCGCTGAACTATTTCCACCGCACGCTGCGCAGCCGCGGCGTGATTGACGCGCTGCGTGCGGCGGGCGCGAAGGAAGGCGACAGCGTCATCATCGGCGAGATGGAATTTGACTTTGTGGAGTAACGGGGGAGACGTTGGGGCGCTGCCCCAAGCCCCGCA
Organism: uncultured Clostridia bacterium; assembly: GCA_934675735.1. Taxonomy (GTDB): domain Bacteria; phylum Bacillota; class Clostridia; order Christensenellales; family Aristaeellaceae; genus Ventricola. The sequence continues at coordinate 3,456 of CAKURR010000003.1, forward strand.
AGGGAACTGAGTTCCCTTGACCTTCCGCATATTGCCTTGCGGCATGCCGCAAGGCAAAGGATGGGGTTTGGGGTCTGAGACCCCAAGCAGGTTTGGGCGGCAGCCCAACGTAACCCCAAAAAAGAAAGGATAGCTTATGACGAGTAAACAGCGCGCGTATCTGCGCGGCTTGGCCAATACCATGGAGCCGATTATCCATGTCGGCAAGGATGGCGTGAACGAAAATATGGTGAAGCAGGCTTCCGACGCTCTTGAAGCGCGGGAGCTGATTAAGGGCATCGTTTTGCAGAACAGCCCGATGACCGCCCGCGACGCGATTGCCGCTCTCTGCGAGGGCACGAACGCCGAACCGGTGCAGTGCATCGGCAACCGCTTTGTCATCTATCGGGCCAGAGAGAAAGACCCGAAAATCGTTCTGCCGTAAACAAAGAATATACGAGAAAACGGGAGACTGCCGCGACGGACAGTCTCCCGTTTCTGTCATGTAGCTCTCCTACGTGATTGCTTTTATTTCGTGTGCGTGATAAAATAGAAAAACAGGGCAGAGTCCCTCTGTCTTTAACGGATGCCGCCTAGGCTTTGGAAGGTTGCTGGGCGGCTTTTTTGTTACCCGTTCATGCGTTGTTCAATGGCCGCAATGGCTTCATCAAGATTATTTGCATCGCGCAAAATCTCCAAGATTTCGAGCCTTTCGGCCCTGAGCAACAACGTCTTGAACTCTTGGAGTTCAACCGCGTTCATGCCGCTATCCTCCTGCATTTTGTCCACCCCCCCTGCATTTTTTTTGCCGTGGTGCTTGCCCCGTCAGCCTTTCAGCGCTTCCACCGTCTTTTGAAGCCCTTCGACGTTTTCAACGCTGTAACAGCTCGCCGCCGCGCCGAGCGTTTTGCGCACAAAGCCGCTGAGCGCCGTGCCCGGGCCGATTTCCACAAACGTATCCACGCCCAGCCGTGCCAGCTCGCGAAGGGTGTCCTCCATCATGACGGGCGAAGCCACCTGCCGTTCCAAAAGCGACGGGATGGTTTCGCCGTCTTTTTCTCTGCCGAGACAGTTGAAAAGCACGGGAATCCGCATCTCGCCGAAGGTTTCGGTCTTGAAGCGCTCGTGCAGCGCCTGCGCGGCGGGCTGCATCAGCGGCGTGTGGAACGGGCCGCTCACGCGCAGGGGCAGAAGGCGGCGCGCGCCCGCCGCTTTGGCCAGCTCGCCCGCGCGGGCGACGGCTTCCGCTTCGCCGCCGATGACAATCTGCCCGGGGCAGTTGTAGTTGCAGATGCGCACCATGCCGCCCGCTTCTTCGCAGCAGCGCGCCAGCGACTCGCGGTCGAGCATGAGCACGGCGGTCATCGCGCTGTCGATACCCTCGCTCGCCTTGGCCATCGCCGCGCCGCGGTAGGCGGCAAGCTCAATCGCGGCCTTCGCGGTGAACACGCCGGAGGCTTCCAGCGCGCTGTATTCGCCCAGGCTCAAGCCCGCGGCGTAATCGGGGCGAATGCCCGCGTCAAACAGCGCCGCCGTCACGCCGCAGGCGAACGCGACCATGCACGGCTGGGTATACTGCGTTTGGTTCAGCGTCTCCTGCGGGCCGTCGAAACAGAGCGCATGCAGGTCAAAATCCAAATCTGCGGCGTCAAAAGCCGCGCGAAAGGCGGGCGACGCATCGTAAAGCTCTCGGCCCATGCCGACGCGCTGGCTGCCCTGTCCGGCGTATAAAAAAGCAATTTTCATGTTCAACCTCGGTTCTGTGATGCCAAAAGTCCGACTTTCTCTTTCGGGAGGACATAAGCCGACGGAGCGGTTACACTTCCATATAGACGCCCGCCCACGTCAGACCGCCGCCGAAGCCGACCAGAATCGTCTTTTGGCCGGCTTTCAGCAGCCCGTTTTCGCGCATTTCATCCAGCGCAAGGGGAATGCTGGCCGCGCTGGTGTTGGCGTAACGGTCCAGATTGCGATAAAACTTTTCGGCGGGCATGCCCAGACGGCGGATGCTCGCATCCAGAATGCGCACGTTCGCCTGATGGCAGACGACCCAGTCGATGTCGTCGGTGGTCACGCCCGCCTTTTCGGTCAGCGCTTTGACGCATTGAGGGATGGTCGTCACGGCGAAGCGGAACACGGCCTGGCCGTCCATGGTCATGTGCTGCGCGCGCAGCGGGCCGCCGACGCGAATCAGCGTATCGCCGCGCACGCCGACGATGTGCTCATACGGCGCATCCGCGCAAAGCTCGAAGATGGCCGCGCCCGCGCCGTCGCCGAAGAGCACACAGGTGTTGCGGTCGGCCATATCCAAAACAGCGCTCATCTGTTCCGCGCCGATGACGAGGGCATAGCGCTTTTGGCCGGCCAGCAGCAGGCCGCGCGCGGTTTCCATCGCGAACAGGAAGCCCGCGCACGCCGCGCCGACATCCATCGCGGGGATATCCTCGGGCAGACCGAGCGCGGCATGGACGAGGCACGCGGTGCTCGGCATGGCGTATTCGCCGGAGGAAGTCGCCACGAGCACACAGCCGATATCCGACGGATTCAGCCCGCTGCCTTCAAGCGCCTTTCGGGCGGCTTCAATGGCGAGGGTCGTGGTGGTTTCGCCCTCGCCGCAGAAATAGCGCCGGCGAATGCCCGTGCGGCTGGTAATCCATTCGTCGCTGGTTTCGACATAGCGCTGCATATCGTCGTTGCTGACGGCGCTGCGGGGCAGCGCGCGTCCGGTGGAGATGAGTTTCAGTCCGTTCATGGAAAAACCTCGTTTCTGAGCGGGAGAGGGGGGAGGAACGTCGGGGCTTTGCCCCAAACCCCACCAAGAACCTGAGGTTCTTGGATTTCCCGTTATGATAAAATCGGGTGTTTTTGATAGGATTCCCCAATCGGAACGCTTTCACAGAAGAAAACGCCGAAGGTTGGCACGCCGCAGGCGTGACGGAAGGCGTTAAAAAGCCCGACGTAACCCCGTTTAGACAAAAAGCCCGTTCGGATGGTTCCGCACGGGCCAAAGCGCTTACTTGTTTTCCTGCAAATACTTGAGCAGGTCGCCGACCGTCAGCATGGTGGCCATCAGGCCGTCGGGCATGCTCACACCGAGCTTATCCTCAATCGCCATGCTCAGTTCCACGGTATCCAGACTGTCGGCGCACACGTCCGGCACGAGCTGCGCGTCGAGGGTGACGGCGTCGGGGCTGCAGTTCGGCAGCGCCGCGACGATAACTTCTTTAAGCTGTTCGAGATTCATGATGATAGTCTCCTTGAATATGATGATGATTTCGATGGAAAGGCAGAATGCCGCGCCGAAGCCGTCTGCCGCGCAGACCGCTTCGCGGCGGTTTGTAAGGATGCTTTCATTGTATCAAAGACCGGCGATTTGTCAAGCCCCGCCGTCCGCCGGCCAATGCTCGGCGCGATAGGCTTCATATTGCCCGAGCCGCTCGTTCCACGCGGAATAGGCCGCGTCGGGTCGGTGATCCGCAAGGTCATAGCGTTCGCTGAGCCACGCGCCGAGAAACGCTGTCAGTTTCGTTGCGCCGTCGGGGTTCATGTGGCCGAGGTAATCATAGCAGTCGGTTGCGAAGTCGATGCCCGTATCCTCATCAAACAGGTTGAGGAAGGGGACGTTCAGCTCGTCGGCGAGCAGCTGCGCGCGGTTCATATCCATTTGTTCCTTTTCGGATACGGGCGCGGGGAGCGCCATCAGCACAGGCTCGATGTCGTTTGCCCTGCAATAGGCGATGATGTTTCGCAGCGCCGCCTCACCGGGCAGCTCCTCCGCGGTCATCGCATGCGTGCGGGTGAAAGGCTGGGTTTCGCCGCACCTGAGCCGCATTTCGCTGCCCATCATGAAGGACTCGCAGTCCACGAGCCGCACGTCATCGCCGCGGAGCAATTCCTCCCAGCGGCTGTGATAGACGGAAAACGGCATCATAAATTCGAGCCATTCGCTCCGGGGCAGAACCGCGCGCACCGCGTCAAACTTCGCCTTGGACAGCGGCACGGCGTCGAAGAACAGGTGGCGGTAGGTATACGTCCAGGCCAAATCGGTCGGTTTGTCGATGTAATAGACGTCGATAACCGCGATTTTGGGCTTGTGCGTCTGCGCGCCCAGCTTCAAAATCTGCTCGGTCATGCCCAGCGTTTCGGAGGATGTGGCCATGTTGTAGGCGGATATGCCGTAATCGCGCCAAAGCTCCATCGGGGTCACGCCGTCGAGCACGTGGCTCGTGCCCATGAAAAACACGTCGATATCCTGCTTTTCGGCAAAGAACGGGCCGAACTTGCGTTCCGCGTCGTCGCGTCGTGTGACGCGGTCACAAAGGAGCAGGCCGCCGACGACGGCGAGGAGGAGCAGGGCGACGGAAAGAATGCGTTTCATAGATAACCTTTCTGAATCAGAACGGGGAACCGTTGGGACGCTGAGACGGGAAACTCGCGTAGGGGCGCTGTCCTCTGCCTGCGGCAGACGCGCCCGTTTCACGAACGCCGTTCCGGCTCCTTGCGATTTCCGATTTTCGCCACGCTGAATCCCGCACAGCGGGCACGTGGCTTTAATTCCCAAACCCTGCCAAGAACCTAAGGTTCTTGGATTTTTTGGCTCGCTTCGCGGTATGCCGCGAAGCGGAAGGAGGGAGGTGCAGGAACCTCAGGTTCCTGCCGGGGTGTGGGGCAGAGCCCCACGCGTATCCCCTTAGAACTGGAAGTAGATGAACGCTTGGGCGCTGTATCCCGGACCCCAAATGCCAAAGACGGCAATCGCCAGAATGGCCAGCACATAGAGCGCGCCGCGCGCGAAAAGGGGCAGGCGGTCGGTGAGCTGGGTCAGCGTTTTGCGCTTTTCGTGCAGCAGCTCGATGGCAAACAGCACGGCGATGCATACGCCCAGACACAGCGCCTGCATGCCTGAAAAACCCGTGGCGAGAGCCGAAGCGCTCCACGCCGTGGGGATGCGCCACAGCATGCCCAGCGCCGCGCTCATCGAGGTCGCGCGGAAAATCAGCATCGTGATGAGAATCAGAAAATCCGTCCACAGCACGCTCAGCACGTGGTGCAGCTTCACAAACCGTTTCGGGCGCCTCTGCGGCAGAATGCCTTCGATGACTTGCAGCGCGCCGTTAATCATGCCCCACGCGACATATTTCAGCGCCGCGCCGTGCCACAATCCGCTGAGCGTATAGACCGCCATGACGTTGAAGGCCTTGCGCTTTTCGCCCTTGCGGCCCGCGCCGAGCGGCACATACACATAGTCGCGGAACCACGAGCTGAGGCTGATATGCCAGCGCGCCCAGAAGTTGGTGACGGAATGCGCGAAATACGGCTGGCGGAAGTTGGTCATCAGCTCCACGCCCAGCACCTTGGCCGTGCCGATGGCGATATAGCTGTAACCCGCGAAGTCGCAGAGGTCCTGCACGGCGAACACGGCGGTGGCCAAAGCGATTTGCGCGCCGGAGGATTCAACCCAGTTGCCGAAAATCGCGTTGACGTAAATCGCGGCGCGGTCGGCGATGACCACCTTTTCAAAGAAGCCGAGCAGCATAATGAGCAGGCCGTCGCGCGCGCGGCGGAAATCGAAATCATGCGGTTCGGAAAGCTGTTTGAGCAGGCGGTTGCTGCGCTCAATCGGGCCGGCGACGAGCTGGGGGAAGAACGAGATGAACAGCGCATAGCGGAAGAGGTTGGTTTCCGCCTTGGTGCGGCCCTTATACACATCGATCATATAGCCCAGCGCCTGGAAGGTGAAGAAGCTGATGCCCACGGGCAGCAGGATATCCACCTGAGGCAGCCGCGCGGCAAAGCCCAGCGCGCCGCACACGCGGTCCAGCACATCGACGAGCATGCCGGTATACTTGAAGTAGCCGAGCATGCCGAGGTTAAAGACGATGCCGCCGACGAGCACGGCCTTACGGGCCTTCGTTTTTTGGAGGCGCGAAACCGCGAGCGCGCAGAGGTAGGTGACGACGGTGCTCGCGGCCATCAGCAGCGCGTATTCCGCGTGCCAATTCATATAGAAATAATAGCTGCTCACCAGCAGCCAGACCCAGCGGATTTTCCTCGGCAGAACGAAGTAAAGCAGCGTGACGACGGGGAAAAAGACGAGATACGAAAACGAATTGAATATCATGCGTTCACCTTTGCAAAACAAAATGCGGTATCCGTTCCATTATAGCGCAGAAACGCGGATATGACCAGCCCCGAAAACGGCGGGATACGGGGGTACGTTGGGACTCCGTCCCAAACCCTGCCAAGAACCTGAGGTTCTTGGATTTCCCGATGATTGATTGCTGCGCAATCAATAGAGCGTAAACCCAATGTAGGGGCGCGCATTGCGCGTCCGCCCTTCATGAACAGGTGCTTATTATGCCTTCTGCGGTTTAGCGGAAAGCACGGCGGCGACGATGCCGCAGCAGATAATCAGCGCGCCGAGGATGAAGGAGGGGGTGACGGCCTCATGCAGAAACGCCACGCCGAGCACGGAGGAGACGAGCGGCTGCATGGGGTAAAACATGGAACAGAAGCTGGCGTCCATGGTGCGCAGGCTGTAATTCCAGAGCGAGTGGGTGACGGCAGTGCCGAAAATGCCCATATAGAGCACGGCGAGGATGCTTTCAATCGGGAAGGAGCAGGGGCTGGTTTGCAGCTCGGCCATCGACCATGCGCCGGTGAAAGGCAGGGCGCAGAGGATGGCGACGAGCGCAATCTGCATCGGGTCATAGCGACCGCTGACGCGGCGGATGATGACAGACGCGGCGGACCAGAGGAACACGCTGGCGAGCATCAGCAGCACGCCGACCGCATCCGCCGTGCCGCCCACGCCGACGATGACGACCACGCCGAGCATCGAGAGCGCCACACACGCGACTTTGGCAGGCGTAACGCGTTCATGCAGAAAGAGCGCGGCGAGAATCGGGATGAAGATGGGGTTCATCGCGCCCAGCAAAGAGGAGAGCGAGCCGCTCAGGCGGTGAATGCCCAGCATTTGCAGGCAGAAGCTGGCGAAATAGCCCGTAAAGCCGATGGCAAAGAGCGTCAGCCTATCCTGCTTGTCCACGGGCTTGAGCGCGCGGCGCAGGCGCAGCACGATGTAAAGCGCCGGAATGGAGACCAGATAGCGCAGCGCCAGCAGCGTGACGGGCGGAACGGTGCGCAGCGCGACTTTGGAAATGACGTATTGACTGCCCCAGAGCACAAAGGCGGTGAACAGGGGGATGAGGCGGCGCTTATTCATACGAAAACCTCGCTTTTTGAATCGACGGCGCGGCAGGGCCGAGCGCCTTCTTTTTCTATTATAAAAGAAAAGCGCGCCGCTGCATAGCTTAAAATGCGTTCAGGAAGAGGAAAGTCTGTCCAAACGGCGTAAACCTGCAAGCGACACCAAAATCGGCTGTTTTTTGGTGGAAATTGGCAATGAATTGCAACTGACTGCAAAAAAGAAATCGAAAAGTGAAAATTATTCATCAAAAAAGTGAAGAAAACTGAAAGAATCCGCTTGTTTTGCGGCAGTGATTGCTGTATAATACCACCTATCAACGGCGGGGATAACAAAAGCCCGCGCCGAAATCTCTTACATCCTGTATAGGGGGAATTGGATATGAAGAAGTTGCTTGCTGCGGCCGTGGCCGCCGTGATGACGATGAGCGCATCCTTTGCGATGGCCGACGGCGCGATTAAAATCGGCGAAATCGGCCCGCTGACCGGCGCGGCCGCGATTTACGGCACGGCGGTTGCCAACGGCGCGCAGATTGCCGTCGATGAGCTGAACGCGCTGGGCGGCCAGCGGTATGAGCTGAACGCGCAGGACGACGAGGCCGACGCGGAGAAGTCCATCAACGCTTACAACAATCTGCTCGACTGGGGCGCGCAGATGATGCTCGCGACCGTCACCACCAACCCCTGCATCGCCGTCGGCGCGCAGGCGTATGAGGACCGTGTGTTCATGCTGACGCCGTCCGCTTCTTCCGCGGATGTCACCGCCGACAAGGACAATGTGTATCAGGTCTGCTTCACCGATCCGGCGCAGGGCACCGCTTCCGCGCAGTATATCGCCGAGCATAATCTGGCCGCCAAGGTCGCCGTGATTTACAACAACGCCGACGCGTATTCCACCGGCATCTACCAGACCTTCGACGCGAAGGCCAAGGAGCTGGGTATGGAGATCGTTGCGGTTTCCACCTTCACCGACGACACCACCGACTTCTCCGTGCAGGTGACTGCCGCGAAGGAAGCGGGCGCCGATCTGGTGTTCCTGCCGATTTACTACACGCCGGCTTCCATGATTCTCATGCAGGCCAACACGATGGGCTATGCGCCGACCTTCTTCGGCTGTGACGGCATGGACGGTATCCTCGCCATCGAGGGCTTTGACACCAGTCTGGCTGAGGGCCTGATGATGCTGACCCCGTTCGCCGCGGATGCTCAGGATGAAAAGACCGTGTCTTTCGTCACCAAGTATCAGGAGCAGTTCGGCGGCGTGCCGAACCAGTTCGCCGCGGATGCTTATGACGGCATCTACGCGCTGGCCGCTGCCTGCGAGAAAGCGGGCGTGACCGCCGATACCCCTGTCGAGGACGCTTGCGATATGCTCATCGCCGCCATGCAGGAGATTCAGGTGGAGGGTCTGACCGGCACCATGACCTGGGATGCCAACGGCGCTGTCACCAAGACCCCGACTGCCGTTGTCATCAAGGATGGCGCGTACGTCAGCGCGGAGTAAATAAGCGATTTCAGCGTACATGGCTTCGGTCAGCCGGAGCCATGTACTTTTGTTGTATCAGGGGAACGGTTGGAACGCTGTTCCAAACCCGGGAAACTCGCATAGTCGCCTTCGGCTCCTTGCGATTTCCAATCTCCGCCACGCTGAATCCCGCACAGCGGGCGCGTGGCTTCAATTCTGCCAAGAACCTGAGGCTCTTGGATTTCCCATTCTATTTGCTCAAAAAGGAATTTCCCCTATGGATTGCGCAGCGATCCATAATGAGGGAAGTCCCGAAACCTCCGGTTTCGGGTGGGGTTTGGGGCAAAGCCCCCACGTCCCCCCAACGCCCGCTTTCCGTCTCCCCCCTACTCAAGCAAATGAGGTGAATGAAATGACATTGTTTCTTTCCTACCTGATTAACGGTATCAGTTTGGGAAGCGTTTACGCCATCATTGCGCTGGGCTATACCATGGTGTACGGCATTGCCAAAATGCTGAACTTCGCCCACGGCGACGTCATCATGATCGGCGCGTATGTTTCCTTCTGCGCCATGCAGTATCTCGGCCTGCCCGCGCTCGTCTCCGTCGTGCTCGCTATGGCCGTCTGCACTGTGCTCGGCATTGTCATCGAGGGTCTGGCCTATAAGCCTCTGCGTCAGGCGCCGTCCCTCGCCGTGCTGATTACCGCTATCGGCGTGAGCTATTTCCTGCAAAACAGTGCGCTGCTCATCTGGGGTTCCGCACCGAAGAGCTATCCTTCCGTGATTACCCTCGGCTCCATCAGCTTGATGGACGGCCAGCTCGTCATCTCCGGCGGCACGATTGTCACTGTGTTCGCCAATATCGTCATCATGGTGGCGCTCACCCTGTTCACGGGCCGCACCAAGTTCGGTAAGGCCATGCGCGCCGTGTCCGAAGATAAGGGCGCGGCGGAGCTGATGGGCATTAACGTCAACGCGACGATTTCCATGACCTTCGCCATCGGTTCGGCGCTGGCCGCCGTCGCGGGCGTGCTGCTCTGCTCCGCTTATCCGACGCTCCAGCCGACAACCGGCTCCATGCCGGGCATCAAGGCGTTCACCGCGGCTGTCTTCGGCGGCATCGGCTCGATTCCGGGCGCGATGATCGGCGGCGTGCTGCTGGGCGTGATTGAAATCATCGGCAAAGCCTATGTCTCCACCGAGCTGGGCGACGCGCTCGTGTTCGCCGTGCTCATCCTCGTGCTGCTCGTCAAGCCGACCGGCCTGCTGGGCAAGCCCGTGCGCGAGAAAGTGTGAGGTGAAATCCATGAGAAGCAAAAAATTCCGCAGCACGCTGATTACGTTCGGCATTGTCGTCGCCGCGTTCATCGCCTGTCAGGCGATGATTTCCACCGGCGCGATGACCCGCTCGCTCAAGGGCCAGCTCGTGCCGATCTGCGCGTATATCGTCATGGCCGTTTCGCTGAACCTGACGGTCGGCATTTCCGGCGAGCTGAGCCTCGGCCACGCGGGCTTCATGAGCGTCGGCGCGTTCTCCGGCATTGTGATGGCCATGTGGCTGAGTAAGGGCATGGGCATGGAAAACCAGACTCTCTGCCTGCTGCTGGCGATTCTTACAGGCGGCGCGGCGGCGGGCGTCGCGGGCGTGATTATCGGCATTCCGGTGCTGCGCCTGCGCGGCGACTACCTTGCCATCGTCACGCTGGCGTTCGGCGAAATCATCCGCAACGTCATCAACTGCCTGTATATCTCGCTGGACGGCAGCGCGCTGCATATCGCGTTCAATAACCCGAACGTGCCGGGCAAGCTGCTGGTCAACGGCCCGGCAGGCGCGACGGGCGTGACCAAAATCGCGACGTTCGGCATGGGCTTCGCGCTCGTGCTGTTCACGCTGTTTGTGGTGCTGAACCTGATTGACAGCCGTTCCGGCCGCGCGATTATGGCTATCCGTGACAACCGCATTGCGGCGGAAGCGATGGGCCTGAACGTGACCAAGTATAAGATGATGGCGTTTGTCACCTCCGCCGTGCTGGCGGGCATGGCGGGCGCGCTTTACGGCCTGAACTTCTCCACCGTCGCCGCGTCCAAGTTCAAGTTCGATACGTCCATCCTCGTGCTGGTGTTCGTCGTGCTCGGCGGCATCGGCAACATCCGCGGGTCGATTATTTCCGCGACGCTGCTCACCATCCTGCCCGAGCTGCTGCGCGCGTTCGCCAATTACCGCATGCTCATCTACGCCATCGTGCTGATTCTGGTCATGCTGGCCACGAACAACCCGACGCTGCGCAGCCTGGTGCAGCGCATCATCCCGCATAAGAAGGTGCAGAAGAAGGAGGCTGACGAGGCATGACGGAGACGAAGAAGCGCGCCGCAACCAAGATGGTTCCGGCTCCGAGCCACGGCATCATCCCCGAGCGCGATTTTCACGAGCGCCCCGTGCTGGAGGCGCGCAATCTGGGCATCGATTTCGGCGGCCTGCACGCCGTTGAGGATTTCAACCTGATTATCGGCAAGACGGAAATCGCCGGCCTCATTGGCCCGAACGGCGCGGGCAAGACCACCGTCTTTAACTTGCTGACCAAGGTGTATCAGCCGACGATGGGCACGATTCTGCTCAACGGCCGCGACACCGCGGGCATGAACACCGCTCAGGCCAACAAGCTGGGCATCGCGCGCACGTTCCAGAATATCCGCCTGTTTGATAACATGTCCGTCGAGGATAACGTGCGCATCGGCCTGCACAATCAGGTGCGATACGGCATGTTCTCCGGCATTTTCCGCATGCCGGGCTACTGGCGCGGCGAGCGCGAAATGCACGAGCGCGCGCTCGACCTGCTGAGCATTTTCGATATGCAGGATTTGGCCAACCATCAGGCGGGCAGCCTGCCTTACGGCGCGCAGCGCCGACTGGAAATCGTCCGCGCGCTGGCGACCAACCCGTCGCTGCTGCTGCTGGATGAGCCGGCGGCGGGCATGAACCCGCACGAGACCGAGGAACTGATGGAGAACATCACCAAGATTCGCGATCAGTTCCACATCGCCATCCTGCTCATCGAGCACGACATGAGCCTGGTCATGGGCATCTGCGAGGGTATCTGCGTGCTCAACTACGGCAAGATTATCGCCAAGGGCACGGCGGAGGAAATTCAGAATAACCCGGTAGTCATAGAGGCCTATCTGGGCAAGCGGAAGGAGCAATAAGCCATGAGCATGCTGAAGGTTGAGGGGCTTAACGTCTATTACGGCAGCATTCATGCCATCAAGGGCGTCTCCTTCGAGGTCAATCAGGGAGAAATCGTCACGATGATCGGCGCGAACGGCGCAGGCAAGTCCACCACGATGAACACCGTCGCGGGCCTGCTCAAGCCCAAGAGCGGCAGCATCATCTTTGAGGACCACGACGTGACGACCACGCCCGCGAACAAGGTCGTCTCCCACGGTCTGGCGCTCTGCCCGGAGGGCCGCCGCGTTTTCCAGCAGATGAGCGTGCGCGAGAACCTCGAGATGGGCGGCTACACCCGTCCGGCGGGCGAAATCGCCGCGTCGCTGGAGCAGGTGTTTGAGCAGTTCCCGCGCCTGAAAGAGCGCCAGCGCCAGATTGCGGGCACGCTCTCCGGCGGCGAACAGCAGATGCTCGCCATGGGCCGCGCGCTGATGAGCAAGCCGAAGCTGCTGATGCTCGACGAGCCGTCCATGGGTCTGGCGCCGCTGCTGGTCGAGCAGATTTTCGATATCATTTTGAAGCTCAACAAGGCGGGCACGACCATCCTGCTGGTCGAGCAGAACGCGCAGATGGCGCTTTCCATCGCCAACCGTGCGTATGTGCTGGAAACCGGCCACGTCGTCAAAGAGGGCAGCGCCGACGCGCTGATGCACGACGACGCGGTGCGCAAGGCGTATCTGGGTTAAACAAGGGATTGATAACGCTTCGTTCCCCGCTCGGGGAGCGGAGTTTTTTCATATAAATCTAAAGCTGCTTTAGAAAAAAAGAGCATCTTTTGTCTGCAAACAAATTGACGAAGCCGTCGAGACGTGTTAACATATAAGATACACAAAAGGCTTGCGGCGGTGTGTTTTGCGCGAAAAAACACGCCTGCGCTGCGAGCTGTGTTGTCAACCTATGAGGAGGGTTTATCAAGATGAAGAAACTTGCATCTGTGGTGCTTGCTTCTGCGATGGCCGTCGTGCCGTTCGCTGCCGGTCTGGCCGCGACGTTCACGCCGGGCGAGTACGAAGCGTCTGCTCAGGGCTTCGGCGGCGCTGTGACCGTCAAGGTTACGGTGGACGAAGAGAAGGTCACCGCCGTCACCGTGACCGGCGAGGGCGAGACCCCCGCGCTGGGCGGCGCTGCGATTGAAGGCTATAACACCTCTCTGGTCGGCGTGGCCGACGCGGACGCTGTCGATGCGACCGCGGGCGCGACCATCACCAGCACGGCCGTGAAGGACGCGCTGGCCAAGGCGCTGGCTGAGGCGAAGGGTGAAGCGACCGCGAACGACGCGGCTGTGGCCTTCACCGCCGGCACCTACACCGGCACCGCCAAGGGCTACAACGGCCCGGTTGAGGTCTCCGTGACCTTCTCCGACAGCGCCGTGACCGCCATCGAGGTCGGCGCGAACAAGGAAACCGACCATGTCGGCAACGTCGCCTTCGAGCCGGTCATCGCCGACATTTTGGCCGCCAACGGCACGGGCGTGGACGGCGTTTCCGGCGCGACCTTCTCCAGCAACGCCGTCCGCAACGCGGTGAATGACGCTGCCGAGCAGGCGGGCTGCACCAACATGGACGCGTTCAAGGCCGCGACCGTGAAGCACGAGGCCCAGACCGCCATCGAAGAGACCTATGATGTGGTCGTCGTCGGCGCGGGCGGCGCGGGCATTGCGGCGGCTGCTCAGGCCGCGCAGGACGGCAACACCGTTCTGGTTATCGAGAAGAACGCGGAAGTCGGCGGCAACACGCTGGTTTCCGGCGGTCAGTATCAGAGCGTCATGCCTTACCTCGTGTGGGATCCGGCCGATCCGGATGCGACCACCGGTGTGGGCTATGACGGCAACACCTACAACAAGGTCGTCGAGAGCGTCGCGACTCTGGACGAGCTGAAGACCATCCTGAACTGGTCCGAAGAGCCGTTCGACGAGGCTTACTATGCGGATCATGAGTTCGTGGCGGGCGACATCGCCGAGCTGTCCAAGCACGGCGTGCATGCCGAGTACCTCCAGACCCTGAAGGATCTGAAGGCCGAGATTCAGGCTTACCTCGATTGGGCCGAGCCGAAGGTTGAAGCGGGCGCGGGCCAGCTGACCCTGTTCTCCACCGTCAACCTGCACATTTTCCAGACCTACTACGGCGGTCTGCGTCCGTCTGCGGACATGACCAGCTGGATTTACGGCGACTATGACCTCGTGAAGCAGTTCATCGAGGGCGGCCAGACCCTCAAGCAGTGGCTCGAGGCGCAGGGCTCCACCTTCGTTGAGGATACCCAGCCGACCCTTATCGGCGCGCTCTGGTATCGTGAGAACGAGTTCGTCGGCGCGACCATCGACGGCGTGGATTACCCGGGCCGCTGGGGCACCTACTTCAAGGCCCCGATGAACACCGTGCTGGCGACCTCCGAGACCGCCGCTTCCAACAAGATTATGCTCCGCACCACCGCGGAAGAGCTGATCGTCGAGGACGGCCGCGTGACCGGCGTCAAGGCGACTCAGTATGACGGCACACCTGTGACCGCGCACGCGACCAAGGGCGTCGTCATCGCGACCGGCGGCTACGCCGCGAACCTGCAGATGGTCGTGGATACCAACGTGTATTGGTCCAGCGAATACCTCTCCACCAGCACCAAGACCACCAACCGTTCTTCCCTCAAGGGCGACGGCATCACGATGGCTCAGGCTGCGGGCGCCGATGTGACCGGCATGGGCTACACCCAGATGATGCCCATCAGCTGGATTGACGACGGCAACCTCGCCTTCGGCGGCGGCAACTACGCCATCTATATCAACCCGACCACCGGCAAGCGTTTCGTGGACGAGACTTCCGAGCGCGACGTGCTCTCTCTGGCCGAGTTCCGCAACGGCATCGAGCACAACGGCACCAAGGGCGTGTTCATTGAAATCGCCAACGCCGGCTCCAAGATCCCGGGCCCGTACCTCTACGGCAACGAGGACGTCGAGTGGCGTCAGTATGTGCGCACCGTGGATCAGCTCGCCGAGCTGTTCAACTCCCTCGGCCTTGAAACCGACGCGGAGACCGTGCGCGCGACCATCGAGAACTATGACAAGGCCATCATGGCCGGCGAGCAGCCGGAAGGCGTGAAGAAGACCAACCCGAACGCCCTCATCGGCGCTGCCGACAAGGATGAGAACGGCAACTACCTGCCCGAGACCTATAAGCTCGACGGTGTGGAGCTGCGCATCCGCTTCATGGCTCCGTCCACCCACCACACGATGGGCGGCATCAAGGTTGACACCGAGCGCCACGCGCTGGATGCCGACGGCAACGTGATCGCGGGCCTGTATGCGGCCGGCGAGGTCACGGGCGGCATCCATGGCGGCAACCGCCTCGGCGGCAACGCCATCGTCGAAATCTTCGTCTCCGGCCGTACTGCGGCGGAAGCGATTCAGGCCGACAACAAGTAATTTTCCCTAAACGATTCCCTCTGGAATGAAGGCAGCCCCGCGAAGATTCGCGGGGCTGCTTTTTGGGTTTGACAGGCAATTCAATGATATGTATAATTCAAATTACGAAGTACCTAACGATTGAAGTTCTTTGTATAGTGTATTCGCAACGTGGTTGAAAGTGAGGCGGAAACACATGAAAACCATTGATGAATATATGGCGCTTCCGTATCGAATGGAATTTGTGCCGGACCCCGATGAAGGCGGGTATGTCGTTTCCTTTCCGGATTTGCCCGGCTGCCTGACCGTCGGCAAGACGATGGAAGATGCGGCGAAAAACGCGCTGGACGCGGAAAGAGCATGGCTGATTGCGGCGATGGAAAGCGGCACGAAAATCCCCGAACCGGATTCGCTCGAACAGTATTCGGGCCAATTCAAGCTGCGCATGCCCAAATCGCTCCATCGTTCGCTGGCCGTAAAGGCCAAAAGCGAGGGAATCAGCATGAATCAATACTGCTTGTATCTGCTTTCCAAGAATGATGCAATGTATCGTTCGTGATTGACAATAACCCCACCCGCAGAGCCGGAAAGCCGCTGAATGAGAAGAACAGGCGAGCGTTGAGCAGAATTGGAAAGAAAAGCCGGAAAACCCGCGCATGCATTTGATGTTACAATCGAAAAGTGAAAAAGCGACGCCCCCTATGTGCTAAAGCAAGCGCGTAGGGGGCGTTTTGAATGTGCGGCGAAAAAACCCCTCCGTTCGGATTTAATTTTCTCTTGATTGAAGCGCCGGAATCTCTGTGATAAAATTGTGTCGAAATCAGGAAAACCTGCTTGAAAAAATCGGAAAGGGGAAAAGAAAATGAACAAACAATCTCTGGCCGCTCTGGCGCTGGGCATGGCGATGCTTGCTTCCGGCGCGATGGCGGAAACGACGTTCACGCCGGGCACGTACACCGGCGAGGCGACGGGCATGGGCCACATGCAGGTCGAGGTGACGCTCAGTGAGAGCGGCATCGAATCCGTGAAGGTGACGGAGGACAACGAAACGCCCGCCATCGGCGGCGAGGTGCTCAAGACCCTGCCGGATACCATCGTGGCGCGTCAGTCCACCCAGCTGGATACGGTTTCCGGCGCGACCATCACCAGCAAAGCGCTCTTTGAGGCGGTTGACAACGCGCTGGTGAGCGCGGGCGTTGACCCGACCCAGCTCAAGCCGATTGAGCAGACCGATTCCGACGAGGCTGAGGAGCTGACCGCCGACGCGGTTATCGTCGGCGCGGGCGGCGCGGGCATGGCGGCGGCGCTCAAGCTGAACGAAGAGGGCTATCAGGTCATCGTGCTGGAAAAGCAGGCCTTTGTCGGCGGCGCGACCGCGATGTCCAGCAGCTCTGCGCTGGCTCAGGGCACGCGCATGCAGGCCGAACAGGGCATTGAGGACAGCCCCGAGAAGTGCATGATGGAGCTGCTGGAAGTCGGCAACTACGAGAACGACGCGACCCCGACCTGGCTGCTGTCCAAATATTCCGGCGCGGCCATCGACTGGCTGAGCGACGAAATGGGAGTTCAGTTTGACGAGAGTTGCGGCAGTGCTTCCGCTGAGTACAGCGTGGGCCGTGCCCGCACGCATATCTCCCACAGCGGCTCGGGCCTGACCGCGGATATGAAGGACCATCTGGATGCGAAGAACATCCCCGTGATGCTCAATACCCGCGCGACGAAGGTGCTCAGCGAGAACGGCGTCATCAGCGGCGTGCAGGCATACGACGTGAGCACCGGCAAGCAGTATAAGATTAACGCGAAGGCCGTGCTGCTGGCGACCGGCGGTTACTGCTATGATGACAAGTATCTTGACCCGTCCCTCAAGAAACTGCCGAACTCCGGTTCCAAGGCGAACACGGGCGACGGCATCGAGATGGCGCTGGAATACGGCGCGGTGCTCCAGAACATGGATAAGGTGGCTGTCGCGGGCCACGGCATCCGCATCGGCGATTCCGCCCACCACACGCAGGGTCAGAGCAAGACGGCTTATAAGACCACCGGTACGATTCTGGTGGATATGGATGGCCGCCGCTTTGCCAACGAGCTGGGCCGCCACGCCGTGCTCTTCCCGAAGATGAAGGAAGTCGGGAGAACGTTCATGCTCATGGATAAGGCTGCGTTTGATGCATACACCGAATCCTGTGTGAAAGCAAACTTCTTTACTCAGGAGCAGCTGGATCAGTGGCTGGCGGAAAACGGCACGGGCGTGACCGTGATGGCGCATGCCGATACCATTGAAGAAGTGGCGAACATCGTCGGCGTGAATGCGGAAAACCTCGTGGACGAGGTGAAGAAGTATGACGGTTTCGTCGAGCAGGGCGAGGACACGGACTTCGGCCGTCCGGTCAGCATTGCGCTGAGCAAGGAAGGCCCGTATTACCTGGTTGAGCAGTGCCTGCGTTACAGCACGACGCTCGGCGGCGTGACCATCAACGACAAGCTTCAGGTTGTGGACGGCATGAACAAGCCCGTCGCGGGCCTGTATGCGGCAGGCGAGCTGGTCGGCGGCGTGTTTGGCGCGAACTTCCCGCCCTCCACGGGTGTGGGCTGGGCGCTGACCAGCGGCATGCTGGCGGGCGAAGCCATCGGCGAGTATATCGCGGAGTAAAAATCAGGCAAAAGATGAATCACGGCGGCGCTGCCCGAGTTTGGGCGGCGCCGCTTGCTTTTGGACGGCGATTGTGGTATTTTGGTGCGGAAAACAGAGAAGGGGAGAGAGCCATGATTCGCGTTTTGCTGGTCGAGGACGACGAGGTGATTGCCCGCATCATTCAATATTATCTGAGTGAAGCCAAGGAATACGAAGTGACATGGGTGAAGGACGCGGAAAGCGCGCTGGACGCGATTCATGCGCAGCCGGATATCATCCTGCTGGATATCATGCTGCCGAAGATGGACGGGCTGGCGTTCTGCACACAGGTGCGGCAGGCGGTTTATTGCCCGATTATCTTCATCAGCTGTCTGGACGACGAGGACACGATTGTCCGCGCGCTGGAAATCGGCGGGGACGATTATCTGACCAAGCCGTTCACCTGCAAGGTGCTCTGTGCGCGCATCAAAGCGAATCTGCGGCGCGCGAACCGCGAGAGCGAACAGCCCAAGGCCTATCGCTTTCCGGATTTTACGCTGGACGTCGTCGGCCACGCGATTATCAAGGGGGAGAAGAGCATCCCGCTTGCGCCGATTGAGTTTGGCATTCTGCTCTTTCTGGTGGAACATCCCAAGCAGATGGTGACGCTTGACCGGATTTACGAAGCGGTTTGGGAGCACCCGAGCTTCGGAGACGTGCGCACGGTGGTGGTGCATCTTTACAACATCCGCAAGAAGATTGAACCGTCGCCGAGCAGCAGCCGCTACATCAAAAATGTGCGCGGCATCGGCTATGTGTTTGACCCGAGCGGGCTGGAAGGAGTTCGCGGAAAATGAAGAAAAAAGCGGCTATCGTTCTGGCGATGCTGGCGCTTTTTCTGGCCGTTCTGTCGTGCGCGGCGTTTTTGGGCAACAGACAGGCGAGGCGGGGGAACGACGCGGCGCTGACGGCGGAAGACGAAACGGCGGTGCTCTATCCGCTGGAAAGCGAAAACGGCGTATACACGCTGTCGATCACGCATCCGGAGGACGGCGTGCGGCGCACGCTGGTTTTGGCGGCGATGCGCCCGTTTACGCTGTGGGAGAACGGACAAGAGATATATGCTTACGAAAAAAGCGACCGCTATCAGCGCATGCACCTCATCGACCTGCCGCAGGACGGCGCGCGGGTGACGCTGGAAATCCGCTCCGCGGGCAATCAGCAGCACCTCAAGGCGCTGGTGACGACGCGGGAGGACGCGGCGCAGAGCATATATGCGGCGCAGATGGCGAGCGTGCTGCTGCTGGGCATGCAGATTGCGATTCTCTTCGTATGCGGCACGCTGTATGCCCAAAAGAAAAGCGAAACGTATCTGCTGGCGGAGTGCATGGCGGTAATGGTGACGCTGATTTCGGCGCTGCTGACCTCGGGTGTGTTCAGCCTGCCCATCAGCGAGGGCAGCTATGTCTACATTCAATATCTGATGGATTCGGCGCGCATACCGATTTTGCAGGCGGTGAGTGTGCTGCTTATTCCAGTTTGTGAACAGCGCTTTTTCAGATTTTATCGTAAACATGTGTTGGCACTGACAGCGTTCTTTTCAGTGCTGCTGCTGAGCATGCACATGGCGCAGATGCGCGCGCAGGCCAGCTGCGTTTCGCAGATCGTTTGGCTGGCGACGGCGGTACTCTGTGTGGAAGGCTTGGAGCGGAAAGAACCGTGTATGAAGCTGTTTACGTTGGGGTATGTGCTGCGCTTTGCGCTCAATGTTTACACTTCGCTGACGAACACAGGTGTTCTGACCAACACGCGGCTGCTGGTGTATTTCTATGTGCCGCAGCTGAACAACCTGCTGTTCATCCTGCCGTGCATGTACATCGTCAACCACCGCTTTGCGGGCAAATACACCCAGGCGGAGGAGCTGGCCGACCAGCTGCAGCAGAGCAACCGTCTGCTCGACGCAAAGGTGGAGCAGCGCACGCGCGAGCTGCTCGACCAGCAGAACAAGCGCCGCAACATGATGGTGAATATCTTTCATGATTTGCGCAGCCCGATTTTCTCCGCGCGGGGGTGCGCGGATATGCTGCATGCGGCCGACGCGCAGGAGGCGGAGCTGCTGGATATCATCAAAACCAAGCTGGATTTTCTCGGCGGGCTGACCGAAAAGCTCTTTCTGGCGGCCAAGCTGGAGGATAATCAGGTGACGTTTGTCTCCGAACCGGTGAATCTGCGGGCACTCTGCGCGCACATGGTGAAGGAATACAGCGAGAGCTTTGAGGGCAAGACGTTTGCCGCGCGGCTGGGGGATGAGGAGGCGCTTTACGTCGCCGGCGACGGCTTCCGCCTGCGGCAGGTGCTGGAAAACCTGCTGTCCAATGCGGCGGCGTTCACGCCCGAGGGCGGCACGGTGACGCTGGCGCTGGAAAAGCAGGGCAATACGGCAGATATCACGCTCAGCGACACGGGCGTGGGCATTGAAAAAGAGGATTTGCCCTATGTGTTCGAGCGGTATTATCAGGGCCGAAATTCGGATAAGCAGCGCTCTTCGGGGCTGGGGCTGTTTATCGCGGCGGATATCGTCAAAAAGCACGGCGGCACGATAGCGGTCAGCAGCGAAAAGGGGAAGGGCACGACGTTTGAAATCCGCCTGCCGCTGCTGGATATGGAAACAGGCGACTGACCCTCGTTCAAAAAATGTCAGGATGTGGAAGTTTCATCCGAAAAAAGCATTGATTTTTTCCCAGTGTTGCGATATGATATAGGTGCTATCATGTGGGTAGTAGGGCTTGTGTATGGGCAGGCTCTCAATGCGGCTTTCTGTCATAGCCGACAGTATACAAAAAGGAGTTGCATCAAGATGGCTAACATCGATCTTACGCAGTATGGAATCACCGGGACGACCGAAGTCGTCTACAATCCGTCCTACGAAATGCTCTTTGAAGAGGAGACCAAGCCGGGTCTGGAGGGCTATGAAAAGGGACAGGTCAGCGAGCTGGGCGCGGTCAACGTGATGACCGGCATCTACACCGGCCGCTCCCCGAAAGACAAGTTCATCGTCATGGACGACACCTCCAAGGATACCGTGTGGTGGACCTCCGACGAGTACAAGAACGACAACCATCCCGCCTCTCAGGAAGCGTGGGCGGCGCTCAAGGAGATTGCCAAGAAGGAGCTTTCCAATAAGCGCCTGTTCGTCGTGGATGCGTTCTGCGGCGCGAACAAGGATACCCGCATGGCCATCCGCTTCATCGTGGAGGTCGCCTGGCAGGCTCACTTCGTGACCAACATGTTCATCAAGCCGACCGAGGAAGAGCTGAAGGATTTCAAGCCGGACTTCGTCGTCTACAACGCCTCCAAGGCGAAGGTGGAGAACTATAAGGAGCTGGGCCTCAACTCCGAGACCGCCGTGGCCTTCAACCTCACCACCCGCGAGCAGGTTATCGTCAACACCTGGTACGGCGGCGAGATGAAGAAGGGCATGTTCTCCATGATGAACTACTTCCTGCCGCTCAAGGGCATGGCTTCCATGCACTGCTCCGCCAACACGGATATGAACGGCGAGAACACCGCCATCTTCTTCGGCCTCTCCGGCACCGGCAAGACCACGCTCTCGACCGACCCGAAGCGCCTGCTTATCGGCGACGACGAGCACGGCTGGGACGACAACGGCGTGTTCAACTTCGAGGGCGGCTGCTACGCGAAGGTCATCAACCTCGATAAGGATTCCGAGCCGGATATCTACAACGCCATCAAGCGCAACGCCCTGCTCGAAAACGTGACCCTCGACGAGAACGGCAAGATCGATTTCGCCGATAAATCCGTGACCGAGAACACCCGCGTTTCCTACCCGATTGACCATATTCAGAACATCGTGCGCCCGATTTCTTCCGCGCCGGCTGCGAAGAACGTCATCTTCCTGTCTGCGGATGCCTTCGGCGTGCTGCCGCCGGTTTCCGTGCTGACGCCGGAGCAGACCAAGTATTACTTCCTCTCCGGCTTCACCGCCAAGCTGGCCGGCACCGAGCGCGGCATCACCGAGCCGACCCCGACCTTCTCCGCGTGCTTCGGTCAGGCGTTCCTGGAGCTGCATCCGACCAAGTACGCCGAAGAGCTGGTCAAGAAGATGGAAAAGAGCGGCGCGAAGGCCTATCTGGTCAACACCGGCTGGAACGGCACCGGCAAGCGCATCTCCATCAAGGATACCCGCGGCATCATCGACGCGATTCTGGACGGCTCCATCCTCAAGGCGCCGACCAAGAAGATTCCGCACTTCGACTTCGAGGTGCCGACCGAGCTGCCGGGCGTTGATCCCGCCATTCTCGACCCGCGCGACACCTACGCCGATCCTTCCGAATGGGAGAAGAAGGCGCAGGATCTGGCTTCCCGCTTCATCAAGAACTTCGCCAAGTACGAGGGCAATGAAGCTGGCAAGAAGCTGGTCGAGGCCGGCCCGAAGCTGTAAAATCCCAACCGCATCCACGGGGACACTCCGAAAGGAGCGTCCCTTTTTATGCGAACGTCGGTTATTTCATTTATTAAAACATAAAGGAAATGAAACCGAAAAAATATTTTGAAACCCTCTTGACAGCCGGGCCAAACGGATTATAATAATGGCGTCGTTCGGGAACGGACGACGAAAACACGACCCGCAAAAAGGTTCAACGTGCGACCTTACATGACTGGCAATGTTACCAGCGGTGCAAGGCTAATGATTGGAGGTCTGCATGATGAGCACTTATCTTCCTACTGTTTTCGGTGAAAACCTGATGGACGCTTTTGATGATTTCGACCTGTTCCGCGGCTTTGGCAATGTGGATCGCGCTTTGTACGGCAAACACGCGCAGAACGTGATGAAGACGGATGTCAAGGAAACGGATAACGGCTATGAGGTGGACGTCGATCTGCCGGGCTTTAAGAAGGACGAAATCCATCTGGAGCTGAACCACGGTTATCTGACCATCTCTGCGGAGAAATCTTTGGAGAAGGACAAAGAAAACAAACAGGGCAAGATGCTCCGTCAGGAGCGCTATTCGGGCGTGATGCAGCGCAGCTTCTACGTCGGTGAGCATTTGACGGAGGAGGACGTGAAAGCCTCGTATGAGAGCGGCGTCCTGCACATCAAATTCCCGAAGAAGGACGCGCTGAAAGCCCCTGAGAAGAAGACCATTCTGATTGAGGGCTGACACCAGCACCCTGTCGGTACACCCGACAGGGTGTTTTTTTGCTTTATGGGGAATGGCAGCAAGTCGGCCGCGTATGCAGAAGCTTGCGTTTTTACAGACTTGGACGGAGGCGAGGACGGCCGCAGGCCGCTTTTGTGTCTCGCGGCGGTTTCAAGAACGTATGGATGGTATGCAGTGACCGCGCGAAAGAGCGGATAGACAGAAGCCGAAAAATATGCTACAATTATACCATCAAAAATGGGCGGTAATGCCCTGAAAAGTGGGAATCAGCCATGAGAAACAATGAATTGCGAGGGCCGACGGCCATCGATACGGATATCATACCATCCGACAGCGAGCATGTGTTCGCGCAGGAGGCGCTCTATCAGGAGGCGATGATGCGCTATCACTGCGCCATTTTGGAGATGCGCACCAAGTTGGAGGTGCTCTCCAAGGATATGACGGTGCGCTATCGCCGCAACCCGATTGAGTTCATCGAAAGCCGGCTGAAAAAGCCGTCCTCCATCGCGCGCAAGCTCAAGAAAATGGGGCTTGAGGTGACGGTGGATAACATGACGCAGAACCTGTCGGATATCGCGGGCATCCGCGTGCTGTGCGCTTACATCGACGATATCTACGAAATCGCGCGGATGCTGGCGCGGCAGAAAGACGTCAAAATCATCACGGTGAAGGACTATATCAAAACGCCGAAGGATAACGGCTACCGCAGTTATCACCTGATTGTCGAAATACCGGTCTATTTCAGCGACGCGGTGCGGCCCGTGCGATGCGAAATCCAAATCCGCACGATTGCGATGGATTTCTGGGCGACGCTCGACCACGACATGCAATACAAAAAGCAGGTGGAGGACAGCGAGGCCATCATGCGCGAGCTGAAGGAATGCGCGGACGTCATCCACCAGACGGATGAAAAGATGATGCGTCTGCGCGAGCGGATTCACCGCATTGATTCGGAATAAACTGACGGATAAATTTACCGAAAAGCAAAATATAGTTGACGATTCGGCGCGAACGGCCTATAATGGTTTCATCCGCCGAAGAATCATGCTTGAAAAGCGGAAGAGCCCCTGCTATAATGGGCGGTGACGCACAAAAGGAGGCGGCAGGCATGGACGAACTGTTGTTGGGCGATCTGGTGCAGATGCGCAAGGTGCACCCCTGCGGCAGCGACAAGTGGACGGTGATTCGCGTGGGCGCGGATATTAAAATCCGCTGCTCGGGCTGCGGGCGCATCGTGATGATGGACCGCGCGGATTTTACCAAGCGAATGAAAAAGGTGATTGCGCACTCGGCCGAGCCGATTCGCGGCACCAACGAAACGGATTAAATTGAAGGAAACGAGGCGCATTTTTCATGGAGCAGGAAAAAAAGACCAAAGCGAAAAAGGAGAAGCCGAAAAAAAGCTTGCAGCGCGAAATTTTTGAATGGGTGATGGTTTTCGTCGTCGCGGCGGCGCTGGCGTTCGTCGTGCGCACGTTTATCTTTGAACCGGTTCGCGTGGACGGCAGCTCGATGCTCAACACGCTGGAAAACAACGAGTTCATGATCGCCACGAAGTTCGACTATCTGACGGGCGACCCCGATCGGTTCGACATCGTCATCTGCGATTACCCGAACACGGACGACGGCATGTACCGCGTGAAGCGCGTTATCGGCCTGCCGGGCGAGACGATTGAGTTGAAAAACGGCGACCTGTATGTCAACGGCGAGTTTGTCGAGCAGAATTTCGACATGACGCCCAACGAGACGAATTTCGGCCCGTTCACCGTGCCGGAGCGCCATTATTTCGTCATGGGCGATAACCGCAACAACAGCAAGGACAGCCGCAGCCCGATGGTCGGCGCGCTGGAGCGCAAGATGATTAAAGGCCATGTGCGCTGTGTGGTTTTCCCGCTGAATAAAGCGAGAATTATGAGCAAGTAAAAAAACAAGGCGGGTCTTTTGAAGGCTCGCCTGTTTTTGAATCAAAAAACCCAACAATATCAATGCGGAAAGGGAGGAACAAGGGCGGCTTTCGCTTTGCGCCGCTGATGGATTTGGATGCGGCGCTGACGGAAAAAAATGACGACCGCGAAGTGTATATGAAGGGCATCGACGCGAGCTATCATTATGAAGGATACAACGTCTTTAAGACCGAGGAACTGCAATAAGCCCTTGAAAGCGAAAAACAGCGTCTGATATTGATGCTTGCTTTCTCCGCTTTTTCCTCGTATACTGTAAGGCAGGATTGAACAAAGGGGAAATCGGATGAAAACGAAAATCAGGGACGGCGCTATGCTGCTGCGCCCGTGGCACGCCTGTAAGAACATATTGATTTTTCTGCCGCTGTTTTTTCACGGAAGCATCTTTTCCGCGCCGGAAAAAGTCAGCGCGGCGCTGCTTGGCTTTATCGCCTTTTCCATGTGCGCGAGTGCCGTTTACGCGCTCAACGACTGTCTGGATGCGCCGCAGGACAGGCTGCATCCGCGTAAAAAGAATCGGCCCGTCGCGTCGGGGCGCATCTCCGTGCGTGCGGCGCTGATGCTGGCACTTGTGCTGGTGATGCTGGCCGCCGGAGTGCTCAGGGTGGGTAAAAACCGAATCGAGCAGTTCCCTCAGGCGGCGCTTACGCTTGCGGCCTATGTGCTGATGAACGTGGCTTATACGGTTTTCGGGTTGAAGCATGTGCCGATTGTGGATGTTTCCATCGTCGCGCTGGGCTTTGTGCTGCGCATTCTGTTCGGTTCGTTTCTGACGGGCATTCAGGTGTCGAGCTGGCTGCTGCTCACGGTAATGATGGCCTCGTATTACATGTCCTTTGGCAAACGACGAAACGAGCTGCGCGTGTCGGGGCAGAATACCGTGCGCCGCGTGCTTTCGCTCTATACGCTGGATTTTCTGACGCAGAGCGCCAATATGTTTTTGACGCTGACGATTGTGTTTTACGCACTCTGGAGCGTGGATGCGCAGACGGAGATGCGCTATGTGCAGGGCAGGGCGGTTTGGAGCCTGCCGCTGGTCATCCTCATTTTGCTCGTGTATCATTACGATATCGACACCAAGCCGGACGGAGATCCGGTGGAAATCATTCTGCATGACAAATGGCTCGTCGTGCTGGCCTGCGTCTATGCGGCCATGATGCTGATGATGATGTGAAGGGGAATCTATGACGGATTTGCGACAACGAGAATGGGGAGCACCTTCGGCATTGAAAGCGGCAGTTTGGGCCGACGTGCTGCTGGTGATTATGCAGGTGATTGCGTGCATGCTGTATCGCGCGCCGCATACGGGGGATGCGCAATCATATTGGGAGCTTGCGCTCTACTGCGCGCAGAATCACACGTTTTACCCCTCGCCGCGCGATGAATTTGCGCTGTATATCTTCGGCAACGGCTATGTGAACCTGCTGTCGCTGCTGCTGCGGATTCGCGAAAGCTATGTCTGGGTCTATGTTGTGAACATCTTGTTCACGCAGATACTCGTGTTTTCGCTGTATCAAATGGTGCTGCGTCTGTGCGGCAGGCGGCAGACGGCCTGCCTGGCGGTCGTGCTGCTCTGTCTGATGCCGGGGCTGTGGGGCGAGGCGGCCAGTTCGCGGACGGAGCTTTGCTTCATGGGGATGGCGTTCGCGTCGCTGGCCTGCGCGATGGAGGACGGCGTGTGGCCGTGCGTGCTGTCGGGCGTGCTGCTGGCGCTGTGCAACTGGGTGCGCCCGCTGCTTGTGATTTGGCTGCCGATGACGCTGCTGCTGTTTATCTTACGCAAAAGGCGCATGCGCTGCATAGCGGCCTATCTGCTGGCCGCTGCTGCGGTGATGGGTGCGATTGGGCTGATGACGGAAAAACTGTCCGGCCACTTTATCTATCAGGCGCAGACGATGGGCGTGAACATGCTGATGGGCAACAACGACGACGCAGACGGCAGTTACGATAACACGGTTTTCGGCGAGGGTAAAATCGGTTATATCAGCGAAGATGAAACGGGCGTGACCTATCAGGCGCGCGACGCGTTTTACAAGCGGCAGGCCGTGGATTGGATTGTGCACCACATCCCGCGTTTTTTGCAGCTGATTCCGAGCAAGCTGTTTTATTTCCTCTCGACGGATACCTACGGCGGTACGCCTTATTTTGGCGGCTATACCGAGACGGATAATCTGCCGTATCTGCTGGAATTGAAGGATGTGCTGCTGAGGCAGGCCGAGCGCGGGCTTGCGTTTGGCGACGCGGTGGTTATCTTCTCTCAAATTGCGTATATGGTTCTGCTGACGCTGTTCGCGCTGGATATCGTTTCTGCGTTCAAGCGGGGCGCTTGGGTGCGAATGCTCCCGTTCTGGGGCGTCTTTGTGCTGGCATGCGGCGTTGCCGTGCTGACGGTTGGTGCGCCGCGGTATCATCTGCCGTATCTGCCGATTTTCGCGATGGGCGCGGCGGACTTTTTGCAGCGCAAAGCCGAATGAAAACGGACATACAAAAGGGGGAAGCCGCGTGACGCAGCTTCCCCTTTTAAGATGATCCGAACCCCATTTACTTGTCGCCCGGCGCGTTGGTGTATTTGAGGATGGCCGGCGCGATAGCGAGGATGTTCGGCGTGGGGCTCATGAAGATGCGGATATACAGGTTCGGCGCGGCGAGGCTGAGCGCCGTTCAGAAAAGGCCGAAGAACGCCGTCGTGCCGAGGGCAAAGCGAAGGGTTTCGCGGATGCGCCCGCCCTTGCCCGCGCCGAAGTTGGTCGAGATGAGCGGCCGGGCGGCCTGTCCCACGCTGTACGCGCAGCACTGAACGAAAGTGCTGACGTTGATAATCGGGCCGTAGACGGCCAGTGCGTCCGTGACGAGATAACGCATAATACTGTGGCAGAAAGCAAGCCGATGTCAAGGGGGATTTTAATGGTTGGCCGCCTTGTAGATGGCGAGCATGTCGCTCTCATCCAGCCGCATGGCCGAGCCGAGCAGGCCGCCGGTCGCGATTTTGCACTTGCGCGCCAGCTCGCCAAGCTGCGCCTCGGTGGGATGAATGCCCAGCTCGCTCAAGCTGGTGGGCATGCGGATGGAGCGGAAGAAATCCTCCATCAATGCGATGCCGCGCAGGGCGGTTTCCTCGTCGCTCAGGCCGCCTTCCACGCCCATGACGTTGTGCGCGAAGCGGACAAAGCGCGGCAGGCAGTTCTTGCAGACATAGCGCGCCCAGCTGCCCCAGATGGCGGCCAGACCCGCGCCGTGGGCCACGTCGAACATGCCGCCCAGCTCGTGCTCCAGCCGATGGGAGGCAAAGTCGCTCTCGCTGTGGCCGCATCCGGTCAGGCCGTTGTGGGAAAGGCTGCCCGCCCACATGACCTCGGCGCGAGCGTCGTAGTTCTTCGGGTCGTCGCGGAGGATGACGGCCTGCGCCATCACGGTGCGCAGCAGGCCCTCGGCGATGCTGTCCGTGATTTCCATCGCGTCACCCTGCACGAAATAGCGCTCCATCGTGTGCATGAGGATATCGGTGCAGCCGCAGGCAGTCTGGTAATCCGGCAGGGTCATGGTCAGCTCGGGGTTCATGATGGCGAACTTCGGGCGGCAGATATCGTCGTTATAGCCGCGCTTGATGCCGCCTTCCTCCTTGGTGATGACGGAGGAATCGCTCATCTCGCTGCCGGAAGCGGCGATGGTCAGCACCACGCCGATGGGCAGGCAGCCCTCCGCCTTGCGCTTGTGGTCATACAGCTCCCACACGTCGCCATTCATGCACATGCCGTAGCCGATGGCCTTGGCGGAGTCGATGACGCTGCCGCCGCCGACGGCGAGAATGAAGTCAACGCCCTCTTTTTTGCACAGGTCGATGCCTTCGTAGACGAGGGAAAGGTGCGGGTTGGGCACGACGCCGCCGAGCTGCACATGCGCGACGCCCGCCGCGTCGAGGGACGCTTCAATCTGGTCGAGCAGGCCGCTGCGGCGCGCGCTTTGGCCGCCGAAGTGAATGAGAACCTTTTTGCAGCCCTGCGCGCGGACGAGGTCGCCGACCTGCTTATGCGTATCCCTGCCGAAATAGACATGGGTGGGCGTATAATAGCTGAAATTGCTCATGATGAAAAAACCTCCTCATCGGTATGTTACGCTTTGATTTCGGAAACAGAAAAGACAAACGGGCGCGAAAAAGGCAGGCGGCTCTGCCGAACGACGATTTTGGAATCCGTCACGGCGACCGCGAGCTGAACGGGTTTTCCGCGCTTTTGGGCGACGAACAGCGAGGTCAGCCCATCCGTCGGCAGATGGCCGGCGGCTTCGGCGCGGGTGAGCAGGTCGAGCACCTGCTGACGAGTGAGTTTCATAGACAACCTCCTAAGACCCATACACTGCAAACATTTCGATGGTTTTCCACGTTTTCCTGCCGAACGGGATTGATTTTTTTCGTCGATTCAAGTATGATGGGGACGTTTGGAGACGATTGAGGCTCCGCCTCAAACTCCGGCAGGGAACTGGAACCTCACTCACTGATTCCCACACGGTGGGCGTTCGTTCTGTTCCTTGCACCCTCCCTTTTTTTTATCATGGATTGCGATGCAATCCATGATAAAGGAAAAGATTGTTCAAACCGCCGCAAAGCGAAGAAGGGAGTCTGATGAGGATTGACAGCCTGCGCCCGCTGTGCGGGATTCAGCAGAGTATCAATCGTCCCTCAGGCGGGTTTGGGCGGCAGCCCAAAAGAAAGGATGCTTTTGATGGATATCAAGCAGGAAGCGCTGAAAAAGCACTACGAGTGGCAGGGCAAAATCGAAGTAACGCCGCGAACCCATGTCACCAACAGCGAAGAACTCTCCCTTGCGTATACGCCGGGTGTGGCCGAGCCGTGCCTTGCGATTCGCGATGACTATGAAAAGAGCTATCTGCTCACGCGGCGGGCGAATATGGTCGCCGTGATTACGGATGGCTCGGCCATCCTCGGTCTGGGCGACATCGGGCCGGAGGCGGGTATGCCCGTCATGGAGGGCAAGTGCGTGCTGTTCAAGGAGTTCGCGGGTGTGGATGCGTTCCCCATCTGCGTGCGCACAAAGGACGTGGACGAGCTGGTGCGCACGATTTACCTGATTTCCGGCAGCTTCGGCGGCATCAATCTGGAGGATATTGCCGCGCCGCGCTGCTTTGAGGTCGAGCGCAAGCTGAAGGAAATCTGCGACATCCCTGTGTTCCACGACGATCAGCACGGCACGGCCGTCGTCGTCGCGGCGGCGCTGCTCAACGCGCTGAAGGTCGTCGGCAAGACGATGGAAACGG
Source organism: uncultured Clostridia bacterium (assembly GCA_934675735.1). Taxonomy (GTDB): domain Bacteria; phylum Bacillota; class Clostridia; order Christensenellales; family Aristaeellaceae; genus Ventricola. Next base: position 33,747 of record CAKURR010000003.1, read on the forward strand.
CGAAGGTGGTCATCAACGGCGCGGGCAGCGCGGGCGTGGCCATCGGCAAGCACCTGATGAACCTGGGCGTGAAGGATTTGGTGATGGTGGACAGGTTCGGCATCATCTGCGAGGGCATGGAGGGATTGAACCCCGCGCACGAAGAGATGAGCCATCAGACCAACCCGCGCCATATCACCGGCACGCTGGCCGACGCGATGCGCGGGGCGGATGTGTTCATCGGCGTGAGCGCCCCGGGCGTGGTGACGCGCGAGATGGTCGCGAGCATGAACGCGGGCGCGTGCGTGTTCCCGATGGCGAACCCCGTGCCGGAAATCCATCCGGATGAGGCGCTGGCGGCGGGCGCGGTCGTCGTCGGCAGCGGCCGAAGCGACTATAAGAACCAGATTAACAACGTGCTCGCCTTCCCCGGCATTTTCCGCGGCGCGCTCGACTGCCGCGCTAAGGATATCAACGAGGCGATGAAGGTTGCGGCCAGCTACGCGATTGCGGGCCTCGTCGCCGACGATGAGCTGAGCGCCGATTATATCATCCCCAAGGCGTTTGATAAGCGCGTCGGCCCGGCCGTCGCCGAAGCCGTGGCGAAGGCCGCGAGGGAAACGGGCGTGGCGCGGATTTGACGCGCGCCCGCGGCGGAAAAGCGAAAAACAGACGGAATTTGACCAACTTTGTTTTTTCTGCCGAAATCCTTGTAATTTCCGAAAAAACGGTGTACAATATGCCTTTGGAATCGGGCAGACTGCGTAGATACGCCGCGTCGGTGTGAACGGATGCGCGTGAACAGATGCGGAATCTGTATAAGCGGACGCGCGGTGCGCGCCCCTACAACGCTGCTCGAATCTGCCAACAGGGAAAAAGTTCCATGCCCTATCTATCGCCGCCAAACGGCTTGCATGGCAAGCCGTTAAACGGGAGTTCCAAGAACCTCAGGTTCTTGGCAGAATTGAAGCCACGCGCCCGCTGTGCGGGATTCAGCGTGGTGGAGATTGGAAATCGCAAGGAGCCGAAGGCGACTATGCGAGTTTCCCGGGTTTGGGACAGCGTCCCAAACGTAACCCCACAGACCCATAAGGAGATGCTTACCATGACGAAAATTGATATTTTTTCCGGCTTCCTCGGCGCGGGCAAAACGACGCTGATTAAGAAGCTGCTTAAAGAGGCGCTTTCCGGCGAGAAGGTCGTCCTCATTGAAAACGAGTTCGGCGAAATCGGCATTGACGGCGGTTTCATGAAGGAAGCCGGCATTCAGGTCACCGAGATGAACTCCGGCTGCATCTGCTGCTCGCTGGTGGGCGACTTCGGTAAGGCCCTCCGTCAGGTCATCGACCAGTATCACCCCGACCGCATCCTCATCGAGCCGAGCGGCGTCGGCAAGCTCTCCGACGTCATCCGCGCCGTCGAGGGCGTGGAGAAGGATATCCCCGAGGCCGAGATGGGCAGCTTTGTCACCGTCGCCGACGCGGGCAAGTGCCGCATGTATGTCAAGAACTTCGGCGAGTTCTTCCTCAACCAGATTGAGTACGCCGGTACCATCCTGCTCTCCCGCACGCAGGGCATGAGCCAGGAGAAGCTGGAGGCCGTCGTTGCGCTGCTGCGCGAGCACAATGCCAAGGCGCGCATCATCACCACCCCGTGGGATGATATCAGCGGCGAAACCATCCTCGCGGCGATGCAGGATGACCACGACCTCGCGGCGGATATGCTGGCGACGGTGATGGCCGAGCATCACGATGACGATGACGATGACGAGTGCTGCCACCATCATCATCACCATGACCACGACGACGATGACGATGATGACGACGAGTGCTGCCACCATCATCATCACCATGACCACGACGACCATGATGAGGATGAGCACGAGCATCATCACCATCATGACCATGACGACGACGATGATGACGATGACGACGAGCACGAGCATCACCACCATCATCATGACGACGATGACGACGAGCACGAGCATCATCACGACCATGACCACGAGGATGGGGAGCACGAGCACCATCATCACTATGATGAGAACGGCGTGTGCAGCTGCGGCCATCATCATCACCACCATCACGGCCACGACGCGGACGAGGTGTTCGTCTCTTGGGGCACCGAGACCGTGCGCAAGTTCGGCGAGGACGAGCTGGCCGCCATGCTCGCTCAGCTCGACGGCGGCGAATACGGCCTTGTGCTGCGCGCGAAGGGCATCATCCCCTGCACCGACGGCGGCTGGATCCACTTTGACTACACCCCGGGCGAGCAGAACATCCGCAAAGGCCCGGCGGATTACACCGGCCGCCTGTGCGTAATCGGCAGCAAGCTCGTTGACGAGAAGCTGGCGAAGCTGTTCGGCGTTGCCTGATCGGAGGGACGAAATGGCCATTCCGGTTTATATGTTTGCCGGTTTCCTGGAAAGCGGCAAGACCTCCTTTATCGCCAGCGTTCTTCAAGACCCGGGTTTCACGCGCGACGAAAGCACGCTGATTATCCAGTGCGAAGAGGGCGAGACGGAATACGAACCCGATATGCTCCAAAAGACGCACAGCGTCGTGGAGTGCATCGAGGATGAGGACGAATACAACGGCGATACGCTGCGCGCGTTTGTGCGCAAGCATCATCCCGACCGCGTGATTATCGAGATGAACGGCATGTGGGATTTGGACGCGGCGATTGAGCGCACGCCCAAGGTGCTGGAAATCTATCAGATTATCACGACGGTGAACGCCGAAACCTTCGACCTGTACGCCAAGAACATGGGCCAGCGGATGCTTCAGCATATCACCGATGCGGACATGGTGGTTTTCAATCGCGCGACGGAGGAAACCCGCCAGCTCATCCGCGACCGCAATGTGCGCAGCATGAACCCGCAGGCGTCGCTCTACTTTGAGAACGACGACGGCACCAGCGAGGATTACGGCGCGGGCATGCCGCCGCCCTACGATATGGACGCCCCGATTGTCGAGATTGAGGATTATCAGTTCGGCATCTTCTATCTGGATGCGTCCGAAAATCCGGAGAATTACGACGGCAAGACCGTGCGGTTCAAGGGCTATATCTACCGCGGCCGCAACATCGGCAAGGACGAGTATGTGCCCGGCCGTATGGGCATGGTCTGCTGCGCGGAGGATGTGCGCTTTGTCGGCTTCATCGCCAAGGCGAACGGCCTGCCGATTCCCCAGCCCAAGACCTGGCAGATGATTACCGCCGAGGTGAAGGCCGAGGAGCGCACGCAGTATAAGGGCGTCGGCCCGGTGCTCTATGTCAAGGCGGTTGAGCCTTGCGAACCGCCGAAGGAAGAGGTCGTTACGTTTAACCAATAACAATTTCCCCTTTCCTTTTGAACGGGTTTATGCTATAATCGATTCGTCTTCAGGGCGGGGCGAAATTCCCGACCGGCGGTAGAGTCCGCGACGGGCCAAACGGCTTGCGATTCGGCGAAATTCCGAAACCGACAGTTACAGTCTGGATGGAAGAAGACGGCAAAGATTTTGCTATGCTTTCACAGCGCCCAAGGACATGTGCTTTGGGCGCTGTTTTTTGCTTTGAAACAGAGGTAAGCGCAAATTCACGGACGCGCATGCGTGAAACGGGCGCGTTTTTCGCAGAAAAAGGACAGCGCCATGCGCGCCCCTGCATCCTTTTCGGATTGTGAAACAATCCGATAGCGGGAGGTGCAGGAACCTCAGGTTCCTGCCGGGGATTGGGGCGGCGCCCTAAACGTAACCTATGGAGGAAAAATCGGTGACAAATGTTGAGGAAAACCGCATCATCGCCGGCAATCTGTGCTACTGCTATCCGGAAGCGCAGAAAAACGCGGTGGACGATGTGAGCATGCGCGTCAAGAAGGGCGAGTTTCTGGCGATTCTCGGCCATAACGGCAGCGGCAAATCGACGCTGGCCAAGCTCTTCAACGCGCTGTATGTGCCCGCAAGCGGCACGGTCTGGGTCTGCGGCATGGATACGAAGGACGACGACCTCGTTTTCGATATCCGCCAGCACGCGGGCATGGTCTTTCAGAACCCCGATAACCAGATTGTCGCGACGGTTGTGGAAGAGGACGTGGCTTTCGGCCTTGAAAACAACGGCGTGCCGCCCAAGGAAATCCGCGTGCGCATCGACGAGGCGCTCGAAGCCGTCGGCATGACCCAATACGCCAAAAAAGCGCCGCATATGCTCTCCGGCGGCCAGAAACAGCGCGTCGCCATCGCTGGCGTGCTGGCGATGAAGCCGGACGTCATCATTCTGGATGAATCGACGGCAATGCTCGACCCCAGCGGACGGCGCGAGGTGATGAACACCGTGCATCGGCTGAACAAGGAAGAGGGCATCAGCGTCGTGATTATCACGCACTACATGAGCGAGGCCGCGACCGCCGACTACATGATCGTGATGGACGACGGCAAAATCGCTCTGAGCGGCACGCCGCGCGAGGTCTTTACCAAGGTGGATAAGGTGCGCGCGCTGGGGCTTGACGTGCCGCCGATGACCGATCTGGCGCACAGCCTGAGGCAGGACGGCGTAGATGTGCGCGCGGATGTGCTGACCGTGGATGAGATGGTGGAGGAAGTATGTCGATTGTCATCGAACGTCTGAATTACGTATACATGCAGGGCGGGCCGTATGAGACGAAGGCGCTGGACGATGTGAGCCTGACGATTCGCGACGGCGAGTTCATCGGCCTCATCGGCCACACCGGCAGCGGCAAATCGACGCTGGTGCAGCACCTGAACGGCCTGATTCTGCCCACGAGCGGCAAAATCACCGTGGACGGCATGGATTTGGCGGATAAAAACACCGACAAGCGCGCCATCCGCCGCCGCGTCGGCCTGGTTTTCCAGTATCCGGAAAACCAGCTGTTTGAAGAGACAGTCGCCAAGGATATCGCCTTCGGCCCGAAAAACCTCGGGCTGGACGACGCGGAAATCGACCGCCGCGTGCGCAACGCGATGCGCCGCGTCGCGCTGGATTACGACAAGCTCAGCCAGCGCTCGGTGTTTGAGCTTTCCGGCGGCCAGATGCGCCGCGTGGCGATTGCGGGCGTTTTGGCCATGGAACCGCAGACGCTGGTGCTCGACGAGCCGTGCGCGGGCCTTGACCCAAGGGGACGCGAGGAAATTCTGGGCCTGATCAGCGACCTGCACCGCGAATCCGGCGCAACCATCGTGATGGTCAGCCACTCGATGGACGACGTGGCGGCGCTGGCCGAGCGCGTCATCGTCATGAACCACGGCAAGGTTGCGATGGACGGCGTGCCGCGCGAGGTGTTTGCCCGCGGGGAAGAGCTGCGCGCCATCGGGCTGGATGTGCCGCAGGCCGTCGAGTTGGCGCAGAAGCTGCGCGAAAAGGGATTCGACGTGCCCGAAGGCATTTATAAAATCGAAGAAGTCCGCGCGGCGGTTGAAGCCATCGTGGGGAAGGGAGGCCGCCATGCTTAACGATATCACGCTGGGCCAGTATTTCCCCGGCAATTCCCCGATTCATCGGATGGACCCGCGCATGAAGCTGATTCTGACGATTCTCTACATCGTCGGCGTGTTCATCGTGGCGAACCTGCCCGGCTACGCCATCGCGCTGGCGTTTCTCTACATCGTCGTGCGCATCTCCGGCATCAAGTTTTCGTATCTGGCCAAGGGAGTGAAGCCGCTTCGGTTCATCATCATCTTTACGTTCATCTTGAACCTGTTCTTCGTGCAGGGCGAAACGCCGCTGTTCACGCTGGGCTTTTTCACCCTGACGAAGGAAGCGCTGAATAACGCGATTTATTTCGCGCTGCGTCTGATTTTTCTGGTGATGGGCACGTCGGTGCTGACGCTGACGACCAGCCCCGTGCAGCTGACGGACGGTTTGGAGCGCATCATGCACCCGCTGGAGAAGATTCACTTCCCCGCGCACGAGCTGGCGATGATGATGACCATCGCGCTGCGGTTCATCCCGACGCTGCTGGAAGAGACGGATAAGATTCAGAAGGCGCAGATGGCGCGCGGCGCGGATTTTGAAAGCGGCAACCTGATTGCCCGCGCCAAAGCGATGATTCCGCTGCTCGTGCCGCTGTTTGTCAGCTCCTTCCGCCGCGCCAACGAGCTGGCGATGGCGATGGAGGCGCGCTGCTACCGCGGGGGCGACAACCGCACCCGCCTGCGCGAGCTGAAATACACGAAGCTTGACCTTTACGGCGCGCTGGCGATGGCGGCGTTCCTCGTCATCATCGTGGCGGAGGGCAAGCTGCTTGGATGAGCTGAAGCTGACAAGCCGCCACATCCCGAGTCCCGCCGACCGCCCGCCCGAGGGGCAGAAGCGCTTTAAGCTGGTGATTGAATACGACGGCACGGCATACAGCGGCTGGCAGCGGCAAATCAACGGCCCGAGCGTGCAGCAGACGCTCGAAGAAGCGCTGGCGCGGCTGACGGGCGAGAAAATCGGCGTGGTCGGCTCGAGCCGCACGGACGCGGGCGTTCACGCCTACGGCCTGTGCGCGCACTTCGACAGCGCGACGCGCATTCCGCCCGAAAAGGTCTGCTTTGCGCTCAACACGATGCTCCCGCCGGATATCCGCGTCCGCGAAAGCATGCTCGCGCCGGAGGGCTTCCACGCGCGGTTCTCGACGTGCGGCAAGGTCTATCGCTATACGTTCTGCAACGCGCATCACGCCTGCGCCATCGGCAGGCAGTATAAGGCCCACGCGCCCATGCCGATGGACGCGGAGCGGATGCATGAGGAAGCACAGAGCCTCTGCGGCCGGCACGATTTCGCCGCGTTCGCCGCCAGCGGGAGCGTCGCCAAGAGCACCGTGCGCACGATTTACCGCGCGGAGGTGAAGCGGCAGGGCGAGGACGTCGTCTTGACCGTGCTGGGCGACGGATTTCTGTATAACATGGTGCGCATCATCGCGGGTACGCTGATGGAGGTCGGCACGGGCAAACGCCCGTTGGGCTGCATCGCGCGCGCCATCGAAACGGGCGACCGCCTGCAGCTCGGGCAGACCGCGCCCGCCTGCGGGCTGGCGCTGATGCGCGTGCTGTATGACGGCGACGAGGAAAAAGCGATGGGGTACTTTGAATAAAAGATGAGATGACCTCCCCGAGTGCGGGGAGGTTTTTGAAATCAAAGATATCGGATGAATATCGGATGAATGTCGGATGACGGACGCGCAATGCGCGCCCCTACATGGGTTTTGCCTGCATGCATATGAATTTCAGGGCGGGAGGTGCAGGAACCTCAGGTTCCTGCCGGAGTTAGAGGCGGAACCTCAAATCGTTCTTGCCCAAAAACTTGACGATTGTCCCGCGCTGCGTTATTATAATAAAGTTATGGCCCTGTCGATTCGCGAAGATACGCGAACGGTTGCAAGGGAAAAAAGCCGCATCCCCGCATAGGATAGCCCGGAATAGCGAGACTGTCTGGGGGGATGCGCGTGAATCAGGCGATGGAGCGCAGGGTGCTGCGCGAGGCGGAATATATCGCCGCGACGGGCGCTACGGTAAGAAAGACGGCCAGCGTGCTGGGCGTATCCAAATCGACCGTACATAAGGACATGGAATCGCGATTGGCCGAGCTGTCCGCGCCGCTGCACAAAGAGGTGGCGGCCGTGATGGCAAAAAACAAAGCCGAGCGCCATCTGCGCGGCGGCGAAGCGACCCAAAGACGGTATGCGAAGGGGAACAATGGGGCTTTGCCCCAAACCCCAGCAGGGAACTAAGTTCCCTGCACCTTCTGATTCGCCTCGCGGTTATGATTTGCGGGTTAAGCATGATAGATGAGAGGGCAAAGGAGAACAACGAATGTTTGGCGTGGATGAACTGGGCATGGATTTGGGCACATCAACCCTGCACATGGTGGTGCGGGGCAAGGGCATTGTGCTCAGCGAACCGGCGTATGTGGCCTATGACCGGCAGACCCGCAATGTGGTCGCCGTCGGCGAAGAGGCGCGCCGCATGTACGGGCGCACGCCCGCGGGCCTGATTGTGGAAAGGCCGCTGCGGGACGGACGCATCCGCAGTTTCGACCTGGTGAGCAAAATGCTGCGGTATTTTCTGCGCAAGGTCGTCGGCAAGCGCGCCACGTTCCGCCCGAAGCTGCTGCTGGCCCTGCCCGGCGGCATGGCGCCCAGCGAGCGGCAGACGCTGGTGGACGTGATTGTCGATGCGGGTGTGCGGAGCGTTGTGCCGGTGGATGAGGGCGTGGCTTCCGCCATCGGCGCCGGCATGCGCATCGACCAGCCCTACGGGCGCATGAACATCGACATCGGCGGCGGGCGGACGAATGTATCCGTGTTCTCCTTCGGCCACCAGATTGTCTGGGATATTCTGAATGTCGGCGGCGATCGGTTTGACGACGCGATTATCGACTATCTGCGCAAGAAGCACAACCTGCTCATCGGCGCGCGCACGGCGGAAGAGCTGAAAATCGACATCGGTTCGGCGCGGATGCGCGGCGTGAAGCTGGAGATGGACGCATGCGGGCGCAGTCTGGTTTCGGGCCTGCCGCGCGCGGTGACGGTCTCCTCCGAAGAGATGATTGAAGCGCTGGATGAGCCGCTGCGCGACCTGATGAGCGCGCTGCACAGGATGATTGAGCGCACGCCGCCCGAGCTGGCGAGCGACATCTTCGACGAGGGCATCACCCTGAGCGGCGGCGGCGCACAGCTCTTCGGGCTGGACGGGGTCATCAGCGACCAGCTCAAGATTCGCACGACGCTGGCCGACGAACCGGACCTCTGCGTGGCGCACGGGCTGAGCGAGCTCATCGACGATGAGGATAAATACGAAAACATCGACCTGGTTTCCGGCAGCCGAAGCGATTTGCTGGAGGATGAATAAATGGATAAGAGCTGGACGGCGCTTTACAACGCGGCGAAAGCCGTTTTGAAGCCGCGCAACGTTTCGAGCATCATCGAGGCGGGCGGCGTGGCTGCGGCGATTGAAAGCGCAAGCGGGAAAATCTATGTCGGCGTATGTGTGGACAGTGCCTGCACGTTGGGCATCTGCGCGGAGCGGAACGCCATTTTCAATATGATTACAAACGGCGAGGACGCGATGAAGCGCGTGATTGCCATCAACAGCAAGGGCAGGGCGATTCCGCCGTGCGGTGCGTGCCGCGAATTGATGAGTCAGCTGATGCCCGAGGATTATAAAACCATCGAAGTGATGCTGGATGACGAAAACGGGCTGGTCGTCACGCTGGGCGATTTGACGCCCGAATGGTGGATATGAAAAAGATGGGATAAAACGGTGTGGTGATTGCGTTGGCGGGAGAGAGGAAAGAAAAAATGAAGAAGAGTCCGGCTCCTAAGAGTCTTAATATGGATGAAATGACAGAAGAACAGATTCATGAAAAGCTGCAAAAAGGGCTTCGCGATGCAGAACTCGGAAGGATTCAAAGCGCAGAGAAAGCATTTGAAGAAGTGAGACAGAAGAGCTGATTTGAAATCATTTCCGGCGGTGCGGGGGAAGGAAAGAACCCCGCACCGCTTTTCTTTATGCCATAAATGTGATACAATCAATCTATCTTCTTTTTTATTTCGCGAAGCGAAGTGAGGGTGCAGGGGAATCATTCCCCTGCTGGGGTTTGGGGCAAAGCCCCAAAAAACAAAACCGAGAGAGGTAACGATATGCGCTACGACGTGCTGCTGTGCGACGCGGATAATACGCTTTTCGATTTTAACAAGGCGGAGGAAAACGCCTTCGCCATCGCCTGTGAAACCATGGGCTTTTCGTCTACGCCCGAGCTGCTGGCGACCTATTCCCAAATCAATGAGGCACTTTGGAAACTGCTTGAACGGGGCGGCATCACGCAGGATGTGCTGCGTGTGCGGCGGTTTGAACAGTTTCTGGAAGCGATTCATCGGGCAGACGACGCGCAGAAGATGTGCGATGCGTTTGTCGATGCGCTGGGGCGGCAGAGCGTGCTGCTTGACGGCGCGGCGGAGGCGGTGAAGCGCTGGAGCGCCAAAGTACCCGTCGTCATCGTGACCAACGGCATCGGGCAGGTGCAGCGCGGGCGCATGGCCAAAAGCGAGATTCGCCCGTATATCGGCGGGCTGGTCATCAGCGAAGAGGTCGGCGCGGCCAAGCCGAATCCGCTGATGCTGGAAAAGGGCATGGCGCTGGCCCATGTGACGGACAGGCGGCGCGCGCTGATGCTCGGCGATTCGCTGACCAGCGATATGGCGGCGGCCAAGAACGCGGGCATCGATGCCTGCTGGTTCAACCCGAAGGGCGCGGTCAACGAGAAGGGCGTGCCGATTGCCTACGAAATTGCGTCGCTGGATGAGGTGGATGCGATTCTTGACGGAACGGAGGGATGCGCGTGAAGCGGAAATTCAAAAAAATGGCGCTGGCGGCGATGCTGGCGGGCATGCTGGGCGGCTTGACGGGCTGCTTCATCCAGCCCGACCCGACGCTCGACCCGCTGCAAATCAGCGACGGCACGGTGCCGTTCGGCACGGTGCAGGCCCTGCCGACCAACACGCCGACCCCCGTGCCGCAGAGCACGCCGACCCCCACGCCGGATACGTGGCAATCCAGCGACCAGAGCACGTGGGAGGATTGGTCCGGCGGCAGCCTGCCGACCACCACGCCCAAAACGGCGGCGACCGCCGCGCCCGGCGCGCAGAGCTGGCAGACCTCTACCCAGGATTACAACGCGGGCTACCCCGTGCTGCGCGTCGGCTCGACGGGCAGCGACGTCAGCGATTTGCAGGCGCGGCTCACCGAGCTGGGCTATTACACCGGAACAATCGACGGCAAATACTCCACCGGCACGCAGAGCGCCGTCACGGAGTTCCAGAGCCGCAACGGCCTGACGGCGGATGGCATCGCGGGCCGCGCGACGCAGGATAAGCTCTATGCCGCGTCGGCGCAGCCCAAGACGGTCAGCGCCAGCGCGACGGAAAGCGGTTACACGCTGCTCAAAGAGGGCGCATCCGGCTTGGAGGTGCGCAAATTGCAGGGGCGGCTGGCGGAGCTGGGCTATTACGCGGGCGGCGTGGACGGCCTCTACGGCTCGACGACGACCGGCGCGGTGAAGGCCTTCCAGCGGGCCAACGGCCTGAGCGGCGACGGCCAGGCGGGCACGCAGACGCAGACGAAGCTCTATTCCTCAAGCGCCAAATACGCGGCGAACCCCGTGACGACGGCCAATCCGGACGCAACCCGCACGCTGACGGTCGGCATGACGGGCAACGACGTGTATGCCCTTCAGGAGCGGCTTATCGAGCTGAACTACCTGAGCGGCGTGGCGGACGGCGTGTTCGGCACGGAGACGCAGAACGCGCTCATCGCGTTCCAAAACCGCAACGGCCTGACGGCGGACGGCACGGCGGGCGCATCCACCCTCAAAAAGCTGAGCGGAAGCTGCAAGGCGGCGGCCGAGACGGCTGCGCCGACCGGCAACGGCACGATGCACGAGGGCGACACGGGCGAGGACGTATACACCCTGCAAGCGAAGCTGTTTGAGCTGGGCTATTACAACGGGCGCATCGACGGGCGCTATTCGAGCGAAACGACCGCGGCGGTCAAGGCGTTCCAAAAGGCAAACGGCCTCGGCGCGGACGGCATCGCGGGCAAGGGCACGCTGAACAAGCTGAACAGCGCAGGCGCGGTTGCGGCGGACACGAGCGGCGCGGCCGGCGACAGCGTCATCGACGACACGATGGCGGATGACAGCGCAAATCAGCCGACGGGCGCGTATACCGTGTTGCGGCGCGGCGATAAGAGCGACCAGGTGCAGGTGATGCAGCGCTATCTGGCGACGCTGGGCTATCTCAATTCCACACCCGACGGGCAGTTCGGTTCGGCGACGGAACGCGCGGTCAAGCTCTTTCAGGAGGCGAACGGCCTGTCTGCGGACGGCGTCGCGGGAAGCGGAACGCTCTCCATCCTCTACGGCGGCGACGCGGTGAGTTACAGCAAATACTTCGGCTCGTCGGAGAGCACGTCGGGCGGCACGACGACCGTCACGCCGACGGCTGTGCCGGATATGACGACGGTCATCCAGTGGGAGAGCGAGGGCGACAACGTGCGCCGGTATCAGCAGCGGCTGGTCGAGCTGGGCTATCTGGACAGCAAATCCGTCACGGGCAAATTCAATCAAAAGACCGTGGAAGCGACGAAGGCTTTCCAGACGATGAACGACCTCAAGGTGGACGGCGCGGCGGGGCCGCAGTCCCTCAAACTGATTTATTCAAACGACGCGCTGGACGCAAACGGCGTGCGCGTCGGCGACAAGCTGGGCAGCGCGTCGGATACCGTGTCGGTATCCGACGTGCTGACGGCAGGCATGAGCGGCGAACAGGTGCGACAGGTGCAAAGTCGATTGGCGGCACTGGGCTACCTGTCCGCCTCTTTTATAAGCGGCACGTATGACGACGCGACGGCGCAGGCCGTTCGGCAGTTTCAGCAGGCCAACGGCCTGACGGCGGACGGCACGGCGGGGAGCGCCACGCAGTCGCGGCTTTACGCCAACAATGCCGTGACGGCGCAGGTGGCGAGGGCCTCGGCGGATAACAGCGAGCGGCAGAGCGCCGAATACCGCGTCAACGGCGCGTATCAGGCGAGTCTGGCGGGCGGCGGCATTGCGGTGGGGGACAGGAACGCGTTCTACTGCGCGGATGCGTCTCAGGGCGGCATTCTGGTAAAAAAGCCGTATAACGGCGCGGCGGCGAGCGTGATGGCCTACGATGTGCCGCGCTTTCTGCACCTGACCAACGGCAAGCTGTATTACGTCGCAGCGGAGGGCGGCGAGGACTGCGTCATCCGCCTGAACACGCAGAGCGGAAGCCGCGAGGTGTTGGCGCGCGCGGGCGTGGTGCTCAAGTTTGCGCTGTGCGACGGCGCGATGTATATTTTGGATGCGAACGCGGCGCTGAAAGAAAGAACGCTCTCCGGCGAGGAGAGCGAACTGATGACGGGAGTCAGCGATTTCACGCTGGACGCGGCGAACAAGACGCTTTTGTGCGTGACACAGGACGGCGTGGCATCCTTCGGCATTCAGACGGGGCAGAGCGAAATGGTCTACACCGGCGCAGCGGATCAGGCGATGATGTGCGGGCAGGCGCTGCTCGTGCGGGCAGGCGGAAGCATCGTCCGCGTGATGAACGGGCAGATTTCGACGATTCGCCGCGACGGAGCAGCGTGTCTGCTTGTCTATGGGCAGAAGGTCATCGAGCTGACGGGCAAGGGCGTGATGACCTGCGACGTGAACGGCGAAAACGCGACGACGATTGCAAACGGTTCGTTTGAAGCCGCGTCGATTGCCAACGGGGTGCTGTATTTGGGCAGTGCAAGCGGATACACACAGAGCGTGAGTCTGTAACGACGGGGCAACGTTGGGCTGCCGCCCAAACCCGCCTGAGGGATAATATCCCTCAGACTCCCCTCTATGCGTCGCGCATGCGCGACGCAAAAGGCGGGAAATCCAAGAACCTTAGGTTCTTGGTGGGGTTTGGGGCAAAGCCCCAATGTTCTCTTCTCGTTATAAACGAAACGCTTCGTCCAGCGCGCGGAGGAACGCGGCGCAGTCGTCATCCGCCAAGAGGGCGGCATAGGCGTCCTTCGCGGCGGCGACAAAATCTTCGCTCAGCCCGACCAGGCCGTAACGGCAGAGCGGGCAGACGGCCCGCGCACGGCTGTCGAGCTTCACACGCGGCGTGCCGTCCTGCCTGAAATGCAGAAAGAGCGGAAATAGCCGACATGCCAGCGGACGGCTTTCGCGGGCACATGTGCCGTCGCAGATAAAGAGCTGCACGGAGCGGCCCGCCAGCTCAAAATGCGCGGGTATGACGCGGCCAAAAGAGCAGGACGCCAAAAGCGTTTCTTCGCCCGGGAAGAGCAGCATGCCTGTCTGCTCGTCGCCCTTGCAGCATGCGCCGCCGCATAGACGGCCGCAGTCGGTCAAAAGGGGCGTTTGCGCCGCCAGACAGGCATAGGCGCGGCGAACCGCCGAAACAGATGAAGCGGACATGGCAATCCCTCCCACATGAAGTATACCCAGCATAACACACGCCCGCACGGAATGCAAGCAGCCGAATATGCGGCACAGGCGCATTCGTCGGTTGACAGAATGAGGATAGAAAAGTATAATAAAAGCAATACCACAGTTTGACAGAAAGAAGAGGGATTTTGATGAAGGGTATTATTCTCGCAGGCGGCGCGGGCACGCGTCTGTATCCGCTGACGATGGTCACCAGCAAGCAGCTCCTGCCCGTCTACGACAAGCCGATGATTTATTATCCGCTTTCGACGCTGATGCTGGCGGGCATCCGCGATATTTTGATTATCTCCACGCCGGATGATACGCCGCGCTTTGAAAACCTGCTCGGCGACGGCAGCCAGTTCGGCCTGAACCTCTCTTACAAGGTGCAGCCCAGCCCCGACGGTCTGGCGCAGGCGTTCCTGCTGGGCGAGGAGTTTATCGGCGATGACGCGTGCGCAATGGTGCTCGGCGATAACATCTTCTACGGCAACGGCTTCGGCAAGACGCTGCGCGCCGCCGTGGAGAACGCGGAGAAGAATGCGCGCGCGACGGTGTTCGGCTACTACGTCAACGACCCCGAGCGCTTCGGCATCGTGGAGTTTGACGAAAACGGTCGTGTGATTTCCGTGGAGGAAAAGCCGCAGCATCCCAAGAGCAATTACGCCATCACGGGCCTGTATTTCTACCCGAAGGGCGTGAGCGGCATGGCGAAGGCCGTGAAGCCCTCCGCGCGCGGCGAGCTGGAAATCACTACGCTCAACGACATGTATCTCAAGCAGGGCGCGCTGGATGTGCAGCTGCTCGGCCGCGGCTATGCGTGGCTGGATACCGGCACGATGGACAGTCTGGTGGATGCGGCGGACTTTGTGCGCATGATTGAAAAGCGCCAGAGTATCAAAATCAGCGCGCCGGAGGAAATCGCGTACAGAAACGGCTGGATTGACAAGGCGAAGCTGCTTGAATCCGCCGAGCGTTACGGCAAGAGCCCGTACGGTCAGCATCTGAAGTCCGTTGCGGAAGGAAAGGTGCAGTATTGATATGATGAAGAAGATTGAAACGGCACTGCCGGGCGTTGTGATTGTCGAGCCGCAGGTTTTCGGCGATCAGCGCGGCTATTTCATGGAAACCTACAACAAGCAGGCGTTTGCCGATATCGGCATCACGACCGAGTTTGTGCAGGATAATCAATCCTACTCGGCGCAGAAGGGCATTCTGCGCGGCATTCACTTCCAGAATGCGCCGTATTCTCAGGCCAAGCTGGTTCGCGTGACGCGCGGCGCGGTGATGGATGTGGCAGTGGATCTGCGTAAGGGAAGCCCAACCTACAAACAGTGGGTTGCCGTCGAGCTGAGCGCGGAAAACAAGCGCATGCTGTTCATCCCGCGCGGCTTCGGCCACGGCTTCAAGACGCTGACGAACGACGTGGAATTCTGCTACAAGGTCGATAACCTGTACAACAAGGCGTGCGACCGCGGTATTCGATTCAACGATTCGGACATCGGCGTGGATTGGGGCGAAGTGGCGGAAGAGCTGCTCTCCCAGAAGGACACGACTTCGCCGCTGCTCAAGGACAGCGACTGCAACTTCGTGTACGGCGAAATCTAAGCAGCGGACGAACAAACAAATCCATAAAAAAAACAGACGCGCCGTGCGTTCCCGAAAAGGGAAACGCGGCGCGTCTGTTTTGGATTGTCAATCTCCGTGTTTCTGAATCTGCGCGTTCAGCAGGTTGATATTGCCGCAGCTCATGGTGATGACCAGGTCGCCGGGCTGCCAATGCGCGCGCAGATAGGCTTCCGCGTCGTCAAACGTCGGGGTATAATGCGCGGGCACGCCCTCTTTTTGCATGGCCTCAACGAGCATGGTCGCGTGGATATCGCCCGGATCTTTTTCGCGCGCGGCGAAGATATCCGTCACCAGCACCTCGTCGGCCAAATCGCAGCAGTGAATATAATCCTTGAACAGCGTCTTGACGCGGGAATAGGTGTGCGGCTGCATGACGGCGAACAGGCGCTTATGCGGCTGATGGACGGCGTTTTCCAATGCGCTGTGCATCTCGGCGGGGTTATGGCCGTAATCGGTATAGAGCTTTACGCCGCAGACCGTGCCGGTGTATTCAAAACGGCGGTGCGGCGCGGCGAAACGCGAAAGCGACGCGGCGACGGCTTCGGGCTTTGCGCCCGCCTCGACGCACGCGGCCATCGTCGCCAGCGCATGCATGACGTTGAACTCGCCCGGCACGAGCAGGTGGACATGCGCAAGGGGTTTGCCTTCAAAGCCGAAATCAAACGCCGCGCAGCCCGTGTCGTCATACGCAAGGTTCAGCGGCCGCCATTGATTGCTCTCGCCAAAGCCGTAGCTGACCGTGCGGCAGGTCTGCTTTTCCAGCAGCGCCGCGACGCGCGGGTCGTCGCCGTTGCCGATGCACGTGCCGCTCTCGGGCAGCAGGGCGCAGAACTTGGCGAAGGCGTTGGCGATATCGTCGATATCCTTATAGAAATCGAGGTGATCCTCTTCGATGTTGGTGACGACGGCGATGGTCGGGTGGAAGTGCAGAAAGCTGGCGTTGAACTCGCACGCTTCCACGACGAAGGTATCGCGGCCGCCGACGCGCGTGCTGCCGCCGATATAATCCAGCTGGCCGCCGATATGCACGGTGGGGTCGAACCCCGTATCCAGCAGCACCTCGGCAATCATCGACGTGGTGGTGGTTTTGCCGTGCGTGCCGCAGACGTTGACGGCGTGGCGGTAGCCTTCCATCAGCTGCCCGAGCAGCGTGGCGCGCTCCATCTGGGGGATGCCCAGTTCCTCGGCGCGCATGCGTTCGGGGTTATCTTTGGCGATGGCGGCGGAATAGATGACGATATCCGCGCCGTCCACATTCTCCGCGCGCTGGCCGATGAACACGTGAATGCCCGACTGCTCCAGCGCGTCGGTCATATAGGAGCGGGCGGAATCCGAACCCGTGACGCGCACGCCGAGCTTGACCAGCATGCCGGCCAGGCCGCTCATCGAACTGCCGCCGATGCCGATCATGTGCGCGCGTTTGCCCGTATAATCTTTGATATGCGGCATAAAGCGCCTCCTTAGCAGATTGTTTCACCTGTATTATACGCCCGAAAAAGCCTTGCAAGCAACCAAAATGCGAAAAAAAGCTGAACGTTTTGATAAACTGTGATAAAAATCGGCGAAAAGTGAAATTCAGGGCTTTATTTATTTGAAAAGCTGAATTATAATAGAGCAAAATCACTTTAACATTCGTATTTGGGAGGGATGGACATGGACCGCATCCGCCGCAACGAGCGACTTGCCGCCATGACACGGATTCTGGTGGAATCCCCGAATAAAATCTTTACGCTCGGCACATTCTGCGAGATGTTCGGCGCGGCGAAGTCCACGCTCAGCGAGGATATCGACATTCTGCGTGGGGTTTTTGCGCAGTTCCGTCTGGGTCAGCTGGATACCGTGACCGGCGCGGCGGGCGGCGTCCGCTACCGCCCGGTGCTTGCGCCGGAGGACGCTTACCGCACGGTGAAGGATTTGGCGCAGATGCTGGCCGCACCGGGGCGCGTTCTGCCGGGCGGGTTCATCTACATGGCCGACATTTTGGCGATGCCGGACGTGGTGGAGCGGATGGGCACGATTATTGCCTCCCAGTTTTACCGCGCGGAGCCGGATTTCGTCTTGACGATGGAGACGAAGGGCATTCCGATTGCGATGATGACGGCGCGGGCGCTGGGCGTGCCGACGGTCATTGTCCGCCGAGACAGCAAGGTTTACGAAGGCCCGGCGGTGAATATCAATTATCTGTCGGGTTCGGGCAGCCGCGTGGAGACGATGAGCCTTTCCCGCCGCGCGGTGAAGGAAGGCCAGCGCGCGCTGATTGTGGATGACTTCATGCGCGCGGGCGGCACGGCGCGCGGCATGGTGGACATGATGCGCGAGTTTGCGGTGACGGTCGTCGGCGTATGCGTGCTGATTTCCACGCAGGAGCCCGCGAAGAAGCGGCTTGACGGCGTGAAGAGCCTGCTGGTCATCGAGGACACGGACGAGAGCACGGGCAGCGCGAACATCCGTCCGGCGAACTGGCTGGTTCAGGCGATGGAGAAGAGCAAGGCGTAAGAGGGGAGAACGATGAGGGCGCCGCCCTCAAACTCCCGGCAGGGAACTCAGTTCCCTGCACCTTCTGCTTCCGCTTTGCGGTCTGCCGCGAAGCGGATAGATATGGGAGAGCCAAGAACCTCAGGTTCTTGGCAGGGTTTGGGACAGAGTCCCAACGTAACTCTCCCCCCCCTAAAAAACGAACAATCGGCTTTTTGAGCGGGAGCGCCCTTGCGTGGTGCTCCCGCATAAGGCTGTTTTGGGAAACGGAGGAAATTCATGTTCATTGTGGTTGGCCTGGGCAACCCGGGTAAGGAATACGAGCGAACGAGACATAACGTCGGCTTTGACGTGATCGATGTGCTCAGCGAAAAGCAGAAGATTCGGCTCACCAAAAACGCCATGCACGGCCTCATCGGCGAGGGCTTCGTCGGCGGGGAAAAGCTCGTGCTCGTCAAGCCGCAGACGTTTATGAACCTCTCCGGCCAGTGCGTGACGGAGCTGGTTTCGTGGTATAAGCCGGAGATGAATCGCCTGATGGTCGTCTATGACGATATCGATTTGCCGCTGGGTAAGCTGCGCATGCGCGAAAAGGGCAGCGCGGGCACGCATAACGGCATGCGCTCGGTTATCGGGCTGCTGGGCAGACAGGATTTCCCCCGCCTTCGCGTCGGCGTGGGCAAAAAGCCCGAGGGCTGGGAGCTGGCCGATTGGGTGCTCAGCCGCTATCAGACCGAGGAAGACCGCAAGACGCAGTTCGACGCGTTCCTTCGCGCGGCGGATGTCGTGGAGGATTGGATGAAAAACGGACTGGAGAGCGCCATGCGGATGGCGAACGCGCCGGTGTAATTGTTCACCCTTCCATCGCCGTCGTTGCGGCTACACCTCTCTCGGAGAGGGGGGTAGAGAGTAAATTATCCGACTTTAGTTTTCGCGAAGCGATGCGGGAGGTGCAGGAACCTCAGGTTCCTGCTGGGGTTTGGGGCAAAGCCCCATCGTAAAGGAGTCATCATGCAAACGCATTTTCTCTTTGATGTGCTTGAAGGCTATCAGCCGTTTGAGCAGATGGTGCAGGAAAGCCAAAAGAGCGGCGCGGTTATCGCGGCCAGCGGCATGGCGGGCGCGCAGAAGGTGCACGCGGCCTGCGCATTGGCGGCGAGAACGGGCAGACCGCTGCTTTTCCTGTGCGACAGCGAGCGCAGCGCAACGCAGACGATGGAGGATGTTTCCGCGCTGCTGGGCGGCGGCGTGAGCCTGCTCCCCGCGCGGGAAATCACCTTCTATCAGGACGTCGCGGCCAGCCGCGAGGTGGCCTATCGCCGCATCGAGGCGATGCGCAAGGTGCTCAGCGGCGATGTGCGCGCCGTTGTCGCGCCCGCCGACGCGATGCTCCACCGCATGATGCCGCGCGCCGTGTTCAGCCAAAACACGATTTCCCTCCGCGTGGGCGACGTGACGCCGATTGACAGGCTCATTGAGCGCCTGCTCGCGGCGGGCTATACCCGCGAATACATGGTCGAGGGCAAGGGCCAGTTCTCCGTGCGCGGCGGCATTATCGACGTGTATCCCGCCGACGCGCTGAGCGCGGTGCGCATCGAGTTTTTCGACGACGAGCTGGATTCCATCCGCGCCGTCGATGTGATGAGCCAGCGCAGTCAGGGCAATATGCAGGAGGTCGTTATCCCGCCCGCCAGCGAGGCGCCCGTGCCGCAGGAGGGCACGGAGGAACTTGCCCGCCTGCTGCTGGAAGCGCTTTCGCGGCAGGAAGCCGCCGCCCAAAAGGGTGAGGAGAAGAAGAATGACGAGGCATCTCTGGCGGATTTGCCGCTGGAGGACGGCGAAATCGCCGCGCCCGAAGCCTTTACCCGCGAAAACCGCACGATGGAGCGCTTCGGCGAAAAAATGCGCGCCGCCGTCAGCCAGATGCAGAGCGGCGTGAGCAGCCGCATGCTCGAAAAATTCATCAACCTGCTTTACGGGCAGACGGAGACGATTCTGGATTACATGAACCGCCCGATTGTCGTGCTCGACGAGCCGGAAGCCCTCTTTGCCCGCATGGACAGCCGAACGGGCGAGTTTGACCAGGCGATTACGGCGGCGCTCGAGCGCGGCGAGGCCCTGCCCGAACAGCATGACCTGATGCTGACGCGGGATGAAGCGCTTGCGGCGATGCGGCAGACGACGCTGCTCGCCCTGACGACGATTCTGCGCCCCGTGGAAAAACTCAAGCCGACGCTGCTTTGCCAGATGGGCGGCATGGGCGCGGGCAATTACGGCGGCCGCACGCACGACATGTGCGCCGATTTCATCCGCTGGCAGCAGGACGGGTGGCGCATTCTGGTGCTCTCCGGCGGCGCGGCGCGCGGCGAACGCATGCGCCAATCGTTTGAGGATGAGGGCGTCAAAGCGGCGTTTGACGAGCTGGGCGCGGCCGCGCCGCAGAACGGCGAATGCCGCATTTATCCGCTGACGCTCTCCGGCGGTTTCCAGTATCCGGCCATCAAGGTTGCCGTCATCGCGAGCGGCGACGTATACGGCGCGAAGAGCGCCAAGGGCAAGCCGAAAAAGCAGCAGGGCAGCAAGATTGCCTCCTTCACAGACCTGAACGTCGGCGACTATGTGGTGCACGAGACGCACGGCATCGGCATCTATCAGGGTACAAAGCGCCTGACCAGCGAGGGCGCGAGCCGCGACTACCTGCTGGTGCAGTATCTGGGCAGCGACAAGCTGTATATTCCGGTGGACCACCTCGACCGCATTCAGAAATACATCGGCGGCGGCGAGGGCACCGCGCCCAAGCTCTCGCGGCTGGGCGGCAAGGATTGGGATAAGCAGAAGGCGAAGGTGCGCGAAAGCCTGAAAGAGCTGGCTTTCGATTTGGTGAAGCTCTACGCTGAGCGGCAGAAGAACAAGGGCTATGCCTTCGGGCCGGACACGCCGTGGCAGCAGGAATTTGAAGAGAATTTCCCCTACGACGAAACGCCCGACCAGCTTCAGGCGACGGAGGAAATCAAGCGCGACATGGAGCTTGACCGCCCGATGGACAGGTTGCTCTGCGGCGACGTGGGCTACGGCAAGACGGAAGTTGCGCTGCGCGCGGCCTTCAAGGCCGTGATGGACGGCAAGCAGGTCGCCATCCTCGCGCCGACGACCATCCTCGTCCAGCAGCATTACAATACACTGATGCGCCGCATGGAGGGCTTCCCCGTTCATGCGGACGTGCTCAGCCGCTTCCGCTCGGCCAAGGAGCAGAAGGAGACGCTGCGCCGGCTGAAGGACGGCGAAATCGACATCATCGTCGGCACGCACAGGCTGCTGGCCAAGGATGTGCAGTTCAAAAACCTCGGGCTGCTCATCGTCGATGAGGAGCAGCGCTTCGGCGTGGGCCACAAGGAAAGCATCAAAAACATGAAAAAGACGGTGGACGTGCTCACCATGTCGGCCACCCCGATTCCGCGCACGCTGCATATGTCGATGGTCGGCATTCGCGATATGAGCCTGCTGGAAACGCCGCCGCAGGCGCGCTATCCCGTGCAGACCTACGTGATGGAATATCAGGACAGCGTGATTCGCGACGCGATTCTGCGCGAAATCGGCCGCGGGGGACAGGTGTTCTTCCTCTACAACCGCGTCGGATCGATTGACCAGTGCTACCGTCAGCTCTCCAAGCTTGTGCCGGAGGCGCGCATCGCCATTGCGCACGGCCAGATGCGCGAGCATGCGCTGGAGGACGTGATGCTGGATTTCAGCCAGCAGAAATTCGACGTGCTGCTGTGCACGACGATTATCGAATCCGGACTCGATATCCCGATGGCCAACACGCTGATTATCTACGACGCGGACCACTTCGGCCTGGGCCAGCTCTATCAGATGCGCGGGCGCGTCGGCCGTTCGAACCGACTGGCTTACGCCTATTTCACGGTGCGCCCGGGCAAGGTGCTCTCCGAAACGGCGCAGAAGCGGCTGGACGCGATTCGCGAGTTCACGGAGTTCGGTTCGGGCTTCCGCATCGCGATGCGCGATTTGGAGCTGCGCGGCGCGGGCAACCTGCTCGGCCCGCAGCAGAGCGGCCATTTGGCCAACATCGGTTACGACCTGTACTGCAAACTGCTGGAGGAAGCGGTTTTGGAGGCGCAGGGCGAAGCGCCCAAGCCGAACCGCGACGTGGAAACGCGGATGGACGTGCATGTCAACGCGTATCTGCCCGCGGAATATGTCACGGGCGACAAGCAACGGCTGGAGGTCTACAAGCGCATTGCCTCCATCGCGACCGCCGCGCAGCGCGACGACGTGGAGGAAGAGCTGGTGGACCGCTTCGGCGACGAGCCGCTCTGCGTGGCGAACCTCGTGGCGGTGGCGTATCTCAAGGCGATGTGCGCCAAGCTGGGCATCGACCGCGTGAATCAGGCGGACGGGCGCATCGACATGCGGTTCGCGCCGAACGCCCAGGTGGACGGGCAGAAGCTCTTTAAGGCGCTGACGGGCTTTGATAAGCGGCTGACGCTCAACGCCGCGCCGCCCGTGACCCTGACGCTGAAGGACGCGGCGCTGAACCGCGAGGATTTGCTGATGCTCTGCGTGAAGGTGATGGAGCGTCTGCTCGCGCGGATGGATATGGAAGCGGCGTAAGGCAGGCTGACGAAACGCAAAGTCAAAGGAGACCGGATATAGATACGCGGATGAAGAAAACACCGAATCCAATCCGATTGCGGGCGGTCGCTGTCTTTTTCCTCGTGTTTCTGCCGACGGCATGCGCTTCATCCAAATTTTCAAAATAGGGTTGCAATTTGCGCGAAAATCGGGTACAATAAACGCGTAGAGTGTGATGACGGATGGAACTCATGCAATGCGAGGGTGTGAACCTTGTCAGGGCCGGAAGGCAGCAGCAATAAGCATTGTATCGTGTGTGCCGTGGGAATTTTCTGCCCCGAGCATTCTACGATTGAGCATGAACAGCGCCGATGCAGGTCGGCGCTTTTTTTTATAGAAAATTGCGGCAAGTCGGCCGCGTATGCAGATGCTTGAGTTTTTACAGACTTTGGCACAAGAAGATTGCCCAAGGTTCACTTCGTTCCGGCATATTTTCAATATCCGGTTACACATACGTGACAAACAACGATTACATCCATCAAAACCAGACGTAACGAAACGATGAAATTGAGCGAAAAATGTCGAAAAAACCGAACGCTCCCAAAATATCGGGGGAGGGTAAAACGCCAAAAAGCTTGAAAAGTAGGACAAATCAGTCTATAATAACGATGTGTGAGTGTATGATTTTGACGAATGGACGGGCCGAATACAAGGGGATGAAGTTTTTGGAGCGTTTCAAACGGATTGGATGTATCGGGGCTGTACTGCTGATGCTGCTGCTGACCGCAGCGGCGCTTGCGGAAGCGCGTGTGGTGCGCGTCGCTTTTCCGGAGCAGGAGGGCATGAGCTATATCGGCCACACGGGCAAAATCACAGGCTATAACTTTGACTATCTGGAAAAGATTGCGGAATACACCGGCTGGAAAATCGAATATGTCACCTATCCCACGGCGGATTACAACGAGGCCGTCAGCGGGGCGATGGAGGATTTGAAGGCGGGCAAGGTCGATTTGCTCGGCCCGATGCTCAAAACCGCCCAGTCGCAGGCGATGTTTGATTTTCCCGAAAACAGCTACGGCACGGTGTATACCACCCTCTGCGCGCCGACGACGAGCCGCCTGCGGGAGACGAATATCCAGAATATGAAGCCGCTTCGCGTCGGCCTGTGGCGGCAGGCGACGACCCGCAACAAGGAGGTCGTCAATTTCCTGTGGGCGAATAACATCGAATATGAACTGGTTTACTACGAGACGTCCGAGGAGCAGCAGCAGGCGCTGCAAAACGGCGAGGTGGATGTGATTTCCGGCCTGTCGCTCTCGCCGATTGCCAACACCCGCATTGTGGAGCAGTTCGCCGCGCGGCCGTATTACTTCGCTACCACACAGGGCAATGCGGATTTGCTCAAGGAGCTGGACGAGACCGTCGCGCGCATCGATTTGGTGCAGCCCCAGCTTCAGGACATGCTGTATGAAAAGTATTTCAAGCAAACCGAGGGCGCTTTTCAGCTGACGGAGGAACAGAAAGCGGGCGTTGCCGCGATGGACACGCTGAAAGTGCTCTGCGCGCGGGACGACGCGCCCTATGTCTACGAGGAAAACGGCGAAGCGAAGGGCATGCTGATTTCCATCCTCAACAACTTCGCGCGGGAGATGGGCCTTGAAACGGCGTATACCTTCTGCGACCGCAGCGACGAGGATGAGCTGGCCGTCGCGAAAAAGAAATACGATATCGTCACGGGCTTCCCGTTCACGTCGAGTTTCTGCACGAAGCTGGGTGTTGTGCGCAGCGAGCCGATTCTGGATTCCAAACTGGCGTTTGCGCAAAACCCGATGAGCGACAAGCGCGATACCATCGCCGTCGTGCGCGGGGTGGAGGAACAAATCGACCTGACGGGCTATGAAAATGTCCTTTATTACGACACCGCGCTGGAATGCGTTCGGGCGGTGAAGGACGGCAAGGCCGACCTGGCGGTGGGCGACCGCTCCACGATTTCCTATTACAATTACGCCGTGAGCAGCGATTTGACGATGAGCACCATTTCCGGCGACGAGCAGAAAATCTGCGTGGCGATTTCGCGGGAATGCAGCGACACGCTGTTTGAAGTGTTCAATTACTATGTCTACGGCCTTTCCAATGTGGATAAGACGCGCTATCTGAGCGAAGCGAACATGCAGAGCGGCACGACCGCGCTGCGCCACTATGTCGCCAGCCATCCCGCGCAGACGGCGGGCGTGATTGCCATTGCGACGCTGCTGCTGGTTTCGGCTGCGTTTGCGCTGGTCTATGCGCGGTTGATGAACCGCAAAAACGAAGAGCTGCGCGTGGCCAACGAGGTCAAGAGCGAGTTTTTGACCCGCATGGGCCACGATATCCGCACGCCGATGAACGGCATTATCGGCATGATTGACGTGGCCGACCGCCTGCCCGAGACGAGCGCGGCGGTGAAGGACTGCCACAAGAAAATCCGCGGTGCGACGGAAGAGCTGCTCAGCCTCATCAACGATGTGCTGGAGATGAGCAAGCTCGAATCCAAAGAGGCGGTGTTTGAGCGCGAATCCGTCTCCCTGCAAGACCTGCTGGAGGATTGCCGCGACAGGATGGAAGCCCGCGCGGCGCAGAGCGGCATCACCTTCATGGCCGTCGGACTGAGCGATTTCACGCCGCCGCGCGTCATCACCAGCCCGCGCCACATGCACCAGGTGCTCGCCAACGTCATCGGCAACGCCATCAAATACAACAAGCCCGGCGGCGCGGTGAGCCTGTCGGCGAAAATCCTCGAACAGACGGAGGACAAGGTCACCTGCCGGTTCAGCGTGACGGATACGGGCATCGGCATGAGCGAAGCCTTTCAGAAGAAGATGTTCGAGCCGTTTGAGCAGGAGCACGGCGAGGCGCGCAGCCAATACCGCGGCACAGGGCTTGGGCTGCCCATCGTCAAGCGGATTATCGAGCAGGCCGGCGGCGAAATCCACGTCAACAGCAAGATCGATGTGGGCACGACCGTGGAATGGACGATTCCCTTTGACATCGACAAGGATTATAAGCCCGAGGAGAACGACGCGTTTGATCTGCGCGGCGTGCGCATCCTGGCGGCGGAGGACAACGGGCTGAACGCCGAAATCCTTCAGCTGATGCTGGAGGATGCGGGCGCGCAGGTGACGATGGTGGCCGACGGCGCGCAGGCCGTGCGCGAGTTTGAGTATTCGCCCATCGGCAAATACAATTACATTTTGATGGATATCATGATGCCGGTGATGGACGGCTACGAAGCCGGCCGCCAAATCCGCGCGCTTCAGCGCGACGACGCGAAGACCATCCCCATCATTGCGCTGACGGCCAACGCCTTCAGCGAGGACGCGCGGAAGGCCACCGACGCGGGCATGGACGCCCACATGATTAAGCCGTTTGATTTTGAGAAGCTGAAGGACTGTTTGGCCGAAATCAAGAGGAAAAGGCAGAATGCGGAAGGATAAAACCAATTCCGCGCGCGTGCGGACGCGCCCTTGCAATGGGGTTCCGCTTTGAAAACGCCCTCGAAGGCGTTAATCGCTTTTTGTATTGAACGACGGATGAAAACGACAGATAAAGAGGAAAAGCGAATGTTGAAGAAAATCGAAACGCTGGCACTGCTGTGTTTTTGTCTGATGCTCACCGCCGCCGCGGCGGAAGAGCGCCGCATGGTGCGCGTCGCCTTCCCCGAGCAGGACGGCATGATTTCCCAAACGGGCAAAATCACGGGCTGCAACTACGATTATCCGGAAAAGATTTCGGAATACACCGGCTGGCAGATGGAGTATATCGCCTGTGCGACGGGCGATTACAACGAGGCCGTTTCCAACGCCATCGGCGATTTGCAGGAGACGCTCTATAACGAGTATTTCCGCAGCACGGACGAAGCGTTCGCCCTCAGCGAGGAGCAGCGCAGCACGCTGATGAAGCCGGGCACGCTGCGCGTGCTCTGCATCGACGGCGACGCGCCCTACGTCTACCGCGAAAACAACGAGCCAAAGGGCATGCTGATTACCGTCATCAACGATTTTGCCAAGTCGCTGAATCTGCGCGCGGAATACACCTTCGCGCAGAACCGAACCGAGGCCGAGGAGCTGATCAGGCAGCACGAGTATGATTTACTGGCGGGGCTGGCGTTCACGTCGGCCTACTGCGCGGAGCAGGGCTTTGTCGCCAGCGAAGCGATTTTGCAGTCGCCGCTGGCCTTTGTGGTCAACCCGATGAATAACCGCCGCAGCAGCATCGCCGTCGCCCGCGGGCTGGAGGACGCGATCGATACCTCCGCCTATAAGGACGTCATCATCTGCGAAAACGAGCAGGAGTGTATGAAGGCTGTCAGCCGCAAGCAGGCCGACGTGGGCGTGGGCGACTGCTCCGTGCTGGAATATTACATCTACGACACATACAGCACGCTGACCACGAGCCTGATTTCCGGCCGGACGCAGAACGTGAGCATCGCCGTTTCGCGCGACCGCGACATGCTGCTCGTCGAGGCGCTGAACCTGTATATTTACAGCCTGAGCAACACGGCAAAGACGCTGTATCTGAGCGAGGGCAACGTGCACGCCAACACCTCCGCCATCGCGCATTATATCCGCACCCACGTCTTGCAGACGGTGTTGCTGGGCAGCCTGCTGACGGCGCTTGTCGCATGGCTGGTTTTTCTGATCTGGAGCAGCGCCAACCGCAAGCGCATCGCGATGCAGAAAACCTACAACGCCGAGCTGAAAAACGCGCTGGACGTGGCGCGCGCGGCGAACCAATCCAAACGCACATACATCGCCAACATGAGCCACGACATCCGCACGCCGATGAACGTGATTGTCGGCTTCACCAACCTGCTCGAGCGCGACGCGGATAAGCCCGAGAAGGTGCGCGATTATACCAAGAAAATCGCGGGCGTGAGCAACTACCTGCTTGCGCTGATTAACGACGTGCTGGATATCAGCAAAATCGAAATGGGCAAGACGGCGCTCTCCATGAGCGATTTCAAGCTGGGCGAGATGATCGGCGAGGTGGAATCCATCGTGCGGCTGCAGGCGGGCGGCAAGCGGCTGAATTTTGTCGTCAAGACCTCGGGCATTCTGCATGAACGGGTGGTGGGCGACGAAACGCGCGTGCGCCAGATTCTGATGAATCTGCTGAGCAACGCCATCAAGTATACCCAGCCCGGCGGCACGGTGGAACTGACCGTGGAGGGCAGAAAGCTCACCTCGCCCAAGAAGCAGGGCATCCGCATCATCGTGCAGGATACGGGCTGCGGCATGAGCCGCGAGTTCCTCGAGGTGCTCTTTGAACCGTTCAGCCGCATGGAAAACGGCTCGAACCGCCGCGTGCAAGGCTCGGGTCTGGGCATGGCCATCACCAAGAACATTGTGGATTTGATGGACGGCACCATCTGCGTGGAGAGCGAGGTCGGCAAGGGCAGCAAGTTCACCGTGGAGCTGTCGTTTGATATCTCCGAAAAGGTGGATTCGGCGTTCTGGCGCGAGCGCGGCATCGACAAGATTCTGCTCGGCGAGGCCGAGGAGAACCTGAACGACACGATTCGCGACGCGATGAAGGCCGTCACCGTGCAGGTGGACTGCGTGCGCAAGGCCGAGGGCATGCTCAAGCTGCTGCGGCAGGCAAAGGATTACTCCGTCATCCTGCTGGATGAAAACATGCTGACCGACGGCGATTTCTCGCTCATCGGGCAGATTCGCGCGTGCATCTCCGAAAAAACGATTCTGCTGGTCATGGTCTGCGAGTGGGAAAACGCGTTTGAAGCCATGCGCGCCGTGGGCGCGGACGGCACCATCTCCCGCAACTTCTTCCTCTCGCTGCTTCAGGATAAGATTCGCGAGGTCGAGGAGCGGCGCGAGGGCAAGACGACCGAATACGGCCTGAAGGGCCTGAACGTGCTCGCCGCGGAGGATAACGAGCTGAACGCCGAGATTCTGCGCGAGGTGCTGACGATGTTCGGCGCGACCTGCCGAATCTGCGAGAACGGCCAGCAGGCGGTCGAGCGGTTCAACGCTTCCCGCGCGGGCGAATACGACCTGATTTTGATGGATATTCGAATGCCCGTGATGGACGGTTACGAGGCGACGCGCGCCATCCGCGCGGGTATCCATCCCGACGCCAAAACCGTTCCCATCGTCGCCATGACCGCTGACGCCTTTGCCGAGGATGTGCAGAAATCCATCGACGCGGGCATGAACGCGCATATCTCCAAGCCTGTGGATGCGTACAGCCTGAATAAGATTATCGGGGATTTGATGCATAGCTTGAAACGTTAAAAGACTTACATCGAAATCCACCCGAAGGCATTGGCGACGGAGCTGATGAGAATAATCGCCGCGAACAGCGGGCAGAGATAGCGAATCATCAGGTTAAACACGCGCTTACGGCGGAAGCGCTCTTCCCCGTGGCAGACCTCGCGCTCAATCGCCTCCACCCCCGCGACGCGGGCAACCAGCAGGCAGACGGCAATCGCCGCAATCGGCATCATGACCGAATTGGTCAGGAAGTCGAAGAAATCCAGCAGCTGCATGCCCAGAATCGTCACGCCCGCCAGCGGGCCGTAGCTCAGCGAGGAAAGGCTGCCCAGCGCAACCATCATCACAGCCATCAGCAGCGTGGCCTTATGGCGGCTCCAGCCCAGCTCATCCTGAAAGGTGGAAACGGCGCTTTCCGTCAGTGCAATCGAACTGGTCATCGCCGCGAACAGCACCAGCACGAAGAACAGAATGCCCACCGCCGAGCCGAGGCCCATGCTGTCAAACACCTTCGGGATGGTGATAAACATCAGCGAAGGGCCGGCCTGCAGTGTGTTCGGGTCGCCGCCCGAAAAGGCGAAAATCGCGGGAATAATCATCAGGCCCGCCATTACCGCGATGGCGGTGTCGAAAATCTCCACCGTCTCTGTCGAACCCTCGATGGAGACGTCTTTTTTCATATACGAGCCGAAGGTGATGAGAATGCCCATCGCGATGGAAAGCGAATAGAACATCTGGCCCATCGCGGTGACGACGGTCATCCACGAGAAGTTTTCAAAATTCGGCACGAGGAAATACTTCACGCCCGCCAGCGCGCCCGGCCGCGTAACCGAATAGCCCGCAATCAGCAGCGAGAGCACGACGAGAATCGGCATCATCAGCTTGGATACGCGCTCGATGCCGTTGCGCACGCCCGCGTAGATAATCGCCAGCGTGGCCAGCGCAAACACGAGGAAGCAAAGCTCCGTCGCCGCGCCGTTGGAGATGAACGCGGAAAAATAGCCGTCGGCAGCCAGCGCGTGGCCGTGGCCGAGCAGGTATTCCGCCAGATACTTGATGACCCAGCCGCCGATAACCGAGTAATACGGCACAATCAGCATCGGGATGACCGCGTTCAGCCAGCCGCCCGCCGCCAGCAGGCGCGACCTGCCGAAGGAGCGGAATGCGCCGACGGGGCTTTTGCCCGTCATGCGGCCGACGGAGGTCTCCGCGACGATCATCGTGTAGCCGAAGGTCAGCGCGAGCACGATATAAATGAGCAAAAAAATGCCGCCGCCGTATTTCGCCGCCAGATAGGGGAAGCGCCAGATGTTGCCCAGCCCCACGGAAGCGCCGGCTGCGGAGAGCACGAACCCGATTTTGCCGGAGAAAGTGCTGCGGGAAGAATGATGGGTCTGCATGCGTTTTATCCGTCCAATCTTTCGTTTCATATTAAACCCAGTTTATCACAGGAAATAGGGAAAAACAAGGCGGGCGGATGATGATAAAAAAGCACGAAAGCGGCGGAAAACGTGAAAAAAAAGCGCGGGGCTTCAAGTGAAAGGGTTACGCACTTTCCGCATGTATGCGAGCAATGCGATAACCGAAGGCTTGGGGCAAAGGACGAGGGCTTTTTGACGGAAAACACAAAGTCGATTTCTTTATGGATTCAAAACAGGTTTTGCAACGCTTTGGACAGAAAAGAACACAAAAAAGACCGAAAAACAGACGCTTTTGACGTAAAACGGCCGGAGGAGCGGGAAACGATGTAAAAAGCTTAACGGATGATGGTATCAAGTGGAAGAATGAAGGACGCGAAATTTGGAGAATTTCGGAAAAAATGCGCAGAATGTAACCTTGATATTGCCGTAAATACGCCTGATATGGTATGATAAATCATAAACGACAGACCACACGTTTGAGGATATAAAGGGTGCTGCTATGGGAAGAAAAAAGACAGCCGCGTGGGCGCTTGCGCTGATGGGCGCGGCCCTGCTTCTGGGCGGGTGCGCCGGGGGAGACAAAAGCGATTCGGCGCAGGTGAACGACAGGCCGACCGTCATCGTCGGCAGCGACAACTACCCGCCCTATAATTATGAGGATGCGAACGGCAGGCCGACGGGCATTGACGTCGATTTGGCGACGGAAGCCTTTTCGCGAATGGGCTATCGGGCCGTTTTCACCGTCATCGACTGGGAGGCTAAGCGCGAGTTGGTCGAAAACGGCGAAATCGACTGCATTTGGGGCAGTTTTTCCATCGACGGGCGCGAAGAGCAATACCGATGGACGGAGCCGTATATGGTCAGCCGTCAGGTCGTCGCCGTCCGTTCGGACAGCGATATCTACACCCTTGCCGATTTGGCGGGCAGGCGCGTGGCCGTGCAGACCACGACCAAGCCGGAGGATATCTTCCTTCTGCGCACCGATGCGCGGATTCCCAAGCCGGTCGAGGTGTTTGCCCTGCAAAATCGGGAGCTGATTTATCCGTTTTTGAGCAAGGGCTATGTCGATGCGATTGCCGCGCACGAGACGGCGATTCTGCAATGCATGTCGGATTATCATTTGGAATACCGCATTCTGGATGAGCCGCTGCTGAAGGTCGGTCTGGGCGTGGCCTTTGCCCGCGACGACAACCGCGGGCTGGAGCAGGCGCTTTCGGCGACGTTTGAACAGATGCGCGCGGACGGCACGATGGAGCGGATTATCGGGAAATATCTCGAAAACCCGCAGAAATACATGTACACGGAGGCGGACGACGATGAAGCGCAAAACTGACCGAGTCTCCGTCCGCCTGATTCACATCGAGGTTTTGCTGGGACTGGTGCTGCTGGGCGGCATTTTTCTGGCGGCGTCGCACTCGGATATGGTCGCCGCCCAGCATCTGATGGCCACGACGGCCATCTATGTGCGCGAGCAGTGCAACCGTTACAACCGCATCGATTTGGCGAGCGAAACCAAGAGCCTGATGCGCGTGATGCAGAGCGCCAACCAGGTGGCCCACGAGATGCTGGAGGACGCGGACGGCGGCGGGCTGCACCCCCTTGCCGACTATGCGCAGCAGAGCTATGTCTCCGGCGTGGTTTTGATGGATGAGGCGGGCCGCGTCACGGCGGAGTATCACGGCGGGGACGCCGCGCCCGAAGCGCTGGCGGACTATCTGGACAGCGCGTCGCTGCTGGATACGGCGCGCTATCCCGAAAAGCTATACGCCATCCGTTACACCTGTTCGGACGGAAGCACGGTGGATTTGGCCGCCGTCGGGCGGCTGGACGAGACGGGCGTTGTCGCCACGTATTACCACACGTCCACCGAATACATCAATTCGTTTCGCCTGTCGATTGCCTCGCTGCTCGCGGGATATAATTCGGAAACGACGGGCACCATCGTCGTCAGCAACGGCAACATGATTGTCGCCAGCAACGACGAAAGTCTCATCGAGCGCAGCACGGATGAAATCGCGATTCTGCGCCGCATCAAGGCCGCGGGGGAGAGCGAAAAGCTCGTTCACACCAATCAGGCGGAAGGATCGTTCATTCAGGATTTCGGCCTGATGGAGCGCGGACGCAATTTTTACGTCTACGTCTATCAGGGCGAGTGGACGGTGTTCGCCGGAACGCTGCAAAACGTGTTCTATGCGCTCATCATCTATGCGCTGATTCTGGTGTTTGTCCGCTTCATCCGCTGGAAAACCGCGCAGAATTACCGTGAGCGCCAATACCGCGTACAGCAGGAATACGCCGAAAAACTGCGTACCACCAACGAAGAACTCAGCGCCGCCGTGAGTCAGGCCGACCGCGCGAACGCGGCCAAAACCAGCTTCCTTTCCCGCATGAGCCACGATATCCGCACGCCGCTCAACGGCATTGTCGGCCTGATGGCTATCGACGATTCGCATCCCGACGACCTTGCGCTGATTACCGCCAACCGCGGGAAGATGAAGATTGCGGCCAACTACCTGCTCAGCCTCATCAACGATGTGCTGCAAATGAGCAAGCTGGAAAGCGGCGAAATCGTGCTGGCGCATGAACCGCTCGACCTCAACCGGCTTTCGCGCGATATTTTGACCATCGTCGAGCAGCGCGCGCGGGACGCGGGCGTGACCCTCGAATACGACCGCAGCCAGACTGAGCGCGTGCGCATCGGCAACGTATACGGCAGCCCGTTGCACCTGCGGCAGATTTTTCTGAATATCTACGGCAACTGCATCAAGTACAATCGGGTCGGCGGCAGCGTGAAAACCGTCTGCCGCTGTCTGGAAGAGCAGGACGGGCGAGTCACCTATCAATGGACGATTCGCGACACGGGCATCGGCATGAGCGAAGAATTTTTGGCGCACATCTTCGACCCGTTCTCCCAGGAGCATACCGACGCGCGCAGCGTGTACAACGGCACGGGGCTGGGCATGTCCATCGTCAAAAACCTCATCGACGCGATGGGTGGCAGCATTTCGGTGACGAGCGAAGAGGGCATGGGCTCGGAATTTGTCATCACCCTGCCGTTTGAAATCGCCGACGTTCTGCCCGAAAGTCGGGAGGAGGAAGCGGCGGCGGATGCCGCGGACGTTAACGGCCTGCACCTGCTTCTGGCGGAGGACAACGAGCTGAACGCCGAAATCGCCAAGACGCTGCTGGCCGACCGCGGAATCACCGTGGATATCGCGTGGGACGGGCGGCAGGCGCTGGAGATGTTTGAAAATCGGCCGTCGGGCACGTATGATGCGATTTTGATGGATGTGATGATGCCTCATATGGACGGCCAGAGCGCGACGCGCGCCATCCGCGCTCTGGAACGCGCGGACGCCAAGACCATTCCCATCATCGCCATGACCGCCAACGCCTTTGACGAGGACGCGCAGAAGTGCTTCGAGGCGGGCATGAACGCGCACCTCTCCAAGCCCCTGCGAATCGAAAAGCTCGTTGCGACGGTCGCGAAGTTTTGCAGGAAGCAGAATGAATGACGGGATGCGATGATAGAAATTCCGAAACGGGAACGGAGCGACGAAAAGCGGATGAAACATTCCGAAACGGGAACGCCATGCTGAAAAATGCGTGACCACATGAGGGGCTGTTGAGCCGATAAGGTTTGACAGCCCCGTTTTTAGCGAAATGGACTTTCAATTCCAAAGCGAGGACAAGGATGGACAGAAGAATAAAAGCGTGCTCACAAAAGAATCGAAAGAAATGCGAAAACAATGTTAGAAACAACTGTTCTTTTACGTCATAAGGTCAAAAGAAACACTTTACACCTTGAAGCACTCAAAGACAGGAGGAACAAACATGAAAAAATTTGCGGCGGCGCTCTGCGCAATGCTGCTCATCCCGACGATGGCGGGGGCGAGCGATGCGTATTTTTCTGTGGCCGAGCTGAAAGAGCAGGTAAAAGCGGCGCAAAACGGCGCGTTTGAAGCGGCGGTGTATCTTCCGGATGTGGAAAAACTGCCGATTCTCAGCGTGAAGCCCAAAGATGTGGAAACGTCGAGGCAGGGCGAATTGGCCGGCTATCCGACTGCGGAAAATAAGAATGAAGAAAAATACGATTTGAACACGAACGCCAAGCGGGAAACGCATCCCGAAACGACCTATGAAAACCTGTTCCTGCCGACAGAAGCCCCCGATTTCAAACAGATTTACGCGGCCAATCAGCCGTACTCGGCGGAAGAAGCGATTCGCTGCGGCGCGGCTTTCATGCAATCGTTGGATGAAGGCGCGGAGGTGCTGCCGCTGTCGCTGACAATTCAAAGCCCGTGGATAATCGGCGGGACGGGGGAGAATTATCCCTGTCAAGCGCTGACGGGCGTGGGCGGATATTTTGTTTCGTATGCGCCCGTTCTGCATGGTATTCCGGTGGTCGGCGGAATCGGCATGGCTTTTGAAGAGAGCGCAGTTACTTCTCCAACGATGCGGCGCATGCTGCGCGCGGAAAGCCGATATATCTATATGATGTATGCGGAGGACTACTGCTCGCTCTCCGGCCTGAACATCTGGGAAGAAAGCAGCGTCAAAGCGGAAGATATGCCGCTGTGTGCCTTTGAAAAAATTGCGCAAACCATCGAGCGGAGTATCGAAAACGGAACGATTGAAACGGTGCACGATATCATGCTCGGGTATGTCGTCTATATGGATGAAACGACGGACGGCGCGCAGACTGCGGCATATGCCGCAGTGCCGACATGGTGCGCATCCGTCCAATACAGCGGCAAATGGAAGGACAAGGGGTGGATGATGATGAACGCTCAAACGGGCGAAGCGTATGCCTATTCATCCCAAAACATAAGCGACTGGTATGCGCCGATTGTCGGAGAGAATTAAACGGGCGGCTGAATCCCTGTCCCCGCGCATAACGCCCCCGCAAACAGGCAGAATATTTCCAAGCAACCAAATCGGGAGGGACAAAGATGAAGGAAATGTTCTGTTTTCAGTGTCAGCAGACGGCGCACAACACGGGCTGCGAGGGCAAGGTGGGCGTTTGCGGCAAAAAGGCGGAGACGGCGAACGAGCAGGATGCGCTCATCGGCGCGCTTATCGCGCTGGCCGCTGCGGCGAAGGCGGGAAAGCCTACCGATCGCACGGACGAGCTGATGCTCAAGGGGCTTTTTACGACCATCACCAACGTGAATTTCAACAACGAAACGATTCGCGCCTTGACGGCGGAGGTTGAAGCCGAAAAGAAAGCGCTGCACGGCGAAAAATTTGCGGCCTGCGACATGCGCGGGCTGTGGGAAGCCGAAGAGGACATCCGCTCGCTGAAATCGCTGATTCTCTTCGGCATCAAGGGCATGGCGGCGTATGCGTATCACGCGCGCGTGCTGGGGCGGACGGATGACGAGGTGAACGGCTTTTTCTACGACGCGCTGCATGCCGTCGGTACGGAGCAATCCCACGATGCGCTGCTGGCACTGGTACTGAAAACGGGTGAGGTCAACCTCAAGTGCATGGCGATGCTCGACGCGGCGCACACCGAGGCTTACGGCGACCCCGTGCCGACAGAAGTGCCGCTGACGATTGAAAAAGGCCCGTTCATCGTGGTGAGCGGCCACGATTTGCACGACCTCAAGCTGCTGCTGGAACAGACGAAGGGCAAGGGCGTCAATGTCTACACCCACAGCGAGATGCTGCCCGCGCACGGCTATCCCAAGCTGAAGGCGTATCCGCAGCTCAAGGGCAATTTCGGCACGGGCTGGCAGAACCAGCAGACCGAGTTCCACAACATTCCCGCGCCGATTCTGTTTACGACCAACTGCCTGATGCCCGTGCGCCAGAGCTACTGCGACCGGGTGTTCACCACGTCGGTCGTCTCTTATCCCGAGCTGGTGCACATCGGCGAGGATAAGGATTTCACGCCCGTCATCGAAAAGGCGCTTGCGTGCGGCGGTTACGACGAGCCGAAACACATGACGGGCATGAACGGCGGCAGCACGGTGACGACGGGCTTTGCGCACAACGCGGTGCTCGCTCAGGCGGAGAAGATTGTGCGGCTCGTGAAGGAGGGCAAGATTCGCCATTTCTTCCTCATCGGCGGATGCGACGGCGCGGCGCCCGGGCGGAGCTATTACACCGATTTCGCCAAGCTCACGCCGCCCGATACGCTCATTTTGACACTGGCCTGCGGCAAATACCGCATCAACGACCTCGATTTAGGCGAGATTGAGGGTATTCCGCGCATCCTCGACTGCGGCCAGTGCAACGACGCATACAGCGCGATTCAAATCGCGCTGGCGCTTGCCGACGCTTTTGGATGCGGGGTGAACGACCTGCCGCTGACGCTCGTGCTCTCGTGGTATGAGCAGAAGGCCGTGTGCATCCTGCTGACGCTGCTGTCGCTGGGCATTCGCAATATCCTGCTCGGGCCGACGCTGCCCGCGTTCATTTCGCCCGCCGTGCTGCACGCGCTGGTCGAAACCTTTGGGATTCGGCCGACCGATACGCCCGAGGCAGATTTACGGATGGCGATGGGGGAAAAGCACTAAAGCCTGCCCGTATAAAATCTTTGCGCGCCCTTGTCTCAAGGGCGCTTTTTGTTTACAATGAATGCCGCCGAACTTTCGATTCTTCATCAAAATCGATTCAATATACCCGATAATCTGCATGACGAAAAAATAATCGAAAGAATTGACCGAAAAGCGTGAATTTTCGCGATTTTTTACGTCATGGTTAGTGAAAGGAGGATGAGAAAGGGTGACAGGCAATACCTCGGTACCGGGTAAGGCCTTGGAAGCGGAACTGGTCAGGCTGATGGAAACCTACGGCGCGATGCTGGTCGGCATGTGTTCGGTGCTGCTGGGCGACAAAGACTTGGCGCAGGACGTCGTGCAGGAAACCTTCATCCGCGCGTATCAAAAGATGGACGGCTTTCGCGGGGAGCGCCCCGAAAGCGAAAAGGCGTGGCTGACGCGCATCGCCGTCAATCTTTGCAGGGACGAAAGAAGAAAGAACTGGTTCCGCTTGGTGGACAGATTAACCCCGGAGGAAATCACCGCGCTTCCCTCGCCGGAAGCGCCCGAAGAAGCAAAAATGCTTTACGCGCTTGTGCAGGCGCTGCCGAAAAAATACGGCGAGGTCATTCTGCTTCGCTTTTATCAGGATTTGACCGCGCCGGAAATCGCCGAAATTCTGGGCAAGACCCCGACGACGATTTACCGCAGGCTGAACAAAGCGCAGGAAATGCTCAAAAAGGCACTGGGAAAGGTGTGAATTTGGTGGATGAAAACAAGCTTGGGAACGCGCTGAAGGCATGCCTTTCCGACAGCGAGTTTCCGCCCGAGCGCCGTCAGGCGGTGCTGCGGGCAGTCAGAAAGGAAGAAAAGGTTGTGAAACGCAAATTCTCCGCCGTGCCGGTGTTCGTGCTTGTGCTGACGCTGATTGTCGGCGGGGCGGCGCTGGCCGCGAACCTCGGCGTGTTCGGCCGGTCCGTGAACAATGAGGAGAACGAGCAGAGCGTCGGCAGGCTCGAAAAGCTGGAGGACGCATCCCAAATCTACAACGATACGCAGGCGGTGCAGGCGCCCGAATCGGCCGCGACCGAACCGCCGCAGACCGTCTACGACGAGCTGATGGCGGGCCTGTACAGCCGCCGCTTTAACCTCACGCTCAATCAGGCGTATTTCGACGGCTATAAGCTCTACTATTCCTATACGCTGACCGGCGACAACAAAATCGGCCTCATCACCGGCGAAGGCATGCCGACGGGGTTTGACGAGTGGATGAGCGTGGAAGCAGGCAACTATGTCACCAACGGCGTGTATACGGATGACCCCGTTCAGCAGCAGATTGTGACGTTTTTTGCCGGCCACCCCGTCGGCTATGTTGCGTTTGAATCGATGGGCGTGGGCGACGGTGCGGATTGGGGCGGAAAGCCGCTGACCATTCTGGACAGCGGTGAGGAACGCGTCAACGATTACACGATTCAGGGCTTCCAGGAAGTCGAAATGCCCGACGGTTTCGAGCCGACGGATGAGCTTGATATCGAGCTGACCGTGATGTATGGCATGAGCGTCTGGGCGCAGGATGGAGAAAACCTCTATCACGATTACCTGATGACGCCCGAAAACCGCGGCTTCTTCCGCCTGCCGTTCACGGTCAAGCTCAACGGGCAGACGGAGACCTACACCGGTTCGGTTGAGACGAGCACATACAGCGCAACGGCGACGGTGCGCGTATCCGATGTGGATATCAGCGGCGAAGTCGTGTTTGATGCGCCCGAGTGGGCGGAAGCGTTTGAAGCGGACAGCGACGGCAAGCACCCGATGGACATGCCGTATATCCACGATTATGTGCTCGTCGCGGACGGCGTGGAGCTGCATAACCGCGACGGCGGCTTCGGCGTGAACAAGGACGGCCGGTTCTCCGTCGGCATTCGATACGATTTGCCGGAGAGCCGAAACAGCCTGGTGCTCGTGCCCAAAGGAACGGGCATCGACTATCAGGCCCAAATCGCCGCGGGCAAGACGCCCGAGCGCGAAAACGAAGAGATCGTGCTGCTCAAGTAAACCTCCCTTCGGGGCGGCCCGACGGGCCGCCCTCTTACGGAGTTTTGGCGTTTCTGTTTCAAATGGGGGGGCACGCAGAGCGTGTCCGCGAACCCATACAGACCCCTTGAGGATGAAAGGAGAAAACGACATGAAGAAAAAGATTTTTGCAGCCCTCTGCCTGACGCTGACCCTGCCCACGGCGGCCTTTGCGGCGGGCGGCATGGTTTCCGTTTCCGAGCTGCATCGGCAGGCCGAAGAAATGGGCCGCTGGCAAAAGACCTACGATACGCCGAGCGGCAAGCTGAACGTGGATATCCCCATCATCGTGCCGGATGTGGAAGCGTTTCCTGTTATAACGGTGGAAAACGACCGCCCGTTCACCCAAGAGATGGCCGACGAGATGCTGAAAACCGCGTTTGAGCAAGACGGCTTGACCTATTTTCATTATGACATGGACGGTCAGCTGTCCGAAGTGATTTGGGGCACACTCGGCATGGGCATGACGGAAGATTACGAAAGCGCCAAGGACTTTGGCGTGAGCACGGGCGAATGGCGTGAGGGAAAATGGTCGAATTACGACGCGAGACCGAACGACTACCGCTATCCGTGGGAGCTGGATATGGACAGCACCTATATTCGAGGCGGTGACCAGACCGTCGCGCAGGCGATGGCCTGCTTCCAGCGCGTGATTGACGAAGCCTATCCGAACAAGGGCTACACGATTGCGCCCAAGCGCATCGCGATTCACGGCAGCACGGCGGTTGACGGGCAGAGCAACGGGGGCAAGGGCTATTACACCATCCGTGCGGAACAGGTGATGAACGGCATCCCGATGTTCGGCGCGCTTTGCTCGACCATTGGGGATAACAGCTTCCGCGTGGCGTATGCTTCGAGCCCGGAAACGAACCGAATCGCGAACCGCCTTGCGCCTTACTGCCTCGGCGCGGAGTGGCGGACGAACGTCTTTTTGAAGATGTATACCTCGAGCGACACGGATTACAACGTGAATGTCAGCATGAACCGCATCCGCACCGTGGAGCTGGAGGACGTGCCGCTCGCGCCGCTTGACCGTGTGCTGGCAAGCATCGAGAAGGAAATCGAAACGGGGCGCATCCGCAATATCCACGCGCTGCGGCTGGGTTATATGCGCTATTCCAACCCCGATATGGAGGATTACGCGTGGGCCGTGCCGATGTGGGTGCTGGACTGCGACTATGTGCCGGATGGCAAGCAGGACGTCGTGGACAGCTTCCACGAGCATTTTGAGCTGGATAGGTGGACGCTTTATGAATTTGCGCAGATTCCGCTGGACGCGCAGACGGGCGAAATGAAAATCATCACCACCGGCGATGAAGCGACATTTTCCGTGCCGACGCTGACGACGTGGGAGGACGCGCGATGAGAAGGATGGTTGCGGCGTTTTTGGCGTTGCTGCTTGTGCCTGCCCTTGCGGCGGCCCGCAGCGAAACGTTCACGCTTTCGGCGCTTCGCGCGCAGACACCTGCTTTTGCGGAGGGCATGATTGAAGCTTACGGCAGAACGATTTCGTTTCATGCGCCCGTGTATGTGCCGAGTGGGGACGAAATGCCGATGCTGCGCGTGAAACGGACGAATGTATCGGCCGAAGCGGCAGAAAAGCTGGGCGATTCGCTGGAAAAGAACACGCTGTACGGTCAGCGGCTGGCCGAGCGCCCGACGGCGGCGGAGAAAAACGCCGCGTCGCATTTTACGGCGTATGTGCAGAACCTGTGGGCCGAAGAAACGGACGCGGCGGATATTTTCGCGCCGAATCGGGAGCAATCTCTGTTGAACGCCGAAAACTTTTTGGCGCGGAAAACGGAGGCGATGTTCGGCGACCGGCAAATCGGCTGTCTGCCGTATCGCGCGGGTTTCAGGAGCGACGGAGACGGCTATTACATCGAGGCGTGGGAGACGCTGCGCGGCATACCGATTGTGACGGGCGTGGAGCGCATGTTTACCCGTCAGGGGAAGCGCGGCGTGCAGCAGGCGCTTTCCAACGCGAGTCGAATAGCGCTGGGCGAATACCGTTCGGAGGCGGATTATGTCTGCGCCTTCACGGCGATGTGGCGCGAAACCGAAGCGGTTCGGGCGGACGTGCCGCTGTGCGCGTGGGAGACGATTGCCAAGGCGCTTGAACGCGGGATTCGGGCGGGACGAATCCGCGCGGTTTACAGCGTGACGCTGGGCTATGCCGTCTATGCCGCGTCCGACAGGACGTATCCGAGCGGCGAGGCGGCGTATGAGGCGGAATATCTGCTCGTGCCGACGTGGTTTATCGAATGCAAATACGCCGAAAGCGCGGCCAAAACGCTGGTCGGCG
The DNA here is from genome assembly GCA_934675735.1 of uncultured Clostridia bacterium. Classification (GTDB taxonomy): domain Bacteria; phylum Bacillota; class Clostridia; order Christensenellales; family Aristaeellaceae; genus Ventricola. The sequence goes on from CAKURR010000003.1 coordinate 74,956, forward strand.
ATGCGTCGGACGATCTCGACGCGCCGAGTTATCACAAGGAGAAGGGCTTCAAAATCCTGCTGATTGACGCACAGACGGGCGAATGGGTCGATCCGGAGGATGAATCCGCCGACCGATATGTGTATGCAATTTGACGCTGCGCAAACTTCCTTGCAAACCGCGAATCAATATGATAAAATAAGGGCAGAAAAGGGAGCGATGCGGATGGAAAAGCTGCTCAGCGAGGACGAGCGCTTCACCCGTCTGGAGCGCAGCGCGGCGATGGTCATCAATACCAAGACAAACGCCGGAATCGAAATGAACCCGAACGAGGAGGTTGTCAATATGTGCGAAGCCATTCGTCAGATGATGGATGAAAGCGAGATGCGCGGCAAGCTGTATGGCGAGAAAGTCGGCGAGATGCGCGGAAACAAGACCGGACGTCAGAGCGAAAAAATGGATATCGCCCGCCGCATGCTCGAAATGCAGTTCCCCGAGGAGCAGGTCGTGAGCATCACGAAGCTGAGTCGGGAAGAAGTGGCGAAGATTCGCCAATCCATCGTGCATTAAATTTTATCAGGCCCTGTCGCGCCCGAGAGGGGAGAGCGGCGGGGCTTTTTGAAGCCCGGGCGGCGCAGACGGGCGCGCCGACAGACGAAAAAAATCCGCAAAACAGCCGAAAGCCGCAAAAATAACGGCCCGGAAGAATTGACGAACGCCCCAAAAGGTGATACAATTGCAGAGATAAGAAAATAAGCCTTTAATTCGATCCCGTGAGGTCGGCAAGGCGGCAAATGCGTGGTAAAAGGGAAAGTATATCCCTTTGTTTGCCCTGTTCCGAGCTCCGGAACGGGGCATTTTTTATGCTCAAAGGCTGAGGAGGATGCAGATGGATACCTCAAAGCTCAAGTTCAAAGCCGATATCATGGATGAAAACGCCATGAAGCGCGCGCTTCGGCGCATTGCGCACGAAATCATCGAAAACAACGACGGCGTGGAAAACCTCCGGCTGGTGGGCATTCAGCGCCGCGGCGTGACGCTGGCGAAGATGCTGCAGGAGATGATCGAGCAGGTGGAAGGCGTGAAGCTGCCGCTGGGCGTGCTGGATATCACGTTCTACCGCGACGACCTCTCCATCCTCTCCGAGCATCCGGTCGTCAACGCGACCGACCTGCCGTTTCAGGTGCAGGATGCGCGCATCGTGATGGTGGACGACGTGCTCTTTTCGGGCCGCACGGCGCGCGCCGCGATGGACGCCATCTGCGACATGGGGCGTCCGAGCTGCATCCAGCTGGCGGTGATGGTGGATCGCGGACACAGGGAGCTGCCGATTCGCGCGGATTACGTCGGCAAAAACCTGCCGACGAGCAAAAACGAGCTGGTCGGCGTGCGCGTGCCCGAATTTGATGGTGACATGAGCGTCGTTTTGTATGATAAAAGGAGCGAATGAGCATGAAGCGCAAAGATTTGTTGGGCCTTGACGGCGTGAGCCGCGAGGAAATCACTTCCATTCTCGACACGGCGCTGATGATGCGTCAGGTTGTCCGTTCAAACAACAAAAAGACGGCGCACTTACAGGGCAAATCCATCGTGACGCTGTTCTATGAAAACTCCACGCGCACGCGCATGTCTTTCGAACTGGCGAGCAAATACATGTCCGCCGCGGCGGCGAATATCTCCGCCAGCGCGTCGAGCGTGGCCAAGGGCGAAACGCTCATCGACACCGGCGTGACGCTCGACCAGATGGGCACGGACGTCATCATCATCCGCCACCCGATGAGCGGCGCGCCGACGCTGCTGGCCAAGCACGTGAAGGCGAGCGTCATCAACGCGGGCGACGGCATGAACGAGCATCCGACGCAGGCGCTGCTGGATATGCTGACGATGCGGGAGCACCTCGGCGGGCTGGAGGGCGCGAAGGTCGCCATCTGCGGCGACGTGATGCACTCCCGCGTGGCGCGCAGCAACATCTACGGTTTGACGGCGATGGGCGCGAAGGTCGTGCTCTGCGCGCCGCCGACGCTGATTCCGCCGCGCATCGACGAGCTGGGCTGCGCCGTCGCCCCGACGATTGAGGACGCCTGCGAAAACGCGGACGTCGTGATGGGCCTGCGCATTCAGCGCGAGCGCCAGCAGAAGGGGCTGTTCCCCTCGGTGGCGGAATACTGCGACCATTGGGAGATTACGCCCGACAGGCTGGCGCTGGCGAAGAAAGACGCGCTGGTCATGCACCCAGGCCCGATGAACCGCGGCGTGGAAATCGCCTCGAGCGTCGCGGACTGCGGCCAGTCGGTCATCACTCAGCAGGTTGAAAGCGGCGTGGCCGTGCGCATGGCGCTGCTCTACATGCTCACCAGAAGGGAGAATGCGTGATGGAAAAGCTTTTGATTCGCGGCGGCCGTGTGGTGGATCCGGCCAACGGTGTGGATAAGACGGCGGATGTGCTGATTGAAAACGGAAAAATTGCGGCGGTCGGCGAGGGGCTTTCCGCCGAGGGCGCGAAGGGTTACGACGCGGCGGGCAAGGTTGTCGCGCCGGGCTTCATCGACATGCACTGCCATCTGCGCGACCCGGGGCAGGAATACAAAGAGGATATCATTTCCGGCACGCGCGCGGCGGCGCACGGCGGCTTTACGGCGGTCTGCTGCATGCCCAACACGAAGCCGGTCAACGACAACGCGGCGGTGACGCGCTACATCATCGAGAAGGCCGAGACGCAGGGCAGCGGTGTGCATGTTTATCCGGTCGGCGCGGTTTCCAAGGGCTTAAACGGCGTGGAAATGGCGGAAATCGGCCGCATGAAGGAAGCAGGCATCATCGCGATTTCCGACGACGGCCAGCCCGTGGCGAACTCAAACCTGTTCCGCCTGGCGATGCAGTATGCCGACCACTTCGGCCTGTTCATCATGAGCCACAGCGAGGATAAGAACCTCGTCGGCGACGGCGTGATGAACGAGGGCTTTATCTCCACGAAGCTGGGCCTGCCGGGCATCACGCGCGCGGCGGAAGAGGTGATGATTGCCCGCGATATTCTGGTTGCGGAAGCGGAAGGCAAGCGGGTTCACCTGTGCCACGTCTCCACGCGGGGCGGCGTGCAGCTGGTGCGCGAGGCGAAGGCGCGCGGCGTTCGCGTGACGGCGGAGACGACGCCGCACTACATCGGCGCGACGGACGAATGGGTCATCGGTTACGACAGCCGCTGCCGCGTGAATCCGCCGCTGCGCGAGGAGGCGGACAGGCTGGCCTGCATCGAGGGCCTGTGCGACGGCACGATTGACGTGATTGCGACCGACCATGCGCCGCACCATGAGGACGAGAAGCGCTGCGAGTTCCATCTGGCGGCGAGCGGCATCAGCGGGTTTGAGACGGCGTTTTGCATCAGCAACACCATGCTGGTGAAATCCGGAAAGATGACGCTGTCCGATTTGATTGAGCGGATGAGCGTGCGGCCTGCGAAGCTGCTGGGCGTTGCGGGCGGCGCTCTTTCCGTCGGCAGCGCGGCGGACGTGGTGGTCTTTGATCCGGACAAGGAGATTGTGGTGGATGCGGGCAAGTTCCTTTCCCGCGGCAAGAACACGCCGTTTGACGGCAAGCGTTACTTTGGCGAAATCGAGCTGACGCTGGTTGGCGGCAAAGCGGCGTATCAGGGGTAAGGAAGGGGACGTGTGGGGCTTTGCCCCACGCCCCAGCAGGGAACTGAGTTCCCTGCACCCTCCACAACATTGACCGCGATGCGGTCAATGAAAAACAGGCTAACGTTGCGAACCGAAGGTTTCCAAAGGGCGATCGGAAAGCCCTTTGGTGGGGTTTGGGGCAAAGCCCCAAGAAAGGCGATACAGCTATGAATATCATGGAACGACTGGCTCAGAGAATCTCGGAACTCAAGAATCCCACCGTCGCGGGGCTCGATACCCGCATCGAATATCTGCCGGAGAGCTTCGTCAAAGAAGTTTTGCCAAACGGCATTCATTCCTTTGAGGATGCGGCGAAGGCTGTCTACGCCTACAACGTGCGCCTGATTGACGCGCTTTATGACATTGTGCCCGCGGTCAAGGTGCAGGTGGCGTATTACGAGATGTACGGCCCGGCGGGCATGGCGGTCTACGAAAAGACCATCCGCTATGCGCACGAAAAGGGCCTCATCGTGATGGCGGATGTGAAGCGCAACGACATCGGCGCGACGGCGGCGTGCTACGCCAACGCCTACGTCGGCAAGACGGATATGCCGGACGGCGCGCAGACCGCGTTCGGCGCGGATATCGCGACCATCAACCCGTATTTGGGCGTGGACGGCATCAAGCCCTTCACCGACGCCTGCCGCGACAACGGCACGGGCGTGTTCGTGCTGGTCAAGACGAGCAATCCTTCCTCCGGTCAGCTTCAGGATATGCGCTTTGAGGACGGGCGCACGCTGTATCAGGCGGTGGCCGACCTGGTCGAGGAATGGGGCGAGGAGACGCGCGGCGAGAGCGGCTATTCCGCCGTCGGCGCGGTCGTCGGCGCGACGTATCCGCAGCAGGGCATTGAACTGCGCGCGCGCATGCCGCATGCGTTCTTCCTCGTGCCGGGCTACGGCGCGCAGGGCGCGAAGGGCACGGATATCGCGGGCTGCTTCGACGCGAACGGCAACGGCGCGATTGTCAACGCCTCCCGCTCGATTCTCTGCGCGTGGAAGAAGCGCGAGGGCGTGGCCTTCGACGCGGCTGCGCGGGACGAGGCGCTGCGCATGAAGGACGATCTTGCAGGCAGCCTTGCGGCTGTCGGCAAGGCCATTCGGTGAGGAGGAGCGGACATGCAGGATACGACCGCGCGCGTGCTCGCCTGTGAGCCGCTGGCCGAGGCGCTGGTGCGCATCATCCTTTCCGCCCCGGAGATTGCGGCGCAGGCCAAGGCGGGGCAGTTCATCCACATGCTTGTGCCGGACAGCGGCCATGTGCTTCGCCGTCCCATCAGCCTGATGGCCGTGGACGCGGCGGCGGGCACGCTGACGCTGGCGATTCAGCCCAAGGGGGCGGGCACGCAGATGCTCTGCGCCTGCAAGGCGGGGGAGACGATTCGCGTGCTCGGCCCGCTGGGTACGGGCTTTGACAGCAAGGGCGCGGCATGCGTCTACTTTGTCGGCGGCGGCGTGGGTGTTGCGCCGATCTGCTGCGCGATGGATGCGTTCGCGACGGCACAGAGCCGCGCGTTTTTCGGCTTCCGCACGGCGGCGCATGCCTACGGCATGACGCAGTCGCCCTGCGCGGTGACGGCGGTCAGCGACGACGGCTCGCTGGGCGAGCGCGCGCTGGTGACCAAGCCGCTGGAAGCGGCGATTTTGGCGCGCAAGCCGGATGTCGTGATGGCGTGCGGGCCGACGCCGATGCTGGCGGCGGTGCAGGCGCTCTGCGCGCAATACGACGTGCCGTGCCAGCTCTCGCTGGAAGAACGGATGGGCTGCGGCATCGGCGCGTGTCTCGGGTGCAACGTGAAGCTCATGCAGGCGGACGGCGGCTGGCACTATGCGCGCGTCTGCAAGGACGGCCCGGTGTTCGACGCGAAGGAGGTGTGTCTGCGTGGCTGATCTTTCCCTCGATTTATGCGGCGTGAAGCTCAAAAACCCGATTATCGCGGCGAGCGGCACATTCGGTTTTGGCCGCGAATACGACGAGCTGTATGACATCGGCCGGCTGGGCGGCATTTCCGTCAAGGGATTAAGTCTGCTGCCGCGCACGGGCAACCCGCCCTCCCGCATTGCGGAAACGCCGAGCGGCATGCTCAACAGCGTCGGCCTGCAAAACCCGGGCGTGGAAAGCTTTATCGAGAACGACCTGCCGTGGCTGCTGACGAAAAACGTCGCCGTGATTGCCAACATTACGGGCACGAGCGCAGAGCAGTATGTGCAGATGGCCGAGCGGCTGGCGGGCACGGGCGTGCACCTGCTGGAGATGAATATCTCCTGCCCGAACGTGCACGAAGGCGGCGTGGCCTTCGGCGTGAAGCCCGAGAGCGTCTATGCCATCACCAAGGCGGTGAAAGCGGCAGCCAAACAGCCGCTGATTGTCAAGCTGACCCCGAACGTATCCGACATCACGGAAAACGCGCTGGCCGCCGAAGAGGCGGGCGCGGACGCGATTTCCATGATTAACACGCTGACGGGCATTGCGGTGGATGTGAACAAGCGCAAGATGGTGCTGGCCAACAACACGGGCGGCCTGTCCGGTCCGGCGGTGCGGCCTGTGGCGCTGCGCATGGTCTGGCAGAGCGCGCAGAAGGTGCACATCCCCATCATCGGCATGGGCGGCATTGAGACGGGCGAGGACGCGGCGGCGTTCATGCTCTGCGGCGCGAAGGCCGTCATGGTCGGCACGGCGAATTTCACCGACCCGTTCGCCTGCCCGCGCATCATTCGCGAGCTGGATGCCTACTGCGGCAGGCAGAAGGTGCAGCGCGCGCAGGAGCTTGTCGGAACGCTGGAGACATATTGATTGAACAGGTTTTGAGGATAAACGCGGACACGCATCGCGCGTCCGTCAGACTGTAGACAAAAAGCTATTCTCCCCCCGAAGGGGGAAGAATAGCCCTTTCCGCAAATGAAAGAATAGCTGAATTTCTTGATTTTTCTATTCAAACCAAGTTTGCTTATGTCAACAAGCTGGCGGACACGCATCGCGCGTCCGTTTTTTAATTGTAACAAGTCGGCCGCGTATGCAGAAGCTTGAGTTTTTACAGACTTTGGCGGAGGCGAGAGCGGCTTCAGGCCGCTTTTTACACGCAAAAAACAGCTCCCTCTCAGAGGGAGCTGCGAGCGAAGCGAGACTGAAGGAGTTACAGCATCTGGCCGTGATCCTCGGTCGTCTTGCCGTATTCGTAGTTATTCTGGAAGTCGTAATCCTTGCCCGGCAGGATGGCGTTGACCGCAATGCCGACGATGGCGGCGACGGCCAGACCGGAGAAGTTCAGCGTGAACTCACCGACATGGAAGGTGATGGCGCCCGCGGCGGAGAAGGTGATGCCCAGCGCCAGCGAGATGATCAGGGAGACGACGATGACGTTGCGGCTCTTGGAGAGGTCAACCTGATTTTCGACCAGATTGCGCACGCCGATGGCGGAAATCATGCCGTACAGAATGAGGGAGACGCCGCCGATGGTGCCCGTCGGCATGGCAGAGACAAGCGCCGCGAACTTCGGGCAGAAGGACGCGATAATCGCGTACACGGCGGCCAGACGGATGACGAGCGGGTCATACACGCGGGTCAGCGCCAGAACGCCGGTGTTCTCGCCGTAGGTGGTGTTGGCCGGCGCGCCGAACAGGGAAGCGATGGAGGTTGCCAGGCCGTCGCCCAGCAGCGTGCGGTGCAGGCCCGGGTCGGCGATGAAGTTTTCGCCGACGGTGGAGGAGATGGCGCAGATATCGCCGATATGCTCAATCATCGTCGCGAAGGCGATGGGCATGATGGCGATGATGGCGGTCACCAGCAGGTTCACGTCGCAGTTGCCGATGAGGGAGAACACGGTGTTTTCCATCTTCACGGGCAGGCCGATCCATGCGGCGCTCGCCACGCCGGAGAAATCCACGCGGCCGGTGATGGCGGCGTAGGCATAGGAGACGAGCACGCCCAGCAGAATCGGGATGATGCGCAGCATGCCCTTGCCCCAGATGTTAAAGACGACCACGGTGATGATGGCGACCAGCGCGATATCCCAGCTGCCGGTGCAGTTGTTGATGGCGGAGTTGGCCAGCGTCATGCCGATGCAGATGATAATCGGGCCGGTGACGACGGGCGGGAAGAAACGCATGACGCGGTTCGCGCCGAAGCCGCGCACCAACGCCGCCAGAATCAGATACAGCAGGCCGGAAGCGGCGACGCCCACACAGGCATAGGGGAGAAGCGCAGTCTCACCGTTCGGCGCGATGGCGGCGTAACCGGCCAGATACGCGAACGAGCTGCCCAGGAAAGCCGGAACCTTGCCCTTCGTGAGGAAGTGGAAAAAGAGCGTGCCCAGACCGGCGAACAGCAGCGTCGCGGAGACGGACAGGCCCGTCAGCGCGGGCACGAGCACGGTTGCGCCGAACATGGCGAACATGTGCTGGAGGCCCAGAACGAGCATTTTCGGCGTGCCCAGCGAGCGCGCATCGCGGATACCTTGGTTCTGCATGGCGATATCTCCTTTGTGAATATGAAGTTTGCGCGCGGCAGATCGCCGCGCATATCCTCCATATTATAGGAGTGAAGCCGCGAAAAAGCAAGGAAAAAACGAAATTTAAGGCGGGTCAATTCACAAATGTTCGGGAATCGGCACATCCAGCAGATAATAGCCGAAAACGTTGATGACGGTCGTATCCCCATGCTGACGGATGCGCTTGAAATTATACTGATAATTCTGGTGCACATGGCCGTGAAACATGTAGCGCGGGTGATATTCATCCATCACATCCAGAAAGGTCTTGAAGCCTGTGTGCGCCAAATCGCTGTCATCGCCCAGATGCAGCGCGGGGGAATGGGTCAGCAGGATGTCGATGCCGCCGCTGCGCCAGAGCTTGAAGCGCAGTTTCTGCACACGGCGGCGCATCTGCTGCTCGGTATACTGGTTGACGCCCTTGTTATAGCGCATCGAGCCGCCCAGCCCGAGAATGCGCAGGCCGCCGACGTTCACGACTTTATCCTCGATGCAGTCGCAGCCCTCCGGCGGGGTTTGGGCGTATCGGTCGTCGTGGTTGCCGCGGATATAGAGAATCGGCGCGTTTGTAAAGCAGGTGAGAAAGGAGAGATACCCTGCGGGAAGGTCGCCGCAGGAGAGCACCAGCTCCACGCCCTCGAGCTTGCGCCTGTCCAGATGCTCCCACAGGGTGGGTTCGGGCTGATCGGCGAGCAAAAGAATTTTCATCGGCTCACTCCTTTGTGGCGGCGCGGATGCCCTGCAGCGAGACAAGGCCCTTGGCGACATCGTTCAGCTCGTCCATCGAGGGGATGCGGCCGATGATGTTATTCGCCAGATAATCCATGCGGATGATTTCCTGCGGGGTGAGCGCCACGTCGGCTTCCACGCGGATTTGGCCGCTTTGGTCGGCAATCGGCCCGACGAAGGGCAGGAACGCTCCCGCGCGGATGCGCTCGTGCAGCAAATCGACCAGCCGCCGCGTGCGCGCGGGCAGGCGCTGGGAACAGATGAGGTCGATGGCGTCGGTGGACATGCCCATGTAATAGTTCATGGCGCGGTCGGCGTTGTGCTCGCCCTCGTCGTTCCACGCGCCGGTCAGGATGCTGCGGACAATGCCTTCGTAGAGCTTGCCCCAGCCCCAGACGGGCATGGCCAGGTTGGTGAGCGCGCCGTCCTGCTCGTGATACAGGCCGAACGCGCGGGATTCCAGATGCGGCGCGCTGATGTCGCGGCTGGAGATGATGTGCACGCCGCGCGCGGCCAGCGCCGCTTCGGGGCTGTGGCCCGGCAGGGTAGACCATTCCAGCACGACTTTGGCGCGCGGGTTGACCAGCTGCGCGCCCAGGGCGAAGGCGTTGACCGACGCGGGCGTGCCGTAGATGGGGTAATCCGCGATGTAGCCGATTTCATCCGCCTCTGAAAGCGACGCGGCAATCGCGCCCAAAATGAACTTGGCCTCGTATACGCGCAGATAATAGCTGCGGACGTTGTGGTAGCTGGCCAGCACCGAGCAATTCAGAATTTTGGCGCTCGGGTGCGCGGCGCATTGGCGCACGCACGCATCCAGAAACACGGGGGAAGCGGCGAAAATCACGTCGTATCCGTCGTCGATAAACTGCTCGATGGCCGCTTCCGCGTCGGCTTGCGACACGTTTTCGCGGCAGACGGTCTCCACGCGCGAGCCGAAGGCGTCCTCGAGCGCCTTGCGCCCCAGCTCATGCCAGTATGACCAGCCGGAATCCTGCGGCGAACGGTTGTAGAGGAACGCGCAGCGCACCTTTTGCGGCGGCCTGTGCCAGACGGATTGCAGAAAGCCCGTCTTGCCCTCCGTCGGCTGGGAGAGCAGCGCGGCGGGCTTGTTGGCCGCGGCGACGACAAATTCCGAGCGGATGCGCTCGATGTCCTGCCCGAACTCGTTCGGCGTTTTCTCCACGCTGTTGTCGTAGCCGAAAATCTCCAGATAGATCAGCAGCGCGTCGCACGCGGACATGGGGATTTCGCCGCCGAGCTTGGCGGCATACGCCTGCTGGAAGCGGTAAAAGCAGGATTGGAAGTCGAATAAATCCTCCGGCGTCCACTTTTCGCCCGGCGTTTTGCCCGTCAGCTTGTAGAGCTTTTCGTAACTGCCCTCGCGGCTGAACACGATGAAGTTGATTTTCGTATCCGCATAGAAGCCCAGAAACTCCTGATAGACGCGGTAGCGCTCGCTGTCCTCCGCTTCGGGCAGGATGCGGGTGACGTTCGCCTCGATGTTCACCGCGTCCAGCCGCCGCATGACGCTCACGCGCTTGTTGCCCTCCACAACGTAAAAGCGGTTGTAATATTCCAGCGCGACGATGGGCTGGCGCAGACCGTCCTCCACAATGCCGTCGTAGAGCAGACTCCACTTGGTTGCAAATTCGGAATCCTGCTCCAACAGGGGCAGAAAACCGCGCGCAAACGCCGTTGTGCGCCCCTTGGTCGCCGTGCCCTCGATTTGGTCCAGCTCAACCTGAACCAGTCCGAGCGGCACCTGAGGCATCTGGTTGAGCTTGGGCACAAGCTCGGCCAGCACCGGCAGATACGGGTCCTGCCCGCGGGATTCCAGCGCGTGCAGCTGCCGAACGCCCTCTTTGCGGGCGGCGATGTAATCTTCCATGCTCATGACGATTCGCTCCCTTCTATGCGAATGAATGCGCATATCCGTTCGGACGCGCCGTTTGCGCCGCAGTCGGTTGAGTCCCGCGCGGTATAGCCGCGGCGTCTGCCGACACGGACGCGCGATGCGCGCCCCTACATATATTCTTCCCCCACATGTATCGCACAGCGATACATGTAAGCGGGAAATCCAAGAACCTCAGGTTCTTGGCGGGGTTTGGGGCAGCGCCCCAACGTTTCCCCTCGTCCTTTTCCCGATTATACCATCGCACAGCCCCCGGGCGCAACCGTCCCTTGATGAATGGGGGCGACTGTGCTATAATTCAAGGAAGAAAAGCCCGAATTGCGGGCGGGAGGAACAATATGAGCGAATTTCAGGTAAGGCCCGATTGGATGGCCTTTTGTCTGCCGGATATCTCCGAAGCCGAAGTGCAGGCGGATGCCGAAGTCATCCGTTCCGGCTGGTGGGCGAAGGGCCCGCGCACGATGGAGTTTCAGCAGGCGTTTGCCGAGTATGTCGGCGCAAAGCATTGCATCGCGGTCAACTCCTGCACGGCGGCGCTGCATCTGGCGCTGCTGACACAGGGCATCGGCCCAGGCGACGAGGTGATTACCACGCCGCTGACGTTTGCCTCCACGGCAAACACGATTCTGCACGTCGGCGCAACGCCCGTCTTTGCCGACATCGACCCCGATACGGGTCTCATCGACCCCGCCGAAATCGAAAAGAAAGTCACTGCCAAGACGCGCGCGGTCGTGCCGGTGCATTACTCCGGTCTGGCGGCTGATTTGGGCGCAATCGGCCAAATCTGCGACGCGCATCACCTGTTCCTGAGCGAGGACGCGGCGCATGCGGTCGAAACGCGTTATAACGGCGAGCTGATCGGCCATCATCCGCGCGGCACGGTGAGCTATTCCTTCTATGCGACCAAAAATCTGGCCTGCGGCGAGGGCGGCGCGCTGGTGACGGATGACGACGAGATTGCGAAAAAGGCGCAGGTGCTTTCCTGCCACGGCATGAGCGCCGGCGCGTGGAACCGTTACGGCAAGGAAGGCTCGTGGCGCTACGACATCGAGGAGCCGGGCTACAAATACAACATGTTCGACATTCAGGCCGCGCTGGCGCTGACCCAGCTCAGCCGCATGGAGGACATGCAGCGCCGCCGCTTTGAGGCGGTGGAGGTCTATCAGCAGGCGTTTGCCGATGTGCCGGAGCTGCGGCTGCAAAAGACGCCGGATTACTGCCACCACAGCCGCCACCTGTACGTGCTGCGCATTGTGCCCGAGCGGCTGACGATTTCCCGCGACCGGTTCATCGAAGAGCTGAAGGCGCGCAACGTCGGCGTGAGCGTGCACTTCATCGCGCTGCACACGATGAGCGCCTATGCGAAGCGTTTCGGCTACAAGCCGGAGGATTTCCCGAAGGCCTACGCGTTCTCGGAGAGCGAAATCAGCCTGCCGATGTATTCGACGCTGGGCGTGAAGAACGCGGAATACGTCGCGGATGCGGTTTTGGACATTGTAAAGAAGTATAAGAAATAAGGGGAACGTTGGGGTGTTGCCCCAGACCCCACCCGAAACCTGAGGTTTCGGGGCTTCCCGCTTTCTTTATTGTTTCGCAATAAAGGGAGAAAGGATGTAGGGGCGCGCAGGGTGCTGTCCTTTTTCTACGAAAAACGCACCCGTTTCACGAATGCGCGTCCGTCGTAGCCTCGCAAAATTGAAATATTCGGCAATAAAAATAAAAAAACACAAAGAGAGTCCGAAAAGAAAATCGGGTTCTCTTTTTTTGATGCGTAAATTTGTGAAAAACATGCGAATCAGAGCGCGTATTTTTCCACGGAAAGACGGGAAAACTAACGGTCAAAGTACAGATACGAAGAGATTCGGACAGGGTTCACAAAACAAACGCGAGAAGCTTGTTGAAACGGAAATCGTCTAAAGTTTGACAAACTGCCGCAAAGCGCGTATAATGCACATCGTCAAGGAAATAACAAAGACGCATCAACCAACCCGAGCAATCAGGAGGATGAACGATATGCAGGAATTTAGACCGATTGACTGTGTGGAAGCGCTTCAGGAGCGCATGGCCCTCATGCGCAAGGCGCAGCGCGAGTTTGCGACGTTCACGCAGGAGCAGGTGGATCACATCTTCTTTGAAGCGGCGATGGCGGCCAACAAGGCGCGCATTCCGCTGGCCAAGATGGCGGTCGAGGAGACCGGCATGGGTGTGATGGAGGACAAGGTCATCAAGAACCACTACGCCAGCGAGTATATTTATCACGCCTACCGCAACACCAAGACGGTCGGCGTGCTGGAAGAGGACGCAGCGTTCGGCATCAAAAAAATTGCCGAGCCGATTGGTCTGGTCGCGGCGGTCATCCCGACGACGAACCCGACGTCCACGGCGATTTTCAAGGCGCTGCTCTGCCTCAAGACTCGCAACGCCATCCTCATCAGCCCGCATCCGCGCGCCAAGAAATGCACGGCGGAGGCCGCGCGCATTGTGTATGAGGCGGCGGTCAAGGCGGGCGCGCCCGAAGGCATCATCGGCTGCATCGAGTTTCCGAGTCTGGAACTGACGGGCGAGCTGATGCACGAAGCGGATATCATCCTCGCCACGGGCGGCCCGGGCATGGTGCACGCGGCGTATTCCTCCGGCAAACCGGCGCTGGGCGTCGGCGCGGGCAACACGCCCGTCATCATCGACGAAACGGCGGATATCAAGCTGGCAGTCAGCTCCATCATCCATTCCAAGACGTTTGACAACGGTATGATCTGCGCTTCCGAGCAGAGCGTGACGGTGCTGGACAGCGTCTATGACGAGGTGCGCGCGGAGTTTGCGCGCCGCGGCTGCCACTTCCTCAAGGACGACGAGCTGGATAAGGTGCGCCATACGATTCTCATCAACGGCGCGCTGAACGCGAAAATCGTCGGCCAGAGCGCGCACACCATTGCGCAGCTGGCGGGCGTGGATGTGCCGGAGGAGACGAAAATCCTCATCGGCGAGGTGGAGAGCGTCGAGCTTTCCGAAGAGTTTGCGCACGAGAAGCTTTCTCCGGTGCTGGCGATGTATCACGCGAAGGACTTCGACGAGGCGCTCGACAAGGCCGAAAAGCTCGTCTGCGACGGCGGCCACGGCCACACCGCGTCGCTGTACATCCATCCGGCGCAGAAGGAAAAAATCATGAAGCATGCGGAGCGCATGGAAGCCTGCCGCATCGTCATCAACACGCCGAGCAGCTTCGGCGGCATCGGCGACCTGTATAACTTCAAGATGGCGCCGTCGCTGACGCTGGGCTGCGGCACATGGGGCGGCAACTCCGTCTCCGAAAACGTCGGCGTGAAGCATCTGCTCAATGTCAAAACCGTTGCCGAGAGGAGAGAGAACATGCTCTGGTTCCGCGCGCCGCAGAAGGTGTATTTCAAGAAGGGCTGCATGCCGGTGGCGCTCGACGAGCTGGGCACGGTGCTGGGCAAGAAGAAGTGCTTCATCGTCACCGATACTTTCCTCTACAAGAACGGCTACGTCGCGCCGATTGAGAAAAAGCTCGACGAGCTGGGCATTCAGCATACCTGCTTCTACGACGTCGCGCCCGACCCGAACCTCTCGTCCGCGCTCAAGGGCGCGCAGGCGATGCGCCTGTTCGAGCCGGACTGCATCATCGCGCTGGGCGGCGGCTCGGCGATGGACGCGGGCAAAATCATGTGGGTGATGTATGAGCACCCCGAAGTGGATTTCCTCGATATGGCGATGCGCTTTATGGATATCCGCAAGCGCGTCTACACCTTCCCGAAGATGGGCGAAAAGGCGTATTTCGTCGCGATTCCGACCTCTTCCGGCACGGGCTCGGAGGTCACGCCGTTCGCCGTCATCACCGACGACCGCACGGGCACGAAGTATCCGCTGGCGGATTACGAGCTGCTGCCGAACATGGCGATTGTCGATGCGGATAACATGATGAACCAGCCGCGCGGGCTGACCTCCGCTTCGGGCGTTGACGTGCTGACCCACGGTCTGGAAGCCTACGCCTCGATGATGGCGACGGATTACACCGACGGTCTGGCGCTCAAGTCGATGAAGAACGTGTTTGATTACCTGCCGCGCGCCTACGAATACGGCGCGGCCGATCCGGAAGCGCGCCAGAAGATGGCCGACGCATCCTGCATGGCGGGCATGGCGTTCGCCAACGCGTTCCTGGGCGTCTGCCACTCGATGGCGCACAAGCTCGGCGCGTATCATCACCTGCCGCACGGCGTGGCCAACGCGCTGATGATTTGCCACGTGCTGCGCTACAACGCGGCGGAAGTGCCGGCGAAGATGGGCACCTTCCCGCAGTATGACCACCCGCATACGCTGGCCCGTTATGCCGAGTGCGCGCGCTTCTGCGGCGTCTGCGGCAAGGACGACGAGGAGACGCTCGACCTGTTCATCGATAAGATTGAGGATTTGAAGGCGAAGGTCGGCATCAAGAAATCCATCGCGGAATACGGCATCAGCGAGGAGGCCTTCATGAGCACGCTGGACCGGATGGTCGAGGACGCGTTCGACGACCAGTGCACGGGCGCGAACCCGCGCTATCCGCTGCTCAAGGAAATCAAGGCGATGTATCTCAAGGCGTACTACGGCGAAAAGGCGTAAGGAGGAATCCCCCAAATGAGCAAGGAAATCATCGTGGAGCGCGGCACCAAGACGGTGTACCGCGAGGGCAACAAGATTATCAAGCAGTTCAAGGCGGGCTATCCCAAGAGCGCCGTCATCAAAGAGGCGTTCAACCATGCCTTGGCGGAGGAATCCGGCCTGAATGTGCCCGCGCTGCTGGAGGTGAAGAACACCGGCGAGGGCTGGGCGCTGGTCATCGAGGCCGTTGAGGGCAAGACGATGGCGCAGCTGATGGCCGAGCAGCCGGAGAACCTGGAAGCGCTGATGGCGCAGTTCGTCGAGATTCAGAGCGACATCCATCGCCACACCTGCAAGCAGATGGGCCGCCTGAAGGATAAGCTGAACGCGCAGATTTCGTCTCTGCGCGACGAGCTGGACGCAAGCACCCGCTACGAGCTGCATGTGCGCCTTGAAAACATGAAGCCGCACACCAAAATCACGCACGGCGACTTCAACCCGACCAACGTGCTCATCGGCACGGACGGCAAGGTGTATATCCTCGACTGGGCGCACGCCGCCATCGGCAACGCATCCGCCGACGCGGCCATGACCTATCTCCAGTTCGCGCTGGAGGACCAGAAAAAGGCCGACCTGTATTTGAAGCTCTTCTGTAAGAAGAACGATATCGCCATGCAGTATGTGCAGCGCTGGCTGCCCATCGTCGCCGCCGCGCAGATGACCAAGAAGCACGGCGAGGAAAAGTCGTTCCTGACCGGCTGGACACAGGTTGTGGAGTTTGAGTGATACACTTCCGCCATCTTCGACGGTTCCCTCCCCTGAAAAGGGGAGGGTTTTGTTTGAAGAGAATCCGAAATAAGCCCAAACGTCACAAAAAATCGACGCGCGATGCTGTTATGCAAATTCTCAGCTCTGCTTGTTTATACAAAATATATATGAGAGAAATCCAAGAACCTCAGGTTTTTGTGGGGGATTGGAGTCATGCGCCCGCTGGGCGGGGAAAAGCATGGCGGAAATCGCAAGGAGCCGGAACGGCAACTATGCGAGTTTCCCGGACTTGGGGGCAAAGCCCCAACGTTTCCTTCTCTTTTTGACGCGAGTCAGCGTTTTTCGTTGACATTCATGCGCCCGACGTGATAAAGTATACGCGTATGAATTTGAGGGCGTCTGCCCTTTTGAAACAGGGAGCGGTTTGCAGATGTTTGAACTTGGCATTCAGAAAAATTGGATTGACGCGCTCTATGCGCGCAGCTCGGTTCGCCAGTATACCGGCGCGCCGGATAAAGAGCAGCTCGATAAACTCGGCGAGACCTGCCGCAAGCTCAGCTGGCAGGGCATTAAAATCCGCATGTTTAAGGGCCCGGGCCTCAAGAGCCAGATTAAGGGTACGGATGTTTACGCCGTCATCATCGCCAAGCGCGGCACGCCGATGGAGGTCGAAGGCTTCATGGGCGAAGCGCTCGTGCTGGAGGCCACGTCGATGGGGCTGGGCACGTGCTGGCTCGGCGCGGGCTTCTATCCGGATATCATCAACCGCAACGTCGATTTGCAGACGGATGAAGCCGTGCATTGCGTGATTTCCATCGGCAAGGCTAATCTGCCCGCCTTTGCACCCAAGCGCAAGGAGCTGGCGAAGGTCTGCGGCATGAACGAGGAGCAGCTCGGTCAGCTCGGCGCATGGCAGAAGGAAGCCGTGCTCGCCGCGCGCCTTGCGCCCAGCGCCATCAACCAGCAGCCGTGGAAAATCGTCGCGGATAAGACCAGCGTGTCGATTCTGGAAACGACTGTGCTCTATAAGAAGTACGCCCCGCTGGACCGCGGCATCTGCATGCTGCACGCCGCCGTCGGCGCGGCCAAGGCCGGACGCACCGCCATTTGGAAAAAGGTGGACGGCGGATACGCGATGAAGGCGTAAGCGGCCTGAGGCCGCATCCACTTCCGCCGAAGATGTGCGATTATTTTGGGAGTTTTTTACACGCGTCCCAACTGTACATGGAAAAGAATCTCGCGTCAGCTTTGTGAGGGGCTGACGCGATTTTTAGTATAAAAAAAGCCTGTCGGTTTATCCTACCCGAAAAGGGGAGAGGAATATGCTGACAGGCTTTTTGCGGACAATTGTGCTCTTTTTTGTGACGGCGGTGGTGCTGCGGCTGATGGGCAAGCGGCAGCTGGCGCAGCTTCAGCCGTATGAAGTGGTCATCACGCTGATGATTTCGGATTTGGCGACGCTGCCGATGGCGGATGTGGAAATTCCGCTGCTGAGCGGCGTGGTTTCGATATTGACGCTGCTGCTGGTGCACAGCCTGCTCAGCGCGCTTTCGTATGCGAGCATGAGGATGCGGCGAATCATCTGCGGCAGGCCGAGCGTGTTGGTGCGCGACGGCAAAATCTGCGAAAAGGAGCTGGCGAAGCTCTGTTTCGACCTCTCGGATTTGATGGAGGGCATGCGCTCGGGCGGCGTAATCGGGCTGAGCGAGGCGGGAAGCGTCGTTTTGGAGACAAACGGTTCGCTGAGCGTGTTCCCGTCGGCGGATAATCGGCCCGCGACGCGCAAGGAGATGAAGCTGCCGCAGGTTTACGACGGGATTCCGCTGACGCTGATTCTCGACGGGCAGATACAGGAGCGGAGCATGCGCATTGCGGGGCTTGAGCCGGGCTGGCTGCGGCGGATTTTGCAAGACCAGGGGATCGCACGGGACAAGGATGTGCTGATTGCGACGCTGGATACACAGGGAAGCCTGCTCGTGCAGGAGAAGGGCGACGACGGGCGGCTGCTGACGCTGGATGTGCTCAAGCCGGGGCAGGTGAGGTGGTAACATGCGCAAGAAAATCATCACGGTGGCGGTGACGCTGCTGCTGCTCGGCCTGCTCAGTGCGGTGGAGCAGATGGCCGTAAAGCGGCTGACGGATGACGCGATGGCGAAAACGCAGGAGATTCTCTTTTTGCTGGGGCAGAATGAAATGGAGCGCGGGCTTGAGCGCGCGCGGGAGATGGACGCATGGTGGGATAAGGAAGCGCCGAACGCGGAGCTGATTATCAACCATGCGGCGACGGACGACGTGCGGTTTACGCTGTCGCGGCTGGTCGCGGCGCTGGAGATGGGGGACAGGGACGACGCGTTTGTCTACGCCCGCGAGCTGGAGGGGAACATCGAGCATGTTTTGGAGCGGCAGGAGCTGTCGTGGCAGAACTTATTGTAAAATTGTTTTGTGCTGAAAAATAAATCTGTATAGAAGGTGCAGATTTGCAGTTGGGGAACGCGCTCCGCTGGGCTTAGGGGATTAGGGGGAGATTTCGACCTCTCCCCCTTAAATCCCCTAAGAACCCCATAACCCCTTCTGAAACGACCAGGGCTGTGGCCCTGGACCCTGGGCTTAAATACGAAAAAATCCGGCAACGAAGTTGCCGGATAGCGGGAAGTCCAGAAACCTCAGGTTTCTGGTGGGTTTTAGGGCGAAGCCCTAACGTATTTTACAGCGCTGCAACCGCGGCGGCAATCGCCGCTTCGTCGGGCTTCATCGCTTCGAGTGTGCGGGAGAGCAGGTCGTCCAGCTCCCAGCCGAGCATCTCTGCGCCCTGCGCGATGACCTCGCGGGAACAGCCCGACGCAAACCCCTTCGACTTGTATTTTTTCTTGAGGCTCTTCAAATCCATGTCCGTGATGCTGCCGGAGGGGCGCATCTTCGCGCACGCGCCGATGAGGCCCGTCAGCTCGTCGCAGGCGAAAAGCACTTTTTCCATCTCGTGTTCCGGCTTCACATCGACGCAAAGTCCGTAACCGTGGCAGACAACCGCGTGAATCAAACGGTCGTCCGCGCCGCCCTCTTTGAGCAGCTCGACGCACTTTTTGCAGTGCTCGTTCGGCCAATGTTCAAAATCGATGTCGTGCAAAAGGCCGACAATCGCCCAGAAATCGGCTTCGTCGCCGTAACCCAAATCATTCGCCATTCGGCGCATGACGTTTGAAACGGTCAGCGCGTGGGTGATGTGAAACGGTTCGCTGTTGTATTTGCGCAGCAGGGCAAACGCCTCGTCATAAGTCATGAATAACACTCCTTTGGCGGATGAAATCGCATGCCTCGTATTATAGCGGAGAGAAGTCACACTGTCAAGCATACAAATCCGACATGAAAACAGAATGCGAATCAAATTCAAAACAAAATGCAAAAGTGAAATGAAATCATCTGAAAAACGAGAACCAAAGAAATTCTGCAACATAAATCATGCAAAAACAGATTGACAAACCGAAAGAGGCGTCGTATAATAATCCCATCGACGGAACGCAGAACCGTCGCAATCGCAGGCGCTTGCGCAGAAGGGCCTGCGGCTGGTGTTTCTCTTTCTTTCTCCTCTTCATCAAAAAAGCGGCCGAACAAGTCGGTCGCTTTTTTGTTACATTTGCGTTCGGCCTTCCATCGCCTTGGCCAGCGTCACTTCGTCGGTATATTCCAAATCGCCGCCGACGGGCAGGCCGTGCGCGATGCGCGTGACCAGAATGCCCATCGGCTTGAGCAGGCGGGCGATATAACTCGCCGTCGCTTCACCTTCGATATCCGGATTGGTCGCCAAAATGACCTCGTGGATATCCTCCTTGCCGACGCGGGCAAGCAGCTCGCGGATGCGGATATCCTCCGGCCCGATGCCCTCCATGGGGGAGATGGTGCCGTGCAGCACGTGGTAGCAGCCCTTGAAATCGCGCATGCGTTCCATCGCCGCCACGTCGCGGGGGTCGCGCACCACGCAGATGACGCCGTTGTGCCGCGCTTCATCCGCGCAGATTGGGCAGGGATCATCCACCGTGTAGTTGCCGCAGACAGAGCAGTATTTGACCGCCTTGCGGCCCTGCCAGATGGCGCTGGCCAGCTCGTGCACCTGATCTTCCGGCAGGGAGACGATGTGATACGCCAGCCGCTGCGCGGTCTTTGCGCCGATGCCGGGCAGGCGGGAAAGTTGCTGCGCCATCCGCGCGATGGGTTCAATCTGCCCGGCCATGATTAAAACATCCCGCCCATGCCGGCGCCGCCGATTTTGGCCATCTCGCTCTCGCGGGTTTCCTCACCCTTCTTGAGCGCGTCGTTGACGGCCGCGACGATCATATCCTGAAGCATTTCGACCTCTTCCGGATCGACCGCGTCCTTGTCGATGGTCAGGGAGAGCAGCTGGCGCTTGCCGCTGACCTTGCAGGAAACCGCGCCGCCGCCGGCCGTGCCTTCATACTCGCGCGCGTCGAGGTCTTCCTGCGCCTTCATCATCTGCTGCTGCATCTTCTGCGCCTGACGCATGAGCTGCTGCATATTGCCGCCCGGAATGCCGGGGAAACCGCCTCTTGCCATAATGAAAAATCCTCCTTGAGCATAAAATCATGCGGATTTCATTATACACCATTCGGGCGGAAATGAAAAGCAGAAAATATGCCTTTCCCAATCGAAGAAAAACGGCTCTGCGAGTTGACGCAAAGCCGAAAAGATGCTAAAATACAGGCAAGTAGGGGAGCTCCTACAGGGTGGAAAACCGCCCCAAACAGTTTTCCTGGGTAAAGTTCCTAAAAAAACCGCCAAGCAGGTGCTAGCTGCGAGGCGGATTTTTTATCGTCTGTTTTGCGATAACGTGAATTTGGTTTGAATCGGCTTTTGCAGAGTCAGGTAACGCTTCGTTCCCTGACTCTCGTTTTTTGTGCTGCGCAATGGAGGACGTTGGGCTGCGAGTCCAGGAAACTCGCATAGTCGCACAAGTGCTCCTTGCGATTTCCAGTTTTTTTTCACGCTGTTTTCCCACACCGTGGGTGCATGAAAAAACTCCAAACCTGCCTGAGGGCCGATTGATATTCCGCTGAATCCCGCACCGCGGGCGCGGAATACCAATCCCCATCAGACTCTCATCTTCGCTTCGCGCTTAGAACTCGATTTCATATAATTTGGAAAAGCCCGCTGGTCAACCCATCACGAATATGCTATACTATAAAATAAGTTTTATACTGATTTTCACACGGATTTTACGTCAAACGGGTATCATAAGCCTACTACGGAAAAACGGGAGGAACCACCATGAATGACGTTTTTATGAACCGCGAGCTTTCGTGGCTCAAATTCAACGAGCGCGTGCTCGAAGAGGCGGAGGACGAAAACACCCCGCTTTGCGAACGGCTCTCCTTTGCATCCATCTATCAGAGCAACCTCGATGAATTTTTCATGGTGCGTGTCGGCTCGCTGGTGGACCAGGACGACGTTTCGCCCAAGATGCGCGAAAACAAGACGCACATGACCGCGCGGGAGCAGATTGACGCGGTCATCGCCCGCGTGCACGAGCTGAACGGGCGGCGCGACGCGGTTTACGCCCGCCTGATGGAGAAGCTGGAGGAGCAGGGCGTTCGGCTGGTCGATTTTCGCAAAATCGGCCGTCAGGAGAGCGAGCGGCTCGAGCGCTACTTCGATTCGGAAATCGCGCCGCTGATTTCGCCCTCCATCGTGGGCCGCCGCCAGCCGTTCCCGTTCCTGCGCAACAAGGATATCTACGCCGTGGTCGTGCTGGAGGGGAAGAAGGGCAAGTACAAGCTGGGCATCATCCCGTGCAGCGCGGGCGTTTTCCCGCGGCTCATCGAGGTATCGGCCAGCGAAAAGACGTACATGCTGGCCGAAGAGCTGATTCTGCACTTCATCCCCAAGGTATTCGACGGATACGCCGTCAAGGCCAAGAGCCTGATTCGCGTGACGCGCAACGCCGACATCGACGCGGACGCGCTGTATGACGACGACCTGGATTACCGCGAGTTCATGGTGCAGCTCATCAAGCGCCGCAAGCGTCTGGCGCCCGTGCGGCTGGAGCTTTCCCGCGAGCTGGACGGCATCATCATCGACACGCTGTGCCAATATATGGATGTGCCGCGCGAATACGTGTTCCAGAGCGCCACGCCGCTGGATTTGTCCTTCCTGTTCGGCATTCAGGATTTTCTGCGCCAGCGCAGCGAGCTGTTTTATCAGAAGCGGATTCCGCAGAAATCGCCGTCATTCGTTTCGGGCAGGCCGATTCTGGCGCAGATTCGCGAGAAGGACAGGCTGCTTTCCTATCCATATGAGAGCATGCGCCCGTTTTTGGAGATGCTGACGGAGGCCGCCAACGACGACAGCGTGGTTTCCATTAAAATGACGCTCTACCGCGTCGCCAAGCAGAGCAAGGTGGTCGAAGCGCTGTGCGAAGCGGCGGAAAACGGCAAGGACGTGCTCGTGCTGGTCGAGCTGAAAGCGCGCTTTGACGAGGAAAACAACATCGAGTGGAGCCGCCGATTGGAAGAGGCGGGCTGCAATGTCATCTACGGGCTGGACGGCTACAAGGTGCATTCCAAGCTCTGCCTGATTACGCGGATGGAGGAGACGGGCGTCGCCTATTACACCCAAATCGGCACGGGCAACTACAACGAAAAGACCGCGCGCCTGTACACCGACCTGTGCCTGATGACCGCCGACCGCGACATCGGCGAGGAAGCCAACGCCGTGTTCAACGCGCTGGCCAAGGGCGAAACCGTCCACGAGACGCGCCGCCTGCTCGTCGCGCCGCACTGCCTGCAAAACAAGGTGCTGGCGATGATGGATGACGAAATCCGCCGCGCGCGGGCGGGGGAGGAAGCCTACATCGGCGTGAAAATCAATTCGCTGACGGATAAGGCGATTATCGACAAGCTGATTGAAGCCTCCTGCGCGGGGGTGAAGATTGACCTCGTCGTGCGCGGCATCTGCTGCCTGATTGCGGGCGTGCCGGAGGCGACGGAGAACATCCGCGTCGTCAGCATCGTCGGGCGATTCCTCGAACATTCGCGCATCTACATCTTCGGCCGCGGGGAGCGCGCGAAGGTCTATATCGCTTCCGCCGATTTCATGACGCGCAACACGCTGCGCCGCGTGGAGGTCGCCTCGCCCGTGCTGGACGCCGATATCCGCGCGCGGATTCTGGCGATGTTTGACACGATGCTCCGCGACAACGTGCAGGCGCGCGAGATGGACGCGCAGGGGCAGTATCACCGCCTCACGCCGGAGGGCGGCGAGCCGCTCAGCAGCCAGGAGTATTTCTTCAAGCAGGCGTATGACGCGGTGAACCGCGCCGAGACGATTCAGGCGCGGTAAATCGCAGAAGCTTTAGAAAAAACGACAAACCAAACCGTTTTCGGGCGCTTTCGTTCAAAAATTCTGACAGGAATCTCAGGTTCCTGTCGGGGTTTGGGGCAGCGCCCCAAAAACGTTACTCCGCGTAAATGATGTCGTCCCTGAGCCGATAGAGGGTCGCGCCGTATTTCTTTCGGCAGAAAGCATCGACAAACCAGTCAATCGGCTTCATCGCGTCATACTGCACGTAGGCATAGCGCACGCCGTTCACATTCTTGCCCTTCATGTTGGAATCCGCCCAGTGCACGGAGTCCGTCTCCGCGTCGTAATCGGCGATGAAGAGCATGCTGTGCGCGCCTACGCCGTAGTAATAGTTCGCGGCCATCTGAAAATAATCGCCGCGCTTGACCTGCTTCAAAAACGCGCGCGCGTTTTCGCGGTTTTCTTCTTTAGAGAGCGAATCGTCGTAGCGGAAGGACGCCGCCGCGTAGAACGGGTTGCCCTCGCTGGCGGGCACGTCCTGCCACTCCACGCCGTAGACGTAGGGCGCGCAGTCCGCCTTCTTCTGGTTGTTTGGAATGACCAGCGGCACGTCGGGGTATTCCGCAATGCGGAAGTCGTCGCAGTTCTCGCGGAAGAGATGCACCGTGTAGTTTTTGCAGATGTAGATGTCGCCGCTGTACTGCGCGCGCTGGGGCTGGCCGTTCGCCTTCGTATAAAGCGTCCGGGCGAGCGCAAGAATACGGTCGATAAAATCCTCACGGGCGGCGCTTGCGCCCGTCTCAGGGGCGTCAGACGTGTTCGGGAAGGACAGGGAGGCCGCGTCCTCGGCGGCGTTCATTTCATCTAAAGACAGCGCTTCGCCAAGCACCGCGCAGGGCAGCAACGCGAGGGCGAGCAGCAGAGCAAAAAGTCGTTTGCGCATGATGATTAACCTCGTTTCCAACCAAGCCTTGAACCTCTATTATACCATGCGCGCGGGCAAAAGACAACCGAGCGCAGCCGCCGCGCGGGCGCACTTTCCGTTTGGAAACGCGACAAATGCAGGGCGAATCGGCGGGAGAAAAAACAAATTTTCATTTTGCAGAAAAATTTTTTTGACGGCGTTTTTTGAAAAATGACACACGAAATGCACGAACCGTGTCGAAGAAATTCAATAAAAACAAACGTTTGCACACAAAAATCTGTGTGCAAAACGAGATAAAACCATAAACAACTGACCGTATATGGAGATGTTGACGAATGGAAAAGAATATGTTATCATAATGCAAGATTCTTTCAATTTAAGGATAGGAAGTGGATTTTATGCCGCCTAAACAGAGAATTACCAGAGAAATGATTCTGGAAAGATCGTTCGAGATGTTCTGCCGCGAGGGAATGTCCGCGGTGAACGCCCGTTCTGTTGCCAAAGCGCTCAATTGTTCGACCCAGCCGATTTTCAGCTATTTCTCCGGCATGGACGATTTGAAGAACGCCATCGACCAGAAGGCGCACGACGTTTTCGAGCAGACCGTCAACGAAGAAGCCCGCGAGAACGACAAGCTTGAAGGCTACTGCGACGCTTACATCCGCTTTGCGAGGGAGCAGCCGCGCCTGTTCGCACACATGTTCCTGCGTCCGGACGACGGTTCGCAGATGTTCGGCGGCATTGTCCGCGAGCCGATGGTTTCCGCCGAGGCGGACGAGAAGGGGCTGGACAGTGAGAAGGCCAAGCGCGTCTGCGAGGACGTGATGATTTATGCCCACGGTCTGGCCGCGATGCAGGCGACCGCCCGCACCGCGATGACCCAGCAGCAGATGGCCGACCGCATCCATGAACTGCACGAGACGCTGGTTGCGAAGGTCAAGTAAATCAAGAAGATAAGAAGAGGCGCCGCGCTTCCCGATGGGGGGAGAACGGGTGCTTCTTTTTGCGTGATGGGGAAAGTGCGTAAAAATCATCTGCGTGTGCGGGAAATTTTTTGCGGATTTCGAGATAACACAGACGGTCTTAGGACGCTTTTTGAAAAAGGTGTGAGCCGAATTGCTCGACTCACACCTTCTTTTCCTTCGCCATGACGATGCCGTCGCCGGTGATGGTCGGGGCGTTGGTGGTCGGAACAGCTTCGGTCAGGTTCCCCCGGATTTCGTCGTACTCCTGACGCATTTCGACGTTCGCGCCAAAAACCGCCGCTGGCGAGAATGACGCCCTTGTTCGCGCTGACGGTGTAAGGCGTTCCGTCCGCGGTGGAGACGCCGGTCACGCCGACCACGCGGCCCGTGTCATCCGTCACCAGGTGCTCGGCGCGGCACTCAAAGACAGTGGTCACATCGAGTTTTTCGTTCTGAATGGCGTCGTTGATCACGTTGATGAAGCCCTGACCGCTGGCGTAGGTGTCAGAAGCTTTGCAGCGCATCCAAATCGAGCCGACGATGGCAACGGTGCTCTTTTTCCACGTGAAGCCATGGTCGCTCAGCCAGTTCATGGAATCGATGTCGCCGTAGCACATCATCTCGATCAGCTCGCTGTCGCCGAGATAATCGCCGCCATCGTAGGTCTGAATCATGTGCAGCTCGGGGGAGTCGAACAGGTAATCGTGACCGGCGGCCGGATGCTCGGCATACTGCTCCTTCACCTTGGCCTGCCAGGATGCCATGCGCTCGTCCTTCGGTTCGAGGGAGATGTAACGCTCAATCTCCTCTTTCTGGCCCTCGGTCAAAGACGCATATTGGAGATAATCCGGATGAGCCGCCTGATAGTAGCCGTCGGCCTGAGCAACGGCGTCCGCCACGGCTTCAAGGATGCCGTTGGAGGTGAAGGTCGCCGACGTGGCGACGTCCACGCCCAGAGATTGATACTTCACGATTTCTTCGGAAATCTTTTCGACAGCCGCATCGCAGACGCCGGGCGTGTCGTTGCAGGAGAGAACTTCGATGCCGGTGATTTTGTCAGCATCGAAGGTGACGGCCACTTCGATTTTGTCGAGCATGCCGGTGCCGGTTCCCGTGTACGTGCCTGTCGTGTAAGCCGGCGCAGGAACTGCGGCGGCCAGCATCATCAGACAGAGCAGCCAGATCAGTAGTTTCTTCATGTTTTTTCCCTCCGCGAAAAATATTGTGAAGGATATAACCTTCTCTGCCTGTTTTGTCCACCTTCTTAGTTTTTTTGTGATTTGTCAAGGCGGGGAAAACGAAAAAAGGGCCGTCAGGCTTTTGGCCCGACGACCCTTTGGAGGGGGAGAAACTTACTTGCTCGCCGCGGCGGCATTCGCGCCCGCGAGACGGCCGCTGGTCAGGGCAAAGCCCAGGCCGGTGCCTTCGATGTTGACATAAGCCGCGACGCTCATGCCGGAAACGTTGTTGCCGGTGGCGTACAGGCCGGAAATCGGGGTGTTGGTGCTGTCCACAACCTGGAGCAGCTCGTTGGTGTTCACGCCGCCCAGCGCGCCGAGCACGGCGTTGTAGCCCTTGGTGACGTAGAACGGGCCTTCCTCAACCGTCCAGAGGAGATCCTCGGCGGACTTGAAGAACTGGTCGTCCTTGCCGGCCTTGACGTAGCCGTTGTAGGTGTCGATGGTGTTCTGGAGATCCTCGACGGAGCAGCCGATGAACGCGGCGGCCTCTTCGATGGTGTTGGCCACGATGCCGTCGCCGGTGGCGGTCAGGGTCTCGAAGTCGCGCAGGAACGCATCCTTATCGATCGGGGCGTGGTAGATGGTGCGCTCGCCGTCCTCGCCGATGATGCCGTTCTGATCCCAGTAGTGAATCCAGGAGCCGGTGTTCTCGTAGGAAGCGTCAGCCCAGCGATCGACGGTCGCCTGATCGACGATGGTGTAGGCATAGCCGCCCTGCGCCAGCACGGCGGAAGAATACTCGACGGTATCCTTGAGCAGGTCCTCGTTCATGAAGCGCTTGCCCTGATTGTTGACCCACAGGCACGGGGTGTTCATGGTCAGCTCGGTGGCCACTTCCAGGTCGCGGCTCTTCGGGCTGACGCCGTGGTTCATGGTCAGCAGCTCGCCCTTGGCCGCGCCGACGGCATACATCATTTCCAGACCGCTGCCGTCGCAGCCGCCCATGACGGAAACATTGTCATACGCCGTGCCGAGCGCCTCACGCATCATGGTCTCATTGCCCGCGAAGGAGCCGGTAGAGACGATGACGGCCTTGGCGTTGACGGTCAGCTGGCTGCCGTCTTCCTTGGTGCACACAGCGCCGACGACCGCGCCCGCCTCATCGGTGAGCAGCTCGGTGGCGGTGGTGTTCCAGCGGATATCCACGCCGTTCTTATCCAGATACTCCTGGAAGTGGACGAACGGCTGGGTGTTGTTCCAGCGGTGATAGATGATGGTCTCGTCAAAGTGCGCGACCTGCTGAGCGGTCTTGCTCAGGTAGACGTTGATGTCATGGTCGAGCAGGTACTGCACGGTGTTCTTCGCCTCGCCCACGAAGGTGCGGATGAGCGCGGCGTTGCCCAGCTCGTTGCTCTGCTCCATATACTTGTTGAACCAGTATTCCTCGTCGGAGCCGAGGTCGTCGCCATAGCGCTCCTGCTGAAGCGTGGTGCCGATGGCGAACATGCCCTGCGCGGCGTTGCCCATGCCGCCGAGGGTCGTGGAGGATTCCACGCCGATGACCTTCGCGCCGTTCTCCGCAGCGGAAAGCGCGGCGGTGGTGCCGGAAGCGCCCATGCCGATGACGAGCACGTCGCAGTCGGCGACTTCGTCCTCACCCTTGACGACTTCGGCCTTCTCGAAGGTCAGGCCCGCCTGCTCGAGCGCGGCGGCCGCGGCTTCGATCACGGCGTTGGAGGTCAGGGTCGCGCCGGAAACGGTATCGACATACGGCGTCTGGTTGGCGACGATCGCTTCGCAGAGCTGCGGCATGGCCGCGCCGCCCAGCGCGGGCGTCTCGCTGATGCCGGTGGCATCGGCCGCGGTAATCTTGCCATCCTCAACGGTGACATTGACCGTCACGTCGCCGCCAAAGCCCTTGGCGGAGGCGGAGTAGGTCTCGGCGCTGGCCATCGCGGCGCCAAAAATCATGGCGGAGGCGAGCACGGCGCTGAGCGCTGTCTTCATGTTCTTCATGAAAAAATACCCCTTTTTCTTTTTTTGCGGCAGGGGCAGCCAAATAAACAAACCTGAAATCTCAAAACTAAGTATTGTGCCCGAAGGTTTCCAAAGGGCGATCGGAAAGCCCTTTGGTCGTGCCCGCAGGCACGAAACCTTTATTTCGCGGGCAGAAGCACATTGACGATAAACAGACGGTTTTCATCCGAAAGCGTCATTTCCCCGCCCAGCGCATGCACGCAGTCGCGCACGCTGCGCAGCCCGTAGCCGTGGGCGTTCGCATCCGCCTTGGTGGTGGAAAAACCGCCGCCCGAGCGGCGGCGCTCGCCGCTGAAACGGTTTTCCGTGCGGATGACGAGCAGGTTGCCGTGCAGCGTGGTGCGGAGGGTGACGGTTCTGTCCTCCCCCTCGGGCAGGGCAGAGACGGCTTCCACGGCGTTGTCGAGCAGATTGCCGTAGAGCGTGCACAAATCCGGCCCGGAGAGGGCGTTCAGCGCGTCGATGGCCTCCGGCGAGATGCAGGGGACGAGCGACGCGCCGACGCGGCTGCATTCATCCATCTTCTGCGCCAGCAGCACGTCGAGCACCTGACAGCCGGAGATTTTCTGCACGGCGACGGGCGCAAAGCGGTGCGTCAGCGAGGCGATGTAATCCGCCGCCTCCTTTGAGCCGCCCATCGCCGCGAGCGTGGCGAGGTGGTTGCGCATGTCGTGGCTGAGCTTGTTGATGTTGTCGATTTGCTGTTGGTGCTGGGCCATCTGGGCTTCCAGCCGCTCGAGGGTCATGTGGTCGTGCTCGGCCTGCCGCTCGCGGTCGATGCCCGCCACCAGCCGATTGGAGAGCAGCGAAACCGCCATCGCCAGCAAGCAGACCAGAAAGCACAGCGCGCTCAGCGCGCCCGAATAGCTCACGTCGCCGACCATGAACGAGCGGTATTGCAGGCTCTTGACATATAAATAAGGAACGGCGGGCACGAAAATCAGCGCGGCCATCGTGCGGTTCATCCGCCTGTCGTGCACCGTGCAGGCCGTTTGGCGAAACGCCAGACAGCACAGCGTTTGCAGCGCCATCAGCGGCAGGGTGAGCATAAACTGGTCCAGCGCGCTGTTTTCCGTGCGGAACGCCTTGAGAAACGGCAGCATATCCCACAGGAGGGATTTGCACATATCCAGCGACAGGTGAAACACCAGCGAGCTGTTGAGCAGCTGCATCACCGGCAGGGCATACAGCGCGCCGCCCACCAGCGTGACGGCGGCGAAATGGAGCAGAATGTTGAGCACCATGCCGGATTGGCTCTGCCCGACGCGCAGCGCGGCGAACGCAAACGCCATGGCCACCCCGAAGAGCGCGCGCAGCGCACGGCGGGGCGGCGTGTCGCAGCGGCGGGCGAGCCCCTGCCGCGCATACGGATATAAAAAGAGCAGCAGCGTCGCCAGTTCCAGCGCGCCGTAGAGCAGCGCCACGGCCCAAACGGACAGATTCATAGCTGTTCCCCCATAAAATTGGTCAGCGCCTTCAAAAAATCGCGCTTTTTGTGGCGGCTGACGGGCAGAATGTCGCCCGAGACGGTCACGTCGCACCCGCTGATGCGGTCCACATGGGCGAGGGAGACGATGCAGGCGTTGTGGATGCGGAAAAAGGCGTTTTCCGGCAGCTGGCCTTCCAGCGCGGAGAGGGTCATGCGCAGGTCGAGCGTGGCCTGCACGGTATGCAGACGAACCTTGCGGCCGTAGGTTTCGGCGTAGAGGATGTCGCGCACGGGCACGACGGTGGTCGCGTCCTGCGTGTGCAGCGTCAGCGCGGCGGGCGCGGAAAGGCCGAGACGGCGCTGCACTTTGGCCATCAGGTCATCCAGCCTGCCCGAGGTAATCGGCTTGACCAGAAAATCCAGCGCGGCAACGGCGTATCCGTCCAGCGCGCGGGCGACAAGGTTGGTGCAAAAGACGATGAGCACGCGCTCGTCCCGCTCGCGGATGCGGTGCGCCGCGTCCATGCCGCTCAGCCCGGGCATGTCGATATCCAAAAGGAGCAAATCGACGCCCGATTCATACGCATCCACAAGCGCCTGACCGCTCTCAAACGCGCGGATATCCGCCTCGATGCCGCGCGCGGCGCAGACCTGCCGCAAAAGCGCGCACAGCTGCGCCCGCTGGGGCGCTTCATCCTCCGCCAGCCAAATCCGCATCGCCGCCGCCTCCCCAATTTCCAATGTGCAATTATGGTATCATATTACGGGCGGAAAATCCACAGGAAAAAGGTTTTCGACAAAAATAAAAAAGCGGCTTTCAAAAGTGGGTAAAATGCGTTATAATAAAAAGGAATATGCCATCCCGAGAGGAGTTTCCACCATATGAATCCTGAAAACATGAATCCTGAAACCGCCCGCAAGCTTTTGGAGGTCGGCGAGGCGTTTCGGATTCCCGGCCCGTTCTTTTCCTACGAAGAAATCAAGATGGGCAACGTCAACCACACCTACAAGGTCAATTATATCCGCGACGACGGTACGGGTATGGCCAAAATCAAGTCGTATCTGGTGCAGCGGGTGAACACATATGCCTTCCAGCGGCCGGTGGAGCTGATGAAAAACATCGACCGTGTGACCGAGCATATCCGCATGAAGCATCCGGATTCCAAATATCTGCACTTCCACCACACGGCGGACGGGCGGAATTACCTCTTCGATGAGGACGGCTTCTGGCGGCTGAGCAACTACGTGCCCTCCGTGACGTATGACACGTGCAGCGATTTGAGTGTGGTGCGCAGCGCGGGCGAGGCGTTCGGCCATTTCCAGATGATGCTGGCGGATTTCGACGCGGGCAGTCTGTATTATACCATTCCGGATTTCCATGACACCCGCAAGCGCTACCGGAAGCTGCGCGAGGATATGGAAAGCGATCCGTGCGGCCGCGTGGCTGAGGTGCGCGCCGAGCTGGATTGGCTGCTCGCCGTGGAGGATAAGGCGTGCGCGCTGACGGATATGTTTAATCGGGGCGAATTGCCGCTGCGCGTGACGCATAACGACACGAAAATCAATAACGTGCTCTTTGACGAAAAGACGCGCGAGGCGCTGGTCGTCATTGATTTGGATACCGTGATGCCCGGTCTGGTCGGTCACGATTTCGGCGACGCGATTCGTTTTGCCGCCAACTTTGTGGAGGAGGATTCCCCGCGGGACGACGAGGCGGGCGTGAACCTGAACGTCTATTGGGCGTTTGCGGAGGGCTTCCTCAAACAGACCGCCGCGACGCTGACCGAAAAGGAAGTGCAGACGCTCGGCCTGAGCTGTTTCGCGCTGGCCTGCGAATTGGCGACGCGCTTTTTGGATGACTACATCGTCGGCGATAAGTACTTCAAAATCAAGAGCACCAAACATAATCTGGTGCGCACCCGCTGCCAAATCGCGCTGGCGAAGGATATGCTCGTCAAGATGGACGCGATGAACGCCATCGTCATGGATTGCTATAACAGGTATAAATGAGAAAAAACGAATAAAAATCAACCCGATGACCATCAAAACGGAGGAAACGCCAAATGAAAATCGCGGTAATCGGCTGCGGCACGATGGGCGCGCTCTACGGCGGCTACCTGAGCCGAAAGAACGACGTGACGCTGGTGGACAGAAATCCCGAGCGCATCGCGAAAATCCAAAACGACGGCCTGTTTATCGCCGAGCCGGACGGCAGCGGCGCGGTGTATCATCCGCATATCACGGGCGACACGAGCGGCATGCAGCCCGTGGATTTGGTGATTCTGTTCGTGAAATCCCTTCAAAGCGAGGCGGCGCTGGAAAAGAACCGCGCGCTCATCGGCAAAGACACCTATTTGATGACGCTTCAGAACGGAAGCGGTCACGAGGATGTGCTCTGCCGCTTTGCGGACGAAGCGCACGTGGTCATCGGCACGACGCTGCATAACAGCGCCGTGACGGGCGTGGGCGAAATCCGCCACGGCGGAAACGGCCCCATGCACATCGGCCCGCTGACGGGCGACGCGGCGCGGCTCGAGCCGATTCGCGAGGCGTTTGCCTGCTGCGGCTTTGAAATCGACTGCATGCAGGATATCAAGCGCCTGATTTGGCAGAAGATGATGACCAACGTTTCGGCCAGCGTGCTGACGGGCATTTTGCAGGTGCCGATGGGCTTCATCACCGAAAACCCGAGTGCCTGGGCGCTCTGCCAAACCCTGGTGCGCGAGGCTGTGGCCGTCGCGGCGGGCGAGGGGATTGTGTTTGATGCGGAGGAGAAAATCGCCGAGGTGCGCAAGGTCTGCGAGGACAGCCCCGAGGGCCTGACGAGCATCTATGCCGATATCAAAAACGGCCGCAGCACCGAGGTCGATACCATCAGCGGCAGCGTCGTCCGCGCCAGCGACAGAAACGGCGTGCCCGCGCCGACCCATCGCGCGATGGTGCAGCTGGTGCACGCGATTGAGGGAAAAAAGGCGTAAAACAAAAGGCCGCGCGGTTCGGGCGAAAAGCCCCGCCGCGCGGCCTGCGTTTTGGAAAGAAAAATTCACGCAGAAGGCAGTGCAGCTCAAAGCGCCGTGACAACAAGGGCTGTCAGTGCGGCGATTGCGGCAAACAGCGGTATTCCGTGCAAAAACGATTCAATATGTTTTTTCGGATCTTGATAGTATTCCTTCTCCGGCAGGAATGAGAAGCGAATGCGTTTGGCGTTGCGCCACCAGAGCAGATCAATCACCAACAAATCAAACAGGCCCAATCCCTCGCCGAATGCAAGGAAATAACCAAAGGCCGACAGAAAGTTGTTCAAATTCAGCACGCTTTTCAGCGCAAGCCCCAAAACGGAAAACAGAACGGTAAAAAGAAAAAGATTGCCGAGCCAAATGGCAGCGGCAGATTTTGCTTTCGGAACATCTTTTCCAAGCTGAGAGTCGCTTCGCACACGGCGCTGAACCTCATCGGGATAAGAGCGCAGCCCGATGAGATTTTTCTTGTCCGTGCCGGTTTCCCAAAGGCATATGCCCCAAAACAGAAAATAGAAAGCGAGTGCAACGATGATTTTCATACTTTTATGCTCCTGTTGAATTTAGAAAGCTGCGGATTGTGCGAATATCCGGCGCAGGATGTGCGCAAAGTTTAGTTCCCCATCGCTTGCGGAAACGATTCCGACTTTATGTTTGCTATTTCTAACTAAATACTGCCGGTAAAGAATACGACAGGCCGTTTGTTTTGTCAAGACCGATGAAAACAAAAATCCGAACCCTTCTCCTCTCGGAAAAAGCTCGGATTTTGTTTCACTGGTGCACCCGGCAGGAGTCGAACCTGTGGCCTTCAGAGTCGGAGTTGCCCGAATGGGGTTTTGACTGGTTTTCTGATGCACTATAAATCTAAGCAATATATAGCTTTTTTGACGTGCATTGTTCTTGAGACGACCGCAAATCAAGGTGAGTAGTCCCCAGAATAGTCCCCAAGAAATCCTTTTGATTACATAAGAAACCACTTGACATGTGATAACGTCTATGTTATCATGTAGGAAACGGAGGACAGAACATTGCATCAGATTATTTTTTATGTTGACCGGCAGGGAAAATCCTCGCTTCTGGATTATATCGCAGAACTGGAGAATAGTAAAAGCAAGGATAGCCGGATCAAGCTCACGAAGATTCGAGAATATGTCAAAGCCCTATCCGAAAACGGCACCTATCTCCCCGAAAAATATGCCAAACACCTTGACGGAGAGATTTGGGAACTTCGACCGATTGACGACCGTATCCTGTTCGCGGGATGGGTTGACGGCGCTTTCGTTCTTCTGCATAGCTTTGTAAAAAAGTCCCAGAAGACCCCGAAGCGCGAAATTGAACAGGCCAAACGTGAATTGGCGGATTTCAAGGAAAGAGAGGGAAAAGCATGAATTATACGAAGGGCGGTTTCCCTGTATGGGATGAAGAATTTGACAAGGAGCATTTCACGCCGGAAGAAATCGCGGAAAGCAATATGCGCGTTGCGCTCATTACGGAGCTGATTAAAGCAAGGCAGGAACAGGGCATCAGCCAGCGCCAGCTTGAAGCCCTGAGCGGTGTTAAACAGCCCCAGATCGCCAGAATGGAGCGCGGAGACGCTAACCCCCAGCTTGATACGATCCTGAAGGTGTTGGCTCCGCTGGGCAAGACGCTTGCCATCGTGCCCCTCCAGCCCCAAAACTAAAGCAAGGCCGCCGGGTTTCCGACGGTCTTTTGTTTATTCAGATATTCGCATAGCGCAGAGACCTTGTTCCTTTGGCGATTTCTCGGCTGACGGTCTTCGCGGTCAGTCTGCCGACCTGTTCGCCGCTCATGGTGACGGTCATTCCCGCCAGCGCGTTGGAAACGGCTTCGGCTGTGATTTGCCCCAGACGCGCATAGTCGATGCCGCCAGCGATGCCTGCGCGGTATGCCGTCGCATTGGCGCGGTTCAGAACGGTTTCTCCTGCGTGGAGCTTGGCGATGAAGTTATCATACGGCACATAGTCAAGGCCAGTCGCAAAGCTCGGCGCGTTCCTCTTGCTCGACCACGGGGCAAGCGAAGGGCTTGAAATCGCGTCTATTTCGTCCTTGTAGTCCTTTTGCCCTTGTTCAAGCTCGGCTTGGCTGAACGTCCGGCTATACGATGCGCTGACAGACAGGCTCAATCCTGCCGTAACCGCCGCCCACCACGTTCGTATCTGTTCCTGTACGCTCTCGATGCTGGGCAACTCCAAATCGCCCAGATTCCACGTCAGAATGGCGGTCATGGCAGGCGAAAAGTCATTGCTCCACCAGTCTTTGATGCTCAGCGCGAAATCTCCCCACGCGGGAACGATCAGCTCGCCGAACGACCATTGTGTGATCGCTGTGAGCGCAGGCTGTGCCGTTTCTTCCCACCACGTTGAAGCACCGTCAAAGAATCCTTCAACGCTCGGCGCGACAAAGCTGCCCAGCGTCCACGTAAACACCGACTTCAAGCGCTCGTATGCATTCGCTCCCTGACCGCTCCACCATGTTTTAGCCGTCTGCAAGATCTCGGAGATGGAAACGCCGTCCAGCGTAAACGCGCCAAGCGTCCACGTCGCAAAGCTCTTGATACCGTTTTGAATGGTGGTCAGCGCGGTTTCGGCGGTGGTCTGAATCTCCGTCCACGTCGGAATGTGGAGATCGAACGTCAGCGGCTTGTTTTCGTTGCTCCATTCCAGCACCTTGTCAATAAGGCCGATAGCATCATCCAGAACCACGCTTCCGATATCGGCGAAAGCTGTTGAAAGCATTTCAACGCGCATACCGATTGTTTTATCGCTGAAAAGGTCGGTGACTTTCTCGATAAACGGAGTAAGCGCGTCTTTGAACGGTTTTCCGATATGCTTGAGAAGGGTGTCCTGCGCCGCGTCCAGCTTGTTAATCACGTTTTCCCATTCGTGGCCTTCGCGCGCGGCCTGCCCAATGACGTTGGTTTGATCATAGATTTCATCAACGATATTGAGCATGAGCATCTGCTTTTGCGCTTCGGTGAGCGCCTGCCATTTCTTTCCGTAGACCTCCATCGCTTTTGATGCGCGGGTGGATTCCGAAACCTGAAGGCCGATTGCGTCGCCCGCCTCGGTGTTGCCGCGCAGAAACGAACGCAGGCGGGTATCCGCTTCATCGACGCTCATGTTGTACGCCGCAGCGCCGTCAGCCGCAAGGCGGATATATTTGTCCATCATGGTCATCGCTTCCGCAGCGTCTACGCCCGCGCCTTTGAACTGCATAAAGGCAGACGTACCGACGCTCTTGAGCTGCTGGGACAGCATGTTCGTATCTTTGCCGATGCTGTCAAAAACGCCCTCGGCGGCAGATCCCAGTTCGCCGAATGTTGCGGATGCCAGCGAATCCAGCGCCTCTTGATCGGCTGCCGTCTGTATGGCGCGCCTGCCCAGAGAGCCGACCGTGTCAAATGCTTTTTCAACGCCGCGCGCGATCAGATGCCCCATGGCAACGGTTTTCGCGCTGATAAAGCCGCCCAGCTCAAGGATGGAGCTTTTGCTTTTGCGGATGCCCTGCTCGTATTCCTGGGAATCCAGCCCGATCTTAGCTACAAGTGTGAATAAATCCATCGTTTCACCTCACCTTTTCAAAAAGGGCGCGCCCCTCAGGACGCGCTTGTCAATTCGTCGATAAACCCAGAAAATTCAGAAAAGCAGATTCGCAGATCGTTCAGCGTTTCCATGCTGTTCTGATTGCGGATTTCGTCAATGCTCTTTTCACGAAGCGCCGCCAGAATAGCAAATGTGTCGTCTCGGTGCTCCTCACCCAGCAGAAACGGGGTAAACGTGCCAATCAGCGCCGCCGCCTTCTGCACCTTGGTCAGGTTCTGCTCCTGCTTTTCGACGATCAGACGCACACAATCATTGAACCGCTCATCCGCGCCGATATTGGCGATAGCGGGAGAAATGGCGCAGAGCACGCGCCCCAGCTTTTCAGTGTCCATGATTCAATCTCCTTCCTCGTTCAGAAATTTTTTGCTTGGCAATGGCCAATGCTTTTTCAAGCAGCTCTTCATCCGTCATGGTTTCGTCGCATGAGATATACCCGCCCGTCTTGCGGATGGCTGGGATAACCTCGTGCGTGATCCAGCGCTTGAACGCCTTCGCTTCGGGCTTATTCGAGCACAGCACCAGATGATACAGCCCCGGTTCGTTCACGCCGTTCATTTCAAGGGTTTTGTCGGGGCTTTGGGGGTGGGGTACTTTTACTGCCCCCTTTTCATCGTCATCCAGCCTGTCCATAGCCCGGCTGACCTGATCCAAGCCCAATATCCGGCACACATCCGCCGCCACGAACCACGGCGTAGCCTCGCGAATCACGGTTCGCACCGTTCCAAATTCGGGAGTTTGGAAAATCTCAAGATTGTTCATGTGTTTCCCTTCTTTCAAAACCTTCTGGCTTCATATGGTTTTCGATAAAACCAGGGCTTTCTTCTGGTTTTCGGCTTTTCATCCGCTGAAAACTCGACGAGGCTTCGCAGCTTTTGCGCCCTCTGCATGGTGATGTTCGCCGCTTTTGCCGCTTCCTCCAGCGTCTCGGCGCGTCTGTAATAGGCGCAGAAAAAACGGAACTCCGGTATGCCTATTTCGTCCATTTTGAGCGCTTCGTCCGTGAGGGAGAGGGATTCTGCCGCTTGCCTCACGGCGCGCTCTAAGGCGGCTTGTAGGGCTTCTATGCGGGTCAGGCGGTCGTCAAGTCCCTTCGGCAATCCGTGAGACGGCAAAACGTCAAACCCGCTGGAGGAGATGGGGAGCTTTGCCCGATCAAGCGCATCCCGCGCCTGTTCCGCCGTCTGCCAGTCCTGCCGCATCTTAATCAGCGCGGCGCGCTGCTCGTCCGTGAATGTCAGCATCAGGTGCAGAAATCCCAAAGGTCGTCTTTCGGATCGCCTGCCGCGGCGACGAGATAATCCAGTGCCTTTGAATCCCCACCAGCCGCCCGCTTGCCGATCTCAAACAGAGCGGCCGCTTGCAGCGTCACCTCGCCGATGCCCAGCGCCTCGGTGATTTCGGCCTGCTTGTCCTCGGTGAGCGGCGCGGGAGAAGAGAGGATCAGCCGTGCCAATTCCCGCGCCGTCTTCCTTGCGGCCTTCTCACGGTTGCCCTTGGCGCTTGCCTCCCGCGTCGATTTTAAGCCGGGAGCAAACCGGGTTGCCCGGCCTGCTTCGGCAATGTTAGGGTTGCTCATAAATCGCCTTCTTTCGTCGCTCATTCGTCGTTACTCCCGAAAGCCGTCATCCTTTTGTCGTGGTTTTGTCGCGCTTCGTTTCCGGCGAAAATCGCCAGAAATTCGCTCAGCTCCAGAGAAATCACCCACGGCTGACGGTTCGCCCGGTGAACGACCACGGGAATGGCATTCACCGCGTCGCGCTTCGCCTGACGCATCGCCTCGGAAAGCCGCAGACGCTCGGTTCGCTTGACCTCGATGTGCAGCGGATACCCGGCGATGGTTGCGGAGATATCCGGATTCCCGCGCCCACCCTTGCACCCTGCCAACAGGCCTTGCTGATGACGCTCGGCGGGGATGCCGCCGGAGGTCAGCACCTCCAGCAGCTCCCGCTCGCCTGCGTCGCCTTTTCGCTTACTGTTCGTCTAAATGCCCCCGTTTCGATTCTTTGCCGCCTAGAAGCGTTTTTACGTGCTCGGTTGATAGAATCCTCTATCAAGCCATCGAACGCGCCAGAAAGGCGTTAAACACGTCAGACGCGTTCCAGCGCTCGCAGAATCGGCGGCAGGCTTCCATATCGCCGCGATTCAGTGCACGCTGGAAGTTGAGAAATTCTGCCTGTTTCTCCGGTGTCAAGGCGCGGAACATCGTCAAAACTCGATACTCGTCATCGCTCAGAATCATTCTCATGTTTTTTTCTCCTTTCGTCATGCGCCGATCTCGGCGCGGTCGGTCAAATTCATTCCGTGCGCCGCTTCCATGGCGCGGCATTTCTCGTAATCCCCGGCTGCCAGCGCGTGGACGTACTCCAGCACCTCCTGCTTTTCATCCTCGTTCAGCTCGGCAATCACGTTGCGGAAATCTTGTGCCGTCCAATTTGCTTCCATCTCGTTTTCACTCCTTTCCTCGAAATGTCACAGGTCCTTGCGGTGAGACCTCGGGATTCCTCGATTTGTGGGCTTTGCACCGTTCTGAAGCACCGCACGATAGAAATTTACAGACAGCCCACTGCGGCTGTTTGCCGCTGCCGCTTCTTTGATCGCACCCTCCAGCTTCTCCCAACCGTGTTTCTCCACGTCGTCAAGCATGGAACTGTAAACGGCGGAGAATTGCGGCAGGCCATACGTCCGCGCCAACTCGCCAGCGCGCTGAAGATCACGGAGTTCGCGCTGAATGTCCAGCTCAGATGCGTTATCGTATTTTGAGCGCGCTCGTCGTTCCGCCTCTTGAAGTAAGCCGCCGCAGTCGCCGGAAGGGTTACGATCTGCTGCCGCTGGAGTTTCGGATGACGCTGTCGATTCCGCTCCGGCTTCAGCTCCTGTTTCAGTTTCTGTTTCAGTTACCGTTGGAGTTCCTGTTTCAGTTACCGTTAGAGTTCCTGTTATAGTTGCTCGACCACTGTCAGCTTTGGTCAGCTCTGGTTGACCATGGTCAACCGCTGTCACCTTTTGCTTGCTCCTATTAAGTGCGCTTCTCTCGCACTTTGTCTTATACAAGCTGTCATCGCGTTCGATTTTCGGAGCTATCAATAGGCAAATCGCCTGTGCCATCGGGCTAGCGACGCTTGAGAAGTTCGGCGGCGGCTCATCATTTGCCAGCGCTATCGAATACCGCGTCAACGCAACGATAAGGGCTTTCACGTCCTCAGGCGGAAGCGCTTCCAGCATGGGCAAATTCTCGTGATAGAGCATCCACCCGGGGCGCGTCCGCCTTTCATATTTGCCCAAAGTACATCACCGCCTGAAAACAAAATCGTCGTCGCTGGTGGTCGTTCGCGTGTGCATCGCATCCTTGAGAGCCTGCTGGAGCACTTCGGGGTCCCAGCGCAGGGATTTGCGACGGCTACCGCGCCCAATCTCCAGAGCGGGATAAAGACCGCGCTTGAAACCATAGCGGAGTTCGTACTCCGACAAACCTGTTAGCTCTGACGCCTGCCTGGTGCTTATCAACACTGTTTTTCACCTCCCGTCAGCTCAGACACAGGAACACCCAACCCCGCCGCTAACTTGCCCAACGTGCGCGGCTCACAAGTACCGCGATTAAGAACAGCGCTAATGAATTGCCTTGATACACCGCACAAATCTGCAAATTCCGATTTTGTGAGTCTGCGTTCCGCTAAAATACGAAGAACGGCATTTTTATCAAAACGCATGTTTTGTCTCCTTTCAGCAATTTTTATTTCCGCAACTTTTATTGCTGATTGAAGTATAGCATCATTTCGGGAATTTGTCAATGAAATTGCAGCAATATTTCTTGCTGAAAATTCGATTCCGTGTTATACTCCAACATGAAGGAGTGAAGACCATGACAACAGGGGAAAAAATTAGAGAAGCGCGAAAACGGGCGGGATTAACGCAAAAACGCTTAGGAGAATTGAGCGGAATTGCAGAACCTACAATTCGGCGCTACGAAACCGATAAATTAAATCCGAAAATTGAAACATTAAAAAAAATAGCAGAGCCTTTGAATATCAATTTTTTTGAATTATATGGGGACGAAGTTGCACAAGAATATCAAGAAGGTATTATGCAAGGAATACGCGTAGGTACAGATTTTTCTGCAGTGCTCTCAAGAGAAGCTGTTCTCAAAGAATATTATCAAAAAGGCTATGAATTTACAGAAACCGAAGAACAAATGATTAGTGCTTTTCATGACTTAAATGATTTTGGTCAAGCACAAGCAATTTTGATTACTCAACAGTTAGGTAAAGATAGTCGATTCAAAAATATGGATGACCTGATTGATACAGACAAGGACGGTGAATAAAATGTCCTCCCTCGAAAACCGTGGCAACGGCTCTTGGCGGCTGACGATCTCCGACGGGTACGCTCCGGACGGCAAGAAGATTCGCTTCCAGCGGACGATCCACGTTGACCCGATGCACATGCCCGCCGTTCAGCGCAGAGAAGCGGAGAAGCAGGCCGCCCTGCTGGAGGCAGACTTCCGGCGAAAGCTGCTGCTGACGGGCAACCGTGCGCCGCTGAAGCAGGTTTTCGCGGAGTTCGTCGAAGAGAAGCAGCGGGCAGGGCTGAAAGCCTCCAGCATCCGCTTTTACACCAATCTGTTTGAATCGCGTATCCTGCCCATGCTCGGCGATATGGCGGTTCAGGATATCGACCGCCGCACGGTCTCCCGCTTCTATGCCGCGCTTGCCAAAGCCCCGGCGCGTTCAAACCGTTCAGAAACGGGCAGGCTGTCCGGCACGGTTCAGCACCAGTATCACACCGCGCTGTCTGCCGTGATGAGCTATGCCGTCCGTGCGGGGTATATCGCGGTCAATCCCTGCTCTCAGGTCGAGCCGCCGCGCAAGGATACGCCGGAAACAAAGTGGCTGAATCCGTCTGACGCGGCGCGGCTGCTGGATGTGCTGGATGGGCTTGAAGATGTCCAGTGGAAATGCTTTTTCTATCTGTCCCTGTACACAGGCGCACGCCCCGGTGAGCTGATCGCGCTGAATTGGCAGGATATCGACCTGGAGAAAAGCACGATCCACATTCGCGCTTCCGCCGAATACGTCAAGGGAGAGGGAACCGTCCGCACAGACCGCCCGAAAACGAAGTCAAGCGTCCGCGATATCCTCCTGCCGCCGGAGGTGATGCAGATCGTCAACGACCATCGCCGCGCCCTGCTTGCCTACCGCCTGCCGTTCGGGAAGAATTGGCCGGAGCCTGACGCGGTATTCACCACGGACGACGGGCACAGGGTGAACATCTCCACGCCGACGCATGTTTTCAAGAAGCTGGTCAAGCGGTATGATCTGCCGCCGCTGACGCTCTACGGCCTGCGCCACACCGCCGCCAGCCTGATGATTGCCGAAGGCCTGCCCATCCGCGACGTGGCCGCCCGCCTCGGCCATTCGCAGACCAGCACCACCCTTGACATCTATGCCCACGCCCTGATTGACTCCAACAGCCGCGCCACGGACGCGATTTCCCGCGCGCTGGAGGAAGCCCGAAAAGCATGATCCGCCGCCGTCACTCGGCGGTTTTTCTATGCGAAAATGGGGCAGTAGTCCCCAGAATAGTCCCCAAAGCCCACTATAACCATTTCGAAAGCATAAAAAAAGAGCCTCGATTTCTCAAGTGAAATCAAGGCTTTTCTGCTGGTGCACCCGGCAGGAGTCGAACCTGTGGCCTTCAGAGTCGGAGTCTGACGCTCTATCCAACTGAGCTACGAGTGCATTTGTGAAAGATATTATACCGCCGAAGCGAAAAAATGTCAACCGTTGGGCGAAAAAATGCGCGCGTCGCGCATTTGGGGCTTGATTTGCCGGAAAATGCAGGTATAATAAAATCTGTATGAACCAATAAATCGGAGGATATCGATTATGGAAAGAACGTATGCGGCTCAGGTGCGCGGCGCGGACGAGATTAAGGTCTGCGGCTTCGTGGAGAACATCCGCAACAAGAGCAAGATGGCCTTCATCGTGCTCAAGGATATTACCGGCAGGGTGCAGATTACCGTGGAAAAGGGCGAAAATGAGGCGCTGGATAACGCCGTCAACCAGATTACGCTCGATTCCGTCATCACCGTCATCGGCAAGGCCGTGGAGAGCGAGTATGTCAAGCTCGGCGGCGTTGAGATTTACCCCAAGCAGATCATCATCGAGTCTCTGGCCGCGCCGCTGCCGATTGACCGCGAAGCGCGCAAGGGCCACGAGCGCTCTTCCATCGACCAGCGCATCGATTACCGCTGGATTGACCTGCGCACCGACGCGAACCAGCTGATGTTTAAGGCGCAGACCGTCATGATTGCCGCGATGCGCGAGTTCCTGCTGGAGCGCAAGTTCATGGAGATTCACACCCCGAAGCTCATCGGCGCGGCGAGCGAATCCGGCGCGGATGTGTTCGAGGTCAAGTATTTCGACCGCAAGGCGTATCTGGCGCAGAGCCCGCAGTTCTACAAGCAGATGGCGATGGCCTCCGGCTTTGAGCGCATCTTCGAGGTCGGGCCGGTGTTCCGCGCGGAGAAGTCCTTCACCAGCAAGCACACCACCGAGTTCTCCGGCTTTGATCTGGAGTTCAGCTACATCGAGTCCTTCCGCGACGTGATGAAGATGGAGGAGGAGCTGCTGACCTACGCGCTCGCGAAGGTCAAGGAAGCCTACGGCGAGGACATCGAGCGCGTGTTCGGCGTGCCGGTCGTCGTGCCGACGACGCCGTTCCCCGTCATCAAGCTGGCCGATTTGTATGCCGAGCTGGAAAAGGAATTTGGCTACAAGTGCCCGGAAGGCGAAGAAGGCGACCTGACCACCGAGGCGGAGCACCTCT
Organism: uncultured Clostridia bacterium; assembly: GCA_934675735.1. Lineage (GTDB taxonomy): Bacteria > Bacillota > Clostridia > Christensenellales > Aristaeellaceae > Ventricola. The sequence continues at coordinate 118,413 of CAKURR010000003.1, forward strand.
CCTACGAGTGGGTCAAGAAGAAATACGGCCACGAGTTCTTGTTCATCACGGATTATTCCGCCGAGAAGCGCGCGTTCTACCACATGCGCGACGAGAACGGCGTGCCGCAGGGCTACGACCTTATCTGGCGCGGCGTGGAAATCACCACCGGCGCGCAGCGCGAGCACCGCTATGACGTGCTCAAGGCGCAGGCGCAGGAGAAGGGCCTCGACGAGGACGTGAAGTTCTACCTCGAGTTCTTCAAGTACGGCTGCCCGCCGCACGGCGGCTTCGGTCTGGGCATCGACCGCCTGACCATGCTGCTGCTCGGTTTGACGATTAAGGACGCGATGTTCATCTTCCGCGGCCCGAACCGCCTGACGCCGTAAAAGCGAACGTTCGCATCATTTGATGCAGAGAAAATGAATCGAAACGCTTGCACATCGGGGCAAGTTATGGTATATTAACGCCTGTCATTCAGGCGAACCCTGAAGATGTTGACCGCTCTCCTTGGGGGCTGAGGCTACACGGACGGCCGGGTCAGATGCCGAAAACCCGTCGAAGAGCCGGGGACCGCACCGCGGGTGCGGGTTGGCAACTTTGTTGCCTTATTGATTGAGCGTCATCGCTCAAATTTCTCTGAGTCGTTTTCGCACCGACTTCGTGAAACGGTCAATAAGCGTAGTGAAACATCTTTGGGATGAACGCGGCTGAAGGGCGCGGCCCTGCGGGCAGTTTGAACGCATGGGCGCAGAAACCGTTAATATCGAAGCGACGCGGAACGACCGCGCCGCTTTTTGTATTTTGCCCATGTACAGGAGGAAAAAGGAATGAACAAAGTGTTGGCCCTGCTGGCCGTGCTGCTGACGTTTGCGGTCGGCGCGCTGGCCGAAACGCCGAAGGAAACCTATGACCGCTGGATGGCGGCCGTGTCGCCGGAATACGGCTATCAAATCGCTTACGAATTGAGCACGAATCCGGCTTATGTGAACAGCGAGCGCTTCGGCGGCCGTCAGGCGGGCAGCGACGCGGAGCACGCCGCGGCGGAATACCTCTATCAGGAGATGCTCGCCCTCGGGCTGGAGGATGTGGAAAAGGTGGCGGCGGACTGCGACAGGTGGCAGTCCAACGGCGCGAGCTTCACGGTGGACGGCGAGGATTACCCCGTCTACACCTACGCCACGGCGGCCACGCCCGCGGACGGCCTGACGGCAGAAATCGTCTACGTCGGGCAGGGCACGATGTGGGATTACGAAGGGCTGGATGTGACGGGCAAAATCGTGCTCGTGGATATCAACCAGCGCGACGACTGGTGGATTACCTACCCGATGCTGGAGGCGCAGCATCAGGGCGCGGCGGCGATTCTGGCGGCGAACGTCGGCGGCTTCGCTCAGGTGGCGGATGACGCGCTGAACAGCCAGGATATCTGCGGCCCGACGGCCATCCCGACATGCTCCATCGGCGTGGCCGATTCGCAGAAGCTTCGGGAGAAGCTGGAAAACGGCCCGGTGGTCGGCACGCTGACGGTGGATAACGAAGTGGAAATCGGCACGGGCGTGACCTACAACATCATGGGCAAAATCCGCGGTAAATCATCGGATTACCAGATTCTGGTCGGCGGCCATTACGACATGCACTTCTTTGGCTTTCAGGATGACAACTGCGCCGTCGGCCTCGTGCTGGCGATGGCCAAGGCGATGAAGGATTCCGGCTATCAACCCGAAAACGACATCGTGTTCTGCCTGCACGGCGCGGAGGAGTGGGGCGCTTCCTATTCGCAGTTCGATTGGACGGTCGGCGCGTGGGAGATGATTAACCACGTCCACCCCGAGTGGGTCGGCAAGACGCTGGCGTTTATCAACTTCGAGCTGCCGGCGTATGAGTTCGACACGTACACGACGACGTATTCCGCGCCGGAGATGTTTGCAATGCTCGATTATTTCGCGAACGACTACGCCTATGCGCCCGAACCGGAGGGCTGCTTTGCCGACGGCGTGCTGACCGAGGGCTATCAGACCTACACCTATTCGGATGACTTCTCGTATTACGCGGCGGGCGTGCCCTCCACGGTCAACGGCTTCCTGCTGCAAAAGGACATGGAGACGGTGTTCCCGTTCTACATCGATTATTATCACACGCAGTATGACAATCCGGATACCTACAACGAAGCGGTGATGCGCTTCAACATCGCCTATTACGGCGCGCTGGCGATGTATATCGACCAGATGCCCGCGACGGATTTGGATTTCACGGCCCAGGTGACGCGCCTGACTGCGGCGATGGATGAGGACGTGATGGCCGGGGCGGGCGCGGATGTGGAAGCCTACAAGGCGGCGCTGGCGGAACTGGACGAGGCGGCCGCGGCGATGCGCGCGAAGGTGGTTGAAGTGAACCGCGCGTATGAAGCGGCGCGCGAGGCGGGCGACGAAGCGGCGATGGCGCAGCTGCGCGAGACGGGCAGGACGCTGACGAGCCGGAATCTGGAAGCGTTCCGCTATGCGCAGAAGCATCTGCTGGGGCTGATGTATGAGCGCCCGATTGTGCCGCACGAAGCGCCGCAGGAGACGATTACCCTGTGCGAGGCGATTATCGACTGCCTGAAAGACGGCGACCCCGCGACGGCGGTGGACGAATACGCGTGGACGGTCAACAACGTGCTGGAATGGTATGCGATGTATTTCTCGCCGGAGGTCATCGCCGTTCAGGACGACATGAACTGGGGCGCGGACAATCAGGACAACCTCTACTGGGGCACGGACATCAACTTTGACAAGGCCGATGTGGACGCAGCCACGCGCAGCCTGTTCGTCCGTTACGACGACAAGGGCGGCGATTTTACCGAAGAGATTGCGATTTACGAAAAGGCGATTGAAGCCGAAAAAGCGAAGCTGACCGCGAAGGCCGAGGCCGAGACCGAAGCGATGGCGGGTCTGGCCGAGCTGCTGAAGTAAAAGAGGAGACGTTGGGGCGCTGCCCCAAACCCCGGAAGGGAACTGAGTTCCCTTCACCTTCCACTTCTGGGACACATTCGTGTTCCAGTGGAGGGAAATCCAAGAACCTCAGGTTCTTGGCGGGGTTTGGTGTGGAACCCCAACGTTTTTCTTTATCTTTTCTTTCTTTTTACACGCCCGCGCTTTTTGATTTTACATAGCGGAATTACAATAACCTCGTTCTCAGATGAGAACGGAAACAATCCGAAACTACTGAAAAAACGTGTAGAAAGAGGAGAAAACATCATGAACAAAATCGCCAAAATCGCGGCGCTGGCCGCGCTTGCCCTGACCTGTGTCGCTTCGACCGCCTGCGCTGATTTCAACGCGGATAAGTCCATCACCGTCATCTCCCGTGAGGAAGGATCCGGTACGCGCGGCGCGTTTGTCGAGCTGACGGGCGTGGAGCAGAAGGTGGACGGCAAAAAGGTCGATATGACCACCGACGACGCGCAGATTACCAATAATACCGCCGCCATGCTGATGACCGTCGCGGGCGACGAGCAGGCTGTCGGCTATGTCTCCCTCGGCTCGCTGAATGACACCGTGAAGGCCGTGAAGGTCGAAGGCGTTGACGCGACGGCCGAAAACGTCGCCGACGGCAGCTACAAAATCGCCCGCCCGTTCAACATCGCCTATAAGACGGACGGCCAGAGCGACCTCTCCAAGGACTTTGTCGCCTACATCATGAGCGCCGAAGGGCAGGCGATTATCAACGAGCACGGCTATGTCGGCAGCAATGACGCGGCGGCTTACGTCGGCAGCGGCGCCGAAGGCAAGCTGGTCGTCGGCGGTTCTTCCTCCGTGTCTCCGGTGATGGAGAAGCTGATTGAGGGCTACAAGGCCGTCAACGCGAATGCGGATATCGAGCTTCAGACCACCGATTCCACCACGGGCATGACCTCTGCCATCGAAGGCACGTATGACATCGGCATGGCTTCCCGCGAGCTGAAGGACGACGAGGCCGCGGCGCTGGAGCATCAGGCCATCGCGATGGACGGTATCGCCGTGATTGTCAACGCCGCGAATCCGACGGATGACCTGACCGTCGAGCAGATTGCCTCCATCTTCTTGGGCGATGTGACCAAATGGAATGAGATTGTGAAATAAAAATTACCCTTCCGCCGATGCGGCGGTCCTCATTCCCTGAGAAAGAGGGAGGGGGATCGTCCGCAGAGGGCGGAAGGGTTTTGCAGGTGATGTTATGGAGCGAAGCTACCTCAAACGCGCCTTGCTGGAAGGATTGATGAAAATCGTCTTTCTGGCGGCGGCGTGTGTGTCCGTGCTGTGCGTGGCGCTGATCTGCGTCTTTCTGTTTGCAAACGGCCTGCCCGCGATGGAGAAAATCGGCGTGCTGAACTTCCTTTCCGGCACGCGGTGGAAGCCCGGCGCGGATATCTACGGCATTTTCCCGATGATTCTGGGCAGTATTTACGTAACGGCGGGCGCGCTGCTGCTGGGCGTGCCGATTGCGCTGCTGACGGCGATTTATCTCGCGTTTTTCTGCCCGAAGGGGCTGTATCGCGTGCTCAAGCCCGCGGTGGAGCTGCTGGCGGGCATTCCGTCGGTGGTCTACGGCTTTTTCGGCATTGTGGTGCTCGTGCCGATGGTGCGCGCGCTGGGCGAGAGATGGGACGGAAGCGGCAACTCCATGCTCACCGCGTCCATCCTGCTGGCGATTATGGTTCTGCCGACCATCATCGGCGTGGTCGAGCCTGCGCTGCGCGCCATGCCGCAGAGCTATTACGAGGGCGCGCTGGCGCTGGGCGCGACGCACGAGCGCAGCGTCTACACGGCCGTCGTGCCCGCGGCCAAGAGCGGTATTTTGGCGGGCGTTGTGCTGGGCGTGGGCCGCGCGATGGGCGAGACGATGGCCGTCATCATGGTGGCGGGCAACCAGCCGCGCATGCCCAAGGGCATTTTGCAGGGCGTGCGCACGCTGACGGGCAACATCGTCATCGAGATGGGCTATGCTGCGGGCCTGCACCGCGAGGCGCTGATCGCCACGGGCGTGGTGCTGTTTGTGTTCATTTTGCTGATGAATCTGTGCTTCTCCGTGCTCAAGAGGGGGAAGAAAGCATGAGACGATACAAAAACCATGTCGGCTCGGTTCTGCTGGCACTGGTCACACATCTGGCGGCGGCGGTTACGGTGTTGATACTGGGCTTTCTGGTAGGGTATGTGCTCATCCGCGGCGTGCCGAACCTGAACGCGGACATGTTCGCGCTGACGTATACCTCCGACAACCAGTCGATGCTCCCCGCCATCCTCAACACCTGCACGATGACGCTGCTGGCGCTGCTGGCGGCCGTGCCGTTTGGCATCGGGGCGGCGATTTATCTGGCGGAATACGCGAAAAAGGGCAGTAAAATCGTTGCGCTGGTGCGGGTGACGACGGAAACGCTCTCCGGCATTCCCTCGATTGTCTACGGCCTGTTCGGTATGCTGTTCTTTTCGGGCGGGCTGCATTTCGGCTATTCCATGCTTTCCGGCGCGCTGACGCTGGCAATTATGGTTCTGCCGCTGATTATGCGCACGACGGAGGAGGCGCTGCTCTCCGTGCCGGATATGTACCGCGAGGGCAGCTTCGGCCTCGGCGCGGGGCGGCTGCGAACGGTGACGCATATCGTGCTGCCGACGGCCATCCCGGGCATTCTGTCGGGCATTATTCTGGCTATCGGGCGCATCGTCGGCGAGACGGCCGCGCTGATGTATACCTCCGGCACGGTGGAAAAGGTGGCCGGATTGATGGATTCGGGCAGCACGTTGGCGCTGCACATGTACAAGCAGGCCTCCGAAGGGCTTTACACCGAGCAGGCGTATGCGACGAGCGTCGTTTTGCTGGCGCTGGTGCTGCTGATTAACTTCTGCTCGAACCGAATCGCCAAAATGATGATGAAAGGCAGGACGTAACACCATGGCCGACGCATTTACCGTAAAAGACATGAACCTGTATTACGGCAGTTTTCATGCGCTCAAAAACATCAACCTGAACATCGCAGCGGGGGAAATCACCGCGTTTATCGGCCCTTCCGGCTGCGGCAAATCGACGTTTCTCAAGAGCCTGAACCGCATGAACGATTTGGTGGAGGGCTGCAAAATCACGGGCGACATCCGCCTGACGGGCGAGAATATCTACGGAAAGAACGTGGATGTGAGCGCGCTGCGCCGCCGCGTGGGCATGGTGTTTCAAAAGCCGAACCCGTTCCCGATGAGCGTATACGACAACATCGCCTACGGCCCGCGGACGCACGGCGTCAAGAAGAAGGCCGAGCTGGACGAGATTGTGGAAAAGAGCCTGCGCGACGCGGCCATTTGGGATGAGCTGAAGGACCGCCTGAAAAAGAGCGCGCTCGGCCTTTCCGGCGGCCAGCAGCAGCGGCTGTGCATCGCGCGCGCGCTGGCGGTGAAGCCGGAGGTCATTTTGATGGATGAGCCGACGAGCGCGCTCGACCCGATTTCCACATCCAAAATCGAAGATTTGGTGACGGACATCAAGAAGGATTACACCATTGTGATGGTGACGCACAACATGCAGCAGGCCGCGCGCGTATCGGATACGACGGTGTTTTTCCTGCTCGGCGAAATCATCGAGAGCGGGCCGACGGAACGGATGTTCTCCCTGCCGAAGGACGCGCGCACGGAGGACTACATCACCGGCAGGTTCGGTTAAGGGGGCAAAAACATGACAAGCCGCAAATATTATGACATGGAGCTGCAAAAGCTGAATGCGTCGCTGCTTGAAATGGGCGAAATGATTCGCATGGCCATCGGCGGGGCGGTGACGGCGCTGCTGGAATACGACCACAACAAGGCGCGGGAAATCATCGCCTACGACGAGCAGATTGACCGGCAGAACCGTGAAATCGAGCAGCAATGCTATAAGCTGCTGCTCTCTCAACAGCCCGTAGCGGGGGATTTGCGCATGGTTTCCGCCGCGCTGAAGATGACGACGGATATGGAGCGCATCGGCGACCATGCGGCGGATATTTCCGAAATCGAGCTGATGCTGGAAAAGCTGCCGACGCTCAGCTGCGAGCCGATCCGGCAGATGGCGACGGAGACGAGCGTGATGCTCATCAAGAGCCTGGAGGCGTTTGCCCAGCGCGACGAAGAGAAGGCGAACTGGGTCATCGACCGCGACGACGTGGTGGACGATTTGTTTGACACGGTGAAGCGCGAACTGATAGAAGCCATCCGCCAAAACGCGGATAACGGCGAGGCGGCCACGGATCTGCTGATGACGGCGAAGTATTTTGAGCGCATCGGCGACCACGCGACCAACATCGCGCAGTGGGCGATTTTCGCCATCACGGGCGAGATGCCGAAGGACTGAACGCGTTATTCGCCCGCTTAACTCAAATTTTACACAGTGTTGTTTGCCGCTTTACAATGGATTGTTAAGATGGGGATAACCACAAAGTTGTGAACAAGAGGAGAGAAAGCGGATGGGTATGACAAACGCGCTCAATTTGCTCTGCGGCCTTGCGCTGTTTCTGTACGGCATGCATGTGATGGGCGAAGGGCTGACCCGCGCTTCCGGCGGCAAGCTGGAAAGCATTTTGGAAAGCCTGACCAAAAGCAAGATTAAGGCCGTGCTGCTCGGCGCGGGCGTGACGGCGATTATCCAGTCCTCGTCGGCGACGACGGTGATGGTGGTCGGCTTCGTCAACTCCGGCATCATGCGCCTGTCACAGGCGGCGGGCGTCATCATGGGCGCGAACATCGGCACGACCATCACCAGCTGGATTCTGTCGCTGACGGGTTTGCAGGGCGACAGCCTGCTGCTGACGCTGTGCAAGCCGGCGACGTTCACGCCCGTTTTGGCGTTCGTCGGCGTCTGCCTGCTGCTCTTTGCCAAGGGCGACAAGAAGCACGACGCGGGCAGCATCATGATTGGCTTTGCCGTGCTGATGACCGGCATGGAGATGATGAGCGGTGCGGTCAAGCCGCTGGCCAACGTGCCGGAGTTCACGCACATCCTGCTGATGTTCACCAACCCGATTCTGGGCGTGATTGCGGGCGCGCTGCTGACGGCGATTATCCAATCCTCGTCGGCCTCCGTCGGCATTTTGCAGGCGCTCTGCGTGACGGGCGCGGTGAAATACAGCGCGGCCCTGCCGATTATCATGGGCCAGAACATCGGCACGTGCGTCACGGCGCTGATTTCTTCCATCGGCGCGAGCAAAAACGCCAAGCGCGCGGCGCTGATTCACCTGTATTTCAACATCATCGGCACGACTCTGTTCATGGCGGTATTCTATGCCGTCAACGCGGTTTTCCCGTTCGCGTTCATGGAAGACGCGGCGAACGCGGCGGGCATCGCCGTGATTCACACGACGTTCAACGTCATCGCGACGGCGGTGCTGCTTCCGTTCTCCGGCACGCTGGAGAAGCTGGCGACGCTCACCATCCGCGACAGCGACACGGTGGAGCGCATCGACGACTTCCAGCTGCTGGATGAGCGCTTCCTCTCCAATCCCGCGTTCGCGGTGGAGCAGTGCAAGGTCGTCACCGACCGCATGGCCGAGCTGACCCGCGAAGCGATTTTCGACGCCATCGGCCTCATCGACGGCGGTACGTTCACCCCCGAGATGGCCGATCGCATCGAGGCGCTGGAAACGAAAATCGACCACTACGAGGATAAGCTGGGCACCTATATGGTCAAGCTTTCCCGCGCCAAGCTCTCCCAGAAGGACGGCCACACGCTTTCCCTGCTGCTGCACAGCATCAGCGATTTCGAGCGCATCAGCGACCACGCGGTGAACCTGCTGGATTCCGCGCGCGAGATGAATGAGAAGAAGATGGTCTTTTCCAAGGCGGCGGCGGGCGAACTGCATGTTTTTGCGGGCGCGGTGCGCGATATTGTCAATCGTTCATTTGACAGCTTCCTGCGGGATGATGTAGAATTGGCTAAGACGGTGGAGCCGCTGGAGGCGTGCATCGACGATATCAACGTGAACGTCAAATCCCGCCACATTGAGCGGCTGACCACCGGACAGTGCACCATCGAGCTGGGCTTCGTGCTGACCGATATTTCCACCAACTTCGAGCGCGTATCCGACCACTGCTCCAACATCGCGGTGTATCAGATTCAGGTGCCGAAGGACGAATACGACGCGCACGAATACCTGCAGAACGTCAAGCATCAGGAGCATGCGGAATTTGACCGCAAAGAGATGGCCTACGAAAAGCAGTATCGCCTGCCGGACGTGGCCAGGGCGCAGACGGCCGAGGAATAAGCATTATGATTTACATTGTCGAGGATGACCGCAACATTCAGGAAATCGAGCTTTTCGCGCTCAAAAACAGCGGCTATCAGGCCGTGGGGTTTGAGACGGCGAAGGAGTTTTACAAGGCGCTTGCCGAAAAACTGCCGGAGCTGATTCTGCTGGATATCATGCTGCCGGATGAGGACGGCCTTTCCATCCTCAAGCGGCTGCGCACGCGCGCGGACACGCAGAAGATTCCCGTGATTCTGGTGACGGCGAAATCCACCGAAATCGACAAGGTCAAAGGCCTTGACGGCGGCGCGGACGACTATATCGCCAAGCCGTTCGGCGTGATGGAGATGATTGCGCGCGTGAAGGCGCTTCTGCGCCGCTCCGGCGGGGCGGAGGAGAGCCTGATGACCTGCGGCAACGTGACCCTTGACAGCGAAAAGCGCATGGTCTATGTGGACGGCAAGCCCGTCGAGCTGACCTATAAGGAGTTTGAACTGCTCAAGCTGCTGATGAAGAACCACGGCATTGTCATCTCCCGCGATGTGATTATGGAGCGCGTGTGGGACTCCAGTTTTGAGGGCGAGAGCCGCACCATCGACGTGCATGTGCGCACCCTGCGGCAGAAGCTCGGCGACGGCGGCGCGCTGATTAAAACCATCCGCAACGTCGGCTATATGGCCGAGGCAAAATAAACGAACGAAGAAGGGGCTTTCAAGCTAAAAACCTGATATTTCAAGAAAAACTAAGTATTTTTGCCCGAAGGTTTCCAAAGAGGTTTTCGGTCGTTGCCGCCTGTGGCGGAAACAAACGACAGAAAACGGAAAGCCCTTTGGCGGGGCGATGGGGCAAAGCACCATATCCCGGAAATGCTTGGCTGATTGTATCTTGAAATGTTTGGTTTAAGCTTGGCAGCCTCTCTTTTTGAAAACAGGCATTACGGCGGGCCGCCGCCCAGAACGAGGAAAGCTATGAAGAAAAAGATTTTCAAATACTTCGCCTGTATGATTACCGTGGCGATTCTGGCAACCACGCTGCTGCTGTCGTGGGTGAATTATGAAATGTTTAAGGGGCGCGTCATGAGCGATTTGGAGGCTTACGGACGCGTGTTTGCCGTCGTGCTTTCCGAAAACGGGGGAAAGAAGGATGCGCTGGAAAGCCTCATGCAGGAGAAAATCCGCGTGACGCTCGTGCGCGCGGACGGCGTGGTCGATTACGATAATTTCGCCGACCCGACGACAATGGAAAATCATGCCGACCGCCCGGAAATTCGGCAGGCGCTGGCAAACGGCGAGGGGAGCGACATCCGCAATTCCAGCACCATCGACCGAAACACGTTTTACTATGCCGTTCGGCTGGAAAACGGCGACGTGCTGCGGCTGGCACAGGAGGCTTCCAATATATGGAGCGTCTATTTCCGCTCCGTGCCGCTGGTTCTGCTGCTGGCGGCGGGCATGGCGGGGGTCAGCCTGTATCTGGCCCATCTGCTGACGGCGCGGCTGGTGCAGCCCATCGAGCAGATGACCGCGCACCTCAACAACGTGAGCGGCGTGGCGCGCTATCCCGAGTTGGAGCCGTTTATGGATATGATTGAGCAGCAGCACGAAGAGATTCTGCGCAGCGCGAATATGCGTGTGGAGTTCACGGCCAACGTTTCCCACGAGCTGAAAACGCCGCTGACGAGCATATCCGGCTATGCCGAATTGATTGAAAGCGGCATGGCCCGTGGCGAGCAGGCCAAGACGTTTGCGGGGGAAATCCACAAGAGCGCAAACCGCCTGCTGACGCTGATTAACGATATCATCCGCCTTTCGCAGATGGACGCGCCGATGCCCGACCTCAAGTTTGAGCCGGTTGATTTGGCGCAGATAGCGACCAACACCTTTGAACAGCTGGAGATGAGCGCGCGCAAGGCCGACGTAACGCTTCAACTGGACGCGAAGCAGGCAGTCGTGGAGGCCGACAGGCAGATGATGGATGAACTGCTCTATAACTTGTGCGACAACGCGATTCGCTATAACGTGCGCGGCGGCAGCGTGAAGCTGGAGGTGCGGCCCGTGCGCGACAAGGTGATTGTCTGTGTGCAGGACACGGGTATCGGCATTTCGCCGGAAAACCAGGAGCATGTCTTTGAACGCTTTTATCGCGTGGATAAGAGCAGGTCGAAGGCGACGGGCGGAACGGGCCTCGGCTTGGCCATTGTCAAGCACATCGCGGTGAAACACAACGCGCAGATTGAGCTGGAAAGCGAGCTGGGGCGCGGCACGAAGATTTCGGTGGTTTTTGACCGATGCTTTAAGGGCTGAGCAGGGAGGAAAACGACGTGGTTACATTTGAAGATATCCGAAACAACGCAGAGATTCGGACGTACATCGAGAAGGGCAACGAGAATCTGGGCGTGCTGGGGTTCACCAAGCATTCGGTCGGACACGCGACGAAGGTATCCGACACGGCGGCGAAAATATTGGAAGAGCTGGATTATGACGCGAGAACGGTAGAGCTGGCGCGCATTGCGGGCTATATGCATGATATCGGCAACTGCGTCAACCGCACCGACCATGCGCACAGCGGCGCGATTATGGCGATGACGATTCTTCGGGATTTGGGCATGGAGCCGAAAGAAATCGCGATTGTGATTGCGGCCATCGGCAACCACGACGAAAAGACGGGAACGGCGGTGGACGCGGTTTCCGCCGCGCTGATTCTGGCGGATAAGACGGATGTGCGCCGCAACCGCGTGCGGGGACGCGACCGAACCAAGTTCGATATCCATGACCGCGTGAACTTTGCGGCCATCAGCTCGGTGCTGCATATGGACAGGGATAAGCGGCAGATTACGCTGGATATTCAGCTGGACGACGAAATCTGCTCGGTGCTGGATTACTTTGAAATCTTTCTGGAACGCATGTTGATGTGCCGCCGTGCGGCGGAGATGCTGGGGTGCAGCTTTAAGCTCAAGGCAAACGGCTCAAAGGTGCTGTAAGCCGGAAAAAGCAGGAAAGACAGGAAGAAATTCACTTTTCAGACACAAAGTTTCAAAAACTGTCGAAAAAAGATTGAAAAAGGTATTGACACGGGGCTGAAACTGCGATATAATAACTGAGCTGTCAGCACGAGCCACTGAGCCGAGCGGACAGCGATGATCCTTGAAAACGATACAGAATCAAGAAGAACGCGAACTGCGATTTTC
>CAKURR010000004.1 GCA_934675735.1 uncultured Clostridia bacterium
TCCCCGCCCGCGTGGACGACGACGCGCTACCGCGTGACGCTGGTGCGCACGGCGGGCAAGTGGCTGATTTCCAACCTGCAATCCATTGCGGAGTGACGAGGGAGTTACGTTGGGGCGCTGCCCCAAGCCCTGCCAGAAACCTGAGGTTTCTGGACTTCCCTCCTTTCGCTTCGCGGTATACCGCGAAGCGGTGGTGGAAGGTGTCGGGAACTCAGTTCCTGACCGGGGTTTGGGGCAGAGCCCCAACCGTCTTTTTTAGGAGCTTATGAACTTTGATTTTCTGAAGCGGGGCGCAATGCTCGCCCCGATGGCGGGCGTGACCGATATGCCGTTCCGCACCATCTGCCATGAAATGGGCTGCCCGATGGCCGTGAGCGAAATGGTCAGCGCGAAGGGCTATCTGCTTGCGCCGAAGGATAACCGCGCGGCACGGGAGTTGCTCAGCGTCGATGAAAGCGAACACGGCGCAGTCGCCTTGCAGCTTTTCGGCCATGAGCCGGAAATCATGGCGCGCGCGGCGGAAGAACTGACGCGCGGCGGGCGCTATGCACTGTTGGATATCAACATGGGCTGCCCCGTGCCGAAAATCGTCGGCAATGGCGAGGGCAGCGCATTGATGAAAGACCCCGTGCACGCGGCGGAAATCGTCGCGACGGTCGCTCAAGCGTCGCATGTGCCTGTGACGGTCAAAATGCGGCTCGGCTTTGAGGCGGGCAGCGAAACCTATCTGCTGCTGGGCCAGCTTGTGCAGGAGAGCGGCGCGCAGATGATTACCCTGCACGCGCGCACTCGAAGCCAGTTTTACGAGGGGCACGCCGATTGGAGCGCGATTGCCAAGCTCAAGCGGCGTGTGTCCATCCCCGTGGTCGGCAACGGCGACGTGACCTGTGCCCAAGACGCGCTTCGCATGCTGGAGGAAACGGGCTGCGACGGCGTGGCGGTCGGCCGCGCGGCCCAGGGCAACCCGTGGATTTTCAGCCAGATTCGCGACGCGATGGCGGGCAAAACCGTCGCCGAACCGACGAACGAAGAAAAGCTCGCCGTGCTCTCGCGCCATCTGCACGCGCTCGCCCGATTCAAAGGCGAAGCCGTGGCCGTGCGGGAGATGCGGCGGCATGTCATCTGCTATGTGCGCGGCATGCGCGACGCGGCGAGGCTGCGCGTCAAGGTCAACGCGATGACGGATATCGGCGAGATGGAAGGCGCGCTGGCCGCGTTCATGCTGGAAGGAAAGGTATAAAACTCCTTCAGGCAGCTTCGCCGACAGACCTTCGGCGTTCCGCCTGCCAGCTTCCCGTACAGGGGCGGCAAGGTGCACGCGCTCAAAGAGGGAGCCTTTTGGTATAAGCAGCATCAGCGTGAGAATAAAGCCTCCCTCTATGAGGGAGGCGTCGCAACGTAGTCGTGGCGGAAGGCGTATACAGCAAAAGCCCGAACGATTTCAAACCGTTCGGGCTTTTGCTTATGGAGAAAGGAATGAAGAAAATGGCGAATCAGGCGGCCGCTTTGGGCGCATAGCGCTTGCGGAGACTGGTTTCCACCGACGCAATCAGCACGATGACCGTGACCACCTCAAACAGCGCGATGGCGGCGGTGAACACATACAGGTTCGTCAGGGTATCGGTCGGGGCAAGGCGAATGAGCAGCAGCGCCGCGGCGGCCATCGCGATGCCGCCGATGATGTAGCGTTTGCTGCAAAGCTTCTGGGCGTAATCCCACGCTTCTTGGGAAGCCATCGAGAGCTGCGTGCGGTAGCCGCGGCCCGCGCCGAGCGACGCGCACTTCTTGATGCGCAGAATGCCCGCTTCCACGGTCAGATACGGCGCAATCATCAGCAGAAACAGACAGAGAATCCAAGTAGCAAGCATGAAATCGATCTCCTTTATGAAACAAATCTGATGGATATATTATCCCGCATGCGGCGCAAAGCGTCAAGCCGGAACGCCATCAAGAAGCCGTGAAAGAACGTCTGACGACCGTTAACGCGCATTTATAAAGAAAAATTAACGAATGAAAAGCAGGATTTTATCCGCTTGCAGCGTATATAGAGATATCACCAAAAGAAACTCTGTCAAAAGAAAAGGATGATTGATATAATGTTTATGGACAAAATGGCCGAGGGCATTCTCCGCCTGAGCGTGATGGATAACGATATTGACCTGTTTGAGGGGCAGTATCCCGTGCCGAACGGCGTGAGCTATAACAGCTATCTGATTGAGGATGAGCGGCTCTGCCTGTTGGATACGGTAGACGCGCGCAAGCAGGCGGAATGGCTCGGCGGGCTTGACGAAGCGCTGGCAGGGCGCAGGCTGGATTATCTGGTAATTTCGCACATGGAGCCGGATCACGCGGGCTCGATTGCCGCGCTCTGCGCGCGTCAGCCGCAGGTGAAGCTGGTTGCCAATGCCAAGACGTTTGCGATGCTCGACCAGTTCACGGGCGGACATGCGCTTGAGCAGGAGCGCGTCACGGTTGGCGAGGGCGGCACGCTGGCGCTGGGCAGCCATACGCTGCATTTCGTTCTCGCGCCGATGGTGCATTGGCCCGAGGTCATGGTTGCGTATGAGGACAGCCAAAAGGTGCTCTTTTCGGCGGACGGCTTCGGCAATTTCGGCCCGCTGACCTAT
The DNA here is from genome assembly GCA_934675735.1 of uncultured Clostridia bacterium. Lineage (GTDB taxonomy): Bacteria > Bacillota > Clostridia > Christensenellales > Aristaeellaceae > Ventricola. The sequence goes on from CAKURR010000004.1 coordinate 2,628, forward strand.
ACGGACGCGTGGGCGGACGAGGCGCGGCGCTATTACTGCAACATCGTCGGCAAATACGGCGTGCAGGTTCAGGGCCTGCTCAAAAAGGCCGCCGCGCTGGATATCGAGACGGTTTGCCCGCTGCACGGCCCGCAGCTGAGCGGCGATTCGCTGGCCCGCGCGCTGGAGCTGTACAGCCTGTGGGCGGCGTGGAAGCCGGAGGAAAGCGGCGTGCTGGTCGCCTACGCGGGCTTCCACGGCCATACCGCCGAGGCGGCCAAGCTGCTGGCCGAGAAGCTGCACGCGCTGGGCGAAACGGTCGAGGTCATCGATTTGAACCGCGTGCACAAGAGCTATGCCGTGGCCGACGCGTTCAAATTCGACCGCATGGCGCTGTGCGCGGCAACGTATGACGGTGCGTATGCCCCCGCGATGGAGGCGTTTCTTTCCGCGCTCAAGCTCAAGGGCTTGCAGGGCCGCACCGTGGCGCTGGTGGAAAACGGCACGTGGGCGCCGATGGCCGCCAAGCAGATGCGCGCGGCGCTGGAAACGATGAAGAACATGCGCGTACTCGACCGGCAGGTGACGATTCGCTCGGCGATGAGCGAGAAGAACCGCGAGGAAATCGAGGAACTGGCGAAAAATTTGGTGATGTAAATTCCATATTGTCAAGCAAAGAGAGACGGACGGCCAGCGGCGCGTCCGTTTTTTGACGGTTCAAAAATTCCGCCCAACCTTCTGTGCATGCGGAACTTCGGTTTTTTTGCAGACTGCAACGGCTATTGCATACGCCCATGGGCTGCTCAGTGCAGCGCCGCCGCGGCGATATTCAGCAGCGATGTGAACAGGCTCAGCCGAAGCAGAATCACGCTCAGGTTGTTTCGCCGCCGCTGAATCGCGGGCCAAAGCGCCAGCAGCGCCCCGAGCACCGCGCCCGGGAGCAGCCAGAGCAGCACGCCCGCATCCGGCAGAACCAGCCGCTCGCGAATCAGCAGCACAATCAGCTTGCCGACCATCGCGAAGAGCGAAACCGTCAGCGCAGCAAACGCGCTTTCGCTGCCGTCCGCCTCAAACAAGAGGAAATAGAGCATCAGCGTCAGCGGTTCCGCGCCGAAGGCGAGAAACGAGCCGAGCAGCCCCACCAGCAGCGCGACGGGGAAGCTCAGCAGCCGCGAACCGTCCATCGGCGCAAGCGTGTGATTCAGCGGGCCGAAGTAGAGCGACGGCAGCGCAATCAGTGTGAAGAGCAGCGCGTTTTGCAGCAGCATGGTCGATTCGCGCGTGACCATCGCGAAAAAGCGCGCGGCCGCCAAATCGCCCAGCATGCCGCCCAGCGCCGCACCGACCGACAGCAGCAGCAGCTCGTCGGGATGCAGCGGCAGGGCGTGGTTGAGCGCGAAAAAGGCCGAGACCAACGCCGCGCAGAGCGTCGCCATCGTGCACAGTGCCGCGACGGAGGCGGGCGCGAGCGGCGAAACCGCGTCCAGCAGGGGGCGGAGCAGCGTCGTCGGCCCGATGCCCGAAAGCAGCCCGAAAAACGCGCTCACGCTGCTTAAAATCAGATAAATCATAGGCGAAGCTCATCCAGCCTGGCCGCGCCGCCCAGCGCGTCCTCAATGCGCAGCAGGCGGTTGTATTTGCTCACGCGCTCGCTTCGGCAGGGCGCGCCCGTCTTGATCTGCCCCGCGCCGAGCGCCACGGCCAGGTCGGCGATGGTCGTGTCCTCCGTCTCGCCCGAACGGTGGGACATGATGGTGCGGTAGCCGCTCCTGTGCGCCAGCGAAAGGGCCTGCATGGTCTCCGTCAGCGTGCCGATTTGGTTCGGCTTGAGCAGAATTGCGTTGGCGCAGCCCATCAAAATACCGCGCTGCAAACGCTCGGTGTTCGTCACGAAGAGGTCGTCGCCGACCAGCTGACAGCGGCTGCCCAGATCCCGCGTCAGCGCCTGCCACGCGGGCCAATCCTCCTCGCCGAGCGGGTCCTCGATGGAGCGGATGGGGTATTGGTCGCACAGGCCGCGCCAATGCGCGGTCAGCTCGTGCGCGGTGAACGCGCGGCCCGATTTGGGCAGGATATACCGGTCTTTCTGCGCCCATTCGCTGGCCGCCGCGTCGAGCGCCAAGGCGACGTCCGTGCCCGCCGTATAGCCCGCGCGGGCAATCGCATCCAGAATGAGGTCGAGCGCCTGCTTCTCTTCGGCGATATCCGGCGCGAAACCGCCTTCGTCGCCCACGCCTGTGGAGAGCCCCTTCTTTTTGAGCAGCGCCGCCAGCGCGTGATAGACTTCCGCGCCCATTTGCAGCGCCGTGCGGAAATCCTTTGCGCCGACGGGCACAATCATAAATTCCTGCACATCCAGCCCGTTGCCCGCGTGCACGCCGCCGTTGAGGATGTTCATCATCGGCATGGGCATGAGGTGCGCTTGCGCGCCGCCCAGAAAGCGGAAGAGCGCCATATTCTGCGCGCATGCCGCCGCCTTGGCGCATGCCATGGATACCGCCAGCGTCGCGTTTGCGCCGAGCACGGCTTTGTTCTTCGTGCCGTCCAGCGCGATGAGCGCCTCATCGACGGCGAACAGATTGCCCGCGTCCATGCCGCGGAGGGCCTTGCAGATTGCGCCGGAGACGTTTTTGCAGGCTTGCAGCACGCCTTTGCCGCCGTAGCGCTGCATGTCGCCGTCGCGCAGCTCCAGCGCCTCGTATTTGCCCGTGGATGCGCCGCTGGGGGCGATGGCCGTGCAGACCACGCCGCCCGAGAGCTGCACCTCCGCTTCGACAGTCGGGTTTCCGCGCGAATCGAGCACCTGCCGCCCGATGACGCCGACGATTTCCGTTTTGCTCATGATAATGCCTCCCGATGCACTTTTGACTTAGCTTGAGCAGCGAAAGCAAAAATATGCGTCATTTAAGAATCTGCCCTGAAGCCTGCCGGAAATGTAAAATTTCGTCTGTCATTTGTGAGCTTGATGGATGAATGAAAAGACTCGGATGGTAAGCGCAAAGCGAAGACGGGAGTCTGAGGGACTTTGTCCCTCGGGCAGGTTTGGGCGGCAGCCCAAAAAGGCGTCTGCCGATGAAGCAGACGCCCTTTGAGGGAGGAGAGGGAGAGAATCAGAATTTCAGGAACCAGGTGGAAATGTAGCCGACCTTGCCGTTCACTTCAACCTTCGTCCAGTCGGTCGTCTTTTCCAGCACAGTGACCGTCGTGCCGACCGGAACCGTGCCGATGACGGACGCGGACAGGCTTGCGCGGCTGCGGAAATTGACATAGCTGCCGCCGTTGGCGTTGAACACGCGCGCCGTGCCGCTGTGAATTTCGCTCGTGATTTTCAGATACTTGGCCATCATGTAGCCGGTCTTGCCGTCCACGCTGACCTTATACCAGTCGCCCTGACGGGCCAGCAGGGTCACGGTCTTGCCGTTGCGGTAGTAGCCCAGCGATTCGCTGTTCACGCTCGCTTCGCGGCGGAGGAAGAGCACCTGGGTGTCGCGCGGGTTGTTGACCACGGCGGTGCCCGTCGCGGGCTTCACGGCGGAAGAACCGCCGCTCACAGTCTTGCCCGAGAGCCAGCGGGTCTGCATGTAGCCGGTCTTGCCGTCCGCGCTGACCTTGCTCCAGTCGCCGCTGGTGGAGAGCACGGTCACCTTCGTGCCGCGCGGATACGAGCCGAGGATGTCGCCGTTCGGCTCGGCACGCAGATTCAGGCCGCGGCTGTTCGTGTTGACATACGCGGTGGAATTGGCCGCACCCTCGCTGCCCAGATACTTGACGTACATGTAGCCGCTTTGGCCGCCGACGTCCACGCTCGCCCAGTCGCCGTTGATACCCTTGACGAGCACTTCGGTGCCCCAGCCATACTTGCCCAGAATGGCGGAGGATGCGCTCTCCCCGGCGCGCAGATTCAGCGTGCCGCAGGTGATGACGCGGGTTTCGTTTTCGGCGAAGGCCGCCAGCGGGGCTGCCATCGCCAAGCTCAGCATCGCGGCGCAAGCCGCCTTTTTCTTTCCGGTAAACATATAGGAAGTCCTCCTTTGTCATTGCGAAGGCGTCCAAGCGGCCGCTCTTGTTCGTCTTCTGCATATCTGACGAAGGCGGATATTCTTTTATTGCAATATAATCGTTTCCAAGTTCTGGAAAAGGCAGGCGAGGAAAAGAAAAAGTGAGGAATATCAGTGAAAATCGAGAAAACAGACGCAAAATGGAAAAAGATGGAAGGTTTTTTTACAGCGTATCCAGCGTGGCGGAAATCGCGGCGAGTCCGGCTTTCAGCTCGTCGGCGCCGCAAGCATAGCCGATGCGTGCGCAGCCCTCAAGTTCAAAGCATGCGCCCGGGGTGAGCAGCGCGCCGGTCTGCGCGAGCAGCTTTTCACAGAAAGTATATGACGGCATGGGATTATCGTAAAACAGCAGCGCGGTCGTGCCCGCCTGCGGACGGACGAAATGCACACGCTTTTCCTTTTTGGCCCAATCGGTCAGAATCGCCAGATTTTCGCGGACGATGCCGCGGTTGCGCGAGAGCAGCGCGTGACTGTGGCGCAGCGCGAGGGAGGCGACGGCTTCGTCAAACATGCCGCAGCTGATGAGGCTGTAATCGCGTCGGGAGAGACAGGCGTTGATGAAATCCGCGTCATGGCTGGCAACCCAGCCCAGGCGCAGACCCGCCAGCGAAAACACCTTGGACATGCTGCCGATGGAAATGCCCTTTTCGTAAAGATCGACAATCGATTCGCTCCACGCGTCCGTCTGCGTCAGATGGCGATAGACCTCGTCGCAGAGCACATATGCGCCGACCTCGCGCGCCATCGCGACGACGGCTTCCAGCATGGGCCGCGTCATCAGCGCGCCTGTGGGGTTGTTGGGGTTATTCAGGCAGATGAGCCGTGTGTTGGGCTTGATGAGGCCGCGCAGTTCGTCGAGATCAGGCAGGAAGCCGTTTTCCTCGCGCAGCGGGAGCAAATCGACCTGTGCGCCGAAGGATTGCGGAATGGCATACAGCTGCTGATAGGTCGGCAGAACGGAAATCACGTGGTCGCCCGGGTGAATCAGCGCGTACATCGCCAGATGGTTTGCGCCCGCCGCGCCGTGGGTGGTGACGACCTCGTTTGGGTTCAGCGTCTGGAACAGGTCGCAAATGCCTTCGCGCAGTTCCGGTTTGCCGACGATATCGCCGTAGGTCAGGCGGCGCGCGCAGAAGGCGTCGAGAAACGCCTGCTTGTTTTCGCCCGTCAGGGCAAACAGTTCGTCAAGCGACACGGAATTGACGCAGGTTTCTGCGATGTTGATTTTTGCCTGCGTTTCGTAGGCGTTCATCCATTCTTCGACCTTGAAGGGGCTGATGTTCATGATAAATCCTCCTTAAAAAGGTAAAAGGCACTCGGCATCCCACCTTATAGCGCTTGCGCGCCGTACCTGCGGAGGGATTCCGAATGCCCGACCGCTCCATCCGGTGATGGAAGCGGGGTGATGATGTGAAGTTGGAATCAGGATATCATAGATGAGACGAAAAGTCAACGGCAAAATCGGGCGCACAGGCGATTTCAAGCGGACTGCCCGTGAGGGGGTGAATCAGCGAGAGCTTCACCGCGCAGAGCTGGTGAAACGGCGCATGATATTTGGCTGCCAGCGCGGCGGATTCCGCCGTGAAATAGCGCGTGTCGCCGAGCAGCGGATGGCCGATATGCGCCATGTGCACGCGCAGCTGATGCGTGCGCCCCGTGACGGGGAAAAGCCGCACGAGCGAGATATCGCGAAGGGCCGCTTCCACCCGATAGCGCGTTACGGCCCGCTGGCCGCCCGGCAGAACCGCGCGGGTAAAGCTGTCCGGCGCGATGCGGTCAATCGGCGCGTCGATGACGCCTTCCGGTTCGGGCAAAGCGCCGCAGACCGGCGCGAGGTATTCCTTGTGAAAGGTATCCGCCTGCATCTGCCGCTGGATGTGTGCCTGCACATACGGCAGTTTGGCGAAGAGCACAATACCCGTTGTCTCCGCGTCGAGCCGATGAACGGGGTGCGCGCCGCGGCGCAGATAGCTTTGCACGCGCCCTTCCAGCGTGTCCGCGCCGCGCGGGGCGGACGGGGAGGGATGCACCTGCAAGGGCGCGGGCTTGCGCACGGCCAGCAACGCGTCGTCCTCATACAAAACATCCACATCGGCGGGCGCGGAAAAATCTGTCGGCATGTCGTATTCCGCAAGGGGAATGCCGATTGTTCTGCCCGCGCCGACACGCTGATTGGCGAAAAACGGCGCGCCGTCCACCGTCAAGCCCAGGCGCTTGGCCTCCCGCGCTTCCCTTGCGGAAAGCGAGAGCGGCCCGCGCAGAAGCTGAGAGAGGGTCAGCGCGCCGTCGGATTCGGTTGTGACATACGAAAGGCGCATTACAGCACCTTGCTCAAAAAGTCCTTCGTGCGCGGGTTCTGCGGATGGTCAAACACCTGATGCGGGTCGCCCTGCTCCATGATGATGCCTTCATCCATGAACAGCACGCGGTTGCAGACCTCGCGCGCAAAGCCCATCTCGTGGGTGACAATGACACAGGTCATGTTGTTTTTCGCCAGCGACTTGATGACCTCGAGCACCTCGCCGACCATTTCGGGGTCGAGGGCGCTGGTCGGCTCGTCGAAGAGCATGACCTCCGGCTCCATCGCCAGCGCGCGCACGATGGCCAAACGCTGCTTCTGGCCGCCGGAGAGGCGGGAGGGCTTGTTGTCGCGCTTGTCGGAAAGGCCGACGCGGGCAAGCAGAGATTCCGCCTTGGAAACGGCTTCATCCTTGCTCATCTTGCCCAGCAGAACGGGCGCGAGGGTGATGTTGTCGATGACGGACATGTGAGGGAAGATGTTGAAATGCTGGAAAACCATGCCCATCTTCTGGCGGTGACGATCGATATTGACGCTCTTATCCGCAATATCCACGCCGTCGAACCAGATGTGGCCGCTCGTCGGCTCCTCCAGACGGTTCAGGCAACGCAGGAAGGTCGATTTGCCCGAGCCGGACGGGCCGATGAGCGAGACGACCTCGCCCTTGTGGATGGTTTCGGTAATGCCATTCAGCACCTTCAAATTGCCGAAGCTCTTGTGCAGATCCTCGACGCGAATCAGCTCGGGTGCGTTTTCAAACGAATCAGTCATCGCTCTTGAGCCTCCTTTCCAGAACGGTAATCAGCTTGCTCATGGTGAACGTCACAACGAAATAGATGATGCCGATGATAATCAGCGGCTCGATGACCAGATAGGTCTTGCCGGAGATGGTCTGGTACTGCGTCATCAGGTCGCCGACGTAGAACGTGGAGGCCAGCGACGTTTCCTTCGTCACCGCGACGAACTCGTTGCACATGGCCGGAAGCACGTTTTTGAACGCCTGCGGCAGGATGATGCGCATCATCGTCTGGCGGGAGGAGAGACCGAGCGAGCGGGCCGCCTCGGTCTGGCCGCGGTCGATGGATTGAATGCCCGAACGGAAAACCTCGGACATGTACGCGCCGGAGTTGATGACCAGTGCGACGGCGATGCAGGTAAACTTGGAGAGTTTGAGCGCCGGCAGGATATCCGGCAGCAGGAAATAGAAGAAATACAGCTGAAGCAGCAGCGGCGTGTCGCGGATGACTTCGGTATAGACCGTCGCAATGCCGCGCAGAACCTTCGACTTGCTCAGACGCATGATGGCGACCAGCGCGCCGATGACGCAGCCGATGGCCACGGAGATGAGCGCCAGCAGAAGCGTCGTGCCAAGGCCGTTCAGAAAGTTCATGCCGTATTTTTGCAGCAGCTTCATGGTGTTCTGAAACAGCAAGGGAATCCCTCCTTTTGGTGAGAACGGTGAATAGGGGATCAGAGTGCTTCCACACGCCGCATGGCATCAAACACCATGTCCTGCGTGATGGGGTAGGGGATATGCGCCATGTCCGGCCCGGTCGTGGCCTCGACGAGCGCGTCGTGCAGCGCGGTTTTGTCAAGCGGCACATGCATTTTATCCAGCGTCACGGGCGTGCCCAGCGAGATGAGGAACGCGCGCAGCGCCTGTGCCCTGTCCGCCTGCCCGTCCAGCACGAGCTGAACCAGCGCGCCGTAAGCGACCAAATCGCCATGCAGAAAATCCCGCTCAACATGCTCGAAGTGCTGGAGACCGTAGCAGACCGCGTGCGCCAGCGCGCAGTTGTAGTTGTCATCCGCCATCAGCGAGACCAGCCCCGCCGAGAGGATGATGCTTCGGGCGCACATTTCCATCGCAGGCCCGGCTTCATGGCGTTCCACTTCGTCGAGTGCCTGACGGCCAAACTTCACAATCGGGTCGTAGCAGGTGCTTGACAGGCTCACGCCGATGGCGGACATGTGGTCAAGCGCCCCGCCCAGCTCGTCGCCCCGCGCGCTGAACGTCGATTCGATGTATTTGGCCAGCGTATCGCCCATGCCCGCGCGGAAGAAGCGGGCGGGCGCGCCCGCCGCCAGATTCAGGTCGATCAGCGTGAGCGCGGGCGGCGCTTTATAAAAGAGGAAGCGGTCGAACGGCCCGTCCTCGCGGTAGACAACGGAAAGCGCGGTGATCGGCGCGCAGTTGGAAACCAGCGTCGGCAGGCTCACCAGCGGAATCCCCAGCCGATGGGCCACGCCCTTTGCGGTATCGATGGCCTTGCCGCCGCCCATGCCGACCAGAAAATCCGGCTGCATCGGGGCGATCTGCGCTGCCAGCGCGTCCATTGCTGCGAGCGTGCACGCGCCGCCGAAGGGGAGCGCGCAGAGCATTTGCATATCGCTTCCCGCAAGCCCTTCTTTTAGAAGAGGAAGCCCCTTTTCCATCGCGGTATGGCCGCCGACAAGGGCGAAGCGCGCGCCCAGCCCCTTGCAAAGCTCGGGGAAGCGCTTGTATACGCCGCGGCCGAAACAGAAGCGCGGCAGGGTGACGACGTCGGTGATATACATCGGGTTACACCAGCTTCGGCAGTTTTGCCAGGCGCTCGAGCGCCTCGTTCAGGGTCTCTTCGCTGCGGGCAAAGTGCAGACGAATCAGGTGGTTGACCGGCTCGCGGAAGAAGCTCGAGCCCGGCACGGCCGCCACGCCGATGGTGCGAATCATCCACTCGCAGAACTCCATGTCGCTCTTGCCGTGGAAACGCATGCCCGGCTTCTGGAAGTCGCTGATATCCACCATGACGAAATAGCTGCCCTGCGGCACGGTGTGCTTCAGGCCGATACGATCCAGTCCGTCGAGGAACACCTGACGCTTGTGGGTATACAGCTCGGTCAGCCCGTCGTAATAGCTCTGCGGGAAGTTCAGGCCGACGACAGCCGCCTCCTGAAGCGGCGCGGCCGCGCCCACGGTCAGGAAGTCGTGCACCTTCTTCGCGCCTTCAATCACGTTTTCCGGCCCGATGAGGTAGCCCAGACGCCAGCCCGTGATGGAATACGTCTTGGAGAGGGAAGAGCAGCAGATGACGCGGTCGGCAATTTCCGGCAGCGCGCCCGCGTATACATGATGATACGGCGCGAAAACGATGTGCTCGTAGACCTCGTCGGTAATCATATACGCGTCATATTTGTTACACAGGCCGCCGATGAACAGCAACTCTTCTTTGGTAAAGACCTTGCCGCACGGGTTCGACGGGTTGCAGACGATAATCGCTTTCGGGTGCTGACGGAACGCGTCCTCGAGCACGCTGCGGTCAAAGTCGAACGTCGGGGGAACGAGCGGCACGAAAATCGGGTCTGCACCGGAAAGAATCGCATCCGCGCCATAATTCTCATAGAAGGGAGAGAACACGACCACCTTGTCGCCGGGGTTGCAGACGGTCATCATCGCGCTCATCATCGCTTCGGTGCCGCCGCAGGTGACGAGAATCTCGGTATCGGGGTTGATTTCACGGCCATACGCGCGGCCCTGCTTGCGGGCGAGCGCTTCGCGGAAGTTCTCCGCGCCGAAGGTCACGGAATACTGATGCGGGCCTTCGTCCGCGACCTCGCGCAGACGGTCGGTAATCGCCTTGGGCGGCGGAAAATCCGGAAAGCCCTGGGAGAGGTTGATGGCATCCACCTCGTCGCTGATGCGGGTCATGCGGCGGATGACGGAGTCGGTAAACGTCTGAACGCGACGGCTCAGTTCGGGCATAAATATTCACACCTTTCAAAATTAGGCCAATAACGGTTTGATTGCGCGGACGCAATGCCCATATTCTAGCACAATACAAGAAAATAAACAACAGGCAAAACGGCTTTTCCATATAAATATCGAATATTTTTTCAAACTAACCGAAAAATAAAGTATTTTTATGCAGAATATACACTTGACATATGCATAATCCCGTCGTAAAATAGCATCATCGTTTTTGCGGAACACGTTTCCGCGGAAGAAAAAAGGAGGAAATCTGATTATGAAAAAGATTCTTGCGTTCGCCCTTGCGCTGGCGATGATTCTCACCTGTTCCCTTGCGCTGGCCGATCGTCTGGACGACATCAAGGCCGCCGGCAAGCTGACCGTTGCGACCAGCCCGGACTGGCCGCCGTATGAGTACATCGACGACGACGGCAATATCGTCGGCACGGACGTGCTGATGTGCCAGTGGATGGCCGAGCAGCTCGGCGTTGAGCTGGAGATTCAGCCGATGGCGTTTGACGCCTGCCTCGCGGCCGTTGGCCAGGGCGATGTGGACTTGATGGTCGCCGGCCTGACCTACGATGAGAACCGTCTGGCCCGCATGGAGCTGACCGGCATCTACTGGAACGAGGGCGATCAGGGCGTGCTCGTCAAGAAGGGCACCGGCGCTTCCTACAACTCTGCCGAGTCCTTCGCTGGCAAGACCGTCGCCGCGCAGAACGGCACCAACCAGCAGATTATGGCAGAAGAGCAGCTGCCGGAGAGCACGACCGTTGAGCTGGTCACCAAGATTCCGGATGGCGTGAACATGGTCAAGACCGGCCGTATCGATGGTCTGGTTGTGCCGAAGACGGTTTATGACAGCATCCTTGCCGAGAACGACGACCTCGAGGTTGCGGATTTCGCGTTCGACTTCCAGGGCGGCAACTACATCGCCAGCGTCAAGGGCGAGGATACGCTCACTCAGGCCATTCAGGATATGATCGATAAGATCAACGAGGAAGACCTCTATCAGCAGTGGGTGGACGAGATTCAGAAGTAATCTCGGATAAAACCGAATGATGAAAGCCGTCGGGTTTGCGCCCGACGGCTTTCATATTTTGTGTTATGCATGGAGCATTCAAGATAATAACCCCGATGTTTCAAGAAAAAACTAGGTGTTTTTGCCCGAAGGTTTCCAAAGAGGTTTTCGGTCGTTGCCGCCTGTGGCGGAAACAAATGACAGAAAACGGAAAGCCCTTTGGTGTGGCGATGGGGCAAAGCCCCATATCCTGAAAATACTTAGATTATTGTTTTTTGAAGTGTTTGATTTAAGCTTGACACAGCATTGTTAAGCAGCACAAGCGGAATAACTTCATATTCCATACAGCAGCATCCCCTTCTGTGCAACCTCGCGCTCGAGCGTGGCATGGGCTTTGCGCTCATCGAATCTGCTCTGCGTGCCGACAAGAATGTCCACAGGGTGCCGTTTAACGCTGCGGATGGATTTGTATGCCTGCGTCATCAATGAAACAAGGTCCGTGCGGCTGTCATCCACAACGATATAAAAATCAAAATCGCTGTCCTTGGTGTAGGTGCCGTTGGCATAAGAGCCAAACAGATAGATTTTCAGCGGCGCAAGCTGACGGACAAAACAATCCCTGAGCGCGTTGATTTCGTCAAGCGGCATATCCATCCCTCCTTTTCTTTTATTATATGCGATTGCGCAGACGGAATCAAGGAGAATATACGACAAGACCGCTCATCCCATCGGGGAGAAGCGGTCTTGTTTGTTATGAAGATGAAGAAGCGGATTACTCGGCCTTCATCGCAGCCTTGTTGGCCGCCTCGCGCTTGTTAATCTTGCTCTGGTTATACACAGAGAAGATGACGACCGCGACGGCGACAAGGAAGAAGCCGATGGCAATCGGGTGACCCAGAATCGCGCCGAAGTTGCCGTTTTCCAGGTCCATGAAGCGGACGAAGTTCTGTTCGCACATCGGGCCAAGGATGAGGGCCAGCAGAATCGGGCTGAGCGGGAACTCGTACTTGTTCATCAGCCAGCCGATCACGCCGAAGGCCACGCAGACACCCACATCGAAGATGCTCTTGTTGATGGAGAACGCGCCCAGCAGGGAGATGACCAGGATGATCGGGTAGAGAATCTTCTTCTCAACCGAGACAATCTTCGCGAAGAAGCGAACGCCCAGGCAGCCCACAACCAGCATTGCCAGGTTCGCCAGCATCAGCGCGGCAAACACGGCGTAGACGGTCGGCAGCTCGTTGACATACATCATCGGGCCGGGGGTGATGCCCTTCATGATGAAGGCGCCCAGCAGGATGGCCGTAACGGAGTCGCCCGGCACGCCCAGAGACAGCAGCGGAATCATCGCGCCGCCGGAGCAGCCGTTGTTCGCGGACTCGGTCGCGGCAACGCCGTTCGGGATGCCCGTGCCCCAGAGTTCCGGGTGCTTGCTGAAGCTCTTGTTGAAGCCGTAGGAGACGAACACCGCGATGTCGCCGCCCGCGCCCGGAATGGCGCCGATGAAGGTGCCGATGAGGCCGCCGGAGAGGATGTTCGGCCAAATGGTCTTGATGGTCTGCCAGTCGGGGAGCACGTTGGTAATCTTCTCGTCGGAGTGCTCCTGCTTTTCCTCGCCGTTGATGATGCGCTCAACGCCCGCAATGACCTCGGCCACGGCGAACAGACCAATCAGCGTCGGGATGAACTGGAAGCCGCTCAGCAGCGGCTTCACGCCGAAGGTGAAGCGCTTGACGCTGTACGTCGGGTCGAGGCCGACGGTGCACAGCACCATGCCGAAGAACGCGCTGATCATGCCCTTGGCGATGGACTTGCCGGAGATGGCGACGATGACGGACAGGCCGAACACCGCCAGCATCAGCATTTCGGCGGAAGTGAACTTCATGGCGACCTTCGCAACGGTCGGGGAGAGGAAGGTCATCACCAGCGCGCCGATAACGCCGCCGCAGAAGGAGGAGAACATGGCGATGGAAAGCGCCTTGCCCGCCTGGCCCTTCTGGCACATCGGGTAGCCGTCAAGCAGCGTGGCCGCCGCAGACGGGGTGCCCGGCGCATGAATCAGGATGGCGGAAATCGAACCGCCGTACATGCCGCCGCAGTAGATGCCCAGCAGCAGGCCGACGGAAGGAATCAAATCCATGCCGAAGGAGAAGGGAATCAGCAGAGCCACGCCCATCGTCGCGGTCATACCGGGGATAGCGCCGAGCAGCACGCCGCCCAGAGCGCCCAGAAAGGTCATCATGATGACCTGAAGGTTCGTAAAGACAGAGCCGTAGCTGGAAAAAAGCAAACTCCAATCCATAACAACGCTCTCCTTTCTTTAGAAATGAATCATATCCACGAGGTCGCGCAGCGGCTGCAGCACGCCCATCGGGATGTTGACGCTCAGCATCTTGTAGAACACCAGCCACATGCCCAGCGGCACGAGAATGGAGACCAGCAGCAGCTCAACGATGTTGCGCTTGCCGATCAGCCACATGATGACGCCGCACAGCAGCGCGCCGACGATCACATAGCCCAGCGTGTCAAAGAACGCCACGAACAGCACGCACAGCAGGATGACGAACAGGCCCGCCAGCACGCCCTTGTTCTTGATGAAGTTGATGGAAGCGGCCGGCTCGGCGAGCGGGTCATCCTCGCTCATGCTGGTGAGCTTGATGACGGACTGGATGAGCAGAATCACCGTGAAGATAATCATGCCCACGCACATGATCTGCGGGAAAGCGGCGGGCTGCACGGTCGCCTTTTTCACGACCTTGAAGCCATACGTCTGGAAGAGCGCCCATCCTTCGATACACAGCAGCAGAATGGAGGCAATCAGATTCGCAAACGCCTTGGTATGAGTCTTTTTCAAGCGAATCACATCCTTTGGTAAGAAATCTTAACAGGGCTGTAAACCAAAATGATGGGCAGGCGAGTCGCCTGCCCATTTTTCTGCTACTGATTACAGAAGGTCAACGGCTTCCATAGCGGCCGGCACGTCGATGGCGGCCTGCGCCAGGTAAGCGGTGTACTCTTCGGCGTCCATGTAGGAGATCGCCTGGCCGAAGCTGGCCATCTGGGCGACGAAGTCCGGATCCGCGATAGCGGCGGCACAAGCCTCAGCCATCTTGGCACGGATGCTCTCGTCCACGCCCTTCGGGAAGGCCAGGCCGCGCTGCGTCGCGTACACGCAGTCGAAGCCCTGCTCCTGGCAGGTCGGGATGTCGGAGAAGGTGGCGTTGCGCTCGGTATCCATGACGCCCAGGCAGATCAGGTCGCCGGACTCGATGAAGCTGCGCGCTTCGGCCAGAGACACGGTCACGCCCTCGATTTCCTGCTGAGCGGCGGCCTTCACAGCGCCGGCAGCGCCGTCGGCGTAGGTGATCATCTTGATGTCGATGTCAGCCGCGTTCATCAGGTAGCCGCCGGCGATGTGCCAGACGGAACCGGCGGAAGAGCCGCCCATCTTGACCTCGCCCGGATGAGCCTTGCAGTAGTCAACGAAGGTCGCCAGATCGGTGATGCCGTTGTCGGCAGCCCACTTGGCGTTCACGGTCACGGCCGCCGCGTCGGTGTTGATACGGCAGATCGCGTCGTAGTTCTCATAGGTGTAATCGCTCATGTCACTGGGCTTGTAGGTGGCCAGCTCGAAGGTGATCATGCCGATGGTGTAGCCGTCCGGATCCGCGTCGGCGATGGCCTCGTGGCCGGTAACGCCGGAAGCGCCGGTCTGGTTGTCAACGGTGACGGAAACGCCGAGCTGCTTCTCCAGCGCGGAGCAGAAAGCGCGCAGGCAGTTATCCGTTCCGCCGCCGGCAGACCACGGGTTGATGGCGATCAGGCCCTTGGTGGGGTAGTCCGCAGCGGACGCGACGGCAGCCAGACCCAGAACCAAGGTCAGGGCAACCATCAAAGCAACAAGCTTCTTCATAACAGGTTCCTCCTCAAAAATATGTGGCCGACAGGAATGAATATCCACGAATCGGCACGTTGGGTGTAGTATAACATTTTATAAAAAAATTGTCAAGATTGCCAAACTCGTCTGATGATGTGTGCTTTATAATAAAAAAACGAACAAAATAAGGGGTTGCGCTTACACATCGCGTCAAAAGGCAAAAGAAAACACGAGAAGAAAAACCTTACAAAGATGTAATATTCTGTATAACGATTTTATAAAGGCAGGGGCGTATACAAAGCACGAAAGGTTGATGCATGCGGACGCATCGTGCGTGCCCGTGCGGCAGTTTTGTCTCGCTTTCGGCATGCGGGGGAGGCGGCTCGGGTTTTAGGCTGTCTGCCCATGCAGGGAAAAAATGCAAAAAATCCAAAACAACAAAAAAACAGAACGAAATCGCTCTGTTTGGTGGCACCTCCAATGGGAATCGAACCCATGATTTTGCCTTGAGAGGGCAACGTCTTGACCGCTTGACCATGGAGGCTAATGGCTGGGGAACTAGGATTCGAACCTAGACAATACGAGTCAGAGTCGTAGGTGCTGCCGTTACACAATTCCCCAATATCAAGTTGTAGCTGCTCTGCGGAAGCCGCAGCTTTTGAACGAGTGACAGTATAGCGCATTCATGCGCCGCTGTCAACCCCTATTTCAAAATATTTTTTCCAGAATCAGCAGTACGAGCAGATGCGCGGGGTAAAACCCGTAGGCAACGGCCTTGGGCATCTGCGTTTTGCGGCGAATCGGCAGGCTGGCCAGCATCACCGCGGGCACGGCAAATATGCGCATGCCGAACCGGATGCCAAAGAGCGGGTAGCCGCGCCCGTCCGTGGCCCAGACCAGCATATACGCCGTCGTGGCCGCGAAGCACAGCGCCGGATATTCCAGAAAGAGGTAAAACAGCACCATCAGCCGAATGCCGCCCACACCGTAATCCAAACTGCCCGAAAAGCGCTCACAGAGCACGTAAATCAGCAGCGCGAGAATGTATTTTCTTTCGCGGATGCACAGCAGCAGCAAAAGCCCCAGCAGCAGCGGGAGCAGGATGCTCGGCGTTTCCCAGCTCTCCATATAGAAGGTATACAGCGCGCGCAGCGGCTGGCGCGCGAACGACACGGCATACATCGCGTTGTTTTCATGCCCCAACGCCACGGCATAAAGCGGCTGGCTGACCAGCGCCAGCGCCGCCACGCGGGTGATATACTGCTGAGGGTGTTTGGTCATCGCCGCGCCGACGGCAATGCCGTAAGCGAACAGCGGAAACGCCAGCCGCCCGACCAGGCGCATCCATGTCAGCTGGGGGAAGAGCATCTTGCCCGCGTGGTCGATGAACATGCAGATGCAGGCGAGCAGCCGGAGCAGGCCGCCGTCCTGATTGGTTTTGATTTGCGCAGGGCGAAGAAAACGGTCGAGCATGTTCGAGACTCCTTTTTGATGAAACGGCAGGCGGGTTCGGGCCGCGTTTTGCATTTTGAAACCGCTACCAAAGATAATTGTTTTTCGGCCAAAAGTCAAGAGCCCAAATAAAACCGACCGCTGTAACAAATTCGCAACAGTTTACTGGTATACTGAAATTATGGCGGTTTGAACCCGTTTCAATTGTAGGATGAGCTGCATCCTGCTCTGAAACTGCGTTTTTGGGAACATATGGGAGCACGTTGGGCTGCCGCCCAAACCTGCCTGAGGGACTTAGTCCCTCAGACTCCCCCTCTTCGCTTCGCGATGGAATAAAGACAGAAATATATTAGGAGGAAAAGCATGGTTCATGTTCTGGTAGTGGAGGACGACATTCGCTTAAATCAAATCGTTTGTGCCAGCTTACGCGCGGCGGGTTACGAGGCGGTCGGCTGTGCAAACGCCGCGCAGGCGTTTGACGTTTTGCACGGCGACGGGGCGGATATCATCATTTCCGATATTATGATGCCTGACATCGACGGTTTCGAGTTTGTGACCGACGTGCGCAGCGTCAACAAACACATTCCGATTCTTTTGATGACGGCGCTGGACGACATGAGCGCCAAGCGCAAGGGCTTCGGCGCGGGCATTGACGACTACATGGTCAAGCCCATCGATGTGGACGAGCTGCTGCTTCGCATCGAGGCGCTTCTGCGTCGCGCGCGCATCGAGGCCGAAAAGCGACTGACGGTCGGTTCTACGGTTTTGGATGCGGAGGAGCGCAGCGTTTACGTCGCGGGGCAGGAAATCACGCTGACCGTGCGCGAGTTTGACCTGCTCTACAAGCTGCTTTCCTATCCGCGACGCACGTTTTCCCGCGCCCAGCTGATGGATGAGTTCTGGGACGGCGAGACGAGCGCCAGCTTACGCGCGGTGGATGTTTACATCACCCGAATCCGCGACAAGATGTCCGTCAGCGACGATTTCAAGATCACGACGGTGCACGGACTCGGTTACAAGGCGGTGCCAAGCGTATGAACAGACTTCGGTCGGTTTTGGAGAAGCAGCGTGCTCGGGAGGACCCGCGCGTCCGCAGACGGCTTTTTTCGTGGCGCATGTTTGTCATCATCCTGCTGGTGGTCAGCGTGCTGAGCGCGGGCAACGTGTTTGCGCTGGAAAAGCTGCTGAAGATGCAGGTGTTCAGTGTCGTGGCGAGCATGGGTGTCGGCTCATACTGGGTGGCGATGGCGTTTCTGGCGGCCATCATTCTGCATCTGTATACCTGCCGTCGGTTCGACAGGCCGATGCGCGCGCTCAGCCGCGCGATGCGGCAGGTGACGGAGGGCGATTTTTCCGTCCGCGTGACGCCGTTCCACAGCGAAAACAAGTTCGATTACATGGATATCATGTTTGAGGATTTCAACCGCATGGTGCAGGAGCTGGGCAGCACGGAGACGATGAAAAACGACTTCATCGCCAACGTGTCCCACGAAATCCGCACGCCGCTCACCGTCATGAACAGCTATGCCTCGGCGCTGGCGCGCGGCGGCCTGAGCGAAGCGGAGCAGCGGGAATACGCCGCGACGATTGCCGCCGCCAGCGAGAGCCTGAGCACGATGGTTTCCAACATTCTGCGGCTCAACAAGCTCGAAAATCAGGAGATTACGCCCAACGCCGCGCCGTATGACCTGACCCGCCAGCTCTGCGACTGCGCCCTTGCGCACGAAGCCCGCTGGGAGGCCAAGCACATCGATTTCGACGCGCAGCTCGAGGAACGCGTGATGGTGCTTGCCGACGAAGCGATGATGGAAATCGTGTTCAACAACCTGATTTCCAACGCGATTAAGTTCACCGAGCCGAACGGGCGCGTCGTTCTGCGGCAGGTGAAGGACGGCGGCGACGTGGTCGTGACCGTGTCGGATACGGGCTGCGGCATGGATGAAGCGACGCTCGCGCACATCTTTGACAAGTTTTATCAGGGCGATACCTCCCACAGCAGGGAGGGCAACGGTCTCGGCCTGGCGCTCGTGCGACGCGTGCTGGAAATTTCCGGCGGCACCATCGGCGTGACCAGCGCCCCGGGCGAAGGCTCGGAGTTTACCGTCCGCCTGCCGCGCATGGCTGAAACGGCCTGAGCGCGGGCCGTATGAATCTGTATAAACATTCAAAAACGGGCAGATTCACATTTCAGCAACATTTCGCCAATGTTTTTGCAACGCGGGCGCGCTATAATGGGCCATACTTGCGGCGTTTGTGTCGCTTGATATGGAAATAAGAGGTGTTCCCAAGTGAGCAGAATCATCCTGATGGCCGAATCCGGCAGCGATATCACACCCGAACTGGCGAAAGAAAACGGCATTGTGATTGTGCCGATGCATGTCTCCTTCGGCGGCGAAACGCGCGATGACGGCGCGTTCCCGACGACGGAGATGTTTGATTTTTATAAGAAGCACCGCGAACTGCCGCGCACCAGCGGCTGCACGCCGCACGACTTCGAGGCGACGTTTGAGCGGCTCGACCGCGAGTGTCCGGGCGCGTCGATTCTCTATCTGGCGTATTCCGCCAGCACGACGTGCTCCATGCAGAGCGCGCTGGTTGCGGGCGAGGGCCGCGAAAACTTCGTTGCCATCGATACCAAGAGCGTGGCAGCGGGGCAGGCGGCCGTCGTGCTGACGACCGCGCGCTATCTGCGCGAGCATTCGGAAGCGACACTCGATGAGGCGGCGGCGTTTGTGAACAGCCTCATCGCGAAAATCCGCATGGGCTTCATCCCCGGCGATTTGGATTATCTGCGCGCGGGCGGCCGCGTGAGCAACGCGGCGTATCTCGGCGCGAAAATCCTCGGCCTGCATCCGCTGATTGAGATTCAGGACGGCAAGCTGCTTTCCACCAAGAAATACCGCGGAGGGATGGAGCGCGTCGTCTGCCGAATGGCGAAGGAATTTCCGGCCGCACAGGGGCTTGAAACCGACGTGCTTTGGCTCATTTACGGCGCGGGGCTGAGCGAAACGGTCATGCGCGAGGTCGAAACCATTCTGCACGGGCAGGGGTATGCCAACCTGAGTTGGGTAGAAACGGGCTGCGTCATCGCGGCGCACAGCGGCCCCGGCTCGTTCGGCATCGTGGGGTTTGCCGGGTAATTGAAGCATAACAAAAAGCTGTTCTTTCCTTTGCGGAGAGAACAGCTTTTTTTTCATGGGCTTGAAAATGTTTAACTGGCCAAAAAGCCCTTGCCGACAATTTCGGTCGAAGCGGTGATGACCATGAACGCGTGCGGGTCGTTGGCGTGGATGAACCGACGCAGCGCCAGCGCCTGCGCGCGGGTGAGCACGGTAATCACCATCGTCTTGCGCTCGTGGTGGAACGCGCCGTAAACGTCCTCGAGCGTCGCGCCGCGGTGCAGATTGACGGTGATGAAATCGATAATCGGTTCGGGGGTGGTTGTGATAATCTGGAAGCATTTCTTCATGCGGAAGCTGTCCGTCACGTAATCGACGAGCACGGATTTCATCAGCAGGCCGAGAATGCAGAACAGGCCCGACTGAATGCCGAAGCAGAACAGCGCCGCCACCGTAATCAGCGCGTCGGCGACCATCAGCGCCATGCCGATGTTCATGCTGGTGTATTTGCGCACAATCATCGCGATGATGTCCGTGCCGCCGCTGGAGGCGTCCAGATGAAACAGAATCGCCGAGCCGACGGCGGGCAGCAGCACCGCAAAGCAAAGCTCCAGCAGCGGCTGGTTGGTCAGCGGGTGGTCAAGCGGCCAGAAACGCTCCATCACGTTGACGGCCAGCGACAGCACCACGGAGCAATACACCGTGCTGAACGCGAAACTGCGTCCCAGAAAGATGAAACCGACGACCAACAGCGCCATGTTGATGATGAAAACGAACACGCTCGGCGTGAGCACGGGCGAGGGAAGCATGCGGCCCAGAATCAGCGAAAGGCCGCTGACGCCGCCCGTGGAAAAGTTGTTCGGAAACTTGAAAAAGTAAACGCCGACGGCGGTGAGCAGCACGCCAAGGGTCAGCAGAATATAGCGCTCGAGTTGGCTCATCGGTTTGGCCGCAGTGGTTTTCATGGGCGATACGTTCCTTTCTCTTGACCGCGAGAAAAGCGGGATTCAATGCGTTCTTTATTATAGCGCCGCACGCGAAGAATGTCGAGAGGAAATGCGAAGAAAAACATGTAAAACAGAACAAACGGTTCTTTACAAAATATGGATGCGCGTTGTATAATGAATCATGCGTATTTGTGGATATGTAATTGTTGGAAGGAGAGGAAAACATGATACGCGGAAAACTTAAACGAACGGCAAGCTATTTGCTGTCCGCGGCCTTGCTTCTGAGCAACATGGGTGGGGCGGCATCGGCGTTGGCCGAGGTCGTTGTGCAGGAAGCGACGCCGTCCGGCGCCGAATGTCAGCATCCAAACGCAAAAAGCGAACAGATTCGGGAATGGGGAGACGTGCGTTCGGTCGGCGCGAATACGCATCACCAGCACCAAATCAAAAACTATGAGAGATGGGTGTGTCCGGACTGCGAAAAGGAAGTCGCGAAAAACTATGTGGGTGAGGAATGGGTAGACGAAGCGCACAGCTATGCGAACGGAGTCTGCTCGGTTTGCGGCTTCGGTTGTACGCATACGGATAAACAAAACGACGGCGACCCAATCAAAGAGGCCGAAGCGTGGCAGAACGCACCGTGGATGAACGGCCACTGCCGCAATGTGACCGTGTACCAGCAGTGGATTTGTGCGGACTGCGGAATCACGGGAAAAGACTGCGTAAACAACGAGACGCAGTATGAGGACCATACCTATTCGGACAGCGTGTGCACCGCTTGCGGCGCTGTCTGCACGCATAGCTTTGATGCCGACGGCGTGTGCGCGTTCTGCGGCTATGCCTGCCCGCATACCGAGAAGGAGACGCGAATCGGCGGCGAAATTGACGAAAACGGCTATGTTTCCGTCGATAACCTGAATCATCGGTATACATATAATCAGTACGAATATTGGACGTGCCCAACCTGCCATGCGACGGGCCGCGGAGAAGTGCTCAGCAGCCAGCAGACAGAAGAGAGGCACCGGTATGATGAAAACGATGTCTGCACCGTCTGCGGCCATCAAAACGACTGTCAGCATGCGGGAGCAATGCCGTTCAGCTATTATCAGCCTGTGACCGACTGGGCGGACGACGGCAACAGCCGCACGCATTCCCGCACGGATATGCTGTATCAAGGCTGGCTCTGCACGGAATGCGGTAAGCGCTATGA
Source organism: uncultured Clostridia bacterium (assembly GCA_934675735.1). Taxonomy (GTDB): domain Bacteria; phylum Bacillota; class Clostridia; order Christensenellales; family Aristaeellaceae; genus Ventricola. The sequence continues at coordinate 24,317 of CAKURR010000004.1, forward strand.
AGAAGCGAAGGGCGAAGAAACCCATACCGAGCTGCATCACGTCAACGGGCTGAAGCCGGGCGTGTGCGACATCTGCCAAGCCGAAACGGGCTGCACGCATCCGTCTTTGATTAACCGGCGCGAGTGGCTGTCCTGCAACGACTGGAAGGACGACGGGAACGGTCTGACGCACTCCGGCACGGCCGAACGAATCCAAGCCGGCAACTGTTCCAACTGCGGCGAATATGTCGCGACCGTGGTTGAAAAAGACGTGCCTGTGACCGAAAACCATCGGTATGACGGCGGCGAAACCTGTGCTGACTGCGGCGGTCAGCCTGTCTGCCAACACAGCGAGGTCGAAGAGAGCATCGAATATGAAGATGCGCATTTTATGCAGGTCGGCCCGAATGAATACCGTGTTACGCCGGTTGACAACGGCGACGGCACGCACAGCTGGCTGAAAAAAGTCGTCAAGGTCACCACGTGCAAGGCGTGCGGCTACGTTGTCAAAACGCCGACGGACGAAATCGTGCGCTACACGGAAAAGCATCCCTATCAGCCGTGCAACGAGTGCGGTTACAACAGCAGCGGAACGTGCAAGCATACAAATACCTATAACAAGTACGTGGCGCCGGAGAGCGGCACGCTGAAACCGAATGCCGACGGCAAGACGCATTCCGGCACGATGACGCTGCGCATGTATGTGCATTGCGCGGACTGCGACGCACAGGTTGGCGCCGGCGAGCCGATGCAGGTGACCATAACGGATGAGCCGCATGAAATCGACCCGAACCGCGGCGTTTGCCGTCTGTGCAGTTACATCCTGCCCAAGGAAGAACTGTGCAAGCACGAAAAAACCATGACGGACATCGTGAAGCAGATGGGCCACACGACGATTGTCAACGAGAATGAGCACACCATCAAGCTCGAAGTCATGGAAAGAACTTACTGCATTCAGTGTGGCGCGGTGCTCAAACGCGAGTTCATCGAAAGCGACGAAATCGTGACCGAACCGCACGAGTTTGACGGCAATGGTCTCTGCGACGTGTGCGGCTATCAGCAGAACGCGGAGCAGGCCGCCTGCAAGCATGCGCACACCCACACGGATTCGTATATCGTGCAGACGCTGAACATCGTCAGCACCAATGACAAGCAGCATGTGCTCGACGCGGTTGTGGCGGACGAAGTGCGCTGCGAGGATTGTTACGAGCAGCTCAGCGTGGGCAACATGCGCCGCGAAACCGTGACGGAAGATCACCTGTTCATTCCGTCCAAGCGCGAGGTCTGCTATGTCTGTGCATACGCCAACACCTGCACGCACGCCAACGCGGTGACGGAGAATGAATATCTCAGCGTGACCAACATGCACGCGCTGGATGGAAAACAGCATGCCTTTACGGCTTACGGCCTGACGAAAACGACGTATTGCCCGGACTGCGATACCATTTTGGGGCAGGAACTGGTGGATATGACGAAGCACGAGGTTGTGGAGGAACACCGGGCGCTTGAAGGCGAGACGACGTGCGGCGATTGCGGCGCGGAAATTGCGGAAGAGACGCAAACGCCTAAGCCCGAGGTGACGCCGTCCCCGACGGAAAGCACGGTTCCGGACGAGACGCCCGCGCCGACGGAAAGTGCTGCGCCGACGGAAAGCGCCGCGCCGACCGAAACGCCTGCACCGACCGCGGATGTGACGGCAACGCCTGCTTCGACTGCCACGGCTGCGCCGGAAGCGACAGCCACGCCTACGCCCGCACCGACGGACAGCAGCGATAACGACAACAATTTCGTGCCTACGCCTGTGCCGACGGCAACGCGCGCACCGACTGTGACAGTCGAACCGACGGCCACGCCCGAGCCGACCGCCACGCCCGAACCCGTGGCCTCCGAAGAGATGAATCAGGCGTTTGAAGCGCTGGATGAAATCGACAAGGCGGTCGAGAAAGCCGTTGAAGTGAAAATCGAAATCATCGGCATGGATGAAATCGTGCCGGAAGAGACGATTGCCCGCGTGCAGCAGCTTTCCGTCAAAGAGCAGATTTTCATGACGCTGGCGGCGGCGGATTGCGGCGCGGCGGCGCAGTCGATTATCGATTCGATGAATATCGCGCTCTCCGATTCTGGCAAGGAGCTGTTTGCCGAGCTGAATACTACGCCTGTGGAAGAACAGCAGATGACCGAGGTGCGCGAGCGCCTGACCGAGCTGTTCCCCGTGCATGTCATCATGCGCGACAACGTGTATTATCACGTCCACGTGATGACGGTGAAGATGACCGTGGACGGCGTGGAGCAGACGTATTACTTCGGTCTGCGGCTGGATGAGTTTGGCCTGTGGCAGATGGTCGAGCTGGCCGAAACCGAGGTCGGCGAGGATACGCTGGTTCAAAAGTAAAAAACCGCCAAATACAATAAAAAGACAAGCGCTGAAACGAAAAGGCGCTTGTCTTTCTTCGTATTTTGGGGCGTGAAGCCGTCGGCGAACGCGATTAGTTCTTGAGGAACGTCCGCAGCAACTTCACACTCTGCTCCGCCGCCATCCCCACAAACGTCGGGTAATCCATGTGCGAAGCGCCGTCCGCGCTGTCGGAAATCGCGCGCAGCACGCAGAAGGGCACGCGGTTCACATAGCACACCTGACCGATGGCCGCGCCCTCCATTTCACAGGCAATCGCGCCGAAGGTCTTGACAATCGCGTCCTTCTTCTCGGCGGAAGAGATGAACTGGTCGCCCGAGGCGATGACGCCCGTTTCGGTGCGGATGCCCAGCACCGTCGCGCATGCGCTCAGCTGGCCGCACAAATCCGGATCAGCCGGAAGCTGCACCTTGTTGATGCCCGAAATCAGGCCCACCGGATCGCCGATGGCGCTGGTATCCATGTCGTGCTGCACGACAGCGGAGGAAACCGCAATCGAGCCGATGGTCAGCTTATCCGAAAGCGTGCCCGCCACGCCCGTGTTGACGATGCACTCGGGCTGATAGCGCAGAATCATCGTCTGGGCGCACATCGCCGCGAACACCTTGCCGATGCCGCAGACCGCCGTCACGACCTGTTTGCCTTCAAGCGTGCCGCACACAAAGGTGATGCCGCTGACGGTCTCGGTCGTCGTGTCCGTCATGTAGGAACGCAGAGACTCCATCTCCACGTTCATCGCCGCAATAATACCGATCATAGTGTATATACTCCTTGATTGATAAAGAATGTTGCCCTTCGTTGGGCGTTTAAGGGGTTATTCCTCGTATTTGAACGTAACCGGACGCGCGTCCAGCTCGGCCAGATAGCGCTGGGCCTCCGTCTTGGCCGCCGCAAGGCTCAGGTTGCGATAGTTGCCGCACTCGCGGCTGCTCGCGCCGAAAACAGGGCCTTCGTGGGCCAGAATCTTCATCAGCGTGAGCCGAACCTGCCGCAGAACTTCGGCGTTATCCGCGTCGCGCACCAGCAGATAGAAGCCCGTCTGGCAGCCCATCGGCCCGAAATACACGACGGAATCCTTCAAATCCCCGTTGCGGATGTAGGTTGCGAACATGTGTTCCAGCGAGTGCATGGTGCTGTTGTCCATCAGGTCGCCCATGTTGGGGCGGCGGGTGCGCATGTCATAGGTCGTCACGTCGCCGTCCACACGGCTGACATACAGACCCGGCAGCAGAATATCGTGATTGATGGAAAAGCTGGTGATGCGCGTTACTTCCTGTTCCATAACAAGTTCCTCCCGAAAAATCGATGCGTCAAAAGCCGTAAACGTCGCCATTATACCGCATTGCCCGCCAAATTGCAAGGTGCATATCGCCTTCGGTCGGTGGGCGGCTCAGCTCAGCGGCAGGCCGCGCATAAGGCGGCGCGCCCAAAGCCGCAGCTTCTGCCTGAGCGTCATTTGGGCGAGCAGCTCGGCGTAGACTCTGCCGGCGCGTTCGGGCTGGGTGTGCTTGAGTGCGCGGCCGCTGTATTGCGCCACGCAGAGCGCTTTGCCCAGGCCGGTCAGCTTCACCGCGCCGTGCAGCTCATTTTGCGCGCGCCAGAGGAACGACGCGGGCGCTTCGCCCGGCAGGGGCATAAGACCCATGCACAGCAGCGCCTCTTCCGCCGCACGATACCACACCAGCAGCGCGTCGTTAGCGCTCTTCTGCCGCTTGGCGACTTGCGCGGGCGAGCAGAAGAACAGGCGGAGCGCCGCGGCCGTGACGAGCAGCAGCAGGAAAAGCAGCGGACGGAGCCACGTCGGGGGACGGCGCGGCGGATTATCGCCGCTGTCATCGGGCGGAGGAGTCGGAGAGGTTTCGGGCGTGGGGGACGGCGTGCCGGCCGCGTCGTCCGGCTCGGGGGAAGGCGTGGGCGAAGGCGACGGGCTTGGCGTATTCTCCGGCGGATTCGTCGTCTCGGGCGAAGGCGTCGGCGTGGGCGAAGGTGACGGAGAGGGCGTCGGCGCGCCGCCGTCGGGATCATCCGAGGGCAGACTGCCGCCGCCGCTTTGCCCGGGCGTGGGGTCAAAGGGAAGCCAGCCGAAGCCCGAGAAGTAGATTTCCACCCACGCGTGCGCGTTCTGCTGGGTGACGCGCGCCACGCCGTCGCTGTCCGGTTCGGCGGCGTACCCCTCGATATAGCGGGAGGGCAGGCCAACCATCCGCGCCATGACGGCCATCGCCGTGGCGAAGGAGGTGCAGTAGCCCCGACGCTCATCCAGCAGGAACCAGGAGACAAAGTCGCGGTTATCCGGCGGAATATTCTGCATGAGCGTATAGGGATAGGCGCTTCGCAGATAGTCGCAGAGGGCCTGTGCGCGGTCAAAATCGGTCTGCGCGTCGCGGGTTATCTCCCCCGCAAGGGTATAAACCGCGTTTTCAACCGTATCGGGCAGGGACAAATACAGGCTTCTCACGGTGTCGGCATAGCTGTCCCGCTCATCGGCGGCGGCAAGCACGGTTTCGCGGATGTTCGGCGTGTCGCCGCTGAGCCGTATGCCCGAGAAGGTGTAGCTGTCGCCGAACGAAAGACTGCGCGTGCCGAAAACCTCGCTTGCTGGGGAGAAATACGGCACGATTTCGTCGCCCGAAAGCGCGGAAAAGCGCTGGGTGAGATAGAGCGTGCTCGCCGCGTCGGCGCGCATGAGCACGGTGATAGGCTCGCTTTCGGGCAGACTGCTTCGGAGCGCGGCGCTCGGGCGCTTCTGGTCAAACAAATCGCGGCGGAGGGCGTAAAAGCGCGGGTTGACATACAGATATCGCCTGCCCAAGGCCGAATCCATCCACGTCTGCCCGTCGTATTCGTTTTTGACTGCGCCGCGGAGCAGCGCCCGCCCCGAGGTGCGCACCTGCATCACGGGGGTATCCTCCGGATTGGCTGGGCCGCCCAGACGCGTCACGCCCAGCGGCTGATAGCCCGTCGCGCTCAGGGAGAAGGTCGTGCGCGCGTCGGTGAAAAAGAGGTAGTCGTCCATCATGCGGCGGATGCGCGCGGCAAAATCGCTTAGCTGCGGCATGGTTTGGGCCGAAAGCGGCATGAGCATCGCCGTCGCGGCGAGGATGACCGCACAGAGCGGCACGATGCGACGCGCCCGAACGCCCGGGGCACGGCCGCTGAGCAGCAGCGCGAGAATCAGCGGCAGCAGCGACGCGGCGCTGACGTTTGCGCCCAGAAACGAGACGACAAACAGCAGCGCGATTTCAAGCAGCGCCAGCGGGAAAAACGCCTGCCCGCTCCGCGAAAGCGATGCGCCCACGCCTGTCAGCACGAGCGAAAGCAGCATCACGATTTCGCGAGAATAGGCGGCCAGCGCGAGGGGCTGACCGTGCGCCATGAGCGCCAGCGCCGCGCTGACGGCGGCAAATTGGCCGCGCAGCGAAAAGACGACCGCGCAGATGGCGGCCAGCAGCAGCGGATAGGCCAGCGCGCGCAGGCGGGGCATGCAGTCCAGCAGCGCAAACAGCAGCGTCACCGACGCGCAGCAGGCGGCGCACAGCGAGAGCGGCGCGGCCAGCCCCAGCGAAAGCGCCAGCGGCCAAACGCAGCCCACGCCGATTAAAAACGTCGTCAGCGCATGGAGCAGCAGCGTGCGCGGCACGGAAAAGAACGGTTTTTTCATGAAAAGATTCGCCTTTCTGGCGTAGGTTTACCCAACCTTGATATGCAGCGTTTCAAGCCCGCCGAGGCGGAGCAGGTCAAGCAGCCGATTCTCTTCGTCGCTCGCTTCGCCGGACGTGACCAGCGTGTAGCGCATGCGCGCGCCCATGCGGGAAAGCGCCAGCGCCGCATCCGCAATGGGGGGCGTGAGCCGCGTGGAAAAGACGGCGACCGAGCCTGTTCGGCGCATGCGGGGCGCGGCGAACAGCAGCACGCGGGCGAAGTCGTCCTGCCGATTGTAGCCCGCGGCGGCCAGCGCGCGGCGCATGCCGTCAAACGCCTCCATGCCCTGACCGGAAAGCTCGCCCAGACCGATTTGCTCGAGCGGCAGGCGCGTCGGGCGGCCCGCTTGCAGCAGGGCTTCAATCGTTCCGGCACAGGCTTCCGTCATCGCGTCGATGAGCGCGGGCCTGGCCACGCCGCTCGGCTGGGCGAAGTCGACGAGAATCAGCGCGTCGGGGCGCTGCGGGGTTTCATAGGTGTGCACGACCAGACTCTGGCGGCGCGCGGAAAGCTTCCAGTGGACGCGTTTCAGCTCGTCGCCGTCCTGCCACGCGCGGATATCTTCGGGAATGCTGTGGTCGGCCAGCGCGCGCTGGGCCGCCGTGCTTTCGCCCTCGCCCGGGCTGACGGGCAGCGGCTCGGCGGGCGAGGGATTGGGCAGAACCGCGACGCTTTGCAGCGCGCCGCGCAAACTGCGGCGGAAGGCAAACAGGCCGAAACAATCCGAAATCGTCAGCTGCGAAACGCCGACGGGGAACACGCCGACATGCGGGCAGGCAAATTCGTTTTCGCTTTCCGTCGTGCCAAACAGGCGGGCCGAGAGCAGAAAGTCGCTCTGCCTGCCGCCGGGCAGCTCCACGGTCAGCGAAAGCGGCGCAATTACGGCGGGCAGGGCGAAATGCACGCGCAGACGGAAGCGGCACGCGCCGCCGCGCGGGGCCTGTCCTCCTTCGACATTTTGCTCCGCACGGCAGGAAAGCGCCGCCGCGCAGGCGCACAGCAGCGACAGCGCCCAGCCAAGCAACGCCGCCGCGCCCAACAGAAACGCGCCCGAGCTGCCGACGGAAAGCGCCGTGAAGAGCATCAGCGCGCCGAAGAGCAGCGTGTAAAAGCCGCGCGCGGTCATTTGAGCCTCACCGGAATGCGCACGGCGGAGAGGATTTCCGCGAAAGCCTGCTCGCCCGTGTAGCCGCGCATGCGCGCCTCGGCGGAGAGGGAGAGACGGTGGCAGAGCACGCTCGGGGCGAGATGCTGCACATCCTCGGGGATGATGTAGTCGCGGCCGCAGAGCAGCGCGTTGGCCTGCGCTGCGTGAATCAGCGCGATGGCCGCGCGGGTGCTCGCGCCGAGGCTGAGCAGCGGCGTGTTCCGCGTGGCGGCGCAGATGGCGGCGATGTAGGCGCGCACCTCTTTGGAGCAATACACCGTCTTGACCTCCTGCTGCATGGCGATGACGTCCTCCGCCGAGCAGACGGGCACGACGGATTCCATCGGCTTCTGTTCGCCGCAGTAGCGGTCGAGGATATCCATCTCATCCTCCAAAGAAGGATAGCCGATGGAAACGCGCATGAAAAAGCGGTCCATCTGCGCCTCGGGCAGGGGATACGTGCCGACGAAATCCACCGGATTCTGCGTCGCCAGCACCATGAAGGGCCGCGCGAGGGGATAGGTCACGCCGTCCACCGTCACCTGCCGCTCTTCCATGACTTCCAGCAGCGCGGACTGCGTTTTCGGCGAGGTGCGGTTGATTTCGTCGGCCAGCACGATTTGGCTCATGATGGCGCCGGGCCGATACTGCATTTCGCCCGACAGGCTGGGCATGGTGAAGCCCGTGATATCCGACGGGGTGATATCCGGCGTGAACTGGATGCGCTTGAACGAGCAGGAAAGTGAACGCGCCAGCGCGCTTGCCAGCGTCGTTTTGCCCACGCCCGGCACATCCTCGATGAGTACGTGGCCCTCGCACAGCAGCGCCGTGAGCATCAGCTCGACCACGTCGTCCTTGCCCACGACGGCGCGGGCTATATTTTGCTTGAGGGCAGAAACCATCATGCCGAAATTCGTCATTGTCAAACTCCTTTTCCTTCGCCCTTTTAATCTGCGCACGGGCGGGCAAAGCTAAACATCGTATTCTATTATAGAGGAAGCGCGCCTTTTTGGCAAGCCGCGCGCCGCGGCCTTGCAACGGCGGCGCTTTTTTGTTAGAATAGGGAAAGAAAAGACGACCCGCCGCAAAGCGAGTCGGCGGGATGGAGCGAAGCATCATGACAGAAGAGATTTTGACGCGCCTGCTGAGCGGCGAGGCGTTTTCCGGCCAGACGCTCAGCGAGGAGCTGGGCGTGACCCGCGCGGCGGTTTGGAAACAAATCGGCCAGCTGCGCGAGCTGGGGTTTGATATCGAGGCCTGCGGCGGGCAGGGCTATCGGCTCGCCGCCGTGCCGGACAGCCTGATGGCGCCCGTGATTGCGCACGGGCTGCACACGAAATGGGCGGGCAAAACCATCGTGTATTTACGCAGCGTGGATTCCACCAACCGTTACGCGCGCGCGCTGGCCGCCGACGGGGCCGAGCAGGGCACGCTCGTCGTCGCCGACGAGCAGACGGCGGGGCGCGGCCGCCGCGGGCGGGGCTGGATTTCTCCCGCGGGCGAGGGCATTTTCATGACCCTGATTCTGCGGCCCCATGCGCATCCCTCCCATGTGGCGCAGCTCTCGCTTCAAACGGCGATGGCCGTCGCGCGCGCGATTTCCCGCGTGTGCGAAACGGATGCGCGTATCAAGTGGCCCAACGACATCGTCTGCGGGGGCAAAAAGGTCTGCGGCATGCTGCTGGAGATGAACGCCGACGAGCAGAGCGTGCACGACGTGGTGGCGGGCATCGGCATCAACGTGCACCAGAAAGCGTTTGAGGGCGATATCGCCAAGACCGCGTCGTCGCTGGATTTGCTGACGGGCAAGAGCGTCTGCCGCGCGGATGTGGTGCGCGCGTTCCTCGAGGAATACGAGGCCGTGGACGAACTGGCGGGGCAGGGCAGCGAAGCGCTGATGGAGGTGTATCGCCGCCATTCCGCGACGCTGGGGCAGCGCGTGCAGGTCATTGCCGCGACGGGCAGCTTCACCGGCACGGCAAAGGCCGTTACCGACAGCGGCAGTCTGATTGTGACGGACGACGACGGGCAGGACCGCGAGGTGCTCGCGGCGGATGTATCCGTCCGCGGGCTGATGGGCTATGCCTGAGACGCTGGGTATCGGCGTGGATTTGTGCGCCGTGGGCCGCATGGCGCGCGCCGTCGAAAAGGAGCATTTTTATACCCGCGTGTTCACCGAAAACGAGCGCGCGTATCTGCAAAGCAGGGGAAAGGGCATGGGCCAGAGCGCGGCGGCGATGTTCGCGGCGAAGGAGGCCGTCGCCAAGGCGCTGGGCACGGGCTTCGGGCAGGGCGTGATGCCCCGGCAGATTGAGGTGATCCACGCGGAAAACGGAAAGCCCGATATCGCGCTGACGGGCGCGGCGCGGGCGAAATTCGAGCAGATCGGCGGGCGGGCGGTTCTGCTCTCGTTGTCGCATGAGGGGGATACCGCGATTGCGTTTGCGCTGATACAGAATTAAAAACTTTTTTCTCTGCCGCTGCGTAGCAGTGGCAATGCGGAAGGTCAAGGGAACTCAGTTCCCTTGTGGGGTTTGGGGCAAAGCCCCAAGGAAGGATTTGCAGCAATGATCCGTACAATATCGCCGCAGGATATGCGGGAAATGGAACGCGCGTTTTTGGAAGGAACGGGCTATCCGTCCATTCTGCTGATGGAGCATGCGGCCCAGTCGGTCGTCGATGCGCTGGCCGCTTACGCGCCGAAGGACGGGCGCGTGCTGTTCGTCTGCGGAAGCGGCAACAACGGCGGCGACGGGTGCGCGGCGGCCAGACTGTGGATGCAGCGCGGCGGCAGGGCGGATGTGTGGCTGCTCAAAAGCCCGTCGCAGATGAAGGGCGACGCGGGGGTGAACGCCTGCCTGCTCAACAGCTGCGGCGCGGCGCTCAACGTGCTCTATAACGAAGCGCCCGCGATTCCGTCGGACTGCGAGGCGGTCGTCGATGCGCTTTATGGCACGGGGCTGAGCCGCGAGGTCGAGGGAGCGGCGCTTTCCGCGGTGCAGCGGATGAACGAAAGCGGCCTGCCTGTCGTCGCGGTGGATATCCCCTCCGGCGTGGACGGCGCGACTGGACAAGTGCTCGGCGACGCGGTGCACGCGCGGGAGACCGTGACCTTTCACCGCGCCAAGCACGGTCTGCTGCTCTACCCCGGGCGCGCATATGCGGGCAGACTGACCGTCGCGGATATCGGCATTCTGCCCGAATGGGATGGCGCACAGGGCATCGACGTGCTGGAGGAAGCCGACGCGGGTGCGCTGCTGCCCGTCCGCCCGACGGACGGGCACAAGGGCACGTTCGGCCATGTGCTCAGCGTGGCCGGCAGCGAGGGCATGGCGGGCGCGGCGACGCTCTGCGCCCGTTCGGCGCTGCGCGCGGGCGCGGGGCTGGTGACGGCGGCCTGCCCGTTCGCAGTGCTGGGCACGGTGCAGGCGCAGGCTCCGTGCGCGACGGCCAAGGTGGTGGCCGACGGCGCGAGTCTCGACGCGGGCGCGGCGGACGCGCTGAAGGCGCTGGCCGAGCATAAGGCCGCGCTGGCCGTCGGCCCGGGACTCGGCAGGGAAGAGAGCGTGTGGCTGGCGATTGAAGCGCTGGTCAGAAGCGATATCCCCAAAGTCATCGACGCGGACGCGCTGTTTCTGCTGGCCAAGCACGGCGGCGGCGTGGGCGCAAACACCGTGCTGACCCCGCACCCGGGCGAAATAGCGCGGCTTTGCGACATGACGACTCAGGCCGTTCTGGCCGCGCCGGTGGAGACGGCCCAGCAGCTCGCGGCGGATTTGGGCGCGTGCGTGCTGCTCAAGGGCGCGACGACGGTGATCGCTCAGGGCGAGGACGTGGCGATGAACATTACGGGCTGCGACGGCATGGGCACGGGCGGCTGCGGCGACGTGCTCACGGGCGTGATTGCCGCGCTGCTGGCGCAGGGCATGAGCACGTGGGACGCGGCGCGCGTGGGCGCGTTCTACCACGGGCGCGCGGGCGAGGCGGCGCAGAAGCGGCTCGGCGCGCGGGCCGTGACCGCGTGGGACGTGTGCGAAGCGCTGCGCATCGAGTGACGCGCACCGGCGGCGCGGCATAGGCTGAAAGCGGGGGACCGGCTCCGTGATTTTCTTCCCATTGGGGTGGAGAGCATGGAGATTACGCGCGGCGATATCTTTATCGCAGACTTGAATCCGGTTCAGGGCAGCGAGCAGGGCGGCGTCCGTCCGGTGCTCGTCATCCAGAACGACAGGGGCAACCGTTTTTCCCCGACAGTGATCTGCGCAGCGATGACCTCGCGCGTGGGCAAGAGCGACTTGCCGACGCACGCATGGGTCAGCGCGCGGGACAGCGGCCTGAAAAGCGACTCGCTGGTGCTGTGCGAGCAGATTCGCACGTTGGAAAAGCGCCGGCTGCGCGCCAGAGCGGGCCGAATCGACGGCATGGCGATGGCGCGGGTGGACGCGTCGCTGCGGTGCGCGCTGGGCATCACCTAGCGGAAAAACGGACAGAATAGAAACATGAGGCTGTCAAGCGCCTGCAATGTTGATGGACTTGGCGGCCTCTTTTCAAAGAAAAAGCGGCGGACAAGCCGAAAGGAATGATGAGGATGAAAATCGAAAAGATTGATTTCAGGGCGGAGGGGAAGCAGCTGATTCGGGATTATCTGCTGTTGACGCTGGGCGCGCTGCTGACAGCGTTTGCGTTTGCGGCGTTCTTTCTGCCGCACGACATCGCGCCGGGCGGCGTGACGGGCATCGCGACGGTGCTTTCCAGTGTGACGGGGCTGAACGTCGGTCTGCTCAGCTTTTTCATCAACCTGCCGCTGTTTGCCGTGGGCTGGCGGCGCGTGGGCGTTCGGTTCGCGGTGCGCTCGTTCATCTCGATGCTGCTGCTGTCGCTGTTCATCGACCTGATGCCGGAATTTGATTTGGCGGGGGATATGATGCTCGCCGCGGTGTTTGGCGGCGTGACGATGGGCGCGGGGCTGGGCCTTGTGGTGCGCGCGGGCGCGACGACGGGCGGCACGGATATGGCCGCGATGATCGTTCACGAACACTGGAGCATGTTCACCGTGCCGATGGTGCTCTTCGCCATCGACGGCATGGTTGTCATCGTCGCGGCGCTGAATTTCGGCGTGCAGGCGGGCCTGTTCGCGCTGGTGTCGCTGTATACGTCAACCAAGACGATGGATTCGGTCATCAAGGGCTTCAACACAGCGATGCAGTTCCTCATCATCAGCGTGAAGCAGGAGGAGATCATCCGCCGAATCCACAACGAAATGGAGCGCGGCTGCACCCGCTTGGAGGCGACCGGCACCTACGAGGGGCGCAAAAACGGCGCGCTGCTGTGCGTCGTATCCCGCATGGAGGCTTCGCGGCTGAAAAAGATTGTCGCCGAATGCGACCCGCATGCGTTTGTGACCGTCTGCGACGTGCACGAGGCGCTGGGCGAGGGCTTCACGTACAGCCAGCATGACGCCTGACCAAATGCACAAAATCGCACGCAATACGTGAAACGCAGTTTACAAAACGGGGCGGATGATGGTATAATCATTCTTGACACAAAGCGTCCCTGCTTGGGGAACGCCAACCAACAACTCAGGAGGAATGTATCATGAAAAAGATCCTTTCCGTACTGCTCGCACTGGCCGCGCTGCTCGCGCTGGCTACGTCCGCTGCGCTGGCCGCCGAAATCGCGCTTGTGACCGATGTCGGCACCATCGACGACGAATCCTTCAATCAGGCCTGCTGGGAGGGCGTGAAAGCCTACGCCGAGGCCAACGGCAAGACCTATCAGTATTATCAGCCGGCTGCCGACAGCACCGACGAGCGCCTGAACTCCATCGATCAGGCCGTTTCCGAGGGCGCGAAGGTTATCGTCTGCCCGGGCTATCTGTTCGGCGAGACCGTTGCCACCGCGCAGGAGCTGTATCCGGATGTGGACATCATCGCGGTTGACGTTTCCGCCGGCGATCTGGGCGGCGTGGACGCGCAGCAGAACCTGTACTGCGCCGTGTTCGGCGAGGAACAGGCGGGCTATCTGGCCGGCTATGCGGTTGTGAAGGACGGCTACACCAAGCTGGGCTTCCTGGGCGGCATGGCGGTTCCGGCCGTGCAGCGCTACGGCTACGGCTTCGTGCAGGGCGCGAACGCCGCGGCGGTTGAGCTGGGCACCCCGATTGAAATCAACTACACCTACGGCGGCCAGTTCTACGGCGACGCGAACATCACCGCCAAGATGGACGGCTGGTACACGGCCGGCACCGAGATCGTCTTTGCCTGCGGCGGCGGCATCTACACCTCCGCGGTCGAGGCGGCTCTGAACCACAAGGCGTATGTGGTCGGCGTTGACGTTGACCAGCACGCCGTGGGCGAGGCGGCTGTGGCCGACAACGGCTACAACCCGTTCGTGACCTCCGCCATGAAGGGCCTGAAGGAAGCGACCGTTTCCGCGCTGACCAAGTTCTTCGACGGCACCTGGGCCGACATCGGCGGCAAGGTGGAAACCCTGAACCTGCAGGCGGGCGACTTCGTGGGTCTGCCGACGGCCGAGGCTTCCTGGGGATTCAAGACCTTCACGCTTGACGAGTACAATAAGCTGATCGAGGACATCCGCTCCGGCGCGCTCGTCGTGTCTGCGGATATCGCGGATCATCCGGCTGTTGACGCCAGCGTGACCGTCAACTACATCGACTAATCGCATTGGCAAAGGCTCTCCGCTTTCAAGGCGGAGGGCCTTTTTTGCTCTGTGGAAAATTGCGGCAAATCGGCCGCGTATGCGCCGCGCGCAGACATGCTTTTTCCTGAGGACGCATACAGTGAAGGGCAGGAAGTCCGAGGGAGGGATGAGCATGACATTATCGCGTGAGACGCTTTGCTTTGAGCGCCTTGCTTTGTCGCGGCAGGAGCAGGTGAGCGTGGAGGGCGAAGCGACGCTGCCCGGCAGCATGCGCGACGCGGTGACGGTTTTGAGCGTGCAGGCTCAGGCATATCTGGAGGACGCGCAGGCTGTCGCGGGCGGTATTGCGCTGCGCGGGCACGTGAGCTTTCAGACGCTGTATACTCAGGGGGATTTGACGCGAATCCGCGCGCTGGAGACGACGTGCGACTTTGAGCACAACGTCGATGCGGCGGAGGTCACACCCGATATGCGCGTCAGCGCGAGCGTCGCCGTGCAGGAGACGGAGGGCGCGGCGGCCAGCGGGCGCATGACGCTGGGCGCGCTGCTGGATATTCAGACGGAGGCGTTTGAAACCACGCGGCGCGAGCTGGCTACGGGTGCGGCGAGCGAGGAAAACAACCTGCGCACGCGCATGCAGAGCGTCACCTTCTGCCGCACGTCGCCGCTGGGGGAGGACAAGACACTCGTGCGCGAGGAATTTGACCTACCCGCGCGGCTGGAGGTCGGCGACGTGCTCAGCGCGACGGGCGACGCCGCCGTTGCGGATTTGACGGGCGGCGCGGGGCGCGTGGGCGTCAGCGGCACGGTGGAGGTGCGCGTGCTGCACAGGCCGCTGGAGGCGGGCAATCCGCTGGTCGTCACGAGTCACGAAATGCCCTTTGAGCTGAGCATCGACACGCAGATACCCGACGGCGCACAGCTGCGCGCCGAGGCCGAAGCCATCGATGTGATGGCGGATTCCATCGCGGATGACAAGCAGCGGACGTTGCGCGTGGAAGCCGAGGTACGCGTGCGGCTGAGCTGCTGCGTGCAGGAGGAAAAACAGCTGCTCGAGGACATTTACAGCCTGTCGGGCGACGAGGTCATTCCGCAGACGGAGACGTTTGACATCCACGCGTTTGAAGAGAGCGCCGACGTTCGCGAAAGCACGCGCTTGCAGGTCACGCTGCCCAAGGACGCGCCGCCCATCGGCACGATGCTCGCGGCGTTTGCCCAGCCGACGATTACTGCGGTTTCGCCTTCAGGCAGGCGGATGAACGCCGAGGGCGTGATGGCCGTGACGCTGATTTATCTGCCGATGGATTCGGATATCCCGATGGCGGTGCGCTCGCGCGAACCGTTTGAAATGACCTTCCCGACGGAAGCGACGGAGGACGCGCGCGTGCAGGCACATGTTATCGAAGCCACGCCCGGCCCCGCGACGAGCGACCGCGCGGAGGTGCGCTGCGTGGTGGCGCTGCACGTCGTCAAGCACGGCGTGCGCCCGCTGGAAGCCATCACGGACGCGGAGGAGCGCCCGTCGGCCAAGCAGGAACGCGGCTTTGTGCTCGTCTGGCCTGCGAAGGGCGAAACGCGCTGGCAGACCGCGCGGCGGCTTCGCGTCGCGGAGGAAGAACTGCACCCCGCAGGCAAGGGCGCGCTGCTGGCGTTTCACAAATGAAGGACAGGGGGCGGAAAACGCTCCCTTTTTATTATTGGGAAATTGCAACAAGTCGGCCGCGTATGCAGAAGTTTGAGTTTTTATAGACTTTGGCGGAGGTGAGAGCGACATCAGGCCGCTTTTTTAATGTTGATAACATATTTTCCCATATGAGAACTTATTTTTGAAAAAAATTTTGCCCGCCCGAAGGGCGCACAAAGCATGTGTTTTTTTGAAAGTTAAGCACTCAGAACTGATATGGAAGTACGGCACACGGTTCGTGTAACTTTTAACGGAAAGGGAAAAAGCCGGATTTTTTGCAAAAACAAGAGATTTTCAAGCGCCGAAAGTTACATTTTGCTTTTATAAAAAGAAAGCAAAGAAAATGGAAGTAACCTACTTCGGGTGTACGAAAATGTACAAAAATAACAGGAAAATATTGAAAGCAGACGGACAATTTGATATAATAAGACAAAAGTGATTCCCACTTTGAAGCGGGAAAAGGCGAAAATGGTTTCGCACCGGCGCAAAATTGCGAAAAGCGCCGAAAAGGAAAGGGAGAGTTCGCTATGAAGAGAAAATACGCTGCCGCCGCCCTGATTGCCGCAATTCTGGTCGCAAACCAGAAATTGCCGATTCGGGACAGCCGTGCCCACGCTGAAGGAGAGGACGGACATGTCGGCGAGCCGAACACGCCCGACCGGCCGAATGCGCAGGAAGCGGCGGAAACGGTCGGCAGCGAGCCTGTATATATCGAGGAGAGCCACGACGAGCCGGAAGCGCCCCAAGGGGCGGAGTCTGCCGAAACGACGGAAGACGCAGGCGAACCCACGCCCGTCAGCGTGCAGGAGGTCGTTGAAGAAGCGCCTGCCGCAGAGCCTGCGCCCGCCGTGGCGGAAGAGACGACGGTTGAACCGGAAGTCGTCGAGCAGCCCGAAGTCGTCAAAGAGCCGGAAGTCGTCGAGCAGCCCGAAGTCGTCAAAGAGCCGGAAGTCGTCGAGCAGCCCGAAGTCGTCAAAGAGCCGGAAGTCATCGAGCAGCCGGAGAGCAACGAAGAGTCGGATCTGCCCGAAGAGACGGCTGTGCCCGAGGAGACGGCTGTGCCCGAAGAGACGGTTGTGCCCGAAGAGACGGCTGTCCCCGAAGAGACGGCTGTGCCCGAAGAGACGGCTGTCCCCGAAGAGACGGTTGTGCCCGCGGCAACCGAAACGCCCGTTCCGACGGACACGCCCGCGCCTACGGATATCCCCGTTCCGACGGATACGCCCGCGCCTACGGATATCCCCGTTCCGACGGATACGCCCGCGCCTACGGATACCCCCGTGCCGACGGACACGCCCGTTCCGACGGAAGAACCGCAGCGCGAGCAGCCCGAGCTGATTGCGAGAATCGAAGAAAACGGCTGCGTCTACGTCCGTGCGGCGGAAGGCGCGCGGCTGTATAACAGCGCGTGGCTGGATCGCCGTCTCGGCACGCTGAACAGCGGCGTGGTGCTGGCAGTCGATTACGAAGAGACCGAGGAGAACTGCTTTGCCGTCTACATCGTCTTTGCGCACGACGGCGAGGTGGAGGAAGGCTATGTCCGCCTGAACGAGCTGGAAAGCACGCCGATTGACAGCGAACAGTTCATCCGCGAGCATGACGGCAGTTCGCTGCGCCATGACGATTATCCGCTGGTGAACATCGGCTACACGCCCAAGCAGGCGGAAAGCGCGCCGACAAAAGCGCCCGAGACCGAGCAGACCGAGGTCGAGGACAAGGAAGAGCAGGGTGACGACACGGCGGAAGCGCCGTCCGACACCGAAAAGGAAGCGGATGCAGCCGACGGCGCGCAGGGCACGCCCGACGTGAGCGAAGCGCCGACGGAAACGCCCGCGCCGACCGCAGAAGCCACGGCCACGCCCGAACCGAGCGCCACCCCGACGGTCACGCCTGAGCCGAGCGCCACGCCCGAGCCGACCGAAGAGCCGCTCGACCTGCCGCCGATTCCCGCGCAGATTGAGCGCCGCGGCTATGCCTACGTGCGCACGTCGAAGCTGGAGGTCAACCTCTTCGCGGACGAAGAGCTGAGCGAGCGTTTCGGGTCGATTTACGAGCCGAACGCGGTGCTGCTGGCGGATGGATACGCCGAGCGTGCGGCGGCGAAGAGCTATGCGCTGCATGTGTATGTCGCTGACGGGGACAAGCTCGTGGACGGCTACATCAGCATGAAGCATGTGCACGACGCGCCGCTGGAGGATTTGGCGGACGGTTTGTGCAGTGTGGACGGCCACGCCGTGGCGAAGGCCAAGGTGCTTTGGAAGAAGAACGCCAAGACGTCCGAGCCGACCGCCACGCCTACACCCGAACCGACGGCAACGCCGACTGCGACTCCGACGGCCA
Source organism: uncultured Clostridia bacterium (assembly GCA_934675735.1). Lineage (GTDB taxonomy): Bacteria > Bacillota > Clostridia > Christensenellales > Aristaeellaceae > Ventricola. The sequence continues at coordinate 42,242 of CAKURR010000004.1, forward strand.
CGCCGAAGCCCGAACCCACCGCAACGCCCGCGCCGACGGAAGCGCCCGTCGCGACGTTTGAGCAAATCGATTATAATAAGGAAGAAACCGATTCGATTGACCTGCTGATTGCGCGCGAAACGGGCAAGCCCGTCGTGGCGGATATGCCGACAGGGGAGGACGATGCGGTCATTCTGCCGATTGCGCCCGAGACGGAGATGCCTGTTATCGTGGACATGCCCGAGGCGACGGACGGCGAGGCGGATACGGACGATGCGTCCGACAACGCCGACGATGCGGAGAACGCGGACGACGCGCAGAAGGATACCGACGATACGTCGGATGGCGCGTCCGATGCCGAGGACATCGACGATACCAAGGATACCAAGGATACCAAGGATACCGAAGATACCGAAAGTACCGACGACAAGAAGCCGTCGGAGGACGCGGACAAGACCGTTATCCCGCCGATTGCGCCCGAGACGGAGAAGTCCGTCGTGGACATGCCCGAAGCGACGGACGGCGAGGCAGACAAGGACGACGCGGACAACGGCGATGCGTCCGATACCGACGATACCGAGGATAAGGACGACGAGAAGCCGTCGGACGATACGGACAACGGCGTTATCCTGCCGATTGCGCCCGAGACGGAGAAGTCCGTCGTGGACATGCCCGAGGCGACGGACGGCGAGGCAGACAAGGACGACGCGGACAACGGCGTTATCCTGCCGATTGCGCCCGAGACGGAGAAGTCCGTCGTGGACATGCCCGAGGCGACGGACGGCGAGGCGGACGAGGACGGCGCGGACAACAGCAGCGATGCGGCCGATGATGCGCCCGATGCCGACGACGAGCCGACGGACAGCGAGCCGACGGAGACGGCCATCACCGTCGTCGTGCTGGTGGATGCGCCGGAGGGCGACAACGTGCCGGAGGGCGCGCCGGTTTGGATGACGGCGGTTGTGACGGGCGCGGAGCCGGATACACTGCTGTATCAGTGGCAGTATTCGAGCGACGGCGAGGAATGGACGGATATCGACGGCGCGAACGGCCAAACCTACGAAGCCGTGATGACCGCAGCCAACGCGGGCGGCTATTGGCGCGTGACGGTGAGCACCGTCGAAAACGAGCAGGGGGATGAAGAAGCATGAAGAATATGAAGCGAATCGTCAGTCTGCTGATGACCCTCATGCTGATTTGCTCGAGCGCGGTTTCCAGCGCGGCCACGATTTCCAGCTCGGCGGCAATTCAGGTGCGTACGACGAGCAGTGTGGCGAATGCCAACCTGAACAACTTCCTCGACGAGGTCAAAATCATCGACAAAACGACCAATCAGGAAGTGACCGGCCAGCTCGAAACCGGAAAAAACTATAAAATCCGACTGCAATTCCGGGAGGGCAGCCGCGATAAGCAGTTCCAAATCAACAGCGACGGAAAGATGGTCTACACTTTCCCCGAAGGGTTGAAGGTTTCGGATTTGGACGGCCAATACCCGCTGTTGGTTGACGGCAGGCAGATTGGCACCTACACCATTCAAAACAATCAACTGACTTTCACGCCGTGGTATTCGAGCGACAAACTCAATTATCACGAGGGCTGCAAAGACCCCGCCAACGAAAAGACCTACGCCGACTGGGCGGTCAACACCCAGCTGTGGTTTGACGTGACGGGCGAATTCACCGCGACGAACAATCAATTTAACTTCGGCAGCAAGGTGAATAAGACGTGGAAAATCGTTTCGCCGAACGAGACCCCGCAGACGGAGCTGCAAAAGACCGCGGAGTATAACGAGACGACCAAGACGCTGCGTTACACGCTGACGGCGACGGTCATCAATTCCGACGCGGACAAGCTGGAGCTGAGCGATATCCTCAAAGACACGACCTACGTGCAGGGCATCAAAAAAGATACGCTCACCATCAAGAAAAACGGCGCGGATTACACGCTGACGGAAAACGACGCGCTCAGCTGGAAGGAAAAGACGACAGAGGACGCCGATTACAAGCAGGGCTTCGACCTGACGCTTAAAAACGTCAAGAAGGATGACAGCTACGTCATCGAGTACGACGTGCCGATTGACGAAGCCAAACTTAACGAAGCGCAGCTGGGCACGACCGGCAATGTGACGGTCGGCAAAAACACGTTCTCCGGCCGCGCAAACAACGGCGACAACCGCGAGGTGGAGTGGAGCAAATCCTTCCCCGGCAAAAAGCCCGTCAACAAGTCGAGCGGCACGGCGGATGCGCAGGACAAGACCATCCTGAACTGGAAGCTGACCGTCGGTTCGCCCAACGAGACGGACACGGCCAACAAAATCAACGGCAAGCAGCTGACCGATACGTGGACCTACGACCCCACCATCACGGGCGTGTCGCTGGTGGAGGACAATATCACCGTCACGCTCTACGACTTCAACGGTCAAACCCAAACCCTCACGGGGCCAGAGGCGAAGAAGTATTTCACGTCCAACACGGACGGAAAGGGCTTCACCTTCAACGTGCCGAACCCGAGCGACTTTGATGTGAAATACTGCACGGTCGATTACAAGACGAAGTGCACGATGACCGAAGACGCGACGAACAACAACCAGACCGGCAATGTGTATAACGGCGCAGACTTTGACAAGAGCCACGCGGACGGCAGCGGCACGGCGGGCGGCAAAGGCGAAGTGTATCTGCCCGACATGAGCACGAGCAAGAGCGTCGAGGATTTGGGCGGCGTGCTGCATTACACGATTACCGTGCAGGTGCCGAAGGAATACATCGACAATCAAAGCATCTGGCTGGAAGACCATCTTTGCTGGACAGGTGACAACGGCTATTACGATTACTGGATTTACAACAACCCGCTTAATTTGAAAATAACGGCGCGGGGCGAATCCGGTGAGCAGAACGATGTAAAGACGATTGAGCAGGGTCAGGGTGATTATCGTTACTGTTTTGTCAAGCCTGCCGTGGAGGCCGGTGATTTCCGTCTATATTTCAATGTGGAGAATGTCAATGATCCGGCGAATACCTGCGGCCCGTGGAAGTGGGAAAAAGACGAAGATGTCACCTTGACCGTCGAATATGATATTTCCAAAGACGAGCGGGTTGCGGACGAGCAAAGCTATGGCGGCGGGCAGTATCCGAACGGATATTCCAAGACCATTAACGATCTGCCGAACGGCATAATTCGCAATACGAGTACGATTCATGCCAAGAAAGATTTTTCGGCTTCGGCAGATGTGGATATCACCCGCAAAGTGGTCAAAACAGCGACGCCCGAAGGCGACGACGGAATGCGAATCCGCTATAAGGTTGACTTGAACAGAACGGGCCTGACTCCGATTCCCGCGGGCGCGACGTTTACGGATGTATACGACGAGCACATGGAGGTTGAGAGCATCGTAGCCCATATCATGTGGGATAACCACGGAAATGCGCAAGAGGTAACCGATATCCGGTGCCCGAGTCAGACGGAAGCGGATAAGGCAAAACACACCATCAGCTTTACATTTGGCCCATTCGGTTCAACCACGGGATGGGGTTCCGGCACAGTGGAGCAGCCCTATCTTTTGGGGCTGATATACGGAGTACAGGATGCGGCAGGCAACTATGTGACGGCAGAAAGTCGCTATCAAGCCGCTTCCGACTGGTATCGTCATCCGTATACAGATGGCGGCGTAACCAAAGCTCCGTGGATTCGCATCGAATATGTGCTCAAGGTGAAAGACGAATACATCAACGGCCAGAGTTTCTGGATCACCAACACGGCCAGGATTTCCGGCTGGAACGAGGCCAAGACCACGACATCCCTTACGCCGAAAATCATCGATAAGACCATGACAACCGATGCGGCCAACAAGATGCTGCTGTTCACCATCAACGTGAACCCCGGGGCGCAGCAGCTCAGCGACGGCACGCTGACGCTGGAGGACTCGATGACCAACCTCATCCCGATTCTGGATGAGGCGCTGACCGTGAAGGACGTCACAAACAGCAACGATGTCAAAACGCTGACGCGGGGCACGGAGTGGAATGTGACCTACGACGGTTCGACCGACCGGCTGGTTTTCACCCTGCCGGACGGCAAGGCGCTGAAAATTCAATACCACGCGGTCGTCAAGGATGCGGACAACAACCACAACGGCACGGCGAGTTTCAGCAACACCGCCGAGCTGCTGGGCCAGCGCTCCGAACACGGCGAGAATAAGTTCGACGTGACGAAAACGTTCGGCGGCGGCAGTTCGTATCAATACGGCTTCTACATCAACAAGGTGGCCGCCGGCACAAACGAGGCGCTGGAGGGCGCAAAGTTCCGCGTGACGTGGTATCACTGGAATGATACCGAGAAGAACGCGAAGGAGAATGGCTTCGGCGACTTTACGACCAACCAATACGGTCTGGCGGAGATTCGCGAGGGTGACCACGATGATTTGGGCGCGCACAAGCTGCTGTTCCCCTACACGGTCTACTGTCTCGAGGAAATTGAGCCGCCGAAGGGCTGCCAAAAGACGAGTCAGAAGTGGTATTTCTACATTGAAGATACCCAAGTCCCCGACAAAAACCACATCAGCGATGTGCTTGCGTGGCTCGGCAAGCAGGGGATTGCGCCCCAAACGGTGCTGAACAATAATCGATTCGTCATCGAAAACGAGCCTGCCCCGCAGACGGTGGATTTCGCCTTCACCAAGACGGGCGAGGGCGGCGCGGCGCTCGGCGGCGCGGTGTTCACCCTGACGGAAAGCGGCACGGAGAACACCCTGACCCAAACCGGCACGGCGGACGGAAGGGTTTCGTTCAGCGGCCTTGAGCCGAACAAGACGTATATCCTCCGCGAAACCCAAGCGCCCGACGGCTATAACCGCTCGACGGAAACGTGGACGGTTGCCGTTGCGGCGGACGGCACAATCACCGTGACAGACGAAAAGGGCAACGCGATTGCAAGCCCGTATTCGTTTGGCAATAGGAAACTCCCGAATCTGCCCTCTGTCGGCGGAAACGGCACGACGGCCTACGCCCTCTTCGGCCTTGCGCTGATGGCGGCGGCGACCGCGGCGGCCTATGCGCTGGCGAGAAAGAGGAAGGGGGTTACCCCGTAAAACCCGCAAACCCAAATCGGCTATCCATGAAAAGAAAAAAGGAAAGGGAGAATGAACCATGAAAACCATGAAGAAACTGTTTTGCACATTGCTGGCGGTTGTAATGCTGCTGGCGATGGCGGGCGTCGCGATGGCGGACGACACCACGACGACGACGACGACGACAACCGTGCCGCCTGTTCCCACGGGAACGATTGAGATCACCGGCCTTGCGAACGGCGAGTCCATCAAGATTTATCAGGTCATCGAGTTTGAATCCGAGGGCACGGCTTCGCTCAGCGACGCGAAGTGGGTGAGCATCATTCAGAACTGGATTACCAGCAATTCCCCTAAGTATGACGAATACAAAGATGCGGCCAATCTGCCTGCGAAACCGACAGTATCCGAAGCGACGTTCTATAATGCGCTGTCCGGACAGATGAAAAACCTCACGGCCGTTGTGAACGATACGGCGAATGGCGCTACTTACACGACGAAAGCGCTGCCGGTCGGCAGCTACATGGTGCTGATTATGGGCGGCGAATATGCGCATCAGCCTTATCTGGCCAGCATTAAGCCGACCGGGTATAATTACGAAGGAAACGAGTGGATCGTGGAAAACGGCAAAGTGAAAGCCGACGATAAGGTCAGCAAGCCGAACGTTGACAAAAAGGTTTTTGGCGACAAGAAGGATGGCACCGTGGCCATCGGTCAGGAAGTGCCGTTTACCATCACTTCGGATGTGCCGACCTATCCGGAGAGCGCTTACGACGTGACCTATAAGCTCGCCGATATCATGGACGAGGGCCTGACCTTTGACGATAAGACCCTGAAAGTGTATGGCGTTGATGCGAACAACAGCGAGACAGAGCTGACGGGCAGCAACGCGTATACCGCCGCTTATCCGAATTCGCAGGAAGCCAACAACAAGGTCAAGATTTTTGAACTGACGTTCGATTACGCGAAAATTAAGGACTATAAGCAAATTAAGGTGACCTACACCGCGACGGTCAACGACAAGATCAAGGTGCAGAGCGTTGAAAACACCAACGAAGTGAAGTTCACGTACGACAACACGACCCTCTCGGATTCCACGGTGGTTTATTCCTTCGGCTTCGACCTGACGAAGTACGCCGAGACGGCGAGCGGCGCGCTGCTTGCGGGTGCGGAGTTTGAGCTGACGACGGAAAATGGCACGAAGCTCACGTTTACGGAGAAGGGCGACGGCCATTATGTGCTTGACCCGAAGAGCACGAATACAAAGCTGGTGACGGGCAAGAACGATCCGATGAAGGGCAAAATCATCGTTGACGGTCTGGGCGTCGGCAAATATAAACTGGAAGAAACCAAAGCGCCGAGCGGCTACAACCGGATGACCGAGAAAAAAGACGTTACTATCGCGCAGAATGGCGACGCCGCGAAGAAGCAGTACCTCAACAGCACGAACGATGAGACGAAGTTTGAATCCGCCTACTGGTACGAGAAGATTGTCGATAAGAAGATTTCCGGCCTGCCGGTGACCGGCGGCATGGGCACCACCATCTTCATGGTGGCGGGCATCGCCGTGATGGCGTGCGCGGTTGCCGCGCTGCTGGTCGTGCTTAAGCGCCAGAAGCACAGCGAAGGCTGAGTATAAAACAACATGCGCGGCCCCTCACACGCGTTGAGGGCGGCGCAAGGAGCAGACATGAAAAAAGTTTTACCTGTGCTGGCGGTTGTGCTGGTTTTTGTGCTGGGGCTGGGCATCATGCTTTACCCGACCATCGCCAACTATCTCAACGCGCAATCGCAGACGGTCGCCATCGATCATTATGAGGAGGCGGCCCGAGCGAACGCGGCCTATTACGAGGGGCTGCTGGGGCAGGCGCAGGCGTTTAACGAAGGGGTTTTGGCGCGCGGCACGCTGGCCGTGATGACCGAGGAGGAAGAGGCGGAATACAATTCGCTGCTCAACCTCAACGGCGACGGCGTGATGGGCTATATCGAAATTCCGAAGCTGGATTTGCGGCTTTCCATCGGCCACGGCACGGAAGAGGATGTGCTGCAAAAGATGGTCGGCCATGTCGAGGGCACGTCCCTCCCCGTCGGCGGCGAGAGCACCCACGCGGTGCTCTCCGCCCACCGCGGGCTGCCGACGGCCAAGCTGTTCAGCGATTTGGATTTGATGCAGGTCGGCGACCGATTTATGATTCACACGCTCAACCAGACGCTCACCTATCAGGTGGACCAGATCACGGTCATTCTGCCGGAAGAGGTCGAGGCGCTGGCCATCGAGCCGGGGAAGGATTACGTCACGCTGATGACCTGCACGCCCTACGCGGTCAACACGCACAGGCTGCTGGTTCGCGGCGTTCGCGTGCCGAATGCCGAGCCGACCCCCGAGCCGGAACCCGAACAGGAAACGCTCGACGTGCGCAGACTGCTGCAAAACGCGGTGCTGCCCGCGGCGGCGGTGGTGCTCTTTATCACAATGACGGTGCTGCTTCTGAAAGTAATCCGGGGCGGCAAGCGGAAGAAATAAGGGATGGTGGGAATGATGACGAAACGGGCTTTCGCGATCGGCGCGGCTTTGCTGCTCTGTCTGCTCTGCGCATGGGGATGCGCGTGGGCGGAGGGGGAGAATTGCCGGCTCACCCTGACGCTTGCCTACGGAGAGCAGACGGTGGAGGGCGCGGAGTTTTCGCTCTACCGCGTCGGCGAGATGCAGGTCAGCGGCGGCACGGCGGGCTTTGTGCCGCTGGCGGCCTATGCGGGCGTGTGCACGACGTTTGACGGCATGACGGCTTCGCAAAACCAAACGTATGCCAAGCGGCTGGCCGAGCTGGTGAACCTGAACGCGCCGGATGCGCGCGCCCGAACGGGCCGCGACGGAAGCGCGAGCTACACGGGCCTGACGGCAGGCATGTATCTGGCCGTGCAGACGGGCGCAAGCGGGCAGGCGGAAGCGTTTGAAACCTGCACGCCGTTCCTCGTCTCGCTGCCGACAGCCGATCCGGAAACGGGCGCGTGGTCCAATGTGCTCGCTATCCGCGCGAAGGCCGAGCCTACGCCCAGCCCCACGCCGACTGCAACGCCTACGGCTACCCCGACGGCCACACCGACTGCAACGCCCACGGCAACGCCGACCGCGACGCCCACGGCAACGCCGACCGTGACGCCCACGGCTACGCCTACGGCCACCCCGACGGTGACGCCGACGCCGACCGACGATGTTACGCCGTCGCCCACGCCGACCGAGGCGGCAACGCCCACGCCTGCACCGACGGCCACGCCGACCCCGATCGTCACGCCGAAGGCCACGGCCAGCCCGACCCCGACGGCCACGCCGACCGAAACGCCCGAGCCGACGGAAGCGCCCACGCCTACGCCGTCGCCCAAGCCGACCCCCGTGCCCACGCCCATCCCCGAGGTGGAAATCGACGTGAAGGTGCACAAGGTCTGGGCGGACGAGGCCAACGCCTCCGGCTACCGCCCGCAGGCGATTACGCTGTCGCTCTACCGCAAATATGCGGATGAGGAAGCTTTCCCCGATGCGCCGATGGTTTCCGTCGCGATTTCGGGCGAGGGCGACGAGTGGCACTTCACCTTCCGCAACATGCCGCATTTCGACGCGGACGGCAGGGAGTATGTCTACGACGTGCGCGAAGAGCCTGTGACGGGCTACGCCGCTTCGTATCAGGACGGCACGATTATCAACACGCGCGAAACGCCCGTGCCCGGCGCGTCGCCGTCGCCCACGCCGCGCACCACGCCCATCCCCAACGTCACCCCGAGGCCGGATAACCCGACCGCGCTGATGTATGTGGATGGCGAGTGGATTTATCTGGATGACTACGGCGTGCCGCTCGGCATTCTGCCGCAGACGGGCGACGAAAGCGACCTGCTGCTCTACGCGAGTGTCGGTCTGCTGATGCTCTTCTGCGCGGGCGCGATGGGCTTCGTGCTCTATCGCCGCCGCAAAAACGCCTAAACGGAGAACAGGGGCAATCTCGTAAAGGGATTGCCCTTTTCCGATTGAAAGGAAACAGCATGAAGGAAAAACGACCGTTTACCGCCGTTGAAAAGCTGATGATTCTGGCGATGGCGCTGTGTCTGGCGGCGGCCTGCGTGATGGGGGCGCTCTTTTTCCGCGTGACGAGAGAAAACAGCGAGGCCGAGAAGGAGCAACAGCTGCTCGAACAGGCCGCGCTGGTGACCGCCGCGCCGAGCGCATCCCCCGAACGGACGGCGCAAACCCCGCAGACAGCCGCCCCGCAGACTTCGCCGACGGCGCAGACGGCTGAACCGACGCAGATCGACGCGGTCCAACAGCCCGTGCGGGAAACCGCCGAAGCGCCCCAAAGGCCGGACGAATCGCCCGCGGGGGAGAGGGGCGAAGAAGCCGAGCCTGCCGACGCGGAAGAAGAAAGCGCGGAAGAGAACGTTGAAGAAGAAAACGTCGAGGAAGAGGACCCGACGCTGCTTGCGATTCTTTATGCCGAACAGCAGGCCAAGCTGAACGCGACAGATATGCCGAGTCCGACAGATACGCCGAGCCCGACGGATACGCCGAGCACGAGCGATACGCCGAGCCCGACGGATACGCCGAGCCCGACGGATATGCCGAGCCCGAGCGATACGCCGAGTCCGACGGATACGCCGAGTCCGACGGATACGCCGAGTCCGACAGGTACGCCGAGTCCGAACGATACCCCAAGCCCGACGGGCACGCCCGAGCCGACGGCGGTTCGACGGGCGACGCTGCGTCCGCCCGAAACGCCTACGCCCGAACCGACGAATACGCCCACGCCGAAACCGACGCCCGTGCCGACGGTCACGCCGACGGCCGAGCCGCCCAAGGTCGGCACGGCGGTGGAACAGAGCGTGCGTTACAGCGTTGATTTTGACAGCCTGCGCGCCATCAACGAGGATGTTGTCGGCTGGATTTTGCAGGAGGGAACGGAAATCAACTTCCCGATTGTGCAGGGCGAGGACAACGAATACTACCTGACCCACCTGTACACGGGCGCGAGCAACCGAACCGGCTCGATTTTCGCCGACGCGGGCAACTCGCCGTATTTCACGGATATGTGCACCTATCTCTACGGCCATAACCGCAAAAACGGCAGCATGTTCGCCTCCCTGTCGAATTATCTGGATGATGATTACTACGCGGCGCACCCGACGCTGACGGTCATCACGCCGTATGAGGATTACGTCGCGGAGGTGTTCGCCTGCGTGCGCGAATCTGCCGACCAGGAGCAGACGTGGCGCATCAAGCAGTTCGCCAGACGCGCCGAATACGACGAGTTTGTGCAGAGCATTTTGGCGCGGTCGCAGCTCGACACGGGCATTGTGCCCAAGTGGGGCGACCAGCTGCTGGCGCTGTGCACCTGCACCAACGAGGTGCACGAGGAGCGTTATATCGTCTTTGCGCGCATGCGCCCGATTGTCTACGCCAGCGACGAGAGCGTTTCGCTGATGAAGCGCGAGATGGATGCCATCGAGGGCACGAGCCACATCGTCAACGTGCCCGGGCGCGGCGAAATGCAGTATTACGCGCAGAATGACCCCGTTTGGGCGCGCATGCGCTATGAGGCGCGCGGCTCGAATCAGGCGCGCATCTTCGGGCAGGGCGGCTGCGGGCCGACGAGCATGGCGATGGCGATTGCCAACCTCGTGCCCGAGGCGAGTCTGGGCGGCATTTCCGCCTACGCCAAGCTGGACAGCGGCTTCACCTTCTGCACCTGCTCGGTCAACCGATATTTCTGCAACCGCACCCACGCGCAGTATAAGGCGGAAAGCCCGTCGGAGTTCAAGCGCTATCTGCCTGTGGTGATGGCCAATTTCGCAACGGGCAACAACATCTGGGGCGAAACATCCCGCACGGACGGGGGCGGCACGAGCACCGCGTTCATGAAGCGCGTCACCGAGGCCTACGGCCTGTATTTCACCCTGACCAAGGACAGCGAACAGGCCATCGCCGCGCTGGAGGAGGGCGCGATGGTCATCGCCTCGACGGGCGGCTCGTCCAGCCCGTTCACGGGCGGCGGCCATTACCTCACCCTCGCCAACGCCTATGAAGGCAAGCTGTATATCCTCGACCCGTATCTGAAGGCGGATTACAGCAAGACCGATAAGCGCCATCTGCTCACCCAGATTGAGCCGGGCCTGCTGGAAGTCGACCTTGAGGATATCGACGATTTGCTGCTGTATACGTTCTATATCATCGATACGAAGGCGCATTAAGCGCGGGTAAACAAAAAGCAGAGATTTTCGAAACGAACACGGAATCTCTGCTTTTTTGTTTTAAGAAAATCGGCGGAAAGAAGCGGACGCGCAATGCGCGCCCCTACAAGGAGGATTGCTTTTCGCGCAGCGAAAAAGTGGGAAGGCCGGAAACATCAGGTTTCCGGTGGGGTTTGGGGCAAAGCCCCAACCGTTCCTTTCCCCAAAGCGCCGCGAAGCCGCAGAAGCCCGACCGCGTCCGCAATGAACCAGCCAATCGGAATCGCCAGCCAGATGGCCGTCACACCGAAACGCGGTGCAAACGCGTAGGCCAGCACGACGCGCAGACCCAGCGAAATCACCGTCAGAACGACCGACATGCCCGCCTGCTCCAAACCGCGGTAGATGGCGTAAAGCAGGAACAGCATGCCGATGCCGACGTAAAACACGCCCTCCGCGCGCAGATAGTGCACGCCGATATCCAGAATTTCGGTCTCGCTCGGGTCGATAAACAGCGTGAGCAAAGGCCGCGCAAAGACGAAAACCAGCGCGGAAACAAAGGCGCAGAAGGAAAGCGAAAGCAGCGTTGCCTCGCGAATGCCCCGCTTCACGCGGTCGGGCTTGCCCGCACCCGTGTTCTGCGCGACGAAGGTCGCAAAACCGTTCGCGAAATCCTGTGCGGGGGAATGGGCGAACGAATCGATTTTCACGCCCGCCGCAAACGCCGCCATCGTCGCAATGCCGAAGCTGTTGACCAGACTCTGCACGAGCAGAATGCCGAAATTCATAATCGACTGCTGCACGCTCGTCAGCACGCTGACGCTGGCGATGCGGGAGAGCAGCGGACGGTCGAGATGGAAATCTGCGCGGCTGGGGCGAAGGGCAGGCAGGCGAAGCGCGAAATAGAGCACGATGCCCGCGGCGGAAAGCCCCTGCGCGATGACCGTCGCCAGCGCCGCGCCGGAGACGCCCCAGTGAAAAACGATCACAAACAGCAGATCGAGCGCGATGTTCACCACCGTGGAGAGCAGCAGAAACAGCAGCGGCGCAAGCGAATTGCCGACGCTGCGCAGCACCGCCGCGAAGAAATTATACAGGAAGGTGAAGAAAATACCCGCGAAGATCACCAGCAGGTAGCCGGTGATATCCGGCACGGCCTCCTGCGGTACGCGCAGAAGCGAGATAAACGCGTTCAGCAGCGCATAGCTGAGCGCCGTCAGCAAAAGCGACAGCGCCGCGATGAGACAGAAAGCGTTGGTCATGGCGGTTTTGAGCTTCTCCGTGCTGCCCTCGCCATAGAGCTGGCTGAACACCACGCCGCTGCCCATGCACAGGCCGAGCACAAGGCTGGTGAGCAGAATCATCAGCGAAAACGCGCTGCCGACGGCCGCGAGGGCGACGTTGCCCAGAAAACGGCCGACGATCAGCGTATCCGCGACGTTATAGAGCTGCTGAAGCAGGTTGCCCGCAATCAGCGGCAGACTGAAACGGATCAGCCCCGCGCGAATCGAGCCTTGCGTTAAATCTTGCTGCAAAGGAAAGACCTCCTATTTTTTGTCTGAGACCCTATTATACCGCAAAAAGAAAAAAAGGGAAGAGAATATTTGACGAAAACGGCGGCTTGCTGTACAATAGTCGCGAAAACGGGAAAGGAATGAAGCACATGAACATCAAGGCGGCGATTTGGGATTTGGACGGCACGCTGCTCAACACGCTGGATGATTTGGCGGCGAGCACGAACGCGGCGCTGGCGGCGAACGGCCTGCCGACGCACACGGTGGACGAGGTGCGCCTGTTTGTCGGCAACGGCATCGGCAAGCTGATTGAGCGCGCTGTGCCGAACGGGCGGGAGAATCCGAAATTTCAGGCGGTCTACGATGCGTTTGTCGCGCATTACGGCGCGCACAGCCGTGACCGCACGAAGCCCTACGACGGCATTCTGCCGATGCTGGACGCGCTGGCGGCAAGGGGCGTGAAGCTGGCGATTGTTTCCAACAAGATTGATTTTGCGGTGAAAGAATTGAGCCGCGACTATTTCGGCACGCGGATGCAGGCGGCGATTGGCGACGACCCGAGCCGCAGACGCAAGCCCGCGCCGGACAGCGTGCTGGAGGCGATGCGCCTGATGGGCGTGACGAGGGAAGAGACGGTTTACATCGGCGATTCGGATGTGGATGTGGAAACGGCGCGCAACGCGGGCGTGGTCTGCTGCGCGGTGAGCTGGGGCTTCCGCTCGGCGCAGAGCCTGAAGGACGCGGGCGCGGAGCGCATTGCGGCGAACCCGCAAGAGCTGCTGGCCATGCTGGAGGCGCTGTGAAGCCGCCGTATGACGCCGCGCTGGTGCTCGGCGTGGAATTGGGACCGAACGATGTGCCGACGGACGAGCTGGCGCGGCGGGTGACGACGGCGGCAGGGGCATACCGGAGGGGCGCGTGCGCAAAGCTGGTGCTCTGCGGCGGGCGGCTGCCCGAGCATCGGCTGGCGGAAGCGGACGTGATGGCGCGGATGCTTCTTGCGCTCGGCATGCCGAAGGAAGCGCTGGTGCTCGAAAACCGATCTCAGGACACGATGGAAAACTGCCGAAATGCCGCGAAGCTGCTCGGCGGGCAAAAGCATGTGCTGGTGGTGACGAGCGACTACCATCTGCGCCGCGCGGTGCTGACGGCCCGCCGCGCGGGCTTTAAGGCGGACGGGCTGGCGGCCGAGCTGCCGGAGAAAAAAGTCAAACGCAATCTGGCGGAGATCTGCTACACCTTCGACCTGCTGATGGGCTGGCAGGACGAGGGCAGGGGGCGGCCCGCGTGGACGTATCCGTTATTTGCATGGCTGTTTGGCGAAAAATAAACGTTGACAGCCGCGGGGGACGCGGCTATAATAAAGGCAACTGAACAGCGAGACCTTTGAGAGATCTTCAGGGCAGGGTGCGAGTCCCTACCGGCGGTACAGCCCGCGAGCCGTTTTGGCCGATTCGGTGAAATTCCGAAGCCGACAGTATAGTCTGGATGGAAGAAGCGACATCTCTTTTGACGTTGAAAGAATCAGCCCCTGATCGCTCTGCTTTCAGGGGCTTGTTTGTCAGAATATGAAAAAAGAGGTTTTGCGTATGTCTCAAAGAAAATCGGGCGGAAGCACCGTGTTTGTCATGACCCGCTGCGGCATTCTGGCGGCGATGGCCGTCATCCTGTATTACATCGAGATTCCGGTCGTCGCGTTTTACAAGCTGGATTTATCCACGCTGCCGGCGATTCTGGCGGGCTTTGCGATGGGACCGCTGCCGGGCTTTGCGGTGGTGCTCATCAAGAATCTGGTGCACATGCTCGGCACAAGCACGGCCTGCGTCGGCGAGCTGGCGGATATCATCATGTCCGGCTGCTTTGTGATTCCGGCGAGCCTGATCTACCGCCGCCATAAGGACAGAAAGAGCGCGGTGCTCTCGATGGCAATCGGCACGGCGCTGATGACCGTGGCGGGTGTGCTGGTCAACTATTTCGTGCTGATTCCGGCGTATCAGACGCTGATGAACCTGCCGCTGGAGGTTATCGTCGGCATGGGCACGAAGGTGTGGAGCTATATCGACAACACGGTGAAGCTGGTGGTGTTTATCACCGCGCCGTTTAACATCCTCAAGGGCGCCGTGCTCAGCGTGGTGACGTATCTGCTGTATAAGCGCGTGTCGCCGCTGCTGCATCAGAAGAGCGCCAGATAAGCGAAGTATAGGTGAGTCATTTGCTGGAAATCCTTTGTAAAACCGAAAAAGACATGCAGCGCCTCGGCCAAAGCCTTGGCGCTTGCATGCGTGCGGGCGACGTGGTGCTGCTGATGGGCGAGATGGGCGCGGGCAAAAGCGTGCTGACCCGCGCGGCGGCGCGCGCGATGGGCGTGGACGGGCCTGTGCCCAGCCCGACGTTCACCATCCTCAACATCCACGAGGGGCGGGCGGTCAAGCTGTATCATTTCGATTTATACCGTCTGGCCGACGCGGATGAGCTGTACGGCATGGGGCTGGACGAATACATCCCCGCGGAGGACGGCGCGAGCTTCATCGAATGGCCGCAGATGGCATGGGAAGCCATGCCCGAGGACGCGCTGCATGTGGAAATCGCTTATGCCGAAGACGGCGCGGCGCGCGTGGCGCGGCTGACGGCGGGCGGCGCGTTTAACGACGCGAGAATCGAAGAAATCAGGCAGAGGTTGGAGGCAGACGATGAACATTCTGATGGTTGATACATCCGGTCCGGCATGCGGCGTGGCGATTATGGCGGACGGCAGGCTGGTTTACGAGGCGGAGCTGACGCATAAGCAGACGCACAGCCAGCGCGTCATGCCGATGGTGGACACGGCGCTGCAAATGAGCGACATGACGCTTGCGGACATGGATGTGCTCGGCGCGGTGGTCGGCCCCGGCTCGTTCACGGGCGTGCGCATCGGCGTTTCCACGGTGAAGGCGCTGGCGCATGCGGCGAACAAGCCCTGCATCGCGGTGGACGCGCTGGAAGCGCTGGCCGCCAATGTGACGGCGTTTGACGGCGTGGTCTGCCCGATTCTCGACGCGCGCGCCCAGCAGGTCTACGGCGCGATGTTCCGAAACGGCGAGCGCGTGCTTGACGACATCGTGGAGAAGCTGACGCTGTTCCTCGACCGCGTGGAGGCGGCGGGGGAAAACGCGCTGTTCCTCGGGGACGGCGCGCCCGGGTTTGAAGCGGCGATTCGCGAGCGGCTGGGCGAAAAGGCGCACTTCGTGAAGCCGCAGCACAACGGCCTGCGCGCGGGAAGCGCCTGCACCGTGGCGGCCGAAAGGCTGGCGAAGGGCGAAGCGGCGCCGGATTACATCACGCTGCTCCCGCTGTATCTGCGCGCGCCGCAGGCCGAACGCGAGCGCGCCGCGCGGGAAGGAGCGCAGCATGGCTGAGCCGTTTATCCGCCCCATCCGCGAGGAGGACGTGAAGCAGATTCACGAAATCGAAAAGGCGTGCTTTGCGATGCCGTGGTCGGAGGAATCCATCCTGCACGACGTGAAGGAAAACGTCGTGGCGCGCTGGCTGGTGCTCGACGACGGAAACGGCGGGGTGCTGGCCTATGCGGGCATGTGGTTTGTGCTCGACGAGGCGCATGTGTGCAACGTGGCCGTTCGGCCCGACAGCCGCGGCAGGGGATACGGAAAGCGGATTTTCAACGCGCTCATCGATTTGGCGACGGAAAACAGCATGGCGATGATGACGCTGGAAGTGCGCCGCTCGAACACGGTCGCCCAGAACCTGTATCACGCCTGCGGTATGCTGGACGTGGGGTATCGCAAGCGGTATTACGAGGATAATAAAGAGGACGCGCTGATTATGTACCGCGACTTCGTGTATCCCGCAGACGGCGAAAACGGGGCCTGAGGCGGCAAAAGACGTAAAAACAGCATACAATTCGGGGGCAGCGGCGCGGTCAATCGGCGTTGCCCCCTTTTCTTTTGGCGAAAAATGGAGTACAATATTAGAATCCGAAATAATGGGGATGACTAGGACAAGGAATAGGGGAGAAGGCATGCAGCTTGAAATTCGCGGGGCGACGGTCGATGTGACGGTGAGCGGGAACTCGGGGCGCGGCGTGCTGTTGCTGCACGGGTTCATGTGCTCGGCGCAGATGATGAGCAGCGTGCAGGAAGCGCTTTGCGGCCAGATGCGCGTGGCGGCGATTGATTTCCCCGGCCACGGCAAAAACGGCAGGAGCGCGCCGCCGCCGAAGCCCTGGGGTGTGCCGGACTATATGGAGATGACCGCCGAAGTGATTCGGCGGCTGAACCTCGCGCCATGCGACATTGTGGCGCATTCCTTCGGCGCGCGGGTGGCGATTCTGCTGGCGGCGACATACCCTGAGCTTGTGGGGAGAATGATTCTGACCGGCGCGGCGGGCATCAAGAAGCCGCAGACCGGCGGGGCGACGATGAAGCAGCGGGTCTACAAGGGCCTTCGCGGCGCGGTGAACCTGATGGATAAGACGCACCTGTTCGGCAGCCTGCCGGAAAAGGGGCGGGAAGCGCTGGTGCAGAAATTCGGCTCGGCGGATTACAAGGCGCTGACGCCGGAAATGCGCAAGACGTTCGTCAAAATCATTTCGCTGGATTTGACCGACGAGCTGCCGCGCATCAAAGCGCCGACGCTTTTATACTGGGGTGCGGAGGACACCGAAACCCCGCTTTGGATGGGCAGACTGATGGAGGAAAAAATCCCCGACGCGGGGCTGGTCGTGCAGGAGGGGGCGGGCCATTTCGCCTATCTGGAGCACAATCGGGCGTTCCTGCGCATCGCGAAAAATTTCCTGCTGGAGGGTAGAGCGTGAAGTTTCTTTTGACGTTGATACAGGCGGTCGGGCTGGGCTGCGCAAGCGCCGCGGCCGGACGGCGCGTGATGCATTATTTGCAGCTGGAAAGCTATCAGCTGCCGGGCTATGTGAAGAGCGTGAAGCGCAACGCCGGGCGCGCGCTGATTCCGCCGATTGCGATGGCGGCCGTCGGCGTGGCGGCGCTGAAGGTGAGCGGGCTTTCCGGTCTGGCGCTGCTGCTGGAAGCGCTGGCGGCGGCGCTGCTGACGCGGCAGGCGGCGAAGGAGAAGGCAAAGAAGCCTTTTGTCGTGACCGAGCGTGTGAAGCGGCTGATT
The DNA here is from genome assembly GCA_934675735.1 of uncultured Clostridia bacterium. Lineage (GTDB taxonomy): Bacteria > Bacillota > Clostridia > Christensenellales > Aristaeellaceae > Ventricola. Next base: position 60,131 of record CAKURR010000004.1, read on the forward strand.
GCGGTGCACGCTGCGGTGAACACGCTGCTGGCGCTGGCACTGCTGTCGGTTTCGCCCGTGCTGGGCTATCTGATGCCCGCGTTTGAACCCGCGCTGCTGATGCTGGCGGCGGTTATCGCCGCACCGATGGAAAAGCACATCGCGGGGCAGTTTGTCAAAGACGCGCAGGCGCGGCTGGCTGCCTGCCCGGACCTGATTAAAATCGGCATCACGGGCAGTTACGGCAAGACAAGCACGAAGTTTTTGCTGCGCGACATTCTCTCGGTGAAATACAACGTGTTGGCCACGCCGTCGAGCTTCAACACGACGATGGGCGTAACCCGCGTCATCCGCGAACAGCTCACCCCCGCGCATCAGGTGTTCATCGCCGAGATGGGCGCGCGCCATGTGGGCGACATCCGCGAGCTGGTGGAGCTGGTGCATCCGCAGATGGGCCTGATTACATCCGTCGGCCCGCAGCACCTGGATACGTTCGGTACGATTGAGCGCGTGCGGGACACGAAATACGAGCTGATTGAGGGCCTGCCGAAGGACGGCACGGCGATTTTCGCGCGCGACGGCGCTATCTGCGAGCAGCTGTTTGACCGCTGCACGCTGGAAAAGAAGTATAAGCCGGGCATGCTGGCGGACGCAAAAGACATGGCCTGCGGCCCGTGGGGCACGCGGTTCACGCTGACAGATGTGCAGACCGGCGAGGAGGCCGCCTGCCAGACGCGGCTGCTCGGCGAGCATTCCATCTCCAACCTGCTGCTGTGCTGCACGGCGGCGCGCGCGCTGGGCATGACGCTCGAGGAAATCGCGCTGGGCGTGTCGCGCTGTCAGCCCGTCGAGCATCGGCTGGAGCTGCTGGACGGCGGCGCGGGCGTGAGCATCATCGACGACGCGTTCAACGCGAATCCGGTCGGCGCGCAGTGCGCGCTGCGGGTCATCAAGGGCTTCCCGGGGCGGCGCATCATCATCACGCCGGGCATGGTGGAGCTGGGCGGCAAAGAGGACGAATTTAACCGCACATTCGGCGGACAGATGGCCGACAGTGTGGATATCGCGATTCTGGTCGGCAGAAAGCATACGCAGCCCATCGTAGACGGGCTTACAAAAGCGGGCTTCCCGCAGGAAAACATACATGTGGTCGGCAGTCTCGAAGAGAGCACGACCCTGCTGCACAGCATGATGCGCGCGGGCGACGTGGTGCTCTATGAAAACGATCTGCCGGATAATTACAGCGAGTGAGGAGCGTGTTGAGCATGAGTAAAATGAACATTGCGGTTTTCTTTGGTTCCCGCAGCTGCGAACATGACGTGTCCATCGTTTCGGCGCTGCAATGCATCGAGGCGACGAAGGCGGCGGGCTTTGAGGTGACGCCGGTTTATATCTCCCGCGACGGCCTGTGGTACACGGGCGCGCCGCTTGAAAACATCGAGACTTTCCGCGAGTTTAACCCGATGACCAAGGGCATCACCCGTGTGACCCTGGATGTGACGGCGAACGCGGGCGACCTGTGGGCGTGGCCGCCGCAGCGCGCGGGCCTGTTTGCCAAAGTGCCCGCCCCGCTCTGCCACATCGACTGCGTGATTCCCGTGTTCCACGGCTGGCACGGCGAGGACGGCACGATTCAGGGCCTGCTGGAAATGGCGAACATTCCGTATGCGTCCTCCGGCGTGCTCGGCTCGGCCATCGGCATGGACAAAATCGCGATGAAACAGATTCTGCGCGGCGCGGGCTTCCCCGTGCTGGATTTCGTGTGGTTCACCCGCGAGCAGCTCAAAAACGATCGCAAGGCCGTCATCGAACGCGTCGAGAAGGAAATCAAGTATCCGGCGTTCATCAAGCCGGCGGCGCTCGGCTCTTCCATCGGCGTTTCCCGCGCGAAGAACCGCGACGAGCTGGAGCGCGCGCTCGACGTGGCGGCTTCCTATGACCGCCGCATCCTCGTCGAAGTGGGCGTGGTGCATCCGGTGGAAATCAACTGCGCGGCACTGGGCTACGGCGAGGACGTGCGCGCTTCCGTCTGCGAAATGCCCGTGCCGAGCAGCAACGACACGTTCTTGGATTTCTGGCAGAAGTATCTGCGCAACGCGAACACCAAGGGTGAGGACAGCCGCGGCATGAAATCCCTGAGCCGCGTCGTGCCTGCACCCATCGGCGACGAGCTGACGAAGCGCATTCAGACGATGACCTGCGACATCTTCAAGCTGCTGGACTGCTGCGGTACCGTGCGCGTGGATTTCATCCTCGACCAGAACGACATGCTCTTTGTCAACGAACCGAACACGATTCCCGGCTCGCTGGCGTTCTACCTGTGGAAGGCGTGCGGCCTTGATTTTCCCAAGCTCATCGAAAAGATGGTGGAGGATGCGCTGCGCGCGCACGCGGATAAGAACAGCAGCGTGTTTGCCTATGATTCCAGCATCCTCAAAAAGGTTGCGGCGGGCACAAAGGGCAGTAAACGTTAAAAAATGAGGCAGAAACGTAGAAACGGTTCTGCCTCAAAAGGATTTATCCGATTTTTATCTTCGCGGAGCGAAGATGGATGGGGTTTGGGGACTTGTCCCCAAGCGGGTTTGGGCGGCAGCCCAACGTTTCCTATCGTCAGTACCCCAAATCTTCGTTGATGAGCACGACCTGCGTGCGCTTGCTGCCGGGGGCGCGCTCAAAGGCCACGGTGATATTGCACATGGTATCCGTGCACTTGGCGGGGTTGCAGTGCCCCGTCTCGACGCACGGTGAATGGAGATGCTGGCGGCGCGCATTCTGCGGGCAGGCGACTTCCTTGATGCGTTTAACCGCCTGAGCGTAGCCGCCCGAAACGATTTTGTTGCGCCCGATGAGCACATACACCGTGCCCGGGCCGTAACACATCGCGCCGACACGGTTGCCGTTGCCGTCAATCTGCACCATCAGGCCGTCCTCGGTGACGGCATTGGCGGAACAGACGTACAGCGGCGCGTTCATCGCCTCGTGCAGCAGCGCGGGGCGCTCGGGCTTGGGCGTCTCCCAGTGCCAGAGCACCTTGTGGCCGTGCGCGCGGAGCAGCGTTTCAAGCCCCATCTGTTTGGCGGTCATGCAGCCGCCGAAACCGACGGTCTCCCCGTCGGGCATATCCGAAAGCAGATAATCCGCCGCATCCTTCGCGGTTTCGCAAATCACAACCTCAAACCCGCGTCGGCGCAGCGCGGCGGCGGTCTTTTCAAGCTTTTCCATCATGATGCAGATTCCTCCCTGTCGCTTGGATGATTTCATTATACCAGCTCGGCGGGCGGGAGAAAAGGGCATAGCGAAAAAAGAAACGGAGGCGGAGCGGCCTTGCTGGATGAATGGATGGAACAAAAGGTGGACGAGGCCTGTGAAGTCGTTCCGGCCTATGTCAACCCGCGCAAAATTCGGCTGGCCAGCTCGCATGTCGGCTGGCGGCTGTATCTCTACGGAAGCAGCATCCGGCGCGCGGTGAGCGGCTTCTTCGTCCATATCCGTTCCGAACAGGATATGGATATCTTTCTGCGCGAAACGGCGGAGAAGAGTGACACGACGATTGCCCGCGTCAAACGGTTTCTGCGGGAAAAAGCGCGGCTGCTGGCCGTGCTCGACGATGCGGGCATGCGGCTTCGGTTCGCGGCGACGCTCTTCCTCTTCGGGCTGGCGGCGCTGGGCACGCTGGCCGTCGGCGGGCGGGAGATGGCGCTCTGCGCGCTTGCGGCCTGTCTGCTGCTGCTCTCGGCGGCGATGGAGCTGGGGTATGAGCCGATTTGCGCGGGCATTCGGCAGCGATATCTGTTTTCCGTCGTTCTGCGCATGCTGGCGCTGACCGCGCCGCTGGCGGATTACTTCGCCCGCTATCTGGCGGGGGGCGTGGCGAGCAACGTGGTGCTGCAAAGCGCGATGATTGTGACGCTGGGCACGCATCTGGCGCTGTTTTTTGCACTCATCTGCTTTAACCGAAGGCAGAGCCTGCTGCTGCGCGTGCTCAGCGGGCTGGCGGGCGTGCTGCCCGCGATGACAGCCGCGGCGGCGGCGGCGCTGGCTGTGGCGAGCCTGGCTAAACCGATGGGGCTGGCGGCTGCGGCGGTTGTGCGCGCGGCGGGCGCGGTCGGGGCGTTTCTGGGCGACAGGCTCATCGCCGTGAGCGCGCTGGGCGGCATACGGCTGAAATATGAAAGCGTGTGGGAAGGGCTGCTGCTGTGCGGCGGGCTGACCCTGATGATTGTCGGCGCGTGGCTGACGGCTGCGCCGATTTGAACCGAAACGGAGGAAAAACGACTTTGGAACGCATGGAGAGAATCCGCAATTTCTGCATCATTGCCCACATCGACCACGGCAAATCCACGCTGGCAGACAGGCTGCTGGAAAAGACCGGCGTGTTTGAAAAGCGCGAGATGGTGGAGCAGGTGCTCGACTCGATGGAGCTGGAGCGCGAGCGCGGCATCACCATCAAGAGCAAGGCCGTGCACATGCAGTATAAGGCGCAGGACGGCGAAACCTATACGCTCAACCTCATCGATACTCCCGGCCATGTGGACTTCACCTACGAGGTTTCCCGCGCGCTGGCGGCGTGCGAGGGCGCGCTGCTGGTGGTGGACGCGACGCAGGGCGTGGAGGCGCAGACGCTGGCGAACGTCTATATGGCGCTCGACCACGATCTTGAAATCGTGCCGGTCATCAACAAAATCGACCTGCCCAGCGCGCGGCCGGACGAGGTGCGCGCAGAGATTGAGGACGTTATCGGTCTGGACGCCTCCGAAGCGCCGCTCATCAGCGCGAAAGTCGGCCTCGGCATTGACGAGGTGCTGGAAAGCGTGGTCAAGCTGATGCCCGCGCCGACAGGCGACGAGAACGCCCCCCTGCAGGCGCTGATTTTCGATTCCTTCTACGACAATTACCGCGGCGCCATCTGCTTTGTGCGCATCGTATCCGGCACGGTGCGGGCGGGCATGACCATCCGCATGATGAACACGGGCGCGAAGTTTGACGTGGTGGAGGTTGGCGTGCGCAGCCCCGGCTACGAACCGGTGGACGCGCTGCGCGCGGGCGACGTCGGCTACGTCGCCGCATCCATCAAAGACCTGCACGACACGCGAGTGGGCGACACGATTACCGACGATGCGAACCCCGCGGCGGACATGCTGCCCGGCTACCGTCAGGTGAACCCGATGGTTTTCTGTGGCATTTATCCGGCGGACGGCGCGGATTACGAAAGCCTGAAGGACGCGCTGGAAAAGCTTCAGCTCAACGACGCGTCGCTGACCTACGACCCCGAGACGAGCCAGGCGCTGGGCTTCGGCTTCCGCTGCGGCTTTCTGGGGCTGCTGCACATGGAAATCATTCAGGAGCGGCTGGAACGCGAGTTCGACCTCGACCTGATTACCACCGCGCCGAGCGTCATCTTCAAGGTCTATAAGACGGACGGCACGGAAGTGGATGTGGACAACCCGTCGAACCTGCCGCCCATCGGCGTTATCGAGCACATGGAAGAGCCGTTTGTCAAGGCGAGCATCCACACGCCGCAGGAATACGTCGGCGCGCTGATGGAGGTCTGCCAGAACAAGCGCGGCGTGTTCAAAGACATGGTGTATGAGGGCCAGCGCGTCTGTCTGCACTACGAAATGCCGCTGGCGGAAATTATCTTCGATTTCTTCGACCAGATTAAGAGCCGCAGCCGCGGCTACGCCAGCTACGATTACGAGCTGTGCGGCTATCAGGAGAGCGATCTGGTGAAGCTGGACATTCTGCTCAACGGCGACCCGTGCGACGCGCTTTCGATGATTGTGCATCGGGACAGGGCGTATGCGCGCGGCCGCTCCATTGCCGAAAAGCTCAAGGACGTGATTCCGCGCCAGATGTTTGAAATCCCGATTCAGGCGGCCATCGGCGGCAAGGTCATCGCGCGCGAAACGGTCAAGGCGATGCGCAAGGACGTATTGGCCAAGTGCTACGGCGGCGACATCAGCCGCAAGCGCAAGCTGCTGGAAAAGCAGAAGGAAGGCAAGAAGCGGATGCGCCAGCTGGGCAGCGTGCAGGTGCCGAGCGAAGCGTTCATGGCCGTGCTGAAGATGGACGAGTAACGGGGACGAGGGGGAACGTTGAGGGCGCTGCCCTCAAACTCCTGCCAAGAACCTTAGGTTCTTGGATTTCCCATATCATTTATCGCTTTGCGATAAATGGATGAAAAGATGTGGGCTGTAAGCGCGAAGCGAAGAGGGGAGTCTGAGGGCTTAAAGCCCTCAGGCAGGTCGGGGCGGCAGCCCCGAAAGAAGCCCCGAAAGGAGGCGGACAGATGCAGGAGTATATTGAGCGAAGCAGGCAAATCCGCAGGCTGTCCATGCCTCCGGAAAGCAAAGAACATTTCTACGGCCAGTTTCGCGTCAACTTTTTGCAGATTCGCGAGTTGTTTGCCGAAAACAAAACCTATCTGGATGAAGAGGTCTTTGCCCCGCTGGCGGATATCGATTTGCTCAGCGAGGAAAAGGCACAGGAGCTGCTGGAGCTTTCCGACCATCTGGCCTACACCGAAACGCTGGAAATGGTCGATGTGCGGCTGGCATTTTATATTGTCAACGCGCTCGAGCCGTATTACAAAAAGCGCGGTGACAGGGTGAAATACATCCACACCCTGTTCCGGCAGGAGATGCTGGCCTACAACGTCGGGCAGATTTTTGACCGCGGGCGGCTGACCGATGCGCTGGCGGGTACGTATCGCGCTTGCATCATTACGTGCGCGGAAAAGGCGGCAAGGGATCTGGATGACATCGAGGGCTTCGCCGCGCTGCCCGAAGCGGCGCGGAGCGAGCTGCTGAGCATCGACCTCTTCCGCGCGACGGGGTATGAGCGGCCCTATTACGACAAGAAAATGATTCTCAAGCAGATTTATTCCTATCAGGCGCACATCCGCCGCCTGCTCAATCCCGCGCTGCGGCGGGCCGCGCCCGAACAGAATTGGGATAAGCTGCTCTATTCTGCCTATACCTATCAGATGGACGTGCAGGAGTTTCTGGACTGGCACAAGACGCCGGATTACATTCTGCGCATGCTCGACGAGGCGGGCGATCAGGCGCTGGCGCTGATGGAAAAGAACGGAAGCACCAGACAGCGCGACCCGAGCGCGGTGCTCTCCGGCAAAAAGGCCATCGGCTTTTACCGCGGCACGACCGGCTTTGAAGAGATGGTCAAAAAATATGCCGACTGGGCGAGCGAGGCCGACCCGAACGCCTATGACCAGCTGAACATGAGCGCCAACGTGATGCCCATCGTCTTTGTGCAGGGGCTTTGCCGCGAGCATCCCGAAAAAATCGATAGCTGCCGCGAATTTTTGAAGCAGAGTCAGCAAAAGACATTTGATTACATCCGCCGTTCGCGGGACAAGGGCGCGTATAACACGATGCAGCGGTTCATCGGCTACATGATGGATTATTACATCGAGCTGGAGGACGGCATCCCGTTCAAGCGGTTCTTTGAAAACCTGATGGTGGCCACACAGCCGACGCTGACGATTCACTGTTCGATGGTGGCGGAGATTTCGGGCTGCATGCTCGATACGCTGCTCGAGAGCAGGCCGGAGCTGCTTATCGGCGTGTGCGGCTGCAAGACGCTTTCGGGCGTTCGGACGCATGCGGACGAGATTCGCGGCTATCTGCGCGAATGCTGCATCCTGCACGACACGGGCAAGCTGTTCTTTCTGGATACCATCAACCTGTTCAACCGCACGCTGGCCGACGACGAGTTTGCGCTGATTCGCCTGCACGCGCAGATGGGTTACGAGATTCTGCACAAGCGCAAATCGACGCGGCGCTATGCCAAAGCGGCGCTGTATCACCACAGGTGGTACAACGAAGAAGGCGGCTATCCGAAAGATGTTTCATATAAGGGAGAGCCGAACGCGATTCTCTATCAGATTTTGACGTGTGCGGACTGCATCGACGCGGCGACGGACTCCGTGGGCCGCGCATACAGCAGGGGCAAGACGTTTGACGAGATGATGGCGGATTTACAGGTGAACAGCGGGCGGATGTTCAACCCCGATTTGGTTGCGCTGTTTGGGGACGCGGGGCTGCGGCGACAGGTGGAGAGCTTACTGCGCTTTGAGCGCGAGCGGCTTTACAACGTGGTCTTTGCGCACGAAGGCCCGATAGGCGGAGTGATCAGGGGAACGGTTGGGACTGCGTCCCAAACCCTGCCAAGAACCTGAGGTTCTTGGATTTCCCATGTTGTATCGCTGCGCGATACAAAGGGAAAGGACGATCCATTTTCGTTTTTATTTGTTTTATCGCAGCGCGATAAAACAGAGCGGGAAGCCCCGAAACCTCAGGTTTCGGGCGGGGTTTGGGGCAGAGCCCCAAAAAGGAAAAAAGGAAAGCATGGAACCGATTGCTGTTTATGTGCATGTCCCGATGTGCGTGAAAAAGTGCGCGTACTGCGATTTTGCGTCGTATTGCGGACGGATGAATCAAAGGGATGCGTATACCGAGGCCGTCTGCCGCGAAATGCGTGAGCAGGCGGCCTTTTTCGGTATGCGTAAAGTGAATACCGTGTTCTTCGGCGGGGGAACGCCCACGCTGATGACGGGCGCGCAAATCGGGCGCATGATGGACGCCTTGCGCGCAAGTTTTGATTTGGCGGCAGACGCGGAAGTGACCATGGAGGGCAACCCCGGCACGCTGACGCTGGAAAACATGGAAGCCTATCGCAAAGCGGGCGTGAATCGGCTGTCGCTGGGCGTGCAGAGTTTGGATGACGGGCTGCTGCAAGGCATCGGGCGCATCCACACGAGCGAACAGGCGCGGCAGGCCGTGCGGATGGCGCGGGACGCAGGCTTTGACAACCTGAACCTGGATTTGATGCTGGGCCTGCCGGGACAGAAGCCCGCACAGTGGGAAAGGACGCTCGGCGAGGCGATTGCGCTCGGGCCGGAACACCTGAGCTGTTACAGCCTGATTCTGGAGGAGGGTACGCCGCTTTTTGAGCAGGCCGAAGCAGGCGCGTGCGCGCCGCTGCCGGACGAGGACGCGCTCTGCGAGATGGACGACATCACCGAACGGCTGACGAAGGCGGGCGGCTATGCGCGATACGAAGTATCCAACTACGCCAAAGCGGGAAAAATGTGTCGGCACAACATCGTCTATTGGGAATGCCTGCCGTATCTGGGCGTGGGCTGCGCGGCGCATAGCGACATGGACGGGAAACGCTTCTATAACACGGCAGACTTCGACGCGTATCTAAACCATGCGCCCGCCGACACGGAGGACGCGGGCGGACGGATGTTTGAGCGGATGATGATGGGCCTGCGGATGATTCGCGGCGTGGACGAGGCGCGCTTTGCCCGCGACTTTGGCCGAACGCCGGAAGACGTGTGGAAGAAGAGCCTGCCCAAACTGATGCGTGAAGGGATGCTCGCGCGGGCGGACGGGCGGCTTTGCCTGACGGTACGGGGCATGCAGGTGATGAACGCCGTGCTGGTGGAGATGATGGAGGAGGAGGGGTGAACGCCTTTCGTCTGCCTTCGGCATCCACCTCCCCCAAAGAGGGCTTTTGATTCGTTACTTATGCCAAAAGGCTCCTGCCTTGAGGGCGCAGAGCTTGCCGCTCGCTGTGCGGGAGACAGGCAAGCGGAATGCCGAAGGTCTGTCAGCGAAGCTGACTGAAGGAGTTCGAGGGGTTTCAAAGATACATTTTCCCGCCCCAAACCTGCATGGAGAAGCCCAAATGTCGCGGGCGCCGCTCGTGCGTTCGAACAAAGGACAGGAAAAGTCAAATTTCCCGAAAAAAGTTATGAGAAGGGTGTTGACAAAAACGGCTAAGCGTGGTATCTTTATCACGCTGATTAGCACTCGAACCGCTTGAGTGCTAACAACAGCGAACAGCCGAAAGGAGGAAAGCGGGCATGGATCTCATTGATCGTAAGTATCGCATTTTGCAGGCGATCATTGACGACTACATCATGACCGCGCTGCCGGTCGGCTCCCGAACGATTTCCCGAAAATATGAACAGAAGCTCTCTTCGGCCACCATCCGCAACGAGATGAGCGACTTGGAGGAGCTTGGCTATCTCGATTCCCCGCACACGTCGGCGGGGCGAATTCCATCCTATAAAGCGTATCGGCTTTATGTGGACAGGATGATTCACCCGATGCCGCTCAGCGAGGAAGAAACCGCGTTCATCAAAAGCTGCTTCGACCACCGCATCAATCAGGTGGAAGAGCTGAGCGCGCGAATCGCGAAAGCGCTTTCGAGCATGACGCACTACACCACCGCCGTGATGACCCGCGCGCCGCGAGAGGAACAGGTTTTCAGCCATTTGCAGCTGGTGCCTGTTTCCGACAGGCGGCTGCTGCTGGTGATTGTGACGCGAAGCGGTGCGGTGCGGCAGACGGTTATCGACACCGACAAGCCGATTGCGCCGGACGCGCTCTACACCGTGTCGCAAATCATCTCCAAAGAGCTGGAGGGATGCGCGATGGAGCGGCTGCCGGCCGAACTTGCCCGACTGGCCGCAGGCCGAGACGGCGAGATGCGCGAGCTGCTGGGGCTTCTGGCCGCTCAGCCGCCCGAAAAGGACGGCGGGGTCGGTTCGCTGGTGGTCGGCGGGCGCTCGAATCTGCTGAGTTTTCCGGAATATTCCGATGTGGACAAAGCGAAAGAGCTGCTCAGCGTGCTTGAAACGCGGGAAAAGGTCGTCTCCCTTCTCTCCCATCAGGGAGAGATGGAAATCTCCGTTCGTATCGGCCCGGAAACGGGACTGGAAGAAACGAAGGACTGCTCCATCGTCACGGCGAGTTACCGCCTGAGCGACGGAACGGTCAACACGATCGGCCTGATTGGCCCGACCCGAATGCAGTATGGCAAAGTGCTTTCGGTGCTCGGCGAGGTCGGACGGTCGATTACGGAGCTGCTGGACGGGCAGAATGAAAGCCATGAAAAAGAAGAACAGGAAAAATAAGAGCCGGAAGGCGGCGGAGTCGTTCACCGAACGGATTGCCAAAGCCGCCGGAGGCTTTAAGGAAAGGGCGAAGAGCATGAACAGCGAAGAGAAGGCCGAACAGGCGCAGCAGCCTGAGCAGCCCGAAACCCGGCAGGCGCAGCCGGAAGGCGGCGAGACGGAGGTTGACGTGAAGGCTTTGCAGGCCGAGCTTGAAAAGGCAAAGGCGCAGAGCGACGAATACCTCGATTTGGCCCAGCGCAAGCAGGCCGAGTTCGCCAATTACCGCCGCCGCACCGAGGGCATCCGAGCGGAGGCTTTCGACGACGGACGGCGTGAGGCCATCGGCCAGCTGCTCCCGATTGTGGATAACCTCGAGCGGGCGCTGGCCGCGGCGGGCGAAGAGGAAAACGCCCTCAAGAGCGGCGTTGAAATGGTGCTTCGCCAGACGCGCGACGCGCTGACCAAGATGGGCGTTGAGGAAATCGACCCGCAGGGCCAGCCGTTCGACGCGGAGCTGATGAACGCCGTGATGCAGGGCACCGCCGAAGAGGGCGAGCCGGGCACGGTGTGCATGGTTTTGCAGAAGGGCTATAAGCTCGGCGAGCGCGTGATTCGCCACGCGATGGTTAAGGTGGTTGCGGGCTGAGTCCCGTTTCCCAATATAAATTGAATTTCTTTCCCAACTTTTTCTCTATCGAGACAGGAGGACACATATATGAGCAAGATTATCGGTATTGACCTTGGCACTACGAACAGCTGCGTCGCCGTGATGGAAGGCGGCGAACCGGTTGTTATCCCCAATGCGGAAGGCGCGCGCACCACGCCGTCCGTCGTGGCGTTCACCAAGAACGGTGAGCGTCTGGTCGGTCAGGTGGCAAAGCGTCAGGCCGTGACCAACCCGGACCGCACCATCATCTCCATCAAGCGTGACATGGGCACCGACCGCCGCATTGACATCGACGGCAAGGATTACACGCCGCAGGACATCAGCGCCATGATTCTGATGAAGCTGAAGGCGGACGCGGAGGCCTATCTCGGCGAGACCGTGACTCAGGCCGTCATCACCGTGCCGGCGTACTTCTCCGACAGCCAGCGTCAGGCGACCAAGGACGCGGGCCGCATTGCGGGTTTGGAAGTGCTGCGTATCATCAACGAGCCGACCGCCGCTGCGCTGGCCTACGGCCTTGACAAGGATGATTCCCACAAGATTCTGGTTTACGACCTCGGCGGCGGCACGTTCGACGTCAGCCTGCTGGAAATCGGCGACGGCGTGTTTGAGGTGCTGGCCACCAATGGCAACACCCACCTGGGCGGCGACGACTTCGACCAGCGCATCATCGATTACCTCGCGGCCGAGTTCAAGAAGGAAAACAACATTGATCTGAAAGCCGACCGCATGGCGCTCCAGCGCTTGAAGGAAGCGGCCGAGAAGGCGAAGATTGAGCTTTCCGGCGTGATGAGCACCAACATCAACCTGCCGTTCATCACGGCGGACGCGACCGGCCCGAAGCATCTGGATATCACCCTGACCCGCGCGAAGTTCGATGAGCTGACCCGCGACCTCGTGGATGCGACCGTCGCCCCGATGCAGAACGCGCTGCGTGACGCGGGCCTGACCGCGAACGAAATCGACCGCGTGATTCTGGTCGGCGGTTCTACCCGTATTCCGGCGGTGCAGGAGGCTGTCCGCAAGATGACGGGCAAGGAGCCTTACCGCAACATCAACCCGGACGAGTGCGTGGCCATCGGCGCCGCGATTCAGGGCGGCGTGCTTGGCGGCGAAGTCAAGGACGTGCTGCTGCTGGACGTCACCCCGCTGTCTCTGGGCATCGAGACGATGGGCGGCGTGTTCACGCGCCTGATTGACCGCAACACCACCATTCCGTGCACGAAGAGCCAGATCTTCTCCACCGCGGCGGACGGCCAGACTTCCGTTGAGGTGCACGTGCTCCAGGGCGAGCGCGAGATGGCCGCGGGCAACAAGACGCTGGGCCGCTTCCAGCTGACGGGCATTGCGCCGGCTCCGCGCGGCGTGCCGCAGATTGAGGTTACCTTCAACATCGACCGCAACGGCATCGTGAACGTCTCCGCGAAGGATTTGGGCACGGGCAACGAGCAGAAGGTGACCATCACCTCGAGCACCAACCTGACCGAGGACGAAATCAACCAGCGCGTCAAGGAAGCCGAGCAGTACGCCGCTGAGGACAAGAAGCGCAAGGAAGAGGTCGAAACCCTCAACCGTGCGGACAGCATGATCTTCGAGGTGGATAAGCAGCTCAAGGAGCTGGGCGACAAGCTGAGCGCCGAGGACAAGGCGACCGTGGAAAACGAGCTGGCCGAGTTCAAGAAGGTTCGCGAGACCAACGACGCGGAACAGATTAAGAACGCGACCGAGGCCTTCACCCAGAAGGTGTACGCGGTGTTCGGCAAGATTTATCAGCAGCAGCAGGGCGCGGGCGATCCGAACGCGCAGGCGGGCGGCGCGCAGAACGCGAATAACGCTTCTGCCGACGGCGCGAGCGACGCGGATTACGACGTTCACTAAATCAAAAAGCGACATAAACCCTTGAAATAAGCGCGCGGCCGCCGTCACTTTGTGGCGGCGGCATCGCGCGGTTAAGGGTTCGATGGAAGATAGGCGGTGATTGCTGTGGCAGACAAAAGAGATTACTACGAGGTGCTCGGCGTAGCCAAGGGCGCTTCGGATGACGAAATCAAAAAGGCTTACCGCAAGGCGGCCAAGGCCTGCCATCCGGATCTTCACCCGGACGACAAGGAGGCCGAGGCGCGCTTTAAGGAGGTCAACGAGGCCTACGAAGTGCTCAGCGATCCGCAGAAGCGCGCGCGCTATGACCAGTTCGGCTTCAACGATCCCTCCATGGGCGGCGGGGCCGGCGGCGGAAGTGGCTTTGGCGGTTTCGGCGGGTTTGAAGATATTTTCGATATGTTCACGGGCGGCGGTTTTGGCACGAGCAGCCGCGGCAGAAGCCAGAACGCGCCTCAGCGCGGCAGTGATTTGCAGTATAACCTGACGCTGACGTTTGAAGAAGCGGCTTTCGGCTGCCGCAAGGAATTTAAGTTCCAGCGCAGCGCGGTCTGCGACGCGTGCGGCGGCACGGGCGCCAAACCCGGCACCCAGCCGCAGACCTGCCCGACCTGCCACGGTTCAGGCCAGCAGCGCGTGACGATGAATTCCCCGTTCGGTCAGGTGCAGACCATGCGCACGTGCCCGACCTGCGGCGGCAAGGGCAAGACCATCAAGGACAAGTGCAGCAAGTGCTCCGGCACGGGCTTCACCCGCGTGACGCGCACCGTGACGCTGAACGTTCCGGCGGGCGTGGACGACGGCCAGAACTTCAAGACCATCCCGGGCGAGGGCGAACCCGGCCGCAACGGCGGCCCGGCGGGCGACCTGTACATCACCTGCACCGTGCGGCCGCACAAGATTTTCAAGCGCGACCGTTACGACCTGTACTGCGATGTGCCGGTTTCCTTCACACAGGCGGCTTTGGGCGGCGAAATCGATGTGCCGACGCTCGGCGGCACGACGAAATACAACATTCCGGCGGGCACGCAGGAGGGCACGTCCTTCCGCATCCGCGGCGAAGGCATTCAGCAGCTGCGCGGCACGAGCAGGGGCGACCTGTTCTTCACCGTGCATGTCGAAGTGCCGAAACATCTGGGCGAGAAGCAGAAGGAGCTGCTGCGCCAGTTCGAGGATTCGCTCAACGGGCGCGAGTATGAGCGCCGCAAGAGCTTCGGCGATCAGGTGAAGAACTACATCCGCGACAACGCCGAGCGGTTCAAGGAAAAATTCGAGAAGAAATAAGGCAGCGGGAAAGCGGGACGCGCGAAAAAGCACGGCCTCGCTTTTCTGCGTCTTGGAAACCACGGGAGAGACGATTGAGGCTCCGCCTCAAACTCCGGCAGGAACCTGAGGTTCCTGCACCTCCCGCTTTTTATCGCTTTGCGATAAAGAGGAATAGATGAAACAGGATAACCTGTATTGCGCGGCAATACAGGAGGTGGGAAGTCCAGAAACCTCAGGTTTCTGGTGGGGTTTGGGGCGACGCCCCAAAGAAAGGAACTCTCATGGATTGGTTGGAAGCTGTGGTGCATACCACCACGATGGGCGCGGATATCGTCAGCGAAGTGCTGATGAACGCGGGCGCAGTCGGCACGGCGATTGAAGATCGCTATGACGTGACCTCGAGCAAGAAATCCGACGGCATGTGGGATATGATTGACGAGGACGTGCTCAAACACATGAGCGAAGATGTGCTTGTCAAGGCGTATTTCAAGAGCGACGCGAGCGCGCCGGAAACGCTGCATCTGGTCGAGCAGAAGCTCAGGGAAATCGCCAAGATGGACATGGGCTTCGATATGGGCAGCATGGAACTGGATACGCAGGGCGTTCGCGAACAGGATTGGGCCGAGAACTGGAAGAAGTATTACAAGCCCTTCCGCGCGGGCGAGCACCTCGTCATCAAGCCGAGCTGGGAAGCTTATGAGCCGAAAGAGGGCGATCTCGTGCTGGAGCTTGACCCGGGCATGGCGTTCGGCACGGGCACGCACGAGACGACCTTTATGTGCATGGAGCAGCTGGAAAAATACATCACGCCCGGCTGCCGCGCCATCGACGTGGGCTGCGGAAGCGGCATTCTCGGCCTGGCGGCGGCAAAGCTCGGCGCGAGCGACGTGCTGGCCATCGATTTGGATGAGCTGGCGGTGAAGGTTGCGGCGGAGAACACCGAGAAGAACGGTTTGTCGGATATCGTCCGCGTGGCGCACGGCGATTTGCTCGAAAAGCGCGACGAAAAGGCGGACGTCATCGTCGCCAACATCATCGCGGACGTGATTTGCTACCTCTGCGGGCCGGTGAAGAAGCACCTGCTGGAGGGCGGCGTGTTCATCTGCTCGGGCATTATCAAAGAGCGCGAGGACGACGTGCAGCATGCGCTTGCGGCGGCGGGCTACACCGTCTGCAACCGACTGGCTAAGGGCGAGTGGGTGTGCCTGGCGGCGAAACTCGCCTGACGTGAAAGAGGAGAAGCTATGCACCGTTTTTTTGCGGATGAACGCGGAATCGTCGAAAATGTCGCGTATCTGAACGCGGAGGACGCGGGCCACGCGCTGCGCGTGCTGCGGCTGGAAAGCGGCGACGAGGTGGAGCTGGTCTGCGCGCCGTCACGCTATCTGGCGAAAATCGATTCGACGGAGGGCGGCGAAGTCCGTCTGCGCGTGACCGAAAAACTGCGCGACACCGAAGCGAAAACGCGTGTGACGCTCTATCAGGGTCTGCCAAAGGCGGAGAAGATGGAGTGGATTGTGCAGAAAAGCACCGAGCTCGGCGCGGCGGCGATTGCGCCCGTCGCGATGATTCGCAGCGTGGTCAAGCTGGAGGGCAAGGACGCGGCGAAAAAGACCGAACGCTGGCAGAAAATCGCCCGCGAGGCGGTCAAACAATGCGCCCGCGTGAACGCGCCGGAGGTCAAAATGCCGCGCAAGCTCACCGCGATGAAGGATGAGCTGAACGCGCTCGACGTGCTGATTGTGCCGTGGGAGGACGCAAGGGACGGCAGCATCGCCGGCTGTCTTGCGCCGTTTCAGGAGAAAGAGAACCTCAGCGTCGGCATTCTCGTCGGGCCGGAGGGCGGCATCGCGCCCGAGGAGGCCGAGTGGCTGACCCAAGAGGCGGGCGCAAAGCTCGTCACGCTCGGCCCACGCATTCTGCGCACGGAAACCGCGGCGATTGCCGGACTGACCGTCGTCATGGCTCTTCGCGGCGAAATGGAATAAAGCGCCGGGGCGTTTTTCGGGCTTGAAAGACGCCCCGATTTCATTTATAATAAAAAGGTGGATTCATTTATCGCGAAGCGATAAAAATGGGAAATTCAAGGAACGGGACGAACGCCCGCTGTGCGGGGCGCAGCGAGGAAAGTTCCGGATTTTTGGCGGGGTTTGGGGCAGAGCCCCAACCGGCCCCTTTCCCCGTTAAAGGAGCGTTACATTGTCAGAACAGAAAACCGTCGCCTTTCACACCCTCGGGTGTAAGGTGAACCAATATGATACACAGGCCATGCGCGAACGGTTTGAACAGGCGGGCTATCGCACGACCGAGTTCGACGAGCAGGCCGATATCTACGTCGTCAATACCTGCACCGTGACGGGCACGGGCGATAAAAAGAGCATGCAGATTATCCGCCGCTGCCATCGCCAAAACCCGCTCGCGCAGATTGTCGTGACCGGCTGTCTCGCCCAGCGCGCGGCCGATGAGCTCACCCTGCCCGGCGTGCGGCTCGTGCTCGGCACGCAAAGGCGCGGCGAAGTCGTCGAGCTGCTGGAACAGGCAATGGCTCAGGATTGCGCGCTCGTCGCCGTCGAAACGCTGCGTAAAGCGCCGTTTGAACACCTGACGGTGCATGCGCATGAAGGCCATACCCGCGCGACGATGAAGATTCAGGAAGGCTGCGACCGCTGGTGCACGTACTGCATCATCCCGTCCGTGCGCGGGCCGATTCGCTCCCGTCCGGTCGATGAAATCGCGGCGGAAGCGCGGAGTCTTGCGGAAGCGGGCTTCAAAGAGGTCGTGCTGACGGGCATTCATTTGACCAGCTACGGCCGCGACGTGAAGGACGGCACGACGCTGCTCGACGCGATTCGCGCGGCGCACGATGTGCCCGGCATTGCGCGCGTGCGGCTCGGTTCGCTCGAACCGGTCGTCGTTACGCCCGAGTTTGTCGAAGGCCTCAAGGCCCTGCCGAAGGTCTGCCACCAGTTTCATCTTGCGCTGCAAAGCGGCAGCGATACCGTGCTGGCCCGCATGCACAGGCGCTACACCGGCGGCGAATTTTTGACCGCCTGCGCCATGCTGCGCGAAGCGTTTGAGGATTGCGCGCTGACCACCGACGTGATGACCGGCTTCCCCGGCGAGACGGAGGAGGAATTCGCGCAAACCAAGGAAACCTGCACCAAGGCGGGGTTCGCGCGCATGCATGTGTTCCCGTATTCCGAACGCGAGGGCACCAAGGCCGCGCTGATGCCGAACAGTGTGCCGCGGCATATCCGCGAGGAACGCGCCCGCGAGCTGATTGCGCTAGGCCGCACGCTCGAAAAGAACGCGCTGCAAGCAAGAATCGGCAAGGAAGAAGATGTGCTCGTGGAGGAAATCGACGGGCAGGGCAACGGCGTGGGCTATACCGGCGGCTATATGCGCGTATCCGTGCCGAACGGAAAGCCCGGCGAAATCGCGCGCGTGAGGATTACGGGCGCGGATGACGAAGAACTGACGGGCGAAATCAAATAAAAGGAGAATGAACATGAGCGATTGCCTTTTCTGTAAGATTGCTGCGGGCGAAATCCCCAGCACGAAGGTTTATGAGGATGAAACGACGCTGGCTTTCCGCGATATCGCGCCGCAAGCCCCCGTGCATGTGCTGGTCATCCCCAAAAAGCACGTCAGCGGCTGGTATGACGCGCAGAATGAGAGCGACGAGACGCTGGCGCACCTGATGCGCGTGGCCGCTCAGGTCGCCAAGAGCGAGGGCATTGTGGAGAGCGGCTTCCGCGTCGTCTCTAACTGCGGCGACGACGCGCAGCAGACCGTCAAGCACCTGCACCTGCATGTGCTCGGCGGCAAAAAGATGGAAGGCCAAATGGCCTGATTTGCGCCTGCAAACAAATTTTTGGCGAAAAGTAAAAATACAGTTGACGAAATCGAATTGTTGCGCTATAATTAGCTGTACGGTACTCCATTGACGGCTGATTTGACGCAATGGATCGTCGAATGTTGAGCCGAGGGGAGGGATACTAGATGTCTGAGATCCGTGTTCGTGAGAATGAATCCCTGGAAAGTGCTCTGAGGAGATTCAAGAGGCAGTGCGCGCGTTCTGGCGTTATTGCTGAGGTCCGTAAGAGAGAGCATTACGAGAAGCCCAGCGTGAAGCGCAAGAAGAAGGCCGAGGCGGCCCGTAAGCGCAAGTACTGATTCACAAAATCGCCCTATCGCAAGATAGGGCTTTTTTAATACGATTTCGCAGAACATCCACGGCCATCTGTTTGCATCTTTTTCCTTCCGGCGTTGCTTCACTTCGGTCAACGTAGCTCTGCTACGCCTCCCTCCGTTCAGCTTAGCCGGAAGAAAAAATCTGCGGCACATCCGGCCATGTCTGTTCTGCTCGATCGTATCACGGAAGGATTTTCCGAAAGGAAGAGAAATATGACCTACGCATTTTTACTTTATCCGCACGCCAACATACGTTACCGCCAATCCCTGTTACAGCTGGCTGTGCAGGAACTGGGCATGACGCTCTCCGCTCTGGGGCGCGAGGCCGAAGTCATCCCCAAAGAGATGGGCGGCGCGATGTTTTTGACGTTCGAGGCGGCGAAGCTCACCGAGCGGGACATGCGCATGCTCAGCCAGCTGGCCAGCGTCTACATGCTCTTTGCGATGGAGGACGGCAGACTGACGCCGCTGGAACGCACGCATCCCAACTATGTCGGCGAGGATTTGCCCGCGCTGCTCAAATACAAGGGCAAGACGAACGAGATGTTTACCGACACGATGCTGACGATGGCGCTGGCGGCGAGCGCGTTTATGCCCGTGCACGACAGCCAGCTGATCGTCTGCGACCCGATGGCGGGGCGCGGAACGACGCTGATGCTGGCGCTTCGGCGCGGTTACCACGGCGTGGGCATCGAAATCGGCAAGGCGGATGTGAAGGAAGCGGCGGATTACATGACGCGCTATCTGGAATACCACCGCATCAAATACAAGCGGACGGACAGCGCGCTGACGGTGCGCGGCCGGGTCGGCGGGCGGGAAAACAAGTTTGTGTTTTCCGATTCGGCGGAGCATTTTAAGGACGGCGACACGCGGACGCTGCGCCTGATTTGCGGTGACACGCGCGAGGCGGCGGTGCTGCTCAAGCCGAACAGCGTACATCTGATGGTGACGGATGCGCCCTACGGCGTGCAGAAGGGCACGGCGGGTAGGCAGGATTCCATCGGCGGCACGATTGCAGCGGCGCTTTCGGGGTGGTTTGACGTATTGAAAGCCGGCGGCGTGCTGGCGATGAGCTTCAACACGCACGTCACCAAGCGCGACGGTTTGGTTCGGCTGTTTGAAAAGGCGGGGTTTGAAATCGTGCAGACCGCGAATCTGGAGCACTGGGTCGAGCAGGCGATCAGCCGCGACGTGATTCTGGCGCGGAAGCCGTGACGGGGGATGGGGAACGTTGGGACGCCGCCCCAAAACCCCGCTGAGGGACGCAGTCCCTCAGTCTCCCTTCTTCGCTTCGCGGCTGTATAAACAAGCTGCTGCGGCGAATAAGTGCGATGTATAATTCCGATGATTTCAGCATATCCTTCAACATGAAACACATCCGCGGACAACGCCGCGGCAGAACATGTTGGCCCATTGGGAGGAGCTGAAATCAAATTGGAATCCGCAAGAACGTATCAAAACATGACGGTGGTGCAGCTGCGCGAGCTGGCGCGCGCGAACAAGGTGCGCCTGCCCTACGGCGTGAACAAGGCGCAGATGGTGGAAACGCTGTTTCGCCAGCTCGGTGGCGGGGCGAAGGAAGAGCCTGCCGAGCAGCCGGAAATCGGGCTGTACAAGCCCAAGCCGTTCGGTTTTTACGACGAGGAATACGGCACGAGCAACCCCGTCGTGCCGCAGATGCTCAAGGCGGGGCTGCTGGGGAGCGGCCACGGCTTGCTGGAGGTGCAGCCCGGCGGATACGGCTTTCTGCGCGCGCAGAACGGCACGCCCGGGCCAGACGACATTTATGTTTCCATCGCGCAGATTCGCCGATTCAACCTGCACAGCGGCGACGAAATCATCGGCAAAACGCGGCCCAAGCGGCTGGGCGACCGATACAACGCGCTGATGTACATCGAATCCGTCAACGGGGACAACCCCGAAATCGCGCGCGTGCGCAGGCCGTTCGATTCGCTGACGCCGATTCACCCGAACAGGCGGCTGACGCTGGAAAGCGCGGACGGGCCGAGCGATCCCTCCATGCGGCTGCTGGATTTCATCGCGCCCATCGGGCTGGGCCAGCGCGCGCTGATTGTCGCGCCGCCGAAAGCGGGCAAGACGATTCTCCTGCAAAAAATCGCCCGCGCCATCGAACAGAATCATCCGGATATCGAGCTGATGATTCTGCTCATCGACGAGCGGCCGGAAGAGGTCACGGACATTAAGCGTTCCGTGCGCGCGGGCGTATTCTATTCGACGTTCGATTCGCCGCAGGAAAACCACATCCGCGTGGCGGACATGGTTTATGAGCGGGCGCAGCGGCTGGTGGAGCAGGGCAAAAACGTCGTCGTGCTGATGGACAGCCTGACCCGACTGGCGCGCGCCTGCAACGCGATGAGCCCCGGCGGGCGCGCGATGAGCGGCGGCCTTGCGCCCGGCGCGCTGGACAGGCCGAAGCGCTTTTTCGGCGCGGCGCGCAACATCGAGGAGGGCGGCAGCCTGACGATGATTGCGACGGTGCTGGTGGAGACGGGCAGCCGAATGGACGACATCATCTTCGAGGAATTTAAGGGGACGGGCAACGCGGAAATCAAGCTCGACCGAGCGCTTTCCGAGGCGCGCATCTTTCCGGCTATCGATTTGGCGAAATCCGGCACGCGGCACGAAGAGCTGCTGCTTTCGCCCGAAGAATGCGAGGGCGTGGCGATGGTGCGGCGTATGCTGGGGCAGGGTCACACCCGCGAGGCGACGGGCCAGCTCATCGGCATGCTGCTCAAAACCGAAAAAAACGAAGATTTTTTCAAAAGATTGAAAGAATGGCTTGCAATTTGGGAGAAAGAAGGGTATACTATACGCAGTCTCCGCTCAGGCGTATGAGAAGGTGCGATTTGGTGCGCCTTTCATACGATAGTATCGCGGCGAAAGAGGTGAAAATCATGAAGGAAGGCATCCATCCGAAGTATCAGAAGGCGACCGTGACCTGCGTTTGCGGCAACACTTTCGTAACGGGTTCCACCAAGCCGGAGCTGCGCGTTGAAATCTGCTCCAAGTGCCACCCGTTCTTCACCGGCAAGCAGAAGCTCGTTGACGCGGGCGGCCGTGTTGATCGCTTCAAGAAGCGTTACGGCATCTAATCTTACCCATTCGGAGGCAGCGAAAGCTGTCTCCTTTTGTTTTGCGCCGAAAAAAGAAGCATGTCGGCTGATAAAGCCAAAACGACAAATATAGTTGACGAAATGACAGATGAGGCGTATAATACGGCTATCCGGAATCCGCATAAAAGGAGGCGGCGAAACGCTTGAAAAACCTTCGGATGAAGGCGGCGCGGGTCGGCTGCGACCTGTCGCAGGAGGAATTGGCCGCGAAGGTCGGCGTGACGCGGCAGACCATCGGCATGATTGAAGCGGGGCGGTTCAACCCGTCACTGGCGCTGTGCGTGGCCATCTGCCGGGCGCTGGGCAAGACGCTCAACGATTTATTCTGGGATGAGGAGGGCGGCGCATGAAGCTCTATCTCAAGACCAAAAACGTGTTGGACGAGCGCGAGACGCAGGAAATGTATCGCATTGAGCATCGCGGGCTGTGGGGCATGTACGCGCTGTTATGCGCCGCGGTTGTGGTGCAGATGCTCTTCGGCGCGGGCTTTGCGCAGATTGCGGGTGAAGCATTTGTCATCGCCGCAGTCAGCGTCGGCATGATTATCGCCTATGCAAGACGCGGCATTTGGGACGCGGATGCGCGGCCGAGCACGCGCGGCAATGCGGTTTACGCGCTGTTCTGCGCGCTGGGCGTGACGGCGGTCACGTTTGGGCTGCACGAAAGCGTCGGTAAGGCGCTGCTCTTCGGCGCGGCGGCGTTTGTCTTATGCTTTGCTCTGCTGTCGCTGCTGATGGCTTACGTCAAGAAGCGTCAGAAGCAACAGAGCGACGAGTTGGATGACGAGTGACGGAGGACGTGGGGGACGTTGGGGCGTTGCCCCAAGCCCCGGCAGGGAACTGAGTTCCCTGCACCTTCCGAATTTTATTGCTGCGCAATAAAAATGCTGACAATGTGTTTTCTCCATTTATCGCGAAGCGATAAATGAAAGTGGGAAGTGCAGGAACCTCAGGTTCCTGCCGGAGTTTGAGGCGGAGCCTCAAGAAAAGAAAGGAACTTGCACAATGAGCAACCAGAAGCATCAGTATAAGGATATCGGCGGCCAGGCTGTGATGGAAGGCGTGATGATGCAAAGCCCGTCCGATGAATCCATCGCCATCGCGGTGCGTCGCCCGAACGGCAAAATCATGGTGACGTGTAAGCATAATACGCCGCTTTCCAAAAAGCATAAGTGGATGGGCCTGCCGTTTATCCGCGGCTGCGTCAATATGGTCATGATGCTCAAAATGGGCATGGAAACCCTTGATAAGAGCACACAGATGCTCGGCGTGATGGAAGAAGAGCCCAGCAAGTTTGAAAAGTGGCTCGCCAAAAAGCTCGGGGCAAGCATTGATAAGGTCGTGATGGCCGTCGCGATGGTGCTCGCCGTCGTGCTCAGTCTGTTCCTGTTCGTCGCGCTGCCCTCCGGCATGGCGACGCTCGTCGGCAAGGGGACGGACAGCCGCCTTGTCATCAACCTTTCCGCCGGTTTGACGCGCATCGCGATTCTCGTCGGCTACATGTTCGCCATCTCCTTTGTGCCGGATATCAAGCGCGTGTTCATGTATCACGGCGCGGAGCATAAGACCGTGTACTGCAACGAAGCGGGGCTGGAGCTCACGCCCGAAAACGCGCGCAAGTTCTCCCGCCTGCATCCGCGCTGCGGCACGGCGTTCCTGTTCCTCGTCATGTTCATCTCGATTCTCATCGGCGCGGTGGCGGACCAGGTGCTCTTCATGCTGTTCGGCATCGAAAAGCTGACGTTTCTGGGGCGCATTCTGCGCAGCCTGCTGACCCTGCCGATTGTCACGGGCGTTTCGTATGAAGTGCTCAAGGGTCTGGCCCACGCGGGCGACAGCCTGATTGTGCGAATCCTCCGCTGGCCGGGGCTGATGCTCCAGTATCTGACCACCCGCGAGCCGGATGACTCCATGCTGGAGGTTGCCATCGCCTCGATGAAGGCCGCGAAGGCCGGCCCGGCGCACTATCGCGAGAACCTCGACCCGAACGTCTATGTCTACGGCGCGAAGGAGAAGAAGCCCGAGACGAAGCGGGAAGACGAAAATGAAGCGCCTGCCGACGAAGAAGCGCCGATTGCGGCAAACGAAGAAGAACAGAAGGACGGTGCTTCCGCGTGACGGTTCGCGAAGCGCTGCGTGCGGCGACGGCCCGCCTTGACGGCGCGGGTGTGCCCGACGCGGATGTGGACGCCGCCTACCTGCTGGCCAGCGTATTGCAAGAAGATACGCTGGCTATGCGTATAAACGGGCATCGTGAGCTGACGGAGCGGCAGCGGGCGGCGTTTGACGCGCTCTGTGACAGGCGGGCGGCGCGCGAGCCGCTGCAATACATCCTTGGCGAAACGGAATTTATGGGGCTGACGTTTCACGTCGAGCCGGGCGTGCTGATTCCGCGCGCGGACACGGAAATTCTCGTCGAAAAGGCGCTTGAGGTGATGCCGCCGAATGCGCGCGTGCTGGATATCGGCACGGGAAGCGGCACGATTGCCGTCAGTTTGGCCAAGCTGGGCAAAAATGCGCGGGTGACGGCGGTCGATGTGAGCGACAAAGCGCTTGAAATCGCGCGGAAAAACGCCGAAAGCAGCGGCGCGGACGTAGAATTTGTGAAAAGCGACTGCTTTTCTGCGCTGCAGGGCCGAAAATATGATATGATTGTATCGAACCCGCCGTATATATCGGATGAAGAAATGCGGGGGCTGATGCCGGAGGTCAAACGGGAGCCGGAGCTGGCGCTCTTCGGCGGCGAGGATGGGCTGGATTTTTACAGGCGCATCAGCCGCGAAGCGCCCGAATATCTGAACGAAGGCGGCTTTCTGCTCTTTGAAATCGGCTGGCTGCAGAAGGACGCGGTGAGCGAATGCGTGCGGACGTTTGTCGGCGAGCCGTTCGCCCTGCGGGATTACGGCCGAAACTGGCGCGTCGTCGGCGCGCAGATGAAGCGTTAAAAGGACAGCGCAAAGCGGAACGGGGGAGTTTGGGGCGCCGCCCCGAGAAGGAATCTATGCTGAAAAAACTCGATTGGGTGCACCCGCGCATGGAAGAGCTGGGCATGCTGCTCTCCGACCCTGCGGTGGTGCAGGACCAGGAAAAATGGCGGGCGCTGATGCGCGAACACAGCCAGCTCGAGCCGCTGGACAGGGCCATCCGCCGCTATGCCGAGCTGGAGGATGCGCAAAAGCAGGCGCAGGCGCTGCTCGACGAGCCGGATATGGCCCAGATGGCGAAAGAAGAGCTAGACCAAATCGCAGCCGAACTGGAGACGACCGAGCGCGACATTCAGCTGCTGCTTCTGCCCAAAGACCCGAACGCGGAAAAGAACGTCGTGATGGAAATCCGCGGCGGCGCGGGCGGCGAGGAAGCCGCGCTGTTCGGCGCGATGCTGATGCGGATGTATATGCGGTACGCCGAGCGGCACGGCTGGAAAACCGAGATGCTTGAAGCCAACATGACCGAGCTGGGCGGCGTGAAGGAGGCGGTGTTCGCCATCGCGGGGGAAAACGCGTTCAGCCGCCTGAAATACGAGAGCGGCGTGCACCGCGTGCAGCGCATCCCCGTGACGGAGAGCAACGGCAAGCGGCAGACCTCCACCGCGACGGTCGCCGTGCTGCCCGAAGCGCAGGAGGTTGACGTGAAAATCAGCCCCGACGATTTGCGCATCGACGTCTACCGCGCCTCCGGCCACGGCGGGCAGTATATCAACAAGACGGACAGTGCCGTGCGCATTACGCACATCCCCAGCGGCATTGTCGTGACCTGTCAGGACGAAAAAAGCCAGCTCAAGAACAAGGAAAAGGCGATGCGCGTCCTCCGCGCGCGGCTCTATGAGAAATTGCAGGAGGAAAAGGACGCGGCTTACGCCAGCGACCGTCGCGCCCAAGTGGGCACGGGCGACCGAAGCGAGCGCATCCGCACCTACAATTTCAACGAAGGCCGCGTCACCGACCACCGCATCGGCAAGACGATTTACACCATCGACGCGTTTGTCGACGGCGATATGGATGATATCATCGACCCGCTCATTTACGCCGACCAGCAGGAGCAACTGCGCGCGTTGGGGCAGGGCGAACTGCAAAGAGGATAAAGCGATGAAAACACAGCTGCTCAAGGTGAACGAGGCCTCCGTCGCGCTGGGCGCAAAGCTCATCCGCGAGGGCGAACTGGTCGGTTTTCCGACGGAGACGGTCTACGGGCTGGGCGCGAACGCGCTGGACGCCGAGGCTGTCGTCAAGATTTTTGAAGCGAAGGGCCGCCCGCAGGATAATCCGTTGATTACGCACGTCTCCTGTGTGGAAGAAATTCCGCCTCTGGTGCGCGCGATTCCCGATGCTGCGCGAAAGCTGATGGAGGCGTTCTGGCCCGGGCCGATGACGCTGATTCTGCCCAAGGCGGACTGCATTCCGAATGCGGTGAGCGCGGGGCTGGACACGGTGGGCATCCGCCTGCCCTCCAACGCGGACGCGCGGGCGCTGATTCGCGCGGCGGGCCGCCCGATTGCAGCGCCGAGCGCCAACCGAAGCGGCCGCCCCAGCCCGACGACGGCGCTGCACGTGCTGGAGGATATGGACGGGCGCATTCCGCTGATTCTGGACGGCGGCGCGTGTCAGGTCGGCGTGGAATCCAGCGTCATCGACGCGACGGGCGACGTGCCGGTCATTCTGCGTCCGGGCGGAATCACGCCCGAGATGGTGGAGCGCGTGCTGGGCCATGTCCGCGTGGACGAGCATGTGATGAGCCCGCTCAAGGAGGGCGACGTGGCGCGCTCGCCGGGCATGAAGTATAAGCATTACGCGCCGAAGGCGAAGGCCGTCATATTCAGCGGCGCGCCGGAGCACGTCGTCGCGGCGATTTGCAGGCGTTACGACGAGCAGACGGCCAAGGGTGAGCGCGTGGCGATTCTGGGGCTGGACGAGCATAATTACGGCGGCCGCACGTTCCTCAGCCTGGGCAGCGAAAAGCGCCCTCAGGAGGCGGCGGCGAGGCTGTTTGCCGCGCTGCGCGAGCTGGATGAGCGCGGGGACACGGTGGCGCTCTGCGAAGCGGTGGATACGGCGGGCATCGGCCTGGCTGTAATGAACCGCATGGGGCGCGCGGCGGCGTTTGACATTGAGCAGGTGTAAGGGGAAACGTTGGACTGCCGCCCAAACCTGCCCGAGGACGCGTCCCCGGCCTCCATCCTGCGTCTGCTGCGCAGAAGGTTAAATCATATGATATGTCAATCTTTTGAACCGATATATGGAAACAATCCGAAAGTGCTGATTGTCGGCTCGATGCCCAGCGTCAAATCGCTTAAGGACGCGCAGTATTACGCGCACCCGAGAAACGCGTTCTGGCCGATGATGTTTGATATTTTCGGCGAAGAACAGAGTCGGGATTATGAGCGGAAAAAGGCGCTGATTCGCGGGCACGCGCTGGCGCTCTGGGACGCGGCGGCGATGTGTGAGCGCGAGGGCAGTCTGGACAGCGATATGCGCGGCGTGGTCTATAACGACTTCGGCAGGCTGTATGCAGCGTGCCCGAATATCCGCACCGTGCTGTGCAACGGCGCGACGGCGCATAAGCTGTTTGTGAAATCCGGCTGGGCGGGGGCGCGAGAGGTTATCCGCATGCCCAGCACCAGCCCGGCGTATACCCTGCCTTATGCCAAGAAGCTCGAGGCGTGGAAGGTGGCGCTTTTGAACGCGCTCAATGCGCAGCGGCAAAGCATGTGACGAACGGACGCGCAATGCGCGCCCCTACAAAAACTTACGCCGAAACATCTCATAGAAAATCAACCGAACCGAAGGAGGAACGGCTATGAATATGGTGGATATCATTCTCAAAAAGAAGGCGGGCGGGGAGCTGAGCGCGGAAGAGATTCGCTTCTTTGCGCGCGGCGCGGCGGAAGGTTCGATTCCCGATTACCAGCTTTCGGCGCTGCTGATGGCGATTTGCTGGCAGGGCATGAACGCCGGGGAGACGACCTGCCTGACGATGGAAATGATGCATTCCGGCGGCGTGGTGGATTTGTCCGCTATCGACGGCGTGTGCGTGGATAAGCACTCCACCGGCGGCGTGGGCGACACGACGACGCTGGTGCTCGTGCCGCTGGCGGCCGCGTGCGGCGCAAAGGTCGCGAAGATTTCCGGCCGCGGGCTGGGGCATACGGGCGGCACGCTTGATAAGCTTGAAAGCATCCCCGGCTGCTCGGTGGAGGAGACGGAGGAGCGCTTTGTGAAACAGGTGCAGGAGATCGGCTGCGCGGTCATCGGCCAGACGCACGACCTCTGCCCCGCGGATAAGGCGCTTTACGCCCTGCGCGACGTGACCGGCACGGTGAACTGCATCCCGCTGATTGCCTCGAGCATCGTATCCAAAAAGCTGGCGAGCGGCGCGGGCGCGATTGTGCTCGACGTGAAAACCGGAAGCGGCGCGCTGATGCATACGGTCGATGATTCCGTTGCGCTGGCTAAGGCGATGGTGGATATCGGCGCGCAGGCGGGCAAGCCCATCCTCGCGCTGGTGACGGGCATGGAGCAGCCGCTCGGCACGCACGTCGGCAACGCGCTGGAAGTCAAGGAAGCCATCGATATTTTGGCCGGACGCGCGGGCGGCGATCTGCTGGCCGTGTCGCTGGAGCTGGGCAGCCGCATGCTCGTCGCGGCGGGCATCGTCAAGGATGTGGACGACGGCAAAGCGCGCATGAAGCACGCGCTGGAAAGCGGCGCGGGCCTCGCCAAGCTGAAAGCGATGATTGCGGCACAGGGCGGCGACGCGAGCGTCTGCGACGATGTGACCCGACTGCCGCAGGCCAAGTATCTCGTGCCCGTGCCCGCGCCGCACGACGGCTATGTCGCGGATATGGATACGACGGCCATCGGCTATTGCGCGCAGGACCTCGGCGCGGGGCGCAAGCAAAAGACGGACAGCATCGACCCCGCGGTCGGTCTGGTGATGAACGTGCGCATCGGCGACTTTGTGAAGCGGGGCGACGCGATGGCGACGCTGCATTTGAATAAGTCCGAACAGGCGGAAAGCGCGATTGCGCGCATGCAGCAGGCCGTCAAGCTGACGGCAGAGAAGCCGACGGTTCCGCCGCTGGTGTATGCGTCGGTTTCGCCGAGCGAAACGGTTCGATTTGAACGCTAAAACGGACGCGCGATGCGCGCCCCCTACAATTTCGCAGTTCGTATGGATGGGAGCTGTTTGACAGACAGCTCCGTCTTTTCTATTCGCATCGATTTTGACTGTCGCGAAGCGAAAATGGGAAATCCAAGAACCTCAGGTTCTTGAAGGGGAATCGAAACCATGCGCCCGCTGTGAGGAAGGCAGCATGGCGGAGGATGGAAACTGCAAGAAGCCGAAGGCAACTATGCACGTTTCCCGGACTTGGGACAGAGCCCCGAAAGGAGAAACATGGAAGAAAAGCAAAAGAAGGAGAGCTTTCGCAAAAAGGCGGGGCTGCTGCTGCATCATTTGAGGCCCGCGGCGTCCGCGTTTGCGCTGGGCATCGGCGCGTCGCTGGCGGCCACGCTGCTGCGAACGCTCTTTACGCAAATCATTCGTTTTACCGTTGACCACGCGCTGCTGGGCGAAACACAGGGGCTTCCCGCGTTTTTGCCGGATGCGCCCGCAGGGCAGATTCTCGTCTGGTGCGCGGCGGCCGCGGCGGCGGTCGCGCTGCTGGAATTCGGCGCGGGCTTTGTGCAGGATTCCAACCTGCCCAAAGGCTCGGAGCGGTTCGTCAAGTCGCTCCGCGACGCGCTCTACGGCCATATCCAGCGCCTGCCGTACAGCTGGCATGTGCAGAACCCGACGGGCGATATCATCCAGCGCTGCACCTCCGACGTGGAGGTCGTCCGCAATTTTATCGCCGAACAGATGGTCGAGCTGCTCAGCACGACGTTCCTCATCGTCGTCTATATGGTCGCGATGTTCACGATGAACGTCAAAATCTCGCTGTTCGTGTTCGCGTTCATCCCCGTGATTGTCGGCTATTCGCTGGTGTTCTATAAGCGCATCTCCAAGGGCTATCAGAAGGCGGACGAGGCCGAGGGCGAGCTTTCCAGCGCCGTGCAGGAAAACATCACCGGCGTGCGCGTGGTGCGCGCGTTTGGCCGCGAGCGCGACGAACTGGAAAAATTCCGCAAAAAGAACAATAATTACGCCAACATCTGGATGAAGCTCGGCGATATGATGACCGTGTTCTGGTCGCTGGGCGACGTGATGAGCATGGCGCAGGTGTTCGGCGTGGTCGCCATCGGCGTGCACCTGTGCGTGCGGGGCGAAATCACGCTGGGCACGTATCTCGCCTTCGTCAGCTATACGCGTCAGCTGACGTGGCCCGTGCGCGCGCTCGGGCGCACCCTGTCGGAGATGAGCAAGGCGGGCGTTTCCATCGACCGTCTGCTGTATATTCTGGGTGCCGAGCAGGAGAAAAGCCCCGAAAAGCCGCTGGCGGCCAATCTTTCCGGCGATATCCGCTTTGAGCATGTCAGCTTCGCCTATGAGCAGAAAAAGGTGCTTCGCGACGTGAGCTTCACCGTCAAGGGCGGCACGACGCTTGGCGTGCTCGGCGAAACGGGCAGCGGCAAGAGCACCATCGCGCTGCTGCTCTCGCGGCTGTATGACCCGAGCGAGGGCCGAATCACCATCGGCGGCGTGAACGTGAAAGACATGGAGCAGGGCGAGCTGCGCCGCGGCGTGGGTGTCGTGCTCCAGGAGCCGTTTCTGTTTTCCAGAACGGTGGCGGAAAACATCGCCATCACCCGCGAAAACGTGAGCCAAGCCGAAATCGAGCAGGCCGCGAAGGAGGCCTGCCTGCACGATTCGATTGAGAGCTTCCAATCCGGTTACGAAACGGTGGTTGGCGAGCGCGGCGTGACCCTCTCCGGCGGCCAGAAGCAGCGAACCGCCATCGCGCGGACGCTGCTGGAGCACGCGCCGATTATGGTCTTTGACGACGCGCTTTCCGCCGTGGACGCAAAAACGGACGAGGCCATCCGCGGCAAGCTGCGCGAAGCGGCGGGCGGTTCGACGATGATTCTCATCGCGCACCGCGTCGCCACGCTGATGCAGGCCGACCAAATCATCGTGCTCAGGGACGGACAGATTATCGAGCAGGGCGCGCCGCCGGAGCTGCTGAACCAAAACGGCGTGTTTGCGCACACGGCGCGGATGCAGTCCGCCGAGGGAGAGGAGGAAGCCGAATGAGCGATATGAAAAAAGGCGAAAAGCGCGCGGCTTTCTCGCTTGCGCCGTGGAAGCAGCTTTGGCAGAGCATTCGTCAGCACCGTGTGCGGCTGGCTGTGGCCATCGGCAGCAACCTGCTGCTTGCCGTGGCGGATTTTTACATCCCGCTGCTGCAAAGCAAGGTCGTGGACCGCTTCATTCTGGCGGGCACGACGGCGGGTTTCGGGGGTTACGCCGCGCAGTATATCGGCGTCTGCCTGTTTGAAATCGCGATGCTGCTTGTCTATTTCAAGGCGTGCATGGGGCTGGAAATGCTCTCCGGCCGCGACATGAAGGAGGCTTGCTTTGTCAACCTGCAAAGGCTGAGTCTGGATTATTACAATGTGACCAGCGCGGGGCATATGCTCTCGCGCGTGATGAGCGACACCGACCGCATCGCGACGTGTCTGGCGTGGGTTCTGCCGGATATCCTTTGGGGCTTTGCGTACATCTTCGGCGTGATGGGCGTGATGCTCTCGATGTCGCCGAGTCTGGCGATGACGATTATCGTCATCGCGCCGATTGTCACCGCGCTGACGGTGTATTTTCAGAAAAAGCTGATTGCGCTCAACCGCGAGGTGCGCGCCCAGCACTCGAAAATCACCGGCAGCTACAACGAAGGCATCATGGGCGCGAAAACCAGCAAAACCCTGGCGCTGGAGGGCCGCCTGACCGATGAATTTGAGCAGACGACCGCCCGCGCGGCCAAAGCCGGCATTCTGCACGGGCGCATGCGCGCGATTTACGTGCCGCTGATTGTGCTCTGCGGCACGCTGGCGGCCAGCGCAACGCTGCTGCGCGGCGGCAATATGGCGCTGAAGGGCACGCTGAGCATCGGCGTGCTGAGCGCGTTTATGACCTATGCGCTCAGCCTCTTCCAGACTTTCCGCCAGCAGGCGGCGCGCATCTCTCAGCTGATTTCGCTTCAGGCGAACGTGGAGCGCGTGGTCGATTTGATTGACGAAAAGCCCACCGTGCAGGACAGCCCCGAGGTCGAGGCGAAATACGGCGACTGCTTTAGCCCCAAAAAGGAAAACTGGGAGGAAATGCGCGGCGAAATCGACTTTGACGACGTATCCTTCACCTATCCGGACGGCGGCGAAGAGGTGCTCACGCACTTTTCGCTGCACGTGCCCGCGGGCAGCACGGTCGCCATCGTCGGCGAGACGGGCGCGGGCAAGAGCACGCTGGTCAACCTCGTCTGCCGCTTCTTTGAGCCGACGGCGGGCCGCGTGCTCATCGACGGGCGCGACGCGCGCGAGCGCAGCCAGCTCTGGCTGCACAGCCACGTGGGCTATGTGCTGCAATCGCCGCACCTGTTCTCCGGCACGATTCGCGAAAACATCCGCTACGGCAAGCCGGACGCGACGGATGAGGAGGTCTGCGCGGCGGCGAAGGCGGTCAGCGCCGACCGCGTCGCGGCCAAGCTCGAACAGGGCTATGACACGGACGTGGGCGAGTGCGGCGACAAGCTCTCCACAGGCGAAAAGCAGCTCATTTCCTTCGCCCGCGCGGTTATCGCCAAGCCGAAGATTTTCGTGCTCGACGAGGCCACCAGCTCCGTGGATACGGAAACCGAAATGCTGATTCAAAAGGCGACGCACACGCTGATGCAGGGCACAACGTCGTTCGTCATCGCGCACAGGCTTTCGACCATCCGCCAGGCTGACGTGATTCTGGTCATCGACCACGGCAAAATCGTCGAGCAGGGCACGCACGAGAGCCTGCTCAAGGCGAACGGCGCCTATGCCGCGCTGTATCATACCCAGCTGAGCAGGCAGAAATCGTGATTTTCCGTCTTGACTTTTTCCCGCGTGTGGTTTATACTGTGCTCACTTGAGATGACAAAGAAGAGTAACCCCATCGCAAAGCCTCAAGAGAGACGCGCCACAGGCTGCAAGCGCGTCGGCGGCGCGCGGGGCGAAAACCACCTTTCGATTAAGCCGCGCGGCGCGCGATACAGCGCCAAAGAGAACCAATCAGGGTGGAACCACGGGCCAGATTTTTTCGCTCGTCCCTCAGCAAACGCGAGGGACGAGCGTTTTTTGATTCGTCCCAATCGCTCCCAATTTCAAAGAAGAGGAGAAGATCATCATGAAGGTTATTTACAACGACGGCCATGTCGCCGAGTGCCCCGAGGACGAGGAGCTGCACGTCATCCGCCACACGGCGGCGCATATTCTCGCTCAGGCGGTCAAGCGCCTGTATCCGGACGCGCATTTCGCCTACGGCCCGGCGACCGAGAAGGGCTTCTATTATGACGTCGATTTGGGCGACAAGAAGCTCTCCGACGAGGATTTGCCCGCGATTGAGGCGGAAATGGCGAAAATCGTCAAGGAAAATCTGCCGATTAAGCCATTCGTGCTCAGCCGCGAGGAGGCCGTCAAGCTCATGCAGGAGCGCGGCGAGACGTATAAGGTCGAGCATATCGGCGACCTGCCGGAGGACGCGGTGCTCAGCTTCTATCAGCAGGGCGAATACATCGACATGTGCGTCGGCCCGCACCTGACCTATACCAAGGGCCTCAAGGCGTTCAAGCTGACCCAGCTTTCCGGCGCGTATTGGAAAAACGATAAGAACAACATCATGCTCACCCGCATCGGCGGCACGGCGTTCCGCACCCGCGAGGAGCTGGAGGAATACAACAAGCTGATGGAGGAGGCCGCCCGCCGCGACCATCGCCGCATCGGTAAGGAAATGAACCTGTTCATGCTCTGCGACGAGGGTCCGGGCTTCCCGTTCTTCCTCCCCAAGGGCATGGCGCTCAAGAACGCGCTCATCGATTACTGGCGCGATATCCACTATAAGGCGAACTACGTCGAGGTTTCCACGCCGCTGATTATGAACCGCCACCTGTGGGAGACGAGCGGCCACTGGGACCACTACAAGGATAACATGTACGCCACCAAGATTGACGGCGAGGATTACTGCATCAAGCCGATGAACTGCCCGGGCGGCGTGATGGTTTACCGCAGCCAGCCGCACTCCTATCGCGAGCTGCCGCTGCGCGTGGGCGAGCTGGGCCTTGTCCACCGCCACGAGCTGAAGGGCGCGCTGCACGGCCTGTTCCGCGTGCGCTGCTTCACGCAGGATGATGCGCACATCTTCATGCGCCCCGACCAAATTACCGACGAAATCATCGGCGTGGTGGGCCTCATCAATCAGGTGTACAGCAAGTTCGGCTTTGATTACTTTGTCGAGCTTTCCACCCGTCCGGAAAACAGCATGGGCAGCGACGAGGATTGGGAGGCCGCGACCAACGGCCTGATTAAGGCCCTTGAGAAGCTGAACATGCCGTATATCGTCAACGAAGGCGACGGCGCATTCTACGGCCCGAAGATTGACTTCCATCTGCGCGACAGCCTCGGACGCACCTGGCAGTGCGGCACGATTCAGCTCGACTTCCAGATGCCGCTCAACTTCGGTCTGGAGTATATCGCCGAGGACGGCAGCCGCCAGCGCCCGATTATGATTCACCGTGTGTGCTTCGGCTCCATCGAGCGCTTCATCGGCATTCTGACCGAGCATTTCGCGGGCAAGTTCCCGACGTGGCTCGCGCCGACGCAGGTCAAGGTTCTGCCGGTTTCCGACAAGAGCATGGACTATGCGAAGGAGGTCTACGAGGCCCTGCGCGAGAAGATGGTTCGCTGCGAGCTGGATACCCGCAACGAGAAAATCGGCTACAAGATTCGCGAGGCCCGTCAGGTGGACCGCGTGCCGTATATGCTGATTATCGGCGCGAAGGAAGTGGAGACCAACACCGTCTCCGTCCGCGACCGCGACACCGACCAGACCGTGACCATGAAGCTCGACGAGTTCATGGAGAAGCTCTGCAAGGAGATTAAGGAGAGGGCGTAAGCCGGTCTCCAAACAACCGGATATACAGAAAGAACCGCCGTGATGGCGGTTCTTTCAGACTGTAGACAAAAAGCTATTCTCCCCCCGAAGGGGGGAGAATAGCCCTTTCCGCAAATGAAAGAATAGCTGAATTTCTTGATTTTGCTATTCAAGCCAAGTTTGCTTATGTCAACAAGCTGAAAGAACCGCCGTGATGGCGGTTCTTTTTGTGTAGCTATGAATAAGCAAAAAACAAATTCTGCATAAAGAGCGAGCGGACGCGCAATGCGCGCCCCTACAGCGGGTGGTTGTTTTTCGAATTGTTTAATTTTCGGATTGCTCATTTGTGGGTATAACATTTTCCGGCGTGTCGGCGTCAGATAGCTTCTCGACATTTTTTCAGCGTAAAAAGTGTGGCTGCATCTCGAAAAAATCGCTGCATATTTTGCGATTCTTGTTGGAGAACGTCAATTCCCGTAACTCTCGATACCGCGCAGCATCTCCAATTCGCGCACGTCGCGCACATCGGTGAACGTCTCGCGGGAGAGCAGCACGGCCGAGCGCCAATACAGACAGATATACGGCTGGTCCTGTTCGAACTGGTCTTGAATGAGCCGCATCGCGTTTTGATAGCTGTCGGCGGTGTAGCTCTTGCGCAGCTGGGTGATGAGGTCGTTCATATCGGTGGAGCGGTAGCGTGTGTAGTTGCAGCTGGCGGTTGAGGTCAGCGTGAAGCCCGGGTCGGGGCAGACGTCAAAGTTCAAGCCGCATAAGGCGAGGGAATAGTCGCCGCTGACGAGCTTGGTTTGCACGTCGGCGCGCGACCACGTGGCTACGTAGGCGGGAATGCCGACGGCGGCCAGCTGAGAGACGATTTTGTTGGCGGCGTTGGTGCGCGCGGTCGAGCCCGGCTCGTCGTAGACGAGGATGCGCAGGTTTTCCATCTTCTTGCCGTCCTTATAGCGGTTGCCGTCGTCGGCGAGCTTATAACCCGCGCTGTCCAGCAGCGAGGCGGCCATCAGCGGGTCGTAGATATCGCGGATGGTGGATTCGTTGGAGAGCCATGTGCCCGAAGGAATCGGGGTATAGG
Source organism: uncultured Clostridia bacterium (assembly GCA_934675735.1). Classification (GTDB taxonomy): domain Bacteria; phylum Bacillota; class Clostridia; order Christensenellales; family Aristaeellaceae; genus Ventricola. The sequence goes on from CAKURR010000004.1 coordinate 96,309, forward strand.
CGACGGTCGCCATGTTCTGATAGGCGGAGGAAATCAGCTCGCTTCGGTTGATGGCGTAGGCAATGGCCTGCCGCAGCAGGTTCTGCCCGTTGTCGTCGCTCTTGAAATCCTTATACGCGCGGTTGACGAGCAGCACCTCGAGCTGACGGGTGCGCGCGCTGATGGAAAAGGTATTGAGCGAGCCGCTGTAACGCGACGCGTTGATGGAGCGCGTCATGGCGATATCGACGCTCTGCGTGTCGAAGGCGTTGAGCGCCTGTTCCGCCGTTTCATAAATGCCGGCGCGGATATAGCGCACCTGCGGCGGGCGGTTCCACCAGGAATCGTTGGCCGTCAGCCAGATGGCGCTGCCCTGCTCGTAGCCGTCGTATTTATACGGGCCCGTGCCCGCGGGCATGTCGCTTGCTACCTGAGAGACGGGCAGGATGGGGAAGGTCAGCGCGTAGAGCGAGCCGTAGCTGCCGCGGCGAAGGGTAAAGACGACGGTGTAATCGTCCGTGGCTTCCCACGAGCGGATGGAGTAGAATGTGGAGTAATACAGGCCGCGCTCGTCCACGGGCGTTTCGGAATCGAGGTTGTCGTCAAAGCCGGAAAGCTCGAACATGTAATCGAGCGTGGCGATGACGTCCGCGCTGGTCAGCGCTTCGCCGTTGTGGAAGGTGACGTCCTGCCGAAGCGTGACCTGCAATTTGCGCCCGTCGTTGGAAAAGCTGTACGCATAGGCCAGCTTGGGCTGGGGCTGGGCGTTGTCGTCCATTTCAAACAGCCCCTCGTAAACGAGGTTCAGCAGGCTGACCACGTCGCGCTGGTTGAGCTCCAGCGGGCGGAGCGCCAGATGGTCGTCCGCCACAACGGCGACGGAAAGAGACGAGGACGCGGCCAGACCGGCGGCGGGCAGAGCCAGCAACACGCAGGCCAGAAGCAGCGCGGCAAAACGGGAAATGCGCATGAAAAAACTCCTTATGATTCGGTCGGTTCGGGGGTTTCGACGGGGAAGTAATACTTTTGATACACGTCGCGGGCGCGCAGCACGCGGGAGGCATACGCCGCGGTATCCTGCGTCGGGATGACGTCGAGCGTCACGCCGTCGGCGCTGTATTGCGGATTCTTCAGCCAGCTGTCCACGTTGCCCTGTCCGGCGTGGTAGGCGCAGACGATTTTTGTCGCGTCGCCGCCGAAACGCCGCGACAGGTAGCCGAGGTACCATGTGCCGTAACGGATGTTGGTTTCGGGGTCATAGAGGTTGTCGAACGAATAGCCCGCGCCGTCCTCGTTGTATTTGTGGGCGACCCATTCGGCGGTATCGGGCATCAGCTGCATCAGCCCGCGCGCGCCCAGTCGGCTTTCGGCCTTCGGGTCGAAGCTCGATTCGCAGAGGATGACGGCGGAGACGAGCGCGGGGTCTAGGTTCTGCTCGCCTGCGTACAGCGTGATGAGGTCGCTGTAATACAGCGGATGCTGTGCGCGTTCGGCGGCTTCGGCCTCGAGGCGGCGGCGCTCCTCCTGCTTGGCGAGATAGGTCTTGGTGATGGATACCGCGCCCGTAACGAGCAGAATCAGTGCCAGCGCGAGCGCGAAGAAGCGCACGGGCGCGGGCAGACCGTCAAACGGCGAACGCGCGCGGGATACGCGGCTGCGGCGGGGGGCGTCCTCCGTCTCAATCGGCACGACGCGGACGGCGCGGCGCGGCACGGCGGGCCTTTCCGGCGGCACATTGTCGGAGAGATTGAGCGTTTGCGGCGGCCGTCTGCGGCGCACGGGCGCGGCGGATGGAGCGATGGCCTCGAGCAGCGCGTCCGCCTGCTTCTGCGTCTGTTCGACTGTGCCGCTCGTGTCGATGACGGCGTCTGCGCGGCGGATTTTTTCATCCAGCGGCATTTGCGAATCGATGCGGTGCTCGGCCTGTTCGCGGCTCAGCCCGTCGCGCTCAAAAAGGCGGCGAATCTGCGTTTCGCGGTCTGCGCGGACGACCCAAACGGCGTTGAACATCGATTCCATGCCGCATTCATACAGCAGTGGGATATCGCCGATAACAATCTGCCCGCGCGCGTCGAACTGCGTCACCTGACGGCGGATTTCTGCGAGAATCATCGGGTGCAGAATGGCGTTGAGCGTTTCGCGCTTTTGCGCGTCGGCAAAGACGATTTGCCCGAGCTTGGCGCGGTCGAGCGCCGCGCCCGAAAACACATTGTCGCCGAACGCTTTGCGGATTTCGGGCAGAGCCGCGCCGCCCTCCGCCGTCAGCGCGCGCGAAATCGCGTCCGCATCGACGATTTGACAGCCCTTTTGTTTCAGATATTGGCTGACGGTGCTTTTACCGCAGGCAATGGAACCGGTCAAACCGATTTTCATAGATGTCCTCCGAGGGGGCGGGGGGGAACGTGGGGGCTTTGCCCCAAACCCCACCAGAAACCTGAGGTTTCTGGACTTCCCGCATAAATGGATTGGGATAATGAATAAACGAAGAAGGAAGGTCAATTCATGCAAGACCTGCTTATAAGATTTGAAAGAAATAAATCATAGGCGCGAAGCGAAGAAGGGAGTTTGAGAGATGAAATCCCTCAAGCGGGGATTGAGGCGGCAGCCCCATCGTCCTTACTTCGTGTCATACCACGAGCGGCCGGAATGAACGTCTGCAATCAACGGCACGCGCAGCGACGCGGCGCTTTCCATGCAGCGGCGCAGAAGCGCTTCCACCTGCTCGCGCTCGGTTTCCGGCGCTTCGACAATCAGCTCGTCGTGCACCTGCAAAATCAGCTTTGCCGCCAGACCCGAGACTTTCAGCTCGTCGTGCACGGCGTTCATCGCAATCTTGATGATGTCTGCCGCCGCGCCCTGCACGGGCGTGTTCATCGCGGCGCGCTCGCCGAATTGGCGGCGGTTGTAGTTTGGGCTGCTCAGCTCCGGCAGGGGACGGCGGCGGCCGTACATTGTGACGGAATAGCCCTCCGCCTTGCCCTGACTGACGCACGCATCCATAAACCGATGAATCGCCGGATAGCGCGCAAAATAGCGCGCGATGAACTCGGCGGCTTCCTTGCGGGAGATGTGCAGGTTGGAGGCCAGACCGAAATCGCTGATGCCGTAGACAATGCCGAAATTGACGGCCTTTGCGCTCGAGCGCATCTGCGGCGTGACCTCGTCAAGCGGCACGCCGTAAACCTCCGCCGCCGTTCGGGCGTGAATATCCTGCCCGAGCGTGAAGGCCTCGCACATCGCCTCGTCGCCCGAAAGATGGGCGAGCAGGCGCAGCTCAATCTGCGAGTAATCCGCATCGACGAGCACGCTGCCCGTCGGCGCGATGAACGCGCGGCGGATTTCGCGGCCCATCGGCGTGCGCACGGGGATATTCTGCAAATTCGGCTCGCTGGAGGAAATACGCCCCGTCGCGGCGATGGTCTGGTCAAACCAGGTGTGAATGCGCCCGTCGCGCCCCGTCAGCCGAAGCAGACCGTCGATATACGTGCTCTTGAGCTTGGCGACCTGCCGATAGAGCAGAATCTTTTCCACGGCGGGGTGCAGCTCGGCCAGCTCGTTTAAGGTCTCCGCGTCGGTGGAATAGCCGCGCGCGGTCTTTTTCTTCGCGGGCAGGCCCAGCGTGTCAAAGAGCACGCTGCCCAGCTGCTGCGGGCTGTTCAAATTGAACGGCGCAACGCCGCACAGGTCAAAGATTTCCGTTTTCAGCTCCGCAATCTGCTTGTCATACTGCGCGCCCAGCCGCGTCAGCTCGTCTTTATCCACGAGGAAGCCGTCGCGTTCCATGTCGTAAAGCGTCAGCAGCAGCGGCAGTTCGATTTCGCGGTAAAGCCTGGTCATCTCCTGCTCGTCCAGCGCGCGCTCGTCCGCGAGCGTCTGTTCCAGCAGGGCGGCGGCGTTTTCCGGCGCGTCGTATTTGCCGCTCTGCGGGGCGAGCAGATACTGCATCAGCTGGTCGTCGTCAAACGTCGCCGTGACGGCCAGCCCCCACGGCGCAAGCTCGGTTTTCAGCCGCTTGGCGTTCCAGAGGATGAGCGGGCGCGCGCCCGTCAGCAGGGGAGAGAGCGCTTTCGCCGCGCCGAGCGGGTCGAGTCCGCCGCCGAGCAGCCCCTGAGCGTAGGGAATGAGCGCCCGAACGCTGTCCTCCGCCGCGAAGGAGACGCCGTCCTCCCGCATGAGCAGGGCGACGCGCGCATCCGTCGGCAGGGCGGCGAGAAATTCGGCGATTTCCGCATCGGAAACCAGCTGCCGCTCGTCCTGCCACACAATCTGCGGCGCGGCGGGGGCGCTTTCCTCCGCGCGGAGGCCGGAAAGCTGCAAAAGGCGGCTCGTCAGGGTTTTTAGCCCCAGCTGCTCAAACAGCGGCAATACGCCCGTCATGTCGCCCAGACGGCAATCCTCCAGCGTCACGTCGTCCAGCGGCACATAACGCGTGATGGTCGCGATTTTTTTGCTCATCAGGCCGGACATGCGCCCGTCGAGCATCTTTTCGCGCTGCTTGCCCTTGAGGTCGGTATCCGCATGGTCAAGCGCGTTTTCCAGCGTGCCGTAAGCGGTCAGCAGTTTGACCGCCGTCTTTTCGCCGATGCCGGGCACGCCGGGGATATTGTCGCTCGCGTCGCCCATCAGGCCCTTCAAATCAGGAATCTGTGCGGGGGTCACGCCGAAATCCTCGAGCACCTTTTCGGGCGTGTAGCGAACCACGTCGCTCACGCCGCGCTTGGTATAGAGCACGTTGCTCGTCTCGGTGACCAGCTGCATGGAATCGCGGTCGCCCGTGACCAGCAGCGCGGGGATGCCCGCTTCTTCGCAGCGGCGAGCGAACGTGCCCAGAATGTCGTCGGCCTCAAAGGTCGGGCAGGTCAGAATCTTCACGCCCATCTTTTCCAGACATTCGCGCACCAAATCAAACTGCGGGCGCAGCTCGGGCGCAGTCGGCTTGCGGCCCGCCTTGTATTCGCTGTAATCCTTGTGGCGGAAGGTCGGGCCGTGCAGGTCGAACGCCACCGCCAGATAGCGCGGATGCTCGTCGCCGACCACCTTGAAGAGCATGGAAAGAAAGCCGAAAACGGCATTGGTATACACGCCGTCCGCGTTGGAGAGCGGGGGCAGGGCGTGGAAAGCGCGGTGCATGAGGCTGTTGCCATCGACGATGACAAAGGTATCCGGCTGTGACATGGCGGTCTCCCTTCGGCAGATAAAATCATTCATGCTTATGATATCACAAAGGCGGAAAAAATACAAACGGATTGGCGGGATAACCAAAAGCGCCCTGCCGACGCGGGCAGAGCGCTTGAAAGAGACTGCGAAAAATCAGCCGACGATATCCGTCACCTTGTAATCCTTGTCCTCGACGGCTTTCTTGAGCACGGCGTTATCCACAGCCTTGCTGAGGGTCACGACGGCGGTGCCGCTGGTGTGGCTGACCTCGGCGGCGGCGACGCCGTCAACCGCTTCGAGCGCCTTCTTCACGGCGGCTTCGCAGTGGCCGCACATCATGCCTTCAATCTTCATCGTCTTTTCCATGGTTGTTTCCTCCTTGTGATGTTTCTTTTTGATTTTTTTATCTTTCCCTGCATCATGCAGCTTGAAAAGATTCAGTCTCAGCGCGTTGGAGACCACGCAGAAGCTCGACAGGCTCATCGCCGCCGCGCCGAACATGGGGTTGAGCGTCCAGCCGAAAATCGGAATCCATACGCCCGCGGCCAGCGGAATGCCGATGACGTTGTAGAAGAACGCCCAGAACAGGTTTTCGTGGATGTTGCGCAGCGTGGCACGGCTCAGGCGAATGGCAGCGGGCACATCGCTCAGCAGGCTCTTCATCAGCACAACGTCGGCCGCGTCGATGGCCACATCCGTGCCCGCGCCGATGGCAATGCCGATATCCGCGCGGGTGAGGGCGGGCGCGTCGTTGATGCCGTCGCCAACCATCGCGACCTTGCCCTGCTTTTGCAGTTTGCGAATGACGCTTTCCTTCCCCTCCGGCAGAACACCCGCGATCACCTCGTCCACGCCGGCCTGACGGCCGATGGCGCGCGCGGTCTTTTCGTTGTCGCCCGTGAGCATCACGACGTGGATGCCCATGTTGCGCAGCGCGGCAATCGCGGCGGGGCTGTCCTCCTTGATGACGTCGGCCACGGCGATGACGCCCGCCAGCTTGCCGCCCTTGGCGAAGAGCAGCGGCGTTTTGCCCTCTTCCGCAAGGGCCTCGGCCTTATCGCGCAGCGTCTGCGGCACGTCGGTCTGGGTGGAGATGAAAGCGAAGCTGCCGCCCAGCAGCGTTTCGCCGTTCAGCGTCGCGGTCAGGCCGTTGCCGGGCAGGGCGCGGAAATCGGCGGTTTCCGAAACGGTCAGCTTATCCTCTTCGGCGCGCAGCATGACGGCGCGGGCGAGGGGATGTTCGCTGCGCTGCTCGAGCGCGGCGGCGAGGGAGAGGAGCGCGGTTTCGGTCATCCCGTCGGCAGGCAGCACGTCGGTCACGCGCGGCTCGCCCTTGGTGATGGTGCCGGTCTTATCCAGCGCGACGATTTCGGTCTTGCCGGTTTCCTCCAGCGCGACGGCGGTCTTGAACAGAATGCCGTTCTTCGCGCCGAGGCCGTTGCCGACCATGATGGCGACCGGCGTCGCCAGACCGAGCGCGCACGGGCAGCTGATGACCAGCACAGAGATGCCGCGCGCCAGCGCGAAGCCGATGGGTTTGCCGCAGAGCAGCCACACGGCGGTGGTGATGACGGCGATGGTGATGACCGTCGGCACGAACACGCCGGAGACCTTGTCGGCGACCTTCGCGATCGGCGCTTTCGTCGCCGCCGCGTCGGAAACCATCTTGATGATTTGGGAGAGGGTCGTATCCTCGCCGACGCGCGTCGCTTCGCAGCGCAGGAAGCCGGACTGATTCGTCGTCGCGGCGGAAACGCTGTCGCCGACGGTCTTATCCACGGGGATGCTTTCGCCCGTCAGCGCGGATTCGTTCACGGCGCTTTCGCCTTCCAGAATCACGCCGTCCACGGGGATGTTTTCGCCCGGGCGGACGACGAACACATCGCCGCGCTTCACCTGAGCAATCGGCACGGCGACCTCCTGCCCGTTGCGGATGAGCGTCGCGGTTTGCGGGGCGAGCTTCATCAGGCTCTTGAGCGCGTCGGTCGTCTTGCCCTTGGAGCGGGCCTCGAGCATTTTGCCGACGGTAATCAGCGCCAGAATCATGGCGGCGGATTCAAAATAGAACTCGTGCATGTAGCTCATAACAGCCGCCGCGTCGCCGCGCACTTGTGCGCCCGTCATGGCAAAGAGGGCGTAGGTGCTGTAACCGAAGGACGCGGTCGCGCCCAGCGCCACGAGCGTATCCATATTCGGTGCGCCGTGGAACAGCGACTTGAAGCCGTTGATGAAGAATTTCCGGTTGATGACCATGACGGCGATGGTCAGCAGCATCTGAATCAGGCCCATGGCGACGTGGTTGCCGTCAAAGAACGACGGCAGCGGCCAGCCCCACATCATGTGGCCCATCGAGAAATACATCAATACGATGAGGAAGCCCAGCGACGCGATTAAGCGGCGCTTGAGCGCCGGCGTTTCGTGGTCGGCCAGCGCGTCCTCCTGCTCGGCGATGCTCGGGGCGGATTGCGCCGCGCCCTTGAGCGACGCGCCGTAGCCCGCCGCCTGCACGGCGGAGATGACCGCGTCCGGCGTGGCCGTGCCTTCCACGCCCATCGAATTGGTCAGCAGGCTGACCGAACAGCTCGTCACGCCCGGCACGGCGGAAACGGCCTTTTCCACACGGGCGCTGCAAGCCGCGCAGCTCATGCCCGTTACGGTATATTGTTCCATAAAGGACTCCTTTCATAGGGGAAACGTTTGGGGCTTTGCCCCAAGCCCCACAAGGGAACTGAGTTCCCTTGACCTTCCGCCTTGCTTCGCGGCATGCCGCGAAGCGGAGGAGGGAAGTCCAGAAACCTCAGGTTTCTGGCAGGGTTTGGGACAGCGTCCCAACGTACACTTCCGTGTTTACCGCATCAGCTTTTGAAGCGTGGTCAAAAGCTCGTCGATGGTTTCGTCCTTGCCGTCGCGGATGTCCTGCGCGACGCAGGTTTTGATGTGGTTGGCCAGCAACACCTTCGAGAAGCTGTTCAGCGCCGCGCTTGCCGCCGCAACCTGGGTCAGAATATCGGGACAGTATGCGTCTTTTTCAACCATGCCGCGAATGCCGCGAATCTGCCCTTCAATGCGGCTGAGCCGATTGAGCAGGTCGCGCTCTTCTTTGTCATCCCGATGTTTGGTTCGGCAATGGCAGCAACAGGCTTTTTCTTCATCATCACTCATGCTTTTCACCTCGCTTGCGGCGATATTATATACCCCTTGGGGGTATCTGTCAAGGGGCAATTTAACGGCTTTCATCGCGCAGACGGAAGGAGTTGTAAAAAATGAAGTACAAACTTAAATTCATTTAATTATCGTCAGAATCAACACTGTAATTCTAAAGAATTGCAGGAAGTAAGAAAATATGAGTCAAAAACATTGACGACAGGCGAAAAAAGCGCTATACTGACGCACGTTAATTGCAAACGGCAAACACAAAAGCCGATTGCCTGAGCACCGTCGCGCACGCGACGCAGATGGGAGAGATTAGAATGAAGAAAGTGCCCGAACTGTTTGGCAGCATGGTCTTTAACGAGGCTGTCATGAAGGAAAGACTGCCCAAGGATGTTTATAAAGCGCTTAAGCAGACCGTGCGCCAGGGGACGGCGCTTGACCCGCAGGTGGCAGGCGTCGTGGCCAATGCAATGAAGGATTGGGCGATTGAAAAGGGCGCGACCCATTTCACCCACTGGTTCCAGCCGATGACGGGCATCACCGCAGAGAAGCACGATTCGTTCATTTCGCCCTGCCCGGACGGCACGGTGATTATGGAGTTCTCCGGCAAGGAGCTGATTAAGGGCGAGCCGGATGCGTCGTCCTTCCCCTCCGGCGGTCTGCGCGCGACGTTTGAGGCGCGCGGCTATACCGCGTGGGACCCGACCAGCTACGCGTTCATCAAGGATGACACGCTGTGCATCCCGACGGCGTTCTGCTCGTATACGGGCGAAATTCTGGATAAGAAAACGCCGCTGCTGCGCTCGATGGAGGCCATCAGCAAGGAAGCCTGCCGCGTGCTGAAGCTCTTCGGCAAGACAGTTTCCCGCGTGACGACGACCGTCGGCCCGGAGCAGGAGTATTTCCTGATTGACAAAGAGGATTATAAGAAGCGCCCCGACCTGATTCTGACGGGCCGTACGCTCTTCGGCGCGATGAGCCCGAAGGGGCAGGAGATGGAGGATCACTACTTCGGCTCCATCCGCCCGCGCGTCAAGGCGTTCATGGCCGATCTGGACGAGGAACTTTGGAAGCTGGGCATCAACGCCAAGACCGAGCACAACGAGGTTGCGCCCTGCCAGCATGAGATGGCGCCGATTTTCGCCACCGCGAATATCGCGACTGACCACAACCAGCTGACGATGGAAATCATGAAGAAGGTGGCCGACCGTCACGGTCTGGTCTGCCTGCTGCATGAGAAACCGTTTGACGGCGTGAACGGCTCGGGTAAGCACAACAACTGGTCGATTTCCACCGATAAGGGCGAGAACCTGCTCGACCCCGGCTCCACCCCGATGGAAAACGCGCAGTTCCTGCTTTTCCTGACCGCGGTCATCAAGGCCGTGGACGAGTATCAGGATTTGCTGCGCATCAGCGTCGCCAGCGCGGGCAACGACCATCGTCTGGGCGCGAACGAGGCGCCGCCCGCCATCGTCTCCATGTATGTCGGCGACGAATTGGCTGCGGTCATCCATTCGCTGGTGGAAGGCACGGATTACAAGGCCGCGGGGCACAAGAGCATGGATATCGGCGTGACCAGCCTGCCGCATATCCCGCAGGACAACTCCGACCGCAACCGCACCTCGCCGTTCGCCTTCACGGGCAACAAGTTCGAGTTCCGTATGCCGGGTTCTTCCTTCAACATCGCCTGCACCAACATTATGCTCAACACCGTCGTTGCGGATGAGCTGATGGCGTTTGCCGACGAGCTGGAGAAGGCCGACGACTTCGAGACTGCGCTCTCCAAACTGATTCGCCGCGAGCTGGCCGCGCATAAGCGCATTCTGTTCAATGGCAACGGTTACAGCGACGAGTGGCCGAAGGAGGCTGAGAAGCGCGGGCTGCTCAATCTGCGCTCCACGCCGGAGGCGCTCATCCATTACACCGACGCGAAGAACGTCGCGCTGTTCGCCCGCCACGGCATCTACACCGAGACGGAAATCAAGTCCCGTCAGGATATCAACATGGAGGAATACGCCAAGGTCATCCATATCGAGGCGCTGACCTCGCTGGATATGCTCGGCAAGATGATTATCCCCGCCTGCGCGGCGTATTCCAAGTCGCTGGCCGAGGGGGTCGCGGTGAAGAAAAGCATCGGCGTGGATGCGCCTGCCGAAGCCGCCGCCGTTCGCGAGCTGACCGAGAAAACCGCCGAGCTGATGGCGCTGGAGGAGAAGCTGAAAGCCGCCGTCGCCGCCGAGCCGGAAGCGCTGAACGACCGCGCAATGTATGAGCACGAGACCGTCATCCCTGCGATGGAGGCCGCGCGCAAGCTCGCCGACGAGCTGGAAGGCAAGGTCGGCAAGAACTATTGGCCGATGCCGACTTACGCGGATCTGCTGTTCTACGTCTAAGCAATCAAATCTAAGGATTCAAAAGAAGATAAACAAAAGGACGATGCGTTCGTGCATCGTCCTTTTGCTTATCCCCGCGCATAGCGCTGACGAATGCTCTCTGCCATGGCTTGAAGCTGCGGCAGGCGCGCATCGAAAAACCGCTTGTTGCCTGCGCACAGGCAGGAAAGACTCGGCGCGTCGCCGATAAACGGTTCGCGCTCGCGACGGCAGCCGCCGCGGCAGAGGGGCGCATACGGGCAGGAAAGACAGGCTTCGTTCAGCGGAATTGACAGCTTGCGGAAGGTTTCGCCGACCTCCGACTTGGCGAGCTTGAAAAAGGAAGCGTCGTTGATGTTGCCCATGCGCCACGCATCGAGCACGTAGAAGTCGCAGGGGTAGACGCTGCCGTCCGCCTCAATCAGGTAATACTGCCCGCAGCGGCCGGACATGCCGCAGCTTTCGGGCGGTCGGCCGAGCAGCATGCCCACCCAGTTGTCAAACGTGCGGATGCTGACGGGATGATTTTTGCGCCACGCCTTTTCGTATCGGTCGAACGTGCGGATGAGAAAATCGCCGTAGGTCTGCGCGTTCAGCGAAAAAGCGCGCTTTTGCCCGTCCAGCTCGTCCAGACAGGGGATGAATTGCAGATAGCGGTGCGGGGCGAGCGCGTCGAACACGGCTTCCGGCGCGGCGGCAGCCTGCTCGGTGACGACGCAGAGGATGTTGTAATCGATGCGGTGTTTTTGCAGAATGCCGATGCCCCGCATGACCTGCGCGTGGGTGGGCGCATTGGCTGCATCCATGCGATACAGGTCGTGCAGCGCCTGTGTGCCGTCTGCCGATACGCCGACCAGAAAGCCGCCGGCCCTGAAAATCTCCGCCCATTCGTCGTCGATAAGCGTGCCGTTGGTCTGCACGGCGTTTGTGACGGGCAGGCGGCGGGTGTTGTATTGCTTTTGCAGCGCGATGACGCGCCTGAAAAACGCTTTGCCCGCCAACAGCGGCTCGCCGCCCTGAAAGGCAAAGCTGACATGCCCGTCCGCATAGGCGAACGCGCGGCGAATCAGCGTGTTCAGGGTCGTCTCATCCATCAGGCCGTAACAGGCCGTTTCGCGGTGCGCGCTCACGTCGGCGTAAAAGCAATAACGGCAGCGCATGTTGCACGCGCCGGAAGCGGGCTTGATGAGCAGGGAGAGAGCGGGCATGTCGAGTCATCCTTTCGGGCGGAATTTGATATCAGTATACCAGCGCGGGGCACAAAAAGCAAATGAAAACGCCGATGCGCCCGCCGGTAGGCGGGGCAGCATCGGCGCAAAAGAAGAGGAAGCTGTGTCGGTTACGCGTTCTTGCCTTTGCTTTCGTAGCCGGACGGCGTCGGCCAGTGATAACCGCGCTGGTTATACAGGCCGTAATCCGCCTTTTCGTGGTATTCGGGGGCAGGGAAGCCGACCAGGCGGCCGTCTCGAATCCAGTCCAAATCGACGCCGTGCATCTGCGAAATCATCAGCGTTTCCATCTCGGCGAGCAAATCGGCGTAGGCCGCGTCGCCCGAACAGTCGTGCGATTCTGTCGGGTCTTTTTTCAAATCGAACAGCTGCTTGACGTTGCCGCAGGGGTAGTAAATCAGCTTGTAATCCCGCATGCGAATCATGCGCGTGGCCTTTACGCTCTCGCCGACCTCGCCGAATACGAAGTCGCGCGCGGGCAGCACATTGTCAAACAGCGCACGCCCCTCGACGGTTGGGGGGATGGGCAGACCGCACAGGTGCAGCAGTGTCGGCATGACGTCGGCCATTTCGGCCAAATCGTGCCGAACCGTTCCGGCCATCGATTCGACGGGCTTGCCCGTCACGATCAGCGGGATTTTGGTCGATTCCTCGTAGAAACAGCGCTTGGCCACCATGCCGTGGTCAAAGAGCATGTCGCCGTGGTCGCTCAAAAAGACGATGATTGTGTCATCCAGCAGGTTGCATTCGCGCAGCGTGCCGATCAGCAGGCGGATGGCGTAATCGATGTGCGTGCACTGGGCGTAGAAGGCACGGCGCGCGCGGCGGATTTCCTTGTCGGAATAAATCGTCTCCTGCTCGCGCATGGCCTTGAAGATGTATGGGTCGCCAAGCCAATCCTGGCCGGTCGGCGCGGCGATTTCGTCATCGCTGTACATGTCCCAAAACTCCTTGAGCGGGACGAGCGGCGGATGCGGGAACTGGTAAGAGCAGTAGAGGAAGGCGGGGCGCGTCGGATCGAGCCGCTTGATGGTTTTCATCATCTGCATCGTCACCCAGTTGGTCGGGTGGGCGCGCTCGTCGAGGTGCCACGTGCGGGTGAGGTAGTTGTTGTTGCCCATGCCGTGCATAAATTCCTGCCCGAGGTAGCCGTTTTCGCCGAGCCACGTCTGGTAATCATCCACCACGCCGAACTCATAGCGGCCCTCTTCGGCGAGAATCACGTCGTCAAAGCCGATGCGGTCGCGCTGGGGGTAGACGTGCAGCTTGCCGACGGCGTAAGCCTGATAGCCGTTGTCGCGGAAGGTTTGGGCCAACGTCGGCACGTCGGGCATGGGCATGCGGTCGGAATAGACACGGTCGCCGTGCGTTTTCGGCAGCAGGCCGGTCATCATCGTGCGGCGGGCGGGGATGCACACCGGGCACTCGCTGTAACAGTTGTCAAAGCGAACGCCGTGGTTGGCCAGATAATCCAGCGTCGGGGTCATGATATCCCTGCGGCCGGCGCAGCCCATCAAATCCGAATACCAATGATCGCAGCAGATCATCAGCACATTTTTCTGATTCATGGCAGCCTCCTTACAAAAGCCCCAGCACGCCCGGCAGCCAGAGCGACAGCGCGGGGATATACGTGACCATCATCAATACGATGAACATGACGACCAGGAAGGGAAAGGTGTGTTTGGCCAGCTGCTCGATGGGTTTGCCCGTCAGGCCGCTGCCGATGAACAATACGCCGCCGACGGGCGGGGTAATCAGGCCGATGCCGCAGTTGAGAATGATCATCACGCCCAGCTGAATCGGGCTCAGACCGATGCTCAGCACCACGGGCAGGATAATCGGCGTGACCAGCACGATGATGGAGGCCATGCCCAGAATCATGCCCAGCAGCAGGAGAATCAGGTTAATCAGCAGCAGAATCAGGAACTTGCTTTCCGTCAGGCCGAGCAGCAGGTTGACCACCAGCGACGGAATTTTCAAATAGGTGATGCAGAAGCCGAACGGGCCGGAGGCCGCAATCAAAATCAGCACGGTGGAAAGCGTTTTGAGGCTGTTTTTGAAAACGGTGAGCAAATCGCGCGGTTTCAGCTCGCGGTAGACGAGCATGGACACAATCAGCGCATACAGGCACGCAATCGCGGCGGATTCTGTCGCGGTGAACACGCCGCAGATGACGCCGACCACGACGATGAGCACCGTGCCCAAACCCCAGATGGATTTTTTCGTCGCTTCCCAGAGCGTTTTGAGGGAGAACGGTTCGCCCTTGGGGTATTTGCGCTTGACGGAGAGATAGAAGCTGTATATCATCAGCGCGATACCCAGCAGCGCGCCCGGCACAATGCCCGCCATGAACAGCGCGCTGACGGAAAGGCCGCCCGCCGCCATCGCGTAGATAATCATATTGTGGCTCGGCGGGATGAGCATGCCCTGCACGGAGCTGGTCATCGTGACGGCGGCGGAAAACTCGTCGTCATAACCCTGCTTGCGCATCATCGGGATGAGAATGCCGCCCAACGAGGCAGTGTCCGCCGTGGCGGAACCGGAAATGCCGCCGAAGAAGAACGAAGCGACGATATTGACCATCGCCAGGCCGCCGCGCATCCAGCCGACCAGCGCGTTTGCCAGCATGATGAGTCGATCGCTGATGCCGCCGTGCGCCATGATGTCGCCGGCCAGAATGAAGAACGGAATGGCGAGAAAGGTGAAGCCGTCCACGCCGTCAACCAGCGTGTTGATGACCTGCGTGGGGGAAAGGCCCAGATAGAGGATGGTGACGGCGGAGGCCGCGATCATCGAATAGGAGATGTGGCCGCCCAGCAGGATGAGCGCGAAGAAAACGCCCAGCAGGATGATAATCGCCACGGTATTCATTTGGGCTGTCCTCCCTTCAAAATGCGATAAAGCGCCATAGCCGCGCCGTAAACGCCGCCGACGATGACGGAAAGATAGGTGATGCTCAACGGCCAGCCGGTAGCGGACATGCGCGCGCGGCTGGTCATGACCACCAGCTGCTTGCCGTAGACGATGAAGAAGATGTTGACGACAAACAGCAGCACATAGGCGAAAATCTGCATGATGCGCTGGAGGTTTTCGGGCAGAAGCCGTTCGATGACCGTCATGCGCACGTGCCAGCCGTTTTTAATCGCATAGCCGGAGGAGACGAAGCAAATCCAGACCATGCAGAGGATGGCGAGTTCCTGCGTCCATCTCGGGTTGCGGATGAAGGGGATATAGCGGCCGATAACGCCGTAGGAGACCGAAAAGACCATCACGCAGAAAATCGCGATGCACACGCCGAGCATGACGGCGGAAAGGATGTTGGCCGCCTTATCCAGCAGGCTTGTTTGGGGTTTGGGTGATTCGCTCATGGGGGAACCTCCTTCAAAAGAAAGGGGGCGGTCATCTGTCGGCCGCCCCCACGATGCTTGCGAAATCAATACGCGGTGTTCTTGATGGCTTCGATGACGTCGGCATACTCATCGCCATACTTATCGTACACGCCGGAGCAGGCTTCCTGCCACTGGGCGACGTCCACGTCGATGACCTCAACGCCCGCGTCCTTGATGGTCTGGAGGTACTCGGCGTCCTTGCTGTCGGAAAGCTCCTCGAAATACGGCACGGACTCGGCGAGCGCCTCGCGCACGATAGCCTGATCGTCGGCAGAGAGCTTATTCCAGCTGAACTGGGACATGAGGATGAGGTTCGGGCTGGTCTCGTGGCCGTCGAGCACGTAATACTTGGCGACTTCCTGGAACGCGTTGTTCACGAAGCCGGAGAGCGGCTGCTCCGCGCCGTCCACAACGCCGCTCTGGAGCGCGCTGTACAGCTCGGAGAACGCGACGCTCTGCGCGTAAGCGCCCATCGCTTCCACGGCGTCATAATAGACGGAACCTTCCTGGCAGCGGATTTGCAGGTTCTTCATATCCGCCGGGGTCTTGACTTCCTTCTTGGTGAAGAAGTAGTTGCGCGCGGATTCCTGATACGCGCCGATGCAGACGATGCCGCAGCCGGAAGTCTCGACGGAATCAAACAGCTTCTGGCCCGCTTCGGACTTCTCGAACGCGCGGGCATGCGCCACGGAGTCGAACAGATACGGCAGGGTAAAGACGCGCAGGTCGTCGCAGCCGTAATCCGCGATGACGCCGGACATCAGCATCGCGCCGTCAATCGTGCCGGTCTGCATGCCCTGAACCGTAGTGGCCTTGTCGCCCAGCGCGCCGCTGTAATACAAATCGACGGTGATGCGGCCGTCCGTCTTTTCGGAGAGGATTTCGCTGAACTTGGCGACGGCCTGACACAGCGGGTGATTCTCGCCGTTTTGCAGCGCGAACTTGAGCACGATGTTGTCGTCGGCGGAAGCGACGGCAAACAGAGACAGGCACATCGCGAGTGCCAGCGCGAGGGTGATGAGCTTTTTCATGGTGTTTTCTCCTTTCGGGTTATCGGGTGTCGTCGAACGGTGCGAATACGTATTCATTTGATTCAAAAAGAAAAGCCACGGACGATTCTGTGACGGATTCCTAAATGAATACGTATTCTTTTGATTCAATTTTAGTACAAACGAGGGCGCGTGTCAACAGAAAAAACAAAAAAATGCGAAAAAATTCGCATCGAAAAATCAAAAAGGCCGCTTATCCTCCGAAGAAGGGGAAAGCGGCCCGAAGCGTGAGCGGTTCAGTTCGCGGCGGAGCGCGTCGTTTCCCGCTCTATCAGCGTGGACGTATAGAATCGGCACTGCGGCGCAATCTTTTCGCCGTTCACCAAGCGGAAGAGCATGCTGCATCCGTCGCCAATCATCTGCTCGACGGGGGTGCGGAGCGTGGTCAGCTGCGGGTGAAACCACGAGGCCATCGGAATGTCGTCCATCCCGATAATCTGAATGCGTTCCGGAACGGGGATGCTCAGTTGGGCCAGCGCGTTGCAGACAGCCATGGCCACCATGTCATTGTAAGCGAAAATGCCCGCCGTTTTGCCGCGGAAAAGCTCTGCGTTATCCAGAATCATCTGGCGGATGGCCGGCAGGTCAAACGGCGCGCTCAAAATGCCGTTTTCCGACAGCCGCATGCCGCGGGCGGAAAGCCCCCGCTCGTAGCCGCGAAGGCGGCGGCTGTGCTCGATGATGTTGGAATCGGTGGTGACGTACAGATATTCATCCAGATTCAGCCTGCCCAGAAACTCGCCGGCGCGCAGACCCGCCGCTTCCGTGTCGAGAATGAACTGATGAAACTGGGGATAGCGCTGGCGGGCGCTGTGCATGGAGACAAACGGAATTTCAAACCGCTCGATGAGCGAAATCTCTTTGGCCGAGAGGTTTTGACGGAAGTTGACGAAGCCATCCACCTTTTTGCTCTTGAGAATGCGCTCGAAGGACTGCGTCTCGTGCGGCACGGAGAAATCGTCGATAATCATGATATCGTAATCGCGCTTGATGAGCTCGTGCTGAAGGCAGTCGTACAGGTTGGTGAACATCAGGTTTTTGCTCATGCAGGTGAAATTCGGCGGAAACAGCACGCCGATGGTGCCCGTTTTGCTGGTGCGCAGCGATTTGGCCTGACTGTTGAGCACAAAGCCGTATTCCTCGGCCATCTTGACGATGTAGCTGCGGGTTTCGGGCGCAATCGACCCGTTTCCGTTCAGCGCGCGGGAAACGGCGGATTGGGATACGCCGATGAGACTGGCAAATTCGCGAGATGTCATAAACAATCCTTCCACTCTTTAACGGATGTATATTCTGCTTTTTATTATACGAATAAGCCTGCCGTGCGTCAACAATTCGGGCGGAAGAAACCGGAAAAACGTTTTTTTCCATCCGATTCAGTTGCGAAAATTTCCCGAAAAAACCGGGAAAAACCCGAAACCCCGTCGAAATTCGCCTGCCCAATCGTGACAGAACGAAACAAAAAGGGTATTGAACAAGAAAAGGAGAAATGGTATAATATTCACAATCTCTGCCAAAGAGGAAAGGAGAAAAAAGTATGAAGAAAGTCTTAGGCGCGTTTTTGTCTGCGGCGCTGCTGCTCTCTGCGGCGGTCGGCGCGATGGCAGAAACCAAGACGATGGAGACCGACGTTGTGGTGGTCGGCGGCGGCGGCGCGGGCATCAGCGCGGCGATTTCCGCGGCGCAGAACGGCGCGAACGTCGTGCTGCTCGAGAAGGTGGGCTATCTGGGCGGCGCGACGCTGATGTCCGGCGGCCTGATTCCGGCGGTCGGTACGCAGCAGCAGATTGAGGCGGGCATCGACGACAACATCGAGTGGTTCGTGCGCGATATCATGCGCCCGTCCAACTACGCCGTCCGCGAGGATTTGGTGTACACTGTTGCGGAGTCCGCGAAGCCGACGATTGAGTGGCTGACGGATATGGATGTAAAGTTCACGGTCGTCACCAGCTCGCTGTATTACGGCCAGTCCAACTACCGCATGCACCTGGCGGAGGGCAGCGGCAAGGGCCTGGTGGAAAAGATGACCGCTTATCTCGACGGTCTGGATAACGTGACCGTGCTGTATAACACGCCCGGTGTCGGCCTGATTACCGATGAGAGCGGCGAAGTGCTCGGCGTGAAGGCGAAGAGCGGTGACGACGATCTGGAAGTCATGGGCAAGAACGTCGTGCTGGCGACCAGCGGCTTTGCGGCCAATAAAGAGATGGTGGCCAAGTACATGCCGGAGGTCAAGGACGCTTACCCGATGTATGCGCCCGGCGCGACCGGCGAGGGTATCGAGTGGGGCGTTGAGCTGGGCGCGGCTGTGGCGAACATGGGCGCGTATCAGGGCCATGCGTTCTATTGCGAGGGCTACGGCACGGTCGATCAGGGTATCGCTAACCGCGGCGGCATTTTCGTCAACCAGAACGGCGTGCGTTTCTGCAACGAATACGGCGGATATTCCGAGCTGACGCCGCATGTGCTGCATCAGCCGGGCCATTACGCGTACATGGTGTTCGATTCCACCAACGCCGCGGCGACTGCGAAGTTTGCCGCGTTTGAGGAAGCGGGCATTGTGACCGAGGCCGACACGGCGGAAGAGCTGGCCGAGAAGCTGGGCATCGACCCGCAGAAGCTGGCGCAGACCTTTGACGAGTATCAGGCTTCGATCGAGCGCGGCGAGGACGAGTTCAACAGAACCAAGCTTCCGGCCGAGTTCAAAGCCCCGTTCTACGCGATTAAGATTACCGGCGATCTGCGCCACACGCAGGGCGGCCTTGTGACCGACGTTGCGGCGCACGTCATGAAAGAGGACGGCACGCTGATTCCGGGCCTGTACGCGGCGGGCGGCTGCACCGAGGGTTTCTCCAGCACGGGCGGCGCGGCCTACATGAGCGGCAACGGCCTGCTTCAGGCGATTATCTTCGGCAAGATTGCGGGCGAAAACGCGGCGACGGAAGTGCGCGGCGAAGCGGCGGTCAAGACCCGCGAGGTTGAGCAGGAGAGCGTCGCCCAAGAGACGGCCGAAACGACGGTCGGCGGCGCGGATGTCGCCTTTAAGGACGGCACCTACGAGGGCACCGCGAAGGGCAACAACGGCGATGTGACCGTTTCCGTGAAGGTCGAGGGCGGCAAGGTTGCCTCTGTCGAAGTGACGGCGCAGAGCGAGACTCCCGCGATTTATGAGACGGCGAAGGACACCGTTCTGGGCGCGATTGTCGCCGCGAACGGCACTGTCGGCGTGGATGTTGTGACCGGCGCGACCAATTCCTCCAATGCGCTGATTCATGCCTGCGAGGCTGCGCTGAATCAGGCGCTGTAAAGGCGGAAAGGGAAAAGGCGGGGGATGCTGTTAAGCGGCGCTTTCCCAAATGGGCCGTATCCTGAAAAAAGAATAATGAGATAAGAAACCTCCTGTTGCGGAACGGAAAAGAACTGCAACAGGAGGTTTTGCTATCTCGGAATGAAGGCGTTGACCGGAAAAACAGTCTTATTTGGCATAGGCCCGAAATGGGACTTCGTGATTTTAAGAGATTTCGTAACAGGCTTGTATTTCGCTTTCATTGAACCCAATACAGTTCGGCCTGAGCCTTCACCCCGTTTTTGTGCAGACTATGCGGATAAAATTGGGCGCAGATGTGGAATCTTCCGTCTTGAAAAGATTATGAGAAGCGTGTATAATACCGCTGTTTTTGAAGCAATTCGGATTCCGTTTCAACCGTCTTTCTAATGAGGGAGAGTTCAATGACCAAGGATTTGACGCAGGGTTCGCCCGTTCGCTTGATTCTCGGCTTCGCGCTGCCGCTTCTGGCCGGCATGCTGTTTCAGCAGCTGTATAATCTGGTCGATACGCTGATTGTCGGCCGTTTTCTCGGCATGGAGGCGCTCGCGGGCGTGGGCGCGACCGGCTCGATTAACTTTCTGGTGCTCGGCTTCTGCATGGGCGTCTGCTCGGGCTTTGCCATTCCGGTGGCCCAGCAGTTCGGCGCGCACGAAGAGCGCCGCATGCGCGAGTTTGTCGCCAACGGCGCGTGGCTGTCCGTCGTGTTCGCGTTCGTGATGACCGTGCTGACGGTGGTGTACTGCGCGGATATTCTGCGCCTGATGAACACGCCGGAGGACTGCTTCGAGCAGGCCTACAATTATATTGTCGTGATTTTTGCGGGCATTCCGTTCACGTTCCTGTATAACCTGCTTTCCGGCTGGCTGCGTTCGCTGGGCGACAGCAAAACGCCGCTGTTCTTTCTGGTGCTTTCTTCGGTGCTTAACGTCATACTGGATTTGGCGTTTATCCTGATTTTCAAGCTCGGCGTGTTCGGCGCGTCGCTGGCGACGGTGCTCAGTCAGGCGATTTCCGGCGCGCTCTGCCTGCTGTTCATCGCGGTGAAAGTGCCGATTCTGCATATCGGCAGGGCGGAGTGGCGGCCGCAGTCGAAGCGCATGACCGAGCTTTGCGCCTACGGCGTGCCGATGGGGCTGCAATATTCCATCACGGCCATCGGCAGCGTCATTTTGCAGGTGGCGGTCAACTCGCTGGGCTCGCTCTCCGTTGCGGCGGTGACGGCGGCGAGCAAGGTGCTCAACTTTCTGGCCTGCCCGTTTGACGCGCTCGGCTCGACGATGGCGACTTACGGCGCGCAGAACGTCGGCGCGAGCCGCTATGACCGTCTGAACAAGGGCCTGTATGCCGCGTCGCTGATGGGCTTCGGGTATTCGGTGCTGGCGTTTGTCATCGCGTGGTTCTTCGGCCGCGCGCTGACGGGCCTGTTTGTCTCCGGCGAGAGCAGTGCGCAGCTGGTCGAGCTGGCGCAGACGTATATGATTACGAATGTCGTCGCCTATCCGCTGCTGACGCTGGTCAACGTCGTGCGCTTCATGATTCAAGGCATGGGCTTCTCGATGTTCGCGATTCTCGCGGGCGTGATGGAGATGGTCGCGCGCAGCCTTGCGGGCATGTTCCTCGTGCCCGCGCTGGGGTATTTCGGCGCGGCGCTGGGCAGCCCGCTGGCGTGGGTCGCGGCGGATATCTTCCTCGTTCCGGCGTATTTCCGCTGCCGCCGCGTGCTGATGAGCCAGTCGCACCACCTGAATGTGGCGGGGGAAGAAAAGTAAGTCAGCGCACGCCGCTTGACAGCGCGCGGGGGGTCGTGCTATGCTCCCTTTGAAGAGGAAGGGGATGGACATGACCATTCATATGCTGGAATACTTCATCGCCGTGGCGGAGTGCCAGAGCTTTACGGATGCGGCGGGGCGCTGCTTTGTCAGCCAGAGCGCGCTCAGTCGGGCGATGGCCAATTTGGAGAAGGAAGTCGGCTGCGCGCTCATCGACCGCGAAAACCGCAAGAGCGTCACGCTCACGCCAGCCGGAGACACGATGCTCGTGGAGGCGCGGCGGGTGCTGGGCCAGCTGGATGCGATGGTGGAGCGCGTGCGGCAGATTGACGGGCAGACGCGCAGCGTGGTCACCATCGGCTACATCGCTTACGGCCTGCTTCAAACCTTTCGGACGGCCGCACAGGCGGCGCTCGCGCAGGCGGTGAAGGAAGGCATCCGCATCGAACCCGTTTACGGCTCTGCGCGGGAAATCAAGGAGCGGCTGCTCAGCAGCGAGCTGGACTGCGCGATTCTGCCGGAGACGGTCGCCATGGGCATGCGCGACTGCCGCTATACGGCGGTGTGCCAGACTGACATGCGCGTGCTGATTCCAAAGGAAAACCCGCTGTTCGGCTGCACCTCCGTGCGGCTGGAACAGCTTGCGGATATGCCGTTCGTGCTGTTTGACGCGAAGGACCTGCCGGAAATCTACGCCCGAAACATCGCCCAATGCATGAAGGCGGGCTTCATGCCGCGCGTGGTCGGCACGGGCAAGAAGATGGGGGATGTGGCCGCGCTGCTGCATCAGCATCAGGCGGTGGGGCTGGCTTCCGAAGCGTTTGTCTATGCGCAGAATGAGGATTTGCAGCTCGTGCCCATCGAGGGACTGGCTTACAGCAATCCGCTGACGCTGACGATGCGCAGCCGCGCGGTCAATCCGCAGGCGAAACATCTTTTTGAGCTGGTGTCGCAGAAATACGAAAAAAAATAACGAAGGGACGCTCGGAACGGCGTCTCTTTTTGATTCGGCGGCGTTTAGACGCGCGGACAGAAGTCTGAAATTTTGCAGACGGAAGCTGAAAAGTTGGGGAGCAGAGAACGTCGTTATGATTTTGACGCATTCAAAACGAAAAAAGATTCATTTTTGATATTTGCATTTGATTTGTGATTGATATATCATAGACATATGTTCCCGGGAAGGGAAAACAAAGGAGGAAAAACCCATGAAAAGCAAGCTGTTGGCGCTCGTTCTGGCGCTGTGCGTGCTGATGAGTCTGGCCTGCGGCGCGAGCGCCGCGATGACGGCGGGCACGTACAGCGCGACGGTCAGCGGCATGCACGGCCCGATGACCGTGCAGGTGACCGTGAGCGAGGACAAAATCGAATCCGTCGAAGTGACGGAGAATGTGGAAACCCCCGGCCTGATCGACTGGCCGATGCGCGAGATTCCGCAGGAAGTCGTGGAAAATCAGTCCGTCAACGTGGATACCGTCACCGGCGTGACCGTGTCCAGCCGTGCGATTCTCTCCGGCGTGTCCAAGGCGCTGGAGGAGGCGGGCGCGAATCTCGACGACTTCAACAAGCCGGTCGAGAAGGAAGCCGCGCCGGATGAAGAGCTGACCGCGGACGTGATTATCGTCGGCGGCGGCGGAGCGGGCCTGGCGGCGGCCGTTGCGGCGACCGACGAGGGCGCGAGCGTCATCGTCATCGAAAAGACCGGCTTCTTCGGCGGCAACGCCATCGTTTCCGGCGGCATTTACAATTGCCCCGATCCGGCGCTCCAGGATAACGCGGATATCACCAGCAGCCTGGATTCCCTGATTGAAGATGCGCTGGCCGAAGAGCCTGTCAGCGATCTGCACAAGCAGGTGATGGATACCGTCCGCGAGCAGTTTGAAGCCTACAAGCAGACCGACAAGAAGGTCTTTGACAGCCCCGAATGGTTCGCCCTCCAGACGTGGAACGGCGGCGACAAGGTCGGCGACCTGAACATGCTGCTGACCTTCGCGGAGAACGCGTATCCGTCCCTCGAGTGGATTGAGGGCATGGGCATGCAGTTTGCCGACAAGATTAACTCCGCGAGCGGCTCGCTCTACATGCGCACGCACACCGCGGTGATGCCGAACGGCACGGGCTACTTCAAGGCGTTTGAGGGCAACCTCGCGACCAAAGGCGAGCTGTTCACCGCGCTGATGGATACCACCGGCAAGAGCCTGATTATGGACGGCGACAAGGTCGTCGGCGTGAACGCCGAGGGCAAGGACGGCCATAAGGTGACCCTGCACGCCAACAAAGGCGTCATCCTCGCGACGGGCGGCTTTGCCGGCAACGTCGAGATGCGCATGAAGTATTGCCAGAGCGAAAAGTGGCCGGATTTGAGCGCGAAGGTCGGCACGACCAACATGCCCGGCGTCACCGGCGACGGCATTTACATGGCGGAGGACGCGGGCGCCGAGCTCATCAACATGGACCAGATTCAGCTGCTGCCGTATGCCAATCCGTGGACCGGCGCGACTTCCGATATCACGCTGACGTACAGCGCGAGCATCTATGTCAATGAGAATGGCGAGCGCTTCGTCCGTGAGGACGGCCGCCGCGACGAGATGTCTCTGGGTATCATTGCGCAGCCGGACGGCCTGATGTATCAGGTGTTCAGCGCGGACGCTGTGCCCGACCCGAAAACCGGCAAGACGCTGGGCGACAAGACCGTGTCCTATTACCTCGAAAACCATCTGGCCGGCTATGTGCAGGCGGATACGCTCGAAGGTCTGGCCGAGACCTTGGGCATGAACCCCGACACCCTCAAGGCGACCATCGACGACTTCAACGCCTGCGTGCGCGGCGAAAAGACTGACGACTATGGCCGCATCACCTTCACCAAGGAACTCAAGACCGGCCCGTGGTATGCGTATCCGCGCAAGCCTGCGGCGCATCACACGATGGGCGGCGTGAACGTGGATAACGGCACGCACGCGCTCCGTGCGGACGGCACTCGGATTGAGGGCCTGTACTGCGCGGGCGAAATCACCGGCAACCTGCACGGCGCGAACCGCCTGGGCGGCAACGCCATCGTTGACTTCTGCGTGTTCGGCCGCATTGCGGGCACGAACGCGGCGAAGGCCGAGTAATTTCCGAACCGATTCCCCTTTTTCTGCGGGAAATGCGAAAAAAACGCATTTCCCGCATTTTTTTGTAAAAAAAGGATTGACAGAATCGCGAATCTCAGGTATAATAGGCTTCGCTGATTGAGCAGCGGCCAATGTTGGAGAGTTGGCTGAGTGGTCTAAGGCGCACGACTGGAAATCGTGTGTGCGTTGATAGCGCACCTAGGGTTCAAATCCCTAACTCTCCGCCAGAGTAAGCACCGGCTTTTGATAGAAAGGCCGGTGCTTTTCTTTTACCCTGTGGTAGTTCAAATCCCCTTGCCACAAGGGCTTTCCCGGGCATTTTCCCGGAAAGGTACCCTGAGACAGTTATAATTCTCATTACGCACACAGGCACGGAAGACAAAATTGCTCTCCGTGCCTGTGTTTTTTACCCCACCCCGGTCAAAATGGCGTATTCTTGAGTTTCGTCAAATCGTTTGAATTAGAGGCGTTTGCATTTTTTCTCGTCTGGATGCCAGTACTCGTTTTGCCTTGAAAGCACTGGCTTTTCCTCCGCTTGTATGGTATAGTATTAGTGCTTTAGGGTACTGGCGGGAGGTGGATATATGACTACTGCAAAGCGAAAATCCATTGCGAAACTCTGCATTGCGCTGGGGCTGTTCGTTCTTGCCGGCCTTTTTCGCCGACTGGATCGCCTAGCCGCGCCGCTGCCCTCTGCCGCTTGCTTTCTGCTGACCAATCTGATCTATATCGGGCTGGCCATGGCGTGGGGATTTTCCATATCGCACCGAATCCTGCACCAAAATGACCGGCGGTGGCTGCTGCTGGGCTGCGCGATGGCCATGCTATGGCTTTTTCTGCGTGTGGTCAAGTATCGCTTTTTCACAGATAGTACGATCACCCGCCACCTGTGGTATTGCTATTATGTGCCGCAGATTCTTGCACCGCTTTTCAGCCTGTTCGCCGCGCTTCAACTCGGGCGGCGGGAGGGCGATGCGCTTTCTCACGAATGGTATCTGCTGTTCATTCCTGCTGCGCTGCTGATCGGCGGCATTCTGACCAATGACCTGCACTGGATGGCGTTTCGAGCCACGCCGGGTGCTGCGACGCTGGAAGCAGACTATACCCATGGCTGGGTATACTATCTCGCTATGACGTGGATTGTCGGGCTGCTGTTGGCAACAGGCATTATCGTTTACCGCAAGTGCCGCGTGTCCGAAAGCAGGCGATACGCGTGGATACCGCTCTGTGTTTTTCTGGGAGGGTTTGTGTTGTGCGCGCTGAGCTTTGCGAATATCTACACATTCCACAAGATGCCGGAATGCTTCTGCCTGACATTTGCGGCGTTTTGGGAGAGCTGTTTGCAGGTGGGGCTGCTACCGACTAACGGTCATTACCGCTATTTCTTTTCCGAATCCACCGTCGCCGCACAGATTGTGGACGGGCATGGAACGCCTGTATACCGTGCAAAAAATGCGCCCAATCTCACGCCGGATCAGTTGGATGCGGCGGCGCACGAATCGATTCTGCTGGACTCAGATACGCGGCTGCAAAGCGCGCCGGTGCAGGACGGACGCGTATACTGGGTGGAGGACATTTCGAAAATCAATCGGATTCAGGCGCAGCTTGCCGAGATTAACGCGCAGCTTTCGGAGGAAAACGAGCTGATTCAGGCGGAAAACGCGTTGAAGCGCCAGTGCGCGCAGATCGAAGAAAAGAACCGGCTCATGGACGAAATGATCGCGCTCGTGCAGCCCCAGCTGCTTCAAATCAATCGGCTTCTGGAAGAAGAAAGCGTTCAAAATCTGAAACAGGTCTGCCTGCTGGGCGCGTATGTCAAGCGGCGAATCAATCTCGCGCTGATCTGCGATCAGAAAACGGTCGTTCCTGTGGACGAGCTGGCGCACTGCATCCGGGAGTCGCTGACGTATCTTACGCAGTACGGCGCTGTCTGTGCGCTGCATCAGGAAGGAAAGGGCGGCGTAAGCAGCCGCGACGCGCAGACCGCCTATGACTTCTTCGAGGATTGTCTGGAGGCTGCGCTGCCCTCGCTCAGCGCGCTGATGGTGCGGGTGGAATGCGGCGAGCGCTTCTCCATTCGCCTGATGATAGAAGAAGCGGCAGGGCTTCCGAAGGTGGACAAACATAGGACTCTGGGGAAACTGACCATTGATGATGCGGACGGCGAGTTGTGTGCGACGCTCTCCTTTGATCGGGGAGGTGAGTGCGCATGAATCCGTTTTACGCCGGTTTGATGTGTACATTGCTGCTGGTCGGAACGATTGCCGGTCTGTTCGGCTGCATGAGCGCGGCGCGTTGCCATCGTCGCCTTGTGTTTGCAATTTGTCTGGCAATCGCTTCGCTGGATTTTGCAGCGCTGGCGGTATTGCTTTCCCGTCTGCCGAAAAGCGAGACCCTTTGCCCGGTTCCATGGACGGCAGCTGCATTGTCCCTGACGGTGCTCAGCCTTTTTGCGTCATTTACGCTGTGGCATAAAAGCAGGCGACAGCTTTCGCCGGTTTCCGTCAAGGAAAGCTGCGACCATTTGCCCAGCGCGCTGTGTTTTGCGTGGGAAAACGGTCTGCCCTGCCTGAAGAACCTCAAGATGGACGAGCTGAGTCATCTGCTCACAGGAGAGGCGCTGCTCAACGCGAACGTTTTCTGGGAAACGATGGAATCGAAGCCCATCGTCACGCTGGAAAATGGCCAGACATGGAGTTTTGATCGCGTGCAGATGGAGTTGTCGGGGGAAATTGTTTACCAGATCACGGGCACGAATATTACCGAGGAAGCGCGGCTTCAACGGGAACTGGAAGAGGACAATCTTCGCCTGAAAGGCATGAACCGGCGACTTCGGCAATATGGGCAGGACGTGCAGGAGGCGACGCGGGAAAAGGAGATTCTGCGCGCAAAGACCCGCGTTCATGATGAGATCGGCCACGCGCTCCTGCAGACCCGGCAGTTTCTCTCCGGCACGCAGAGCGATGCGGAAAGCATCTGCGCCGCGTGGCGGCAGAACGTCCGGCTGTTGCTGGGAAAATATGCGGATGAACAACACGTTGACACATTTGATCAGCTTGCCCGCGCCGCGTACACCATCGGCGTGACCATCGAGCGACGCGGTGTATTTCCGGAGAAAAACACGGAGAACGCACAGCTTGTAGAGACCGCCGCCCATGAATGTCTGACGAATCTGGTGCGCCATGCGGGCGGCACGCGGCTGGAAATTATCGGCGAGAAAGTCGCGTCCGGTTGGCGCGTTCGTTATCTCAACGACGGCAGTACGCCGTCCGGCCCCATCGTCGAGGGCAGCGGACTGTCCGCGCTGCGAACCCAAACGGAGGCTGCGGGCGGCAAAATGGACATTGAATACGCTCCGCGCTTTGAGCTGACGCTGGCATTGCCCGAGGAAAGGCAGGAAATTCCATGAAATACAAAGTCATGATCGTCGAGGATCAGACCATGCCCCGCGAGCTGTTCGAACTGCGGGTTCAGTCATCGGAGCACTTCGAGGTGGCGCTGTCCATCGACAACGCCGCATTGGCGGACGTGTATTGCCTGCGCCTGCCGGTAGATCTGATCCTGATGGATGTGGTCACGCGCGGCGGCGAGAGCGGGCTGGACGCCGCAGAGCGAATCAAGCGCACCTTTCCGCAGATTAAGATTATCATCGTGACATCCATGCCGGAGTGCTCCTACCTCAGCCGCGCACGGGAGATTGGCGTGGAGAGCTTCTGGTACAAGGAAGAGCAGCGCGAAAGCCTGCTGGATGTGATGGAGCGCACGATGGCGGGCGAATCCGTCTATCCGGACGCAACGCCGGAGCTGCAATTAGGCCTTGCCAGCAGCTATAAATTTACCGACCGCGAACTGGAAGTGCTGCGCGAAATGACCGGCGGCGATACCAATCAGGAGATCGCCGAGCGACTGCACATGTCCGTGGCGACCGTCAAGACGCACATCCTCAACATGCTCGAAAAAACCGGCTTCAGAAATCGCACCGAGCTGGCCGTGCGCGCCCGGGAAAGCGGGCTGGTGATTCTGAATCGGAAAAACTGAAAACCATAGCAAAAGAGCTGCCTGCGGGTGGCTTTTTGTTTTTTGGTGAGAAAAATAGCCATTTGGTTGATGCGCGGCGCTTTTCTTTCTGGTACGCTGAAAGAAAGAAGGGGGAAGTGCCATGAGAGAGATTGTGGTCAGCATGCAAAACACGCTGCTGTCGGAGGCGGTCGCACGGTCGCTTGCGGAAACGGGGGAATCCCGCGTGGAGCAGGTTCTGCCCGGAAAGACGGGCGATACCTTCTCGCTCTGCCGGGCCGTGCAGGCAGATATTCTGCTGATGGAGGTCAGCCGTCTTCCGGCCTACACGCTGGAAAACCGACTGAAGCTGATCGAATGCGTGCGCAGGGCGCT
The DNA here is from genome assembly GCA_934675735.1 of uncultured Clostridia bacterium. GTDB lineage: Bacteria > Bacillota > Clostridia > Christensenellales > Aristaeellaceae > Ventricola. The sequence goes on from CAKURR010000004.1 coordinate 125,236, forward strand.
GCCGAATTGTAAATTCGTGCTGCTGTGTGATGAAAACGGCGATCCGGAGCTGGCGCACCGAGTGATGATCGTCCGGCAAGATCGATTGATAGACGCTTTTCTCTATGCTTCCGTTACCCCCGCCTATCTGACTGCTGCGCTGGATGCGCTGTGAGAAAGGAGAGACCGCCATGAAAAGACGATGGAAGCGCATTTTCGCCGGATTGCTTGCCGTGCTGCCTCTGACCGAAGAGGACATGGCCTCGTTCTCCGCGCCGGTGCAAGAGCTGGGGCCGGCCGAATGAAACGGCTACCATAAAATCGACCGCGATGTGTTGGACACAATAGAACAGACATGAACGGAGGTATCGAATGATGAAAAGATCGCTAATTCTGGTTCTCTCCCTGCTGATGCCGGTTCTCTGCATATCCGCATTGGCTGAATCTGCCGACTGGAATTATGACGCGAACTACGCCATACTCCGCGGCTATGAAGGCGCGGGCGGCGACGTGGTCGTGCCTGCGGAAATCGACAACTTCACGGTGGATGTGATCGGCATAAACGTGTTCAAGGGCGATACGATCACGTCCCTGACGCTGCCCGAGACGGTGCTTGAGCTCAGGAGCGGCGCCGTCTCCTCGTGCGAAAATCTGGTCAGCGTCACGCTGCCCCAGAGCCTTGTGGTCATCAACCGCATGAATTTCTTCAGCTGCAATGCGCTGAGCGAGGTCACCATTCCCGCGGGCGTGCGCTACATCGGCGACACCTCGTTCAGATTCTGCGACGCGCTGCGCAAGATCACCTTCGAGGGCGTGTGCCCGGCGATCGACATGGACTGCTTCAGCATCCTTCCCGAGGACGCGGTGGCCTATGTCCCGGACGATCAGCTGGAGGCGTACACTGCGGCCTTCGAGAAGGCCGGCAGCACGGTGAGCGTCCGGCCCAGCGGCAAAAACGCCGTGATCGTGGAGAACAACGGGTATGTGGAAGAAGAGTTCGACTTCGACGCCTCCACCGGCACGATTACCTCCTACAACGGCTACGCCACCTACCTTGCCATTCCCGAGACCATCGGCGGCGCGCCGGTGAAGGCCATCGGCCCCGAGGCGTTTGCGCGCCACACCTATCTGGCGTTTTTGGAGCTGCCCGAGGGATTGGAAAGCATCGGCGACAGCGCGTTCTACAACTGCGAAACGCTGGGCCGCGTCCGCTTCCCATCCACGCTGAAGACCATAGGCAGCAACGCCTTCTACAACGCCTATAAGAGCAGCGTGCTGGAGCTGACGAGCGTGGAGAGCATCGGCGATTACGCCTTCTATTTCGCCGGTCTCAAAGGCTCTCTGGAACTGCCCGAGGGACTCAAGTCCATCGGCGAGAACGCGTTTGAAGCCTGCACCAACATGGGCGCCAATCTCTATCTGCCCTCGACGCTGGAGTCCATCGGCTCGAACGCGTTCAAGGGCGATTACAACATCCAGTACATCGTTCTGGAAAGCCCGACCGCGCCCATGCTGGGCGAGGGCGTCTTTGCGGGCTGCGATTATCTGTTCGACATCGATCTGAACGCGCACGGCAGCCGTCAGGAGATGGAGCAGTGGCAGGCATACGTGGACGCGCTGGGGCTTCCCTGCCGCGTCTGGCGCGCGCAGGACCCGACCGCCCAGTCGCCCGAAAAGGGCTCCTACACCTACGATAACCGCGTACTGACCGGGTACACCGGCTCACAGACGCGCATTCATCCCCACCTTACCGTCTCGAAGGAGCCGGTGGTCGGCTTGGGCGACGGCGTGTTCAAGGACAGCCAGACCATCGAGTATTTCTCCGTCGCGCACAACGACGAGTTCACCACCATCGGTGCGGAAGCCTTCATGAACAGCTCCCTCAGGGACGTGGATCTGTTCGACTCCGTGACCACCATCGGCGCGCGGGCGTTCGCAAACTGCGCGCAGCTGGAAGCGTTGACCCTGCCCGACTCGCTGACCACAATCGGCGAGGGTGCGCTCGACGGCCTGACCGGCCTCAAAAAGCTGGTGATCAAGTGCGATCCCGCGCTCATTCCCGCAGGCGTGTTCGCCAATATGCCCAATCTGAGCGAAGTGACCATCGAGAGCGGCGCTGTCCCGGCGCATATGTTCGAGGGCAGCGGCGTGACTGCGCTCACGCTGGGCGCGGGCGTGACCGAGATCGGCGAGAAGGCCTTTGCGGGCACAGCACTCAACGCCGTCGAGCTGACCAACGTAACCGTCATCGGCGCGGGCGCGTTTGCCAACACCGCGCTGACGAGCGTCGAACTGCCGCGGGCCGCCGCCATTGGGGAGGGCGCGTTTGAAGGTTCCGCGCTGGAGCGCGTGCGCCTGAGCGCGGCTGCTTCCGTGGGCGAGAGAGCCTTCGCGAACACAAAGCTGACGCAGATGGTCATCCCCACCGCCGGCAGCTTCCCGCTTTCCGCCGTCGAGGGCACGAGCGCCGAGCTGCGTCTGCCCGCCGACGCGACCGACGAGCAGCTGGCCGCGTGGAACGAGACGCTTGAGCGTCCGTGGTACGATCCCATGCTGCGCGAGGGCGAAGCAAGCAAATTCGTGAAGATGCCCTTCGAGCCGACGCCCGCCGAGAACTTCGAGTTCGATCCGGATACCGGCCTGATCTCCGCCTACATCGGCGCCGATGTGGACGTTGTCGTGCCGCGCGAAATCGACGGCGTAACTGTTGTGGGCTTTGCAAACTACAACGCCTTTGATTCCTGCCAGGACTACACCGATTCCTCTGTGGAGAGCGACCGCACCGAATGGGTGCGCCTGCGCACGCTGGTGCTGCCCGAAACGATCAAAGAGCTGCCGGGCATGATGCTTGCCTACTGCCAGCAACTGGAGACGTTCGTCTGCTACGCGCCCCTTGAGAGCACCGGCGGCAATCAGTTCATGCTCTGTCGCAGCCTGAACAATGTGATATTCGTCAACGGCGTGCGCGAGATCGGCAACTACGCCTTCGACAGCGCGGGCCCGCTGGGCAATCTGTACTTTGGCGAGCATCTCGTGAAGATCGGCCAGCAGGCGTTCAACTTCGCGGGGCTGACCTCATTCGTGGCCGATGCGGAGAGCGTCGAATACGGCGCATTTACCGAGTGCCGGAACCTGACCAGCCTGCACTTCACCAGCAAGATGAAGCGCTTCGGCGAAAACTGCATCATCAACTGTCCGAATCTTACCGAGATCTGCTTCGACGGCTGCGATCTGACCACGTCCCCCATGGGACTGATGATGAACGTCGCGCCCAAGCTGACTGTACGCGTGCCCGAAGGCATGAGCGAGGAAAACCGGAACCATGCGCAGAAGTGCGTGAGCTGGAACAGCTCGCCTGTGGAAGTGACCGTCGTCACCGAAGCCTGCGCCCACGCCCTGCCCGTGTTGCCCGATGTGACCGCGCTTCTGCCTGAGCTGAAGCCGGACGCGAGCGTTGAGACAGCTGCGACGGTCGTGCCCGAAACGACGGCCGAAACTGAAACGATTCCCAAATCCACCGATGAACCCGCCCCCGAAAATGCCCCTGAAGCGCAGGATACCGCCATCCCCGATGAATATCTGGGCGTATGGTACGGCGTGAGCATGGAGATAGAAGGCGCATCCTATCCGCTGGCCGGCATGGGCATGGATCTGACCATCACCATCGGCGCGGATGGCGCGGCTGAAATGAACATGAACGGCGAAGGCGAGAGCATACAGTGCTCGATACAGGACGGCGTACTCACGGCGGACGGCGTGGGCTTTGCGCTGCAAGACGGTATGCTCGTCGTTTCCGAGGACGGCATGATAATGACGCTGAGCCGCGAGAAGCCCGAAGCGTCGGCTGCGTCCATACCGGTCATCGACGAGAGCGCTACAATCGACGATTTCAAGGGTGTCTGGACGCTGGTGCGCGTCACGGCGGACGGCATGACGCTGCCCGCTGAAGCCGCTGAAATGGCAGGCGATACGCTGGTTATTGACGGCGATACCTGCGACCTGACCTTGCAGGGCATGACGCTGGACGGCCTGACCTGCCGCATGGACGGCTTTGCGCTGCTCATTTCCATACTGGACGGCGAGGCCGCTGGCACGCTGCGCGAGGACGGCACGCTCTGCCTGGAGATGAGCGACGTTACGCTCTGGTACGAGCGCACCGGCGACGCGCCCGAAGCACCCGCCGAACCGGCTGCGGAACCCGTTTCCGAGCCGACCGCGGAACCCGCGCCCGAAGTCGCGCCTGAACCCGCCGTCGGCGGTGCTGAAATCATGATTGGCAAGAAGTACGTCATGACTGACGCAGATGTGAACGGTTACAACATGACCGCCGCGCAGATGGGGAATTTTGAATACTCCATTTTGCTCCGGGAGGACGGCGCGGTGACCTTCGTCATGGCAGGCTCGGACATTCCCGGCCTGACTTGGGCCTACGGCAGGATTCTCACGGAAGCAGGCGAGGTCGATGGCGTCGTCATCGACTATTACACGCAGGCACTGAACCTGGCGCCTACGGAGAAGGGCTTCGACATGGATTACTTTGGCTCCATGCTGATGCATTTTGCCCCCGAAGACTCCGCTCAATAAGC
>CAKURR010000005.1 GCA_934675735.1 uncultured Clostridia bacterium
GGGTAGTCTGCATCGGACTCGAACCGTTTCATTTTGCCTGAAATCCCGCACAGCGGGCGGCAAAATGAAACCTCCATTGATGTGAACGAAAAAACCTTGCAGGCATTTCTGCCTGCAAGGTTTTACTTGGTGGTCTGTACTGGACTCGAACCGTTTCATTTTGTCTGAAATCCCGCACAGCGGGCGGCAAAATGAAACCTCCATCGATGTGAACAAAAAAAACCTTGCAAGCATTCTGCTTACAAGGTTTTACTTGGTGGTCTGTACTGGACTCGAACCGTTTCATTTTGCCTGAAATCCCGCACAGCGGGCGGCAAAATGAAACCTCCATCGATGTGAACGAAAAAAACCTTGCAAGCATTTCTGCCTGCAAGGTTTTACTTGGTGGTCTGTACTGGACTCGAACCAGTGACCCCATCGATGTGAACGATGTGCTCTACCAACTGAGCCAACAGACCACATTACTTGGAACGAAAAATAGTATAGCATGACGCGGCGGCATTGTCAACCCCGAATTTCAATTTTTTGTAAGGAATCCGCATGCGTCTTTCTTTATGGCGGGCTTTGTGTTATAATCAATCGGATACCATTGTGATTATTTGTCAGGAAGTTGGGAGATAAGCATGCAGCTGCCTTTCATTTCGGTGATTTTGCCCGTGCGCAACGAGGAGCGCTATATCGCCGCGTGCGTGGACTCCATTTTTTCGCAGGATTACCCCGCGGAGAAGATGGAGGTCATTTTTGTGGACGGCCGTTCGGAGGATCGCACGGTCGAGATGCTGCATGCCATGCAGAAGGATCATCCGCAGATCGTGGTGCTGGATAACCCGAACCGCACCGTGCCGTATGCGATGAACATCGGCATTGCCCACAGCGGCGCGCCCGTCATCGTGCGTCTGGATGCGCACGCGGAATATCCGGCGGACTATATCCGCCTGTCTGTGGAGACGCTGCTCACGCAGGACTGCGACAACGCGGGCGGCGTGTTTGAAACGCACGGGCGCGGGTTCATGGGCGAGGCCATCGCGGAGATGCTTAAAACGCCGCTGGGCGTGGGCAACGCGACCTACCGCCTGACGACGGAGGACGGGTATGTGGATACCGTGCCCTTCGGCTGCTTCAAGCGGGAGCTGTTTGACCGCATCGGCGGGTTTGACGAGCGCATGACCCGCAATCAGGATAACGAGCTGAATTTCCGCATCCGCAAAAACGGCGGCAAAATCTACCTCAACCACAACATCCGCGTGCAGTATTACTGCCGCGACACGATGCGCGGCATCATGAAAATGGGCTATATGAACGGCAAGTGGAACGTCATCACGATGACGCTCGTGCCCGGCTCGATGGGCGTGCGCCACTTTGTGCCGCTGGCGTTTGTGCTCTCCACCATTCTGCTCGTGCTGCTCACACTGTTTACGCGGAGCATGCTCTTCGGCGGGCTGCTGGCACTGGAATGGGGCGCGTATCTGCTGCTGGATTTCTTCTATTCTTACACCATCGCCAAGGAGAAGGGATGGAAGTTCCTGCCGGTTGAAATCATCCTCTATCCGGCGTTCCACTTTGCTTACGGCTTCGGCTCGCTGTGCGGCATTGCGGCGCTGCCGAAATTCGTGAAGGCCGAAAAGGAGAAGAAAAAGGCGGGTGACAAGCGGTGAGCGTGCTGCATATCTGCTGCAACCTCGCCGGTTCGACCGTCTTTCCGCAGTTGTTTGAAGCGCTTGATGCGCAGGGACTTGAGCAGATTGTGTTCGTGCCGGAAAAGCGCGCGGAGGATTTGACCAAAAACGAGCCGCGCGGGGTGAAAACCGTTCGCGCGATGACGGTGAAGCGAAGTGACGCGCTGTTTTTCTTCCGCAAGGCGCAGAGGAGCGTTCCGGCGATTGAAAAGCAGGTCGATTTGTCGGGCGTGACGCTGATTCACGCGCACACGCTCTTTACCGACGGCTCGATTGCCGCGCGTCTGGCGACAAAGCACGGCCTGCCGTATGTCGTCACGCTGCGATACAGCGATATAGAAGCGATTTGGAAATATGAGCCGCATCTGCGGCCGCTGGCGCGAAGAATTCTGCGCGGCGCGGCGCGGGTGGTCTGCCTCGGCGGCGCGGCGAAGGAGAAGGTGCTCGGCTGGTTTTCGGGCGCGGCGCGGAATGCGCTGGCCGAAAAGCTGTGCGTCATTCCCAACGGCATTGACCCCGCGTGGCTGGACGGCGCGCCCCGAACCGCGCCGCGCGACCCCGTGCGTGTGGGCTTTGCGGGGCTGATGAACGAACGGAAGCATCCGCTGGATGCGCTGAATGCGGCGCATGCGGCGTGCGGCGTGATGGTTGCGTGCGGCGACGGGCCGTTGAAAGCGCAGTTCTGCGCGGCGATGCGGCCCGATGACCGCTATGCGGGGCGCATATCGGGCATGGACGCGATGAAGGCGTTCTATGCGGATTGCGACGTGCTGCTTGTGCCGTCCTCGGCGGAGACATTCGGCATGGTCTATCTGGAAGCGATGAGCCAAGGCGTGCCCGTGCTGTATACAAAAGGGCAGGGCTTTGACGGCCAGTTTGCGGAGGGCGAAGTCGGCTTTGCCGTGCCGTGCGGCGATGTGCATGCCCAGGCCGAAGCGTTGAAGCGGGTTGTGCAGGGGTATGAGAAGAGGTCGCGGCGGTGCGTGGAAGGCGCCGAAGGGTATGCGTGGCCGAGAGTTGCGGGAATGTGGATGAAGCTGTATCAAGAAATTTGCGTTGAGAAACGTGGGGCATGAAGCGTTGCCTGCGGGCAATGCGGGGACGCGCTCCGCTGGGCCTAGGGGATTAGGGGGAGATTTCGACCTCTCCCCCTAAATCCCCTAGGAACCCCATTACCCCCTCTGAAACGAGCAGGGACACCCTGCACCCGGGAACGGGGGGCTACGTCCCGAACGATTTCGCCCTGCGGGGCGCGTTCGGGGGCTGGGGTTACGAGGGAAACTGCGGGTTTGCGGCTAAAAAATGTAGGGGCGCGCGTGGCGCGTCCGTGGGGTTTGGGGCAGAGCCCAAAAAGGAGGTGACCGAATGCGAATCCTGATGATGATTCATCGGCTGGCGGATAATTCGCCGTACTGCTTTTATGTGCACGAGCAGGCGAAGGCTCTGCGGGCACAGGGGCACGACGTGACGGTCATCTCCTGTGTGGGCACGATGCCGCTGATGAAAAAGCTTCGTCCCGCGCTGGCCGAGACGGACGAACGGACGCCGAAAGCGGACGTCATCGACGGCATTCCCGTATATTTTCCGCGCTGTCTGACGATGGGCAACGCGGGCGAAAGGCTGCTGGGCGGCTATCCGATGTACCGCGCGGCGCTGCCGATTGCCCGAAAGCTGCACGCCGAAAAGCCGTTTGATATCATTCACGCGCACATGCTCCCCCGAGAGGGGCACGCGGGGCGGCTGCTGGGGCGGGAGCTGGGCGTGCCCGTCGCGCTGACGGTGCACGGTACGGACGTATTCCATTACTTCATCCCCGGCCAAACGCCGTGGAAGCGCAACGTCGAAACGGCGCGGAGCGTCGATGCGCTGATGGCGGTTTCGAGCCTGCTGCTCTCGCGCGTCGCGCCGTATCGCGGGGCGGGGAAAATCAGCCGCGTCGTTCAAAACGGCGTGGACCTCTCGCTTGTGCCGGAAAACGAGACGCACAGGCCGCGCTCGGTGATTTCCGTCGGCACGCTTAAGGCGAGAAAGTGCATGGATAAAACGCTGGAGGCGTTCGCGCGTCTGGCGGATGAATATCGCGACGCGACGCTGACCATCGTGGGCATCGGCGAGATGGAGGGGCAGCTGAAAGCGCGAATCGCCGAGCTGAACCTGCAAAACCGCGTGACGCTGACGGGCGGCCTGCCGCACGAAGAGGTGCTGCGGCGGATGGCGCAGAGCGACCTGTTCGTTTTGCCCAGCTGGGGCGAGGGATACGGCATTGTCTACATCGAGGCGATGGCGGCAGGCTGCATCGCCGTCGGCGCGCAGAACGAGGGTATTGCCGATACCATTACGGACAGCGAAAACGGCTTTCTGGTGCCCGCCGCCGACACGGACGCGGTGGAAGCGGTCATGCGCGCCGTGTTCGCCCGGCCTGAAGCATATGAAGCGCTGCGGGCGCGCGGCACGCGCGACGCGCGGAAACTGACATGGGCGCACAACGCCGAAATCACCGCGGGGGTTTACCGCGAAGCCATCGAGCATTGGAGGAAAGAACATGCGCAAGCAGGGCATTGACGGAACGGGAATGCTCAACCTGTATGACAGAGTGACGGGCATTTTCAACGAAATCTTTGATTCGCGGCTGCTGACCGCGGCGGTTTTCGCGTTGGTCGGCTATTGCTCGCTGTTCACGCAGCGGAAATTCCCGATGCGCTGGATGATTTTTGTGCTTTTCGGCATGATTCTGCTGGCGTTTGTGACGCTGACGGCGCGCACGCCCGGGCAGAAGGCGCGCGTGCGCTTTCACAAGGGCATGGCGGGGCTGTGGTTTGCGCTGCACGGGATGATGGTGATTTCCGGCCTGTTTTATCAGGACTGGCTGCCGGAGAGCGTGCCGCTGCTCATCTGCTATCCGATTGTGTTTTCGGTGTTCGCCTCGCGCGACGACGATTCCACGTTTCGCTCGATTCTGCGCGGCGCGGTGTTCGCGGTGCTGCCGTTTCTGGCGTGGTCGTATGTGTCCGTGCCGCTGAGTTTTGCCTACCCGGGCTATAAGGGCGTTTTCTACGACGCGAACTGCCTGTCGATGTGCTGCATTGTGATGGCGACGGCGGCGCTGCTGCTGGCCTATGCGAACTTTGCGGAAAAGAAGATGAAATCCGCGCTGGCGTATCTGCTGCTGGGCGTTTGGGCGGCGGTCACGCTGCTGGCGACGCTCTCGCGCTCGGGTCTGCTGGCGTTTGCGGGTGTGGTGGTGATTTTGGTTGCGGCGATTATCGCGGGCACGGCGAAACACCCGAAGCGGCTGCTGGCGCTGCTGGCGGTGTTCATTGCGCTCTGCGGCGCTGCGGGCGTGAAGATTACGAAGGACAAGATGTATGAAGCGGCGGTGGAGGATTACAACCTGGCCGTTTACAACCACGAGACCTACGGCAACCCGATTACCGTGCCCAAGCCGGAGGACAGGACAATCAGCATGGACGACCTGACCAGCGACCGCTGGGGCATTTGGATGACCATTCTGGAAAACTTGACCTGGAACGGCCACAAGGACAGCGTCATCTGGGAATGGGTGGCGAAGGACGGCGCGGGCGAGCGCCACTTCAACGCGCACAACGCGTTTTTCGGCGTGACCTACAACAACGGCTTCATCGCGGGCATTCTGCTGGTCTGCTACACGGTGCTGGCGTTCATCCGCGCGGTGAAATATTACTGGGCGCACCGCAAGACGAGCGCGTATGCGGCCACGCCGCTGGCGTTCTGCACGGTGTTCATTTTGGTGGGCATATTTGAGTCGGTGTATGCGCCGTTCTCGGTCATCGGCTGTGCGTATTTCCTGGTTCAGGCGCCGCTCTGGCGCGCGGAGTGAGGGGGAGTGTTGGGGGGAACGTTGGGGCGCTGCCCCAAACCCCGGCAGGGAACTGAGTTCCCTGCACCTTCCACATGGGAGAGAAATCAATGACAAATCCAAAAGTATCGATTATCATTCCGGTTTACGGCGCGGAAGCGTTTCTGCCGGACTGCATAGCCTCCCTGCGCGCGCAGACGCTTCGGGATATCGAGCTGATTTTCATCTGCGACGGCAGTCCGGATAACTCGCTGGCGATTCTGCGCAAGGTCGAGCCGCTGGACAGCCGCATCCGCGTGATTGCCTTTGAGGAAAACCAAGGCGTATCGGCGGCGCGCAACGCGGGTTTGGACGCGGCGCGGGGGGATTACATCGGCTTCTGCGACGGCGACGACTGGGCGGAGCCGCAGATGTTTGAAACGCTCTACCGCGCGGCGCAGGACAATCGGGCGGATATTTCGTTCTGCCGCGTGTTCAAGGACAGGGGCGACAAGCGCGAAAACGTGCCGCTGGGCTTTGACGACGGCACGATGTTTGACCGCGAGGCTATCGGAAAAACGCTGATTCCCGCGATGCTGTCGAGGCCGACGGACAGCGACGAGCTTCCGCTTTCGGGCTATACGCCGCGCAACCTGTTTCGGCGCGAGGTCATCGGCGGTCACCGCTTTCGGCCGGACATCCGATACGCGGAGGATTTGCTCTTCATCGTCACCTGCATGAAGGACGCAAACCGCGCCGTCGCGGTGGACAGGGCGTATTATCACTACCGCTTCCACAGCGGCAGCGTGACGAAGCATTTCAGCTTCCACGTGCCGGAGAGCTATGAAAAATCCAACGACGCGCTGGAGGCGCTTTTGGCGGATAATCCCGAATGCGTGCGCCGCATGAAGATTCGCCGCCGCAAGATGGCGGTGAACACGGTGCGCAATTTCTGCTACCCCGGCACGCCCTATGCGTTCGGGGAGCGTGTGCGCCGCGCGCGGGCCTATATGAACAGGCCGGATATCGCCGCGCTGTTTGACGGCGTTCGGCCCCGCGATTACCCGATGCAGCTGGGCATGAAGCTGTTTTTGATGCAGCGGAAGATGGCGTTTACGATGTGCTTCCTGTTCACCTATGTGTTTGACAGGGTTTGACGAAAGACGGAGAGCGACGATGCAGAAGAACGAAAAACCGATGGATATCGCCGAGGTGCTGGCGCGGCGGAAGCCGCAGCTGGCCGCCAAGCGCGCGATGGATATTTTGCTTTCGGCGTGCGCGCTGGCGGTGCTCTGGCCGCTGCTGCTGCTCATCGCGCTGGCGGTGGTCATCGACGACCCCGGGCCGGTGTTTTATCGGCAGGTGCGCATCGGCAGAGACGGCAAGCCGTTCCGCATTTTCAAGTTCCGCTCGATGGTGACGGATGCGGATAAAAAGGGCCTGGCCATTACTGTCGGGCGCGACAGGCGGATTACCCGCGTCGGCGCGATTCTGCGCAAGACCAAGCTTGACGAGCTGGCGCAGCTGCTCAACGTCCTCTGCGGGCAGATGAGCTTTGTCGGCCCGCGTCCCGAGGTGGAGCGGTATGTGAAGCTCTATACGCCGTATCAGCGGCAGGTGCTGCTGGTGCGCCCGGGCATTACGGATTATGCGTCGATTGCCTATCGCAACGAAAACGACCTGCTCGCCGATGCGGACGACCCCGAAAAGATGTACATCGAGCAGATTATGCCCGACAAAATCGAGCTGAACATGAAATATCTGCGGGAGATTTCGCCGCTTGCGGATATCAGGCTGATTTTCAAGACAATCATCGCGGTTGTGAAGGGGTAAACGTTGGGACGCTGTCCCAAACCCTGCCAAGAACCTGAGGTTCTTGGAACTCCCATATTGTTTATCGCTGCGCGATAAACAAGGGAGATATGAAACTATTCGGTCATTTCCCCATCCACGCAGTGGATGGAAGGAGGGAAATCCAAGAACCTCAGGTTCTTGGTGGGGGATTGGGGGCAAAGCCCCCAAAGGAGGTTACCATGCGCAGCGATTATAGGGTCTATCGTTATGACCGGCTGGATGCGCCGGTCGTCACCGCGGGCAGCAGCGCCGTGCTCATCGGCGCGCAGAACGGCCTGTTTCCCGATATGGGCTTTGCCGTGCCGGGCGAAATGGGCGGCCTGTGGGCAGGGGAAAAGAAGGTCTGCGACGGCTTCTTTCTGGCCATCGACGACGTGCCGCTGACGCAGGCCGACGCCTGTGAAATCCATCCCGTCGTCACCGCGTTCCATTACCGCATGCAGAAACAGCAGCTGCATGTCGTCCGCCGCCAGTTCATCCCCGACGGCGTGAGCGGGTGCGTGGTCGAGCTGACCGTCGAAAACCTCAAAAACGCGCCGCGCATGGTCGAGGTCTCCTTCACCGTGCGCACCGATATCCTCACCGCCGCCGCCGCGCGCGGCGAAGACGGCGCGGAGCTCGGCCGCGACGTCGGCGAATACGACGAGCAGGAACAGGCGTTCTTCGCCCGCGACAGCCGTAACCCGTGGCACGCCGTCTGGGGCGCGGATACAGCCTGCCGTGCGCTTCAGGCCGATTTGCCGCAGAGTGTCTACGGCTTCGGCAATACCCAGGGCAAGGGCGTCAACGGCCGTCTGTTCTACCGCCTGCGCCTGGCCGCCAACGGGCAGGCCGTCATGCGGCTGTATGTCGCCGGCGGCTATCCCTCCCGCTCCAAGGCCGAGGAAGCGCTGGCCCTGCTGCGCGGAAACGCCGAAACCCTGCTCGCCGAAAAGCGCGCGCGCATTGAGCAGGTGATGGCCCGCAGCGCCGCCATCCTGCCGAGCGCCGATTTGGAGCAGAGCGTCAACTGGGCGAAGCTCTACGCCGATTGGCTGGTGCGCGCCCTGCCGCGCGGCGGCTGCGCGCTGTGCTGCGATCTGCCCGAGCATCCCGCGCTGTACGGCGAGGGCTGGGCCAAGGCGATGGAAGCGCTGCTGCCGCTGGGCGGCGCGGCGCGCGTGCAGGAAATGCTGCATACGCTCGTCGGCGTGAGCGCGCAGGCACAGATGGCCCCCGGGCGGCTGGCGCGCAGCGTGTCCCTCTCCGGCAAAGTCTTGCAGGTCGGCGGCGAGCGCGAAAGCGCGCAGTTTGTCGCGCTCGTGCATCGCACGCTACTCTGGTCGGGCGACAGGACGTTCGCGGCGGCCATGCTGCCGATGACGGGCCTTTGCATCAACTATCTGCGCCGAAGCACCAAGGGCTTTGAGGATGTGCAGGAGGATATGCTGGAGGATGTGCGCGCGGCGCTCGTCGGCCATGCGTATATTTTGAGCCTGACGGGCGCGGACGATGCGCCGACGCTGGCCCTGCTTGATAAGCTTCCGCCCCAAAAGGCGGCGGACGACATCGCGCCGAACGCGGCGCTGGCGGAGCGCGCGAAGTGGCACGGGGAACGCGTCCACGTGGAGCAGATGATCGGCTGCCTGATGCAGATGGTCGCTTCCGCCGCGGCGGGCCTGCCCGGCTCCATCCGCACGGAGGACGCCGCGCCGGGCGTGCTGCTTCAGGCGCGGGCGGCGGCGGGCATGGTCTGGCCGATGTTTGAATGCCTGTTCGGCCTCAAGCCCGACGCGGGGCGCAGAACGATTGCGTGGCGCCCGCACACGCCCATCGGCTGGGAGGGCTGGCAGATGGAAAACGTGCGCATCGGCGGCGCGGATTTCGATATCCTCAGCGAGCGTGTCTCCCCCAGCCATGCCCGCTACACGATTCGCACGAAGGATGCGGGCTGGACGGTCTGCGTCACGGAGAACGGCGAAGAAAAGGCGCTTCCGCTCGACGGCGAGCTGTCGATTGTGATGGAAGATTAAAAAGGCTATTGCAATGAAAAAACTGATTTTACTGTTTCTGGTTTGGACGATGGCGGCGGCCGGCGCGCTGGCGGATACCGCGCCCGTGAAGATGGAAACCCCGCCCGAGGCGATTGAGACCCAGACGGAGGGGGAGCTGGAAACCTACGGCCTGACCTTTCCGGAGGACATGCCGCTCGCGGCGCGCAACTTTGTGCTCTTTGCGCGCGCGGAGTTTGAAAAAAATGAATGGACGCGCCTGCCCAAGTGCAACGAATACACCCAGTGGTATTACCATGACAAGCGCGAAATCGGCTGGTGCTCGGTGTTCCAGATTTACTGTGCGTATCACAGCGGTTTGCAGCTCGTTCGATACAAACAGGACGTCGATGTGCAGGCGGATGACTGCATTTCCGCGATGGAGGGGCGCGTGGGTAACGTGCGTCTCGCCTTTGAGGAGCACGGCCGCTGGCTGGACGGCACGGAAGGCGCTGTGCCGAAGCCGGGCTATCTGGTGATTTACGGCGTTCGTTCGTCCACGCCGTACACGCATGTGGCGATTGTGGAGAGCGTGAAGGATTTGGGCGGCGGACTGTATGAGCTGACGACCATCGAGGGCAACCTCAATTCGACCGTGCGGCGCATCAACTACCGCTACAACGCCAACCCCAAGCGCAAGTATGACAACATGTCCATCGTGCCCGAGGATGAAATCACAGAGGAAAACTGCCAGTATACGCTTCAAAAAGACAATTGGTATGTGACGGGCTTCTGCGCGACGTGGTAAACCGATAAACCGAGCTATCCGCCCTCGGGCGGATAGCCCTTTTCAAATCTGCATGCAGCATCGGGGGGATAAACCAATGATTCAGATGGACGACGTTTCTAACTTTGTTGGCAACCCGATGATTCTGCGGCGCGGGCTTGAGTATGTGCATCAAAGCCGCGTGATGGCGATTCACAAGCAGGTCGGCAGGCAGGCCGTGCGCTATACGGCCAAGGTGCGCGGGCAGAGCGGCGTGTACACCGCGTGGTTTGAAGAGCGCGGCGGCGATTTGACCTGCGGCTGCACCTGCCCGTTCTTTGAGCGGATGGAAATGGTCTGCAAGCATGTCGCTGCGGTGATGATTGAGGCGGCGTGGCAGGGGGAATACGAACGCGAAGAGGAACGGCGGCAGACCGAATATCAACGCATCCGCGAGGAAGAGGAGCGCCGGAAAAACGAGGCGCTGGCCAATCGGCTCATTGATTTGGGCGAAAGGGCGCGCACGGGGCACGACGGCGCGCCGGTGCGGCTGTATCCGGTTTTGGTGTTGAGCAAGGATAAGCGCGCGGCGCTGGAGCTGAAGGTCGGCCGCGAGGGCGCGCGGGCATACATTGTGCGCAACCCGTGGGATTTCGGGCAGCGCATATTGGGCGGCGAATACTACGCGTATGGCAAAGGGCTGGCCTTTTCCCACACGCGGGAGGCCATTGACGAACGCGACAGGCCGCTGCTGGATGACGTGATGCTGATGACCCAGCTTCTGCCCCGACAGAATGCGCAGACCCTGCCGCTGGGCGGCGCGCTCATCGACCGCATCATGCGCCTTCTGCTCGGGCAGAGCGCGGAGGTGCAGCCGTGGGGCGCAGAAACTTATCGGGCGCGGGTGGAATTGGGCGAAATCACGCCCGCCGTGGCGCTGGAAAAGCAGAAGAGCGGCGCGCGGCTGAAGGTCAGCGCGCAGAACGTCGTGCTCGGCCTATCGGGCGCGTATGCGTTTGAGCCGACGCGCATCGTCTGCGCCGTGGGGGAGGATTTCCGCCGCGTGCAGGCGCTTTTGAGGGCGGCAGAGGAGAGGCCGAACGGCCTGCCCCTCACCGAGAGCCAGATTGCGCCCGTCTGCGCGCAGATGATTGTGCCCGCGCGGGCGACGGTGGTCAGGGGGCGCGAGCTGGTGCACGCGCACACGCCCATGGCAATGCGCGCGCGGTTTTACATCGATGTGAACGAAGAGGACGTGATTCTCTGCCGGCCGGAGTGGGATTACGGCGCGGCGCGGGTGCATCCCGGCGAGAATGCGCCGCACATCCGCCGCGACGACTTCGCGGAAAAGAGGGCGCTTGCGCGCGTGACGGCGCTCTTCCCCGAGCGGCCGGCCGAGTGGGAGTATGCCTTTAACGGCGGCGACGACGCGCGTTACGCGCTGCTGACGGAGCGGCTGCACGAGCTGGATGCGCTGGGCGAGGTGATGGTTTCCGACCGACTGGCGCGGATGAACGTGAAAACGAGCCGCGCCGTGACCTTCGGCATAAATCGGCAGGGGGCGAAGCTGCTCGTGCACGCCGACCTCGGCGGGCTGACCCAGGCGGATTTGGACGCGGCTTACGCGGCGTATCGCCAAAAGCGAAAATATGTGCGGCTGAAAAACGGCACGTTTCTCTCGGATGAAGCGATGGAGCAGGCCGCGCGGCTCGGGCAGGTGCTGGAAAGCGCGGGCCTGAGCGCCGAGGAGGTGCAGCGGGGGAGCGGCGTGCCGCTGGAACGCGCAATGTATCTGGAACAGGCGCTCGCGGGGCGCAGGGGCGTTTCGCTGGATATGCCCAAGGCGCTGGAAGCGTGGATGGCGCGGCTGGAAGCGGCGCAGAAGGCGCAGGCCGAGCCGCCCGAAACGCTGAACGCCGAGATGCGCCCCTATCAAAAGACGGGTTTGGCGTGGCTGAGCGCGCTGAGCGACGCGGGCTTCGGCGGCATATTGGCCGACGACATGGGGCTGGGCAAGACGATTCAGGCGCTGGCGCTGCTGCTGCGCGAAAAAGAGCGGGGCGAACCCGTCCGCGCGCTGGTGGTCTGCCCCGCGTCGCTCCAGCTCAACTGGTACAGCGAGGCGGCGCGGTTTGCGCCGAGCCTGCCCCGAGCCGTGCTGACGGGCACGGCGGCCGCGCGGCAGAAGCAGATTGCGGCGTGGGAGGACGGACTGCTCATCACCTCTTACGACCAGCTCCGCCGCGACGTGACGGCCTACGCCGACAAGCCGCTGACGCACGCCCTGCTCGACGAGGCTCAGTATATCAAAAACGCCGCCTCTCAGGCGGCAAAGGCGGTCAAAACGCTGAACGCGGCGCACCGTTTCGCGCTGACGGGCACGCCGATTGAAAACCGGCTCAGCGAGCTTTGGTCGATTTTCGATTTTCTGATGCCGGGCTATCTGCATGCTTACAAGCGCTTTCGGGAGCGGTTTGAAGCGCCCATCGTGCAGGAGGCGGACGAGCAGGCGCGCCAAAACCTGCACCTGATGGTCGCGCCGTTCATCCTGCGGCGGATGAAGAAGGACGTGCTCGACGACCTGCCGGATAAAATCGAAACCGTGCTGACCGGTGAGATGACGGCGGGGCAGGCGAAGGTTTACCACGCCTACGCCGAAAAGCTGATGGCCGAGACGGAGGGCGATTTGGCCGACCCGCAGGGGCGCATGAAGCTTCTGGCGGGGCTGACGCGGCTGCGCCAGCTTTGCTGCGACCCGCGGCTCTGTCTGGAAGGCTACGCGGGCGGGAGCGGCAAGCTCGAACAGCTGGTCGATTTGGCGCGCGATATGGCGGCGCAGGGGCACCGCATGCTGATTTTTTCGCAGTTCACGTCGATGCTGGCTTTGCTGGAGGACGCGCTGCACGAGGCGGGGCTTGAAACCTTCAAGCTGACGGGCAAGACGGGCAAGGCCGAGCGCATGGCGCTGGTGGAGCGGTTTAACGGCGGCGACACGCCCGTTTTCCTGATTTCGCTCAAGGCGGGCGGCACGGGATTGAATCTGACGGGCGCGGACGTGGTCATCCATTACGACCCGTGGTGGAACACGGCGGCGCAGAACCAGGCGACCGACCGCGCCTACCGCATCGGGCAGACGAAGGGCGTTCAGGTGTTTTCGCTGATTGCCTCGGGCACGATTGAAGAGCGCATTCTGCTGCTCCAGCAGGAGAAAAAGGCGCTCGGCGACGGCGTGCTGCTCGGGGAGGATTCGCTGTTCACCGTGGACGCGGCGGCGCTTCGCGAGATTCTGAAAGGGTGAAATCCGCCGCGTCGATGAGCGCGGCACAGGCGAGCGGTTGGCTGTGGGCATACGGCGCGGCGGCGGCCCAGAGGGTGTGCGCCGCGTCGCGGTAGCCCGCCTGCGGGCGGAAGGCGTCGGCCAGCGCCAGCGCATGCAGCAGCAGCGCGGCGGGCGACGGCAGTTCCGAATCGAATATCGCGGGGATGCGCGGGAAAAACGCGGCCGCGTCCTGCGGGGTATGCATCGGCATGCCCGTTTCCAGTGTGAACGCGTGCAGCGCCGCGCCCAAAAGGCGAAGGCCGCTTTCGCGGTAGGTATGCAGCGCTTCATCCTGCCCGAGGGTCAGCAGGGCCAGCGCAAGCGCCGCGCCCGCGCCGCACGTGAGCTGGGCATTGAGCGCGCTGACAGGGGAATACGACGGCGGCAGGCCGCCTTCGGGCGACAGCGCGGCCAGATACCCCACGGCCCGCTGCGCGGCCTGCACATAGCGCGATTCGCCCAGCCGCCTGCCGCACAGGGCGAACACGGCGGCGGCCAGCGCGCAATCCTCGCTGAGGATGCAGGGGGCGGCGGTCGGCGGCGTTCGCGCGGCGCGCACGCGCAGCAGCTGGGGCGTCACCCGACGCAGAAAGGCCGCGTCCTCCGGCGTGAGCGATTTCGGGAGCGTCGGCGTGCGCGGCGCGTCCGCATGCGAATCCTCCTCCACGGGGGAAAAGCGGCTCGGCGTGACGCTTGGCGGCGGGCCGGCGTATTGGCGGCGAAGCCCCAGCAGGCGGCAGGCGCGAAGGCCGTCCTCCCCGCCGAGGGCGGCGCAGACCTGCTCGGGCGTGAACGCGCAGCCCGCCTTGTCATAGGTTAGGCACGGGGTGAGCGCGCCGCCGGGGACGGAGCAGGCGGAGAGCATGAAATCCAGCGCGCGGACAGCCTCGGCGCGGCGGCCGCTTTCCAGCAGCGTCAGCGCCAGCAGGGCGTTCACGCCCAGCGGCTTTTCGGGCACAAAGGCGCGCCAATCCTCGGTGAGCGCCGCACGGAAGAACGCGCCGTCCAGCGGGTCATACAAATCCGAAGCGAGCATAGCTTCCAGCGTTTGGTCGAGCACGGCGCGGGCCTGACGGTCGTGCTGTGCGGCGCGGCTCAGAAAGCGGAGCGCGGGACAAAGCGGCTGCTTGATTTTGCCGAAGCCGCCGTTGATGGGGTCGTGCACGGCGAGCAGCGCGCGGGCGAGGTCATGCGCCGCGTCGTGCGGGGCATACGGCTTGCGCAGCGGCTCGGCATGGAACGAGCGGAGCGTCTGCGCGGCCTGACGGATGAACGCGTCGCGGTTTTGGGCGAAGCGGCGGTCCGCCTGAGAGAGCCAGACATACAGTCTGGACGGCTCGAGCGCGAAGCCCGCGGGCGGCAGCGGCGCGGCGAGGAACACGCGCGCGTCGTCGAGCATCAGCGCGCAGAGGGGAAGCGCGCCCTCGTCCGAAAACAGCGCGCCCGCGCGCTGGCAGAGCAATTCGACGTCGGGACGCATGCCGGGGTAGAGCCAGACGGGCACGGTGCGCTCGGCAATCTGCATACGGAGGGCCGCGTCGGTGAGTGCGGGCGGCGCATCGCTGATGAACAGCAGCACGGGCACGTCGCGCACGCGGGCCTCGTCAAATGCCTGTGCGCCGAACGGCAGAAAGCGCGCGTCGCTCGGCGGCGGCGCGGCGGGTTCGGGCACGGCGGGCGGCACAATCGGCGGGATATAGGGAACGGTTGAAAACGAAGAAACGCGCATGCGGCTCATCCTCCGACAGGTTGGATAAACGTAGCATGCGCGTTTTTTTGTGAAAGATACGGGGCGACGATGGGCGACCGTTGGGGCTTTGCCCCAAACCCCAGCAGGGAACTCGGGTTTCTGGCAGGGTTTGGGACAGAGTCCCAATCGTTTTTTCCATTACAGCACGGGAAGCGCTCCTTTCGGTCGGGAATGGCAGCCGGATTCTCCTTTGGCGCAGAGCCGAAGAAGCGCTTATCCTGAATGAACGCGACTCCGCCATATAAAATCAGAAAATACGCCAGCATGAGCGTCAGCGTGGCCAGAAGGGTTGTGCGCATGGGGTGACTTCCTCAGGGTTCGGGCGTTTGGCCCGTTTTTCAGCGGACGTTTTGATTCATGAACCGCTCAATCTGCTCGGCCATCACGTCGGGACAGCCGATGATATCGCCGTGGCCGTATCCCTCGAAGGGATGTTCTTCGGCGTTCGGAAACGCGCGCTTGATTTTCTGCACGGCCTTTTTCATGTTGGGCTCGCGGCTGCCGTACCAGATGGCGACCTTTGCGTCGGGCCGCGGCTCGAATGTATCCACTCGCTTGTAAAGCGACAGGGCCTCCTTCGTGCAGTTTTGCAGGGTTTCCAGCGACGCGTTGCGCGGCACGTATTGAAACTGGCGCAGCAGCTTTTCGTCGTCGCCGCGCGTATACAGCCGCAGCATCCACGGCAGTTTGTCGGCGGATTGAATCCGCTTAAGCAGTTTGAACTGGCTGCGCGGCACATAGGCGGCGAAGGGCTTATCCAAAATGCCCATGTTCATATACTGCGCGCCGCTCAAAATCATGGAACGGACGCGCACCTTTCGCCGATGGAACAGCATGAAGGCCGTCGCGCAGCCGAAGGATTCGCCGAATACGAGGTCGATTTCGCCGCCCAGCTCTTTTTGAATATAGCCTTCCAGCTTTTGGGCGGAGGCTTCGGCGGTGGTGAAGGTGGTTTCGCCCGTGCCGTCGTAACCGTCCGTGCTGACGGCGGCGACGTGATACTTCTTTTCGAGCAGGGGGATGACGGCTTCAAACTGCCGCCAGCACATCATGTTGCCGGGAATCAAAACGATTTTCAGCGGGTTTTCTTTGCCAAATTCATGAACATCCATAGCGTTTCTCCTTGATGCAGATTGATGAAACGAATCGGGGGAAGGGTCAGTCAAGGCGGCGAACCATGTCCGCAAACCATTCGGGTTTCAGCAGAATCAGCCCGCCGTGCCCAAGCTCGGGCAGAACCTCAAATTCCGTCTGCGGGAATCGGCGTTTGATGTAGGCGATATCCCGCTTCCGCTCTTTTTCCTCGCCCCGGGCGTACCAGTAATGCAGCTTTGTATTCATTTTCGGCAAGGGGTCGGGCACCTTGTAATTGTTGCAGGATTCAAAGGTTCTCCAGATGGTCTTTCGGCTGCAATGCCTTAAAACATCCGCCACATACTGCAAATCCTCTTTGGAATAATCGTCCGTCCCGAACGCCTTTTCCAGCAGCGCCACGCCGCCTGCGCGCCCGAGCATCATCATCAGGTAATCCTTCAGGGCGATGAAACGCGTCAGGAGCCACGGCAGCCGGTAGGGCGTGATGCCGCCGTCCATGATGCAGTGCCGAATGGGAATCTTTTGCCCCAGCGCGACCAGCAGCGCAACGGAACCGCCCATCGAGCAGCCGTAGACCGCATCCAATTCGGCATAACCTTTTTCTTGAAGCCGGCTGTTCAATTCGGCCGCAATCTGCTCCACGCCGCTGAAATCGCTGTCATTCTCAAAGTCATAGCCGGGCAGAGCGGGAACCAGCAGGTGATAATCCCTTTGCAGAAGCGGAATGACGGTTTCAAAGTAATCCCATTTCACGACGGAGGGATGAATCAGCAGAAGCGTTTTCGGGTTTTCGCAGCCAAATTCATGAATATTCACGGCGGTGCACCTTTCCTTTTTCGATTGTCCGTTTCGCGCTCAGCAGAGCACCGTGTCATACGAATCCCCGCGCTCGGCGTAATACATTTCGCTGACGGTCTCGAAGATGAAAACGGGCAGCATATCCGCAAAGCCGTCGATAAGCTCGGGGGCGGAAGGCAGGTCGGCGAGCGGATACCAGAAAACCTCGCCCTCGTCGGAGGATTTCAGCTCGCCCGAAAAGCGGTCGGCGGTATACAGAAAGACGATGTAGCGCTTGCCGTCTTTGGCCTTGTGAAATTCCTTGATGCCGCACAGCTTCGGGTTTTCGACGGTCAGGCCCGTTTCCTCCCGCATTTCGCGAATCACCGACGGCGTGACAAATTCGCCCTTTTCGACGTGGCCGCCGGGGAAGTTCCAGCCGTGCCATGTGGGGTGGTTTTTCTTGTTCTGCACGAGCACATTGCCGTTTCCGTCGCAAATCATGCACATGTTGGTCAGCTCGACCTCTTCCGTTCTTGACATGGGCGTCGTTCCTTTCCGTGGGTTGATTTCAGGGCAGGGCGATAAATAGAGAAACTTCTGCCGCATGGCTCTGCATGCCGTTAAGGCGGTCACGCTTCTGCTTCCAGATAAGCATAAAACTGCTCGTGCAGCCGCCGCATTTCGTCGGGCGCTTTGACGGCGTGCCGATACATAAACTTGTTTCCGAAAGCGCTTTCAAAGACGAGGGACAGCGCAATCGTCAGCACGGGCACGGGGAGGAGCAGAAAGAGATTCATCTTTGCGGGCGACAGCTTTCCGCGGGCTTTTTTCAAACGGCGGAAATTGGTTTTCAGCTGTTCGGCCGTTCGGCGCATCAGCTTTCGCTCCCTGCCCGCTTCGCTCGGATTGTCGGCCAGCTCGTAGGCGTCGGCGATGGGCACGACCATCGCGAGATGGCAAAGCTGCCAGAGGTGCATGTCCTTCACCTGCTGATAGGGGATTCCGGCTTTGCGAAACAGGGCGGAAAGGGCTTTTGTCCGTTCCGTTTTTTCGCCCGATATTTCGGCAAAGGTGGTCGGCTGAATCAGCCGCGGCGTGAGCGACGCATCCAGCACGTCCGCCTGAAACCCGCCGCCCGCGCCCGGGAACGCGGGGAGGATTCGCCCCTTTCCGCAGATGCTTTCCCATTTTTCGTAGTCGTCAATCGAGTTGACCATGGTGACGATGCACGGACTTTGGTTTGTTTTCAGCTCGCCGAGCGCCCCGAGCAGCTGATTTTCCCGAACGGTCAGAAAGATGAAATCGTAGCGGTCGTTGTCCTCTAATTTGGATAGAACGGAAACGTCCGCTTTCCTGACCTGTCGGTTTTGAGCATTATAAAGAAGCCCCTTGGTTTGCAGCGTCTCCAGCCGCTTTCCTCTGGCATAGAGGCCGGTATCAAAGCCTGCCCGGGCGAACAAGGCCGCATACAGCGAACCGATTACGCCTGCGCCGTAGATGAGTATTCGCATGACATTCAAATCCCACAATCTGTTGAATTTCAAAAGGGGTTGATAAACGGGAAGTTGTTTATTTCTTTTTGCTTCTGAATATAAGAGATAAAGAACACATCGCTCCGGCAATAAGACAAAGGATGATAGGCACATTCATGACAATCACACCTCTAAAATTTCGATGTGGACGGTATTTCCGACGATAAGAAGCTTGACCTGTTCTTTTTTTGAATGCGCATAAAACAGCGTGATGTGAAATGCGGCGAATGCCGCCCCAAATCACTTCACGCAGCGGAAATAAACCATCGACCCGTCAACGTGGATATCGATTTGCCGATACAGCTTGCCCAGCGTGCCGCGCAGCTCTTCCTCGGTCTGGAAGGGCGGCGTAAACCAGCCCTTTTTGGCCAGAATGTTTCTCACAAGCCAGTCTGTTCGCCTGCTTTTTCCGCGGATATAGAAGCAGGCGATAAAATCGCCGCCGGATTTCAAAACGCGCCATGTTTCGGCAAAGGCCTTCTGCTTATCGGGGAAGGCGTGGAAGCCGTTCATGCTGACGACGATATCAAAGGATTCATCCGCCATGGGCAGACGGCCCACATCGCCCTGAACGCATCGGATATGCGCCTGACCGTTCAGCCTTTTCTCGGCCTGTTCGAGCATATCCGTGCTGTAATCCAGACAGGTGATGCGCGCGTTTTTCAGGGATGCCCATTTGCGCTGCGTGAACACGGCCGTTCCGACCGGAACATCCAGCAGAGCGCCCGAAAAATCGTCGGGAATATAGGCCAAGACCTTTCGGGCGATGGCGTTGTCATCCGTGCCGCTCCAAAAGAGCCTGATATACATGCGGCTGAAAAAGTTCCCCTGCGTGAGCACGTCGTCATAAATGTTTTTGGAAGCCTCGTAAGCGTTTTGAATTTTATCGGCCATGTCGTTCCCCCCGTAAGGCTTGTGTTTTTATCCGCCGGTTTTTTTCATATTATAGCATGGAATGAAAATGTTTGATAGGGCAAACTTTCATTTTGCCGCCACAGAATGTGGCTTTCTTTTCCCGCCGCGTTCAAAATTCTGACAAAAACGGGCGGTACAATAACGCCATCAAATGAAGGAGATGAATCCCGCAATGAAAAAGACGATTGCCTGGATTTTAGCTTTGACCATGCTTTCCACGAGCGCGATGGCGCTGGCCGAGAATACGCCCCCGCAGATGCCGCAAGGCCAAAACGAACAGCCCCCCGAGAAGCCGGACGGCCAGATGCCCGGCAACCCGCCGGACGGCGGCATGGGCGGCCCGGGCGGGCAGAGCGGCAAGCCCGAGAGCTATGACGCGGTGACGACCGTTTCCGAGGATACCGAGATTACCGGCGAGACGATCGAATCCGCAGGCAAGGACGAGAACGCGCTGCTCGTGACGGGCGGCACGGCGGCGGTGACGGATTCGACCATCATCCGCGATTCCGACGAGAGCACGGGCGGCGATAACTCCAGCTTCTACGGCGTGGGCGCGGCGGTGCTGACCACCGGCGGCACGGTTTCTGTGTCGGACAGCACCATTACCACCGACGCGAAGGGCGGCGCGGGCGTGTTCGCCTACGGCGACGGCGTGGCGATGGTGAGCAACACGACCATCTCCACCACGCAGGATACCTCCGGCGGCATTCATGTCGCGGGCGGCGGCACGCTCTACGCCAGGGATTTGACCGTGACGACGAAGGGCGAATCCTCCGCGGCGATTCGTTCAGACCGCGGCAGCGGCACGATGGTCGTGGACGGCGGCACGTATGTCGCCGAGGGCGTGGGCTCTCCGGCGGTGTATGTGACGGCGGATATCACGATTCACGAAGCGTCGCTGGCGGCGACGGGCTCCGAGGCGCTGTGTCTGGAGGGCCTGAACTCCGTCCGCCTGTATAACTGCGACCTGACGGGCAACATGGCCGACCTCGACCAGAACGATAACACCTGGACGGTCATCCTCTACCAGAGCATGTCCGGCGATTCCGAAGTCGGCGAAGGCCGCTTTGAGATGGAGGGCGGCTCGCTCGTCTCCGGCAACGGCGGCATCTTCTACACCACCAACACCGAAAGCGAGTTCGTGCTCTCCGGCGTCGAAATCTCGGCGGATAACAGCGAATACTTCCTGCGCTGCACGGGCAACGCCAACCGGCGCGGCTGGGGCCAGTCCGGCGCGAACGGCGCGGACTGCACCTTTACCGCCATCGCCCAGCAGATGGACGGCGACGTGATTTGGGACAGCATTTCCAACCTCGACCTGTATGTGACGCAGGGGAGCGTGCTCACCGGCGCGGTGGTCAATGACGAATCCTGCGCGGGCAATGGCGGCGACGGCGCGGCGAATGTGACGATTGACGCGGATTCCAAGTGGGTCATGACGGGCGACAGCACGCTGACCAACCTCGCCTGCGAAGGCGAAATCGTGGACGCGGCGGGCAATGCGGTGACCGTCGTCGGCACGGACGGCACCGTCTATGCGCAGGGCGACAGCGAATACACCGTCACCGTCGCTAATTACAGCCGGACCTGCGACCTCTCCGGCGCGGGCGAGATCACCGGCTGGGACGCTTCCGCGATGCCGATGTAAAAAAGATTCTTCCAACCGAAACAGCCATAACGCTGATGACATAGATTTCTTCATGAGTTTTTTTCCCTCCAACACAAAAGGCGGCTTCGCAAGGGGCCGCTTTTTGCGTGTATCAAAAACATGAATCATAAGAAATAGAATTTTCTTCTTGAATATTAAGAGAAGAGCAGCTATCTGCATTGAAGAGACTTTTGGGCAGAATTGCTTAAAAATCCGATACAGTTGTTCATGCGCTTAAATTGGAAGTTGTGTGATTCTATTGACGAAACATAAAAATAACAGTATCATGTAACGAGTTGATTATAATAAAATTTTTAAGGAGGAAGTGAGGAAAATGCTGTTCAGTTCCATGGTTTTTATTTGGATTTTTCTTCCGGTGGTTCTGATACTCAACTATGCAGCTCAATGGATAGGAGGAAATCGTCTTGCGAATATACTGCTGTTAATTGCCAGCGTATTGTTTTACGCCTGGGGTGAACCGGTATATGTTCTTTTAATGCTGTTTTCGATTTTCATCAATTGGGCTGGAGGAATGGTTCTTTGCCGAGTTGGTAAAGGAAAGAAAATTGTGCTTGCGGCAACTGTGGCCTTAAACCTGTTATTACTTGCATATTTCAAATATGCAGGAATGATTGTTGTATCAGTAAACAATGTGTTCGGCACTTCATTTTCTAATCCGGAAGTATCATTGCCGATAGGTATTTCATTTTTCACATTTCAGGCGCTTTCATATGTGATTGATGTTTATAGAGGAGAGTGTGAGGTTCAAAAAAATATATTAAAGCTGGCCTTGTATGTATCGTTCTTTCCGCAGCTTATCGCCGGACCGATCGTTAAATATAAGGATATAGCAGAGCAAATCGACAATCGAAATTACGATAATTATATATATGTATATAACGGAATTAGAAGGTTTTCGTATGGACTGGGGAAAAAAGTTCTGATTTCAAATGTTCTTGCAGCAACAGTTGATAAAATATATTCTCTTGAAGCAAACAATATAAACTGGTCGTTGGCGTGGATAGCTGCGTTGATGTATACGTTCCAGATTTATTACGATTTTTCAGGTTACTCCGATATGGCTATCGGATTGGGAAAGATGTTCGGATTTGAGTTTAGGGAGAACTTTAATTATCCGTATATATCGCAGTCAATTCGAGAATTTTGGAGGAGATGGCATATTTCTCTGAGTTCATGGTTCAGGGATTATGTTTATATTCCGCTTGGCGGCAGTCGTCATGGAAAATGGTCAACATATAGAAATTTAATAATTGTTTTTCTGTTGACGGGATTATGGCATGGGGCCAGTTGGAATTTTGTCCTTTGGGGTCTTTTTCACGGGTTCTTTATAGTTATTGAAAGATTGGGCTTTTCCAAAATCCTTGATAAGAATAAAGCTTTTGCATGGCTGTATACAGTTGCTTTAGTAAATTGGGGATGGGTTTTATTCAGAATAGAAAATATCGGACAGGCATTGACTTATATTGAAAAGATGATGCTGCCGTGGAAATATTGGAATAGTAGCGTTGCGTTATTCCAGATAATTAATGGACATAATCTATTTATTCTTGCTGTGGCTATTCTTGGCGCGGGAATATTGCAGCGCATTGTACCGAAAAAAATAAAGACGTATTGGAAAGATTCTTATTTGGAAATCATATTTTGTATGATACTGATGATTCTTTCGATTGCTGCCCTTGCGGGGAATATGTACAATCCATTCATATACTTTAGATTCTGAGGAAATACAATGAAAAAGAAAGAAATATTATCCATAGCGTTGTTTTTTACGGTGATATGTTCGGCTTATTTGGTGTGGCCGCTGTTCAGAAACCATGTTGATACAGAAAACCATGAAAACAGGGATTTAGCGGAGTTTCCAAAGTTCAATCTGACTTCGATTAACGATTTTCCAAATGGCGTTGAAAATTACGTAAACGATCATCTGCCTTTTAGAAATCAGTTGGTAAAACTTAATGGGATGATTAATTATTTCGTGTTCAAAACTTCCACGTCGGATAGCGTCGTAATTGGACGCGATGGATGGTTGTTTTATGCTAACAAAGATGATGGAGATCCTATAGCTTGCTACCAAGGCAAAAATACTGTCAGTGAAGATGAATTGAAGCTTATTGCGGAAAACCTTATCAAAACACGTGATAATCTGGCTGCGGATGGAATAGATTTTGCGGTTTTGATTTGTCCGAACAAGGAGCGGGTTTACAGTTCTGAGATGCCGTTTTATTTGGGTGAACCGGGCGAAATATATGCCGTGAAACAAATTTACGATTATATTTCGGCAAATACAGATATAAAAATTGTGTATCCTTATGACGAATTCATTCAAGCACAACAGAATCTGGGAAAGAATGCAATCCTGTATCATAAGACAGATACTCATTGGAATGAATTAGGCGCGTATATTGGAACAAAAGCTCTTCTTGAGAAATTTGGAATAGAAATGCCTGCTTACAATGATGAAAACGTAAGGATTGTAGAAAGCGATGATACGTCGGGGGATTTGATTGCGATGCTGAATATGTATGATATAATTAGCTCGGGGAAAACGTATACTCTTGAAGATTACAGTTCAAATACAACTGAATGTGAAATCTGGGAATACTATGGCTCTATCCGGTATCATGCGAGCGATGCGGACCCAAGAAAAATTATGATATCGCGAGATTCGTTTGGCAGAGCAATGTCTGAGGAGATAGCAACTCAGTTTTCTTCCAGCACTATGATTCACAGAAGAATTTTTACCAATGATATGGTAAAGGAAGAGAAGCCGGATATTTTTGTACTTGAAACAGTAGAACGGTATGCATCCGACCTATTATTAAGCTATGTATATGAATAATATTATGAAAGATAAAAGGCTTTTTGCGTGCCTGCCCCTTGACATTCCCAAACAGACGTGCTAAACTACAATCTAGTTTTCAATACTAGATGGCAGACCCGAAAGGGGGACGTGTGATGACGCGCACCAAGTTAAAAGACCGCGAAATGCCGGTTTACACGAAAAAAGAAGAACTGTTCAACATGATCAGCCACATCATCGGCGGGGTGGTGGGCATTGCGGGCATGGTGCTGTGCATCATCTTTTCCGCGCTGCACCACAACGGCTACGGGCTGGCAGGCTCGATTGTGTTCGGCGTATCGATGATTCTGCTGTATGCCATGTCCAGCATCTATCACGGGCTCAAGCCCGGCATGGGCAAGCGCGTGATGCAGGTGTTTGACCACTGCACGATTTATGTGCTGATTGCGGGCACATATACGCCGCTGCTGCTGAGCGCCATGCGGCCGATTGACCCCGTGGCCAGCTGGGTGCTGCTGGGCATTGTCTGGGCCTTGGCGGCGGTGGGCATTGCCATCACGGCGATTGACCTCAACAAATACAAGGTCTTTTCGATGGTCTGCTACATGGCCATCGGCTGGTGCATCGTCTTTAAGCTGCCGCTGCTGATTCAGGCCATCGGCTGGGGCGGATTCTGGCTGATTCTGGGCGGCGGGCTGCTGTATACCGTCGGCGCGGTGCTCTACGGCAAGGGCAAGACCAAGCCGTTTATGCACTGTGTGTTCCATGTGTTTGTGATTCTGGGCAGCATCTGCCACATTCTGGCGATTTTGCTGTTCGCGATTTAAGGCTTTGGTTTCCGAAATCGGCATTTGAGACGATAAGAAGTGCGGACGCGCAATGCGCGCCCCTACAACGGGATTTTGGTTCCGTAAAGATGTAGGGGAGGCTGTTGGCCGTTCGCACTTCTTTTCATTCATCCAGCTTTCTTGAAACAACGAAAACCGGCTTTCGGATAAAAAACGGGAGTTTTGCGCAACTTGTGTAAAATTTCTGTAAAATGATGGTTGTGTTTGACAAAGTGAAGTGATATAATATCCACAAAGGCAATGAGCGAACCATCCACTGCCTAAAACAAAAAGGAGGAAACTTTCCATGAAAAAATTCCTTGCTGCCGCTTTGGCGTCTGTGATGCTCGTCGGCGGTGCGGCGCTGGCTGCGGCCGACGGCGAACTGAACATCTGCTCCCCGAACAGCGACGGTCTGCTCTCCATCATTCCGGTGTTTGAAGAGCAGACGGGCATTAAGGTTAACGTCGAGTCCATCGGCACGGGCGACTGCATGAAGCGCATCGAGAGCGAAATCGCGCAGGAATACAGCACCTTCGACCTGATGTACGGCGGCTCTCTGGCCAACTACGTGGCTAACGCGGACCTCTTCCAGGATTATGTTTCCGAGCAGGACCAGTATCTGATGGATGCGTATAAGAACACCCGCGGCTACTGCACCAACTACACCATCGACGGCTCCGTGCTGCTGGTGAATACCGACATGCTCAAGGAACTGGGCATTGAGGTGAACGGCTACGCCGATCTGCTCCAGCCCGAGCTGGTGGGCAAGATTGCTTCCGCCGACCCCGCTTCTTCTTCCTCCGCGTTCTGCCAGCTGACCAACATGCTGCTGGCCATGGGCGGCTATGAGGACGACGCCGCATGGAAGTATGTCGAAGACCTGTTCGTCGGCCAGAAGGTCGCCATCACCAGCGGTTCTTCCGCCGTGTATAAGGGCGTTTACAACGGCGAATACGCCGTCGGCCTGACCTATGAAGACCCGTGCGTCACCCTGATTAAGGACGGCGCGACCAACATTCAGGTTGTCTATCCGGTCGAGGGTACCGTGTTCCTGCCGGCGCAGATCGGTATCGTCAAGAACGCGAAGAACGTCGAGAACGCCAAGGCGTTTGTCGATTTCATGCTCTCCGAGGACGCTCAGCGCTTCCTGGCCGAGAACACCACCAGCCGCAACGTGCGCGAGGTCGAGTATAAGAACGACGTCATGACCCCGCTCGCCGACATCAAGCTCATCTATGAGGACAGCGATTATGTCATCGCCCACACCTCCGAACTGAAGGAAAAGGTTCAGGATATCATGATGGACATGTAATTCCCACATGCCTTCGGAGGGCTGTTGCGCAGGTTGCCCTCTCAGCCACTTCGCGCCGTCTCCCCCTCGGGGGAGGCGGCCGGAGGCCGGAGAGGGCTGCGCGGCAGCCCTTTTTATATGGGACTCAAACGGCGCATGAGCCGAAAGCCCGGCCGAAACGGGAAAATAACGCGAAAGGAATCAACGGATATGAGCGTAGGCATTCACTTTGAGCACATCGTCAAGAAATATGGCGAAAATGTCATCATCCCCGACCTGAATCTGGATGTGAAGGAGGGCGAGTTCTTCACGCTGCTCGGCCCTTCCGGCTGCGGCAAGACGACCCTGCTGCGCATGGTCGCGGGCTTCAACTCCATCGAGGGCGGCACGATTGCCTTCAACGGCAAGGTCATCAACGATATCGCGCCCAACAAGCGCAACATCGGCATGGTTTTCCAGAATTACGCCGTTTTCCCGCACATGACCGTGCGCGAGAACGTCGCCTTCGGCCTTGAAAATCGCCATCTGCCCAAAAACGAAATCAAGAAGCGCGTGGACGAGATTCTGGAGACGGTGAAAATCACCCAGTATGCCGACCGTCTGCCCGAGCGCCTTTCCGGCGGCCAGCAGCAGCGCGTCGCGCTCGCCCGCGCCATCGTCATCAAGCCGGATGTGCTGCTGATGGATGAGCCGCTTTCCAACCTCGACGCGAAGCTGCGCATCGAGATGCGCAACGCCATCCGCCAGATTCAAAACAGCGTCGGCATTACGACGATTTACGTCACCCATGATCAGGAAGAGGCCATGGCCGTTTCCGACCGCATTGCGGTCATGTCCGGCGGCGTGATTCAGCATGTCTCCACGCCCAAGAGCATCTACCAGCGCCCGGCGAACCAGTTCGTCGCCAACTTCATCGGCCGCAGCAACACGCTCAAGGCGCGTTACGCGCAGGGCGCGCTGTATTTCGGCAACGGCTATGTGATGCCGTATGACAACTGCGGCAGCGTGCCGGCGGAGGACGTGCTGGTCGCGGTTCGGCCGGAAGAGTTTGTGCTCGCGGCGGACGGCCAGCAGGGCATCGACGCGACGGTCACATCCAGCGTGTTCCTCGGCCTGAACACGACGTATTTCGTCGAGCTGTATGACGGCACGAACGCCGAAATCGTTGAGGAAAGCTCGATTTCCAGCATCATTCCCAACGGCACGAAGGTCAAGCTGACGCTCAAGCGGGATAAGATTAACGTGTTCACCGCCGACGGCCGGACCAACCTGACGAAAGGGGTTGTGAACGATGTCCGCTAAAGCGCCCCGCAAAAAGATTCGCTGGGATTTGTGGATGATCGTCACCGTCGGCGTCAGCATCTTCTACATGCTGTTTCTGCTCTATCCGCTCATCAGCATGCTCAGCAAGAGCGTCATCGGCGAGGACGGCGGCTTCACCTGGCAGTATTTCGCCAAGGTCTTTCAGAAGAAGTATTATCAGCGCGCGATTTGGGGCAGTCTCAAGATTTCCGCGACCGTGACGCTGATTACCGTGCTGCTGGCCACGCCGCTGGCCTACATCATGTCCACGGTGAAGATTCGCTTCGCCGGCGCGCTGCAAATCCTGATTCTGGTCAGCTCGATGAGCGCGCCGTTCATCGGCGCTTACGCATGGATTATGCTCTGCGGCCGCAACGGAACCATCACCAACTTCCTGCTCAATACGTTCGGCATTAAGCTCGGCGATATTTACGGCTTCAAGGGCTGCGTCATCGTCATGAGTTTGCAGCTGTATTCGCTGGTGTTCATGTTCGTTTCCGGCGCGTTTAAGAACATGGATAACTCGCTGATTGAGGCGAGCGAGAGCCTCGGCTGCTCCGGCATCCGCAAGATTTTCAAGGTCGTGCTGCCGCTGATTCTGCCGACGCTGCTTTCCGGCGCGCTGATGGTGTTCATGCGCACGTTCGCCGACTACGGCACGCCGATGCTCATCGGCGAAAACTACAACACCCTGCCGGTCATCGTCTACAAGGAGTTCCTTTCCGAAATCGGCTCAAGCGACGGCATGGCCGCAGCGATTTCCATCATTGCGATTGTCATCACGACGGCGGTTTTCCTGCTGCAAAAGTACATCGCCAACCGCAAGGTGTTCTCCATGAGCGCGCTGCATCCCGTCGAGCCGAAGAAGCTCCACGGCGTGAAGAACGTGCTCGCGCACGCCTACTGCTACATTCTGGTCGGTCTGGCCATCATGCCGCAGTGCTACGTTATCTATTCTTCCTTCCGCAACACGAGCGGCAAGCTCTACGCCGATGGCTTCGGTCTGGGCAGCTATAAGGAAGCGTTCTCCACCGTCGGCAGCTCCATCGTGCATACCTACGCGCTGGCGTTCGCGGCCATCTTCGTGATTGTGCTGGTGTCGCTGTTCGTCTCGTATGTGGTGGTTCGCCGCCGCAACGTGTTCAACGCGGCCATCGACGTGGTTTCGATGTTCCCCGAGACGGTCATGGGCTCGATTCTCGGTATTGCGCTGCTGACCACGTTCAACAAGAAGCCGCTGCTGCTGACGGGCGGCGCGTTCATCATGATTCTGTCGTATACCATCCGCCGTATGCCGTATACGATTCGCTCCTCCTCGGCGATTCTGCGCAACATTTCGCCCAGCATCGAGGAAGCTTCCATCAACCTCGGCGCGTCGGATTTCAAGACCTTCTTCAAGGTCACCGTGCCGATGATGATGTCGGGCGTCATTTCGGGCGCGATTCTCTCGTGGATTATGATTATCACGGAGCTGTCCACCTCCATCATCCTTTACACGAGCAAGACCAAGACGATGACGCTGGAAATCTATTCCCAGATTATCCGCGGCAACGACGGCGTGGCTTCGGCCATTTCCGCCATCCTGACGTTCTCCACGATTATCGCGCTGGCGGTGTTCTTCAAGGTGAGCGGCAAGAAAGAGATTACGATGTAAACTCGCCCTTTATCGGCCTCCCTCGAAAGAGGGGGGCTTTTTTGCCCTTCTGCTGGTTTCGTTTGCCCTGCATGCCGCGGCGAATCAATGGGTGTTTGAGCGTTATATCGAAATCGTGCGGGAATCCGAGCAGGATTCCCGCTTTTGCGCATATGCTTTGCCCCCACTTTCATCTTGCGGGAAAAAGCGAAAAATGATAGAATATACGCAGTCATTCGCGAAAAAAGCGCAGGAGGGGAACGGGCTTGATTCACATTAAAGAGCTGTTTCGGCTTCAGGATATTCATCATTTGCGACTGATTGCCGGTCAGGACGGGCTGGAACGCACGGTGACGGAGGCCGTGCTGTTTGAATATGATCCGTCCCGCGTGCAGCTTCCGGATTTTTACCGCGGCGATTTGGTCGTGACGACGCTGGCCTATGCGCGCGGCGACGCGCAGCTGGTGGCGCATTCCCTTCGGGCGCTGATGAATCAGGGCATTGCGGGCCTGATGGTCAAAACGGCGTATTTCAGCGAGCTGCCGCAGGCGGTTATCGCGCTGGCCAACCGTTTGGGCACGCCCGTGTTTTTGTTTGACGACACCTATATCGAAGAGGTCATTTTGCAGGTGACGGACCTCATCCGCGGCAAGCGCCATTTCGCGGGCTTTGAGCAGGATGTGGACGCGCTGATGCGCGGCGACCTCACCGAGGAGCAGGCGCGGGAGCGCGCGCGGCGCATCGACCCGCTGGGGCAGAGCAGCTGCCGTGTCTACGCCGTCAGCCCGAAGGAGCGGGTGGCTGCGCTGGATGACAAGCTCTACGCGCTGCTGGAGACGGACGCGGACGCGGCGCGCCGCTGCACGTTCATCGAGTGGCGGCGCATGATGCTGGCCCTGTGCCGCGAGGAGGACGGGATGACGGCCGAGGACGCGCTGGCGCGTTTTGGCGGCATGCTGACGCGCGCGGGCATTGACCGGCAGGCGGTTGTCATCGGCCAGAGCGATCTGCGGGGGGCCCGCGTGCAGCTGGGCGCGTCCCTCTGCGAGGCGGTATACGCCGTGCGGGCGGCCAAGCTCTGCGGCAAGCCGGCGCTCATCGCGCACGAGCTGGGGCTTTACGCCTATCTGTTCCCGATGAGCGAAAACCCGTTTGTCTGCGACCGCTGCCGCCGCGTGCTTTCCGCCATCCGCGAATACGATGCGCAGAACCACACCAATCTGGAACAGACGGCGCTGGTCTATGTGAAGGAAAACATGGAGATTGCCGCCGCCGCCAAAGCGCTGTTTCAGCATCCGAACACGGTGCGCTACCGCCTGAGCAAGATTCAGCGCATCATGGGCATGGAGGATGACCCGCTGTTTGCGCCGATGCTCAGCCTGACGGTGAGTCTGGCGCGCATTCTGGCGGAGGGACAGGTCTAAACGGGAGAAACGCATGGAAACGAGAATGAAGCCCGGCGACATTGTGCGCCATTTCAAGGGAAATCGATATCAGATTCTGTATTTTGCCAAGGATTCCGAAACGCAGGAGAATGTGGTGGTCTACCGCGCGCTGTATGGCGAGAAGGGCGTGTGGGTGCGCCCAATGGCGATGTTTTTTTCGCCGGTTGACCGGGCCAAATATCCGGATGTGAATCAGGTTTATCGGTTCGAGCGCGCGGAGGACGAGGCATGACGAAAGCGGAGCAGAGAAAACGGGCGGTGAAGCTGACGCTTCCCGTCTTTTGCGGTTATATCGTGCTGGGCATTGCCTTCGGCGCGACGCTGGCTCAGGCGGGCTACGGGCCGATTTGGGCGCTGGCCATCAGCACGCTGGTCTACGCCGGAAGCCTGCAATTCGTGATGGTGCCGTTTCTGGTGGGCGGCACGTCGCTCATTGCCGTTGCGCTGACGGCGCTGATGGTCAACGCGCGCCATCTGTTCTACGGCCTGTCCTGCATCGAGCGGTTCGGACGAATGGATAAGCGCATCCGCCCGTATATGATGACCTCGCTGACGGATGAAACCTATTCGGTTTTCTGCGGCCTGTCCGGCGACGAAGAGGACGGCGTGATGTTCCGCGTGACGCTGTACGACCAGATTTACTGGGTCGTCGGCTCGATTCTGGGCACGCTGTTGGCCCAGGGGCTTCCGTTTGATTTGACGGGCATCGATTTTTCGATGACGGCGCTGTTTGTCGTCATCTGTGTGGAAAAGGCGCTGGAGATGAAGAACCGCGTGCCGATGGCCATCGGCGCGGTCTGCGCGCTGGCGATGCTGTTTCTGCTCGGGCCGAGCGCGTTCCTCGCGCCCGCGCTGGGCCTGACGGCCATTCTGCTGACCGTGACGGATATCAGAAAGGGGGTGCGCGCATGAGCCGCGCGATTGCCGTTGTCGCGATTTGCGCGATTGTGACCATTGCCCTGCGCGCCCTGCCGTTCGTCTGCTTTGGCGGCAAAAAGGGCGTGCCGCGCCTTGTTTCGGCGCTGGGCGAAACCTTGCCGCCCGCGATTATGGCGGCGCTGGTCGTCTACTGCCTCAAGAGCGTGCCGTTCGGCACGGTCGGCGACGGCGCGCGCCAGCTGATTGCCGCGGCGGCGGTCGTGGCGCTGCACCTGTGGAAGCGCAGCACGCTGCTCAGCATCGGCGCGGGAACGGCGCTGTATATGCTGCTCATTCGCATATAAGGAGAGAAAACCATGAACATCATCGCCCGCGCCGCGCTGTATCTCTACGACGGCAGCAATGCGGCGCCGATTTTTCCCGACAAGGTGGGCAAGCCCGACGACGAGGCCGCGGCGTATCTGTCCACCGTGGCGGATAAGCTGATGGCTTCCGACGGAAGCCGAACGACCTGTGTCGAGCCGAACAGCGCGCAGGAGGAGATGCTGCACCGCTTTGTGCTGACCCCGTTTCAGGAGGCGGCCGACGCGCTGATGCGCAGCATGGACGAGACCATGCAGGCGCTGGAAATCCCGCGCGAGGGCTTCGACATGGCGATTTTCTCGTTCGAGAAGGACGGCAATCCGCACCTGTGCGTGGCCCAGCTGCCTTATCGCAGCGCGATGGTGCACCGTCTCGACGTGGCCGAGGACGGCGCGACGAGCACGCAGGTCATGCCCTACGGCACGGTGCTCCCCCTGCCGGGCAGCAAGGGCTGCTCGGGCTTTGTGGTCAACCTGTCCACGGGCGATATCCGTCTGCGGGACGCGCAGGTGCTGACCAACGTCGGCAATCGCGCGCTGTTTGCCCAGGCGCTGTTTGCGATGGCGGAGACGAAATCCACCAAGGAAGCCGTGCAGGCCGTTGCCCAAGTGATTGCCGAGGCCGCGCCCGTGGAGATGGATACGCCGATGCTGACCCCGATGGTCAAGCGCGCGATGAGCAAATCCATCGAAGAAAAGGGCGTCATCAACGTGAAGGACGTGGCGGAGGAGGTTTTCCGCTCCGACCCCGAGCGCGAGGCCATTATCGAGCAGGTCGCCCGCCAGATTCGGGAGGAGCAGCTCGAACCCGTCATTCCGGTGGAAAACAAGCGCGTCGTCGCTCAGCTCCAGCGGGTCAAAATCAAGACGGATAACGGCATTTCCATCACCCTGCCGCGCGAGCTTGCCGACGACGAAAACAGCTTTGCCGTCGTGGAGAACGGGGACGGCACGATATCCATCATCATCAATAAAGTGCAGGAGCTTAAGACGGAGTGACGCGCGGGGGACGTTTTGGGGCGCTGCCTAAGAATAAAAAGACAAACGGGGGTAGAATCATGAACTGGAACGAATACGGCGTTTTTATCGTGGAAGAGACGAAAAACCTGCTGGCCATCGACAGCCCGAGCGGCATGACGAAAAAGGCGGCCGAACATGTGATGGCGCGCTTTGAGGCGCTGGGCTATGCGCCGCAGCTGACCCGCAAGGACGGCGTGCTCGTGTCCCTCGGCGGCGAGAATCAGGAAAACGGCCTGCTGCTGGAAGCGCACATGGATACGCTCGGCGGCATGGTCTGCCAAATCAAGGCCAACGGCCGCCTGAAAATCACGCCCATCGGCGGTCTGCGCGCGGAAAACGTGGAGACGGAGAACTGCCGCGTCGTCACCAAATTTGACGGCGTGGTCGAGGGCACGGCTCAGCTCATCAACGCTTCCACCCACGTCAACGAAAAATATGCCGACACGCAGCGCACGTTCGACACCATTGAAATCGTGCTCGACGAGCCTGTGGAAAGCGCGGAAGACGTGAAGAAGCTCGGCATCCGCACGGGCGACTATGTCTGCTTTGAGCCGCGCACCCGCGTGACGAAGAGCGGCTATATCAAGAGCCGCTTCCTCGACGACAAGCTGAGCGTCGGCATTCTGCTCGGCTATGCCAAGTATTTGAAGGATGAACACATCACGCCCGAACGCGCCGTCTATGTGCATATCACCTCGTTTGAGGAGGTCGGCCACGGCGGCAGCGCGAGCGTGCCCGAGGGCGTGACGGAGGCCATCTCGGTGGATATGGGCTGCGTCGGCGAAGGGCTGACCTGCGACGAGCGCATGGTTTCCATCTGCGCCAAGGACAGCGGCGGACCGTATAACTACGACGTGGTGCGCGGGCTGATTGCCGCGGCGGAAAAGATGGGCGCGCCCTACGCGGTGGACGTCTATCCGCGCTACGGCAGCGACGTGGAGGCGACCCTCCGCGCGGGCTACGATATCCGCCACGGCCTCATCGGCTCGGGTGTGTATGCCTCCCACGGCTATGAGCGCAGCCATATCGAAGGCGCGCTGGCGACGCTCAAGACGCTGGTGGGGTATATGAAGTAAAAGAAAGCGGCTATCCGAAAACGGAAAGCCGCTTTTGTTATGGGGATGATGTCTTTACGCCAAATCCTCTTTTGCTTTCAGCTGTTTCAAAATGCCGTTGACAATCGCGATGCACAGCACGAGTGTGCAGATATCGGCGATGGGCTGGGCAATCTGAATGCCGAACAGCCCCCAGACGTTGGGGAAAATCAGCAGCGCGGGAATCAGGAAAATGCCCTGACGCGCGGTGGAGATAATCGTGGAGCGCACGCCGTAGCCAATGGCCTGCGTGAACATGTTGCACATGGTGATGTAGCCCCAGAGCGGCAGGGTCAGCAGCTGGAGGCGGAGAGCAAGCGTGCCGATTTCGATGACCTGCGGGTCGTCACGGCGGAACACGGCGACAATCTGGCCCGAAAACAGCAGCGAAATCAGGCAGAGCACCACCAGAATGACCGTCACGACCTTCACGCAGAACCAGAAGGCCTCGCGCACGCGCTTATACTTGCCCGCGCCGTAGGAGAAGCCGCAGACCGGCTGGAAGCCCTGGCCGAAGCCGATGACGGAAGAGTTGATGAACATCGTGTAGCGGCTGACGATGGACATCGCCGCAATCGCCGCGTCGCCGTACACGCCCGCCGCGTTGTTGAGCAGGATGGTGGAAATGCTCGCGATGCCCTGACGGCCGAGCGAGGGAATGCCGTTGTAGCAGATGCTGCCGTAAACCTGAAGGCTCGGCTTGAAGTTTGAGAGCTTGATGGAAAGCGCGTCCTCCTTCGTGTTGCACATTACCAGCAGGATGATGAAGCTGACCACCTGAGAGAGCGCCGTCGCCAGCGCCGCGCCCGCCGTGCCCATGTTCAGGGCGAAGATGAAAATCGGGTCGAGCGCCATGTTGAGAATGCCGCCGGTGGTGATGCCGACCATGCCGTACATCGTCAGGCCCTCAAACCGAAGCAGGTTGTTCATCACGAACGAGCACATCATAAACGGCATGGCGTAAAAGATGTAGGTTGCGTAATCCTTGGCGTAAGGGGCGATGGTTTCCGTCGAGCCGAGGAAGCGGACGATGAAGTCGATGTTCGTCAGGCTGAAAAACGCGAGGATGATGCCTGCGATGAACGCGGTGAAGAACGCCGTGGAGGCGTAGATATCGGCCTTCTTCTTGTTGCCCGCGCCGAGCGCCTGACTGACGTGCGTGCCCGAACCCATGCCGATCATGAAGGACACAGCCTGAATGATAGCCATGGCGGAGAAGATGACGCCCACCGCGCCGGAGGCGGAGGTGCCGATTTGGCTGACGAAGAACGTATCGGCCATGTTGTAAATGTTGGTGATGAGCATGGAGATGATGGTCGGCACGGCCATCTTTGGGATAACGCTGCTCACGGGGTCGCAGAGAAGCATGTGGTTGCGCTGCTCGGCAGTCATGGATTTCATAAGCTTGTTCTCCTTGTGTGAAATGAAGTTCAAGCAACTCAGAGCGTGAAAACTCCTGGTACGCTTTCAAAAATGAAGGGCTGAAAAGCCACATTCGACTGCATTTCGACGCAAAGAAAAAATCCCCTGCCGACGGACGGAAGATTTCCGCTTTTTATAGCTTTTTCAAGGGAATGCAATGTGAAATTTGGGTAAATTTCGGGCTTCCTGATTTCCGCATGTTTTGCAGCAGGGGAAAATCATAGGCAGTATCCGGCGAGGGAAAGAATGAGACTCAGCGCCAGCGCGGCCAAAACGTCGCTCACGTCGTGCTGACCGGAGAGTACGCGCAGACTGCCGATGACCGCGCACAGCAGCGCCATGCACACGATGACCGCCGGATGCGGAAAGACGTAGGCAATCGCGCAGGCGATGGCGGCGGCGCTGGCCGTGTGGCGGCTGGGCATGCTCTTGCCCTTACCCGGCTTGTAAGCGCCGACGGGCGGCACGCCGTAACGGTCGTAGGGGCGCTGCTTGCCGATGAGCGGGCGGAGCACCGTCACCACCGCAAAACACACGGCGGGGACGATGACCGCGCGGATGATGCGCCTGTCGCCCGTAAACATCAGGCAGAGAAGCGACGCGCAGTAGATGGCCGCGCAGAGCAGCGTCGGCGCGCGGAGCGCTTTCGCCCTGCCGGGCAGACGGTCGGTCACGCGGCGTGTGGTTTCGGTCATGCGGATGTATTGCTCGCGGGTCATGTAAAGGCCTCCTTGACTGAATGAAGGAACATCGGTATAATGGAAAAGTATTTTTGCCGTCCGTCCGAAAATCTGCGGAGATTCTCGGACGCGCAATGCGCGCCCCTACAGAGGATTGCGTTTATTGCGTAGATTTTATAAATCATCCCATTTATCGCGTCAGCGATAAATGAAAGCGGGAAATCCAGAAACCTCAGGTTTCTGGTGGGGTTTGGGGCGAAGCCCCAAAATCCCCCGTTTCCCTCAAGAAAGGATATGTATGCTTGAAACGATGAAGGCCGCTATTTTCGATATGGACGGCACGCTGCTCGATTCCATGACCAAGTGGCGCGAGCTGAACGGCGCGTTCGTGCGCCAAATGGGCATCACCCCGACGGCCAAACAGGAAGCGGATATGATGTCCATGTCCGGCACGATGGTCGTTGATTATTTCAGAAACGAGTTCGGCATCGAGACGAACTTCGACGCGCTCTGCGTCAAGGCCTGTGAGGCGATGGAGCCTGTCTATGCCTCGGGCGTGCCGCATAAGCCCGGCGCGGCGGCCTATCTCAAGCGCCTTCGCGCGCGCGGCGTGAAATGCGTCATCGCGACGGCAACGCCTGCCCGACTTGCCATGATTGGGCTGAACTGCGCAAATCTGGTCGGCGATTTGGATTTTATTTTCAGCACCGACATGCTGGGACTGAACAAGAGCCAGAACGCGTTTTTCGAGCGCGTTTCCCAAATCATCGGCGTGCCGAAGGAAAACTGTATCATGTTTGAGGATTCGCTCTACGCCATGCAGGGCGCGCGCAGCGCGGGTTTGGGCGTTATCGGCATCACGGATGCGACGAACATCACCGACCGCGCGGCCATCCGCGCCTGCTGCGACGCGGTGATTGATTCTTTCGATGAATTACCGTAAGGTTGGTTCATAATGTAACATGTTTCGGGCTGTGCGTCAAGGCACAGCCCGATTATGAGAAAAGAAACTTTTGTTCGTGAAACTGTTTCAAACGCGGGTAGGCCTTACTGCGGTTTGAAGCGGGTCATGCTCGATGATTTTTTACGAAGGGAAATCCAAGAACCTCAGGTTTCTGGCGGGGGATTGAAGCCACGCGCCCGCTGTACGGGAAAAAGCGTGGCGGAAATCGGAAATCGCAAGGAGCCGGAACGGCGTTCGTGAAACGGGCGCGTCTGCCGCAGGCAGAGGACAGCGCCCCTATGCGAGTTTCCCGGACTTGGGACAGCGTCCCAACGTTTCCCGAAAAGGAGTGTGCGCCATGCAGGAGGAGCGGAAGCGGGAGCTGGAAACCCGCCTGGCCGATGTGCCGGAAGGCGAGCTGATGATCTGCGCCGAAATGGCCGCGCCTTGCTTTCCGCCGCCCGCCTGCGCGTGCATCGGCAGCGGGGAAAAGGGAAGGCTGGATATCTGGCCGCTGTATGACGGCGCGGAGCTGACGCTTCAGGCATACAGCGCGAAATCCGTCGCGTTCAGCCATGCCGTGCCCGCCGCGCCGATGCTGGAAATCAACCATTGCTACGCGGGCCGCGTCGGCTACACCGGCGATACGGGCATGGCGCTGTATCTCGGCGAGGGGGATATCTCGCTGCACGGCCTGCATACCTGCATGGAAACGGTGATGCAGTTTCCGTTCGACGGCTATCTGGGGTTCAGCTTCCGCGTCGATGTCGCGCGGCTGGATGCGAATCCGCCGGATTTCATGCGCGAAGCGGGCGTTTGTGCGGCGGGGATTCTGACGAAATTCTGCGGGGAAAACGGCTTTTCCGTGCTTTCCTCGGCGGAACAGGTCGGCGCGCTGCTCGACCCGCTGTATACCCTGCCGGAGAAGCTGCTCGTGCCTTACGCCAAGCTGAAATTTCAGGAGCTGATGCTGCTGCTGAGCGTCACGGACGCGCTGCCCGTCACCCAGAGCGCTTATCGGGCGGAACAGATTGCGCTGATTCGGCAGATTCACGACCAGATGATGTCGGATATGAGTCGGCGCTGCACGATTGAGATGCTCTCTCAGCAGTACCACATCAATACGTCGACGCTCAAAAGCCTGTTTAAGACCGTCTACGGCCAGCCGCTTGCCGCGCATATGAAGGAGCACCGCATGGAATACGCCGCGCGGCTGCTGCGCACGACGACCGATTCCCTCGCCGAAATTGCCGAAAAGGTCGGCTATGAGAGCCAGAGCAAGCTGACCGCGGCGTTTAAGAGCACTTACGGCGTGCTGCCCAGCGAGTATCGCAAAGAGAAAAAAGAAAACAGCCGCTCTTGACGAACGGCCGGAACGATGCTACAATATAGGCACGACGCGGGCTTTTAGGGGTTGTTAGCCCTGCGTGTCAGAGGAATCATGATTGCCGTCATGATCCTCTTTTTTCTTTTGCAGGTCTTCCAGCGTCTCACGAAGCACGAATGCGACGATGCAGGCGCCGGATATCACGAGCAGAAGGTTCGGCATGGCTTTCACCTCCCTTCGGTCAGACTTCCGAGGTGGAATGGTGTCAAGCCCGCGCCGTGCCTGTCGGATAAACCGACAGAGAACATTATAACACTGTATTTTGTTTTGAACAAGTCGAATTTTGCTTCTTCACCATTCAAAAAAACTTCCTCTGCATCGAGCAAAGGAAGTTTTTTGAATGGTGGGAAGTACGGAAACCTCAGGTTTCCGGCAGAGGGGTGGGACAGCGTCCCACACGTTCCTTCAGTTCCTTCATTTACAGGTTATGCACCCGCAGCGCGCGAATCGCGTTGAGCACGGCCAGAACCATCACGCCGACGTCGGCGAAAATCGCGGCCCACATGTTCGCGATGCCCAGCGCGCCGAGCGCGAGACAGGCGAACTTGATGACCAGCGCGAACACGATGTTCTGATAAACGATGCCGATGCACTTGCGGGAGATGCGGATGGCCTTCGCAATCTTCATCGGGTCATCATCCATCAGCACGACGTCTGCCGCTTCGATGGCCGCATCCGAGCCCATCGCGCCCATCGCAATGCCGATATCCGCGCGGCTGAGCACGGGCGCGTCGTTGATGCCGTCGCCGACGAACGCCAGCTTGTCTTTTTCGCCCTTCGCGGCGAGCAGCTTCTCGACCTGAGCCACCTTGTCGGCGGGCAGCAGATCGCTGTGCACCTCGTCCACGCCCAAATCCTTGGCAACCTGCTCGGCCACGCGCTTGGTGTCGCCGGTGAGCATGACGGTCTTTTCCACACCGGAATGCTTGAGGCGCTCGATGGCCTCCTCCGCGTGCGGCTTCACCACGTCGGAAATGACGATGTGGCCCGCATACTGCCCGTCGATGGCCATGTGGATGATGGTGCCGACGCTGTGGCAGTCGATATACGCGATGTGATTCAGCTCCATCAGCTTGCTGTTGCCCGCCAGCACGTCGTGGCCGTCCACCTTGGCCGCGATGCCCTTGCCGCTGATTTCCTGAATGTCGCTCACGCGGTCACGGTCGATTTCCTTGCCATAGGCGCGCTGCAGGCTCTTGCTGATGGGGTGGGAGGACGCGCACTCGGCCAGCGCCGCATATTCCAGCAGCTTTTCGTCCTCCATCTTGTTGTGGTGCACGCCGCTGACCTCGAAAACGCCCTGCGTCAGCGTGCCGGTCTTGTCAAAGACAACCGTCTTGACCCGGGACAGCGTTTCCAGATAGTTCGAGCCCTTGATGAGCACGCCTTCCTTGCTCGCGCCGCCGATGCCCGCGAAGAAGCTGAGCGGAATGCTGATGACCAGCGCGCAGGGGCAGGAGATGACCAGGAACGTCAGCGCGCGGTAAATCCACTCGCCCCACTGGGCGGGATTGCCCGTCAGCAGCCGCACAACGGGGGGCAGAATTGCCAGCGCCAGCGCGCCGTAGCAGACGGCAGGCGTGTAGACGCGGGCGAATTTGGAGATGAAATCTTCGGATTTCGACTTGTGGGAGCTGGAATCCTCGACCAGCTCGAGAATTTTGGAGACGGTGGATTCGCCGAACTCCTTCGTCGTTTGGATGCGCAGCACGCCGGTCATGTTGATGCAGCCGCTGATGACTTCGTCGCCTTCCTTGGCGTCGCGGGGCAGGCTCTCGCCCGTCAGCGCGCTGGTGTTCAGGCTGGAGGCGCCGGAGAGAATCACACCGTCCAGCGGCACTT
This sequence comes from uncultured Clostridia bacterium, assembly GCA_934675735.1. Classification (GTDB taxonomy): domain Bacteria; phylum Bacillota; class Clostridia; order Christensenellales; family Aristaeellaceae; genus Ventricola. Next base: position 40,071 of record CAKURR010000005.1, read on the forward strand.
TTTCGCCCGGCTGCACGACGATGACGCTGCCGATTTCCACCTCGTCCGGATCGACCTTTTCCAGCTTGCCGTCGCGCTCGATGTTCGCGTAATCCGGCCGGATATCCATCAGCGCGCTGATGTTGCGGCGGCTCTTGCCGACCGCGTAGCTCTGGAACAGTTCGCCGATTTGGTAAAACAGCATGACGGCGATGGCTTCCACATAGTCGCCGCTGCGTTCATAAATCGCCAGCGCAAACGCGCCGATGGTGGCGACCGCCATCAGGAAGTTCTCGTCGAACACCTGACGGTTGAGAATGCCCTTCCATGCCTTTTTCAAAATGTCATAGCCGATGACCAGATAGGCGACCAGATACAGCGCAAGCTGCAAAACGCCGGTCACCGGAATCAGCTTGAGCGCAATCAGCATCGCGGCGGCAATCAGAATGCGCGTGAGCATTTTTTTCTGCTTCTTGTTCATGACCCAATCTCCTTCGATTAAGCAATCGTTTAATGATTTTCGGAAAAACTGCGCCTCATTCCGCTTGAAACGAGGCGCTGAAAAACGTTTTCTTTCCGCTTGGCGGAGCTTCATTGACGGTAGGATGGGGCCGCGTGCGCAAAACCTTCGGTTTTGAATGAAGCTGCGGCGGAAATAAGTCTGGGCTTAGCCCAGTTCGATTTCGCAGTCCGGCTCAACCTTCTTGCAGGCCTTGAACACATCCTGCATGACAGCCTTCGCGTCCGCGCCCTCGGCGAACTCGACGATCATCTTCTGGGTCATGAAATTGACGGTCGCATTTGCCACGCCGGCGGTCTTACGGGTGGCTTCTTCCATCAGGTTGGCGCAGTTGGCGCAGTCCACTTCGATTTTATAGCTCTTTTTCATCTTCGTTGACTTCCTTTCTGTTCGGCCTAATGATTTATCGATTAAGCACTTGTTTATTTGATATGGCCGTAGTATAATACGTTTAAGCCGCAAACGCAAGCCCTTTTCCGCAACATTTTCTTTTTGGGCGAAAGGTCCTTCCGTTTGGGCGAAAACGCAAGTCAGGGGAGAACGGTTTTATGAGTGAGCATCATCTGCATCCCGCGCCGCAGGATACCGCGTCCTTTCAGGCGGCCGCGCAGCTTTTCAAGTATTTGAGCGATCCGACGCGCGTGCGTCTGTTCTTTATTCTCTGCCACAGTGAGAAATGCGTTATTCAGCTTTCCGAGTGCATGGAGATGTCCTCGCCCGCGCTGTCGCACCATCTGCGGCCTTTGCGCGCGGCGGGGCTGATTGTTTCCCGCCGAGAGGGCAAAGAGGTCTATTACCGCGCCGCCGACACGGTCGAGGCGCAGCTTTTTCACAAGATGATTGAGCAGGTGCTCGAAATCGCGTGTCCGGGGTAAGCGCCCTTCCACCGCTCACGCGGTCCCCCTCCCCTTGAAAGGGGAGGTTTTAGGACGTTGGGGCTTTGCCCCAAACCCCAGCAGGAACCTGAGGTTCCTGCACTTCCCATATGAATGGATTGCAAGGCAATCCATTCGGTCAAGTATCGGACTGTCTGCGCGAAGCGAAGAAGGGAGTCTGAGGGACTTGTCCCTCAGCGGGGTATGGGGCAGGCCCCATCGTCACGCCTCAAGCTTTGCCCGAATCTCCGCTTCCGTGCCGGAAGCGAGAACGCCCTGCGTCATGTCCTTCGGCCCGCCGCCCTTGCCGCCGAACGCCGCGCACAGCGCCTTGGTCAGCGGGCGGACGTCCTCCGCTTCGGAGGATAGAGCGAAGTTCCAGCCGTCCTCGCGCGGGATGAGCACCAGCGCCAGCTTTGCGCCCTCGGACAGTCGGCCCGCCGCCTTGCGCGCCTGAGAAGCGGGCAGCGCGCCGCACGCCACAACGCGGACGGCTTTGTCCGCCTCGTTTTGCGCCATCAGCTCAAAGATGCGCATGCCCAGCGCGTCGCTCTGCGTGCGCAGACGGTCGCGCTCGCCGAGCAGCCGCTCCACCGCGCCGGAAAGCTCCTCCGTCGGCACGGAAAGCGCGTGTCCCGCCGCCTTTGCCTGGTCAAACAGCGCGTTTTCGTATTCCAGCGCGCGGCGGCCGCAGAGGATGGAGACGCGCACGCCGCTTTTGTATTTCTGCACGCCGATGACTTTGATTTGGCCCACACAGCCGGTGGTATGCACGTGTGTGCCGCAGCAGGCGCAGGTATCGACGCCTTCGATGCGGACAATGCGCACATCGCCGGCGATTTCTTTTTTGCTGCGGTATTCGATGTTTGCCAGCTCTTCGCGGGTGGGCACAAACGCCTCCACGGGCTGGTCGCGCCAGACGGCCTGATTCGCCAGAAGCTCCACGCGGCGCACATCCTCTTCGGTCAGCATGCCGTTGAAATCCATCGTCACGGCCTCCGTGCCGATGTGAAAGCCCACGTTGTCATAGCCGAAAAGCCCGTGTACCAGGCCGGAAAACATATGCTCGCCGCTGTGCTGCTGCATCATATCCAGTCGGCGCACCGCATCCACGCGGCCGCGTACTTCGCTGCCGACCGCAAGCGGCCCGCTGACCAGATGCTCCACCTCGCCGCCGGCCTCGTGCGCGTCGAGCACCCGAACATCGCCCAGCGTGCCGTGGTCCGCGCCCTGTCCGCCGCCTTCCGGAAAGAATGCCGTTTGGTCCAGCGTGACGATATAGCCCTTTTCCCGCTGCTCGCAGGTTTTCACCACGGCGGAAAATTCCAGCATGTCCACATCTTTATCATATAATCTGACGGTCATGGCAGACCCTCCCTGTGTCGTTTTTTTCTTATTGTAGCACAGGGCAGGGTAAAGTTCAAATTGAATCGAATATCAAATCGGACGCGCAATGCGCGCCCGTTCAAAACATGTTCCGCATCGGTTTGGAAAATCGGATTCACCGGAAGGAGTAAAAAAGATTTGTCCCCCGCTTTGCGAATGTGTTATAATATAGACAACAAACAGGATGAGGAGGTCATCTGTATGCGTAATCCTTTAATCATCACCATCGGTCGTGAATATGGCAGCGGCGGCCGCCAAATCGGCGAGCTGGTCGCCAAAACCCTCGGCATCGCTTATTATGATAAGAAGCTCATCACTCTGGCCGCGCAGAAGAGCGGGCTGTCCGACGAGTTCATCGCCAACAACGAGCAGCGCGTACGCAGCGGCTTCATGCAGAATCTCGCCGCCAGCGCGGCGTATTCCAGCGGTTTCTTCTCCAGCCAGTATCTGCCGCTGAGCGAATCCATCTTCATTTCCGAAGCGCAGGTCATCCGCGATATCGCCGCGAAGGAAAGCGCCGTCATCGTCGGCCGCTGTGCGGACTACATCCTCGCAGGACGCGACAACACCATCAACGTCTTTGTCTACGCGCCGCGCGAGATGCGCGTCAACCGCATCATGGCGCGCCGTAACCTCAGCGAAGCGGAAGCGCTCAAGGCTATCACCACCTCTGACAAGGAGCGCGGCAACCACTACTTCCGCTACACCGACCAAAAGTGGGGCAAGGCGCAGAATTATGACGTCTGCATCAACTCCGGGCTGATGGGCATCGAAAAGACCGCCGAGATGCTGGCCGACATGGCGAAAATCGAGGTTCGCGCCTGATGCGTGCGCTTGTGCCTTCCGAAACGGCGCTTGTGCTGGGCGGCGGCGGCGCGAAGGGCGCTTACGAAGTGGGCGCCATCGCCGCGCTGGATGAGCTGGGCATTAAGGCGGGCAGCGTTTTCGGCACATCGGTCGGCGCGCTGCACGCGGCGATGTATGCGCAGAACAGCATGGACGCGGCCGCCGCGCTTTGGGACAACATCCGCCTGAGCGACGTGGTCAGCGAAGAAAGTCTCGCTATCGCGGACGACGCGGAAAACATATTCGACCATCCGGAAAAGCTGCTCGAGTTCATCACCCGCTATGCGCAGAAAAAGGGCGTGGATGTTTCCCCGCTGACGGAGATTCTGCACAAGCTGATTGATGAGGATAAAATCCGCCGCGGCGGTGTGCGCCTGGGCGTGGTCACCACGCGTTTCCCCTCCATGGCGATGGTGGAAAAGCGGCTGGAGGATATGGAAGCCGGTTCTCTGGTCGATTGGCTGATGGCCAGCGCGTCCTGCTTCCCGATTTTTCCGATGAAGCAGGTCGGCGGCGACCGCTACATCGACGGCGGCTTCTGCGACAACACGCCGGTGGAAATGGCCGTGCGCAGCGGCGCGCGGGATATCATCGCCATCGACATCGGCAAGCATCGCTCCCATACGCAGTATGACCGCAGACCGAACATCACCTACATCCGCACCTCCCAGCCGCTCGGCGGCCTGCTGACGCTGGACAGCGCGCTTTCGGCCAGAAACCGCGTGCTTGGCTACAACGACGTGATGCGCGCCTTCGGGCGCATGCGCGGCGTGGCGTATTCGTTCGACGCGGTGGATGCGCAGTCGCTCTACGCCCGCGCGCAGGATTATGTCATCCGCCTGACGCAGCTGGAAACCTCCATGTGCCATTCCAACGCGCTCACGCGCACGCGCGAGGTCGGCGCGCCGTTCTTCTCCCTGCTGGAGGAGGAGCTGCCGACGAACGCGGACGTCATCGACTACTTCCTTCGCGGCGGCGAGCTTTGCGCGCAGATTGCGGAGGTCAATCCCGCTCAGGTGCTGACGTTCGCCGCGCTTCGCGACGAGCTGCACGCGCGTCTGCCGCTGGAGAAGGCGGAATCAATGCTCGGTTCGCTGCTCGGCGGGCGGGTCGGCGTGCTCTTTGCCAAGCCGCAGATTGACCGCAAGCTGGTCATCGCCTGCCTGTATCACCTGCTGATGCGCGAAGGCTCGTTCTCCCCGCTGGCGCTGCGCACGCTGAGCGCGTTCCCGCGCGAAATGCTCTGCGCGCTGACGCTGAGGGATATTTTGTAAAGGCTCCATATCGTGCCGCTTCTGCCGCCGTGCGACGGAAGCGGCATTCAGACTGTCGACAAAAAAGGGTACTTTCGGCATGCGAAAGTACCTTTTTACAATAATAAGCAGATTTTTAAGCCGCCAAAGAAGGCCGTTTCTGTCCTTCCGTGTTGCCGGTTTTTTAAGTTCATGGATGCAAATAAGAGGGTAAGCTGAGAAGTCACTCTCGCTAATCCTCTAAGATGTATATACCGCATACCATGTTGCTCTTTGGCACATGCAAAGACTCTTTCAAGCTTACAATGCGGATATCCTTCTGCTTGTCTCGATTCTGCTTCTTATACATAGAATCACCCCGGAATCATGATGCTTATTATATCGTGTATCCGGGGTGTTTGTATACTTTTGTCGACAGGCTGTGCATACAGAGCAATCTGTGTGCGATTTTTTTCTGTTTCAAGCGGCTTGGGCAGAGTCAGGCATCGCTTCGCTCCCTGATTCCCGTTTCTTTTCGCTTCGCGATGGGGTTACGATGGGGCGTCGCCCCATCCCCCACAAGGAAACGGAGTTCCCTTGACCTTCCTCTTCGCTTTGCGGCGGTTTGAAGAAACGATTGAAGGAGCGAAACCCGCCGACCAAACGGGGGATGTGCGTCCAATCGGTATAGACACGAAAGCTTTGAATATGCTAAACTACTCCTATGTTAGTCGTTAATAACATTGGAGAAAGAGCGATGGAAAATCCGACGATAGACGCGAAGCAGTTTGAATCGCAGGGCGCTTCTTTGCTGGCGAAGAGCGACGGCTGTGCGGTTTGGCAGTTTCGCAACGAGACGGGCGACGGCACGATGACCACCTACGACGTTTTCCCCGGCGCGGTGCTCAGCTTCAACGACTTCCACATGGAGCGATACGAGAGCAGCTATGTGGCCTCCCGCCGTCTTTTGGCGATAGACCACTGCCGCGAGGGGCGCATGGAATATGCCGCGGACGACAACCGCGTCGCCTACACGGCGGCGGGCGACATGAAGCTGGATTTACGGCAGGCGCACACGGGCACGTTTGTTTTTCCCTCCTGCCACTATCACGGGCTGACGGTGGCGTTTGATTTGGACATCGTGCGCGAGTCCCTGCCGCTGGAAATTCGGGATTTTCCCGCTTCGCCGGAGAAAATTGTGGCGCGCTGGCAGCTGGGGCGGTATCCGCGCGTGATTCACGGGGCGCAGGCGGTGGAGCATGTTTTCGGCGAGCTGTACCGCGTGCCGGAGGCGGTGCGCATCCCGTATTTCAAAATCAAGATTCTGGAGCTGCTGCTGATTCTGGATGCGATGGTGATTCCCGAAACGGAGACGGAGCGGCCGTATTTCTACAAATCTCAGGTGGAGAAGGCAAAGGCCGTGAAGCGCTTTCTGGCGGAGCATGTCGCGGAGAATTTCACGCAGGAAGAGCTTTCGCGGCGGTTTGACTTTCCGTTGACGCCGATGAAGGCGTGCTTCCGCTCGGTATACGGCGTGGCTATCGGCACATGGCTCACGAACTACCGCATGAATCTGGCGGCGGAGATGCTGCTCGGCGACCGAACGCTGAGCGTGGCGGAAATCGGCAGTCGGGTAGGGTATGACAGCGCGGGCAAATTCACGGAAGCCTTCAAAAAAGTGATGCAGTTTACGCCGACGCAGTATCGTCGGGAGAGGGGGAGAAACCATGAAAACTGAGAAAAAGAGCTGGATGCAGGCCCTTTTCGCGTATGCGGAGGGCGAGAAAAAGCGGATGGCGCTCTCCGTCGTGCTCAGCGTGCTGAGCGTGGCGGCGGGGCTTGTGCCGTTTTACTGCATGTATCGGTTAATCGGCCTGTTTGCGGCGGGCGAAGCCACGGCCGCGGGCATAGCGATGTGGTGCGGGCTTTCGCTGGCGGTTTACGCGGTGAAAATCCTGCTGTTCAGCCTATCCACGGGCATTTCGCACGCGATGGCGTATACCATTCTGGAAGCGCTTCGTCTGCGTCTGGCGGACAGGTTTCTGCACGCGCCGCTGGGCGACGTGGAGGGGCACAGCATCGGCGAAATCAAGAGCATGATGGTGGATAAAATCGAGAATCTCGAGCCGCCGCTGGCGCACATGATTCCCGAAGGCGCGGGTCACATCGTGCTGCCGATTGTCAGCATCGCGGCGCTGCTGGCGATTGACTGGCGTCTGGCGCTGGCCTCGCTGGTGACGTTTCCGCTGTCGTTTCTGTGCATGGGGCTGACGTTCAAAATCAGCGGCGAGAGCTTTGCGAAATACGACAAGTCCAGCAGCTGCATGAACAGCACGATTGTGGAATACATCGAGGGCATCGAGGTCATCAAGGCTTTTGGCCGCGCGGGCGTGAGCTATGAAAAATACGCCGCCGCGATTACCGATTTCCGCACGTTTGTGGTCAAGTGGCTGACGAGCACGTTTGTCACCATGAAGCTGAGCTTCGCGCTCTTCCCCTCCACACTCATCGGCACGCTGCCCGTCGCGCTGGCGCTGGCAGGCGGCGGCCAAATCGCCGCGCCGGAGGCCGCGTTGGCGGTGATGCTTTCCATCTCGATGGTGGGCTCGCTGGCGAAGCTGGAGGTCTTTTCCGAAAACATGCGGCAGGTGAAATGCACGGTCGAGGGCCTGGAGGAATTTCTGGAAATGCCGGCCCTGCCCGAACCTGCGCGGCGCGCCGAGGTGAAATCCGCCGATGTGGAGCTGAAGGGCGTGCGCTTTTCCTACACGGGCCGAGCGGAGGACGATGTGCTGCACGGCGTGGATCTGCGCCTGCCGGCGGGCAGCTTCACCGCGCTGGTCGGCCCGTCGGGCGGCGGCAAATCCACCGTGGCGAAGCTCATCGCGCGCTTTTGGGATGTCAGCGCGGGGCAGATCACCGTCGGCGGCGTGAACGTGAAGGATATGCCGCTCAGCCAGCTTTCCGAGCTGGTGAGCTTTGTGACGCAGGATAACTTCCTCTTCCGCTGCTCGCTGCTGGAAAACATCCGTCTGGGCAATCCGAGCGCAACGGATGACGAGGTGAAGGCGGCGGCGCGCGCGGCCCAGTGCGAGGAGTTCATCGCCAAGCTGCCGCAAGGGTATGACACCCCCGCGGGCGAGGCGGGCAGGCGCCTTTCCGGCGGCGAAAAGCAGCGTATCGCCATCGCGCGCATGATGCTCAAAAACGCGCCCATCGTCATTCTGGATGAGGCGACCGCGTTCACCGACCCCGAAAACGAGGATAAGATTCAGCGCAGCATTGCGGCGCTGACCCGGGGCAAGACGCTGCTGGTCATCGCGCACAGGCTTTCCACCATCCGCAACGCGGATAACATCGTGGTGCTGAAAGACGGCGCGATTTCGGCGCAGGGCAGGCAGAAAGAACTGCTTGAAGCCTGCCCGCTCTATCGGGAGATGTGGCAGGCGCACATCGGCGCGAAAAACTGGGCGGTTTCCGCCGAGACGAAGGAGGGCTGAGCGATGTTCAAAACGGTGAAACGCATCATCGACTGGTGCGGCGATTTCAAAGGGAAGCTCTATCTCGGCTTTGTGATGACCTTCTTTTCGCACATCTTTGCGGCACTCCCGCTGGCGCTGGCGGCCTATACCGTCGGGCTGGTGGCGGAAAGCCAAAACGGCGGCGCGCCGTTTGATACGGCGTGGATTTGGAAGGTCGTCGTGCTGCAAATCGCGCTGGTGCTGCTTCGGTTTTTGTTTGATTACTTCCGCGCGAGATTGCAGGAGCCTATCGGCTATCAGCTCACCGCGCGCGACCGTCTGGCCGTGGGCGACGCGCTCAAGCGCGTGTCGCTGGGCTACTTTCAGCAGGTCGGCACGGGCAACATTTTGAACTCCATCACCACCGGCCTTTCCACGCTGGAGGGGATGGGCATCCGCATGATTGACAATTTCGTCGGCGGCTACCTCAACTTTCTGGTCATCTTTGCGGGGCTGGCCGTGTGCAGCCCGATAACGGCGCTGATTGCGCTGGGCGCGGCGGCGCTTTCCCTGTGCTTCATGCTGGTGATTTCGCATTACAGCCGCGTCAATTCCCCCGTAGAGGCGCAGGCCAACCGCGACATGACGGGCGCGGTGCTCGAATACGCGCGCGGGCTGGCGGTGGTCAAATCCTTCGGCAAGAGCGGCGCGGCGATGGATTCCGTGACGAAGGCCGTGCGCGACAGCAAGGCCATTCACCTCAAAATCGAGTGGGGCTATGTGCCCGCCAACGCGCTGCATCTGCTGGCGCTCAAGTGCGGCTCGGTCGGCCTGGCCTTCGCGGCGGCGACGCAGTGCCTGCGCGGGGAGATGGGCTTTTCGATGATGCTGATGTTCGTGTTTTTCTCGTTCAGCATCTTTGCCGGCCTTGAACCCATCAGCGACAGCGCCCATACGCTCGGCGTGATTGACGACGCGATGGACCGGCTCGACGCGCTCAAGGGCGAACACTTCATTGACGCGGACGGCAGAGATATCCTGCCGGAGCATTTTGATATCGCGTTCCGCAACGTGAATTTCGGCTATGACAGCCGACAGGTACTCAAAGATGTGAGCTTTGTCATTCCGGAAAAGACCTCCACCGCCATCGTCGGCCCGAGCGGCTCGGGCAAGACGACCATTTGCAGCCTGCTGGCGCGGTTTTATGACCCGCAGAGCGGCAGCATCACCGTTGGCGGCCACGATTTGAAGGAGATGACCTGCGACAGTCTGCTCAAAAACATCTCGATGGTGTTCCAGAACGTGTATCTGTTTAACGATACCATCCGCGCCAACATCCTCTTCGGCAAGCCCGACGCGACGGAGGAGGAGATGGTGGCCGCGGCGAAAAAGGCGAGGTGTCACGATTTCATCATGGCTCTGCCGAACGGCTACGACACCGTCGTCGGCGAGGGCGGCGGCACGCTCTCCGGCGGCGAGCGCCAGCGCATCTCCATCGCGCGCGCCATCCTCAAAAACGCGCCGATTATCATCCTCGACGAGGCCACGGCCAGCATCGACCCCGAGAACGAGCACCTGATTCAGCAGGCCATTTCCGAGCTGACGCGCGGCAAGACCATCATCACCATCGCGCACAGGCTGGCGACGATTGAAAACGCCGACCGGATTCTCGTGCTTGACGACGGCAGGGTCGTTCAGCAGGGCACGCACGCCCAGCTTGTCGCCGAGGAAGGCAAATACCGCCGCTTTGTGGAAATCCGTCGGCAGGCGGAGGGCTGGAAAATCGGGGCGTAAGCATCACCCAAAGAACTCAAAAGCAGATGGGGCGGACGGCCGCGGAAGGGCTGTCCGCCCGTTTTGCGCCTCAAAATCCGCCGAATCCGAAAGAAAATCAAAAAAAGTCAAAACTGTGAACGTTGAAAAAATATAGATAAAACAAAGAAAAATGGAGAAGCGCTCAAATTGATTCTTATTTTTTCAAAAAAAGTTAGCACTCGCCTATTGACAGTGCTAACAAGCGGTGCTATAATACCTCACGTAAACGGAAGGAAGCCGAAAGGGAGCGGCGGACGGGCGAAAGTCCGAGGGCCGCGCCGCAGGCGCAAAACCTTCCGCGATAATCAACAGAGTGAATTTCAATGGAGGGATTGTTATGCTGTTCAGCAACGTTTTTTCCGATATGTTTGACGATATGTTCGATATGCCGACCGCCAATCAGAGCGCCAAGGGCCTGATGAGCTGTGATGTGAAGGAATATGACGACCACTACGAGCTGGATTTGGATATGGCCGGCTTCAAGAAGGGCGACATCAAGGCCGAACTGAAGGACGGCTACCTGACCATCAAGGCCGAGCGCAAGGGCGACGACGAGGAGACCGATAAGAAGGGCCGCGTGATTCGCAGCGAGCGCTTCATGGGTACCTGCCAGCGCACCTTCTACGTGGGCGACCATGTGAAGAAGGAAGATGTGGCCGCGGCCTATGAGGACGGCGTGCTGAAGCTGAACGTGCCCAAGAAGGTCGAGCAGCCGAAGGTTGAAGAGAGCCACTACATCGACATTCAGTAATCGCAGGCAGCCAAAGTCGGCGGCGAGGACACGCTGAATTGAGATATTGCGCCGGACGCGAAAGCGTCCGGCGTTTTTTGCGCTTTTGCGATTTGAACCCGTTTCAATCGCAAACCGCTTCGCGGCGATGAAAAGAAGGATAAGGCTTGATACGGGGCGGCTGCAAGAGGTATAATCAAAGAAGTGCCGTCAAAAACAACAAGCGAGGAAAGGAACATCCCACGCATGGACATACAGGCTGTTTTATCAAGCGAATTTCAAACTCCGCCCGCGATTATCGGCAAAATCGTTTCGCTGATTGACGAGGGCAATACCATCCCCTTCATCGCCCGCTACCGCAAGGAGATGACGGGCGCGATGGATGACCAGAAGCTGCGCGAAATCAGCGAGCGGCTGGATTATCTGCGCGGGCTGGACAAGCGGCGGGAGCAGATTGCCGCCGCCGTTACGGAGCAGGGCAAGATGACCGACGAGCTGGAAAAGAAGCTCTCCGCGGCGGCGACGCTCTCCGAGCTGGAGGACATCTACCGCCCGTACAAGCAGAAGCGCCGCACCCGCGCGATGATGGCGAAGGAAAAGGGCATTCAGCCGCTGGCGGATTTGATTTTTGCCCAGCGGCGCGGCGACGACCCGCTTGCGTTGGCGCGGGCCTATGTGAACGAGGAAAAGGGCGTGCCCGACGCGGAAACCGCCGTTCAGCTGGCACAGGATATTCTGGCCGAGCAAATCAGCGACGACGCGGCGATTCGCGCGAGTCTGCGCGCGCTCTGCCGCCGCACGGGCGTTCTGCGCTCGGCGGCGGCGAAGGAGGGCGAAAGCGTCTATGCGCAGTACGCGGATTACCGCGAGCCGGTTCTGCGCGCGGCGGGGCACCGCATTCTGGCCATCAACCGCGGCGAGCGCGAAGAGTGGCTGAAGGTCACGGTGGAATGCGACGACGAGCAGGCGGTGCAGATCATCTGCCGCGCGGTGATACGCCCGGGCAGCGCGTGCTGCGACGTGGTGCGCGCGGCGGCGAAGGACGCGTGGAGCAGGCTCATCGGCCCGTCGCTCGAGCGCGAAATCCGCAGCGAGTTGACGGATAAGGCGAACGAGGGCGCGATTCGCGTCTTTGGCGACAACCTGCACCAGCTGCTGATGCAGCCGCCGATTCGCGGCAAGGTGACGCTGGGCGTTGACCCGGGCTTCCGCACGGGCTGCAAGCTGGCGGTGGTGGATGAGACGGGCAAGGTGTTGGAGACGGGCGTGGGCTATTTCACCCTGCCCAACCATGAGGCGCAGAAGCCCCGCGCGAAGACGCAGATTTTGGGCATGATTCGCCGCCATAAGGTGACGGCGATTGCCATCGGCAACGGCACGGCCTCCCGCGAGAGCGAGCAGTTTATCGCCTCCCTGCTGCCGGAAGCGCCGGGCGTGGCCTACGTCATCGTCAGCGAAGCGGGCGCGAGCGTTTACTCGGCTTCCAAGCTGGCGGCGAAGGAATTTCCGGAATACGACGTGTCGCTGCGCAGCGCGGTTTCCATCGCGCGGCGCATGCAGGACCCGCTGGCCGAGCTGGTCAAAATCGACCCGAAGGCCATCGGCGTGGGGCAGTATCAGCACGACCTCAAGCAGGCCGAGCTGGAAAACGCGCTCTCCGGCGTGGTGGAAAGCTGCGTGTCGAGCGTCGGCGTGGATGTGGAGACGGCTTCCGCGTCGCTGCTGACGCACGTGGCGGGCATCGGCGAAGCGCTGGCGAACAACATCGTCGCCTATCGCGACGAAAACGGCATTGCCTCGCGCGCCCAGCTCAAAAAAGTGCCCAAGCTTGGGCCGAAGGCATTTGAGCAGTGCGCGGGCTTCCTGCGCGTGCACGGCAGCAACCCGCTCGACGCGACGGCGGTTCACCCCGAGAGCTATGCGGCGGCCAAGGCGCTGATGGAGAAGCTGGGCTACGCGCCCCAGGCGCTCAAGCGCGGCGGCGTTGCCGGCATTCTGGCGAAGGCCGAACAGGCGGGCATGGCGAAGCTGGCGGCTGAGCTGGGCGTGGGTGAGATGACCCTTCGGGATATCGCCTCCGAGCTGGAAAAGCCGGGCCGCGACCCGCGCGATGAGCTGCCCGCGCCCGTTCTGCGCACGGATGTGCTCGGCATGGAGGATTTGAAGCCCGGCATGGAGCTGACGGGCACGGTGCGCAACGTCATCGACTTCGGCGCGTTTGTGGATATCGGCGTGCATCAGGACGGTCTGGTGCATATCTCCCGCATGGCGGATAAGTTCATCCGCCACCCGAGCGAGGTGGTGCACGTCGGCGACGTGGTGACGGTCTGGGTTGTCGATGTGGACAGGAAAAAGCAGCGCATTGCGCTGAGCATGGTGAAGGGGAGAACCTGACGTGCCAAAGAGGGGGCTTGCGGCGCTGGCGGCGGCGATGATGCTGCTGTCGAGCGCCGCGTCCGCCGAAAGCGCAGCTTATCTGCGGGATTACGGCGGAAGCGGCTTGGATGTATACGGCGATATCGCCGCCATCGACGGCGGCCTGCTCGTCGCGGGCAGCACGACCTCCACGGACGGCGATTTGCGCGAGCGCACGCGGAGCGGCAAGGCCGGATGGCTCTTTCGGCTGGATGAAAAGGGCAATATGGTCTGGAATTTCTGCTCGTCCCGCTGGGGGATGGACACGATCATCCGCCCGACCGTTCACGACGACGGGCGCGTGACCTGCGTGCTGGCGGGCGAAGGCGGCGCGGAATGGCTGGAGATGGATGATCACGGGCGTGCGGTGAAGCGCGTGAGCGTGCCGGATGTGGAGACGCACTGCCTGCACGAGCGGGCGGAGGGCGAAACGGGGCGCATTCTGATGCCGTATGACGACGGCGGCGAGGTGTGTCTGGCGCTCATCACCCTGCACGGCGACGACACCTGCTGCATCGCCAAACTCGGGCAGGACGGCGCACTGTCGCGCGGGCTGAGCTTTTTTATCGCGCAGAACGACCGCATCTTTGCGCCGTGCAGGGGCGGAAGCGGGCGCATCGCGATGGCCTACATCGATATCGAGGACGAGGAAACGGGCGCGGGCACGGGCGGCGTCTGCTATGTGAAGCCGGGCACGGATGAAGCGCCCGAGGTCGTGCCGATTGACACGGGCGGCATGAAGTGCACGGCGCTGACGGACTGCGAACCGATGCGGGACGGCTCGCTGCTCGTCGGCTTGCAGCACGCCTATTACGGCTGCTACATCGCGCGCGTCAACGAACTGGGCGAAACGATGTTCGCCGTCCGCATGGATAATCATGTGGACCAAATCTGCGAAACGACGACGGGCTTCGCGGCGAAATACAGCGGCGGCGCGGCCTATTTCGACGAGGACGGCGTGCTGCTCGGCACGAAAGAGGTGCAGCCCCGGGGCGAATTTGACTTCGTGCCCGCGCGGAACATGGCCGCGTTCGGCGACGGAACGGCCATTTTATACACGGCCTCGGGCACAGGAAAGGGCAAGGACCGAATCCGCGTGATTGCGGGCGACGCGACGGAGAAAAACGAAGCGGAATATGGGGACGCGCTCTTTTGGCGGGACGACTGCACCGTGGCGGACGCGTGGGGCGGCGAAACGGGCGTCGTGCTGCTGCTGGACGGGCGGGACGGCGAACGCGTCGGCGTTTATGTGGACGGCGCGGGGAACGCGCGCGAAATCGAAACGCCGCCCGAGCCGCGCGAGGCGGGCAGGCAGCGCGTTTCCGGCGGCACGCTGACCTGGCGCGAGGAGGAAGGCGGCGCGAGCGTCGCGCTGGAGGATGAGACGGGGCGCGAGCTGTGGCGCACGCGCACGCCGATTCACACCGCCGCGGACAGGCTGGAATGGCGCTGCGCGGCGGAACTGCCGGACGGAAGCTTCGCTTTCGGCGGCCGCTACACCTACGACGTGCCGATGGGCACGCGGCAGGAGGGCGTGATGGCGGTCATCGGGCGCGACTCGGTTTTGCAGAAGCTGACGCTCGTTCGGGCCTACGGCGACCGATACGCGGGCCAAATCTGCGACATGCTGGCGCATCCCACGCGCGGGCTGCTGATGCTGGTCTCCACGGGGCAGTGGACGGACAGCGGCGTGAGCCGCATCGTTTCGGCGGATGGAAGCGTCTCCGTGCCCGTGTCGGTCGGCATCGAGAGCGAAGGCGCGCATCTGCTGGCGGACGGCCGGGGCCGCGTGTATGTCGTCGGTACGGACGAAGATAACGGCCTGAGCCGCGTTGTGCTGGTCGGCGCAGACCTTGACACAAACGGGATTACCGATTAAACTTGAAGCGAGCATGAAAGAAACGGGGAGCAACCCGTTAACGGTTTCAAAACAGGAGGAAAACACATGAACACCGATATCGTCATCGTCGGCGCAGGCCCGGCGGGCATCTTCACCGCGATTGAAATGATTCGCAAGGGAAGCAAGCAGCATATCACCATCGTGGAAAAGGGCCAGCCGATTGAAAAGCGCCGCTGCCCCAAAACCACCACCAAGCAGTGCGTCAACTGCCGCCCGTATTGCCATATCACCACCGGCTTTTCCGGCGCGGGCGCGTTTTCGGATGGCAAACTCTCCCTCTCCCATGAGGTCGGCGGCGATTTCCCGACCCTCATCGGCGAGCAGAACGCGCAGGATTTAATCGATTACACCGACGGCATCTACCTCGAGTTCGGCGCGGACAGCCATATCGAAGGCGTGGGCAACACCGAAGAGGTGCGCGAAATCCGCCGCCGCGCGATTCAGGCGGGCCTCAAGCTGGTCGATTGCCCGATTCGCCACCTCGGCACCGAAAAGGCGCAGACGCTGTATCTCGCGCTGGAAAACTATCTGCGCGACAACGACGTGGAGCTGATTTTCGGCTGGGAGTGCGAAGAGCTGCTGATGGACGGCGAAACCTGCCTGGGCGTTTCGCTGCGCAAGGGCGACCGGACGCAGGAAATCCGCGCCAAGCACACCGTCGTCGCGACGGGCCGCCGCGGCGCGGACTGGCTGGAAAAGCTCTGCGCCGAGCACGGCATTGCCCACCAGCCCGGCACGGTCGATATCGGCGTGCGCGTCGAGTGCCGCAACGAGGTCATGGAAGAGGTCAACCGCGTGCTCTATGAGAGCAAGCTCATCGGCTATCCGCGCCCGTTCAAGAACAAGGTGCGCACCTTCTGCCAAAACCCCGGCGGCTTCGTCAGTCAGGAAAACTACGACAACGACCTCGCCGTCGTCAACGGCCACAGCTATAAAGACCTCAAGAGCGACAACACCAACGTCTCCGTGCTGTGCAGCCACAACTTCTCTGTCCCGTTCAACCAGCCCATCGCTTACGCGCAGAAGGTCGGCGAGCTGACCAACATGCTCGGCAACGGCCACATTCTCGTACAGCGCTTCGGCGATATCCTCGACGGCAAGCGCACCTGGCAGAAGGAGCTGGCGCAGAGCAACGTGCGCCCGACCCTGCCGGACGCGGTCGCAGGCGATATCACCGCCGCGATGCCCTATCGCGCGATGACCAACATTATCAACTTCATTCAGGCGGCGGACGTCGTCGTGCCGGGCTTCGCATCCTCCGAAACGCTGCTCTATTCGCCGGAACTCAAGTTCTATTCCAACCGCGTTAAGATGGATGAAGAGCTGAACACCAACGTGCGTGGCCTGCACTGTCTGGGCGATTCCTCCGGCTGGACGCGCGGCCTGATGATGGCCTCCGCGATGGGCGTGCTGATGGGCCGCAAGTTGGCGGAAAACGAGGCGTGAGGGTCTGCGGCAATCCCGACAGCGGCCTGCTCGTGATTCAGGCGATGGACGCGCGGGAGCTGGCGCGGCTCGATGAGGAGGCCGCGGCGCTGCAAAGCATGGGCTGCGCCCTGCCGCTGTGGGCCGCCTTTGCGGCGGAAGATTGGAACGATGCGCTCTCCCCGTGGCCCGCGCCGCCCGTATTCGGCGGGCACGGCTTTGCCGGACGCGCGGAGGAGACGCTGGCATACATCCAAAACGCGCTGATTCCCGAACTGTTTGCGGCGTATCAGCTTGCGGCGCAGACGAAAATTGCGCTCTGCGGCTATTCGCTTGCGGGGCTGTTCGCGCTCTGGGCGGGCAGTCAAAGTAAGCGGTTTGATGCCGTCGCGGGCGTTTCGCCGTCGGTCTGGTTTCCGGGCTACGGCGATTATGAACAGGCGCATCCGATTCGCGCCGGGCATGTGTATCTGAGTCTCGGCGACCGCGAAGAGCAAACAAAAAACCGCGCGATGGCGGCTGTCGGAAACGAAATCCGCGCGCTGTATGCGCGGCTGCAGGCGCGAAAGACGGATTGCACGCTGGAATGGAACGCGGGCAACCACTTCCGCGAGCCGGAACGGCGCGTGGCGAAGGGCGTCAAATGGATGCTGGCTTCAATGTGAAGGCGGCTGTTCGTTCGGCCTGAGCGTGTGCACGGCGTAAAGCTCGCCCAGCGCGTAGGCTTCTTCCAAATCCTCCGGTCCGGTCGGGGTCAAGCCGGTGCACTCCGTGCTGCTGGCCACGTCCTCGCCCGTGCGGGGCCTGCCCTTCTGCGCGGGCGGATTCCACGCCTTCGCTGAGCTTTTGCTTTGATGAGCCATCAAAATTTCCCCCTGTCTGCGTTTGATAAGGGTATCATGACGCGGCAGGGGGATTTTTATACGCGAAGGAGTTTTTTCATTGCTTCCGGCATCGGCTCGACGACCTCCACCGTTTCGCCCGTGACGGGCTGGATGCAGCGAAGGCGGGCGGAATGCAGCGCGAAGCGGTCTTTCAGCTCGGGCAGCTCGCGTCCGTAGAGATAGTCGCCGCAGATGGGGCAGCCGATGTGCGCCAAATGCACGCGAATCTGATGGGTGCGCCCGGTTTCCAGCCGCAGACGGATGAGCGCGCGGTTTTCGGCCGTCTGTTCGACACGGTAATGCGTCACGGCGCGTTGGCCGTCGGGCAGAACTGCGCGCTTGGCGCCCGCGCCGAGGCGGGAAATCGGCGCGTCGATGACGCCTTCCCTCTGCGCGGGAACGCCTTCGGTCACGGCGAGGTATTCGCGGATGAAGCTGTCCGTGTGCAGCTGGCGGGTCAGCAGGCGCTGAGCGTGAGCGTGGCGGGCGACGCAGAGCAGGCCGCTCGTGCCCTTATCCAGCCGATTGACGGGGTGATAATCAAACGCTGCCGCATCTTGACCGAGCAGGGCGGCAAGTTGTTCGCGCAGCGTGCCGGTGTGGATATGGCCGCAGGGGAGCGTCGCCAGCGGCGCGCCCTTGCTGACGACAATCATATCCTCGTCGATATAGCGGATGAAGGAAGGCGGCAGGCCTTCCATTTCGCCGCGCGGCCCGCCGTCTGTCGGCGCGCTCTGTTCGCCGCCGTTTTCCATGCGGATTTCGAGCAGCTGGCCCGCACGCAGAAGCGTGTCCGCGCGGAGGGGCTTGCCGTCGCAGAGGATGCCGCCCTCCACCTTGAGCCGCCGAAACGCGTGCGTGCCCAGCCGAAACCGTCGGGGAACGACGCTGCGCGCCGCGCGGCCCGCGTCCTCTTCGGTGGTGATATAGGTCAAAATGCGCATGAAAAAGCACCTCAAAGTCTTTGATGCTGTATCAATACGCCCCGAAGCGGGTCAAATCCTTTTCAGGCAGTCGCTTTTTGGTAAGCGCGGGTGATTTCTTCCATAAACCGACGGGGCTGTTCGCCCGCAAGGCCGCCGTGGCCCAAATCGGTGAAGATTTTTTCCTCAAAGGGATAGCCTTGTGCCTTCAGTTTGCCCAGATTGGCGGAAAGCTTTTTATCCACCGAGCCTTTGACGCCGTACCAGAGGAACATGTGCGTTTTGGCAAACAGGGTGTAATCGGTCTTTTTGCCGATGAGCGTGTAATCCTGGTTTTTCCAGCTCTGCCACGCCGCGCGGCCGTAGAGGATTCTGTCCGCTTCTTCATAGCTGCGCCCCGAAATCTTCGCCAGAAACCTTTTGCGCATCGGCCCGGGATGGCCCATGACGAGGTAAAACAGGCCGGTGAAGAAAAAGCAATAGAGGTTTTTGCCCCATGCGCTCTTGATGTTGGGGTAATCGTTTAAGCTCATGCCGTCGGCAATCGTGGCGGTGATCGTCAGGCGCTTGTCGGCCAAAACATCCATCAGCACCCGACAGCCGTAAGAAATGCCGTAGAGGATATCGATTTTGCCGCCGTAATTCGCGACGATGTAGTCGCCCAGCCGTTTGGCCTCGTCCGCCGGAGATTGGAACACCGTCTCCGGCTCGGAGGGGTTGAACCCGTCGTAGGCGACGAGCACGACGTGACAGCGCTCGCCCAGCAGCCGGGCCGAAGGCTCCGCGCCGCGGTAGGATGTGCCGCCGCCGTGGAGCATGACCATCAGCGTCGGGTTTTCCCGCCCAAATTCAAAGTATTTCATGCTTTCAGATACCCGATGACGTAATCCTCACCGAGCTTGCCCTCCTTGACAAAGGTGAACATGGGATAGCCGTGGAAAAGCCCCGGCTCGACGTGGACGACGGCGTCTTTCACCCCGCAGCGGCGGAAAGCGGCCTCGTAGGCGGGCGCTTCGCCCGCGAAAATCTCGTCGCCGCCGAAGATGAGCACCATCTTGGGGAAGCCCGTGTAATCATCCGTGGCGGCGTTGCCCCAGATGTGCGGCGCGGCTTGGTGGAAGCGGTCATACAGCGGCAGGAAGGTCTTGGTCTCGGCGGCGCACATCGCGATGTCGCGCTTCTCGATGTTCTCCATGCGGCGATAGGATTCATCCGAAATCGTCAGGTTGCAGGGCGAAACGGCAATCATCATCTGCGGCATGGGCAGGGGCTGACCATGCTTGATGAAATCGCGGCCGATGGTGAGCGCCAAATCCGCGCCGGAGGAGAAGCCGAGCCACGCGATTTTCTCGGCGGGGTACTGCGCCAGCATGCGCGCATACACGTCGCTCAGCATCGCGATTTCTTCTGTCACGTCGTGATCGGGATAGAGCGGGTAATAGGGCAGCCACAGCTCACGATCGGTCTCTTCGATATAGCGCTTGATGGAGCTTGTCCGGGGCATGGCCCAGCGCACCAGGCCGCCGCCGAAGAAATACATCAGCGCGCGGGTGGGCTTGGCGCCCGCCTTGCGGCCGACGATGCAGTGATATCCGTCAATCTGCTCGTCGCGGAACTCGAAGCCCTTGATTTTCGGCAGCTCAAAGCGGAATTTGGCCTGCATCTCGCGGCCCTTCTGCGCAAAAGCCTCCCATGTCTGCGCCCGGTGGACGCGGCCCTTCTTTATTATGGCGGACAATCGGCTTTATGATGCTGTATAAAAGACTCATTTTGTGTTTCCTCCCCTTCCCCTTGTTTTTAAGTTAGAATTAACTAACGACGGCGTTATTTTATCATATTCCGCCCGAAAAGGAAACCCCCGTTTCCGCGGAATGTGTGGGTTTGGCCCTATCTTTCGCGGTCAATTGACAAAGACGGCGGATGGGGGGTAAAATGAAGCCATACATGACAACGAGAAACGGGGGACGCTTATGAACGCAGTCGCCGCTTTTGAAAACCGAAAGGATACGCTCAGGCAGCAGCTGGAAGCGAGCGAAAACACGGCGCAGGCGATTTCTGCCGCAACGATGGCGCTCGAGCAGATTGCCTGCGATTTGGCGCAGGACGAGCAGGATGACTTCGCCCGCCAGCGGCAGCAGGCCGTCATGGCGCTGGCCAAGCGCCTGCCGATGAGCCTGCGCGCGAGCCGCGCCAAGGCGCAGATTGTGCTGGAGGAGACCGAGGAGCAGCCGAGCAGGGTTCGGCGCGGGGCGGTCGGCGCGGGCGCAGTCGTGCTGGCCGCGCTGGCGGTGTATGAAGCCGTCGGCGGCAAGCTGACCTTTGCGCTTTTGCAGGCGCTGGGCGCGCTGCTGATGCTCTTCGGCGTGAACGGCCCGCTGACCGCGACGACGAAGCAGACCCCGCACGCACGGGCGGAAACGGCAATCGACGCGGAGGATATGGTGCGCGAGGTCGGCGAAATCTGTCAGGCGGCGGATTTGTGCGCGGCGGATTTGGCGCTCATCGAGCAGGATAACGGCCCGACGCGCCTTGCCGGCACGGCGGATGAAGCCATGCTCGACCTGCTTTCCGCGATGATGGAGGCGCGCGCCTCGGGCAGGCAGGATTTGGCGCTGCGCAGCCTCGACCGCGCCGAGCAGTATCTGCGCATGCTGGGCGTGCAGAGCGTGTTCTACGACGCGCAGCACGCGTCGCTCTTTGACGTGCTGCCCGCGCGCAGCGGCGAGCGGACGGTTCGCCCCGCGCTGGTGCGCGACGGGGAACTGGTGCGCCGCGGCGTGGCGGCGGTCGCGCCGACGGCCGCAGAGGAGGCGTGAGCATGAAGATTTTGGGTTTTGATTTGGGCGACGGCGAAAGCGCCGTGACCCTGCTGGACGAGGATTCCACCGTCGAGCCGCGCGTGCTGCCGCTCTGCGGCCGAAACAGCCTGCTTTCCGCCGTGGGCATGAAAAACGGGCGCATCGTCATCGGCGAAGAGGCCAGCGTGACGGACGGCGCGGCGGAAGCGAAGGTGCGCTTTAAGTCGCGCTACCTGACCGAGCCGGCCGCGTCGGCGGATGTGCGCGCGTTTGCTCAGGGCGTGATGAACGAGCTGATGCGCACGCAGCCCGCGCTGATGGCCGAGGTGAGCCGAACGGTGGTCGGCTGCCCGGCAGGCTGGGGCGACGGGCGGCGGGAGCAATATGCCGCGCTGCTGGAATCGGCGGGCTTCCCGAATGTGAGCGTCGTGCCCGAGCCGCGCGCCGCGTTTCTCTACGCGCGGCACGCGCGCGGCCTGCGCGTCAGCCCCGAACTGATGAAAAAAAGCGCGATGGTCATCGATATCGGCTCTTCGACGACGGATTTCGCCTATATCGTGGACGGCCATCAGCAAAACGTTTCGCTCTTCGGCGACACGAACCTCGGCGGCGGCCTCATCGACGAGCTGATTCTCGCCCACGCGCTGGAAACCTCGAAGGACAGAAAGGCACTGGAGGCTGTCTTTGCGGAAAGCCCCGCGTGGCGCAGTTACTGCGAGCTGGAGGCGCGGCGGCTCAAGGAGAGTTATTTCCTCGACGAGGCCAAGTGGGCGGAAACGCCGTTGGCCCGAACGCTGACGGTCTGCTACGACGAGCCGCTGGCGCTCGAGCTTTCTGTCGGCGGGGAGAGCATCCGCGAAATGGTGGAGCAGCCCATCCCCGCGCTGGGCGGCAGAAGCTTTGTCGGCTGCCTGAAGGACGCGCTCTGCGCGGCGGTGGAGGTCAGCCGAAGCTGCCCGCCGGAGGTCGTGATTCTCACGGGCGGCGCGTCGCGCATGGCGTTCTTTCAGCAGGCGTGCCGCGAGGCGTTTTCCGGCGCGCTGGTCGTGCTCTGCCCCGAGCCGGAATGCTCGATTGCGCGCGGCCTGGCCTACGCGGGGCGCGTGGACGAGCGGCTCAAGACCTTTAGACAGGAGGTCGCTTCCATCGCGCACGGGGAAAAGCTCTCCGTGGCGGTGAACGCGAGCGCGCATGAGCTGTATGAGCCTGTGGCGAAGGCGCTGTTTGATATCGCGCAGGAGAGCACGCTGGAGGCGGTGAAGCTCTGGCGCAAGGGCGGCATCGACACCATCGACGGGCTGAACGAAAAGGTGGAGCAGAAGATAGCCAAAGCCTTTGCGGGGGACGAGCTTTGCGGCCGCATCGAGGATGAGCTGCACGACTGGCTCGACGAGCTGATGCGCAATCTGGAAAACGAGCTGACGACGCTCTGCGTGCGCTGCGGCGTGCCGCCCGAGCGGATGAGCCTGACCGGCGCGAAGGTGGATGCGGGGCTGGACGGCGTGAAGCTCTCGCTGCTGGACGCGATGGGCATGGATATCCTCTCCGGCCTGATGGGCGTGGTGCTGGCGGTGGTCGGCGCGGGCATCTGCGGGGGCGGCGGCGTGGCGCTGGTGAGCGCGGGCCCCGTCGGCATGATTGCGGGGGCGGCGGCGGGCATTCTGCTGGCGCTGGTCGGCAAGAGCGGCATGGAAAAGGCGCTGACCCGCGCGAAGCTGCCGCTGCTGGCGCGCAAGCTGGTGACGGACAAAGCGGTGAAGCGCGGCCTTTCCCGCCAGCGGGAGGATATTGAAAAGGCGATTATCAAGGCGCTGGCCGATCCGGCGAACGGCTTTTCCGCGCGGCTGTGCCAAAGCCTTTCGCAGACGCTGGGCACGCAGATGGAGCGGATGGCCCGCGACGCGGAAATGTCGATTTGTGCGTAATATGCGAAAAGTATAACGATAAAGCGGATAAACTGCACGAAATATATGCGGCTTCATATATGCCTTGCGAAAAAAACAGATAAATTTTAGGAATTTTCGCACAAAAGGCCGATTTGTATGCTATAATGGCGGCAGTAATCCCATATCAAGGAGGATGTTTATGGAATTTCACGTTTACGAAAACGCGCGCGCGGCCTGCGAGGCGGCAGGCGTGCTGATTGCCGCACAAATCACCCGCAAGGGCGACAGCGTGCTCGGTTTGGCGACCGGTTCGACCCCGATTCCCGCTTACGAGATGCTGACGCAGTGGTACGACCGCGGGGTCATCGACTTTGACCGCGTGCGCACCTTCAATCTGGATGAATACGTGGGCATCGACCACAAAAATCCGCTGAGCTATCACGCCTTCATGCAGGAGCACCTGTTCGGCAAGGTCAACCTCCGCCCCGAAAACGTGCATCTGCCCAGCGGCAAGGGCGCGGCGGACGCGGCGGCCTATGACAAGGCGATTCACGATGCGGGCGGCATCGACATTCAGCTGCTGGGCATCGGCCGCAACGGCCACATCGGCTTCAACGAGCCGGCGGATGACTTCACCTACGGCACGCACGTCGTCACGCTGACGGCGGATACCATCGAGGCGAACGCCCGCTTTTTCAGAAGCGCGGACGAGGTGCCGCGTCAAGCCGTTTCGATGGGCATCGGCAACATCATGGCGGCCAAATGCGTCGTGCTGGTGGCGACGGGCGAAAACAAGGCGAAAGCCGTGTATGACACCATCCGCGGGCCGATTACCCCGCGCGTGCCCGCGTCGGTTCTGCAGCTGCATCCCTGCTGCGTGATTCTGACCGACCGCGAGGCGGGCAAGCTGATGCTTGAGGAGTAAATCATGCTGGCCAAAAACGGAACGGCGTTCATCGGCGGCCATTTTGCGCGCGCCGATGTGCGCGTGGAGAACGGAAAAATCGCCCAAATCGGCGATTTGCAGCCGCGCGGGGGCGAAGAAGTGCGCAGCGCGGCGGGGCTGTATGTGCTGCCGGGCTTTGTGGATATCCACATCCACGCCTACGCGGGTGCGGACTGCATGCGCGGGGAAAACGACGTGCGCCGCATGAGCGAGGGCCTGCTTCAAACGGGCGTGGCGGCGTTCATGCCCACGACGATGAGCGCGCCGATCGAGGCGACCCACCGCGCCCTGCTGGGCATTCAGCGGGTGAAGGATGAGCCATGCGCCCGCGGCGCGGCGGTGCTCGGCGCGCATATGGAAGCGCCGTTCCTGTGCGAAAAATACAAGGGCGCGCAGCTGGGCGAATGCCTGATGAACCCGACGGTCGAGGCGTATGAAGCCATGACGCGGGGGACAGACTGCGTGAAGATGATGACGCTCGCGCCGGAACTGCCGGGTGCGCTCGATATGGTGGCCTATCTCAAGACGAAAGGCGTGGTCACCTGCGCGGCGCATTCGGACGCGGCGGCGGAGGATGTGCACGCCGCGGCGGACAGGGGCCTGACGCAGATCACGCACCTGTTCAATGCGCAAAGCCCGCTGCACCACCGTAAGCCCGGCGTGCCGGGCGCGGGCCTGGCGGATGACAGAATCATCGTGCAGGTCATCGCCGACGGGCTGCACCTGCATCCGGACGTGCTGCGCATCGCGGCGCTCTGCAAGGGCGCGAAGGGCATGGCGCTGATTTCCGACTCGATGGAAGCGGCGGGCATGCCGGACGGGCAGTATGATTTGGGCGGGCAGGCTGTGTTCGTCAAAAACGGCGAAGCGCGGCTGGCGGACGGCGTAATCGCGGGCTCGACGCTGGTGATGCACCGCGCCGTCCGCAACATGATTACGCTGGCGCACATGCCGCCGGAAACCGTGATTCCGATGGCGACGAGCACCCCGGCGGATTCCGTCGGCGCGGCGGGCTACGGCCGCATTGAGCCGGATGCCTGCGGCGTGCTGGTGCTGATGGACGCGAACTGGAATCTCGCGGGCGTGATTGCGTAAAAAACGGGAGGAACGGAAAGCTTGCAAGTTGCCATCTATGCGACGGATGAAAAACGCCGCCGCTCGGGGTTTGACCATGTGCTGGTGCTGGCGCGTCGGGGCGAAGCGCTGATTTTGCGGCGCGACCGCATCAACGCCTGCTGGGTGCTGCCCGAAAGGCAGATGAAGCGCGGCGAAAGCGCCGAAGAAGCCGCCCGAAGCGCGCTGGGCGAGGCCGTCGGCGAAGCGGTGTTCGACGTGTATCCGCTGTGCGCCTACGGCGTGACCGAGGAAAACGGCAAAGAGAACGGCGGCTTCTGCTATGTGGCCGACGTGCGCGAATGGCCGGACGAGGCGGAGGATGAGGCGCGCGCGTTTGACCGCCTGCCTCTGTCCATTCAGATGGACAGGCCCGCGCTCATTTTCGCGCTGCATAAGTGGGCGGGCGAATGGTTCGACGCGCGCATCACCCTCGAGCGGCTGGGTCAGCCCGCGCCGTTTTAACCCTTGACAGATACGAAAAAAAGGTGTATGCTGGCAGGCAATCTGCGAATCCCAAGGGTTTAGGGAAAAATACCCCGTATCCGATCGATTGACGCAAACCCAATAAAGCCCGGAGGTTTTGAAAAAAGATGGAACACGAAAAAATTCTGCGCATCAACGAGCTGGCCAAAAAGAAAAAGGAAGTCGGTCTGACCGATGAAGAAGCCGAGGAGCGCAAGACGCTCCACGCGCAATATATCAAGGAATTCCGCGAGCAGACCGAGGCGACCCTCAAGCGCGTTCGCGTGGAACAGGCCGACGGCAGCTATAAGCCGCTGGTGAAGAAAGAGAAGAAGCTGAATTAAACAAACGCGGCGTTTCTTTCGCAAAACGGAAGGAACGCCGATTTTTTTGCAGAAAAAGATAGGTGAAACAAATAACAAACAACGGAGACAGAGGTGTACCATGAGCTTTTTTCAAAATACCTGCAAACCCGACGGCCTCGGCGGCAGACTGATGGTCAAAATGATGAACAGCGGCCACGCAAAGCTGGCGGGCTGGGGCTTTTCGCAAATACAGGCGAAGGCCGACGCGCAGGTGCTGGACGCGGGCTGCGGCGGCGGCGCGAACGTGGCGGTCTGGCTGGACAAGTGCCCCGAAGGCCGCGTGACGGGCATGGATTATTCCGAAGTCAGCGTGGCGGAGGCGCGGAAAGTCAACGGCGCGGCCATCAAGGCGGGGCTGTGCGACGTGGTTCGGGGCAATGCGGCGGCCATGCCGTTTGAAAACGAGACGTTTGACGTTGTATCCGCGTTTGAAACGGTCTATTTCTGGCCGGGGCTTGAGGCGTGCTTTGCGGAGGTGAACCGCGTGATGAAGCGCGGCGGCACGTTCATGATCTGCAACGAGTGCGACGGCACGAACGCGGCGGATGAAAAATGGCTGAAACTCATCGACGGCATGCGCATCTATACCGAAAACGAACTTCGCGCGGCGCTGGAAAAGGCGGGCTTCACCGAGATTGAAAGCCGAAGCGAACCCAAAAAGCACTGGCTGTGCATGCTGGCGAAGAAGTGAAAACGGACGGAGGGGATAACCGTGACGGAGCATATGCAGCTGAGCGATATGCCGCAGTTCTGCGAAAGCGTGAAGGCGTGGCTGAACGGGCGCTACGGCGAAGCGCAGGGCGCGGATATCTGGCGGGCAACGGCTGCGCAGTATGACGACTATCTGAAAGACCTGCCGGATTACGGCGGGAAGAAGGCCAATCATGCGCTTGCGATTTACGGCGCGCTGATTCGCTGCGGCAACGATGAAACGGATGATGCGGTGCTTTGAAAATCTGCTCTATGTGAAGGTCATGCCGTCGGATGATAAGACTCTGCCGTTTTACGCGCGCTATGGGTTTCGGCAGTATGACCATTACTCGGCGATGGTCAAGAAACAATTTTGAAGGAGACATCATGTTAAACAGACTGGGATTTGATTTGTGGGCGGACGGCTACGACCGGAGCGTCGGCCTGTCCGACGAGGGAAACACGTATCCGTTTGCGGGCTATAAGCGCGTGCTGGGCGCTATCTACAACGAGGTGCTGACAGGCGGCTGTCAAACCGTTCTGGATATCGGTTTCGGCACGGGCACGCTGACGCAGAAGCTTTACGAGCACGGCTGTACCGTGTACGGGCAGGATTTTTCGCAGCGGATGATTGAGCTGGCCAAGGCCAAAATGCCGAAGGCCGAGCTGTATCAAGGCGATTTTACAAAAGGACTGGTGGATGCGCTGAAACAGAACCGATACGACGCGATTATCGCGACCTATTCGCTGCACCACCTGACGGATGCGGAAAAGGTCGCTTTCATCGAAAATCTGCGCCCGCTGCTGAGCGACGGCGGCAAAATTTATATCGGCGATGTGGCGTTCCCCGGCCGCGCGCAGTTGGAGGCCTGCAAGGCCGACGCGGGTGACGAGTGGGACGACGACGAAATCTACTTTGTCGTCGATGAATTGCAGGCGCATTTTCCGCAGATGCGTTTTGAGCCGTTCTCCCACTGCTCGGGCGTGCTGACGCTGTAAGGCCGAAAAGGAGGAAAACCGCATGTTTTGGGATCGCGTTGCGGGCGTTTACGACCTGTTCGCCGAGATTTGGAACAAAAAGGCGCACAAGGTGCTCTGCGCATACGTGGAAGCGGAGATTTCCCCCGCGGATGAGGTACTGGAATGCGCGTGCGGAACGGGGCTGCTGACCGAAGGACTTGCGCAAAGGGGCAGGCATTTGGTTGCGACGGATTTTTCCGAAAAGATGCTGGAAAAGGCGGAAAAGAAGTGCGGCGGTTTGGGGAACGTCACGTTCAAGCGGGAGAATATTCTGCAAATCGACGAGTCGGACGGAAGGTTTGACGCGGTGGTCGCCGCCAACGTCATCCACCTGCTGGATGAGCCGCTTCGGGCGCTGGCGGAGCTTGACCGCGTCTGCCGCAGAGGCGGGAAAATCATCATCCCCACCTATATGAACGAGAATGAGAAGGGGCAGGCAAGCGGCTTTTCGACCGTCGTGGGGCGGGCCGGCGCGGATTTCAAGCGCGCGTTTACGCTCGAATCCTATAAGGCGTTTTTCGCGGAAGCGGGCTATACGGACGTGCGGTATGCGTTCTTCGCGGGGCGCGTGCCGTGCGCCGTGGCGGTGATAAAGAAATAAAAAAACGCCGCTCGCTCAGTTTTTTGCTGAGCGGGCGGCGGTTATTTTGCGGTTTGAAGCCGTTTCAATCGTAGACTGCTTCGCAGTCTGCTCTGAAACTTTCGTCTTACGAAAGGGATACTGGGCTGCGAGTCCCGGAAACTCGTATAGTCGCACAAGTGCTCCTTACGATTTCCAGCAAGTATCATGCTGTTTCCCGTACAACGGGCGCATGATACTTGCTCCAGACCTGCCTGAGGGATTTCATCCCTCAGACTCCCTTCTTCGCTTCGCGGCGGCTTAAACAAACTTTAAGCCGCGAATCCCTGCGCGGCGAGGGGCTTACGCAGACGCAGCGCGAGGAAGGCGGCGAGCAGAATCTTCACCACGTCGCCGGGGAGGAACGGGATCACGCAGTAGCTCATGCTGGTGGCGAGGTTCATGCCGGTGAGCACCATGAACCAGATCGTGCCGAACGCATAGCAGACCGCCACGCCAAGCGCCATGGACAGGCAGAGGTTCTTAAAGTTAAACGCGAACTTATGGGAGAGCGCGCCGACGATCAGCGCGCAGAGGATATAGCCCAGAATGTAGCCGCCCGTCTTGCCGAAGAGCACCGCCGGGCCGCTGCCAAAGCCGGAGAACACCGGCACGCCGATGACGCCCAGCAATGCGTAGACGAGCATCGACAGCGCGCCGTATTTCCACCCCAGCAACGCGCCGCTCAGGTGCACGGCAAACAGCGCGAGGTTAATCGGAATCATCGGCAGGGGAATCTGAATCTGGGAGCAAATCGCGGTCAGCGCGGCCATCAGCGCGCAGAGCACAAGGCTGCGCGTTGCCGTGCGGCGGGAAGAAGCGGTGTTTTCGGACATGGCGGGAAACCTTCCTTCTGTAAACTTTTGACTGAAATAAAGTTGACGGCAAACAGTGTACCATGCGGCGCGCTCGCTGTCAACCGTGAAAATATAAAAAGTTGACGGAACGGCCGAGCTTCAAGATATGGGGCTTTGCCCCATCGCCCCGCCAAAGGGCTTTCCGTTTTCTGTCGGTTGTTTCCGCCGCAGACGGCAACGACGGAAAACCCCTTTGGAAACCTAAAAATGCTTAGTGTTTCTTGAAATTTCAGGGGGATTGGCTTGACTGCGCCTTGTGTTTTGGCCTTTCATCTGTTACAATAAAACGTAAACGTCAAGAAAAAATGCCCCCATTCGGACGGATGATGAAGGAGAATCGGATATATGGATATGAAACTCAAGGTTGCGGAATATATCGCGCAGGCCGCTCGGCAGAGCTTTGAAAACTGCGCGCTTACGGAAAACGACGTCTGCGCGATGATTGAAACCCCGCCGGATAAGAAGATGGGCGACTACGCGCTGCCGTGCTTCCGCCTGTCCAAGGTGATGCGCTGCGCGCCGCAGATGATTGCGGGCAAGCTGGCCGAAAAAATCGCCTGTGAGGAAATCGACCATGTGGAGGTCGTCGGCGGCTATCTGAACGTGTTCCTCCGCCGCGGCGGGCTGGCGCGCGACATCGTGGAAGCCGTGCTGAAAAACCCGGGCCGCTGGGGCTCCGGCGAAATCGGCAAGGGCAAGACGGTGTGTCTGGATTATTCCTCCATCAACATCGCCAAGCGCTTCCACATCGGCCACCTGTCCACGACGATGATTGGCAACAGCCTCAAGCGCATTTATGATTTCAACGGCTACACGACCGTGGGCATCAACCATCTGGGCGACTGGGGCACGCAGTTCGGCAAGATGATCTGCGCCTACAAGAAGTGGGGCAATCGCGAAGAGGTTGAAAAGGGCGGCGTGCAGGCGATGGTCGATTTGTACGTCCGTTTCCACCACGAGGCGGAGCAGCATCCCGAGCTGGAGGACGAGGGCCGCGCGTGGTTCAAGAAGATCGAGGATGGCGACCCGGAAGCGATGGAAATCTTCACGTGGTTCAAGGAAGTCACGCTGAAGGACACCCAGCGCGTGTACGATCTGCTGGGCGTGTCGTTTGATTCCTACGCGGGCGAGAGCTTCTACAACGACAAGATGGCGCCCGTCGTCGAAGAACTGCGCGAGAAGGGGCTGCTGGTCGAGTCTCAGGGCGCGCAGGTCGTCGATTTGGAGGCCTACGGCATGCCGCCGGCCCTGATTCTGCGCAGCGACGGCGCGACGCTCTACATCACCCGCGATTTGGCGGCGGCGTTCTATCGCCACAACACGTATCACTTCGACAAGTGCCTGTATGTGGTGGCCTATCAGCAGAATCTGCACTTCAAGCAGCTGTTCAAAATCATCGAGCTGATGGGGCACGACTGGTGCAAGGGCATGGAGCACGTCTCCTTCGGCATGGTCAGCTACGAGGGGCGCGCGCTGTCCACCCGCGAGGGCTATGTCGTCTATCTGGAGGACCTGCTGAACAAGGCCATCGAGAAGGCGCGCGAAATCATCGAGGAAAAGAGCCCGAATCTGCCCAACAAGGACGAGGTCGCCCGTCAGGTCGGCGTGGGCGCGGTGGTCTATTTCGATTTGCACAACGACCGCAACAAGGATATCGACTTCCGCTGGGAGCGCGCGCTTAACTTTGACGGCGAGACCGGCCCGTATGTGCAGTATACGCACGCGCGCTGCTGCTCGGTGCTGCGCAAGGCGGAGGCGTTTGCCGCGGCCGAGCCGGATTACAGCGTGATTACCGACGACGAGGCGCAGGATGTGCTGATGCTGATTTCGCACTTCCCGCAGGCGGTGCGCAAGGCGATGGAGCAGAGCGAGCCGTCGCTCATCACCCGCCACACGACTCAGCTGGCGCAGGCCTACAACAAGTATTACTTTGAGCACCGCATCATGGATGAGAGCGATCCCGCGGGCACGGCGGCGCGCGTGAACCTGACCCGCGCCGTCCGCGACGTCATCAAGACGGGGCTGTATCTCATCGGCGTGGAAGCGCCGGAGCGGATGTAAACCCGTTTCAATCGTAGGATGCTGCGCATCCTGCTCTGAAACTACGTTTTTTCCCTTGATATTTTGGGGTTACGCCGGGCTATCGCCCAGACCTATTTGGGGGATAATCCCCCAAACCCCTTCTTCGCTTCGCGGCGGCTTAAACAAAAAAGCGAGGTATGGTATGGACATCGGACAGCTTCGCGGGCTTTTGCTCGATTTGGAATGTATGACGGCCTTACGCCACACGCTCAAAAACAAAGCGGTTGCGGCGCTGGTCACGCTGTGCCGCGAATGCGCCGAGGAGCATGCATCCGAAGCGGCGCTGACGGCGGCCTACTGCCGCGTGTACGACGCGTGGCTGGATGCGGCGGCGCACGGGCGCGGCGGCTTTGCGCGCGAAGCGCTGGAAGCGGTGCTGTTTGAAGAAAGCCCCGCGGCGCTCTTGTGCGCGCGGATGGACGTTTTGCCGTACAGCCTGACCAACGCGATGGCCAACGATTTGGACGCGCTGGGGCGGCTGACGGCGATTGAACCCGCGATGTTTCTGCTTTTATGCGAGCGCGCCGGCATGAGCGGCCAAACGGCGGCGCGCCTGCCCGTCTGGGAACCGACGCTGGGCAGCGAGCTTTCCGACCCGCGCCTGAGTCGGGCGATGCTGACCCGCGAGGGCGTATCGCAGGTGGCGGCGTTTTTCAAAAAGCAGGGGACGGGGCTGTTTGCCCGCTGTCCCGGCAGCACGTGGGTCGGCGAGAGCGAGAAATATCCGCTCGGCCTGCGCGGCATCCGCGAGCCCGACCCGATTCGACTGGAGGACATGGTGCTCTACGAGCGGGAGCGCGGCGTTTTGGTGGAAAACACGCGCCGTCTGCTCGACGGGCGGCAGGCGTGCAACATTCTGCTTTACGGCGACAAGGGAACGGGCAAATCCGCGACGGTCAAGGCGCTGCTGAGCAGCTTCTGGCAGGAGGGGCTGCGCATCGTCGAGGTGCCGCTGGCCCGGCTGACGAACCTGCCGACGATTTTCTCCATTCTGCGCGAGCAGCCGGGCAAGTTTATCGTGTTTGTGGATGACCTGGCGTTCAACGATTCCTGCCCCGAATACACGGCACTCAAGACGGTTCTGGAGGGCGGCTTGGAGGCAAGGCCGGCCAACGTCGTCGTCTACGCGACGAGCAACCGCCGCAACATCGTCCGTCAGCGTTTTTCCGAGCGGAGCGACGATGTGAATGAACGCGACACGTTGGAGGAAAAATTCTCTCTGGCGGACCGATTCGATTTGCGGCTGACCTTCTCCGCGCCGACACAGGAGGAATACTTCACCATCTGCCGCGCGCTGCTGGACGCGCGCGGGGTGCAATACGACTGGGAGACGCTGATGCCGCGCGCCCGCGCGTGGACGGTGAGCCACAACGGCTGTTCTCCGCGCATCGCGAGGCAGTTTGTTGATTATATCGCGGGCGGGGAAGCATGAAAAAGACGGTGTTAAAGGGCGCGGCGATGCTGCTGGCTGTGCTGACGGTCTGCGTGTTCATGCGGATGCGCAGCAGGCGGAAGCCGAATCGGGAGCGCCGGATCTCCCTTCTCTTTTGCGCCCTGCTTCCAATCGGATGGTATATGGCGCTGCTCAATCACTCGGCAGAACATGCGTTTTTCACGTACAGGGCGCTGTGCGTTACGGTGTTTGCCGGATTGAGTCTGCTGCTTCCCGCGGGAAAGGCGGAGACATGAGCGGAAAAAGAAAGAAAAATCGGCTGCTCGGCGCGTTGGCGGCGTTGCTGGGCGTGGTTTGCGCGTTGATTCTCTGCGCGCTGTTTTACGGCACGATGGTCTATCAGCTGGCGGGCGAGACGGGCGGCGACGCGGCGCAGGCGGAGGGCGCGAAGGTTTTGGCGCTGACAAGCGGCGATATGGAAAGCGAAAGCCGCCAAACCGTGCGCGTGGACGGCCAACTGTGCGATGTGCTGACCCGCGTCTACCGCCTGGCGGACGGCACGCAGGTGCAGGCCGTGACCGCGAGCCCCGCCGCCTACATCGGGCGGATGAAGGAAGAAGGCTGGCAGGCGCAGCTGATTACGGGCTTCGCCGTCGCCGCGTTGGACGCGGTATACGCCCGAAGGGGCGAGGAAGCGATGCTCTGCGCGCGCGAAGGCGACACGGTCTACATGCTTATCGCCCAAGCAGATGAACAGACCGTCTACGCGCTCGGCGCGGGCGCGAAACTGGAATAAAGCTGAACAGAATCATCGAAAGGCTGTCGGGACAAGGCTCGGCGGCCTTTTATGCTGCGCGCAAACAGCCGCAATGCGCTTTTTGAAAAATAACGTTTTGGGGTCGAAGGCCGTTGACGGACCAATTTAGTTGTGCTATCATCTATCAAGTTGAACATACAACTAACGGAGGCGCAGGATATGGACGACACACAGCGCAAAATCACCAAAATCGCCCGCGAGGTCGGCAAATTCACCGTGCAGATGATGAAGGAAGAGGGCATCGGCACGGCGGAGTTTGACGTGATTCACTACATCCGCCATCATGCGGGCGCGACGCAGACGCAGATGCGCGAAACGCTGAAAATCGACAGGGGCGCGGCGGCCAAGCGCGTGGCGAATCTGGAGGCGAAGGGCTATCTCATCCGCAAGCCGAATCCGGAGGACGGGCGCAGTCAGCTTTTGTATGCGACCGAGAAGGCGGAAGCGCTGAAAAACTCGAAGGCGGAGATTGAAACGGTCTTTTACGAGTGGCTTCTGGCGGATTTGCCCGAAGGCGAGCGAGCGGCGTTTTGCAAGACGCTGGACGAGCTGTATTGGAAATCCAAACGCGAGCGGCAGGCGGGGTTTGAGCATGTGGCCGCGAAAGTTGAAGCGCGGGGAAATGAGCCGGATGCGGTTTGAAGCCGTTTCAATCGCAGGACGCTTTGCGTCCTGCTCTGAAACTGTGTTTTTTCTTTGATATGGGGGGTTACGCTGGGCTATCGCCCGGACCTATTTGGGGGATAATCCCCCAAACCCCTATTTCGCTTCGCGGCGGTTTGAAGAAAGAGGACAAAAGCAAGAGAGGCAAAAGAGATGAAGAAAGCGGAATTTCGGCCGGACAGGGTGCTTTCCTACTTCAAAATGGAGTGGAAAAGCTTATTGATTGTCACGGTATCCGGCCTCATTTACAACATCGGCTTACTGGCCGGGCCATGGTTTGAGGGCCTGATGACGGGCTGTCTGGCGGACATATTGAAGGGCCTTGGGCGTTTCGGCGACATGCTCAAGCTGGTGCTGGCCTATGTGGCGGCGATTGCGGTGGTGCAGGTATCGCGCTATGTGAAGCGGTTTTACGTGCGGCGCTTTGCCAACAACGTGAACCGGAGCATGAAGCGGGTGCTTTACGGCAGTCTGGTGCACAAGAGCCGCGCGAGCCTTCGGGAAGAGGGCGAGGGCAGCATGATGACCAAGGCCATTCTGGATGTGGACGACTGCGTGGAGGGCATGCGCAAGTTCACGACGGAGCTATTTGACACGGGCGTCGCGCTGGCGGCATACATCGGCATGCTGCTGATATACGACTGGCGGCTGGCCTTGCTGTGCATGATTTTCCCGCCGATATCGTATATGGCGGCGGAGAAGCTCAAGCGCGTCATCCAGAAAAACGGCGCGGCGTTCAAGGAGCAGTCGGGCGCGCTGAGCGCGGCGACGCTGGACAGGGCGGAGAACGCGATGACCTACCGCGTTTTTGGCCGCGAGCAGGAGCGGCGGGCGGCCTATGAAGCGAACCTGACGGCCTACGAAAAGGCGGCGGTGAAGGCGAACATCTGGAACGCGTCCACGCCGCCGATTTATCGCGTGATTTCGATGGCGGGCGTGCTGTTCATTCTGTATTTCGGCCGGAAGAACGTGCTCGGCACGGGCTGGGAGGTTTGGAGCATCGCGGCGTTTACGACGTTTCTCTCCTGCTTTGCGAAGCTGGCGGTGAAATCCTCGGGCGCGGCGAAGCTGTTCAATGCGGTGCACAAGGCGCAGGTCTCGTGGAACCGCATTCGTCCGCTGCTGGCCCAGGCCCCGAAGGAAGGCGAAATCCAGCCGGAAGAGGCGGCCCGCGGCGTATCGGAGCTGGCCGTCGAGGGGCTGAGCTTTGCCTATTCGGACGGCAAAAAGGTGCTGGAGGACATCACCTTCACCGCGAAGAAGGGGCAGATGATTGGCATCACCGGCCCGGTGGCCTGCGGCAAATCGACGCTGGGCAAGGCGTTCCTGTGCGAATATCCGTACGAGGGCCACATCACGGTGGATGGTCGGGAGCTGAGCGAAATGCCCTTGCAGGCGCGCGCGGCGGCCATCGGCTATCTGGGCCACGACCCCGAGCTGTTCAACGACAGCGTGGAAAACAACGTGCTGATGGGCCGAAGCGGCGACGCCGAGACGTATCTGCGGCAGGTCTGCATGGACGAAGAGACGGCGCAGATGGACGACGGCGTTCGCACGCTCGTGGGCAGCAGCGGCGTTCGCCTTTCGGGCGGACAGGCCAAGCGGCTGGCGTTGGCGCGCACGCTCTGCCACAGCAAGCCCATTCTGATTCTGGATGACCCGTTCTCCGCGCTGGACAAGCGCACGGAAAAGCAGATTTTCGCGAACCTGAAGGCGCAGACGGCGGAAGACATCGTGCTGTTGATTTCGCACAGGCTGTATCTGTTTCCGCAGATGGACGCGGTCATCTGGATGGAGGACGGCAGGACGGTGACGGGCACGCACGAGGAACTGCTGGCGCGCGTGCCGGAATATCGGGCACTGTTTGAGTCGCAGGCGCAGACGGAGAACGCGAAGGACGGAGGCGAGCGCCATGAAGCGTGATATACGGGTGAAAAACGCCATTTGGGATACGGTGAAGAGCCGTCTCGGGCTGTCGCTGGCGATTGTCGCCGCAGTGGTCGGCGCGGTCATCACCGCGCTGATTCCGCCGCTGATTCTCGCGCGCATTGTGGACGGGCTGACGGTGGGGCAGGGCGCTTCCGTCAGCCTGATTGCGCTGTATTTTATCATGCTGGCGCTGACGGGCGTGATGGAATCCGCGCGCGAGGGGCTGCTGACCGTGTTCGGCCAGAAGATTACGCACGCGCTGCGCAGCAGCCTGATGGAAAAATTCGTCCGCCTGAGCGCGGGCGGGCTGACGGCCCAGGAGCCGGGCGCGCTGGTCTCGCGGTTCGTGGGCGATGTGGACACGGTGGAGAACCTGTTCACCTCCGGCATCATCAGCATGTTCGCCGACGCGTGCAAAATCGTGAGCATTCTGGCGGTCATCTGGTTCCGGAACCGCGGCCTGACGTTTGTGCTGCTGGTGCTGCTGCCGTTCCTGTTTCTCTTTACGCGCCATGTGCAGAAGAACATGCTGGCGGCGCAGATTGAAAACCGCCGCGCGGTGGCCCGCGCCTCCGGTCATGTGCCCGAAACGCTGCACAACATCCGCACCATCCATAACCTCGCCAAAGAGGAATACATGGAGGAGCGCTACGACACCTACATCGGCGAGAGCTATCGGGCGATGGAAAAAACCAACTTCTACGACGCGGTATATTCCCCCGTCATCCTGATTCTCAACGCGCTGGTGGTCGCCGTGGTCATGCTGCTTTCCGCCTCAGGCAATGCGGCGGTGCTGACGTTCTTCGGCATGTCGGCGGGCACGGCGGTTGCGGCCATCAACTACATCTCCCAGATTTTCGCGCCGGTGGAAAGCCTGGGCATGGAGATTCAGACCATTCAGTCGGCCATCGCGGGCATTCACAGAATCAACGAGTTCTTCGCGCTGGAAGAGAAGCTTCCCGTTCATCCGACGAACGCCAGGGAGCCGGAAAGCGGGAAGGACGGCGTGCCGTTTGTGGAGTTCCGCGACGTGGTTTTCGGCTACGACGAGCATGTCGTGCTCAACCGTTTGAGCTTTAAGGTCATGGACGGCGACCAAGTGACGCTGGCCGGGCGCACGGGCGCGGGCAAGAGCACGATAATGAAGCTGCTGCTCGGCCTGTATGCGCCCCGGAGTGGGCAGGTGCTCATCCGCGGCGTGCCCGCGACGGATATTCCCGAAGAGGAAAAGCGGGCGCTGTTCGGGTATGTGGAGCAGTCGTTCCACATGGTGCCCGGCACGGTGAAGGACCAGATTACGCTCTATGACGATTCGATTTCGATGCAGAGCGTTCAAGCCGTCGCGCAGCTCACCGGCCTTCGGGATGCGATTGAAGGGCTTGAAAACGGCTACGACACCCGCTGTACGCCCGACCTGTTCTCTCAGGGCCAGTGGCAGCTGCTTTCCATCGCCAGAGCTGCGGCAGCCGAGCCGAAAATGCTGCTCTTCGACGAGATTACCGCCAACCTCGACGCAGAAACCGAAAAGGCCGTGCTCACCGCGCTCAAACGCGTCGCCGGGAACCGCACCGTCATTTCCATTTCGCACAGAACCTCCGCCGAACTGGGCAGGGTGATTGAGATTGGGTGAGACGGGATAACTTAAAAATAAAACGGAAGTCATGAGAAGGTTAATTCTCGGACTTCCGTTTTCATCTTACGGACGGGAAGTGCATAATTCCGCCGCATCAATCCCAAAATCGCACCTCGTTTGCGGCTTCATGCTTTCAAAATACGTCTGTTCCAGCGGAATCCAGCGGGTGAAGAAATGCTGCGCCATGGCTTCGCCGCTGCGGGCGAGAATGCGCGCGCGCTGCAATTCGGGCGAAACGGACAGGCAGACGGAGACATCGTAAAAGCCCGCCAGTTCGGGGTGAAGGCAGTAGCTCCCTTCGACGACGGCAAGCGCTGTCGGCGCGACGGAAACGGTCGGCAGAAGGGACAGACTGCCGCAGTCGAACCGACGGAAGGAGACGGTCTGCCCCGCGCGCAGCGGCGCGAGCACTTCGTCCCGCAGGCGTTCCCTGTCCAAATTGCCGCCCGGCTCGGCAAAGCGCTCGGGCGTGCGCTGCTCGGGGCGGAGGAAGAAGTCGTCCGCGTGAAAGACGGGGCAGTCGCACAGCCGCGCCAGCAGGGCGGCGAGCGTCGTCTTGCCGCTTCCGCATGGGCCGTCGATGGCCAGAATCGTGCGCTCGCCGCGCGCCAGACGCGCATCCAGCGCGCAGAGCAGCGGGAGAAGCGGCGCATAGGCCGCTTTCATCAGCCGATACGCGGGCGCGTAGGCCCGGCGGAAGGCCTCCGAATGGTGGCACGGGGGGAAGCCCGCCGCGCGCCATGCGGCCATCGCCCGCTCGGTTTCGGAAATATCAAAGGGAAGCTCGCCCTGACCAATCATCTCCGTCAGCACGGCGAGCTTTTTTGTGAGCTCGGCCTGCGCGCCGTCCCGATGCTCGGCGGAGAGGGCGAACAGGCGCGCCAGCGTGCGGGCGCTCAGCCCCCGGCTGAGCATATCCAGATGGACGCGGACAAACGGCCCATCCAGCGGTTCGACGGTTTCGCCCGCGTGCGGACGGGCCTGCGCCGCTTCGGATGCGATATACGCCTCGGCGGCGGATGCGTCGGCCACCAGATGCTCGCAGCCGAACGCGCTTTGATACAGCGCCTTGAACAGGTCGGTCAGCTCAAGCGCGGGATAGGCCGCAAAATGCGCAAGCAGAAACGCGCGCGTGTCGGACATGGGGAAAGCCTCCGTTCAATCGAGAATGAGCCGCGCCTTTTCCATCGCCATCACCAGCACGGGGATGAGGATGATGTGCAGGATGATGCCGGGGATGGCCGTCGTGACTGCGCCGGCCCAGAAGAGCGCGGGGGTGAAGCTGCTGTGCGCCAGTCCGGCCAGCAGATAGCGCGCCGTACCCCAGACCAGGCGGCCGACGACCATCGCACCCAGCAGCGAAACGTAAATGCCCCACGGCTTTTTCGGCAGCGCGCGGTAGAGCAGCCCCGAAACCGCGCCGTAGGCCGCCAGCTCGAAGGCCATTGAAACCGCCGTCGGGAACATCGTCGGCATGCCGAAAAGCACGGAGCGCAGCAGCGGCGAGATAAACCCGACCGCCAGCCCCCACGGCCAGCCGCAGACGAAGCCGCAGAGCAGCGCGGGAATATGCATCGGGCAGAGCATGGAGCCGATTTGCGGAATCTGCCCCGTCAAAAACGGCAGAACCAGCGCGATAGCCAGATACAGCGCAGAGTAGGTGAGTTTCATCACGCGCAGAGACGCGTCTTTTTTATGCATGGGTCAAAGCTCCCTTGAAATGGATTTGCGGTATGGAATTGGAAACGGCAGAAGAAACATCCGCGCGGAAGGTTTCGGGCCGCTGTCAGGATGGCGGCGCGTAAAACCACACGCCGCCCGAGGAAACGCCCGATTCCTCCGCCAGCTGGCGGACGGCCCGAGCCGCGTCCACATCGGCGAACAGCTCGGGATACATCGCCTTCGCGATGCAGACCGCCGCCGCCGTCTGCATATCGGGCGAAGTTAAAAGCGATTCGGAAAGCAGCAGTATCCGTCCCTCTTTTGCGGCGGCCAGCTCGCGGATATCCTCGCGCGCCCGAATCGACGCGCAGACGCTTTGCGCCGCTGCGTCGCCGAGCGCGTTTTCGCCCAGCACGGCGGAATCGACGAATTTCACGATGAAATCGGGGTTTTTGCGCAGCACCCAGCCGCCGTCCACCGTCAGGTCGTCTTCGGCGCGCTTGGCAGAGACGCTGTATCCGCCCGCGGTGAGAATCAGCGCGTGCTCGGGCGAGACTTTGGAAACGGTGACAAAGGGCTCGGGCGACTCGATATAGACGTTGAGCTTTTTGCACTCAAACAGCGTCTTGACGCGGCTTTGCAGCAGCGCGTCGTAATAGCGCTTGGCGGTTTCGGCGACGGGCGCGCTCTCCGACACGCCGAGGCGCTCGGCTTCGTCGGCGGGGAGCGTTTGGGTCGCGGTGACGGATGCGTCGCCGCTGAGCTGCATAGCGCCGCTTTCCGCGCGGCTTTGGGCGCGCGGCAGGCCGTTGCCTTCGCCGTCCCCGTGAACGGAACGGTTTTGGCGCTCCAGCAGCTCGGCGCGCGCGGTTTCGTCATATTCGGCGCGCTCGGCAAGCGGGTTTTCGACGGTTTCGCCGCCCGCTTCGTCGGAATTTTCCGACGGAACGTCGGCGGATGGGCCGGAAGCGTCCGCGCCCGACGCGGCGGCGCTGTCCGCAGCGCGCGGCGCGGGGGCGGTGCGGCTTCGGCAGCCCGTCAGCGCGAACAGCAGGACGGCAAGGGTCAAAAAAAAGAAGATTTTTTTCATAAAACAGAATGAGGATGGCGGTTGGTTTCGCGGCGCGTTACCGAAGCAGATAGCGATATCTGAGTTCAAACTGCCGCAGGGCGCTTTGTCCATCATAGAGGAGGGATTCGGTTTCGTCAAGCAGGAATTTGATGCCCGCCCGCTCGTCTGCGGCAATCGGTTCGCCGCTGTATGCGGCCCTCAAAAACGTTTCGGCGCACGCGCGGTAGGCTGTTTCGTAATCCGCAGGCATAGCCACGGCGTCGGGCAGGTTTGAAAACGGCAGGCCCTTCGGCACGGGCCGGCAGACCGTCCACCAGCGGACGACATGGCGGAACATGGCGCAGACGGCCCTGCGGTTATCCGCGTCGTCAAACGCTTCGCGGATCGCCCTTGCCCGATTGGCGCGTCGGCCGAGCCACACAAACGGCGCGAACGGAAGCGCCAGCAGCAGCACGACGAGCGCCATCATCAGCGCGGTTTTGAGCCAGTCGAACCACGGCGGGTCGGAAATCTGCTCTTCGGCGCGGGTAATCAGCCGATAATCCCGTTCGGAGACCGCGCCGCCGTCGCCGACGGACAGGGAGAGATGATTTTCGCGGCGGGTCTGCGTGACGCTCGGCGGCGGCTCGCTGCCCGCGTCGGGCGATTGGGTCACGCCGCTCAGCGCGTCGCGGACGCGTTCGGAAGCGGCCTCCGTCGCGGCGTCCGTGCCCGAAAAGGCGGTGCAGACGACGAGAAACACGGCCAGCGCCGCCGCGCCGAGCATCGGCCGATTCCGCTTGCCGCGGGTCGGCACGAGCTTAAGAGCGAGCAGCGCGAAGAGCAGCGCATTGACAGGCGCGGGAAAGCTCAGCCCGAAATAGGCTTGAAGCGCCGCGAGAGCGAGGGCCGTTCCCAGCGCGGGCAGGCGGGAGGGACTGAGCGCGACGAACGCGGCGAAAGCCGCCGCCGCCGCGCCGAGCAGCGCGCACGCGGGCAGGCGGTCTGCGCCGCCAGCAACGGCAAAGCGGTCGTAGACGTAGGCGTTTTGGGCTTCGCTGAGGGCGAACAGGTCGTTGGCCATCAGCTTTGCGCCCTCGCGCGCGGGCGGAAGCAGCAGCGCAAGCGCGGTCAACAGCAGCGCCGCCGCAAGCGCGAGCAAGGATTTCTTGAGCCGCATGGGCGCTCCTTTCCGTGTGCGATGGGGTTACAGGGTGAGAAACGGCGAACGGGGGCCGAAAAACGCGACGGGCACGTCGCCGACGAGCGTCTGCGCGCCCTCGGGCAGAACCAGCGTCACGCGGGCGCATGCGTCGGATACGTCGATATCCGCGTGCGGGGAAAAGACGGCGACGCGCGCAAATGCGGCTTCGGCGGGCGCGTCGGGCGGCGCGGCGGAAAGCATGCGGGCGGCGCATTCCCAATCCGCGTCGGAGGAAACGGCCATCGGCGCGCGGCGCCAAAAGGAAACGTGGTGCGCGACACCCAAGGCGAGCAGCGAACGGGAGGCGGAGAGCAGGCCGCAGAGCGACGCTTCCGCCGCGTCGGGGTCGGGCGCATCCGCGCCGTCGGCGGCCAGCGCGAGCAGAATATCGCCCGTCTGCGGCAGGCCGATTTCGCGCAGAAGCATCTGCCCCATTTTGGCCGAGAGCTTCCAGTGGATTTGACGCACGGGGTCGCCCGCCGCATAGGGGCGGACGGACTGCGTTTCGCCGAAATCCTCGCCGCGCCGAACGGCGGAGAAGCGGCTGTCCTCCCGCGCGTGGGCGGGGGAAGCGTCGAGCGTCACGCACGCGGGGAAGGAAATCGGCGGCACGAATACGGGCTGCGCGCAGTCCGCCCGCACGGCAAAGCAGCACAGGCCGAACACATCCCGAATCTCGGCGCGCTCGGTCGAGACGGTTATCAGGCCGCTGTGCGGCACGGGGAAGGAGACGGGCGAGTCGGCCGCGGCTTCTATGCGCGCCGTTTCGCGCGTCAGCGCGTTGCGCATCGCGAGAACGGCGGAAGCGTCGCAAAAGACGAGCGACGACGCGGACAGGCGGCAGACGAGCGGCGCGCCCCTTTCGCCGACCGCGGGCACATCGAGCGCAAGCACGGCTTTTTGGCTGCACAGCCGG
The DNA here is from genome assembly GCA_934675735.1 of uncultured Clostridia bacterium. Classification (GTDB taxonomy): domain Bacteria; phylum Bacillota; class Clostridia; order Christensenellales; family Aristaeellaceae; genus Ventricola. The sequence goes on from CAKURR010000005.1 coordinate 82,571, forward strand.
GCGCAGAGGATGGAGAGCGGCGGCACGAGCAGCGACGCGGTCAGCACCGCGCGCGTGCCCGTGTTGTTTTCAAAGAAATACAGCGCGGCGGCGGCGAGCAGCCAGGCGGCGTACATCAGGCGGTTTTTGTTCATGCGGCGTAATCCGGATTCGGAACGACGGCGAGCAGGTCATGCGCGACGGCCTCGGGCGACACGCCCGCCAGCCGCGCCTTGGCGGTCAGAATCAGGCGGTGGGCGCAGACGGGCGCAAACACGGCCTGCACATCCTCGCTGACGACGAAATGACGGCCCAGCAGATACGCCCGCGCTTTCGCCATTCGGCACAGCAGCAGCGCGCCGCGCGGGCTGACGCCGACCTCGACGCTCGGCTGCTCGCGGGAGGCCATCGTCAGGCGGGTGATGTAATCGAGCAGCGCGTCGTTTGTCTGCACGGCGCGCACCTCCGCCTGCATGGCCAGCAGCGCCTCGTGCGTGAGCACCTGCGCGACGGAATCCAGCGGGTTTTCGGAAAGGCGGTCTTTGAGCAGCGCCATCTGCGCGTCGCGGTCGGGATAGCCGACGGACAGGCGCACCATGAAGCGGTCCATTTGCGCATAGGGGAGCAGCTGCGTGCCCGCCGTGCCGACGTTATTCTGCGTGGCGATGACGACAAAGGGCTTTTCCAGCGGGCGGGTTTCGCCATCCACGGTGATTTGGCGCTCCTCCATCGCTTCCAGCAGGGCGGACTGCGTCTTGCTGGAGGTGCGGTTGATTTCGTCGGCCAAAAGCAGGTTGGCGTGCGTCGCCGCGCCGGGGCGATAGACGAACCGACCGCTCTGCGCGTCAAACATCGTGAAGCCGACGATATCCGATGGCAGCACGTCCGGCGTGAACTGCACGCGGCGATAGGTCAGCCCGACCGCGCGGGAGAGCGCTACGGCCAGCGTGGTTTTGCCCACGCCGGGCATGTCGTCCAGCAGGATATGGCCCTCGGCCAAAAGCGCGGCGAGGATGTGCTCGATGACGGGGCGCTTGCCGCGCACGGCTTTTTCAATTTCAACAATAACGGATTCAAGCTGCGGATTCATGGAAAATTCCTTTCTGAAAATCGAGTGCAGATTATTGGGGCTGTCAAGCTGATACCCCCGATATTTCAAGAAAAGCTAAGTGTTTCTGCCCGAAGGTTTCCAAAGGGCGAACGGAAAGCCCTTTGGTGGGGCGATGGGGCAAAGCCCCATATCCTAAAAATGTTTAGACGATTATTTCTTGAAATGTTTGGTTTAAGCCTGACAGCTCCAAGGGTCTGCATTCAAAAGCGGACGCCGATTTACCGGACGTTGAGCCGCCCCTGCGGCGCGGCGTAGGCGTCGCCGATTTGGTTGTTCAGCTCGGAAGCGATATACGACCAGACCACGTCGCGCACGACGGCGGTGGTGACGGCGCTCAGCTCGTTTGCCTCCGCAGCGGCTTTGAAGGCGTAGGAGGAATCCATGCCGTTGAAGTTGGCATTGCTGGTGATGACGGCATAGGTCGCTTCCGCGTCAAACGGCTGCCCGTTCACATCCGCGATGCTCACGCGGGAGAGCGAACCGGCGGTGAACCAGTGGTCGCCGTAGGCTTCCAGCGCGTCATATGCTTTGGCGGTATCGACGGTGTAGGTCAGGCCGGAAACCTGCATCAGCGACGCGCACGCGTCGGCGGTTTCGGCGGTGTAGGGCAGCGCCTGAGACGCGGCTTCCAGCGCCTCGAGCAGCTGCGCGCCCGTCATATACACGACCGCAACCTTGTTCGGGAAGGGGAGCACTTCGGCCAGAGCTTCCGCGCCGAACGTACCCTCCGCGATATCGGCGCGGAGGTTGCCGCCGTTCCACAGGGCGACGACGTGCTCCGTGTCCACGGCGATGTGGTTGTTGCCGGCCTTCACGTCGTCCTCGTCAAAGGCGGCGTCGATTTCGCCGGAGACTGCGAACCAGCGCAGCGCGTCCGTCCACAGGTCGCCGAGGTTGGTTTCGCCTTGGCGCGCCGCGTCGTTTGCGCCGACGAGGGTCACGGCCGTGTAGGCTTCCAGAGAATCATCCAGCTCGATTTCGTTGCCGTGCGCGTCGGTGAAGGTGGAAGCGCAGGCGGTGGAAGCGAGCAGGCACAGGGCCAGAAGCAGCGTGAGGATTTTGGAAAATTTCATGGTGAGAAGCTCCTTTGCATAGATGATGAGGAAATTTGATGCGTTTGCGCCTTGAAGTCGTTTCAATCGCAGACTGCTTCGCAGTCCGCTCTGAAACTGCATTTTTTAAGAAAAGGGTGATATTGGGCTGAGGCCCAAACCTGTTTGGGGGGGATAATCCCCCAAGCCCCCTGCTTCGCTTCGCGGCGGTTCAAAGAAGTTTGAGCAATTTCGTTTTTTCCGGACAGAAAAAAGGCGCGGCATGCCCGCCTGACGGGTATACCGACGCCTTCATGATCGTCATTGCTTTTTTCAAAAATGGAAAAAAACGCGGTGCCGACTTCTGTCGGCGCTGTTTCGCTTCTGCGGAACAAAAGCTATTATGGCATAAGCGGCGGAAAATGTCAATCCCCCTGCGCGGCTCGGCGGACGGGCTTCAGGCGGCCTGACTGCGCGCGCTCGCGGGTGTCGTCCGACTCGTCATACGCGTCGTAGGGCGCGGTCGGGTCGTTGACGCGCTTTTTGAACGGCGAACAGAGCTTATCCTTATGGGCAAAGGCAAAATCCATATCCGCGGTATAGCCCGTATGGCCGGTGATGAAAATCGGCTGCAGGCCGCGCGCGCGGAGCTTATCCTCAAACGCGGCAAGTGAACGGACGGCGAGCTTGTTATCCTCGGCCAGCGCGCTGATGAAGCTGTAACCGCCGTCCGCGCCGAACCAGATGGTGTCGCCCGTGAAGAGGTAGGTATCGTCGATGAGATACACGATATGCCCCCACGTGTGGCCCGGCACGAGGAAGCACTCGATTTTGATATCGCCGATGTTCAGCGTCTGCCCGTCGCGCACGAGCACCTTTTCGTTGTTGATGGTCACCTGCGGCAGTTTATAGAGGTGATAAATCACCTTGCGGCGCACCTCGCCCGTCAGATAGCGGTTTTCGATTTCGCCGACGTAGAGCGTTGCGTTTTTGAACAGGCCCGGGCTGTCCGCCTCGACCGCGCCGACGTGGTCGGTATCCTGATGGGTAATCAGAATATGGCCGATTTCGTCGGGCGAGATGCCCAGCCAGCGCATCTTCTCTTCCAGCGGCTCGTAATTATAGCCCGCGTCAATCATAATCGTGACGCCGTTTTTGCGGTAAAAGAAGATGTTGGCGACCCACTCGCGCACGCAGGCCACACGGTCGTCAATCCAGCCCGTATTCAGGGGCTTGAAAATCTGCTTGCCGCGATACATGCGGCTCATTTCTTTTTTCTGAAACTCGGTTGCCTTTTTGGACACGGCGGCTTCCTCCCTTGCGCTGCATACAATTGTGTTAGAAACAACTAACCGTATGCATTGTACCGCAGAGGGGCGGAATTGGCAAGGGGTTTCGGGGATTTTCGCCCCCGCATGCCGCCAAACCGAATTGACGGAAACGCGCCGAGCGATTATAATAAGGTGACAAATGAATAGCCGGTGTATCTGCGCGAAACGCGCGGTGCGCAAGCGCCATAGGAATCGGATGCAATTTCCGAGCTATCCCAGTAACCGTGAAGCCGACGAAAGCGTGATGAGCCACTGCGAAAGCGGGAAGGCGCGCCGGTAGGATGAAGCCAAGCCGGGAGACTTGTTTACACCGTGAATCATCTTTCCCCTGGGGGTGGGATAGGCTATCCGGCCGAGGCAATCGGTCTGCTTAGTGTCCCTCAGGAAGGGACTTTTTCTTTTGGGAGCCGTCCCTTCCGCGATTCATTTGCAATTTTTTAAGGAGGGACTGTTATCATGTCCAAGAAACTTTTTGCCCTGCTTCTGGCCGCGCTGATGGTGTGCGGCGCGGCGCTGGCGCTGGCCGACGGCATCGCCGTCACCGACATGCACGGCCGCGAGATTACGCTGGATGCGCCCGCGACGCGCATTGTCGCGCTCACGCCGTCCGACTGTGAAATCCTCTGCGCCATCGGCGGCGGGGATGCGCTCGTCGGCCGCGGCAAATACTGCGATTATCCGGAATCCGTGACGGAGCTGCCCGTCGTGCAGTCCGGCGCGGAGACCAACATCGAAGAGATTCTGGCGCTCGAGCCGCAGGTCGTGCTGATGAGCGACATGTCTCAGACCGAGGAGCAGGCCAAGCTGCTCGAGCAGAACGGCGTGAAGGTGGTCATCAGCGACGCGAACGATATCGCGGGCGTGTACACCGCCATCCGCATGATCGGCACGCTGATGGCCAAAAACGACGAGGCCGAGGCGCTCATCGCCGACATGCAGGCGACCTTCGACGAGATTGCCGCCAAGAGCGAGCAGAGCGGCAAGACCGTCTATTTCGAGGTTTCTCCGCTCCAGTGGGGACTGTGGACGGCCGGCAGCGGCACGTTTATGGATGAGCTGGCGACCATGTGCGGCGTGACCAACGCGTTTGCGGATATTTCCGGCTGGCAGTCCGTCAGCGAGGAGCAGGTCATCGAGCGCAATCCGGATTATATCGTCTCCATCGCGGGTATGGGCGACACCGCCGTGGAAGAGATTCTCGGCCGCGACGGCTGGGGCGACATCAGCGCGGTGAAGGACGGCAAGGTTTACAACGCCGATTCCAACGCGATTTCCCGCCCGGGCCCGCGGCTGAAGGACGCGGCTGTCGAGCTGTATGACTTCATCAACGACATCGAGGCTGAAGAAGCTCCCGCTGCCTGAAAATGAAAAAAGGGACTGTTAAGCTTAAACCGAATATTTCAAGGAGTAATCATCTAAGCATTTCAGGATATGGGGCTTTGCCCCATCGCCCCACCAAAGGGCTTTCCGGTCGCCCTTTGGAAACCTTCGGGCACAAATACTTAGTTTCTCTTGAAATAACAGGCTTATGAGCGTAACGGCCCTTTTTATATGCTTGAGCGAAGCCGAAAATCGGCACAAAATCAGAAAGAGGTTCTCGTTTCATGACCGACCGCTTTTCCCCCAAAACCTACGCGCTGTTCATTCTGGCGCTGCTGCTGACGATGCTGCTGTGCGTCTGCGTCGGCAGCGTATCCATCGCGCCGAAGGACACGCTGACCGCCGTTTTCTGCGCGCTGATGGGGAAGGAGGTGCCCGCGGGCATCTCCAAAAACATCATTCTGAACGTGCGCCTGCCGCGCGTGCTCAACGTGGCGCTGGTCGGCGCGGCGCTCTCGCTGTGCGGCGCGGCGATGCAGGGGCTTTTGCGCAACCCGCTGGCGGACGGCTCGACGCTCGGCGTCTCCTCCGGCGCGTCGCTGGGCGCGGTCATCGCGCTGGCGCTGGGCGTCACCGTGCCCGGCTCGGAATACGGCGGCACGATGCTCATGGCGATGGCGTTCGCGTTTTTGTCGCTGGTGCTGATTCTCTCGCTGGCCTACGCGCTGGATCACTCGCTGGCGACGAACAGCATCATCCTCATCGGCGTGATTTTTTCGATGTTCGTTTCCAGCGTCATCAACCTGATTCTCTCGTTTCTCAACAATCAGGTGCGCTCCGTCGCGTTTTGGACGATGGGCTCGCTTTCGGGCACGGGCTACGCGCACACGCGCATTCTGGCGCTGGCGCTGCTGCTCTGCGGCGGCGTGATTTTCCGCTATGCGCGCGAGCTGAACGCGTTTGCCGTCGGCGAGGATAATGCGCGCCACATCGGCGTGAACGTCAAACGGGTGAAGCTGGTGATACTGGTCACGGTGTCCGTGCTCATCGGCGTGTGCGTCTCCATCGGCGGCAGCATCGGCTTTGTCGGGCTGGTTGTGCCGCATATGGCGCGGATGATTGCGGGGCCGAACCACAAGCGGCTGCTGCCCGCGTCGATGTTTGCGGGCGCAGTCTTTCTGCTGCTGGCGGATTTAATCGCCCGCACGCTGCTCAGTCCGGTGGAGCTTTCCATCGGCGTGGTGACGTCGCTGGTCGGCGCGGCGGCGTTTGTCGCCATCTTTTATCGGGCGAGAAAGGCGGGGTGAGGGCATGCTGAAAGCGGAAAACGTGACGGTTCGCTACGGCGAGCGCACGGTTGTGCAGAACCTCTCCTTTGAATTGAAGGCGGGGCAGTGGATGATGCTCGTCGGGCCGAACGGCGCGGGCAAATCCACGCTCATCGAGACGATTGCGGGCGGCGTGCCCTATACGGGCAGAATTTTGCTGGAGGGGCGGGACATCCGCAGACTCAAGGCGGCGGAGCTGGCGCGCAGAATCGGCGTGCTGGCGCAGAAAAACGCGGTGAGCTATGCGTATACCGTGGAGGAAGTGGTCAGCCTGGGGCGCTATGCGCACGCGTCGGGCTTTTTGGCCGCCCGCGACGACGACGGGGAAGCGCGCGTCGCGCGCGCGCTGGAGCTGACGGGCCTGACCGAGCTGCGCCGCGCCAACGTGATGACCCTTTCGGGCGGCGAATTGCAGCGCACGTTTCTGGCACAGGTGTTCGCGCAGAACCCGCAGATTCTCATCCTCGACGAACCGGCGAATCATTTGGATTTGATTTATCAGAAGCACATCTTCTCACTGATTGAAGCGTGGCTGAAACAGCCGAGCCGCGCGGTGATTTCCGTCGTGCACGATTTGAGCCTGGCGCGCAAATACGGCACGCATGCCGTGCTGATGAACCGCGGCGTGTGCGCCGCACAGGGGGAGATTGACCGTGTGATGACGCGGGAGCGCCTGCAAAGCGTGTATGAGATGGATGTTTACGCATGGATGCGGGAAATGCTGGGGCAATGGGCATAGGTCAATATCATGGAGCAAAATGCGGCTTCTGCTCAAAAAACGGACGCGCACTGCGCGTCCCTACGGGCGGAAAAACGATACCCAACCGAAATAAAGCGGGGGCGCGGCTCAGGCCGCGCCCCTCTCTGTATAGAATACTGGGTTAAAAGATGCTTCCGCAGCTTTCCCGCTCGACGATGCGGTGGGGAATGATGCTCTTGGTCGCCATGAGCTGCGGATTATCGATATGGCTGATGAGCTGGTTGGCCGCTTCGATGCCGAGCTGAAACGAATTGAGGTCCACCGACGTGAGCCGCGGCGAGGTTAATTTGGCGAAAAGCGAATTATTGAACGAGATGATGGAGATATCTTTAGGGATGGACAGCCCGTGCGTCAGGCAGACGCGCTCGAGCGTCATGCCGAGCAAATCGTCGCTGACGACGATGGCGGTCGGCCTGTCCCCACGTTCGATGAGCGTGTGGAGGGCGGCGCTGCCGATATCCGGCGCGGCCATTTCCACGCAGTAATCTTCGCGGAAGGGAATGCCCGCCAGCGCGAGCGCGGATTGATAGCCGCGCTTTCGGTCGGCGGTGAAGAGATAGGCGTTGTCGCTGCCCAGATAGGCGATGCACCGATGGCCCTTGCGGATGAGGTATTCGGTGGCCTCCTGACCGGCGAGAAAGTTATCGTTGTCGATATACACCGTCTTGTTGGCGTAGGCGTAGGCTTTGCCGATGAGCACATACAGCAAACCCGCCTCGACCAGATAATCGATGACGGTATCGCCCTGACGGGAATAGAGCAGAATAAACGCGTCCGCCGTGCCGGAGGAAACGAGCAGCCGAACCGCCGAGAGGATTTCCTCATTATCTTGGCCGGTGACGATGGTGCTGATGTATTGATGCGCGTTGCAGCACTGGTTGATGCCGCGAATCATTTCCAAATAGAAGGGATTTTCGTAAACCTCTTTGACGCTCGGCGGCAGAATCACGCCGATGGTGCGCGGCGACGGCGCGGGCGCGCCCTCTGCCGCATAGCCCAGCTTTTTGGCGGCCTGACGCACGCGCTGTTTGGTTTCCTCGCTGATGGAAGGATTGTTTCGGCAGGCTCGGGACACGGTTGACGGCGAAACGCCTGCCAGCGCCGCCACATCCCGAATGGTTACGGCCACAGAAAACCGCTCCTTTGTGCAGATGATGGGTGAAAACGGGCATGCCCCGCCCGTTTTCGCTGCTGCCCTTATTGTAAGAGAGGAGGGGCACGTTTGTCAACCGTGTGCGCACAATTTATGCAAACGAGTTGCGTAAATTTGCGCAAAACGGCGAACCGTGTCGGGAAGAAGAAAAAAGACAAAAAAGGCGAATTTGCAAAATGTCGATTTCTGCACGTTGTGATTTGTAAAAAAAGCTTAAAAATCACAAAAAGGCTCTTGCTTTTCTGACAGGCTTGGTCTATAATGGGTGCATAGACGTTGCATGGAGTTTCACAAACGTCATGAATGCGTATGTTTGAAGCGGGAGGACGCTTCGACCATAAAAAAATTTCTGCGGAACGAAAGGGGTAACTATCATGAAGAAAATCATCGCCTTTGCTCTGGCCGCATGCCTGTGCCTTGCTCTGGCCGTGAGCGCTTCGGCCGACGGTTCGGTGTACTACCTGAACTTCAAGCCCGAGCAGGACGCCCAGTGGCAGGAGCTGGCCAAGCTCTACACCGAGCAGACCGGCGTGCCGGTGACCGTCGTGACGGCCGCTTCCGGCAACTATGAAACCACGCTGATGAGCGAGATCGAGAAGAGCGATCCGCCGACGCTGTTCCAGGTCAACGGCCCGGTCGGCCTGGCCAACTGGAAGGATTACTGCTACGACCTCAAGGATGCGGACATCACCAAGCACCTGACCTCCGATTCCTTCGCGCTGAAGGAGGACGACACGGTGTACGGCGTGGCCTACGTCATCGAGACCTACGGCCTCATCGCCAACACCAAGCTGCTGGAGAAGGCCGGCTACAAGGCTTCCGACATCACCAACTTTGAGACCCTGAAGAAGGTCGCCGACGATATCCAGGCCCGCAAGGACGAGCTGGGCGTGGACGGCGCTTTCACTTCCGCCGGCATGGACGGTTCTTCCGACTGGCGCTTCAAGACCCATCTGGCCAACATGCCCATCTACTACGAGTACAAGGCGGACGGCATCGGCTCCACCGAGGCCATCAAGGGCACCTATCTGGACAACTACAAGGCCATCTGGGATCTGTACATCACCGATTCCACCTGCGACCCGAAGCTGCTGGCCAGCAAGACCGGCAACGACGCCGTGGCTGAATTCGTTGGCGAAAAGGCCGTGTTCTATCAGAACGGCACTTGGGCGTGGAACGATGTTTCTTCCCTCGGCGCCGAGAACCTGACCATGCTGCCGATCTACATCGGCGCGGAAGGCGAAGAGAATCAGGGCCTGTGCACCGGCACCGAGAACTACTGGTGCGTCAACGGCACGGCCAAGCAGGAAGACATCGACGCGACCCTCGCGTTCATGAACTGGGTCGTCACCTCCGACGAGGGCCGCAAGAGCATGTCTCAGGACATGGGCTTCGTCGCCCCGTTTGACACCTTCACCGGCGAATATCAGTCTGCGAACCCGTTCGTGCAGATTGACGCGCAGTACACCGCCGAGGGCAAGACCCCGGTGAGCTGGAACTTCGCGACCATCCCGTCCGAGGCATGGAAGGATGGCGTCGGCTCTGCGCTGACCGCTTACGCTGCCGGCACGGGCGACTGGGATGCCGTCAAGACCGCGTTTGTGGATGGCTGGGCGACCGAGTATCAGCTGAGCCACTAATCACCTTGCGCCAAAGAGGGGCGGGCAATTCGCCCTCCCCTTTTTCTTTCCATGAAGTTGACCAAACTGCCCTTTTGACAGGGCAGTCTGCAAAGGAGCGCTTTTCGCGGCGATGTATCGGACGCTCTTTTGCCGACTGCCCGCTGATTTATCCGAAAGGATTTTCAAGTATGGAGAAAGCAATCAAAAAGTATTGGCCGTTCTTCCTGCTGCCGACGCTGGCGGCGTTTATCATCGGCTTTGTGTGGCCGTTCCTGTGGGGCATTTTCCTGTCCTTCCACAAGTTCACCACCATCAGCAAGACGACCTTCGTCGGGCTGGATAACTATTTCAAGGTCTTTCAGGACAGCACGTTCGTCTCCGCCTTCTGGTTCACGGCGAAATTTACCGTCGTTTCCACCATCCTGATTAACGTCATCGCCTTCGCCATCGCGCTGGCGCTGACCCGCGGGCTGAAGGGGACGAACATCTTCCGCACGGTGTTCTTTCTGCCGAACCTCATCGGCGGCATCGTGCTGGGCTATATCTGGCAGATTCTGCTCAACGGCATTCTGACCAATTTGGGTAAGCCGCTGCTCTCGCTGGACGCGCGATACGGCTTCTGGGGCCTCGTCATTTTGATGTGCTGGCAGCAAATCGGCTACATGATGATTATCTACATCGCGGGCCTGCAGAACGTGCCCGGCGATTTGCTGGAGGCCGCCTCCATCGACGGTGCGACCGGCATGCAGGCGCTCTTCAAGGTCAAGCTGCCGATGGTCATGCCCTCCATCACGATCTGCACCTTCCTGACGCTGACCAACTCGTTCAAGCTCTTTGACCAGAACCTCTCGCTGACCGGCGGCGAACCGGCCAAGGCCAGCCAGATGCTCGCCCTCAATATCTACGACACGTTCTACCAGCGCAGCGGCGCGCAGTGGAAGGGCATCGGTCAGGCGAAGGCCGTGGTGTTCTTCCTGCTGGTCATCGTGATTGCGCTCATTCAGCTCTATTTCACCCGTCGCAAGGAGGTGCAGCAGTAATGGCTAAGGCAAAGTATCATGACGGTGCGGTCTCCGGCACGCGCCGCGTTGCGGATGTGCTGCTGACCGTGCTGCTCGGCGCGCTGTGCGTGGTGTGGCTCTATCCGGTGCTGCTGATTCTCATCAACTCGCTCAAGGATGAACTCGCCATCTCCACTGCCACCGTGTTTGAGCTGCCGGCCTCGGCGACTTTCGCGGGGCTGCATAACTACGTCTACGGCATCACCCAGCTGAACTTTTTGCAGTCGTTCGGTTATTCGGCGGTGATTACGGTTTCCTCCGTGCTGCTGATTCTGCTGTGCTGCTCGATGTGCGGCTGGTATATCACCCGCGTGACCTCCGTCGTTTCCAAAGCGATGTATCTGCTGTGCGTGTTCTCGATGGTCGTGCCGTTCCAGATGGTGATGTTCACCCTTTCCAAGACGGCCGACACGCTGCGGCTCAACACGCCGTTCAACATCTGCGTGATTTATCTCGGCTTCGGCGCGGGCCTGGCGGTGTTTATGTTCACGGGCTTCATGAAATCCGTGCCGATTGCGATTGAAGAAGCCGCGATGATTGACGGCTGCAACCCGCTGCAAATCTTCTTCAAGGTCGTTTTCCCGATTCTCAAGCCGACGATGATTTCCACCGCGATTCTGGAAACCATGTGGGTGTGGAACGACTATCTGCTGCCGACGCTGGTGCTGGATATTAAAAAATACCGCACCATCCCGATGGCGATTCAGTATTTCCGCGGCAGCTACGGCCGCGTGGAAATGGGCCCGATGATGGCCTGCATCATGATTACGGTTCTGCCGATTATCGTGATGTATCTGGTCTGCCAGAAGTATATCATCGACGGCGTTATCGCCGGTGCGGTGAAGGGCTGAGCACAAAAAACCTCCCGAAGTCAAAAGCTTCGGGAGGTTTTGTTTTAACTGGCCATGTTTTCGGGCGATTCCAAAATCTCGCGGGCAACATCGGCGATGCGGCGGCCCGAATCCATGCTGGCCTTCTGAATGCGGTAGTGCGCTTCGGATTCGGTCAGGTGCAGCGTATCCATCAGCCGCCCCTTCGCGCGATCGATGAGCTTGCGCTCTTCCAGCGTGCGGGCGAGCTTATCCGCCTGCGTGCGCAGACGATCCATGCGGGCGCGGCAGTGGGCCAGGGTTTTCAGGCTCTGAACCAGCGCATCCGGACTGATGGGGTTGCGCAGGGTGATGACGTTTTCCGCGTCCGCCTCGGCGTAATCCTGAGGCACAATCATCACCACGTCGGCGCTGTCGCCCAGCTTCTGCGCCAGCTCCGCGCCCGTCATATCCGGCAGGCGGTAGGTGGTCAGCAGCAAAGCGCCGTCCTTCGCGGCGCGCACGGCTTCATCGCCGGTGTGCACAACGCCGCGCGGCGTAATCTGCGCGGCCAGAAGCATGCTGCTCAGCTTGGCGGCCACGGCCTGCGGCGCGGCGATGTAGAAATCGGAAAAGGATGCTCCCATCGATTCATCACTCCATGTGTTCAAATAGCATTCGGAATGGGGATATTATACCGTTTCGCGGCGACGTTTTCAAGATTTTTATGAAACAAATGAATGCGAATCCTGCAATTTTATAATTTTTTCAAACGGTTTTGCTTAATATACGAATATCTTTGCAAAAAAACGGCGAAAAAGCGGAGCGGCTGTATGATTGTATCAGATACTTAATACAATCGTGCGGAAGCGGCATTTGGAAAGAAAAAGCGAAAAGTCCGCCCGCCCGGCCCGTTTTTTTCGCGGAAGTTGAAATAATTTCCGGCTGTGATTCGTCTATTTGGCGGAAACAGGTGAACCCATGCGAGGTGAAATATGGTATACTGGATGCCTGTGAAAATTGATGATAAATAACATTTTGAACCTGTCCACAAAACGGGTGGGCGCGTCGTCTAATCCACAGAGCCCCATTTGATTGTGAGATTGTACCGTCAAGGAGGATATAGAATGAAGCAGAACAGAATGGCCGCGCTCGCGCTGGCGGCGCTGATGGCCTGCATGCCGCCGGCGGCGCTTGCGGAGAGCACGCAGTCCGAAGCGGACACGGCGCAGACGGGCGCGCCCGAAGAGACGCAGACCCCCGCGCCGGAGGAGACGGAACCCCCGCGGCCCGAAGAAACGCAGACTCCGCAGCCCGAACAGACCGAAACGCCCGAGGAAACCGAAACGCCCGAAGAGACGGAGCAGCCCCAAGACGACTGGAAGCCGTGGGGCCAGGCTTGGGTCGAGACGGCGGAAGGCGCGCGCACGGCGGGTTCGCTGACCGATGTGCTCGCGTGGCTGGAAAACGCGCTCGGTGCGGACGAAAACGCGACGGTGTATATCCGCGAGTCGGGCGAAATCACGGCGGAGAACGTGTCGCGGCGGCTGTTTGAGCGCGTGAGCTTTGAGCCGGACGGCGGCGTGTTCAACGTGGACAAATATGACTACGTGGTGCTCGTCGATTCGGACGACGTGCAGACGCTGGAGCTGGACGAAGAGACGGACGACGACGTTCGCTTCTCCGTCCGCGTGCAGGTGTGGCGCAAGAACGCGCCGGTCGTGAACCCGACGGAGACGGAAGCGCCCGAAGCCCCGAGCGAGACGGAAACGCCCGAGAATCCGACGGAAACCGAAGCACCCGAAAATCCGAGCGAAACGGAAGCACCCGAGAATCCGACGGAAACCGAAACGCCCGAGACCCCGACCGAGACGGACGCGCCGCAGAACCCCGAAACCACGCCCGCGCCGACGGACAGCGCGCAGCCCGAGCCGACGCCCGAACCGACGGAAGCGCCGCGCGTGACGCTGACCGTGGACGCGGCGGATTATCTCCCGAACGAATGGAGCGGCGCAATGCCCGTCTTTACCCTCAGCGGCATTCCCGAGGGGAGCGAGGAATACGTTTACGGCGTGTTCATCTGCAACGAAAGGCTGATTCTGCTCTCTGACGGCAACAACGTGTATATGCCGAGCGACGAGGGATTGGTCAGCCTGCGCTTCGCCATTTTGGATAAGATGGGCGATGTGGCGGCGCTGTCGGACCAATACGACATGCTGCTGGATTTCACCCCGCCCGACGGGCCGTATCTGAGCGGCGACGACGAGTGCAAGACCGTCTGCTATGTCACGGCGGATGACTGGCTGAGCGGGCTGAACGGCATATCCTACGACGGCGGCGAAACGTGGGACGATTACACCGACCCCGAGCAGGAGATGTCCTTCCTGGGCGACGTGGGCGAGACGGTGGAGGCGGGGCGAATCTGCGTGCGCGACAACGCGGGCAACATCGCCTATAACGCCGAGCCCTTCACCTTCGGCAAAAAGAAGCGCACGGGAACGGGCACGGGAACGGGCACGGGAACGGGCGCCAAGCCGATTCGCCACGTCAAAGAGACGATGGATTATTCCAAGGCGAATTACAACGCGCTGGAGCTGAACGTATCCGACGCGCCGCAGACCGAGCTGACCGTCGGCGGCACGGCGCTGAACCTGTCGCTGACCAGCGAGGGGCAGACGGAAGCCTTTACCGCCGAGCTGACGACGTGGCAAACCGACGCGGACACGGCGCAGACCGCGCCCAACGCGCTGCTGCTCAGCGCCGCGCAGACGGCGGAAAGCAACGTCTGGCGTTTCGGCGGCGAGGCGTATAAGCTGCTGTATAACAGCGGCGTGGATTATCTGGTGTTCGCTTCGGGCGACTACATCACCGCCATCCCGACGGCGGGCTTCACCGGCGGCACGCAGTACGGCAAGCTCAAGGCGGGCGGCGTTTCGACCCGAAAGTTTGAATACACGCTCATTCAGGATGAGGCGCTGCGCGAAACGACGCTCAGCGTGCAGGTGGAGGGCGAAACCTATCTGCTCGAGGAGAGCACGGAAAGCCCGATGTATCGCTACGACGTGCTCGTCGGTACGAAGGACATGATGCACAAACCCTACGAAAGCTATAAACCCGTCAAGGAGGGCCAATAAATGAAAAAGAAAACGCTTTGGGCCGCGGCGCTGCTTGCGCTCGCCCTGCCCCTTGCGGCGCAGGCGGAAACCGTGTTCGCCGGAGAGGTGACGGCGGAGACGACTCAGGTCATCGCCGCGCCATACGGCGGGCTGGTGGAGGATATGCGCGTGCGCGTCGGCGACAGCGTGAAAATCGGCGACCCCATCGCCACGCTGGAAACCACCAAGACCTACGCCTCGACGGACGGCACGGTCAGCGGCGTGTTCGCCCACGAGGGAGACAGCGCGGACGGCGTGAAAAACCAATACGGCGCGCTGGTCTACATCGAGCCGATGAACCGCTTCACGCTCGCGTGCAGCACGGAAAAGGGCTACAACTCCAGCGAAAACCGCTATATCCACATCGGCGAAACCGTGTTCCTCAAGTGCACCAAGGACGGCAGCCATCAGGGCCGCGGCGTGGTGACGGGGCTGGATGAAAAGGACGACGGCAAGTTCACCGTCGAGGTCACGGGCGGCGAATTTTACATGGGCGAAACCGCGGATATTTACCGCAGCAGCGACTATGAAAATACCAGCCGCATCGGCCGCGGCACGGTCGGCCGAACGCAGACCGTCGCCGTCAACGCGGAGGGCAGCGTGCTCAAGATGCACGTGAAGGCGGGCGACACGGTGGAGCGCGGCGAGCTGCTGTTTGAAACCGTGCGCGGCACGCTCGACGGGCTGTATGCGCCGGAAAAACAGGTGGTCAGCGACGTGGCGGGCGTTATCGCGACGGTGGACGCAGGCAACGGCACGACCGTCGAAAAGGACGCGAAAATTGCCACCATCTACCCCAATAACGCGATGCAGATTAAGATGGTCATCTCCGAAGCGGATTTGATGGATGTGACCGTCGGCGGCAAGGCCGAAATCGAGTTCAACTGGGACGCGGACAGCGGCCGCCGCTTTGAAGGCACGATTTCTTCCATTTCGTATCTGAGCGAAAAGAAGGACGACAGCACGACGAGCCAGAGCGCGCAGTATGTCGCCTATGTCGATTTCACGCCGGATGAAACCGTGCGCATCGGCATGACCGTGATTGTGTATGTGGAGTAACCCTTCCGCAGATGGTGGAAGGGTGAAACCAAGAAAGGAAACGCTATGAAAAAGATTCTTTCCATTTTGTTTGCGCTGGCTCTGATGCTGGGCGCGGCGGCGCTGGCGGAGGGCAACGTGACCATCGCCGTGCAGGGCATGAACGACTTTAAGGACTACATCCAGAGCATGATCGTCTACGGCGACAAGCTGCTGCTTTCCAGCTGGGACGCGCTGTATACCTGGGACAACGCGACCCGAAAGCTGACCGAGGCAGAGGGTTACAACGAGCTTGAAAGCACGCTGATCGGCGACGACGAGAACCCCGGCGTGCTGGATTTAAGCGACGGCGATTACGCCTATCTGGACGGCAACCTCTACATCGTCGGCGATAAGCTTTACCGCATGGCGACCATTACCGATGCGGACGGCAACGCGAGCAACCAACTCGTCGAGCTGCTGATTGGCGACGACGGCGCGCTGTCGCTGGGCGAGGTGATCGACCTGGGCGACGCGCTCTGCGTCACCGAAAGCTATGACGATCAGACATATACCTACACCCGCAACCTGAACAACCCGTGTTCTTTCGGCAATACGCTCTATGCGCTCTCCTATGGCGACGAGCTGGAGCTGCTGGCGCTGAACCTCGAGGATGAGACCGTGGAGACGCTGACGCTCGACGTGGACGGCGACGTGCAGAGCATCGCGCCCTACACCGAGGGCAAGCTGCTGATGATTGTCAACAACTACGACACAGACCCCATCACCACCACCCTCTGTCTGTATGACATCGAAAGCGAAGAGGCGGTCGAGCTGGGCGCGCTGCCGACGATTGATTATGACACGCCCTCCGGCATCGCCTATGACGCGGCGCGCGGCAAGCTGTATTATGTGCTCTCCGGCAGCGTTTGGCGCATGGACGTCAGCGAGGACGGTCTCGGCGAGCCGGAGGAGTTCGGCGACATGCCGCTGACCTATGCGAGCGGCAACGGCGTGGTATACGGCGATTTGTATGTGCTGGCCAGCTATGACGCGGTCGTCGGCCGCGACGTGACGCTCGACAAGCTGCCCGCCCAGCGCCTGCGCGTGGCCAACGGCGGCTATGAGGACGCCATCGGCAAGGCGTATTACACCTTCACCGACAAGCATCCGGAATACATGGTCTCCATCTCCAACACGCTCAACTCGGATACCCTGCTGCAAAGCATGATGAACCGCGATTCCTCCGTGGATATCTACACCCTCTCTGGCACGGACAGCGCGTTCTCCGCCCTGATGAACCGCGGCTTTCTGGCTGAGCTGGAGAGCAATCAGTCCCTCGCCGACGCGGTGAACGGGATGTATGATTACCTGAAGGATTACGTCACGAAGGACGGCCACATCTACGCCCTGCCGATGTCCGGTTATGTAGATATCATGAACATCAATACCAAGCTGCTGACCGAGAAGCTGGGCTACGACGTGCCGACCTCGTGGATCGGGCTGTTTAACATTCTGGCTGATATCTCAAGCAACAAGAAGCTTGAGGAAACGCCGGAGGTCATGATTTCAGATATGGGCTACGCCAAGGACGAGTTCCGCAGCCAGCTGTTCTTTGCGATGCTAAACGATTATTTCACCTGGCTGGACGCGGGCGAGGAAAACCTGACGCGCGGCACGCAGGCGCTGCTCGATCTCTGCGCGGCGTATGAAGCCATCGACTGGGATAACCTCGGTCTGCGCGAGGAGGACGACTCCGAGGACGGCGGCAGCATCATGGCTGATTACAGCTATGACAACGTGCTGCTGGAGTGGTCGAACCTGAGCCTGTATAACTACGCCGGCTCGAGCGAGAATCAGGCGAAGCCGGTCGCGCTTGCCATCGTGGAGGGCGAAAAGCCGCTGCTCGGCCAGAACGTGACCTTTGCATTCGTCAATCCGTTCTCCGAGCACAAGGACGAGGCCATCGAGTATCTGGCCGACGCATGGGCGATGGAGGCGCAGGAAAACCGGATCATGTTCAGCCCGGAGATGAACGAGCCGGTGCTGAACGAATATTACGAGGAGAATCTCAAGAGCATCAACAGCTCGATCGCCGACTTGCAGAAAACGCTGGACAAGACCGAAAACGAGGAGGCCCGCGAGTCGCTGCAAAACGATCTGGATTCCATGAAGGAATGGCTGACTGAATACGAGCAGAGCGGCAAATACAGCATCACCCCGGATCAGATCGAAAACTACCGTGCGTTCGGCGACAACATGACCGTGCAGCAGAGTAGCCTTTGGGCGATGGACGACGGCACGAGCCAGGTGCAGCAGTATCTCGACGGCGCGATGACCGCAAAGCAGCTGGCCGACGCGCTGGAAAAGACGCTGCAAATGCAGAAGCTGGAGGGCAACTAAACCCGCATGTTTGAAAAGAAAAAATCCGTCTGGCTGTTTCTGCTGCCCGGGCTTGCGATGCTGATGATTTTCTACATCGTGCCCTTTTTCAGCGGCATTGGGTACAGCCTGACGGACGGAAGCTATAAAAACGTGTTTGTCGGCCTGCAAAACTATCGGGATTTGTGGCAAAACAGCATGTTTCTGCTGGGGCTGAAAAACACGATGGAGCTGTCGCTCATCTGCGCGCCGCTGCTGTGGGTACTCTCGTTTCTGCTGGCCAGCGCGCTGAGCGCGATCAAGCCCTTCGGCGGGTTCTTCCGCTCGAGCGTGCTGATGCCGTATCTGACGCCGTCCTCCGCGATTCTGCTGGTGTGGCTGGTGATTTTCGATTACGGCGGGCCGGTAAACCGCGTGCTCGAGGCGCTGGGCATGGCGCGGGTGATGTGGCTGACCAGCGGCGCGCTGCGCCTGCCGGTCGTGCTGATGTTCCTTTGGAAGAATTTGGGCTTCTGCCTGATTATCTTCCTGGCGGCGCTGCAATCCATCCCCCAGCCGCTGTATGAATACGCGCAGCTGGAAGGCGCGGGCTTTTTCACCCGCGCTTTCCGCATTACGCTGCCGATGATTACGCCGACGGCGTTTCTGGTGTTCGTGCTGGCGTGGATTAACGCGTTCAAAATCTTCAAAGAGGTGTATTTCATCGCGGGCGCGTATCCGGATTATTCGGTTTACACCCTGCAAAACTATATGAACAACATGTTCGGCAAGCTGAATTATCAACTGGTGACGGCCGCGGCCTATTCCTTTGGCCTGATTGTGTTTGCGCTGTTCGGCGCGCTGTTCTTCCTGCAGAAGCGGGCGGCGCGCGGACTGAATTGAGGTGAGGCGGATGGAAAAACAAAAGCTTCGCCCGATGCATATCAAACGAAAGCATATCCCCGCGCGGCTGCTGCTGTCGCTTGCGGCGGTTATCATTCTGCTGCCGGTGGTGCTGACGGCGCTGTATTCCTTCTTTTCCCCGAACGAAATCAAGGCGTTCATGCAGACGCGCGGCAGCTTCGACGCGGCGAGCCTGATGGAAATCAAGCTGTCGCCAAACATGTTTTCCCTCAGCCAGTATTATAAAATTCTGATTGAGGATATGACGATTCTGCGCTACTTCGTCAATTCGGCGATGTATACCGCGGCGATTCTCTTCGGGCAGGCGCTGTTCATTCCGGCGATGGCCTACGCGCTCTCCCGTTTCAAGTTCCGCGGGCGGGACGCGCTGTTCTTCGTCGTGATTATGCTGATGCTTCTGCCGTTTCAGGTGACGATGGTGCCCAACGTCATCACCCTGCGCGCGATGGGGCTGCTGGATACCGTTTGGGCGATTATTCTGCCGATGACGGTCGCGCCGTTTTACATCTTTCTGCTTCGGCAGTACATGGTCGGCCTGCCGGGCGAAATGCTCGAGGCGGCGCAGATTGACGGCGCGGGCACGTTCCGCTGCTTCATTCATGTGGTGCTGCCCGTCTGCCGGCCGATCCTCGGCGCGGCGGTGGCGCTCTCGTTTGCCGATTGCTGGAATCTGGTCGAGCAGCCGCTGACCTACCTGACCACGCGCACGGAGCTGTATCCGCTCTCCGTGGTCTTTAACCAGCTGACCCAGCAGAGTACGGGCGTGGAGTTTGCGGGCGCGGCGCTGTATACCCTGCCCGCGCTGCTGATTTATCTGTATTTCCAAAACGATATTCTGGAAGGCGTTCAGCTTACGGAACTCAAGTAAAGGAAGAAAACGACGATGAAAAAAATGGCCATCAAGGGACTGGTCGCATTGGCGGCGGTTGTCGCCCTGTGCATGTTCTTTTCGGGCACGATTAAAACCATTTCAACCGCCAAGGTCAAGCTGGTGACCGCCAAACAGGGCAAGCTGGAGGAAGAAATCAAGCTGAGCGGCAATCTCACCTTCACTAAAACGGAGGATGTGAAGCTGACGCTCGCCTCCGACCAGAGCGTGACGATTAAGCGCGTGCGCGTGGCGAAGGGGCGCAAGGTTTCGGCGGGCGACGTGCTCTTTGAAGCGGAGGTCTCCGGCTATGACAGGGAGATGGAAAGCCTGCGCGGCGAATACGAAACCGCGCAGAAGGATTTGATGGAGCTGGAACGCAAAAACGGCGACGTGCGGCTCAAGCGCACCGAGGAAATCTGGGTGGAGGCGTATGACGCGCTGGCGCAGAGCAAGGACGACCTGATGAACGCGCAGACGCAGCTGGAGGTCGCCGCCAAGCTGGCGGGCGTGACGCTGACGGGCGGCCGCCTGCCGACAGACGAGCAGGATGAAACCCTGCTGGAAGCGCAGAAGGCCGTGGACGCGGCGCAGACCGCGCAAGACGAGGCGCAGAAGAAGTTTAACAGCGCCAACCGACTGGGCATCAGCGAAAACGTCATCAGCTATATCACCCAGAGCCGCACGCTGAACGAAAAGCTGGCCGCGGCACAGGAGAAAATCACTGCGCTCGATGTGCTGGCCGGGCAGGCCGGGCAGGTGACCGCGCCGCACGACGGATACGTCGTGGAAATCAACGTCAAGGCGGGCGACACCTACGACGGCAAGACCGCCGCCATCGTCATCAGCGCCGAGGACGGCGACGCGGTGCTCCGCGCGGATACGAGCAAGATTGAAAAGAAAATCGACAAGGGCACGCAGGTGACCGTCAAGCGCGACAACGACAAGACGCTGAGCAAAAAGGTCACGGACAGCGGCGTAGACGAAGAGGGCAAGCGCTATATCGACGTGAAGCTGACCGACAAGGATATCAGCAGCCTGGGCGGCGGCGCGGCGCTGCTTTCCGCCGCGACGGAGATGACCGCCAGCTACCGCGCGACAACCTCCACCACGCTGCTCCCCGCCAGCGCCGTTCGCGGCAGCGGCGACAGCCGATACGTCTACATTGTAAATGAGGAAAGCAACGCCCTCGGCCAGCGCGTGCTCAAGGTCAAAAAGCAGGATGTAAAGGTGCTCTCCGAGGTCGGCAGCACGGTCTCCGTTCAGGATGATTTGAGCCGCCAGCGCGTGGCCTATATGGAGGATCGCACCATCAGCGACGGTTCCGAGGTCATGGTCTATGGAGAATAAGAAAAAGCGTCGGGGCACGCCCGCGCTTTTGCTGGGGCTTGCGCTGACGGTCTGCGGCGCGGCGCTGCTGACGCTTTCGGGCGGGCGGCTGGAATACATCCTGCCCGCGCCGACGGCGACGAGCGAGGGCGGCGAGCTGAACGCGCTGTATGAGGAGGCGCAGAAGCAGCTTGCTTCCATCGCGGATTCCGTCACGGCGAGCGCGGTCGGCGCGCGGGTGCAGGGAGTTACCCTCTCGACGGAAACGCAGAACGCGCAGACGACGGTTTACGCCGTCGGCTCGGGGTATTTCGACGCAGTGCATGAAACGCTGCTCGACGGGCGGCTCATCAGCGAAGCGGATGTGAAGCGCGCGGAGGACGCGATTGTCATCGACGAAAGCACGGCGCTTTCCTTCTTCGCGGGGGATGAGCCTGTGGGCAAAACCGTGACGCTGGACGGGATGAATTATGAGGTCGCGGGCGTCATCAAGACGAGCCGACGGCTAGGCGAGACGGATGAGCACGTGGCCTACATCCCCATTACGGCGGCGAGCGCTAACGCGCTGGCCATGCAGACCGTCGAGCTTATCGCCAAAACGGCGGACAAGACGACGGGCAGCGCCATCTTGATGGAAAACACGCTCAGAACGTGGCGGAGCGGCGGCAGTTTTTACAACTACGACAAGCTGACGCTCGGCGCGGTGATGCCGCTGCGGTGGATGATTTTGTTTGCGGGCGTCGCGCTGCTGCTGAGTCTGGTCAGCCGCCTGAATGCGGCGGCGTGGGGGCGGGTTTGTTATTATGCCGACCAACTCAAGACGCGCTACGCGCGGGACATGCTCGGCGGCATGATGGGCAGCGTGCTGCTGGCGCTGCTGGGGTATGCGGCGCTGGCGGGCGCGGCGTTTGCGCTGGCGAAGTTTTCCATCGACCCGCTGTATGTGTTCACGGAGTGGGTGCCCGAGGTGCTGGTGGAGCTTTCTTCCATCGCCAAGCGCTTCTGGTCGCTGAACGACGCGAACGCGGCGGCGGTGCGCTGTGTCAGCCGCAATTACTGCGTGCTGGAAACGGGGCGCGGGCTGCTGCGCTGGGGACTTCTGGCGCTGCTGCTGGGCGCATGGATGAACGGCGTGCCGTTTTTCGCCAAGCGTGTGAAGATGCCGGAAATCAATAAAGAACGATAAAAAAGGGTACTTTCGGATTGCGAAAGTACTCTTTTACGATAATAAGCAGCTTTTCAAGCAGGCAAAGAAGTCCATTTCTGTTCTTCCATGTTGCCAGCTTTTTTTAATTTCAGATGCAAATAAGAGGGTAAGCTGAGAAGTCACCCTCGCTAATCCTCTAAGTTGCGTATATCTCATACCATGCTGTTCTTTAGCACGTGCAAAGACTCTTTCAATCGTTTGCTTGCGTTCTGCATAAATCTTTTTGTATTGCGGAGTATGGCGGTAATCCTCAGCTTTTTCCATATATTCAGCCTAAACATGACGGGTTACAACCTTTTGGCAGTTCCGATTTTGAGTGCATCATCGCATATTTTGAGCAGATAGCAGGATTACTGTTGATACAGTTCATAGACTTGGCGGTTGTATCAGTTATAACCGATACGATTTCAGAGAACAGCGATTGTATCAAGTATAATCGATACGATTTCAGAGAGCGGCGGACGCGCAATATGCGCCCCTGCATTTGGGTTGGGAAGGAACGCGCGTTGCAATTTACGGAAGATTCGTTTACAATAGGAAATAGTTTGAACCCATGTATCGCGTAAGCGATACATGCAGGAGGGAAGGCCGGAAACCTCAGGTTTCCGGTGGGGTCCGGGGCAACGCCCCGGCGTATCCCCAACGCCAAACGACGGAGGAATCACAGCATATGACGGATTGGCAGAGCGCGCTGGAAGCGGTCGCGGCGGGTTACGCGCGCGGCACGCTGGAAAAGGATGCGCGCACCATCAGCGAAGCGTATCGCCTGCGCACGGGCGAGGGCAAGCGGCTTTTGACGAAGGAGAGCGAGGCGGCGGCCTACGCCCTGTCGCGCATGCCCGCGACGGTGGAGGCTGCAAAGGCCGCGCTGGCTGAAGCGCTGGCGGCGACGGGCTTGTCCCCCAAAACCATGCTCGACTGCGGCGCGGGCACGGGCGCGGTGACGTTTGCGGCCGATGCGCTGCTGGATTTGGAGCACGCAGTGTGCCTGGAGCGGGAAGCCGCCATGCGCGCCGTCGGCCAAAAGCTTATGGAGCAGGCAGGCGGGATTTGCGCCGACTGGGCGGCATGCGACCTGACGGCGGGCGAGCCGCTTCCGCGCGCAGAGATGGTATGCGAGGGCTATATGCTCGGCGAACTGGAAGCGGGTATGCGGCTGCGCGTGGCCGAAAAGCTGTGGGACGCGTGCGAGAAGCTGCTCGTGCTCATCGAGCCGGGCACGCCGCAGGGCTTCGCCAACCTCCGCGCCGCGCGGGAACGCCTGACGGCGCTGGGCGCTTTCGTCGCAGCGCCGTGCCCCGAAGGGAGCGAAACCTGCCCAATGAAGGGAGAAAACTGGTGCCACTTCGCCGTGCGCGTGCAGCGGACAAGGCTGCATAAGGCGCTCAAAGGCGGCGACGCGCCGTATGAGGATGAAAAATTCTGCTATCTGGCCCTGACACGGGAGAAGCCGGGCAATCCCTGCCGCGCGCGGCTGCTCCGCCACGCGCAAATCGGCCCGGGGCGGATTCTGATGCCCGTCTGCGAAAATGGCGCGGAAAAGACGCTGACGGTCACAAAAAAAGACCCGCTTTGGAAGCGGGCCAGGAAAATCAAGTGGGGCGAACGGGTTTAATCCTTGCTGTACAGGCCGAGACGGCGCAGCGGCTTGCGCAGAACGTTGAAGAAAATCGGGGCGACAATGAACGCAAACGCGGCGTTGAACAGGCTGCTCGTCGCCTTGGAGAGCATCGTCACCTGAATCGCGGCGGGATCGACGTCCGCCGTGGTGAAGCGCAGCTTGATGTAGGACTTGAGCAGGTAGAGCGCGGTGTAGGTCAGCGCGCCGAGCACGCTGCCGACGATGATGCGCGCGTGGTCCTTGCCCTCGAGGTTCTCTTTGCTCGCGGCCTTGTAGGCGATGAGGCCTGTCACCAGCGCAATGGCGCCCTTGTTGATGAAGGTGATGATGAACTCCATGCCGTAGCCGCCGATGATATCGAAAATCGCGTTGCCCACGCCCGCGGCCACAAAGCCGTAGACCGGGCCGAGCAGCAGACCGCAGAGCACGCAGACCGCGTTGCCGATGTGGATGCGGGAAGCGGGCGTGGCGATGCTGATGAAGTTGGAAACGCAGGCCAGCGCGGCCATCAGGCCGGCAACGCAGAGCATGCGGGTTTTCTGTTCGCGGGTCATTGTACGAGTCATCATTCAAAACCTCTCTTTATGTGAGCGGCGGGCGCTATGTCCGCCGCTCTTTGATTTGATGCACCCCATTATAGCGCAAACTGGCATGATGTAAAGAGCCAGATTGCGAGTTTTTGACCATGTCAGATGCGCGCGGCGAGCGGTTGTGCGGCGCGGGGGATTATGATATAATAAAAAGCAGTTTGGTTTGAGGGGGAACGACATGAAAGAAAGCAGGCGTTCGGCGGCCTTGTGCGGCGTGATGACGCTCGTTTTGTTCGCCGTTTTATCGGGATATATGCACGCCCGTCTGGCTTATGCGGGCACGTGGGGGCAGACGCTGGCGCTCGCCGCGCTCTTTACGGCGGTCGCGGGCGGGGCGATGCTGGCCGTCGCGCGGCTGCAAAGGCCGACGCGCGGCGCGCTGCTGCTCAGCTGCGCGTTTATCATGCTGACGATGCTCGCGCGGGTGAGCATGCTGGACTACGTGACGGCGGATTACACCTCGTTTTTGAGCAAGTGGGTGGAGTTGTTTCGCGAGGGCGGTTTCAAAACGCTGGGGCAGAACGTCGGCGATTACAACCTGCTGTATCAATATGTGCTGCTGCTCATCGCCAAAACGCCGCTGCACGATTTGTATCTCATCAAGCTGTTCACGGTGATTTTTGATTACGCGCTGGCGATTGCAATGATGCGCGCCGCAGGCTATTTTGCGGGGGAAAAGGCTGCGCTGCCGGTGATGATGCTCGTCTGTGCCCTGCCGACGACGCTGATTGACGGCGCGTGCTGGGGTCAGTGCGACACGGTTTACGCGTTTCTGGTCGTGATGAGCCTGTATTGGATGAAAACGAAGAAGCCCGTCCGCGCGGCGGTGATGCTGTCGCTGGCGTTTGCTTTCAAATTACAGACCATCTTCTTCTTCCCTGTGGTGCTGCTGGCGCTGATTCACGGGGAGTATAAGCCGAAGCACGCGCTGGCCTTCGCGCTGGCGTATCTGGTGACCATGCTTCCGGCAATGGCGGCGGGCCGCTCCTTTGCGGATGCGCTTGGGGTATACGCCAACCAGTCGATGGGGCAGTATTACGACCGCCTGTTTTACAATGCGCCGAACCTCTATGCGTTCTTCCCGCTGCGCGAGTTTGCCAATCGGCAGGAATTTACGTGGATGCGCTATCTGTCGGGCCTTGACGGCGAGCTGGCGAACCCGTATATCGACGAGGCGCTCACGCCGACCTATCAAAACGCCGCGCTGTATGCCTGTGTGCTGCTGACGCTGCTGGTCGTCGTCTACTGGCTGATGCACGCGCGGGAGATTACGCCCGAGATGACGCTGGACTTTGCGCTGTTCTTTGCGATTTTTCTGCCGTTTGTGATGCCCAAAATCCACGACCGTTATTTCTTTCTGGCGGATATGTTCTCGATTCTGTATGCCGCGCGGCACCGCAATCGGCGGTTCATGCCGCTGCTGGTGGTGAGCGCGTCGCTGATGAGCTACATGCCCTTCATCACCCGCCAGCGGCCTGTGGATATGCGGATTCTGGCGCTGATGATGCTTGCGGCGCTGGTCATCGTTTCGCGCGACTTGCTGAATCAGATGCGCCGAAACCGCGCGGCGCTGCAAAGAAAAGGGGGCGAAGCGGCATGAAACAAAAGCTGGAAGCCGCGCTTCGCCGAGCCAATCGGCATGCGCCGATATTGGGCCTGCTGTCGGGTGCGCTGCTCTCGGCGGCGCTGGCGGTTTACAACGTGAGCGGCGGGCCGCTGAGCAACCTCAACGATATCGGCGGCTGGCACAACCGCCTGCTCTTCATCCTCATGACGGCGGCGGTGCAGATGCTGGTGCTGGCGGCGGCGGTGCTGATGAGCCCGCGCGACGTGAGGCGGATGGCGCTTCGCGAGCTGCTGGTGACGGCGGGGCTGTTCATCCTGCTGCTGGCGATTAACCACAAGTCGTATCTGTTTGTCAACCAGCTGCTCCCGCTTGTGCGTCGGATGGATGCGGTCGGCCTGTCGGCGATAGGGGAGATGCAGCTCAACCTCTCCGCGCCGACGGCGACGGCGCTGTATCTGCTCACGCGCGGGCCGATTTACGACATGTATACGGTGAAGCTGGCCTGCTCGGCGTGTTTCCTGCTGCTGGCGCTGCTGGCGGCGCGCGCGGCGGATAAAAGGGGCTGGGGGCTGCGCAGTGAAGCGCTGCTGCTGCTCTGCCTGATTCTGCCCCAGGGCTTTTTGGCGGCGGGCAGCGCGCCGCAGACAGATGTGTTCGCCGCGCTGATGCTGGCGCTGGCGCTGACGATGCTGAATGAGAAGCGTCCGCTCGCGGGCATGCTGCTCTACGGCGCGGCGCTTGCGTTTTCGGGCGCGGCGCTGTATGCGCTGCCGCTCGTGGCCGCGCTGTATCGAAAGAGCGGCGCAAAGCCGCTGCATGCGGCGCTTGCGGCCGCGGTGCCGCTTGCGGCCTGCCTGCCCGCGGTGCTCGGCGGCGTGCCCGTGCTCAAGGCGCTTGGCAGCCTTGTTGCGGCGAATTTCGCCGTGCCGGACTATGCCTCGGGCGTGCCGAACCTGATGAGCGCGTTCCCGCGCGCGGCGCTGGAGGAAATGCCCGAATACGCGCTGATTCAGGCGTTCCCCGAAATCGACGCGGTGACGAACGCGCCGGTCGTCTACACGCAGGCGCACTTTGAGCTGCTGATGCGCGGGCTGATTTTCGCCGCACTTGCAATGTTCGTCGGTCTGTGCGCATGGCTGAAGCAGGACAAGCGCGCTTCCAAACTGCGCAAGGCGCTGATGCTGGCGCTGGGCGCGATGCTGCTCTGCCCGGGCGCGGGAATGGGTATGTGGCTGCCGCTGTGCATGCTCTGCCTGGCGGCCATCCTCAAAGAGCCGCAGACGCGCCTGCCCACGTGCATGGTGCTCTTTGCGACGGCGGGCGGCTGCTGCTATCCGGCGACGGGCGAAACGCTGCTGCGGCCCGTTTACGCGTTTGCAATCTGCGCGGCGGCGCTGTTCATGCTGCTGGGCGTGATACCCACGGCGAAAAGACAAGAGGTGAACGATAATGCGGGATGAAAAGCCGATTCGCCTGCGCGTGGTCAGCGTCATGACCGAGCCGGACGGGGTGCGCCACGAGAGCAAGACCGTGCACCGCGGGACGCTGCGGGGCGCGGAAATTCACTATGAGCAGGTGGATGAAGGCGTGCGCGCGCGCATCGGCCTGACGAAAACGGCGGAGGGCGTGCAGATGCGCCGCGCGGGCGAGATGACGGGCGCGCTGAACTTTGTGCCCGGGCGGAAAACGCCCGGCGTATACGGCACGGCCTACGGCGACATCCCCGTGGCGGTCTACACCCGTCAGGCGCGCTGGGAAGAGGACGAAAACGGCGGCGAAATGCGGCTGGATTACGATGTGTTTGTCGGCGGCGAGCGCACGGCGGCCACGGTGATGACCCTGACATGGCGGCTGTGAGCGAGATTCGCGAGCGGGCGCGGGCGGCGATTTTCGCGGCGGGCGGGCGCGGGTTTGTGCGCTTTCTGCCCGAGGGGGAAGAGGCGCTGCTGGTCAGCGACGCCGTTCGGCGATGCGAAAACACCAAAGCGCTGACGGAAGCCTGCCGCGCGTCGGGGTTTCGGACGGAAGAAAGGGATGGTTTGCTGCGCCTGACCCCGACGGAAGAGACACTGCGCGCGATGGCCGCGCCCGTGGATTTTGCCGTGGACTGGGCTGCGCCCGACGCGGCGGACCGCGCCTTTGCGGCGCGGTTGATGCGCAGCGAGGCCAAGCCGATGACCGAAGCGGGGCGGCAACTGGCGGTGGAAACGCTCCGCCTCATCTGGCAGGACGACGCGCATGTGCACAAGGGCCTGTCTGCTCTGCGGGCGCGGGCGGCGACGTGTTTGAGGACGCACGACGACAGCGGTTTTTTCGTCTGCGGGGCGCTGCTGGCGCGGCGGCTGGCGGAAACGGAAACAGTTTGAAAACGAACCGAAAGGCGAACGTGAAGGAGGATGAACGCATGAAACTGGAATGGCTCGGCCACGCATGCTTCCGCATGACGGCCGAAAACGGCACGGTGATTGTGACCGACCCCTATGACGACAGCGTGGGCATCCGCATGCCTGAGCTGACGGCGGACATGGTGACCGTCAGCCACGAGCACCACGACCACAACAACACGGATATTGTGGGCGGCCATCCCCGCATCGTGCGGGACGCGAAGGCCGCGCAGGTCGGCAGCGTGGCGACACAGGCCGTGGCTTCCTATCACGACGACCGGAACGGCGCGCTGCGGGGCAGAAACAACGTGCGCATCTTCTGCATCGACGCGCTGAAGGTCGTCCACATGGGCGACCAGGGGTGCCTGCCCGCCGAACCGGTGATGCAGGCGATTCTGACGGCGGATGTGCTGATGATTCCCGTCGGCGGGTATTACACCATCGACGCGGCGGGCGCGAAGGAAATCATCGATTTGGTCTGCCCGAAGTGCGTCATTCCGATGCACTATAAGACGGCGCACTGCACCTACCCGATTGCGGGCGTGCAGCCGTTTCTGGATATTATGGGCGCGGGAGACACGAAGCCCGTGCGCGAGCTGACCGTCGCGGCGGGAAACGTGCCGCGCGGCGTGATACCGATGGAGGCGCTGGAGGAGTTTTAAGGCGGACAGGGCTGCCGATGCGGGGCGGCGGCCCTTGTCTTATCTGGATTTTTTTGCTCGATGATTTCAAAAAACGGAGAAAAACGAAGAAAACGGGAGAAAACGGGAGGAGTCCCGAAGTAATCAAAAAAACTTGCAAAAAACGGTTGACAAGTATGGACGGCGGGTGTACAATATCCAAGCATGTTTGACGGACGAGCAGTCCGTTTTTTGAGAAGGAGGTGTCTTGTATGGCTGCTGCTGGTGTGCGCGTGAAGATCACGCTGGCCTGCACGGAGTGCAAGCAACGTAATTACAACACGATGAAGAATAAGCGCAACAATCCGGACCGTATCGAAATGAGCAAGTACTGCCGTTTCTGCAAAAAGCACACGGTTCACAAGGAAACCCGCTGATTCACGCGACAAGACGGACAAGGATGTGAAAGAGATGTCTGAAACCAAAGGCGCGAAGAACACCGAAAAACCCGGTTTCTTCACCCGCGCGAAGAATTGGATCGTCGCCCTGCCTGGCCGCATTTCCGGTGCGTTCAAGAACATGGTCGCCGAGCTGAAGAAGGTCGCGTGGCCGTCCAAGAAGGATCTCATCAATTACTCGATCGTCGTCATCGCGTTCGTCGTGGTGCTGGCGATTGTCGTCGGTCTGCTGGATACCGGTGCCTCGTTTCTGGTCAAGAAGCTCATTGAGCTGTAAGACCTGACCACAGGAGGGTTAACATGGCGGACGAGAAGGCCCTGTGGTATGTCGTGCATACCTATTCGGGTTACGAAAACAAAGTCGCCAACGATCTCGTCAAGACGGTGGAAAACAACGGCATGGGCGACCTGATTCAGGAAGTCACCGTGCCGATTGAGGAAGTCGTCGAGATCCGCAATGGCAAGCCTCATACCATTCAGCATAAGCTCTTTCCCGGCTACGTCTTGGTCAAGATGATCAAGACGACGGAGACATGGTACGTTGTGCGCAACACGCGCGGCGTGACCGGCTTTGTCGGCCCGGGAAGCGAGCCGATTCCGCTGACGGACGAGGAATATGAGCGAATGACCAGCTGCCAGGGCACCATCCGCATCGACCTTGAGCCGGGCGACAACGTTCGGATCAAGACCGGCAGCGTGGAGAACGCCATCGGCACGGTCGAGGAGATCAACGCCGAAGAGCATAAGGTCAAGGTCTCCATCGAGATCCTCAACCGCAAGACGACGGTGGAGTATGACATTTCCGAGGTGGAGCGCCTGTAAGGCCCCGCATCGGGAAGCAAAACGGACAACCCCCGGGGCGCGCCCCGGTTGTTGAAAAGGCTCATCGCGGCGCAAGCGAGCTGCGGCGAGCGTCAGCCCGGCCTGCTTTTTAGCGGGCAGGCCGGACGTGGGAGGAACATTTTGTTCCGCGTGACCACAGATTGAGGAGGATTATTACCATGGCTAAGAAAGTAACTGGCATGATTAAGCTGCAGGTGCAGGCCGGTAAGGCCAATCCTGCGCCGCCGATCGGCCCGGCGCTCGGTCAGCACGGTGTCAATATCCCGGGCTTCTGCAAGGAGTTCAACGAGCGCACCAAGAACGATGTCGGCCTGATCATCCCGGTCGTCATCACCGTCTACTCCGACCGTTCCTTCACCTTCATCACCAAGACCCCGCCGGTCCCGGTGCTCATCAAGAAGGCGCTGGGCCTGGAGTCCGGCAGCGGCAAGCCCAACAAGACCAAGGTCGGCCAGCTCACGCAGGCCCAGGTCCGCGAGATTGCCGAGAAGAAGATGCCCGACCTCAACGCCGCCAGCATCGAGGCTGCGATGAGCATGGTCAAGGGCACCGCCCGCTCCATGGGCGTGACTGTCGCCGACGCCTAATAGGCGGTGAAAAGCGCGGAAACCCGCGCGAGGCGGCTTGCCCCGCAGGGGGCGGGCCGGAAACTGTGGGAGGATTTGAAGCCGTTTGTACCACAAGGAGGAACATAAACTATGAAGCATGGCAAGAAGTATCTCGAGAGCGCGAAGCTCATCGAAAGCAGCAAGCTGTATGATCCGGACGAGGCCGTGAAGCTCGCCCTGCAGACCGCCAAGACCAAGTTCGACGAGACCATGGAAATCTCCGTGCGTCTGGGCGTCGATCCGCGTCAGGCCGATCAGCAGGTCCGCGGCGCTGTCGTGCTGCCGCACGGCACCGGCAAGAAGGTCCGCGTGCTCGTGTTCGCCAAGGGCGAGCAGGCCAAGGCCGCCGAGGAAGCCGGCGCCGATTACGTTGGCGCTGAGGAGCTGGTTGCGAAGATCCAGGGCGAAAACTGGTTCGATTTCGACGTTGTCGTCGCGACCCCGAACATGATGGGCGTCGTCGGCCGTCTGGGCCGCGTCCTCGGCCCGAAGGGCCTCATGCCGAACCCGAAGAGCGGCACCGTCACCATGGATGTGGCGAAGGCCATCAACGAGATCAAGGCCGGTAAAGTTGAGTACCGCCTTGACAAGCAGGCGATCATCCACTGCCCGATCGGCAAGAAGTCCTTCACCGCCGAGCAGCTGACCGCCAACCTGAACGCGCTGATGGGCGCCATTAACCGCGCCAAGCCGGCCGCGGCCAAGGGCATCTACCTGCGCTCCGTCGTCCTGTCTTCCACGATGGGCCCGGGCATCAAGGTCAATCCGCTCAAGTTCTAATTTGAACAAAGACGACCTTCGTGGGAAGTTTTTCCTGCGGAGGTTCGTTTTTTATATAGGGAAATGTTTGGCTTGCGGACGCAGATTTGCAGGAGTGTTAATCTGGTAAACACGATATTTCAAGATAAGCTCATTGTTTTTGCCCGAAGGTTTCCAAAGAGGTTTTCGGTCGTTGCTGCCTGTGGCGGAAACAAACGACAGAAAACGGAAAGCCCTTTGGTGGGGCGATGGGGCAAAGCCCCATATTCTGAGAATGCAAAGCTGAATATTCCTTGAAAGGTTTGGTTTAACCATGACGGTTTTCTGCATATGTACAGGCGGTATTTCGGAAAGGAGAATGCGGATGAAAAGAAGGATTTGCGCGATTTTGGCGGCGGCGATGATGGCGGGCTGCGCGTCGGCTTCGGCGGATGCGCTGGATTTGCTCAAGCCTATTTGGATGCAGATGATGGAGGACAGCGGTTCGGGTTCGGCAAAGGTCTCGGCCCTGCCGGAGAGCGTCGCCGTCACATGCGCCGACGATCGGCTGACGGTGGAGCGCTTCGGCGTGCTGCTGGAGGACGAATACGCGGCGGAAGCCTATGTCTACGCCGTTCTGCGCAACACGAGCGGGCAGAAGCTGCCGATTCAATCCATCGAAATGACGGCGAAAAACGGAAGCGGTAAGGCGCTGCACGAGGAGCGCTATGTCAGCCACCTGCCCGACGTGGTGGAGCCGAACGAAACGCTGCTGGTCAGCGAGTGGATGTATGATTTCACTAAGGACGTCAGCAAGGTGGCTTCCATCGATATCACCGTGGAGACAGGCACGCGCGCTTATGAGCAGTGGAGTCGGCTGGACGGCGTCCGCGCGTGGCAGGAAGGGCAGTATCTCTGCGTGGAGCTGACCAACACGACGGAAGAAACGTTGTTCGGCGCGGTCTGCGGCGCGACGCTGGAGACGGCGGACGGGCAGATACTGGATATGATGCTGCAAAGCACGTATGAAACGATGGACATGGGCATCGCCCCGAAGAGCACGGTCGTTTGGCGCAAACGGCTTGAGGATGGCGCGACGCTGAGGCTCGACGCGGACGCGGTCTGCGAAGCGTGGGCGTATCGGGTGGAAGAAAAGTAAAAAATTTGCAAAAAGCCGTATCATCGGAGCGCGCCGTGCGCTATACAGACAGAAGGCTGAGGATGGAGCGTGAACGGCGGTGGAGCGGGAAAAAGAGGCGTTTATCGAATCGCTTTATGCGCGATATGCGGTCAAGCTGGAACGCGCGGGTCTGAACCTTGTGCAGCATCGGCCCGAATACCGCGACATGGTGGATGACAGCATCCAAAAGACGTTCCTGAAAGCCTATGAGGAATACGACCGGCTGAAAGACGCGCCCTACGTCGAGGCGTGGCTGTTCAAAACCTGCCGCTATCGGCTGATGACGGAGGTTAACACCTATCGCAGACGACAGAAGCGGCATGTTGCGCTGGACGGCGGCGCGGAGATTTCGGATGAACGATTGATGACGGCGATCGATGCGCTGCCCGATCAAATCGGCAGCAGGGAATTGCTGGATTCGATTTTGGATGCGCTCAGCGAGAAGGAAAAAGGGCTTGTGCGGGAACGGTTTGTAAACGGAACAAGCGTCAAAGAGCTGGCGCGGAAGGAAAGAACGACGGTCGGCGCGATTCGAGCCGCGCTGGCGCGGCTGCGGAAAAAAGCGCGGCGGCTGGCCGAAAACGAACGGGGATAGAGCCGAGGGGAGGCGATGGCATGAACGAAAAAATCGAGGAAATCCGTCGAGCTGTTCAGGCGGGAAAGCTGACGGCAGGCGGCGCGCGGCAGGCGCTGGAAGCGCGCATTGAGCGGGAAATGAGCCGAAAGCCCGAAGAAATCGATATGGACGCGGTAAACGCCTGCGAAGCGCTTTTAACCGAGCTGAGCGGCGCGGGCGAAACGCTGCATACCGAAGAAAACCGCCTGGCGATTCGCCGACGGATGCGCGGCGAGAAGGCGAAACGGCGCGGCCTGCACATACCGAAAGCGGCGGCTGCCGCCGCGGCGCTGACGGCGGTGTTTGCGCTGGGCGGAACGGCCACGGTGCTGGGGCTTTCGGGCAATGACCACACCAAGCGCCTTGAAGAACTGCCGCAGAGCGGCATGATTGAAGCCGCCGACACGGTTTCGGCGGATACGACGCTCGTCACCCTGCCGCTTTCGGCGGAAACGCTGACGCTTGCGCAGGCGGATGACAGGCAAATCGCCGACGCGGCGGGCAGAATCCGCGTCGCGGCGCAGACGCTGACCGATGTGGACGGGGAAGGCGGCCCGCGGATGCTGCTCGTGCTCGTCGAAAGCGCGGAAGAGATGCATGTGCAAAGCGCGTATCTGGTCGGCGTGGACGCGGACGGGAAGCCGTCGGAAACGGCGGCGGAGGTGAGCGCAAGTCCGGCGCTTTTGGCGGGCGGACGGTCAGTGCTGACCGCCGAAATCGAGCCGAATGCGTTGGACGGGGTCGAGCGGTTTGAGCTTCGGCTGAATGTGGAACAGACGCCGACATCCGCCGCCGAAGAGCAGGACGCGGACGCGGAGCTGCGCGACCATTACTTCGTGGCGACGCTGACCGCAGACGCGGACGGCGAAGCAACCGACGGATACGTGAGCATCTGGGCGACGGACGCGGACGGCACGCTGCTCGACGGCTTCAACGCGTCGCTGGCCGAGGGCGAACAGCTGCTCGCGGGCGAGACGTGGACGTTTGAAAAGCGCATCGGCAGCTGGGTTACGCCCGAGCAGGAGGACACGGCCGAGACAGGCTCGGTGGGGTATCGGCTGGCCGCAAAAAATCCGAGAAAAACCGTTGACAATCCTCAATAAATATGGTATGATAGCACCCGTGAATTGAAAAGTTCTGTGCCTAAGACAGTTGGTCACGCGCTTGCGCGTCGTAAAGGGTTTTCCGCCAGCCGAGGTGCGAGTGCGATTTTTCCGTGAAAACGGTTTTCTGCCCTTGCGCCCAGCGCAGGGGCTTTTCTTTTCCGAAACCTTTCGGGAAGGAGGAAAATGACATGTCCAAGAATTTTGAAGCGAAGAAAGTCGTTGTTTCCGAAATCGAGGAGAAGATCGAGAAGGCGCAGTCCATCGTCATCGTCGAGTATAAGGCGCTGACCGTGGAGGCCGTCACCGCTCTGCGCGCCAAGTGCCGCGCGGCGAACGTCGATTACTGCGTTCTCAAGAACACGCTGGTGAAGCGCGCGCTGGAGAACAAGGGCATCAAGATCGACGATGCGATTCTCGAAGGCCCGAACGCTTTCGTTTTCAGCAACGGCGATCCGGTGTCCGCTCCGAAGCTCGTCAAGGAGTTCATCACCGCCGCTGAGAAGGACAAGAAGACGTCCCCGCTGACCATCAAGGCCGGCATCATGGACGGCGCTGTGCAGAGCGTGGAAGAGGTCAAGGCTCTGGCCGACATCCTGCCGCGCGAGCAGCTCATCGCCAAGATCATGGGTTGCCTCAACTCTCAGGCGACCGCTCTGGCTTACGTCATCAAGGCGATTGCCGACAAGAAGGCCGAAGCCGGCGAGCAGTAATCTGCAAAAGACAGCCGGATAGACGGCATCTTCAATCCAACCAAATCTACAATAATGGAGGTAACTTACCATGGAAATCAATGAGATCGTTTCCGCTATCGAAAGCCTGACCCTGATTCAGGCTTCTGAGCTTGTGAAGGCCCTCGAAGAGAAGTTCGGCGTTTCCGCCGCCGCTCCGGTTGCCGCTGCCGGCGTTGCCGGTGCTCCGGCCGCTGCCGCCGAGGAGAAGACCGAGTTTGACGTCGTTCTGGCCGGCTTCGACGCAGCCAAGAAGGTCGCCATCATCAAGGCCGTCCGCGAGGTCGTGCCGGGCCTGGGCCTGAAGGAAGCCAAGGACATCGTCGAAGGCGCTCCGAAGACCCTGAAGGAAGGCGCTTCCAAGGAAGAGGCCGAGGCCATGAAGAAGAAGCTCGAAGAAGCGGGCGCGAAGGTCGAAGTCAAGTAATTTTCCTTCCCCAAAAACACAAGGCTGTCAGGCGAAAGCTTGGCAGCTTTTTTCTGTTTGCAATCAATGAGCGAATCCGAAAATCTGTACAAATTCCCGGAACGGACGACAACTCGTGAAACAGGCACGTTTTTCACAGAAACAGGACAGTGCTCTCGTTGCCGCTGCTTTATTCCGGTTATGTATCGTTTTTTGCTTGTAGGGGCGCGCATTGCGCGTCCGCCGTGTCCATAAAAAGCCGCATGCAGAGTGTTCTGCATGCGGCTTTTGTGGTTATGGAAGGAAGGCTTGAAGCGGCTTATACAGAGTCAGGTAACGCTTCGCTGCCTGACTCCCGAGAAGTTCCGCTTCGCGGAGGGGTTACGATGGGGCTTTGCCCCAAACCCCACAAGGGAACTGAGTTCCCTTGACCTTCCGTTTTGCTTCGCGCGGGTTAAAGAGAGTCAGCAATAGAACTCCATGGGGTAAGTCAGATACTGATTGGGGTCGAGCTGATCGGCAGTGACATAGCCCGCCGGGGCATTGATAAGGCTGGGCAGGCGATTGACGACCGTCGCGCAGGTATGTTCGACCGTCGCGGGTTTAACGACATGGAACTCGGTATCCGGTTCGCCGCTGATCTTCCAATCGCACAAATCGCCGTCATCCGGGCCATAGACCTTACCGATGGTTTCCTCTTCGATGGTGATACCCTGCATGGTTTCAATCGTCACGACGGCGCTCATGCCGATACAGCGGCCCGCCTGAATGGTCTTACCGAGTGTGGAGGAATGGATATCATGGTCGATGATACACGGCACATGCTTCTGGGTGATGGACTTAATCGTCAGGCCGAGCTTATTACAAATCGCTTCGCTGGCGTTCCACGCGTAAGACGGCTCGAAAGCGTCGGGATGCGCGATTTGCTGCTCAAACTCTTCGGGCGTGAGGTCACAGCCATGGGCCTTGGCGAGCGCGAGGCCGTATTCATCGACGTTATAGCTATACGCGCCCTTGATTTTAGTAATCTTATGGCAGCCGCCCGCGACGAGCGCGACCATATTAACCCAGAAGATATCCTGCATGCCGCTGCCGGTAATGGTGCAGCCCGTTTCCTTGGCGAGCGCGTCGAGACGGTTAATCTGCGCGGCGGAGGTCGTCCACGGATAGATGGCTTCCTCACAGGTGGTGATGACGTTGATGCCGCGGCTCACGCACTTTTCAACGTGGTCATAGATATCGCCGATGAAGCTGAACAGGGTGACGATGGCGACGTCCGCGTCGCACTCGTCGAGCACCTTATCCGCGTCCTTGCTGATGATGACGCCCGTCTTGACGCCCAGCTCCGCAAAATCGCCGACGTCCATGCCGACAACCTTGGGGTTCACGTCGATTGCGCCGACGATCTGCGCACCATGCTCATGCAGATAGCGCAGAATGTATTTGCTCATTTTGCCGCAGCCATACTGAACAACTTTGATTTTTTCCATCGTAACTGCCTCCTTGTGATGTCGGTCGATGCGCGGGCTTTTTGCAGCGCCGCTCTTGCTTTGTTGACCTTATCATAAACCCTCTTGCAGAAAGAGAGTCAAGTACTTTGAGGAAAAAATGTCAGAAAATTTATAAAAAGGAAAAAATCGGTAAACCGGTGCGAAGCAAAGCGGAGGGTCAAGGGAACTCAGTTCCCTTGTGGGGTATGGGGCAAAGCCCCATCGTAACCCCGGCGCGAAGCGCAACTGAACGGGAGTCAGGGAGCGAAGCGATACCTGACTCTTGAAAAGCCGTTTTAACCCATAAAAAAACAGACGCGCGTCGCGCGTCCGTTATGGCGATTTTATGGCGATTTGCAAACGGCGTTACCGAAAACTCACCGGGACCTGAAGCCGTAAAAACATGCTTCGGCTTTCGCTGTCAAACACGTTGAACTCGGTCAGCACCTCGCAGATGTAATCGCCCGCGACGGTGTAGCCGTGCTCACGGCAGAAAGCGAGCAGGCGCTCGGCATAGCGCGGTTCGTCGTCGTAATTATCCAGATAGATGCAGGCGATGGCGCGCTCGACGGCGTTGTGCCGCGCACGCAGCGCGCGCATCTCGCGGTGCATCTGCTCGTTCTTCTCAATCAGGATGGATTCAATCAGCGTGATATCCTCCCTGCGCAGCACATCCGCGATTTCGGCGAGGCTCATGCCCAGCTCCTTCATGTAGGCAATCATATCCAATCGGGCGTTTTGGGCGATATCGTAATAGCGGTAGCCCGTCTGCGGGTCTTTATACCGCGGCGAAAGCAGGCCCATATCGTCATACAGGCGGAGAGTGGCGATGGTGATGTGGTTGAGCTTGGCCATTTGGCCGATGGAGAGCAAATCTTCGCGCACAGGGGACAGCCTCCTTCCCGAAACTCTGATGTTGGATGAGAGTTTTGCGGTTAAAAGACGTTTCAATCGTAGGCCGCTTTGCGGCCTGCTCTGAAACTTGCTTTTTTACCGTTATAGGGGGGTTACGATGGGGCTTGTTCGGGAAACTCGCATAGTCGTGCAAGCACTCCTTGCGATTTCCGATTTTCATCACGCTGAATCCCGCACAGCGGGCGCGTGATTTCAATCCTCCATGCCCCACCAGAAACCTGAGGTTTCTGGACTTCCCTCTTCGCTTCGCGCTTATGATTGCGGCAGCTGCAATCAGCCGATTACGGTGCAGTACCGATGGGTATCCACGCGGATATCGGGATGGGTGGTGATATAATCAATCATCGCGTCGGCCACGTCGGTGAGCACCTCGCGGGCGACCTTCTGCTTCGGCAGCATATCATAGCCGCCCGTGCCGCAGAAGCGATAGCTGTTGATGCAGACGGTGACGGGTTCATCCTCGCCCAGCTCACGGCCCTCAAAGACGATGGAGGTCACGCGCTCGCCGACGGGCTTGCGCACGTCGATGGTGTAATCGATGCCAGAGAAGAAATCGTAGTTATAATGCTGCACCTTCGGGCGAAGGAACTCGCTGGAAATGCAGACTTTGCCGTTTTCGTCGTGGGCGAAATAGGCGGCGGAGCGTTCGATATACTGCTTGAGCGCGGGTCGGGTCATCTCCAGCACGACGAGGGTGTTGGTATAGATATAGGTGGAGACCACGTCGCGGATGGTGACCTCGGTCGGCA
The DNA here is from genome assembly GCA_934675735.1 of uncultured Clostridia bacterium. Taxonomy (GTDB): domain Bacteria; phylum Bacillota; class Clostridia; order Christensenellales; family Aristaeellaceae; genus Ventricola. Next base: position 121,556 of record CAKURR010000005.1, read on the forward strand.
GGCCCTTAAACTCGTTGGGCAGGGCGCTGGACGCAATCTGCGCGCCGGAGGCTTCGAGCTGCACGGTGTTGATGAAGTTGGCGAGATAGCTTCCCTCAAGCGCGGCCTTGAGATGGTCTTCGCTTGCGAGCGGCAGGTCGAGGTGACCGGCGGGGGTATCGAGCCACGTCTGCACGCGCTTTTCCAGCGGCATGAGCAGATTATAGGCGCTTTCCAGCGGCTTGCCGTCGGCGGGGATGATGCGGCTTTCAAAGCGCTTGCTGCCGTCGTCGTGCACGGTGACGGTGATGCCGCAGCAATGCGGCGCGCGGTAGGTCGGCTGAACGGCAAAGCTGTTGCCGAAGTGCACGCCGTCCACGCGCATATGCTGGTGGCCCGTGAGCACGAGGTCAAAGCCCAGCTCGCGGCACATTTGGCAGGCCTGATTCTCGGCGCTGGCGGTCAGCGGCGCGCCGGTCTCCAGGTCGCACTCAAACCCGCCGTGGTAAATCAGCACGGTGATATCGCACAGGGGCTTCACGGCTTCCAGCGCGGCCTTTGCGGCGGGCACAGGCTCTTCGATGACGAGCTGCTCGACCGTCTTGGGGTTCTCCCAGCGGCGGACGAAGTGCGTGCACACGCCGACCAGGCCGACGCGCAGCCCGTTTTCCAGTTGATGCACGGCATAGGGCGCGACGGGCAGGCGGCCCTCCTTATCGCGGATGTTGGCGCACAGGCAGAGCGCGTCGAGGTTGGTCAGGTAATCCAGCAGGGCGTCCACGCCGTAGTTGAAATCGTGGTTGCCCAGCGTCACGAATTGGTAGCCCGCCAGATTCATCATCGCGGCGATGGGGTGCGTGCCGTAGGTCCCCTCCGTCAGACAGGCGGCCTTCTTCTCGGGCGACAGGCGCTGATACAGGTTGGTCAGCGGCGAGCCCTGAATGGTGTCGCCGCCGTCGATGATGAGCGTGTTGCCGTCGTGCGGATATTCGCTCGCCAGCTTCATCAGGCCCATCGGGCGATCCTGCATGTCGGCGTAGTTGGTGGGGTAGAGGTAGCCGTGGGTGTCGGAGGTGTAGCGGATGGTGAGTGTTTTAGACATAAACTGCTCCTGTTAAAAAGCCCTCCCTCAGGATGTAAGGGAGGGTGTGGTTTTTGTGGGGATTTCGCGTCTGCGGACGCGACCAAAGGGCTTTCCGCTTTCTGCCGTTTGTTTCCGCCACAGGCGGCAACGACCGAAAGCCTCTTTGGAAACCTTCGGCCTCTCGTAAGAAAGTGTAGAGCTAAAAGGTTTGGACGCGTGTGCAAACCAATCAAATACAAGCAAACTTGCGGCGGAGGTAAGGCCGAGCTTAGCTCGGTTACTGCCCCCGGGCCAGCTTGCTGCGAATCTTGGTCGAGGCGAACTCGATGACCAGCATCAGTACAATCATCGCGAGGATGAACGAGCCGACCATCGTCCAGCGGCGGGAGTTGATGCACTGAATCAGCGCCGCGCCGATGCCGCCCGCGCCGACGATGCCCAGCGTGGTCGCGTCCTTGATGTTGATATCAAAGCGGTA
>CAKURR010000006.1 GCA_934675735.1 uncultured Clostridia bacterium
TGACTGTCTTTTTCTTACCGTGACTCGTGAAAATCACGGTTCGCGTTCTTCTTGATTCTGTATCGTTTTCAAGGATCCGCTTCCGTATCGCTCGGAAGTGACGTTAGTATACCGCATTCTTTCCGCCCTGTCAACACCTTTTTTACTTCTTTTTTTGAGCTATTGCGTTGTTTTTCGTCATTTTCCCGAACGTTTGTGTCAAGTATGCGACGTATCTTTCGACTCTTTCTGCCTTTTTCTGCCAAATCCCGTCGTGTTCAGACGTCTGATGTTTGAAATAGACGAACGTTTAATCAAAACATTAGTTTTTTCATTTTTTGTTTTTTCGATTTGCAAAACAATCCCCCTCTCGACACAGGTCGAAAGGGGGATTGTCATCTTCTTATGCTGTTAGCCTTCGCTCATAAAAGGCCATCCGCTCTTAGTAGCGCGGCTGACGATGGTTGGCGAAGCAATCACGGCAATACACCGGCTTGTCACCGCGCGGCTGGAAGGGAACCTGAGTCTCCTTGCCGCAGTCGGCGCAGATCGCGGTGAACATCTCGCGCTGCGGGCGGGCGCCGCCGTTCTGAGCGCGGAACGCCGCACGGCACTCCGGGCAGCGGCGCGGCTTGTTCTGGAAGCCTTTCTCCGCGTAGAAAGCCTGCTCGGAAGCAGTGAACACAAATTCTTTGCCGCAGTCACGGCAAGTGAGGGTTTCGTCCTGATACATGATTGTATCCTCCTTAAAATTTTTACCTTCACCGGTTGGCACTCACAGTAAGACTTCCAGTTGGTGAACGCGAAGGCATTTCCAAGGAGGCCGCTATTGGGATGTGAAACGTTGGCTTAGGTTGCCCATAGTATATCACACTCGGCGCTAAAGTTCTACTTTTTTCGTACATTTTATTTTTTTCACAAATGCGGCCGCTTCTCAAGAGGATTTTTCCCATCCGTGAAGAATTGTTCTTTTTATTCGTTTCCTTTTCATTTCTTTTGAAAAGCGAGGGATTTTCCATGATGCGCGTCGATTACAAGGCTTTCGGCCTGCGGCTTCGCAGCTATCGTCACGCCCGCCACCTCACGCAGGAACAGCTCGGCGAACTTGTCGGTGTCAGTTATCAGCATATCGGCATGCTCGAACGCGGCAGACGTTCGCCCAGTATGGAAATGCTGATTTCGCTTTGCTATGCGCTGGACTGCACCTGTGACGCCCTCTTTGAGGATTCCCTGCCCGAACGGGATGTGTACACCCTCCGCCATCGGCCGCTGCTTTTCCGCAACACGCTGAGCAACTGGGTGCTCGCCAACCAGCCGGATGACGCGCTCATCTCCAACGGCGCGGTTGACCTTCGCCTGCTTCCGCCGCTTCCCTTTTCCGCTCTTGACGAAGAGCTTCCCTCCGCCTGTTCCTGATTCTCGTCTCTGTTCTGTCATAAAAAGCCGCGCCCATTCTCTTTTGAGAAACGAGCGCGGCTTTTCTTTCTTAATCTGTTTGTATCCGTTTGTTTTTAGGCGAAAAAGCTTCCCAGCACCTTGTTCACCAGAGCGCCGTCGGCCTTGCCCTTGACGCGCGGCATCAGCGTTTTCATGATGCGGCCCTTGTCCTTGGCCGTCGGCTGCTCGATTTGCAGCTCGGCCAGCACCTCTTTGATGACAGTGCGGATTTCGTCCTCATCCATCAGCTTAGGCACAAATTCGCCGTAGACCTGCATACGCAGCTTTGCTTCCTCGATGGTCTGAACGCGGTCGGCAGGCGTGGTGTCAATCATCTCCTGAGCCTGCTTGATTTCGCGGAAGATGACTGCGTTCTCCTCTTCTTCCGTCAAATCGGCGCGCTTGTCAATCTGCTTGCTCTTGAGCGCGGAAAGCAGAAGGCTCAGCGCGTCCTTGCGTTCTTTATTTTTGTCCTTCATGGCCTGCATCATGGCGGCGCGGACGGTATCGATTTTGCTCATTTTGCTCACTCCTTTGTCATGGTAAAACAGGGGCGGATTGCTCCGCCCCCGCTGATTACAGAATATACTCCGGCTTGAACGCGGGGCGGCCCGTCATTTCCTTGCGGGCGGCGTCATACTTCGCGTCGGTGTTGCCCAGAATCGCGTAGGTCGCGCGCTTACTGGTCTCCACGCCCGGCTGGTTGAAGGCGTCGATGTTCAGAAGCTCGCCCTCGTAAGCGGTCGTCATCTCCAGCAGGAACATCAGCTGGCCCAGCGTGTAGGCGTTGACCTCCGGCATGATAATCGTCTGATTCATGCGGCGGTTGACATACAGCGCATACTCGGTGCCCTGGCGCTCCGCCTCGATGAGCGTGTTATGCGTCATGCCGCCAAGGAACGCCACGTCCTTAAATTCCTCGCAGCCCTTCGGAATCTTCGTCTCGGCGCGGAAATTCTCCACCTTGATGAAGGTGATGACCTTGTCGAACGGGCCCTCGTTGTAAAGCTGAAGCTGGCTGTGCTGATCCGTCACGCCCAGCGCCTTGGCCGGCGTCTGGCCGGCATGGCAGTCGCTGCCGTCGCGGCGCTTGTTCTTGCCCAGCGACTCCGCCCACAGCTGGCAGAACCAGTCCGCCATATATTTGAGGGAATCGGCATACGGCAGCATGACCTGCACGTTGCGGCCCATCTGCTCGCATGCGATATACTGGAGCACGGCCTCCAGCAGCGCGGGGTTTTTCATCATGTCGTCGGTCTTGCAGCGCTCGTCCATCGCCGCCGCACCCCTGAGCATCGCGCGGATGTCAATGCCGCAGCAGGCCGCGGGCACGAGGCCGACCGGACACATCTCGGAGAAGCGGCCGCCCACGCCGTCGGGAATATAGAAGGTGATGAAGCCGTTTTCCTTGGCCAGCTTGATGAGGTTGCCCTTCTCGTGGTCGGTGACGGCGATGATGTGCTTCGCCCAGTCCGCGCCGGCCTTCGCCTTGAGCGCTTCAGTCACAATCAAATACTGGCTCATCGTCTCCGCCGTTCCGCCGGATTTGCTGATAATGCAGAAGCAGGTCTTATCCAGCTCGATGACGTCCATCAGCGCAGCCATGCGTTCCGGATCGATGTTGTCCTCCACATAAAACTTCGGGCCGGGGCGCTTGCTGTCCGGCAGTTCGTTGTAATGCAGGTGATTCAGCGCCTGATGCACGGCAATCGGGCCGAGCGCGCTGCCGCCGATGCCCAGCACGACAAAGTATTTGAACGTCTTGCGCACCTGCTCGGCGACCTTCTCAATCTCGGATACAATCTCTTCCTGATTGTAGGGCAGGTTCATCCAGCCCAGCCAGCCCGTGCCGCGGTTCGCTTCCACGGCGTGCTGCGCCTTCACGGCCGCATCCCGCATCGCCGCAAGCTGCTCTTTCGTCACGCCATACTCGCCGCCGAGCATGTCCGCCATCATGTGGTTGACGTCAAGACGAATGTTCTGTTCCATTTCTCTCATCCCTTCGGTGATATTGTTGCCTTTATTCTACTCCTGCGGCGCGTTTTCGTCAATCATAGATTTACGGGCACGCGCCTCCGCCCGCTTCAGATACGCGACAGACTCGGCCAGCGCCCCGTCGCTCTTCACCAGCGCCAGATACGGCTCAAGCATCATCGCGCCGCGATAATCCGCCCGATGAAGCGCGCGAATCAGCGCGTTAAAATCAAACGCGCCTTCGCCGGGCAAACAAAGCTTGCCCGCCCTGTCCCAATCGCATACGTGCACGTTGGCCAGCTGCGGCCCCATCGCGTCCACAAAATCCATAGGGTCGCATCTCGCGCGCATCGCCTGTTTGATATCCAGCGTAAAGCGGATTTCCGGCAAAAGCCTGCGCATTTCGCCCACGCGCTCGGGCGTGGTCAGTTGGCACCAGCATACGTTTTCCCACGCGATGCGGATATCCCGCTTATCGGCTTCCGCCTGCATGAGGGTCAAAATCTCCGCGTTTCTCTGCGGCTCAAACGGCAGTTCGACCCGCGCGGGGGAATATCGGCCGTGATATACATACAGATGCGCGCCGAGTTCCGCCGCCGCGTCCAGCACATGCCGAAGCGTGTCCAGCGCGTCCGCTCTCTGTCTGGCCGAACGGGCAAAAAACTCGTTTTCAAACCCCGTGCCGAACGGATGGACGCTCGTGCACGGCACGCCGCCCAGATTGGCCCGAACCAGCCGCGCAAACGAACGCGTGTATTCGCTCCTCGTCTGCAAAAAGACTTCGGCGCATTCCGCGCCGTATCCGCCGATGTGCGCCGCCGCCTCTTCCACTTCCCATCTGCCGTAAAACGCCGCCGTCGAAAGCCCGATTTTCACGCCGCTGTTCCTCCGTTCGTCCTTTTTCGCCGTATATGCCCCATTATACCCCATCCGCGCGGGGAATGTCACTTTCTTTTTGCGTCAATCTGTGGTATGATGATGCATATGTTTCAAATCGCTTTGTGCTTGTAAGGAGTTTTTTTCATATGGCCGATCGTCTCCTCTTTCCGCCCACAACCGCCTCGGATATGCGCGCGCGCGGCTGGGATGCGCCCGATTTTGTCTATGTCAGCGGCGACGCGTATGTGGATCACCCGTCCTTCGGCGCGGCCGTCATCGTCCGCACGCTGGAAGCCGCGGGCTACCATGTCGCGGTGCTTGCCCAGCCGAACTGGAAAAGCACCGCCGATTTTAAGCGTTTTGGCCGCCCGAATTACGGCTTTCTCGTCTCTTCAGGCGTAATCGACAGCATGGTCAACCACTATACCGCCGCCAAGCGCCGCCGTTCTTCCGATGTGTATACCCCGGGCGGCAAAGCGGCCAAGCGCCCCGACCGCGCGGTCAACGTCTATTGTCATCTGATTCGCGAGGCCTACGGCGATATCCCGATTGCCATCGGCGGCGTGGAAGCCTCTCTGCGGCGCTTTGCCCATTATGATTATTGGGACGACGCGGTGCGCCCGAGCATTCTGGTCGATTCCGGCGCGGATTTGCTGATGTTCGGCATGGGCGAGCGCACGATTCTCGTCACGGCGGACTGGATGAGCCGCGGCGCGCCCGCGTGGGAATGCGCCAAGATGCGCGGCGTGTGTTTTCTCTCTCCGGCGGCGATGCGCGGCAGCAAGGAAATCCCTTCGTATGAGGACTGCGTGAAGAGCAAAAAGAAATACGGCGAGGCGTTCCTCGTTCAGTACAACGAGCAGGACCCGATTCGCGGCCACGCCATCAGCCAGCGCCACGGCGATAAGTATGTCGTGCAGACCGTGCCGGATATGCCGCTCTCCCGCGAAGAGCTGGATACGTCGTATACCCTGCCGTATCAGCGCACGTGGCACCCCGATTACGACGCGCTGGGCGGCGTTCCGGCCATCGAAGAGGTGCAGTTTTCCATCGCGCACACGCGCGGCTGCTTCGGCTCGTGCTCGTTCTGCGCCATCACGTTTTTGCAGGGCCGCATCGTCACCACCCGCAGCCACGAATCCGTGATTGAAGAGGCGAAGGCCATCACGCAGATGCCGAATTTCAAGGGCTATATCCACGACGTGGGCGGCCCGACGGCCAACTTCCGCCGCGCCGCATGCGACAAGCAGCTCAAAGTCGGCACCTGTGCGGGCCGCCAGTGCCTGTTCCCCAAGCCCTGCCCGAACATGGTCGTCGATCACACGGATTACATCAAGCTGCTCCGCGAGGTGCGCGCCCTGCCGAAGGTCAAAAAGGTGTTCGTTCGCTCGGGGCTGCGCTATGACTACATCATGGCGGATAAGTCCGACGCGTTCCTCCGTGAGCTGTGTCAGTATCACGTCAGCGGCCAGCTCAAAGTCGCGCCCGAACACGTCAGCCCGAAGGTGCTGGCCGTCATGGGCAAGCCCGGGCGCGACGTATACGACGCGTTCTGTGAAAAATACAGGCGCATCAATCAGGAGCTGGGCAAGGAGCAGTATCTCGTGCCCTATCTGATTTCCAGCCACCCGGGCAGCGACCTTTCCGCCGCCATCGAGCTGGCCGAATATCTGCGCGACATCAACCATCAGCCCGAACAGGTGCAGGATTTCTACCCCACGCCGGGCACGCTGTCCACCTGCATGTTCTATACGGGCTTCGACCCGCGCACGGGCAAACCGGTCTATATTCCGCGTTCGCCGGAGGAAAAGGCCATGCAGCGCGCGCTGCTCCAGTTCCGCCGTCCGCAGAATTTCGATCTCGTGCGCAAAGCGCTGCGTCAGGCGCACCGCGAGGATTTAATCGGCACGGGCCGCGAATGCCTCGTTCCGCCCGAGGGCGTAAAAACCGCGCACGAATACGCGCAGATTCGCCGCGAACGCAAAGAGCGCGAGGAGCGCCGCGAGATGCGCGAGAGCCGTGCGCCCAAGCCGTCCGCGCGTTCGGGCGCACGCCCCGCCGCAAAGGGCAAAGGCGTGCCCGCTTACGGCAAGAGCGGCGCAAAGCCGGCCGGACGCCCCGCGCAAAAATCGGGCGGCGCTGGCCGCAAGCCGCGTTAAATCGCTCTTCCGTTCAAAACCGCATGCACAAGCCGTTCTTCCTCGTAAACCAGTTTGAGCGAGAAGAACGGCTCTTTTTCGCGCAGCAGGCGCAGAAACACCTTGTCGCCCTCCCAAATCGGCAGCGCCGTCAGCCTGTCCGTCTCCACCCACTCGAGCGTGCCCTCGTCGCAGCCGCGAAGCACCCCTTCAAAGCCGTCGGCGGTAAACAGGTGCATGTATTCGCAGTAATCGCCGGAAACAAACGTCACAATGCCGCGATACGCCCAGCGCGTCAGCGTCAGCCCCGTTTCTTCCTTCACCTCGCGCAGCATGCATTCTTCCGGGCTTTCGCCGCGTTCAAACTTGCCGCCCACGCCCAGCCACTTGTCGTGATTCATGTCGTTTTTCTTTTTGACCCGATGGAGCATCAGCGTGCGCCCCTCTTTTTCGATATAGCAAAGCGTCGTCTGCATGTCGTTCATCCCTTTCCGTGTTTTTCAAAAATCAACTGTCCTCAGTCTAGCACGGTTTGCATCATCCATCAAGCCGCGCATTGTGTTTTTCCCTTCGTCTATGTTATAATAAGCCGAATTGATGCTTTGGAGGATGTTTTCATGCAGACCGATTGCGTGATTCTTGGCGGCGGAGCGGGCGGCCTGTGCGCCGCCGCGGCGCTGGGCCGCAAGGGGCTTCGCGTCACGGTGGCGGAGCGCCTGCCGCGCGTGGGCAAAAAACTGCTGGCGACGGGCAACGGCCGCTGCAACCTGTCCAATACGGATATGCAGGCCGCGTATTACGGCAAGGCCGCGCCGTTTGTTCAGCAGCTGTACGCCGTCACGCCGCCGAGCGAAGTGGCCGCGTTCTTTTCCTCGCTCGGCCTGATGACCGCCGTGGAGGACGGACGCGTCTACCCGCGCACGATGGCCGCGTCCTCCGTGCTCGACGTGCTGCGCGCGGCCTGTGAGCGCGCATCCGTCACGATGATGACGGATGCACAGGTCGTCGCCCTTTCGCCCTCCCGCCGCGGCGGTTGGTCGGTACAGCTGGCGGACGGCTCGGGCCTCTTCGCCCCGCACGTCATCGCCGCAATGGGCGGAAGCGCCGCGCCTTCGATGGGCACGGACGGAACGGGCGCGCGGCTCATGCAGGCGTTGGGCCACGAAATCACGCCGCTCTACCCCGCGCTGGTGCAGCTTAAGTGCAGCCATCCGGCACTCAAGGGGCTGAAAGGCATTCGCACACAGGCCGAGTTGACGCTGCTCATCGACGGAAAACCCGCCGCGCGGGAAGTCGGCGAGCTGCTGCTGACGGATTACGGCGTGTCGGGCGTCTGCGTGTTCCAGCTTTCCCGCGAAGCCGCGCCCGCGCTGGCACAGAAGCGCGGCGTTCGGCTTTCCGTCAACTTTCTGCCGGAGGTCGAGTCCCTCCGCCCATGGCTGGATGCGCGCGTCGAGCAGCTTTCGCCCGCGTCCCTGCTGACGCTGACGACGGGCGTTCTGCCGCGCCTGCTGGCCCAGACGATTCTCAAAGAAGCGGGCCTTTCGCCGGATATGGACGCAGGCGCGCTTTCGGAGTCCGAAAAAGACGCGCTCTGCCGCGCGCTTTCGGCCTTCCCGCTGGTCGTCACGGGCACACAGGGCTTTGCGAACGCGCAGGTCACGCGCGGCGGTGTGTCGCTCGCGGACGTCGATCCGCTGACGATGGCTTCCCGCCTGTTTGACGGGCTGCACATCGTCGGCGAGCTGCTCGATGCGGATGGCCCGTGCGGCGGCTATAATCTGCATTTCGCCTTTGCCGGCGCACTGACGGCGGCCAAGGCGATTACCGGGGAATGACGTTTACGCGTGACTGAAAACTCAAGGTTTGCGAATTTCCCACATCATCTGCCGCTCTGCGTCGAATGGAAAACTATTTAATGGAAAACTGTTTTTCGGAGGAATATCATGCTTCGGCTTCACAATATCAAACTGCCGCTTTCCTATCACAGCAAGGCGCTTGTGCAGGCGGCGGCCAAAGCGCTGGGCGTTTCGCAAAGCGCCGTCGAGCGCTGCGAAATCAGCAAAAAGAGCGTCGATGCGCGCAAAAAAAACGACGTCTGCTTCGTCGTCGCTCTGGATGTCACGCTCAAGAACCCGCAGGATGAAAAGCGCATCGCCGCGCGGCTCACGCCCTCCGTCGGCGGCATGGTCACGCCCTATGCGCCGCCCGCCGTCGCCAAGCTCGACCGCGCGCCCGCCGTCCGCCCGATTGTCGTCGGTTTCGGCCCTGCCGGTTTATTTGCCGCACTGACGCTGGCCGAAGCGGGCGCACGCCCCATCGTGCTGGAACGCGGCCAAGACGTGGATACCCGCACCCGCGATGTGCACGCCTACTGGTCGCGCGGCACAGAAGCCTTTTCCCCGTCCTCCAACGTGCAGTTCGGCGAGGGCGGCGCGGGCACGTTTTCCGACGGCAAGCTCAACACGGGCACGAAAGACCCGCGCGGCGAGCACATTCTGCGTACATTTGTGCGCTTCGGCGCACCGCACGACATTCTCATTGACGCCAAGCCGCACATCGGCACGGATAAGCTCTGCGGCGTGGTCAAGGCCATGCGCATGCGGATTCTCGAGCTGGGCGGCGAGGTGCGCTTCTGCGCGCGGCTGACGAGCGTACTGCATACGAACGGCCATGTCACCGCCGTTCGCTATGAGGACGCACAGGGCGAACAGGAACTGTCCGCCGAATCCGTCATCCTCGCCATCGGCCACAGCGCCCGCGACACGTTTGAGTCGCTGCTTGCGGGCGGCATCACGCTGGTGCAGAAGCCCTTCTCCATCGGCGCGCGCATTGAGCATCCGCAGAGCCTCATCAACGCCTCGCAGTACGGCGCGGCGGCGGGCCATCCGGCGCTTGGCGCGGCGGATTACAAGCTGGCGCTGCACCTGCCGAGCGGCCGCAGCGTCTACACGTTCTGCATGTGCCCGGGCGGCACGGTCGTCGCCGCGGCCAGCGAACCCGACAGCGTCGTCACCAACGGCATGAGCTATTACGTCCGCGACGGCGCAAACGCCAACAGCGCGCTGCTCGTGGGCGTCGGGCCGGAGGATTTCGGCAGCGAGCACCCGCTGGCGGGCATGTTCCTCCAGCGCGAAATCGAGCGCCGCGCCTTCGTGCTGGGCGGCAGAAGCGGCAAAGCCCCTTGCCAGACCGTCGGCGACCTGCTTGCCGGCCGCGCAAGCGGGAAGCTGGGCGCCGTCGAGCCGAGCTACAAGCCGGGCGTTGTGCCGTGCGATTTGGCCGAACTTCTGCCCGCGCCGCTCATCGGGGCAATGCGGGAAGCGCTTCCGCTGCTGGGCCGCCGCCTGCACGGCTTTGACCTGCCCGACGCGGTGCTCACCGGCCCGGAAACGCGCTCCTCTTCGCCCGTACGCATCTCCCGCGACGAAACCTTCCAGAGCATCGGCGTATTGGGACTGTATCCCTGCGGCGAGGGCGCGGGCTACGCGGGCGGCATCACCTCCGCCGCGGTGGACGGCGTGCGATGCGCCGAAGCCGTGCTCAAGGCCTACTGATTTTACTGATTCACCAGCGCCCGCCGCAGCTCGCGGCAGAGCAGCGCCGTCGTCGCCCGTGCATAGGGCCGCACGTCCGTCGGCGTTTCCTCCATCAGCGCGCACCAGTTGATGAGGCTCTGTGCCAGCTGTGTATACAGCGCGTTTTCCGGATGGGCCGAAACCGCCTGCCGCGCCTGTGCGCGCACATCGGCGAGGATGCTTTCCAGCGCTTCGTCTCCTTCCAGTCGGGCGAGCGTTTCATCCGGCAGGTGCAGCAGCCGCGCCGCCGTCTGCGCGTCGGTTTCGCCTGCGCTCAGGCTCACATCCACGCGCGCGAGCGTTTCTTCGGTGACAAAGCATGCCATCCCCCCGGCCGCCGCATCCGTGAGCGCCGCCCGGCCGGAAGCCGCATCCGCAATCAGCCGCATGCGCGCATCCTGCCAAACGGCGCACGGCACGCCCAGCCCGGCCAGCCGCGCGCGCTCGCTCTGCGCGCTCTCCCCGCTGTCAAACACGCCGAGCTGAAGCAGGGCGATCTTTCTTTCGGGCAGAACGAGGCTGATTTCGCTTGCGCGCAAGGCGGCAAACGCCTGCACACCCCCGCGAAGCTTCGCCGCCAGATACGCCCGCAAATCGGGTGCCATCGCCGCCGACGCAAGCGCCAGCAGCGCCGCAGCCAGAATCACGCGGTTTCGGATTTTCCTTGCCCGTTGGCGCCTTTGCCTGCCGGTGAGCCGCCGCTTTGCCATCCGCTTCCCCTCCGTTTCGCCCTTGAGCCTATGAGGCCCGCCGCCGAATTATCCCTTGACCCAGTATGAGGTGAATGAAGATGAAATATACGTTGGATACCCTGCCCGTTCTGGATGCGTATCGCGAAAACGGCGAATGCCCCCTCTGCCGCCTGCGCATCGGCTGTGAGGACCAATATGTGGACAGCATGCTCGGCGCGGCGTATATGGAGCCGGATTGTCGGGTCAAGACCAACGAAGTCGGCTTCTGCTCGCGGCATTTCGGGCTGATGTTCGAGCGCCGCAATCGGCTCGGCCTTGCGCTGATGACCCATACGCATATGCAGGCCGTTACGCGCGACCTTGAAGCGATTTTGTCGGGCAGCGGCAGCCCGAAGGGCCTGCTCTCCGCGCTTCGCGGCGGCAAAACCGAGGATACCCGCGCCGCAAAAATCCGTGAACGCCTTTCCGGCTGTGTCATCTGCGAACAAATCGACGGCGCGCTCAGCCGCTACGCCTACACCATCGCCCAGCTTTACGGCACAAACGCCGAATTTAAGCAGATGTTTGACAGCTCGAAGGGCTTCTGCCTGCCGCATCTGGCCCTTGTGCTCGATATGGCGCAAAAGACGCTCCCCGCCGCACAGGCCGACGTGTTTTGCAAAGCCGTCGCCGCCGTGGAACTGCCGAACCTGGAGCGCCTTTCCAAAGAACTGGAGTGGTTCACGCTCAAATACGATTTCCGCAACGCCGACAAGCCCTGGGGCAGCAGCCGCGACGCGGTGGAGCGCTCCATCAACAAGCTGATGGGCGCATGCGTCGGCGAGGAAGCAAAAATGCCCGCACACAACGATTGATTTCATGCAAAAACGGAGCGCTTTCCCTTCTTTCAAGGGATAAAGCGCTCCGCTTTTTATTTTGGCTGTCAAATCGATTATTGGATATGCTAAAAGACTTGGTTTCAGTCCTCCATCGGCGGGTTCGGTTCGCCCGCCGCGTCGTCCTGCTCCTCTTCGGCATAGCAGACCTGCTCGATTTTGTTCAGCAGCTCTTCCTTGCCCGTTCCGTCCTCCGAGGAGAACGGAATAACCTGCCACGGCTGAACCAGCAGCCCGCGGCAGATGGGCGCAAGGTATTTCATGCGCGCGCCGCGGCTGATTTTATCCGCCTTCGTCGCCACGACGGTGAACGGAATGCCCGCCTGGCGCAGAAACATGCCCATTTCCTTATCCTCGGCGCTCGGCTCGTGGCGGATATCCACCAGATGAAAGACGTGGCAGAGATCCTCCGTTGTGGCAAAATAATCCTGCATCATCTTGCCCCAGGAGAGCTTTTCCTCTTTGCTGACCTTCGCGAAGCCGTAGCCCGGCAGATCGATGAAATTGATTTCATTGTTAATCTGATAGACGTTGATGAGCCGCGTTTTGCCCGGCGTGGCGCTCGTTCGGGCGAGCTTGTTGCGGTTGGTCAGCCGGTTAATCATCGAGGATTTGCCCACGTTGCTCTTGCCCGCAAAGGCCACCTCGGGGCAGCCCTTCGTGGCAAAAGCGCCGTAGTCCTTCATGGATGTGATAAAATCAGCGCGTTTAACGATCATCATATGCTCCTTTTCTTATGCCTGCGGCTTGGGGGCGGGCTTTTCGCAAAGCGCCGTTTCCAGCACGGTGTGCACATCCTCCGCGGGAATGATGGTCAGCGCCTCGCGCACATTGGCAGGCACTTCCTCCAAATCCTTGAGGTTTTCCTTCGGGATGAGCACGGTGTCGATGCCCGCGCGGTGCGCTGCCAGCAGCTTTTCCTTCAGCCCGCCGATGGGCAGAACGCGGCCGCGCAGCGTGATTTCGCCCGTCATGGCGACGTTCTGCCGAACGGCAATACCCGTCAGCGCGGAAACCAGCGCCGTGGTCATCGTCACGCCCGCGCTCGGGCCGTCCTTGGGCACCGCGCCCTCCGGCACGTGGATGTGAATATCGAGTTTTTTATAAAATTCGGGGTCGATGCCAAATTCGACCGCGTGCGCGCGCACGTAGGATTTCGCCGCACGGGCGCTCTCCTTCATCACGTCGCCGAGACTGCCCGTCAGCTCGAGCACGCCCGTACCCGGCATGGTCGTCGTCTCGATTTGCAGCGTATCGCCGCCGACGACCGTATACGCCAAACCGTTGACCACGCCGACCTCCGGCTTTTTGCCCGCCTTTTCGTAGTGGAAACGCGGCGCGCCGAGGAACTTTTCAAGCTTTTCCGGCGTCACCGTGACGGTATCGATGTTTTCGTCAATCATCTCCACCGCGCTCTTGCGGACGACCTTGCCGATAGTGCGCTGCAAGCGGCGCACACCCGCCTCCAGCGTATAGCCGCGAATCAGGCTGCGCATCACCTTGTCGCCGATGCGCACGCTCTTGGGCGCAAGGCCGTGCTCTTCAATCTGCTTGGGCAGCAGATGGCGCTTGGCGATGTTCAGCTTTTCATCCTCGGTGTAGCCGCTGACCTCGATAAGCTCCATGCGGTCGAGCAGCGGACGCGGAATGGTATCCACCGAGTTGGCCGTGGTGATGAACATTACGCCGGAAAGGTCGAACGGCGCTTCGAGATAATGGTCGCGGAAGGCGTCGTTCTGCGCGCTGTCAAGCACCTCGAGCATCGCGCTGGCCGGATCGCCGCGCACGTCAGAGGCCATCTTGTCGATTTCATCGAACAGGAACACGGGATTCATCGTGCCCGCCTGCTTGATGGAGGAGATGATGCGGCCCGGAATCGCGCCGATATACGTTCTGCGGTGACCGCGAATCTCCGCCTCGTCGCGCACGCCGCCCAGCGACATCTGAACGAACTTGCGCCCCAGCGCGCGGGCGATGCTCTTGGCGATGGAGGTTTTGCCCACGCCCGGCGGGCCTACAAAGCAGAGTACGGGCCCCTTCATGTTGTTTTTGATGCGGCAGACGGCCAGATATTCGATGACGCGCTGCTTCACCTCGTCCAGCCCGTAGTGATCCTCGGCCAGAATCCGCCGCGCGCGCTTGAGGTCAAGGTTATCCGGCGTGGTCTTGCCCCACGGCAAATCCAGCAGCCACTCGATATACGTGCGGCTGACCCCGATTTCGGGGCTGCCCGGGGCCATGCGGCTCAGGCGTTCCAGCTCGCGGGCCGCCTTGTCGCGGGCCTCGTCGTTCATCGGCGTTTTCGCCAGCCGTTCGCGCAGATCCTCGACGTCCGTCGCGTCCTTGTCGCCCAGCTCGGTCTGAATGGCCTTAATCTGCTCGCGCAGAAAATAATCCTTCTGATTCTGCTCAATCTGCTTGCGGACGCGGGCCTGCACTTTTTTCTCCACGCCCGCCAGTTCCGTTTCGCGCACGAGCAGCGCGCAGACCGATTCCAGCCGCGCCAGCTCGTCAAACTCTTCGAGCACCTGCTGACGGTCGTCGATTTTGCTGAGCACGTTGGCCGCAATCACATCCGCCAGCTGACCCGGGTCTTCGATTTCGAGTACAGACTGCATCGTTTCGCCTGCAATGCGCCCGCTCATCTTGCAGTATTCCTCAAAATAATGGTGCGCCGTGCGCAGAAGCGCATCCGTCTCGATGGAAACGGGCGTGCCCGGCTCTTCCATCTCGTCCAGCGCGCCGACGAAAAACGGCTCCTCCTGGGTCACCGCGCGCAGAATCGCGCGGCTTTTGCCCTCCACGAGCACGCGGACGTTGTCGCCCGGCAGTCTGAGCACCTGCTTGATGCTGGCGATTGTGCCGACATGATAAATATCGTCAATGGCGGGATCATCCACATCCATATCGCGCTGCGCAACCAGAAAAATGCGCTGATTTTCATCCATGGCCTGCTCCAGCGCCGCAACGGATTTCTTGCGGCCCACATCGAAATGCAGCACCATGTGCGGAAAGACCATCAGCCCCCGCAGCGGCAGCATCGGCAGGCTGACCGGCTCCGTCTGTTTCTTTTTCGGCTTAGCCAATGCTTGTTTCCTCCTTTATCCGCCTTGTTTTCGTAAAAGCTCAAGACGGCGTGCAACCATTATACATGAGGTTTTGTGTTTTTGCAACAGATTGGGGCCGACCAACTGTTTCCTAGCGAAAACTGTCATTTTCACAGGCACAAAAAGGTGCGTACTCCTCTTTTCGCCGTGTTTTTGCTATAATCATCTCAAGCGGCGCGGCTGTCTTTTGCCCGCGCCCCGACCCTTTTGATGAAAGGATGATGAAGATGCTTCAGGCCGAACGCCGCCTTTTTCTGATTGAGTCGCTGCTTGCCGAAAACGCCGCCTATCGCGATGTCGATATTCCCTCAGACGCGGATGGACAGCGCCGCCTGCTGCGCGCGCTGATGAACGTGCGCCCGCCCAAGCCCATCGGCGGCGAGTTTCTGCGCGTGCAGGACGACTATCTCGCGGACGCGCTCGCGCACAAAACCGTCACGGACGCGGACAGCCTGCCCTTCCTCCGTCCGGGCATCAGCCTGTGGCAGGGCGATATCACGACGCTTCGCTGCGACGCGATTGTCAACGCCGCCAACAGCGGCATGACGGGCTGCTATGTGCCGTGCCACCGCTGCATTGACAACGCGATTCACACTTATGCGGGCGTTCAGCTTCGGCTGGCCTGCGCTGATTTGATGCAAAAGCAGGGCCGTGAAGAGCCTGTGGGGCGCGCAAAAATCACCCCGGCCTTCAACCTGCCCTGCCGCTATGTGCTGCACACCGTCGGTCCGATGATTGCCGACGCCGTCACGCAGAAGGATTGCCGCCTGCTTTCCGACTGTTATCGCGCCTGCCTGTCGCTGGCCGCCGAAAATGGGCTGCAAAGCGTCGCTTTCTGCTGCATCTCCACCGGCGAGTTCCGCTTTCCCAATGGCCTCGCCGCCGAAATCGCCGTGCAGACGGTCACGGATTTTCTGCAAACCGAGACGAGCATCCGCCGCGTCATCTTCAACGTGTTCAAAGACGAGGACAAAACCCTCTACGCTGCGCTGCTCGGCGTGCCGCGGGATGCTCACGCTTCGCCGCGCACGACCTTCTGATAGTCCTTGCCCCACATTTCCAGCGCGTCAAGAATCGGGCGCATGGTATCGCCCAGCTCGCTGAGCGCATATTCCACGCGCGGCGGCACTTCGGGATACACCGTGCGCGTCACCAGCCCGTCGGCCTCCATCGCGCGCAGATTATCCGTCAGCACCTTCTGGCTCAGCCCGGGAATATCCTTGAGCAGCTCGTTGAACCGCCACGGACGGACGAGCAGCCGCTGCACAATCAGAATCTTCCACTTGTTGCCGATGAGCTGCACGGCGGTCGCCACGGGGCAATCCGGCAATTCGGCTTTGGTCAGCATATGTATTCCTCCTTAACAGTCAAACGGAAACCAACCGTCTAAAATGAATGCCGCATGCTTATTGTAGGGCGGCATGCCGGGGCGTGTCAAGCCCTGCTGTTGGGCGGGTACAGCGCTTTCGACGCGCATCCGACAGCCAAACCGCGCAAAACCGACCGAACCATCCAAACGAGTCATCCGAACGAATCATCCCTGGAAGGAAAAGTGAATTATGATAAACGAAAACGAAATCAACCGCCTGAAAGAAACCCTTGCCCGCGCGGACGCCGTGCTTATCGGCGCGGGCGCGGGGCTTTCAACCTCCGCGGGCTTCACATACAGTGGCGAACGCTTTGAGCGGCATTTCGCCGATTTTGAAGCGAAATACGGCTTTCACGACATGTATACCGGCGGATTTTATCCCTATTCCACGCCCGAAGAGCACTGGGCATATTGGAGCCGCTATATCTTCATTAACCGCTACACGGATGCGCCCAAGCCCGTTTACGACGACCTGTTCGCGCTCGTTCGGGATAAAGATTACTTTGTGCTGACCACGAACGTTGACCACTGTTTTCAAAAAGCGGGCTTTGACAAGCATCGCCTTTTTTACACCCAGGGCGACTACGGCCTGTTCCAGTGCAGCGAGCCGTGCTGCGCCAAGACCTATGACAACGAAACGATGGTTCGCGAGATGATGGCGCGTCAGAAGGGCATGCGCGTGCCGAGCGAGCTGGTGCCCCGCTGCCCCGTCTGCGGCAAGCCGATGACGATGAATCTCCGCGCGGATGACACCTTTGTCCAAGACGACGGCTGGTATCGGGCTGCCGAGCGGTATGACGACTTCGTGCGCCGCCATCGCGGCCTGCGGACGGTGTATCTGGAGCTTGGCGTCGGGTATAACACCCCGGATATTATCAAATACACCTTCTGGCGGGCGACCGCCGAGAACCGCAAAGCGACCTATGTGTGCGTCAATCAGGACGAAGCCTATGTGCCCCGAGAGATTGCCGCGCAGTCGATTGGGCTGAACGACGATATCGGGCGCGTTCTGAAAGAAGCCGCCGTCCAATAACCTTCCGCTTAAAACAGGTCGAGCGTATTATCCAGATAAATATCCTCCCGAACGAGCAGCTGGTATTCGGGTTTGGTCATGTAATAGAGCAGAAATTCGAGAATCAGAGCGCTGCCCAGCCCCCGTCCCTCGATTTTGAATTGGGAAAAGCCCATCGGCAGATACGTATTTTGAATATCCGCAACGCCGATAAAGCCCGGGTTGGTCATCGCTTTGGAGAAGCGATAGCCGCCCGCCACATCGGGCGCGGTGCAGCGGTGTTCGACTTCTTCGCCGAGATTTTTTCGGCTGACTGCCTCATAGCAGCGCTTTCTGTCTTTGCACGCAAAATTGCAGCACTCGTTGCAGAGAAATTCCACCTTGTCTTTGGCTTCGGGCGCAAGCGCGTTGAGCGCATCCAGCGCTTTGTTCAGGCGGAAATCCGGCACGACATAACGAAAGTCGTCCCGTTTCAGCTCCTGCTCCAGCTCAGAAAACGCCGTCAAAACCTTGGTCGTGGACGAAACCAGATACAGCTCGGGATAGCTCTTTTTCAAATATGCCGTAAGCAGCTCCGAATGGACAATCACGCCGTTTCGGGGCTTTTTGCTTTGCGCAAACAGCGTGCAGAGCGCATTGCATTTGAAATCCGACAGATGCTCTTCCCGCAGCAGAGAATTGCTGAATGTCAGCCGCGCCGAAACGCCGTATTCGCGCGTCAGCGCCAGCGCTTCCCGCGGTGTGCATGTCCCGCTGCCGACGCGTCCCCCGCCCCAAAGGCAGTCGGACGGCGCGCCGTAAATCGAACCGATATCGCACCAGTCGTAGAAATATTCCCTGTGTTCGCGGAACAGCGGCAAAAACACGCGATACAGCTCGTAAAATTCAAACAGCCCCGGCAAATGATAATATGCGACGCGCTTTGCCGTCGAATTTTCATTTTTCTTGATGGATGGTTCCATAGCATTCCCACCGTTCATTTCTTTACGCCTTTTGTCGGGGCGCGTATTGCGCGCCCGCGTTTTTATGTTGAATCTGTTTTTATATAAATAAAAGAAAAGCTTCCGTTCTCACAGAAGCTCTTGCCTTGGTGCGGGAAACAGGACTTGAACCTGCATGAAATTGCTTTCACTAGAACCTGAATCTAGCGCGTCTGCCAATTCCGCCATTCCCGCAAAAAAGAAAATGGTGGGCGGGGATGGATTCGAACCATCGAAGTCTGTGACGGCAGATTTACAGTCTGCTCCCTTTGGCCACTCGGGAACCCGCCCATATGAAGTTGGAGCTGGTGACGGGAATCGAACCTGCAACCTGCTGATTACAAATCAGCTGCTCTGCCAATTGAGCTACACCAGCACATCTCATTGGTGATGAGCAAACAAAAAAGAAGAAAATGGCGACGCGGAAGGGGCTCGAACCCTCGACCTCCAGCGTGACAGGCTGGCATTCTAACCGACTGAACTACCGCGCCGTAAAATGGTGGGCCTTCAGGGTTTCGAACCCCGGACCGAGCGGTTATGAGCCGCCTGCTCTGACCACTGAGCTAAAGGCCCCTGAAGAACCATCATACAGAAGAAAAAAGTGGTGACCCCGAGGGGAATCGAACCCCTGTTATCGCCGTGAAAGGGCGGTGTCTTGACCTCTTGACCACGGGGCCATAAAGTGGCTTCGCCTGAAAAATGGTCGGAGTGAAGGGATTTGAACCCCCGACCCCATGCTCCCAAAGCACGTGCGCTACCAAGCTGCGCTACACTCCGTAAGCTGTTCTCAAGCACGAGATGTATTATACAGGACATCCGCGCGTCTGTCAACCGTTTTTTTGCATTTTTTTGCACTTTTTTCTTTTCCTCCGCGCCGCATTTCCGCATTTTTCGGTCTTTTACAAAGGAAAGAACATCTTTTTTTCAATTCGTTCTTGACACGGCCCGCTTTGTCTGTTATTCTATCATACCGTGTGAAAAGTATGAAAAGTGTGATTGGAGGGGTTCATCTGCCATCCGGCAAACATGTGCTGGGGATGAAAAAGGCCCGCCATATCTTCGGAACGGCAAAAGTCGGCGACCGCGGGCAGATTGTCATCCCCAAAGACGCGCGCGAGCTTTACGGCATCCGGCCCGGCGATACGCTGCTCATCCTCGGCGACGAGGAAAACGGCATGATTGTCACCAAACCCGACGTGCTCAGCAGCCTCGCCGAACGTATTCTCGATCAAATTGGAAAAGAAGGGGCAAATTCATGAGTCAGAATGTTTTCGCTCAAACCGGCGTATCCGACGCGGTGTATCGCTTCGGCGAAGAGGTGCTTGCCGCGCTGCGTCCGCGTTTTGATGAAATCGACCGCGTGGCCGAATACAATCAGGCCAAGGTCATCGCGGCCATGCAGAAAAACCGCGTCAGTGTCGCCTGCTTTGCGGGCACGACCGGATACGGCTATAACGACGTCGGCCGCGACACACTCGAGCGCGTCTACGCCGACTGCTTCCATACGGAAGCGGCGCTCGTCCGCCCGCAGATTACGTGCGGCACGCACGCGCTCACCATCGCCCTGAGCGCCAACCTGCTGCCGGGCGACGAGCTGCTCTCCCCCGTCGGCCGCCCGTATGATACACTGGAAGAGGTCATCGGCATTCGCGAAAGCGCCTGCTCCCTCAAGGAATACGGCGTGAGCTATGCCGAAGTGCCGCTCAAGGCCGACGGCTCGATTGATTACGACGGCATCCGCGCCGCCATCAACGAGCGAACCAAGCTGGTCACCATCCAGCGCAGCAAGGGCTATGCCACCCGCCCGACGCTCTCCGTCAAGCAGATTGGCGAGCTGATTGCGTTTGTCAAGTCCATCCGGTCGAATATCATCTGCATGGTCGATAACTGCTACGGCGAATTTGTGGAGACTGTCGAGCCCAGCGACGTCGGCGCGGATATGATTGTCGGTTCGCTGATTAAGAATCCCGGCGGCGGCCTTGCCCCCATCGGCGGCTATATCTGCGGCACGAAGGCCTGTGTGGACCGCTGCGCGTACCGCCTGTCCGCGCCCGGTCTGGGTCAGGAGGTCGGCGCAAACCTCGGCCTGATGACCGCGCTGTATCAGGGCTTCTTCCTCGCGCCGACAGTTGTTTCCGGCGCGCTCAAGGGCGCGATTTTCGCCGCGAATATCTATGAAAAGCTCGGCTATCGCGTCGTGCCCAACTCCATCGAGTCCCGCCACGACATCATTCAGGCAGTCGAGCTGGGCAGCGAAGAGGCGATGATTGCCTTCTGCCGCGGCATTCAGGCCGCCGCGCCGGTGGACAGCTACGTCTCCCCCATCCCCGGCGACATGCCCGGCTACGACAGTCAGGTCATTATGGCGGCCGGCGCGTTCGTGCAGGGCTCTTCCATCGAGCTTTCCGCCGACGGCCCGATTCGCCCGCCGTATGCCGTCTATTTCCAAGGCGGCCTGACGTGGGTGCACGCCAAGCTCGGCATCCTGATGAGCCTGCAAAAGATGGTCGAGGCCGGATTGGTCAATCTGTAAAATTCAAATTCAACATACGCGAAAGGATACAAACATATGTGGTTCTGGTTTTCCGTGATTGCGCTGCTCTGCTGGAGCGGCTCTGACCTGTTTTCCAAAATTGGCTGCCGCGAGACCAACGACAAAACCGCGCACCTGAAGATGGTGATGGCGGTCGGCATTGTGATGGGTCTGCACGCCTGCTTTGAAATCTTCGTGAACGGCGTGGAGATTAACATGCAGATTATCATGACCTATCTGCCCGTCTCCCTGCTCTACATTGTCTCGATGGCGATGGGCTACATCGGTCTGCGCTACATCGAGCTGTCCATCTCTTCCCCGATTTGCAACTCCTCCGGCGCGCTGGTGGCCATCGCGACGATTGCGATGAGCGGCATCGGCGACATGAACGCGTGGCAGCTGGCGGCCATCGCGCTGGTGGCCGTCGGCGTGGTTGCGCTGGGCATCACCGAAGCGACGGAGGACGACGAGCTGCGCGCGGCCCGTCAGCAGGCGAGCAACCACAAATACGCCAAGTCCCTGCTGGCGCTGCTGCTCCCGATTGCGTACTGCATTCTGGATGCGGCGGGCACGTTTGCGGACAGCCTCGTGCTCGAAACCCTGAGCGAGGATTCCGCCAACGTCGCTTACGAGCTGACCTTCCTCGTCGCGGGCCTGCTCTGCGGCGCGTATGTGCTCTTCGTCAAGCACGAGAAGCTGACCCCGCGTACCGAAGCGCCGAAGTATGTCGGCGCCGTCTGCGAAACCATCGGTCAGTTCTTCTACATCTACGCCCTGGCGGACAGCGCGCACGTCGCCATGAGCGCCCCGATTATCTCTTCTTACTGCGCCGCGTCCGTGCTGTGGAGCCGCATTTTCCTCAAGGAAAAGCTGAGCGCCAAGCACTACATCTCCATCCTGATGGTTTTCATCGGCATCGTCATCATGGGCGTATTCGACATGTAAGCGCATTTCCCCCGAGAGCGTCGTTTCGGCGCTCTTTTCTTTTTGCTTATCTTCTGGTATATTGAGCAAAAAAGCAAATCCTGCACAAAACGCGGACGCGCAATGCGCGCCCCTACAATCGAAAAAACGATGCCTAACCGGAACGAAACAGGGGCGGCAAGAGCGCTATCCTTTTTCTGCGAAAAACACGCCCGTTTCACGAGCGGCCGTCCGTTACAGGAATTTGTATGAAATTTTGGATTTGCCGATTGAATGCATATCAAAAAAACGAACGCGTTCTGCGTGCTCCTCCACATCGCTTTTCTGCGAATCTTCCATTCCGTAAAAAAGCATTGTAGGGGCGCACTTGCGCGTCCGTTTTTTGATTTACAAATTAGATTTTATGCTCCACATGCAGCAGATGATGCGATTTTTCGGAGCACGGTTTTTCCAGATAGGTTTCATAGAGCCGATTGACCTCGGGGTTTTCGTGGCTGAAACGAATCGGCTTCTTTTTATCGATGTCGTAGAGCACGGGCGCGCGCCTTGCGGCGAACTCCTGCCCGTCGTGAATCGGCTGTCCGCCGCCGCCGACGCAGCCGCCCGGGCAGGCCATGACCTCCACGAAGTCATACTGCACTTCGCCGCGCTCAACCGCCGCAATCAGCCTGCGCACGTTGCCCAGCCCATGCACGACCGCCGCGCGCACCACCGCGCCGCCGATGTTAAACTCCGCTTCCTTCCACGGCTTCATGCCGCGCACCTCGCGGAACACGTCCGGCCCGGGGTTCTTGCCCGTCACAAGCTTGAAGGCCGTCCGCAGCGCCGCTTCCATCACGCCGCCGGTCGCACCGAAAATCACGCCCGCGCCCGTGTATTCGCCCAGCGGCGAATCATACTCGCTCTCGGGCACGACGCTCGGGTCGATGGCCTCGGCGCGAATCATGCGCGCCAGCTCACGCGTAGTCAGCACGTAATCCACATCCTGCCCCGTGCCCGCGCTGTCCATGCCCGGCAGGGTGCATTCTTCCTTCTTCGCCACGCATGGCATGATGGACACGCAGCAGATTTTCGACGGGTCGATGCCCTTTTTCTCGGCGAAATACGTCTTGGTAATCGCACCGAACATCTGCTGGGGCGATTTGCAGGTGGAAATGTTGTCCAGCAGCTCGGGCGCCTGTGTCTTGGCAAAGCGCATCCAGCCGGGGCAGCAGCTGGTGAACATCGGCATCGGCGCGCTGCCCGGATGGGTGAAGCGCTCGATGAACTCCGTGCCCTCCTCCATGATGGTCAGGTCGGCGGCGAAGTTCGTGTCAAAGACATATTCCACGCCCATGTGCCGCAGAATCGTCGCCAGCCGCTTTTCCGTCGCGACTTCGGGCGTCAGGCCGAACTGTTCGCCCCACGCCGCGCGCACGGCGGGCGCAACCTGCACCACCGTCACCACGTCCGGATTGTGCAGCGCTTCGAGCACCTTATCCGTGTCGTCGCGCTCGCGGAGCGCCGCCACGGGACAATGCGTGATGCACTGGCCGCACAGCGAGCAATCCGCCGCCTCGATTTTGCGACCGTTGGCGACGTTGACGGTCGTGCGGCTGCCCGTGCCCATCACATCCCACACGCCGAGGTTCTGCACCTTGTCGCAGACCTGGATGCAGCGCATGCACTTGATGCACTTCGCGTTGTCGCGGATAAGCGGGAAATCCATATTCCAGCCGCTCGTTTCGGGCTTTTCGCCGTAAGGGTTGCCGATGCAGCCCATGTCGTTGGCCAGCTGCTGGAGCGAGCAGTTGCCGCTCCGCACGCAGACCGCACAGCGGCAGTCGTGCTGAGAGAGAATCAACTGCACGTTCGTCCGCCGCGCCTGACGCACGCGGGGCGAGTTGGTGTGGATGACCATGCCCTCCGTCACCGTGTTGTTGCAGGAGGTCAGCAGGCGCTCGTGGCCCTCCACCTCCACCAGACACACGCGGCAGGCCGCGATTTCGTTGATATCCTTCAAATAGCACAGCCGCGGAATGCGCACGCCGACCGCCGCCGCCGCGTCCATGATGCTGGTGTTCTCTTCTACGCTCACGCGCACGCAGTCGATTGTCACGTTTACCATATCGCCGCTCTGCCTCCTTTGAAAATGCCGTAGCCGTAATGGTCGCAGCGCAGACAGCGCCCGCACTCCTGCGCGGCTTCCTGCGCGGTCATGCCGCATTCGATGTGGTCGAAATTGCCCTTGCGCTGCTGCGCATCCTCTTCGCCGAGGTTGACGCGCGCACAGTGGTGCTTATCCTCCGAAATGGCCGCGGGGATATCCACATCCACGGAAATCAAGTGGTTGAAGCCGAGATAGTTGTCGATGTTGGCCGCCGCAACCTTGCCCGCCGCAATCGCGCGAATGACGGTCGCCGGGCCGGTCACGCAGTCGCCGCCCGCAAACACGCCCGGCAGGTCGGAAACCATGCCGTCCGGCAAAGCCGCGAGGTTGCCGCGCTTGACGGGTATGCCCGCCTGCTCAAAGTGCCGCGTCTCGATGCCCTGGCCGATGGCGACGACCACCACGTCCGCCGCAATGCGCACCGGCTCTTTCGCCGCCGCGGAGACCTTCGCGCGCCCCCACGCGTCGATTTTGCCGATAATCTGCGGCTGCGCCCACAGCGCGCACGCATTGCCGTCCGCATCCGCCTCGATGCGCAGCGGCGCATGCAGCTGAAGCAGGCCGCAGCCCTCCTCCAGCGCGCCGTCCACTTCCTCGGGCAGGGCGGTCATATCCTCCTTGCGGCGGCGGTAGACGATTTTCGCCTCGCTCGCGCCGAGTCTGAGCGACGAACGCACGCAGTCCATCGCCACGTTGCCGCCGCCGATGACGACCACACGCTTGCCCGTGAAATCAGGCGGGTTGTCGCTGCCGATGGAGCCCAGCAGATCGACCGCCGAATAGACGTTTTTGCTCTCCTCGCCCTCGATGCCGACCTTCTTGTCGCTCTGCGCGCCGATGGAGACATACACCGCGTCGTATTCCTTGCGGAGATCGTCAATCGTGATGCTTTCACCGATTTTCGTGTTGTATTTGATTTCAACGCCCGTGGAGAGGATGCAGTCGATATCCTCCTGCAGCCGTTCGCGCGGGAAGCGGTAATTCGGTATGCCGTAGCGCAGCATGCCGCCCAGCTTGGGCCGCAGTTCAAAAACGGTGCAGCTGTGACCCATCAATTGGAGGTAATACGCCGCGCTCAGGCCGCTCGGGCCGCCGCCGACGACGGCGACGCGCTTGCCCGTGCTCGGCCCGCAGACGGGAGCGGGCACAACGCCCGCGTTATCCACCGCATAGCGCTTGAGCCCGCGAATGTTGACGGAAGAATCGAGCATGTTGCGGCGGCAGCGCGCCTCGCACGGATGCTCGCAGATGAGCGCACACGCCGTCGGAAACGGGTTATCCTTGCGAATCAGGCGCACTGCGTCGGCGCAGCGCCCCTCGCGGATGAGCGCGATGTAGCCCGGAATATCCACGCCCGCGGGGCACAGCGCCACGCAGGGCACAGGCTGGTTGATGTGGTAGGTACAGTTGCCCGTTTGGATATGGGCGATGTATTCGTCCCTAAATCCGTCCAGACCGCGCAGCACCATCCGCGCCGCCTCCGTGCCGATGGCGCAGTCGGCGGAAAGCTCGATATCCTTCGCCAGCCGCTCGATTTCGCCGAGTGCCGCCATTGTCGCCCGCCCGTCGAGCACATCTTCCAGATACGCCGCCAGCTGCCCCAGCCCGATGCGGCAGGGCACGCATTTGCCGCAGGTCTGCGCGTGGCAGAGCCGCAGAAAGTTCAGCGCCAAATCCACCGGACAAATGCCGGGCGGGCTGGCCACGATGCGGCGTTCCAGATCCTTATACAGACGCTCTACGGTCTGAACCGCCTCGTTTTCGATTGCAATTTTGAGTCTGCTCATATCACGCCTCCATGTTTCTTCGTGAAAGTCGCACAAATATTTCTGTGTACAGTGTAACCGATAGGTATTTGATTAGTCA
This sequence comes from uncultured Clostridia bacterium, assembly GCA_934675735.1. GTDB lineage: Bacteria > Bacillota > Clostridia > Christensenellales > Aristaeellaceae > Ventricola. The sequence continues at coordinate 25,493 of CAKURR010000006.1, forward strand.
ACACTAACAAGTATCGAATAAGCGGTCTGGGACCGCTCCCGTTTCCGCCAAAGTTTGTAAAAACTCAAGCTTCTGCATACGCGGCCGACTTGCTGCAATTTCTTCATTCAGAGCAAAAAAGCGGCTTCAAGCCGCATGATGGATTTCAAAGCAAAAAAACGCGGCCGTCAAGCCGCGTTTCCGCCGTTTTTTTTGTTATTTCCTTCTGCGCAGCATCGCCAGCCCGCCCGCGCACAGGGCCAGCGCCGCCAGCCAAAGCAGCGGCTTTTCGCCGTCGCCCGTCTTGGGCAGGTTTGTCGGGCTCGGCACGGGCAGAACCGTGATTTTCTGGGTCAGCGTCTGCCCCTCATACCCCGCGCCCTTGAGATGGATATTCAGCGCGTGGTCGCCGACCGAGAGCGTGTTGAGGTAGTCCCGATACACCGTCACGATAATCGAGCCGGTCTTTGCGCTGTACTGCGCGTCGCCGAGCCGCGTGCCGTCCATATCGACAGCGTCGAGATTCTGTATGCCGAAGTCCTGCACCCCGTGGCCGATGGTCAGCACGATGTCCGCCTCCATCCTGCCGACGATGAACCGCGTGCCGCGGACGCTCATCTCGGGCGTGGGCTGCGGCTGTACGGTCGGCACAGGCGTAGGCTTGGGCGTGGGTGTTGCCGTCGGGGTTGCCGTCGGCGTGGCCGTAGGCGTAGCTGTCGGGGTTGCCGTAGGCGTGGCTGTCGGGGTCGCCGTAGGCGTTGCCGTCGGCTCGGCTGTCGGTGTAGCCGTAGGTTCGGCTGTCGGTGTAGCCGTAGGTTCGGCTGTCGGTGTGGCCGTTGGGATTGGCGTGGGCGTGGCATTCTTCGTCCATCGCGCATACAGGGTGACGGCCTGCGTAATCACGCTGTCAGCGCTAAGCGCGTCGCCACCCTCCTGCGCGGTATACCAACCGTTGAAGGTATAGCCCTCCGCCTTCGGATCTTCCGGGCGCTTCGTGCCGATTTTCTCTCCAACTTCGGCGCTGACGCTTTGGCGCGTGCCGTTCAACTCATCCACGAAGTTCACATCCGCATAAACGGGCGTATACGCCGCGATCAGATATACGTTTTCCGTCTCCAGGCCGTCATACGGTTGGCTGTTCGTCTGCGCGTTGTAGCGCGAGTGAGGTTTATCCCAATACCAGCCGTTTACGGTTTTGCCGTTATACTGCCCTTCCGGCGTGCCCAGCGAAACAAGATTGCCGGAAACAATCGCCAAATCCGCGCCGCCCTCCGTCGCCGTGTTGCCACAGAGCGCGCCGCCGTTGCGGTTGAATGCAGCCCCTGAAGCAGCGCGCTTTGCTGCCCTGAACGGGACAATCATCGGCTCGGGGGGAATCGTCGGTTCGACAACAACCCGCCTAAATTCAATGTACACGCCTCCGCCGATCTTCGCGCTGTTTTTCTCAATCGTTCCGCCTGTCAGATTGACCTCGTTGCTGCCGCTGTCAACATAGGAAAAAACAGCGCCGCCGTTTTCATCCGCCTTGCATCCGGAAATAATTCCGTCATCCATTTGAACGACCGAGTCGCTGCCGAGATATATGCCTCCGCCGTTTTGAGCCGTGCAATTCAAAATACTGCCGCCATTCATCTGAAGTTTGGCGGCGGACAGTTCGATAGCGCCGCCATTTCCGCTCGTCCGGGCATTCTGTATGATCGCCCCGTCTTCCAGCGTCAGCGTAACAACCACGTTGCCGCCAACAACGACCAATGGCTTGCTCCGCTGAAGCTCGCCGCCGTCGATCGTGATATGCTCAAATGTCGCCGAATTGATGAGCTGTATGCACGCATTTGAATTGAGTTTGACTGTCTTTCCCCCGCCGTCCAGCGTTAAATCTTCATTGATCACAATGGTTTGGGTCACGATGATATCTTCGTCGTTCCCTGCCAGCGCATCTTGCAGCTGCTCAAGCGTAGTGACGTTGACCTGTGCCGACGCCGTTTCGACAAAAAACGACATTATCAGCAGAATCATTGAAACAAACAGCATCTTCCCGCGCATATCCTTACCTCCCGCAGCCGCATCCGTAAACGATATGCAAATTATAACACAGTTGTTTTACGCTTTCAATCCTATCTTTGTTAAGTTTTCTCAATAAAAAAAGCGCCGCCATACCTTTTAGGGTTCAAAGCAGCGCTTTTGTAGGTTTATTCCACACCCGCCTTCACGCCGGATGCCTCAATCTGTTTGCGGATATCGTACATCTGTTTGTCCGTCCGCGCGACGACCTCCGCGCAGTCTTGCAGCTGTTTGGCAATCATCTCCGCCGTTTCGGCGGGAATGTCTTTTTTATAACGCAGTTTGTGTTCCAAACTCGCCCAGAAATCCATGGCAATCGTCCGCAGCTGCACCTCCACGCGCATGTACCGCTTTTCGTTGGAGAGAAAAATCGGCACTTCCACAATCATGTGCAGGCTTCGATAACCGCTTTCTTTCGGGTTTTTGATGTAATCCTTCGTCCGCACGACATAGATGTCGTCCTGCACGGCCAGCATATCCGCCAGCTTGTAGATATCATCCACAAACGAGCAGATGACGCGCACGCCCGCGATGTCGTTCAGGTTCTTTTCAATCGCGTCCACCGAAATCGGCAGGCCGAGGCGGTTCATCTTTTCATAAATGCTTCTCGGCTTTTTGAGCCGCGTTTCGATGCTCTCAATCGGGTTGCGGTCGAATTTGTTGGAGAATTCGATGTTCAGCACCTTGAATTTCGTTTCCACTTCGAGCATCGCGCTGGAATAATAGCTCATCAGCCGCAGATACTCGCGCCCCTGAGATTGCAATTCCGCAAATAAGATATCCGCCGTCAAGCCCGGCGCAAATTTAACCTCTTTAATTTCTTCCATGGTCGGTCTAAACTCCTTTAACTGTCTGTCGCTCACACTTTCTTTATTGTACACGACATGGCGGAAAAATGCAATTTATTTATTTTGATCAACTTCATTTCGTTCAATTTGGTGGATATGAAAAAAGCCCCGCGAGGGGCTTGGGACGGACGCGCATCGCGCGCCCGTTTGCGGTTTTCGTGACGGAAGGCGTTACATCAGCTTCAGCCCTTCGACATTCCTGCCCACGGCGGAAGCGGAGAACGGCTTGCTGAACATCTCGTGCGCGGCGCGCTCCACATCTTCTTTCGTCACGGCTTCGATTTTGCGAATCACGTCCTGCGGGTCAACGGCGCGGCCGCGAAGCAGCTTGCTCCGGCCGATGGCGCTCATGCGGGAGGAGCTGCTTTCCAGCCCGAGCACATAGCTGACCTTGAGCTGCTCTTTGGCCATGTCAAATTCCTCCTGCGTCACGCCGCCGTCGCGCAGCAGGCGGATTTGGTTGTGCAGCTCGTCGGCGACCTTCTGCGCCGTCTCAGGCGATGTGCCCGCGTAGACGGTGAACGTGCCGCAGTTGGTATACGTGCTCGGGAAGCTGTATACGGAATACGCCGCGCCCATCTCTTCGCGGATGCGCTGGAACAGGCGGGAGGACATGCCGCCGCCGAACAGGTTGTTCATCACGCTGATGGGATAGAGCGCGTCGTTATCCTGCTCCACGCCCGGGAAGGCCAGGCACATATGCACCTGCTCAATGTCCTTTTTGCGGGTCAGCACGCGCGGGGTTGTGCCCTCCGCCGGCGCAGGGATATGCGTCTCCCCTTCCGCATGCCAGCCGCCCAGCAGGCGCTCAGCCATCTCGCGGAACTGCGTCCTATCGAATTGGCCCGCAATCGCCAGCACGGTGTTATCCGGCCGATAGTGCTTCTTTTTGAACGTGAGCAGCGCTTCGCGGCCGATGGAGGCAATCTGATCGTGCGAGCCTAGAATCGGGCGCGCCAGCGGATGCCCGCCGAAATACGCCTCCGCCAGCAGGTCGTAGACCAAATCCTCCGGCGTATCCTCGCACATCGCGATTTCTTCCAGAATAACGCCGCGCTCTTTTTCAAACTCGGCCTCGTCCACACGCGCGTTGAGCAGCATGTCGCAAAGCAGATCCATCGCGCGCGGCAGGTGCTCGGCGATGACCTTCGCGTAGTAGCAGGTGCATTCCTTTGCTGTGAACGCGTTCACCTGCCCGCCCAGTGCGTCCATCTCCACGGCAATCTGCTTGGTCGTGCGGTTGGCCGTGCTCTTGAACAGAATATGCTCCACAAAGTGCGACAGGCCGTTTTCCTCCGCGCTTTCATACATCGAGCCTGCGCCAATCCACAGGCCGACGCTGACGGACGGATAATTTTCGATAGGTTCGGCAACGACCCGCAAGCCGTTGGAAAGCACAAACTCTTCGCACATGCGCTTTGTCCCTCCGATCATAGTTTCTCCTATTCTTCTCTTTTATTTTGAGATTATACGGCGGGAAAACGTGTGGGACGCTGTCCCACACCCTGCCAAGAACCTGAGGTTCTTGGATTTCCCTCCTGATTGATTGCAAAGCAATCAATCTTATACGGGAAGTCCAGAAACCTCAGGTTTCTGGTGGGGTTTGGGGCGAAGCCCCAACGTCCCCCATCATAAGAAAGGGCGCGCAGGCCCTGCGGCCTGAGCGCCCGTTTGTTGCTTAGCGGCGGTTCGCATCGCGGCGCGGCGGGCGCTGACCCGGGGCGCTGCGGCGCGGCATCTCCGTGTTGTCATACTCAATGTCGTTGCGAATCAGGTTGATGCGGCCCTGAGAGTCGATTTCCGCGACCTTCACCTCAAGCTCGTCGCCAATCTTCACAACGTCCTCGCACTTCTCCACGCGGCCCTTCGCCAGCTTGGAAATGTGCACCATGCCGTCCTTGCCCGGCAGCAGCTCGACAAACACGCCGAAGTTCATCATGCGGACAACCTTGCCCGTGTAAACCTCGCCGACCTCGATGTCCTTGGCAATGCCTTCGATGATGCGGCGCGCCTTCGCGGCGGCAGCCTCGTCCGGCGTGGCGATATACACACTGCCGTCGTCGTCGATATCGATCTTCACGCCCGTCTCGTCGATGATCTTGTTGATCATCTTTCCGCCCGGTCCGATGACCTCGCGAATCTTGTCCGGATTGATGGTGAAGCGGATAATCTTCGGCGCGTAGGCGCTCAGGTGCTCGCGCGGCTGCGGCAGCACCTCGAGCATCTTGCCGAGGATGAACAGGCGGCCGTCCAGCGCCTGAGAGAGCGCCTGACGCAGAATCGCCTCGTCAATGCCTTTAATCTTGATATCCATCTGGATGGCGGTGATGCCGTTCATCGTGCCCGCAACCTTGAAATCCATGTCGCCGAGGAAGTCCTCAAGGCCCTGAATATCGGTCAGCACGGCCACCTTGTCGCTGTGCGCGTCCTTAATCAGGCCCATGGCCACGCCCGCAACGGGCGCCTTAATCGGCACGCCCGCATCCATCAGCGCCAGCGTGGAGCCGCAGACGGAAGCCTGAGACGTGGAGCCGTTGGAGGACAGCACCTCGCTGACCACGCGGATGGCATACGGGAACTCATCCACAGACGGAATCACCGGCTCAAGCGCACGCTTGGCCAGCGCGCCGTGGCCGATTTCGCGGCGGCCCGGGCTCTTGAGACGGCCCGCCTCGCCGGTGGAATACGGCGGCATGTTGTAGTTGTGCATATAGCGCTCGCTGGTCTCCGTGCCCAGACCCTCGATGACCTGCGCTTCGCTCACGGGCGCGAGCGTCGCGATGGAGAGCACCTGAGTCTCGCCGCGGGTGAACACGCCGGAACCATGCACGCGCGGCAGAACGCCGGTCTCGCACCAAATCGGGCGAATCTGGGTCAGGCTGCGGCCGTCGGGGCGGACGCCCTTTTCCAGAATCTTGGTGCGCATGATCTCCTTATTGAGGTAATACAGCGCGTCGTCAACCTCGTTCAGGCGGCCCTCAAAGCGCTCGGCATACAGCTCGTGCGCTTCCTGCTTCACCTGCTCCTCGCGCGCGCTGCGCTCGTGGCGGTCAAACGCCTCAAACGCCCACGCGCAGCGGTCGAAGAAGTCCGCGCGAACGGCAGCCTTCACGTCCTCGCCTGTCTCGGCGATGGGGAAAACGCGCTTTTCCTTGCCGATTTCGGCGACAATCTGCTTCTGGAAGGCGACCAGCTTCTTGATTTCCTCGTGGCCGGTGAGAATCGCGCGGAGCATATCCGCCTCGCTGATCTCCTTCGCGCCCGCTTCAACCATCAGCACGGCTTCGTCCGTGCCCGCCACCGTCAGGCTCAGCTTGGAAACCGCGCGCTGCTCCAGATTCGGGTTGATGACGACTTCGCCATCCACCAGACCGACGGAAACGCCGCCGATCGGGCCTGCCCACGGAATGTCGCTCACCGCAATCGCGGCGGAAGCGCCCAGCATCGCGGGGATATCCGGCGGCACATCCTGCTCGACGGAAAGCACCGTCGCCACAACCTGCACGTCGTTGCGCATGCCCTTGTTGAACAGCGGGCGCAGCGGGCGGTCAATCAGGCGGGAGGTCAGCGTCGCCTTTTCGGAGGGACGGCCCTCGCGCTTGATGAAGCCGCCGGGGATTTTGCCCACGGAGTACATCTTCTCTTCAAAGTCAACGCTCAGCGGAAAAAAGTCCTGACCCTCGCGCGGCGTGTCGCTCGCCGTCGCGTTGACCATGACCACCGTGTCGCCCAGTCGAACGATCACCGATCCGTTAGCCTGACCGCAGTACTTGCCAAATTCCATGACCAGCGGGTGGCCCGCCAGCTCTGTGGTATACGTCTTAACCATCGGGTGGAATCTCCTTTCAAAATACCTGCCTGCCAACACTTCTTTTCAGACGCGAACCCTCGCCGCCTGATATACAAAACCGACTTCAGCATTCGGTTTCGTTTCAAAAGAACGAAAAAGACCGCCGTTTCGGGCGACAAAAACTGTCTCCCAAACGACGGTCATCTGGGACAAAGCCCTTTTCGTGAACGAAGCGGAGGAATTACTTGCGCAGACCCAGCTTCGCAACCAGCGCACGATAGCGCTCGATGTCGATGCGCTTGAGGTACTCAAGCATGCTGCGGCGCTGACCGACCATCAGCAGCAGACCACGGTGGGAGTGATGATCCTTCGCGTGGGTCTTGAGGTGATCGTTCAGGTGGTTGATGCGCGCGGTCAGCAGAGCGACCTGCACCTCGGGGGAGCCGGTGTCGCCCTCGTGACGGGCATATTCCTTGATGATTGCTTCCTTCGTCGCCTTATCCATGATAAAAACCCTCCAATAAAATATGTTGTGCCAATCGCCGCCCGCATAGAAAAACGTTTGGAGAACGCGATCATCTGCGCGTGCGGTTCAGACCGAAGGATATTGTAACACGGAAGTCCCGCTTTGTAAACAGAACTTCCGTGTTTTTGATGAATTTTTCGTCTTTTTAGACATCCTGCCCGAAATATTCCCGCACCTGCGCGCGGTTTTTCATCACTTCGTCGCGCAGCTGCTCCAGCGAATCAAACTTTTTCTCGCTGCGCACAAAGCTGCACAGCAGCAGCCGCATGTGCCGCCCGTACAGCGCGCCGCCCTCGTAATCCAGCAGGTTCGCCTCGATGGTCGGCGGGCCGCCGGGCGCGGTCGGGTGCGTGCCCACGTTCACCGCCGCGATATACCACGTCTCATCGACGTAGGCCCGGGCCGCGTAAACGCCCTTCGGCGGAATCGCCTTGCCCTTGGGCCAAAGCAGATTCGCCGTCGGAAAATCGAGCTTGCTGCCAAGCTGCTTGCCCCGCCGAATCACGCCGCAGATGGCGTAGGGCCGGCCGAGCAGCCTTGCGGCTTCCTCCATCCTGCCCGCCGCAACGGCGGCGCGCACGCGCGTGGAGGAAACGGGCAGACCGTCGATCTGCACCTCGTCCACGACATGCGTTTCAAAGCCGTACTGCGCGCCGAAGCGGCGCATATCCTCCGCCTTGCCCGCGCCCATTTTGCCGAAGGAATAGTTGAAGCCGATGACCACATGCTTCGGGTGCAGCGCGCTCACAAACGCCTGCACAAATTCCTCCGGCGACTGCGCGGCATATGCCTCGTCAAACGGGCGCAGCACCGCCGCGTCAATGCCCAGCTGAGCGATGGAGCGAATCTTTTCCGAGCGGGTTTCCAGCTGCAGCGGCACCCTGTCCGGCGCATAGGTCGCCATCGGATGCGACGAGAACGTGTAAACCACGCTCTTCAAATCATACAGAGCCGCCAGCTCGTTGGCCTTGCGCATCAGCTGCGCGTGGCCCTCGTGCACGCCGTCAAACATGCCGAAAGCGACGACCGTCTCCCCGCCGCGCCACTGACGCTCATGTGTCAAGAGTATCATGTTTTATAAACTCCACAAACGAATCTCCGCGCGCCCTCATTCCAGGAGCATCGCGTCAAATTTCAGGTTTTCCCCTTCAAAACGGCCGATTCCGCAGAACTGCCCGTTCAGGTACAGCCGCGTCGGCTTTTCGGGCTGAATCTCGCCCATCAGCTCGCGCCGCGTCAGCTTGTTGCCGTTGCGCACAAAGCGCTCCGCCTTCGGCTGCACGTCCAGCCGCGGCAGGTGCCCCAGCGGCTTATCCATCGCCATCAGCAGCGGCGACAAATCCTCCGCCGCATCGATTTCCTCGATCGTGTGCGCCTCGTCCAGCGTGAATATGCCCGTCTGTGTGCGCAGAAGCACGCCCATATGCGCCTTTGTGCTCAGCGCCTCGCCAATGTCGTTGCACAAGGTGCGGATGTACGTGCCCCGTCCGCAGCGGATTTGCAGGATAAAGCTGCCGTCCGCGTTTTCGTGCAGCACGTCGATGGCGTAAACCTGCGTCGGCCTCGGCTCAACCTTTACATCGATTCCCTGCCGCGCCAAATCGCAGAGCTTCTGTCCGTCCCGCTTGAGCGCGGAATACATCGGCGGAATCTGCGCAATGTCGCCGATAAACTGCGGCAGAACCGCTTCCAGCTGAGCCCGCGTTGCCCTCGCGCCTTCGCCCGCGACGATTGCCCCGTGCGCATCTTGGGTATCGGTGGCATAGCCCGTCTTGAGCTGGGCGACGTAGGTCTTTTCCTTCTCCACCAGATAGTCAAACAGCCGCGCCGCGCGCCCCACCATCAGCGGCAGTACGCCGGAAGCCTCCGGATCGAGCGTGCCCGCATGGCCGACCTTCGCCCCTTTGCCCAGCTTGCGCCGAACGCGGACGACCACATCGCTTGAGGTCATCCCCGGCGGCTTGAGCACGCAGAGGAAGCCGTTCATGCGCAGCTCTCCGGACGCGGGATCTTATCCAGCTTGTCCTTCATCGCAGCCAGCACTTGGTCCAGCGCCTCATACAGCGGCGCATGAATCGTGCAGCCCGCCGCCTGAGCGTGGCCGCCGCCGCCGAAGAGCACGGCGATGTCGTTCACCGTGTCCGGCTCGACCGCGCGCAGCGACATCTTGATGCCGTCCTCGCGCTCGGAAGCCAGCACCGCCATGCGCACGCCTTCCACTTCCAGCGCCTTGTTCACCAGACCGTCCGCCTGGCCGAAAGTGCAGCCGGTTGCTTCAAAATCATGCTTGTCAAAGTCGATGACGCCGACCTGACCGTCAAACATGAACCGCAGCTTGTTGTAGGCAATGCGGGTCAGGTTCACGCGGTTCATCGGCTGGGTGCGATACAGCCTGCGCGTCATCGCGGAGATATCCACGCCCAGCTTGAGCAGCTCACCCGCCGCAATCAGCGTCGCGGGTGACGTCGCCGGATACTGGAAGTGGCCGGTATCGGTGCTCATGCCCGTCAGCAGGCACATGCCCATGTCCTTCGTCATTGTCACGCCGAGACCGAGAATCGCCTCATACGCCAGCAGGCAGCAGGCGGATTCGCCTCTGCGGATGAAATTCGCCTGGCCGTAAGCCGGATTCGTCGCATGATGATCGATGACCATGCGGAAGCCCGCCGCGTCAAACACGGCTTCGCTCTTGCCCAGCAGCGAGCGGTCGCTCACGTCCACGGCAATCGCCGTGTCGTAATCCGCGCCGTTCACACTTTCCGGCCGCAGCACGGTTTCGCTGCCCGGCAGATACTTCAGATTATCCGGCACATCGCCGTCACAAATCACATTGACCTGCTTGCCCAGCGCCAAAAAAGCAAGGCGGAGCGCCAGCGTAGAGCCTATCGTGTCCCCGTCCGGGGAAACATGGGCCAGCAGCGCCACACGCTTCGCCTCATGGGCATGGCACAGCCAATCCTCAAATTCCCGCTTCTCCTGCGTCATCGGATCGACTCTCCTCCGTCTTTCTCACCTGATTGATGAGGCTTGCGATATGCACGCCGTATTCAATCGTCGTGTCCAGTTCAAAAATCAGCTCCGGCGTATAGCGAAGCTGCACGCGCCGCCCCAGATTGTGGCGGATAAAGCCCGCCGCCGTCTTGAGCGCCTTCATCATCGGCGCGCGTTTTTCCTCTTCATAGATGCTCACAAAGACCTTCGCATACCGAAGATCGCGCGTCACATCCACATGCGTGATGGAAAACATGCAGTCCGTCCGCGGGTCGGAAACATCCTCGCGGATGATCTTCTCCGTTTCGCGCATAATTTCGCTGGCAATGCGGTCTGTGCGCTCAAATTGTTGATTGGCCATAAATTCCTTTTCCTTGCTTAAAAAAGGCGGCCCGGCGGCAAAGCATGCAACCGGGCCGCGCCTGTTGACCTTGAGAATCGATTACCTCGGGATTTCCTCCATCACGAAGCACTCGATGATGTCGCCTTCCTTGATATCCGTGTAGTTTTCCAGGCACACGCCGCACTCGTAGCCGTCGGCCACTTCCTTGACCGCGTCCTTGAAGCGCTGGAGCGAGGAAAGCTTGCCCTCGTAAACCACCACGTTGTCGCGCAGCAGGCGAACCTGCGCGTTGCGCTGGAGCTTGCCGTCGGTGACATACGAACCGGCGACGATGCCCACGCCCGTGATTTTGAACACGTTGCGCACCTCCGCGTGACCGATGACGTTCTCGCGGAATTCCGGCGAGAGCAGGCCCTTCATGGCCTTCTCGACGTCCTCGATAGCCTGATAAATCACGCGGTAATAGCGAATATCGATGCCGTCGCGGTTTGCGGCCTCGCGCGCCTTCGCATCCGGACGGACGTTGAAGCCGATGATGATCGCGCCGTCAATGCCCGCGAGCATGACGTCGTTCTCGGTAATCGCGCCGACGCCGCTGTGAATCGTGCGCACGCGCACCTCGGCGTTGGAGAGCTTTTCAAGCGACTGCTTGACCGCCTCGACGGAGCCCTGCACGTCGGCCTTGATGATGATGTTGAGGTCTTTGACCTCGCCCTGCTCGAGCTTGCTGTACAGCTCTTCGAGCGTGGAGGCGGAGCTGTTCTTGACCATCGAAGCGCGGGCCTTCGCGGCGCGCTCCTCGACAACCTGACGGGCCAGCTTCTCGTCGGCCACCGCCATGAACTCGTCGCCCGCCTCCGGCACACCGCCGAAACCGATGATTTCCACCGGCGTGGACGGGGTCGCATTCTTCACGCGCTCGCCGCGGCTGGAAACCATCGCGCGGATGCGGCCGTAAGCGTTGCCCGCGACAACCATGTCGCCCACGTGCAGCGTGCCGTTCTGCACCAGCGCCGTCGCGACGGCGCCGCGGGAATGATCCAGCTTCGCCTCGATGATGACGCCGCGCGCCTTGCGGTTCGGGTTGGCCTTGAGTTCCAGCATGTCGGCCAGCAGCAGCACGTTCTCCAGCAGGTCGTCGATACCCTCGCCGGTCTTGGCGGAGACGTTGACCATGATGGTGTCGCCGCCCCACTCTTCCGGCACCAGCTCGTAGCGGGTCAGCTCCTGCTTCACCGCGTCGGGATCCGCGCCAGGCTTGTCGATCTTGTTAATCGCCACGATAATCGGGCACTTCGCCGCCTTCGCGTGGTTGATGGATTCGATGGTCTGCGGCATCACGCCGTCGTCCGCCGCGACGACCAGAATCGCGATATCGGTCGCCTGAGTGCCGCGGGCGCGCATCGCCGTGAAGGCTTCGTGGCCCGGAGTATCCAGGAAGGTAATCTGGCGGTCGTCCACCTTGGCGATGTACGCGCCGATGTGCTGGGTAATGCCGCCCGCTTCGCCCGCGGCCACCTTCGCCTTGCGGATGTAATCCAGCAGCGAGGTTTTGCCGTGGTCAACGTGGCCCATAATCGTGACGACCGGCGGACGGGTGACCAGCTCTTCCTCGCTGTCCTCCACGTTCTCGGCGGAGAGCGCGTCCTCGGCGGTCTTGTCGAGCTTCATTTCCAGCGTCACGCCGAACTCGGAAGCCACCAGCGACGCGGTGTCGAAGTCCAGCTCCTGGTTAATCGTCGCCATGATGCCCAGCAGCATCAGCTTCTTGATGATTTCGCCTGCCGGCTTGCCGATGCGCTCGGTCAAATCGCGGACGGTGATGGTTTCGGCGGTCATGTAGGCCGTCTCAATCTTAATCGGGGCCATCATCTGCTGCGCAGAGAGCTGACGGCCCTTCTTGCGGCGGCCGCGCACCACATCGTCATCCATGCCGTAGCCCGTGTCGCGCGCAAGCTGCTTGCGGTTCTTCACCGGCTGATGCTCGGGGTCATGCTGACGCTGGCGCATCTTCTTGTTCGGGTCGTAGTTGGAAACGCGCTCCTTCTCGACCGTGGGCATCAGCTCCGGCCCCTTCGGCGCGCGCTGCGGGCGTCCGCCCATCGGGCGCGCCCCGCCCATGCCGCCGGCCGGACGTGCGCCGCCCTGCTGGCCGCCGCGCGGGCCGAAGCCGTTCTGCGGACGATCCCCGCGCGGCGCGAAGTTGCCGCCCTGAGGACGATCCCCACGCGGGGCGAAATTGCCGCCCTGAGGACGATCGCCTCGCGGCGCAAAATTGCCGCCTTGCGGACGATCCCCGCGCGGCGCAAAATTGCCGCCCTGTGCGCGCGGCGCACCCTGAGGACGGTCGCCTCGCGGCGCGAAATTGCCGCCCTGCGCACGCGGCGCATTGCCGCTCTGCTGCGGACGAGCCGCAGGCACGTCGGTTTTCGCCTCCGGCTGCTTGGCGGCAGGCTTCGGCGCTTCCTTCTTCTCTTCGGTCTTTTCCACAGGCACATCGTCGGGCATCGTCCATGCCTTGCTCTGCGAGCTGAGCGCCTTCTGCTGTTCCTCGCGGCGCTTTTCCTCGCGCTCGGCCTCCTGCTGCTGCGTAAAGCCGTTCTCAATCTTGCGCAGCTCGGCGAGCGTCTTTTCCGCCGCAGTACGGACTCCCGTCACGTCCCCCAGCAGTTTCGCCGCCCGGCGGCTGAGTTCCTTTGTTGCGTCTTGAACCTTCATTTTGGACATTCTGCCCTTGCACCCCCGCAAATTTGCGTCACTGTCGTGTGGTTATCTTCCCTGAAGCGGCGCGTTGCCCGCTTCCTCTTCCTTAGCCAAAGCCAGCAGCTTTTCGCCCAGCGTGCCCCGCGCAATCGCAGCGCTCATACGCCCGGGCTTGCCGATGGCCTGCCCCAGTCTCTCCGGCGCCGTTTCATAAAGCGGAACCTTGTAAAACGCGCAGGAGTCTCGGAATTTCTTTTTCGTGTTGTCGGATGCGTCCGCATCCAGAATCATAAACAGAGCCGTTCCGGATGAAATCGCCTTGAGCACGCCGCTCTCGCCAAGGCTCAGCTGCCCCGCGCGCATGGCAATGCCCAGCATCGCGTAAAACGCGCCGCGCTCAAGCTTCATCGACTTCCTCCATCAGCTGGTTCAGCACGGTTTCGTCGATTTTTGTTTCCAGCGCGCGGTCAAGCTGGCGCTGGCGAACCGCCTTGGTCAGGCATTCTTTCGACTTGCAAATATATGCGCCGCGCCCCGGGGCCTTGCCGATTCGGTCAAAGCTGATTTCGCCCTGCGCGTTGCGGACAATGCGCAGCAGTTCTTTCTTTTCCTTCATCTCACGGCAACCCACGCACATGCGCATGGGAACTTTGCGTGTTTTCATCGGCACACCCCGCTTTTACTCGGCGTCGCCTTCGGCCGTCGGCGCTTCCGCCGCTTCGGCCTCAACCTGCTCGTCAATCTGGCTCTGGCTCTTGATGTCAATCTTCCAGCCGGTCAGGCGCGCGGCAAGACGCGCGTTCTGGCCTTCCTTGCCGATGGCCAGCGACAGCTGGTTGTCCGGCACGACCACGCGGCAGGCTTTCTCCTGCTCGTTGACGAACACGTTCACCACGTGCGCCGGATTCAGCGCGTTGGCGACGAATTCCGCCGGATCGGCCGACCACTTGATGATGTCAATCTTCTCGCCGCGCAGTTCAGTCACCACGCGATCCACGCGCTGGCCGCGCGGGCCGACGCAGGAACCCACCGGATCGATCATCGGGTCGGTGGAATGCACGGCCATCTTCGTGCGGCTGCCCGCCTCGCGGGAGATGGACTTAATCTGCACAATGCCGCTCTGAATCTCCGGCACTTCCAGCTCGAACAGGCGCTTGACCAGACCCGGGTGGATGCGGGAGACGCTCACCTGCGGGCCGTGCTTCGCGCCCGGACGCGCCAGACGGCGGTCGGCGACGACCTCAAGCACATAGACCTTGAAGCGCTCGCCCGGCGCATACACGTCGGTAGCCATCTGCTGGCTCGGCTCGAGCACGCCCTCGGTCTTGCCCAGCTCGACGTAAACGTCCTTCGTCTCGGGGTCGACGCTGTGCACAATCGCGGTCAGAATCTCGTTTTCCTTCTCGATAAAGTCGTCGTAGACCTTGCCGCGCTCGGCCTCGCGAATCTTCTGCACGATGACCTGCTTGGCCGTCTGCGCGGCGACGCGGCGGAAGTTATCCGGCGTGACCTCGACCTCGACGATATCGTCCTGCTGATAGCTGGGCTGAATCGCCTGCGCTTCCTCGATGGAAATCTCGGTCGCCTCGTCGGTGGGCCAGCGCTCGACCGTCTTGCGGGCATACAGGCGCACCGCGCCGGTCTCGCGGTTGAGCTCCACGCGCACGTTCGCGTTGGAGGGCGGCATGCCGTATTCCTTGCTGAAATTATTCTTATAGGCGCTCTTCAGCGCTTCTTCAATCGCGGAAAAGAGCAGCTCCTTGCTGATGTTTTTCTCTTTGGCCAGCGCGGCGACAGCCTCGATCATATCGCGGTTTTCGTTTTTGTCCATGCCTTGGCGCTTATCTTCCTTCTGAGTCGTTTTCCTCATCGTCGCTCATCTCCTCGTCCATTGCGATGTCCTCCTCGGTGATGATCACCAGCGGTTTGCACAGCGAAACGTCCTTCTGCGCAAAGCGCAGCTCGTTTTCGCCGTCGCGGATGACAATTTCGCCGTCCACAAGCCCAACCAGCTCGCCTTCAAACTGCTTGCGGCGCTCAATCGGGCGGAACAGGCGGATTTCCACCGTCTCGCCCGCGTGCTTGTCAAAATCCTTCTGCTTTTTCAGCGGACGATCAAGACCCGGCGAACATACCTCAAGGAAATCATAATCCACGCGCTCGACCAGCGGGGCCACAGCGCGATGATACGTTTCGCAGTCGCTCAAGGTAATACCGTCGGGTTTGTCAATATAAATCCGCAGATAACGGCTTGCGCCCTCGCGCACAAGCTCCACATCCACCAGCTCAAAGCCAAACTGCTGCGCAAGCTGCTGGCATGCCGGCTCAATCACACGGGTCAAATCGCTTTGTGCCATTCACACACTCCCAAAGTCATTCAAAAATTCGCTCAAACGGCCGCGGCAGATAGAAAGAGTGGGCGCTTCTCCCACTCTTTCGCATCCACCCGCAGGGTACAAAACTCCCTGCGCCGCCATCTTATGCGGTTATTATATCACCGCTTTTTCAAAAAAACAACCCTCTATACATGGTTTGTCAGCTATTCCGTCGAAATTCGCATTTATAACACAAGATTTTATCCGATTTTAAGCTGAATCAGAACGAAAACAGCGTCGTCTGGTTGCTTTCCGGCAGGCTGCCCAGGCATCCGCCCTCGCGCAGCAGGTCGATGAGCGACGCGGAAATTTTCGTTCGGTTGCGCAGATCCTCCACGGAAATGAACGGCGACTGCCCGCGCGCGTCCACAATGCTCTGTGCGGCGGCCTCGCCCAAGCCGGGCAGCGCGTTGAACGGCATGCGGATGGTTTTGTCATCCACCACCTGAAACTTCGTCGCGTCGCTCTTGTAGAGATCGACCGGCGCGAGCTTGATGCCGCGGCAGAGCATTTCGATGACCAGCTCCATGATAATCATCAAATCCTTGTCCTTCTGCGTGAGGTCTTTGCTGTTTTCCTCCATCTCCTTGTAACGGCCGCGGATGGATTCCAGCGACCCGCCGAGGATGCTCGCATCGAAGCAGTCCGCGCGAACGGTGTAATACGCGCAGTAATACGCCGCCGGCCGGTGCACCTTGTACCACGCAATGCGCAGCGCCATCGTCACATAAGCAACCGCGTGCCCCTTCGGGAACATGTATTTAATCTTCTTGCATGAATCGATGAACCACGACGGCACGTTGTGCTCAATCATCGCTTCTTCCATCTCGGGCTTGAGGCCGCGGCCCTTACGAACCGATTCCATCGTGTCAAACGACATCTTCGGCGCGACGCCGTAGTCGATGAGCGCGTTCATGATATCGTCGCGGCAGCAGATGCACGAAGCCAGCGGCGCAATACCCGCCTTGATGATTTCCTGTGCGTTGCCAATCCACACATCCGTGCCGTGGGACAGGCCGGAGATGCGAATCAACTCCTCCATCGTCGTCGGGTGCGTCTCTTCGAGCATCTGGCGGACGAACTTCGTGCCGAATTCCGGCACGCCGTATGTGCCCGTCTTGGAGCCGATCTGTTCGGACGTCACGCCCAGCGCCTCCGTGCCCGAGAACAGCGAAATCACGTCCGGATCGGTCAGCGGCAGGGTACGCGCATCGATGCCCGTCAAATCCATCAGCATGCGGATCATCGTCGGGTCGTCGTGGCCCAGAACGTCCAGCTTGACCAGCACGTCGTGCATCGAGCCGAAATCGTAATGCGTGGTGATGACGGGGCTGGTCATGTCGTTGGCCGGATGCTGGATGGCAACAAACTGCTGAATTTCATATTCCTTCGGCAGAACGACCATGCCCGCCGGATGCTGGCCCGTCGTGCGCTTCACGCCGACGCAGCCCAGCGCCAGTCGGTTCATCTCCGCTTCGGAGAGCGTCAAGTTCCGCTCTTCGCAGTATTTTTTGACGTAGCCGTAAGCCGTCTTGTCCGCCAGCGTGCCGATGGTTCCGGCGCGGTAGCAGTATCCCTTGCCGAACAGCTCTTCGATGTACGCGTGCGCGCGCGGCTGGTACACGCCCGAGAAGTTCAGGTCAATATCCGGCACCTTGTCGCCCTTGAAGCCGAGGAAAACCTCGAACGGAATGTCGAATCCGTCGCGGAAAAGGTCTGCGCCGCACTGCGGACATTTCATCGGCGGCAAGTCCACGCCGACCTTGTATTTGCTTCTGTCCACATCGAACGTATACCACTTGCATTTCGGACAGCGGTAGTGCGGCGGCAGGGCGTTGACCTCCGAAATGCCGACCAGATGCGCCACGTAGGACGAGCCGACGCTGCCGCGCGAGCCGACCAGATAGCCGTCCGCGTTGGATTTTTTGACCAGCTTTTCCGCGATGTTGTACAGCGTGCCGTAGCCGTAGCCGAGGATGGAGGAAAGCTCCTTTTCCTTGCGCGCCACGACGATTTCCGGCGGGTTGTCGCCGAACCACTCGCGAATCTGTTCTTCGCACAGGTTGCGGATGTTGTCCGCCGCGTCCGGCCAATAGGGCTGGAAGGTCTCCTTGCCCTCCGGATGCTTGGGATACAAGCCGACCTCGCCGATACGCGCGGCGATTTTCGCCGGATTGTCGATGACGACCTCCTCCGCCTTCGCCTTGCCCAGATAGCTGAACTCGTCAAGCATCTCCTGTGTCGTTTTGAAATACAGCGGCGGCTGGTTGTCCGCGTCCTTGAAGCCGTGCGCCGCCTGAATAATCGCGCGGAATTTGCCGTCCTTCGGGTCGAGAAAATGCACGTCGCCCGTCGCGCAGACGGGAATGCCCAGCTCTTCGCCCAGCCGGACGATTTTGCGGTTGAAGTCGCGCAGCTGCTCCTCGTCCTCCGCCATGCCCTCGCGAATCATGAACGCGTTGTTGCCGATGGGCTGGATTTCCAGATAGTCGTAGAACCGCGCAATCCGCTTGAGCTCCGTGTCGTTTTTGCCGTCCACCACCGCGCGGAACAGCTCGCCCGCCTCGCAGGCCGAACCGACGATAATGCCCTTGCGGTATTTCTGCAAAATCTCGCGCGGGGTATGCGGCTTGCGGCTGAAATAGTTGAGATGGCCTTCCGAAACAATCTTGTTCAGGTTGGTAATGCCGTCCTGCTCGGCGGCCAGCAGAATGATGTGATAGGAATCGCCGATAGCGCCGCCCGTCAGCGCAGAATTGATTTCGTTCAGGCGGGTGACGCCCTTCTCCTTCGCCGTATCGAGCATGCGGTTGAGCATGTGCGCCGTCGCGCGCGCGTCGTGCACGGCTCTGTGCGCGTTTTTGAGGCTGATGCCCAGCGATTTGCAGACCGCGCCGAGCCTGTGGCTCTTGAGGCTGGGGTACATTCTGCGCGAAAATTCAAGCGTGTCAATGACGGGCATGTGGATTTCAATGCCCAGCCGATTGCATTCCTCCGTCAGGAAGGAATAATCGAACTTCGCGTTGTGCGCCGCGAACGCCGCCCCGCCGATAAATTCCAGCAGTTTGGGAATTTCGACCTCTGCCGGATTCGCGTCGGCCACCATCGCGTCGGTGATGTGGGTCAAATCGGAAACCTCTTGCGGAATCGGCTCCATCGGGTTGACGAATTTGCTGTATTCCTCCACCACCTGCCCGTTGCGGATGCGCACCGCGCCGATTTCCATAATGCGGCATTTGCGCGGGTTCAGGCCCGTGGTTTCAAAGTCCACCACGACGATATCGTCCGTCAGCGGCCTGTCGTCGCCGTCCTTGACGACGACGGTCACATCGGTCAGATAGCCCTCCATGCCCGGGATGAGCTTGATTTTGTTCTTCTTCGCCGCGCCGAAGGCTTCGGGGAACGCCTGCACCACGCCGTGATCCGTGATGGCGACGGCGGGGTGGCCCCACTGTGCCGCGCGCTTAATCAAATCGCTGGCGGAGGAAACCGCGTCCATCTCGCTCATGTTGGTGTGCATGTGCAGCTCGATGCGCTTGCGCTCGGCGGTATCCTGCCGCATGGGCTTTTCGCGCGCGTCGATATCGTTGACCATCACGACCAGCCCGTGCTCAAAGCTGTCCATCTTCACGTCGCCGCGCACGGCCAGCCACGCGCCCTCCTTGACGGCGGCAATCACGTCGTCAACGGCCTTCTTTTCCTCTTCCGTCGGCGGGCGGTCGTCATCCTCCTGTGCGCCGCCGAAGCGGCCCTTTCTGGGCTTATAGCGCAGAAACGTCTTGCACTTGATGGTATTGGTGTAATCCGTCAGCGCGAAAGAAAGCAGCTGCATCTCGCCGCCGCGCAGCTCGCGCGTCTCCACCGTCAGCACCTCGCCGCAGATGGTCAGCTTGCTGGCCTCCTCAGTCAATTCGCTGATGGGCAGCGGCTCGGCGGTAATCGGCCTGCCGAAAATCGCCTTGGGCTTTTCCCTGGCGGCCTTGATTTCCTGAGCGGCGACCTGCTCGTTCTGGGTTTTAATCATCGCGGCGACAGCCTGTTCGTCCTCGGCCTTGCGGCGGCGGCGAATCTCTTCCAGCTGCTCTTCGCGCAGCTTGACCGCCTGAAAGACGACGTGCACCTTGGTCACAAACACGTTTTCGACCAGCTGTTCGATGTATTTATCCACGCCGGACTGCGCGAGAAATTTCGGCGCGATATCCTGCGGCACGAGCACGCTGAGCACGTCGCCCTTGCATTCCAGCGTCGCGTCGTTCATAAACGGCGCGCCGGAGGGATGGCGGCGTTTGACGCAGCGCAGGATAAACGGCGCGTATTTCTGCGGGTCGCTCAAAAATTCCTGTGCCAGCTGCGGCGAGCGGATGATGAGCTTGACCCGTGTCGGCGCGAAATTGCGCCGCATGGCGCGCTGTGCCGCCAGAAACGGCCTTTCCTCCACCAGCATATCCGAAGAGAAAAAGACCGATATCTCGTCGCCCGCCTTGCTGGCCGTCACGCGCTCGAGGGTCAAATGTCCCCTCAGCTCCTGTGCCGGCCCTTCGAGCAAACCTTCCCACTGCTGTGCCACTGTACGTCACCTCTCACGTTGGGGCGCCGCCCCAGCCCCTGCCGGAAAACTGAGTTTTCCGGGCTTTCCTCTTTGAAATTCGTGATTTTACGGATTCAAACTTTTCCTCATCCAAAGCCGTTGTAGGGGCGCGCATTGCGCGTCCGCCGACTTCATTGAGTTCTTCCTTTTAACTCACAAAAGCCTCCCTCTCAGGAGGGAGGTTTGCATCCCGCAACATAACAAAGTAAGTTACAGCATCTTATGAATCTCGTCAATCAGAATCTGTGCCAAATCGCCGGTCACCTTCTGCGGCTGCTGTCCCTTCTTGATGAGCAGGCCCGCGCCGTTTCCGCCGCCGCAGATACCGATATCCGCCTCGCGGCCCTCGCCCGGGCCGTTGACCACGCAGCCCATGACGGCCACCTTGAACGGCACGTTCACGCCCTTGAGTTCTTCCTGCACGCGGCGCATAATTCCGCCCACGTCGATGCAGGTGCGCCCGCAGGTCGGGCAGGAGACATACTGCACAAAGTTCCTGCGCAGCCCTACGTCCTGCAAAATCTCAATGCCCGCGGGCGGCTCAAGGCACGGATCGCCCGTCAGCGAAACGCGGATGGTGTCGCCGATGCCGTCCAGCAGCAGCGAGCCGATGCCGATGGCGCTCTTGATTCTGCCCTGTTCCGGCAGGCCCGCTTCGGTCACGCCCAAGTGCAGCGGATAGTCGCACTGCGCGCTCGCCAGCCGATACGCCGCGACGGTATCGGGCACGTTGCTCGCCTTCATGGAGAGCACCATGTCGTAAAAGCCGCAGTTCTCCAGCATTTTCGCGTGCGCCAGCGCGCTTTCCACCATGCCCTGCGGGGTCGGCCCGCCGTATTTGGCGAGGATATCCTTTTCCACCGAGCCGGAGTTCACGCCGATGCGCACCGGAATGTGATGCGCCTTCACGCAGTCGGCCAGAATGCGCACGTTCTTTTCCCCGCCGATGTTGCCGGGGTTGATGCGCAGCTTGTGAATGCCGTTTTCCACCGCCTTGACGGCGAGCTTGTAATCAAAATGAATGTCGGCAACCAGCGGCACAGGGCTTTCGTCTACCAGCGTGCGCACCGCGTTGGCGCACGCGTCGTTGTAGACGGATACGCGCACGATATCCGCTCCCGCCACCGTCAGCGCGCGAATTTGGGAGAGCGTCGCCTCCGCATCCGCGGTGTCCGTATTCGTCATCGACTGTACGCTGACCGGCGCGCCCCCGCCGATGAGGACGTTTCCGGCTTTGACCTGCCTTGTCTTTGTGCTCATGTGTTTTTCCCTCAGCCCTTCACAAAAAATCGCATAATGTCCTTGTATGTCAGCAGCACCATCAGCCCCATCAGCAGCGCAAAGCCCGCCAGATGGATGGCGCCTTCCAGCTCCCGCTTGACGGGCTTGCGGCGAATCGCTTCCGCCAGCAGAAACAGCAGCCGGCTTCCGTCCAGTCCCGGAATCGGGAGCAGGTTCATCACGCCGAGATTGACGCTGATGAGCGCCAGCATTTCCAGATAGACCTCAAAGCCGCCCTGCTGCGTGACCTCCTGAATGACGTAAACCGTGCCGACCGGGCCGGTCATGTCGTCTACGCCTTGCCCCTTGAACACCATGTTCTTGAGCGCATCCAGAATCGCCTTCACGCTTTCGACGTTGTATTGCACCGAGAACGGGATGCTCTGCGTTATCGGCAGGCGCATGTTCGCCCGCCCGAAGGAGAAGCCCACGCGATAGCGCCCCGCGTCCTCGTCGTAAAACGGCGTCAGCGTCAAATTGAGCGTTTCGCCGCCGCGCCTGACGGTCAGCGTCACCGCGCTGCCGTTTGAATCGGCAATCGCCTGCGCAATCGCGTTTGAATCCGCCGTTTCCGTGCCGTTCACGGCCAGAATTTCGTCGCCGAGCTGCAAGCCCGCCATCTGCGCGTTCTCCTCAAGTTCCGCCACCTTCGGCACGACGACGCTCACGCCGCACAGGCTCATGAACAGCGCAATCACCAGAAACGCGATGACAAAGTTCATCAGCGGGCCGCTGAAAATCGTGACCGCGCGCTTCCAAACCGCCTGGTTGTTAAACGCGCGAGGGTCAGGCTTATCTTCGTCCTCGCCGTAAAACTGGCAGTAGCCGCCGATGGGCAGCAGGCGAATCGAAAACTGTGTGCCCTTTCTGCTCTTCCACCGGGCCAGCAGCGGACCCATGCCCATCGAAAATTCCTGCACGCTGATGCCGCAGGCGCGGGCCGCCCAGAAATGGCCCGCCTCGTGCGCGATAATCAGCACGCCCAGCAGCAGCAGCGCCAGAACCACATACATGAAAAGAAAGCACCTCCCGCGTTACGCGCCAAACCGCCCCAGCAGCTCTGCGGCCTTCCGCCGCGCGGCGCGGTCGCATTCAAACACCTGTTCCAGCGTCGGATGGGCAATCACCGGCACGGCCTGCATCGTCTCTTCCACCAGCCGCGCAATCGCGCCGAACGGGATTTTTTCGTGCAGGAACGCGTCCACCGCGATTTCGTTCGCGCCGTTGAGCACCGCGCTCATTGACCCGCCGACGGCCAGCGCGTCATACGCCAGCTTCAGCCCCGGGAATCGGTCGTAATCCGGCTGTTCAAAGGTCAGCGCGTTCATCTGCGTGAAATCCAGCCGTTTGCCGCCGGTCGGCAATCTCTCCGGCCAGCTCATCGCGTAAAGAATCGGCAGGCGCATATCCGGCGTGCCCAGCTGGGCCATCACCGCGCCGTCCGCGTATTCGACCATAGAATGTATGACGCTCTGCGGATGAATCAGCACATCGATTTTCTCGGCGGGCATGTCAAACAGCCAGCGCGCCTCGATGACCTCCAGCGCCTTGTTCATCATCGACGCGGAATCGATGGTGATTTTGCGGCCCATGCTCCAATTCGGGTGCTTGAGCGCCTGCTCGGGCCGCGCGTTATAGATGTCCTCTTTCTTCCATGTGCGGAACGGGCCGCCGCTCGCCGTCAGAATCAGGCGGGTCGGCGTGTTGCCCTGCGCGCCCTGCAAACACTGGAAAATCGCGCTGTGTTCGCTGTCCACCGGCAGCAGCGGGTGGCCCGCTTTTCTCGCCGCCTCCGTCACCAGCTCGCCGCCCGCGACGAGCGGCTCCTTGTTGGCCAGCAGCACGCGTTTGCCGCAGGCAAGCGACTCCATCACCGCCGCCAGGCCGACAACGCCCACGACCGAAACGAGCACGTCGTCCGCGTCGCACGCGCGCACCACGTCCAGCAGCACGTTTTCGCCGAACATCCACTGGCAGCCGTCCTTGATATCCTCGGGAATTTCCTTCGGTTCGACGGAAAGCGCCGCAATCTTCGGCCGGAATTGACGCACCTGCTCAAACAGCTTTTCGCTCGAGCTGTGCGCCACCAGCGCGGTAACGGCAAAACGGTCGCTGTGGCGCGCCGCCACGTCGAGCGCCTGCGTGCCGATGGAACCCGTGGAACCCAGTATCGCCAACTTTCGCATATTTGCCTCCCTTTTTTCGCATTAAGCATGCGTATTTCAGCCGCGCGCCGCCTTTTAGAGCACCAGCGTATAGCAATACATCACAATCAGGGTGAAAATCACGCTGTCAAATCTGTCCATCACGCCGCCGTGCCCGGGGAAAATCTTGCCGTAATCCTTAATCCCGCTGTGGCGCTTGAGCAGCGATGCGGAAAGGTCGCCGATTTCGCCCGCCACCGAGCCGATTAAGCCCAGCGCAATCGTCGCCGGAATGCCCGGCATCGGCATGTGAAACGCATAGACAAACACCGCGCGGCAGATTAAACCCGCAATCGTGCCGCCTGCCACGCCGAAAATCGCGCCCTCCACCGTCTTTTTCGGGCTGACGTTCGGGCAGAGCTTGTGCTTGCCCAGCGCCCGGCCGCCGAAATACGCCGCGCCGTCGCCGGCATAAGCAATCGCAAACGCCATCGTAATCAGCGCAATGCCCGGCACGACGCCGTAGGTGCTGTTCATCATCATCATGAACATCGACATCGGCAGAAAGCAGGTGAACAGCGGATACACCGAGGCCGCCGCGTCCGGAAACGTCGGCTTTTCGCGCAGCATGACGCCCGTCATCGAAATGCCCATCGCCGCTACAACCAGCAGCAGCGGGTCAAGCACGCCCATCACGCGGCTCAGCGGCCACATTGCGACCGCCGCCGCATAGCCGCCCCACGCGCAGACATTGTAGCCCGCTTTGCCCAGCGCGCGATAGCATTCCCGCATCGCGATAATCGTCAGCAAGGCGGTTACCAGCTCGGCGAACCAGCCGCGCACGACCAGCACAAAGATGAGAAACGGCACGCCGACAGCCGCGGTAATCAGGCGAGTTTTCATATAATCCTTCTTTCTTATACGCCGCCGAACCGACGATTTCTCTTCGCATACGCCAGCAGCGCTTCATCATAGGCATGACGGTCGAAATCCGGCCAGAGCGTATCGGTCTGATAAAACTCCGCATACGCCAGCTGATAGAGCAGAAAGTTGCTCAGTCGCATCTCTCCGCTCGTCCGAATCAAAAAATCCACATCCGGCAGTCCGGCGGTATACAGCTCGTTCTCAAACACTTTGCGGTCGATATCCTCCGGCTTCATGTCGCCGTTTGCCACATGCTCTGCCAGTTTCTGCGCCGCGCGGATGATTTCCTGCTGACCGCCGTAATTCAGCGCGATATTGAGCTGCAGGCCCGTGTTTTCGTGCGTGCGGCGGATGGCGGCGTGCAGCGCGTCCTGCTGCTTTTCCAGCCCTTTGGGCATACCGTCGATGTCGCCCAGAATGCGGATGCGCACGTTTTTTTTGTTCAGCTCGTCGATTTCGCTGGTGAAATATTGCAGCAAAAGTCGCATCAGCGCGCCGACCTCCTCCGCCGAGCGCTTCCAGTTTTCGGCGGAAAACGCGTAAATCGTCAGCGCCTCAATGCCCAGCTCGTCGGAATATTTGATGATTTCGCGCAGCGCCTCCACGCCCGCCTTGTGGCCGAACGTGCGCGGCATGCCCCGCTTCTGCGCCCAGCGGCCGTTGCCATCCATGATAATCGCCACGTGGCGCGGCAGAAATTCCCTGTCCAGCTCCTTTGCCGAAGCGACGGGCGCTTTGCTTTCATTTTGGTCAAGAACTGCCATATCTATCCCCCCTGCCGCCGCGTTTTGCGCCAAACGGCCGTTGTTTTTGCTCTAATCCAAACGGCGGGCATCGCAGAGCGCCGCTCCGACGAAACCCGCCGTTTCAATCTGTTTACGGTTGCGGATCGGAAATCGGGTCGAGGAAACGCGCGGCAATCAGCTGCCTGCCGTCGTCCGAGACATACACGACGCGCAACACGCCCCCGTCCCGCTTCTCGCGGCGCGGCGCGCTCGTCTCGCTCACCTGCGGATAGATGCCCTCTTCTCTCAGAATCGCCTCAGCCTGCTTCAAAGGAAGCCCCAGCAGCTGCGTTCTCATTTGACCTCCATGATTTCCTTTTCCTTCTCGGCGTCAATCTTGTCGATATCCTTGATCGCCGCATCGGTCAGCTTCTGGATGTCCTCTTCGGCCTTCTTCTGGTCATCCTCGGTGATTTCGCTGTTCTTCTTGAGCTTCTTCACCTGATCGACCGCGTCGCGGCGGATGGAGCGGATGGCGACCTTGCTCTCTTCGGAGGTCTTGCGCACGAGCTTGGTCAGCTCCTTGCGGCGCTCCTCGGTCAGCTCCGGCAGCATCAGGCGGATGACCTTGCCGTCGTTGGAGGGCGTGAGACCCAAATCGCTGGCCTGAATCGCCTTGGAGATATCCTTCACCATCTTCGCGTCCCACGGGTTAATCTGGAGCACGCGCGGTTCCGGCGCGGAAATGTTGGCCACATTCTTGAGCGGGGTCGGCGTGCCGTAGTAATCCACCGTGATGCGGTCGAGCAGCTGCGGGTTGGCGCGGCCGGCGCGAATGGCCATCAGGTCGCTGCGGAGCACGTCCTTGGTCTTTTCCATCTTGGTCTTGGCGTTGTTCTGGATTTCGGTAATCGTCATGGGAGATACCTCCTCGAATTTCTTTTTCTATATTTTACCCCACAACCCCACTGTTTGGCAAGCCCCTTTGTGCAAACATATTAAAAGGAGCTGTCAAGCTTAAACTGCACGTTTCAAGACATAATATCTAAGCATTTCAGAACATGGGGCTTTGCCCCATCGCCCCACCAAAGGGCTTTCGTTTTCTGTTGTTTGTTCCCGCCACAGGCGGAAACAACCGAAAACCTCTTTGGAAACCTTCGGGCACAAATACTTAGTTTTTCTTGAAATATCAGGTTTATCGGCTTGATAGTTCCTTTGAAAAAACAGTTTTTCAGTTTTACGGATGCACGACCGTGCCCATCATATCTCCCTCGATGACGCGCAGAATGTTCTGCGGATCGTCCAGACCGAACACGCGGATGCACGGCACCTTGTTCTCGCGGCAAATCGTAATCGCGGACGCATCCATCACCTTCAGGTCGCGCTCCTGCACCTCCTGATAGGTGATATCGCGCAGCAGCTTCGCATCCGGATTGACGCGCGGGTCGCTGTCGTACACGCCGTCCACATTCTTGGCCAGCAGAATCGCGTCCGCGCCGATTTCAACCGCGCGCAGCGCCGCCGCCGTGTCGGTGGAGAAGAACGGGTTACCCGTGCCGCAGGCAAAGATAACCACGCGGCCCTTTTCCAGATGGCGAACGGCGCGGCGATAGGTATACGGCTCGCAGAAGCGCGTCATCTCCACCGCGCTCATCACGCGGCTGGCAATGCCCTGGCGCTCGACGGCGTCCTGCATCGCGATGGAGTTGATGGCCGTGCCGAGCATGCCCATGTGGTCCGCGTTGACGGCGGTCATCTTCGCTGCGGGGCCCTGACGGCCGCGCCAGATGTTGCCCGCGCCAATCACGATGGCGATTTCCGCGCCCGTGTCGTGCAGCTGACGAATCACATCGGCCACGCGGTCGATTTGGTCAAAATCAAACAGACGGCCGTGGTCGCCCAGCGCCTCGCCGCTGAGCTTGATGAGAACGCGCTTATACTTTGCCATAAGTTTCTCCTCTCCTGCTCTAAACGTTCAAATTGCTTCAAAAAAGGGGCGATGCTTGCGCATGCCCCTGTGTGGGAAGAAATTACTTCTTCATCTTGGCCTGCTCAGCCGCGATGTCCGCCGCGAGGTTGTCCTGACGCTTCTCAAGACCCTCGCCGCGCTCAAAGCGCACGAAGCGAACGACGTCGGCCTTGCCGCCGAGCATCTTGGTCACGTTGATATCCGGATCCTTGACGAACGGCTGCTCGAGGAGGCAGACTTCCTTGTAGTACTTCTCGATGCGGCCCTCGACCATGCGCTCGACGATCTTCGCCGGCTTGCCCTCGTTGAGCGCCTGCTGGGTCAGCACCTCGCGCTCCTTCTCGAGGTTGTCGGTCGGCACTTCGTCGCGGCGCACGAACTGCGGGTTCGCGGCGGCGATGTGCATGACGAGGTCGTGGCTCAGCGCCTTCACTTCGTCAGTCACTTCCGGGCAGGACAGCTCAACCATGACGCCGATGCGGCCGCCCATGTGGTTGTAGGTGTCCACCATGCCGTGCTCAGCCACGAAACGGGCAAAGCGGCGCACGGAAATCTTCTCGCCGATGGAAGCGGTCGCCTCGCCGATGAGATCGTTGACAGTCTTGCCGGCATCCGCATAGAACGGCTGCGCCAGCATCTCTTCAACGGTCGCCGGAGCGGCGGCGGCGATGTGCTTGGCGAAATCACGGCACAGGGCCTTGAAGCGGTCGGTGTTGGCCACAAAGTCGGTCTCGCAGTTGACCTCGACGGTCACGCCCACGCCGTTCTCATCCACAAAGGAATCCACCATGCCTTCGGCGGCGATACGGCCGGCCTTCTTGGCTGCGGCGGCGAGACCCTTCTCGCGCAGGAAGTCGATGGCCTTGTCCATGTCGCCGTCGCACTCAACGAGCGCCTTCTTGCAGTCCATCATGCCGGCGCCGGTGCGCTCGCGCAGTTCCTTAACCAGGGCAGCAGTAATATTAGCCATAATATCTTCCTCCAGCTTCGGTCGATTACTTCGCTTCGGCGGCCGGCTCAGCCTGCTCGCCCTGCTTGCCTTCCAGCACGGCGTCCGCCATCTTGCCCGCGATGAGCTTCACCGCGCGGATAGCGTCGTCGTTGCCCGGGATGACATAATCGATCTCGTCCGGATCGCAGTTGGTATCGACGATAGCCACGACCGGAATGCCCAGCGCGCGCGCCTCGGACACGGCGATGTGCTCCTTGCGCGGGTCAACCACGAACAGGCAGCCCGGCAGGTTCTTCATCTCGCGGATGCCGCCCAGGTTCTCCAAGAGCTTCTCGCGCTCGGCCATCAGCTTGATGACTTCCTTCTTCGGCAACACTTCAAACTCGCCGCGCTCTTCCATCGCATCGATGGCGTTCAGACGGGCGATACGGGTCTTGATGGTGCGGAAGTTGGTCATCATGCCGCCCAGCCAGCGGTTGTTGACATAATACATGTTGCAGCGCTTGGCCTCGGTCTCGATGGACTCCTGCGCCTGCTTCTTGGTGCCGACGAACAGCACGCTCTTGCCCTCCATCGCAACGGAGCGGACGAAAGCGTAAGCCTCATCGATCTTGCGGACGGTCTTCTGCAGGTCGATGATGTAGATGCCGTTGCGCTCGGTGAAGATGTACGGAGCCATTTTCGGGTTCCAGCGGCGGGTCTGATGGCCGAAGTGAACGCCGGCCTCCAGCAGCTGCTTCATAGAGATAACTGCCATGTGTGTTTTCCTCCTTTTATTAAACCCTCCCTGCGCCCTCTCGCTTGTGCAGACCGCATTGGTTTGCGGCAGGGCGCACAAAAACAGGCGCAGGTGCGTTTTCCGCATGATTATATCACGTCTTTTCCTGTGAATCAAGCCTTTTTTTGCAAAAAAGGGGCTTAAAGCCGCACTTATTTCCGCCGTCCGTCCTCCGGCAGCGAAAACCGGCCGTGCGCGGTCCGTTTTACGTTTTTTATGCGATGCAAAAACGGCGCGAAACCGAAGCTTCGCGCCGAAAAAAGGCAAAATGTTGTGAGCGTTGCCTGTAAGCCGAGTTCTGTAATCGGCGGTCATCTATCTAGACCCAACGTTACCGATGGGTTCAAGCGAAATCCTGAGAGCATCGACGGGCCGTCTCAAGCGCTCTTTCGTTTCTTGCTCCGAGCGGGGTTTACATCGCGGACGAGTCGCCAAGCCGCGGGTGAGCTCTTACCTCACCTTTCCACCCTTACACGTCAAGCGTGCGGTATCTCTCTGTTGCACTTTCCCTGGGGTCGCCCCCGCCGGGTGTTGCCCGGCACTCTGCCCTATGGAGCTCGGACTTTCCTCACACCTTTCGGCGCGCGGCCGCCCGGCAGCCTCACAAACGGACGATATTATAGCATACATGCCATCACTTGTCAAATTCTTTTACTTGACGAGGATAATCCGGCCGCAGTTTTCGCACTCCACATACGCCGCGCCGGTGCGGATTTTGTTCATATCCGCCGCCGGAAGCTGCATGTTGCAGCCGCCGCAGCGGTCGTCGTGAATCTTGGTGATCGGCGGCGTGGAGTGGCGCTTGATGGCCTTGTATTTTTCCAGCAGCTCCGGCTCGATGCCCTTGGCCTCCTCGTCGACTTTCTTCTTGAGCGCTTCAAGCTTCATGCTCGCCTGCTTGTATTCCTCGTCGTAGATGACCTTGATGCGGTCAAACTCTGCGCGGGCCTTGGCGGCGCGCACGCGAACCTCGCGCTGCTGGCGGTCGCGGGCCTCGGAATCCTTGCGCATCTTGGCAAGCTCGCTCTCATATCGGGAAATGGTCGTAATCAGCTTCTGGAGCGCGGCGATCTGCTTCTTCGCCTCTTCCAAGTCCTCGGGGCGGTGCGCTTCAAAATTGGCGGCCGCCTCGGCCACGGAGCCGTTCAGGCGCTCAATTTCGTCGGCCAGCGCTTCCATGCGGTCGCTCATGATTTCCACATCGGCCTCGATTTTCTTGAGCACTTCCTGCTGCTCCTTCAGAAAATCGCGATGCTTAATCAGCTCCTTCCGGTTGCTGTTGCCGCGCATCTCCTTTTCATACTGGTCAAGCTCCATGTCCACCTGCTGATACTGCCACAAAAGTTCGTACTGTTCCAAAATATGGCCCTCCTCAATCCTTTAACGCCCGAAGGGATCATCCTTCAGGCAGAAAACCGTCACGTTATATTGTAACGCATCCGCCGCGTTTTGTAAAGCGTCGGCGAGCACTTCGCAGACGGGGTTTTCCGTTTCAAAGTGCCCCGCCTCGATGATGCAGCAGCCCTTGTCCAGCGCGTCGAGCGCCTCGTGGTGGCGCATTTCGCCCGTGATGAAGCAGTCCGCGCCCAGCGCCAGCGCGTCTGCGATTTCGCTTCCGCCCGCGCCGGAGCAGCAGCCCAGCACATGAACGGGTGTGTCCGCATGACCGAACGCACGCACGGCGGCATGCAGCTTCTTCTGCGCCCGGGCGCAGAGCTGGCCGAAGGTCGTGCCCTCCGCCACGTCGCCTGCACGCACAAAGCCTTCGCCGCGGATGTTTTCCGCGCCCATCACGCGCATGAGCGTGTCGTTCACGCCGCCCTTCGCCGCGTCCAGATTCGTGTGCGCGGCAATGTGGCTGATTCCGGAGCGCCCCATGTCGAGCATCAATCTGCCCTCGCGCGTCTCGTCCGTCACCCGCTTGACAGCGCTGAACATAATCGGGTGGTGCGTCACAATCAGCTGTGCGCCCAGCGCCTTCGCCTTGTCCACCGCCTTCTGCGTCAGGTCGAGCGCGACGACGATGCGCGTCACCTCCGCGTCTCTGCGCCCGAAGAGCAGACCCACGTTGTCCCAATCCTCGGCCAGCTCAAACGGCGCAATCCCGCCGACGATTTTTTCGATATCCGCAACCGTACACGTGTGCATGCCAATCGCCCCCGCTATGATATACAGCTCATGGCCGCCCGCAAGCAGCCGTTCCTTTGCGCGCGGCGTGTCCGTCCCCGCCTGAGAAAGCATCTCCCTCACGCGGACGCCCCGCTGCCATGCCAGATAGTCGTATTGCTCCGCGTTCTGCACGCCGTCCGCGCATGCGCCCAGCATCATACGGCGCTCGTCCGGCACCGCCGCCTCGCCCGTCCTTGCCAGCATGGTGACATAGTGCCGCCCTGCGGCGCGGCAGTAGATTTCCTTTTGAATCGCAAAGCCCAGCTCGGCCAGCCCGCCGCGCAGCAGCGGCAAATCGACGTTCGCCTGCACAATCAGCGCCGCGCCGCCGATTTTGTCCCTGCCTTCGGAAACGATTTTGAGAATCGTGCCCGCGCCCATGCCGAGAATCATCACCACGTCCACGGGCCTGTCAACGGCGCTCAGCCCGTCCGCGACGGTGAGCGCCGCGCGGTCGGTCAGACCGCGTTCGGCCAGCAGCCGCCGCGCCTTTTCCAGCGACGGCGCGCTCACGTCGCTCGCCAGCATCGTCAGGTTCGGCACGGTTTCCAGCAGTTTGGCCGTCAGAAAGCCGTGGTCGCAGCCGATATCCGCCGCAACGGGCCGCTCAATCCCCGCCAGCGCTTCCTGCGCCAGCTCGGCCGCCGCGCTCAGCCGTTCGTCCAACAAAATCGGGTTCATGCGCTCTCTCCGTGTCCGTGAATGTCGCTGTAATGGAAGAGCATCAAGTCGCCATCGCGCACCGTGAACACGGCTTCATCCGCCGTGACCACGTTGCTCATGCCGCGCGACGTGTCGCTCGCCAACGTGAAATCCTCTATCGTGTAATAGCATCCTTTGATGCTCACGCCGTGCGCCTCGCCCAGCGGCAGCAGCGAAACCGTGCTTCCCTTCGCGCCCTTCAGCGTATAGCTCCCGTCGATGCGGACGATGCGCACGCCCTCCGCGCGAATCTCTGCCCAAACGCCGCTGCGTGCCGCGCGCACAACCATCATCAGGTTGGCCAGCGCGTGGTCGAGCCGCCCGCCCAGCGCGCCGAGCAGGATGATTTCCTCCGCGCCCTTCTCAACGGCGAGATTCAGCGCGTATTCGCAGTCCGTGTCGTTTTTGATGCAGTTCAGCCTGTCCTCCGACAGCCTGCTTTCGTATCGCGCCAGCACGTCGGGCGAAACGGAATCCATGTCGCCGATGAGCAAATCGGGTTCAAGTCCCGCCGCGTCAAAGGCTTCCAGCCCCCTGTCCGCCGCGATGGAAAAATCCGTTTCGGCAACGCAGGCTTTCAGCAGCGCTACGCTCGGCGCGTCTCCGCCGAGCACAATCAAAACCTTCATGTCATTCTCCCAGCACGGCGCTGACGACGGCCCTCGGGTCATCAGCACGGAAAAGGCCCGTGCCCATGACCAGCACATCCGCGCCCGCCGCAATCACCTCGGCCGCATTGCTCTGCTTCACGCCGCCGTCCACCTCGACGAGGATATCGCGCCCCGTCTGCGCAATCATCTCGCAGATTTTCGGGATTTTTGCCACGCAGTCCTCCCGCAGCCTCTGCCCGCCGAAGCCCGGCTTCACCGTCATCACCAGCACGAGGTCGCACAGCGGCAGCAGCGGCTCGAGTGTTTCGACCGGCGTTTCCGGATTGAGACTCACACCCGCCTTCACGCCCAGCGCGTGGATGGCTTCCAGCGTCTCTGCGCAGTTGTCGTCCGCCTCGACATGCACGGTAATCAAATCCGCGCCCGCTTTGGCGTAGGCTTCGATATACTTCATCGGCTCGGAAAGCATCAGGTGCGTATCCAGAAACAAATTTGTCTGCTTGCGGATGGCGCGCACAAAGTCCGGCCCGAAGCTGATGTTCGGCGCGAAATGCCCGTCCATGTTGTCCAGATGCAGCCAGTGAATGCCCAGCGCTTCCACCATCTTGATTTCCTCGCCCAGGCGCATCAAGTCCGCGCCCAGCACGGACGGTGAAATTTCGATTTTTCTGTTGCTCATTCGTAACGCCCCTTCCAATTTTCCCGAACCTGCGTCAGCAGCTCTCGGTAACGCATCCACCGCGCCGCGCCCAGCGTTCCCGCGTCCACGGCGGCGTGCACGGCGCAGTCCGGTTCGCGGTCGTGCAGGCACGGCTGAAAGCGGCAGTCCCCCGCCAGCGCATTGTATTCGGGATACAGCTGCGCAAAATCCTGCGGCGAGATGCCGTTTTCCAGCTCCAGCAGGCTGAAGCCGGGCGTATCCAGCACAAACATGCCGTCCACGGCCATCATCTCCGCGCGCCGCGTCGTGTGCCGCCCGCGCTCGGTCTTGCGGCTCAGGCCGCCCGTTTCCAGCCCCAAATCAAACAGCGCGTTGAGCAGCGAGCTTTTGCCCACGGCGGATTGCCCCGCCAGACAGGTAACCCTGCCGCGCATGGCCTCCCGCAGTTCGGCAATACCCGTGCCCTCGCGCGCGCTGACGCTGAACACGCGAAGCTGCGTGCCGACGTATTCGCGCCGAATCTGCTCGGCCAGCTCGTCGCCCAAGTCGATT
The DNA here is from genome assembly GCA_934675735.1 of uncultured Clostridia bacterium. GTDB lineage: Bacteria > Bacillota > Clostridia > Christensenellales > Aristaeellaceae > Ventricola. Next base: position 59,165 of record CAKURR010000006.1, read on the forward strand.
TTGTTGACGCAGATGGCCGGAATCATGCCGCCTTTTTCCGCGCGCAGAATCAGCTTGTCGCACAGCAGCATATCCGGCTGCGGCACGCTCGCCACCACCAGCATCAGCATATCGACGTTGGCGACGCTCGGGCGCTCCATCATGCTCTTGCGCGGCAGAATCTCTTCCAGCCAGCCGTCCTCTTCGCCCTGCCCGGGCGTAAAGCGTACGCGGTCGCCGACCATCGGCGTCATTTTCTGATGGCGCAGCTTTTTCTGCGCGCGCAGGGTGTATTCCTGTCCGTCTTCGTCGCAGAGCACGGTGTAAAAACTGCCGATTCCCCGCAGGATGCTTCCCGTCATAGTTCTCCTTTTTGAAAATACGTCGGGGATTGCCCCGAACCTCCCGGGCTGTTAAGCTTAAACCAAATATTTTAAGATACAATAAGCCAAACATTTTTAGGATATGGGGCTTTGCCCCATCGCCCCGCCAAAGGGCTTTCCGTTTTCGGTTGTTTGTTTCCGCCACAGGCGGCAACGACCGAAAACCTCTTTGGAAACCTTCGGGCAAAATACTTAGTTTATCTTGAATATCAGATTTATTTTATTTGCTTAACAATCTCCTTTTTCTTATTTTTTCGTTTTTGTTTGCGCAGCAAACATAAATTCGGGAGGTGTCGGAACCTCAGGTTCCGACCGAAGCTTGAGACGGAGCCTCAACGTCTCTCTCCCCGTTTTACTGCAAAACAGCCGTCGCTTCGCTCTTGAAGTTGCCGTCCAGATAGAGCCGCCAGGTGCGAACGCCGCTGGTCTCGCTTCGCAGCGTCACGCGCAGCTCCATCTTCCCCGCGTCGGTGTATGTCGCGGCATACATGTCGTTTTCCTGCCCGTTTTCATCCACCAGCGTCACGCGGACGGTCACGCCCTCTTCGGGCACATCCACCGCAACGGTGACGTTTGCCGTGTAGCGCCGCCTGTCATATCGGCCGACGGTTATATCCACCACGCTGCCGGGCAGCACCTCGGTGAATTTCTCGATGGACTGCGACAGCACCACGCCGTCCTGCCGCGCCGTATCGACGTTTTGATAGTCGATATCGCCGCACGTCAGCCCGACGGAGGCCATCCGCTCGACGGCTTCCTCTTCGCGCTGGCCGACCAACTCCGGCACGACGACCCGCCCGCCGGATACCGTCAGCAACACCGCCGCGCCCGGCTCGGCGTTCGTCCCCGCCTCGGGGCTTTGGGCCAGCACAACGCCGCGCAGCTTTTCGCTCGGCACGATTTCCACATAGCCCGCCGACAGGCCCTGCGCCGTCAGCACGTTTTCCGCGTCCTCCCGGGTCATGCCCGTCAGTCTGGGCACGAGCAGCAGCCCGCTCCCCTTGGATATCGTCGCCGTCACCTGCCCGCCGCGGCTGACCTCTTCGTTCGCCGCGGGGCTCTGGCCGCAGACATAGCCCTCCGCCGCCAAATCGCTGTACGCGTATTCCACCTCCAGCGTCAGGCCGGCGTTGGCAATCATACGCCGCGCGGTCGTCTCGTCCAGCCCCGCCAAATCGGGCATGCGCATCGTGACGAACATCGTTCGATACAGCCGAACGCCCGCCACGCCGATGAGCGCGACCAGCACCAGCACGATGAACATCGTCGCCAGCCGCGCGGGCAGGCCGAACGACTTTTTCTTTCTGCGGATTTTCTCGGCCACCTCGTGCGATTCTTCGATAATCGCCGAATGGTGCTGCTGCATGAACCCGCCGTCCGGATGGCGCAGCGCCCGCCGCAGATCGCGGGCCATCGCGTCCGCGCTCTGGTATCGCTCCTGAGGCAGTTTTTGCAGCGATTTGGCCACAATCATCGCCACGGCGGGGCTGACCTTCGCCTGCTCTTCGATGGGCTTGGGCGGCTCCATCAGGTGCATCATCGCGACGGAAACCGCCGTTTCCCCCTCAAACGGCACGTGGCCGCAGAGCATTTCGTAGAGAATCACGCCGACGGAGTATAAATCGCTCGCCTCCGTCGCCCGCATGCCCTTCGCCTGTTCCGGCGAAAAGTAATGCACCGAGCCCATGACGTTGCCGTCCGTGGTCAGGGTTTTGGTATCCGCCATGCCCGCAATGCCGAAATCGCCGACCTTCACCTGCCCCGCACGGGAGACCATCACGTTCTGCGGCTTCACATCCCTGTGGATGATGCCGCGCTGATGGGCGTGCCCAAGCGCCGCAAGGATTTGCAGCGTGAAGCGCACCGCGTCCTCCTGCGCAATGCCGCCGGTCTGGGTAATCAGTTCCTTGAGCGTCTGCCCGTCCACGTATTCCATCGCCAGATAGGATACGTCGCCGACCTCGCCCGCGTCGATTAAATTCACGACGTTGGGGTGGCTCAGCTTGCGGCAGACCTCGCCTTCCCGCCTGAACCGCTCTTTGTATTCGGGGTCATCCGCATATTCCTCGCGCAGCACCTTGATGGCGACGGTCTGGTGCGTCTTGAGGTCAAATGCGCGATACACAATCGCCATGCCGCCCCGGCCGATGATATCCTCCACGCGGAAACGGCGGCTGATGATTTTGCCAATCAGTCTCGTCTCCACGGTTTGCCCTCCTCACCGGTGCAGAGAATCAGCGTCACGTTGTCGCTGCCGCCCGCCTCAAGCGCCATTTCGACGAGGCGGTTGGCCGCCCGGTCGATGGTTTTGCTCTCAAGCAGCGTCTGCTCGATTTCGCCGTCGCGCACCATGCCCGTCAGCCCGTCCGTGCAGAGCAGAAAACGGTCGTCCGGGCGGATATCCGTCGCCAGCAGGTCGGGTGTGTTGTCGCCCTCCGTGCCGAGCGCGCGGGTGATGATGTTGCGGCGCGGGTGCACGCGGGCCTCTTCGGGCGTCAAAATGCCCGCGCGGACCAACTCGCCCACCAGCGAATGGTCATGCGTAATCTGCTCCATGTGCCCGTCGCGAAGGCGGTAAATGCGGCTGTCGCCGACGTGCGCGATATACATATAGCCGCCGCCGCGCCACATCAGCGAAATCGTCGTGCCCATGCCCGCGCATTCGGCGTGCCCCTGGGCATGCAGATAGATGCGCTCGTGCGCGCCGAGCACCGTCTTTTTCAGCAGGTCAACGGAGGGCTTTTTGTGCCGCGCGGCCATTTTGCGCACCGCGTCAATCGCCATTTGGCTGGCCACCTCGCCCGCCAGATGGCCGCCCATGCCGTCTGCGACGACAAAAACGCCGCGTTTTTCGTCAAACCAGGCCGCATCCTCATTCTGTTTGCGTTTTTTGCCGATATCGGTGCGCATCGTCGCCGCCACGCCGTTCACTCCCCGCTGTTTTTTATATTTCAGTGTTCAGGCTGTTATCCTTGATATAGCGTCTGCGGAGCTGGCCGCACGCGCCCTCGATGTCGTCGCCCATTTCGCGGCGGCGGGTCACGGAAATGCCCTTCTGCTCGAGCGCATGCTTGAAAGCGTCCACCTCGCGCTCGGTCACGCCCGTCAGTCCGCGTTCCGGCACGCTGTTGAGCGGAATCAGGTTGACGTGGCACTGCATGCCGCGCAGCCGCCCCGCCAGCTCGACCGCCTGAGACGGGTCGGCGTTCACGCCGTGCACCAGCGCGTATTCAAAAATCACGCGCCGCCCCGTCTTTTCGATGTAGTTGCGGCAGGCGGCGAGCACGTCGTCCATGCTGTATTTGCGTGCGACGGGCATCAGCTTTTTGCGCACCTCGTCGTTGGGCGCGTGCAGCGAAAGCGACAACGTCACGGGCAAATCCTCTTCGGCAAAGCGGCGCATGTTTTCCACCAGCCCGCAGGTCGAGAGCGACACGCTGCGCATGCCGATGCACAGCCCGCCCTCCATCCGCAGAATCCGAAGGAATTTCACCACGTTGTCGTAATTATCCAGCGGTTCGCCGCTGCCCATCAGCACGATGTTGCCGACCTTCTGGCCCTGCGGGGCGAGCACGCCGTTGGCACAGACGATCTGCCCCAGCATTTCCGCCGGGGTGAGGCTGCGCGCGCACCCGTCCAGCGTGGAGGCGCAGAACGCGCACCCCATGCGGCAACCCACCTGAGTGGACAGGCAGAGCGTGTTGCCGTATTTATAGCGCATCAGCACGCCTTCGATGACGTTGCCGTCCGGCAGGCGATACAGCAGCTTGACAGTGCCGTCGAGCTTCGATTCAATCGTTTCCAGCACGGAAACGGGGTTCGCCGCGCAGTTTTCGGCCAGCGTTTCGCGAAGCGCCTTGGGCAGGTTGCTCATCTGCTCAAACCCCGCGCCCTGATGCAGCCACGCGAACACCTGCTTGGCGCGGAAGGCGGGCTGGCCCAGCTGCTTGAAATACGCCGCCAGCTCATCGGGCGTCATGCCCAGCAGCTGCTTCTTTTCCATCTCGCTCATCACGCCTTCACCCTGCGCATGCGGCAGACGTAGAAGCCGTCCGTGCCGTCCCTGTGCGCGAACATCTGCAAGCCGTAGGCGTTTTCATGTGCAGCCAGCTTTTCCGGCAGCTCCGCGCCCATCGGCCAAACCTCGTATTCCGGATGGCACTCGAGGAACGCCTTCACCTGCGCCTCGTTTTCCTGCGGCAGGATGGAGCAGGTGGAATACACCAGCGTGCCGCCAACCTTCACCATCGGCGCGACCGCATCGAGGATATCCTTTTGCGTGCGGCAGAGCGCCTGCACGCCTTCCTCGGTCACGCGGTATTTGACGTCCGGCTTTTCGTTCATCACGCCCGTGCCGGAGCAGGGCGCATCCACCAGCGCCGCGTCCAGCGTCATGGCCATGTCCTCGCGCGGGACGGAAGCGTCCTTGACCGCGGGGCGCACGTTTTCCAGCTTCAGGCGGTTCATCGTGCCGCGAATCAGCTCGACGCGGTGCGCGTGCGTGTCCCACGCGTAAACGCGGCCCGTGTCACCCATCATCTCGCTCATCACGGCGGTTTTGCCGCCCGGCGCGGCGCACGCGTCCAGCACGGTCTGGCCCGGCTTTGCGCCGACCATGCGCGCGGCCAGCACGGAGCTTTCGCCCTGAATCGTGAACAGACCGTTCTGGAAGGCGCGCATGCGGGTCATGTCACCCGCGCTGTGCACCTTATACACGCCCGACAGAATGCCCGGGTCAAATTCCAGCTCGTCGTCGGCAAACAGGCTGCGCAGACGCGCGTCGTCGCAGCGCAGATAGTTCACGCGGACGGTCACACTGCGGTCCTTCGGGCGGTAGCGCAGAATCTCCATCGCGTCGTGCTCGCCGTAAGCGCCCACCAGCATTTGGCAGAGCGCCTTCGGCGCGCTGAACATGACGGAAAGATACTGCACCGCGTCCTCCTGCGGCTTGGGCCAGACCACGTCGTTTTTGCCGCGAATCATGTTGCGCAGCACGCCGTTGACCAGCCCCGTCAGCGCCTCCAGCCCCATCGCGCGGGTCAGGCTGACGGATTCATCCACCGCCGCCATATCCGGCACGCGGTCGAGGTAGAACAGCTGATATGCGCCCATGCGCAGAATTTCGCGCACGGTCTGGTCGATTTCCTTATTGCCCTCGAGGAACTGGTCGATGCGCCAGTCGAGCGTCATGCGGTTTTCCAGCGTGCCGTAAACCAGCTGGGTCACGAACGCGCGGTCGCGGCGCGGCAGATTGGCCTGCGCCAGCCGCTTATCCAGCGCCAGCGAGGCATACGCGTCCGAACGGCTGACGTCCAGCAGCGTTTCCAGCGCCACGCGGCGCGGCGCGAGGTTCACGGGGCGCGGCTTGCGCTCCCCGCGCGGCGCGCCGAAAGCGGGTTTGCGCTCGCCGAAGGACGGCTTGTCGCCCCGCGGCGCAAAGCCGCGCTTCTCGCCGAATGCGGGCTTATCCCCAAATTTGCGCTCGCCGTAAGGCTTTTTGTCTCCGAACTTGCGCTCGCCGAATTGCTTCTCGCCATATGCGGACTTGCCGCCAAACTTGCGCTCTCCGTAAGGCTTTTTGTCTCCGAACTTTTTCTCGCCGAAGGACGGCTTCTCCCCGCGCGCGCCGTAGGGCTTCTTATCGCCGAACTTGCGCTCGCCGAATTTCTTCTCGCCGTATGCGGGCTTGTCGCCGCGCGGCTTTTGCTCCGTATTTCGATTTGCGCTGCGGAAACCGCCGTCGCGCCCTCTGTTGTCTGCCATTGATTACGCCTTTCCCAGACAGATTCCTGTCTGCATGTCGTGCCCGCGCAGATAATCCTTCGCGTTCATGCGCTTTGCGCCGGGCATCTGTATGGTTTCAAGCTCCACGTCGTCGTCCTTGCAGGCGACGATCAGCCCCTTTTTCGCGTCGGCGGCGATAACCTCGCCGGCCGCGCCGCTCGGGCCCGTGTGAAGCGGTTTCACGCTGAAAACTTTGATAACGCCGTCCGCCGTCGATGTGAACGCGCCGGGCCACGGCGTCACGCCGCGCACCAGACAATCGATTTCGCGCGCGGTTTTCGCCCAGTCGATGCGGCCCGTCTCCTTGTCGAGTTTCGGCTCGTAGGTGGCCTCGTCGGGGTTCTGCGGCGTGCGGCGGAGCGTGCCCGCCTCCAGCTCGCGCAGCGTTCTGACAAGCAGCTGCGCGCCCAGCTCGGAAAGCCTGTCGCTCAGCTCGCCCGCCGTCTCGTTCTCGCCGATGGGCGTTTCCGCCTTGAGCAGCATATCGCCCGTATCCATGCCGATGTCGGTGAACATCGTTGTGATGCCCGTGACGGTTTCGCCCATCATGATGCAGCGGTTAATCGGCGCGCTGCCCCGATGGCGCGGCAGCAGCGACGCGTGCACGTTCATCGTCCCCAGTTTAGGGATATCCAGAATCTCCTGAGAGAGCAGCTGGCCGAACGCCGCCGTCACGCACAGGTCGGGCGCAAGGCCGCGGAGCGCTTCCACGCCCTCCGCGCACTTGATGCGCTCCGGCTGAAAGACGGGAATGCCCGCCGCCTCGGCCGCCTCCTTCACGGGGCAGGCGGCAAGCTTATGCCCGCGCCCCTTCGGCCTGTCCGGCTGGCAGAACACACCGACAACGTCGTAACCGTTGTCAATCAGCGCGCGCAGCGACGGCACGGCGAAATCCGGCGTGCCCATGAACACGATTCTCACGCGTTATTCCTCCGTCTCTTCCCCGTCGTCCTCGTCAAACAGCTCGCGGGACATGATATCCACGTAGAGCTTGCCGTCGAGGTGATCCGTCTCGTGCATGATGCAGCGCGCCAGCAGCTCTTCGGCCTCGATTTCATACCATTCGCCGTTGCGGTCCTGAAATTTGGCGCGCACCTTCATCGGGCGCTTGACCATGCCGCGGCGGCCCGGCACGGAGAGACAGCCCTCCGGCCCGTCCTGTTCGCCCTCGGTTTCCAGAATTTCGGGGTTGACCATCTCGATCAGCCCGTCGCCGCAATCCATCACCACCACGCGGCGCAGCACCGCCACCTGCGGCGCGGCCAGGCCCACGCCGTTGGCGTTGTACATGGTTTCGGCCATATCGTCAAGCAGCCTGTGCAGCTTCTCGTCAAACTTTTCAACCGGACGGCTCTTCTTGCGGAGCAGGTCGTCCTCGATGCAGATAATCTTGCGAAGCGCCATGAAAAATCGTCTCTCCTTTGATTTGTCCCGTCCACTCCGTCCGGCTTGACGGAAATGGACACATTAACCCATCATCCTTTTCATTATAAAGCAAATCCGCGCAAAATGGAAGAGTCCGCGGCGCAAAAAAACGCCCTCGGCGCAGGCCGGGGCGAAAATCTTTCGCTTTTGTTATTGTTATATTACCACAAAACGGTCAAAAAGTCAAGTCTGTTCATTTTCCGCGCGCGGGTGTAAGAAGAATACGGAGGTGGTTTTCATGCCCGATTTGACGCCCGTTTTCCGCCCCGACGCGCCGCAGACGCTCGCCGCGCTCTCCCGCCGCGCGGGGCTTGCCCTCTCGGCCGGGCAGGCCGAAATGCTGCTCGCCCGTCAGGAACAGGCGCTGCTCGATTTGGGGCGCGTCGATTTTTCCGGCGGCATTCTGCCCAAGCTGATTGACGCGTTCGCCGATTCGCCCTATGTGCCTGCCGCGGATTGGGCGGACACGCTGACGCGGCTGACCGAGCTGTTTTACGCGTTCAAGTTCGAGACACGCGACGCGATGGCGGATGACGCGCTGCTCGTTTCCATGCGCAGATTGTTCGACGGCGCATGCGGCGGTTCGCTCGACGCGCTGGCCGACTGCCGCGCGGACAGCCTTTTCGCCGCGCTCAACGCGCTTAAAAAGGAGGATGACTTTGAATAACCCGATTTCCTCGCTTTCGTCCGCGCAAAGCGACGCGCTCCGCGAAAGCCTGACGGCGCTGCTCGCCGCGCAGGCCGCGCGATACACCGACGGCGCAAGCGGCAGTCTGCCCAAAGAAACGATGGATGAATTGCTCGTCTCGGCGCTCTACACGCTCTCCGTTGACCCGACCAGACCCGAGAGCTTTTATCCGCTCGTCGGGCAGGATATCTTCGCCTGTTTCGCCCGCGCACAGGCCCGCCTTGTGCAAAAGCGCGACGCGGCGCTGGCGCTGGCCGCTTCCCTCTGCCTGCACACGGACGACTTGGGCTGCGTCGCGCTGCACACGACGCTTTCCTCCCTGCTCGAAGGATTGAAACGGTATGACGCGGTTTTCTTTGCGCACCGCGTGCCGGGCGACATCGATTATCAGCTCTGCCTGCCCGTTTCCGAATCGCTGATGGGCGTGGATTACGCGCTCCGCTACCTGCAAAATCTGGCGCTGGAGGGCGAGCTGCTGGCCCGCTTCCCCGTTCACCGCGTGCTGGCGCTGCTGGACGGCGTGAGCAGCCGCTGGCGCGCGCTGGTCTGCAATCTGCTCACCCCGGTGCTGGAAAACGCGATGGCGCTCGTGCTGCTGGACAGGCCGCCGCACAGGCTGCATGTTTCAAGCGGCGACCGCGCGGCGCTGCTGGCGATGTTTGCGGGCAGGACGCAGAGCGAATTGGCGCGCCTGTTTGACCGCGCCGCCGCCCGGCTGGCGCAGACGCTCCTGCCAAACCGCGCCGACGCGCTGCTTGTGTGCCAAACCCTCGCCAAGCAACTCGCGCCGCGCGTTTTTGAAGCCGCGCGGCGCGAGGATTTGAGTCATGTTTTCTTTTCCTTCGGTGTGCCAAGGCGCGTCACATCATGCTCGAAGGGTTGATTTGGCAGACGCACAGACAACCCGCCGTCGGCGCGGCGGCGATTTCGCTCATCTTGCCCACGGCCTCGCCGCAAATCGGCTGATCAACGATTTGCAGCGTCACCTGCCAGCGGCTCTTGCCCTTGATTTTCTGAATCGGGCAGGCCATCACGCGCAGCGCGACGACGTATTTTTTGAGATACGTCCGCCGCTCGAAAAACGCTTCCATCAGCCGCATGGCGGCTTCGGCGGCCTGCCTGGCGGTCTGTTCGCTGTCCGCCTCGAAGAGCAGACGCGCCAGCAGCGTATACGGCGGATAGAGCGCGCGGCGGCGGCGGCGCATCTCCTCTTCAAAAAACGCGCGGTAATCCTGTCGGCTCGCGGCCTCGACGGCGTAGTTCTCCGGATCATAGGTCTGCAAAAAGACCTCGCCGGGCGCATCCGCGCGGCCCGCGCGCCCCGCCACTTGGGTGAGCAGCTGGAAGGTTCGCTCCGCCGAGCGGTAATCCGGCAGTTTGAGCATGGCGTCCGCCGCGACGATGCCGACCATCGTCACATTCGGAAAATCCAGCCCCTTGGCAATCATCTGCGTGCCGACGAGCACGCGCGCCTCGCCGCGGCGGAAGCGCTCAATCAGCGTCGCGTGCGCGTCCTTGGTGCGGGTCGTGTCGTTATCCATGCGCAGAGTCGGCACGTCGGGGAAGAGCTTATGCACTTCCTCCTCCACACGCTGGGTGCCCACGCCGAAATACTTGATATACGGGCTGCCGCACTCGGGGCAGACCTTCGGCACGGGCGCTTCGCTGCCGCAGTAATGACAGCGAAGCACATTCTCCGCGCTGTGATACGTCATGGAAACGTCGCACCGGCTGCACGTAACGACATAGCCGCAGTTCCGGCAGGAGACGAACGTGGAGAAACCGCGCCGATTGACAAACAGAATCGCCTGTCTGCCGCTTTTGATACACGCGTCCAGCCCGTTGACCAGCGCGCCGGAGAACACGCTTCGGTTGCCTTTTTTCAGCTCCTCGCGCATATCCACGACATGCACGGCCGGCATCGGGCGGTTGTTGACGCGGCGGGGCATTTCCAGCAGCGTCAAATCGCCGCGTCCCGCCATCGCAAAGGAGCGCATGCTCGGCGTGGCGCTGGCCAGCAGCAGCACCGCGCCCTCCCGCGCGCACCGCTCGTGCGCCAGACGGCGCGCGTCGTAATGCGGGTTGTTGTCGGCGATATAGCTCTGCTCGTGCTCTTCGTCGATGATAATCAGACCGACGTTTTCAAGCGGCGCAAAGACCGCCGACCGCGCGCCGATGACCACGCGCACGTCGCCGCGCCGAATGCGCCGCCATTCGTCGTATCGCTCGCCCGGGGACAGGCGCGAATGCAGCACCGCCGCGTCCTCGCCGAAGCGGGAACGGAACCACGAAACCATCTGCGGGGTGAGCGCGATTTCAGGCACGAGCACAATCGCCGTTTTGCCCAGCTGCGCGGCGCGGCGGACGGCGCGGATAAAGACCTCCGTCTTGCCGCTGCCCGTCACGCCGTAAAGCAGAAACTCGCCCTGCCCCCGTTCCACGGCGGGCAGAAGCTCGGCGAGCACATCCTCCTGCTGGCGGGTGAGCCTGGGGTCCTGCCCCGAAAGGCGCTCCATCGCGCCGTAGGGCCTGCGCATCGTCTCCCGCTTTTCCAGCTTCACAAAGCCCATTTTGCAAAGGGCGTTCAGCGCGTCGCGGCAGTCGCCCACGGTTTCGCGCAGCGCGGCGGTCGTCAGCTCCGTCTGCGGCGCGTCGGCCAGCGCGCGAAGCACCTTCGCCCGCTTGGGCGCACGAACCTGCGCCGCAATGACCTGCCCCAGCACATCCGGCGCGACGGTCAGCACGGCGACCTCCTGCTGCTTTTCATGGATGCGCTGGCCGCGCATCTGCGCGGGAAACATCAGCCGAAGCGCCACCGCCAGCGTGCAGAACGACGACCTTTGAATATCTTTCGCCAACGCGAGCAGCGGCGGCAGCACGGCGGGATAATCCTCCAGCGTGCCGCAGACGTCTTTCACCCGTTCGGGCGGCAGGTCGCAGTCCTCCGTCATCTCGACGACCACGCCCTCCAGCTTCCGCGGCCCGAACGGCACATGCACGCGCATGCCGGGGCAGACGTTCAGCCCCTTGGGCACGCGATAGGTGAACACATGATCCACATCCGTGTGGTTGATATCCACAATCACCTGACAAAACGGCACAGCGCTTCCCCCCTTTCTGTGCCTGACATGATAACACGAACCTTTTGTTCTTGCAAGCGCCCTCCCGCTGTGATACGATAATCGGCGAAGGAAGTGAACGCCATGCAGATCAGCCGTCTTTTCCGCCTGCTCTATATCCTGCTGGAGCGGGAACGCGTGCCCGCGCCCGAGCTGGCCCAAACGCTCGAGGTCTCCGTGCGGACGATCTACCGCGACGTGCAGACGCTGAGCGAAGCGGGCATCCCCGTCTACGCCGAGCGCGGGCGGGACGGCGGCGTGGCCATCCTGCCGACGTTCAGGCTGAACAAATCGATGGTCAGCGCCGCGGAAAAGCAGGATATGCTCGCCGCTTTGCAGGCGCTCGCCTCCACCGGCGCATCCGACCGCGAGACGCTGGGCAAGCTGAGCGCGTTTTTCGGCGGCAGACAGTCGGACTGGGTGCGCATCGACTTCGCGGATTGGAGCGGCGCGCGCGACGGCCTGATTCCCGTGCTGAAAGCCGCCATCCTCAATCGGCAGATGCTGACCTTCGATTATTACAACAGCAGCGGGGTCTGCGCGCCGCGCGAGGTCTGCCCCGTCCGCCTGTGGTTCAAGAGCAGCGCGTGGTATCTGCTGGCCTACTGCATGCAAAAGCGCGCCATGCGCACCTTCAAGCTCACGCGCATCAAGCGCCTTCGCGTAACAGACGGCGCGTTCCCCGCCGAAGCGGCGGCATGCGCCGAAATCGAGCCGATGGAGCCCGAGTCGAGCGTGCCGCCCGTCCGCTTCACGCTGCGCATCGACGCGGATATGGCGTTCCGCGTCTACGACGATTTTGAAGAGGAACAAATCGCGCAGACCGCGGACGGCGGTTTTCTCGTGCGGGCCGCGTTCATGCCCGGCGAATGGCTGACCGCCTTCATCTTGAGCTACGGCGCGCACGCAGAGGTGGTCGAGCCGAAGGCGCTGGCGGATGCGGTTCGCCGCGAGCTGAAAAAAATGTCGGTACGCTATCAAACCTGACAGACTGTTGTCAGCTTTTCCGTGCGATAATGCATCCATCAACAACAAGGAGGATGGTTCTCATGGAAAAGAACATCGATTTCGCGAATACCCCCGTCTGTCAGAGCTGCGGCATGCCACTCGCCGCGCCGGAACAATTCGGCAAAAATGCCGACGGCACGGCAAACGGCGATTACTGCGTTTACTGCTGCCCGTGCGGCGAGGAAAACATGACCGGCACGCTGGATGAAATGATCGACTTCTGCGCGCCGCTCGAGGTCAAGCTCGGTCTGTTCCCCGACGAAAAGACCGCCAGAGACACGCTTTCGCAGTATCTGCCGACGCTCAAACGTTGGCGCGCGTGAGCATATCCGCCGCGAATTTTCGCGCGGCCTTGACCGCCGTGGGCATGGGCAGGGCCGCCAGCTCGTCGGCGCTCACCCAGCGGCCGTCCGGCACGTCGGAAAGGGTTTCCGCGGCAAAGGCGTGAATCTCCATCTCCCAAATCAGGTGGGTAAAGACGTGCTTGGCGTGGCCCAGCCGCGCGTCGTAGGCGGCGGACACGCCCATTTCATCAAGCGCCGCGCACATCTGCGAGGGCGACAGTTCCCCGACCACATCCGGAAAGACGGAAAGGCCGCCCAGCAGGCGCTCTTTGCGCAGAACGGTCAACACCCGATTTTGACAGAACACCAGCATCACGCAGTGCGTTTCGACGCGCTGCGCTTTTTTCTTGGGCTTGACGGGCAGATTTGCCGCAATGCCCCGCGCATGCCCCTTGCAGCTCGCCCGAACCGGACAGAGCAGGCAGGCGGGGCTTTTCGGCGTGCACATCGTCGCGCCCATCTCCATCATGGCGTTGGCGAATGCGCCGGGGCGGTCGCGCGGCACGAGGCTCTGCGTCAAATCGTGAATCATGCGGCGGCTCTTGGGGCTGCCCATCTCCTCTTCGATGGCGAAATAGCGGCAGATGACGCGCTCCACGTTGCCATCCACCGCCGCGGCGGGAATGCCGAACGCGATGGAGGCGATTGCGCCGCCCGTGTAATCCCCGATGCCGGGCAGGGCGCGCAGCTTTTCCAAATCGGCGGGCAGCTCGCCGCCATAGCGCGCGACGATTTCCTTCGCCGCCTTTTGCAGCGAACGCGCGCGGGTGTAATACCCCAGCCCCTCCCACGCCTTGAGCAGCTCCTCCTCCGGCGCGGCGGCCAGCGCGTACACGTCGGGGTAGCGCGAGAGAAAACGCTCATAATAAGAAACAACCGTCTCCGCGCGCGTCTGCTGGAGCATGATTTCGGAAACCCAGATTCGGTAAGCGTCCTTCGTGCGCCGCCACGGCAGGTCGCGGTGGCCCGCGTCATACCACGAAAGGACTGACCGCGTAAAGTTTTCATCCATATTCGGCCCTCCAATGGCGCTTATTCTACCATAAAAGGCGGGTTTCGGCCACCGAATCAGGCGATTTGTTTGAAAAACGGCGAAATTTCGAGTTTCAAATTATTTGAATGCATTATTTTCCATAAAACGGCTAAAATGATGAAAAACGAGAAAATCCGACGGCCATCCCATGTTGCCGAATCGGCTTGACTCGCGTATATTATATCTTGCTTTAGCACTCATCCATAAAGAGTGCTAACAAAGTCGAAAGGCAATCTAAGGAGGTCTATCAAAATGAGCTTGAAACCCCTTTTTGACCGCGTTGTTCTCAAGGACGCGGAAATTGAAGAAACCACCAAGAGCGGCATTATCCTCACGTCCGCCGCGCAGGAGAAGCCGCAGTACGCCTACATCGTGGCCGTCGGCCCGGGCGGCGTTGTGGACGGCAAGGAAGTCACCATGCAGGTGAAGGAAGGCCAGAAGGTCGTCTATTCCAAGTACGCCGGCACGGAAATCAAGATTGACGGCGAGGAATACAAGATCGTCCGCCAGAACGATATTCTCGCGATCGTTGAGTAATCGAAGAGTATCGTTTCAAACGCTTTCAATTATTCGGGAGGCGTCGGAACCTCAGGTTTCGGCCGGAGTTTGAGGCAGAGCCTCAAGCGTTCCCCTTCTTTCTGATTTAAGGAGGTCATGATTATGGCTAAGCAGATTATTTTCGGCGAGGAAGCCCGCCGTTCCCTTGAAAAGGGCATCAACGCCCTGGCGGATACCGTCAAGATCACCCTCGGCCCGAAAGGCCGCAACGTGGTGCTCGACAAGAAATACGGCGCGCCGCTCATCACCAACGACGGTGTGACCATCGCCAAGGAAATCGAGCTGGAAAACCCGTTTGAGAACATGGGCGCTCAGCTGGTGAAGGAAGTCGCCACCAAGACCAACGACGTCGCGGGCGACGGCACCACCACCGCCACCCTGCTGGCACAGGCCATCATCCGCGAGGGCCTGAAGAACCTGGCCGCCGGCGCGAACCCGATGGTGCTGCGCAGCGGCATCGAGGCCGCCACGAGCGCTGCCGTCGAAAGCCTGAAGACCCTGAGCGTGCCGGTCAGCGGCAAGCAGTCCATCGAGAACGTCGCCGCGAACTCCGCCGCCGATCCGACCATCGGCAAGCTGATTTCCGAGGCGATGGAGAAGGTCGGCAAGGACGGCGTCATCACCGTGGAAGAGAGCAAGACCATGCAGACCAACCTCTCTCTGGTGGAAGGCATGCAGTTTGACCGCGGCTACGTCTCCGCTTACATGGCGACCGACACCGACAAGATGGAGGCCGTGCTGGATAATCCGTACATCCTCATCACCGACAAGAAGATCAGCAACATTCAGGAGATTCTGCCGCTGCTCGAGCAGGTTGTGCAGGCGGGCCGCAAGATGCTGATTATCGCCGAGGATATCGAAGGCGAAGCGATGGCGACGCTGGTCGTCAACAAGCTGCGCGGTACGTTCACCTGTGTGGCCGTCAAGGCGCCGGGCTTCGGCGACCGCCGCAAGGCCATGCTGCAGGATATCGCTATCCTGACCGGCGGTCAGGTCATCTCCGAAGAGCTGGGCTATGAGCTCAAGAGCGCGACGGTCGATATGCTCGGTTCCGCGCGTCAGGTCAAGGTGGACAAGGACAACACCACCATCGTCGAGGGCGCGGGCAACCCGCAGGATATCGCGGCGCGCGTGGCTTCCATCCGCACCCAGATCGGCGAGACCACGTCCGATTACGACCGTGAGAAGCTGCAGGAGCGTCTGGCCAAGCTGGCCGGCGGCGTTGCGGTGATTCAGGTCGGCGCAGCCACCGAAATTGAGATGAAGGAGCGCAAGATGCGCATCGAGGACGCGCTCTCCGCGACCCGCGCCGCCGTTGAGGAAGGCATTGTTCCGGGCGGCGGAACGGCGCTGCTGAGCGTGCTGCCGGATGTGCAGGCCATCCTGCCGAAGTACACCGGCGACGCCAAGACCGGCGTGCAGATCGTGCTGCGCGCGCTGGAAGAGCCGGTTCGCCAGATTGCGGCCAACGCGGGCATGGAAGGCTCTGTCATCGTCGAGAAGATTAAGCGCACCAAGAAGCCGGGCTACGGCTACGACGCGCTGAACGACAAGTACGTCGATATGGTTGAGGTCGGCATTATCGACCCGACCAAGGTCACCCGCAGCGCGCTGCAGAACGCGGCTTCCGTCGCGGCGACCGTGCTGACCACCGAGTCCCTCGTGGCGGACATTCCGGAGAAGAATCCGGCGCCCGCTCCGGCGGCTGACCCGGGCATGGGCGGCATGTACTAAGCCCGGAAACCGAAACAGCATAAGCAAAGGGAGCGGCTCTCACAGGAGGGCCGCTCCCCTTTTTTACTACTCCCTCAGTCAGCTTCGCTGACAGCTCCCTCAAAGAGGGAGCCTTTTGGTTTTAAGAACCGTTTGAAATCGAAAGCCGTCGCTGTCTATGACGTTATGGCTGACCGAAGAGATTGAACAGCCACATCCGTTTCTTCCCCTTCTCCGTCCTGACCGTCACCTTCGCCCCGTCGGAGCGGCAGACAATCGTGCCGCTTTCATCCGTGCGGTATACCGCCGCACCCGCGTCGTTAAGGCGCGAAAGCACCTCTTCATGCGGATGACCGTAGGCGTTGTCCCTGCCGCAGCTGATGACGGCGTAAGTGGGCATGACCCGCCGCAGAAAGACGTAAGACGTGGACGTGTTGCTGCCGTGGTGGCCGACTTTGAGCACGGTAGCGGACAAATCCTCCCCGCTGTCCGCCATATCGTATTCGGACGGCCTTTCTGCGTCGCCCGTAAACAGAAACGTCGTCTGCCCGTATGTGACCTTGACGACGAGCGAAATATCGTTCACATTGTCGTAAATGCCCAGCGGCGCGAGGAACTCAACCTTCGCGCGTCCGAGCGAAAAGCGCTGCCCCGCCTGCGGCACGGTGATTTTGAGCTTCTTATCACCTGCCGTGCGCCGCATCGCTTCAAACGGCCCGGCCTCGTATGCATCCACTGGCGAATACAGCTTTTTGACCCGAAACGCGCGAATCACATCCGACAGACCGCCGATATGGTCAACGTGCGGGTGTGTGGCGACGACTGCCTGAATCGTCGAGACATGCAGCGTGTTTTGCAGATAATCGACCATCTTCGCCCCGCTTTCGGACGGGCCGCCGTCGATGACGAGCGTCTTTCCGTCGCAGACCACCACCGCGCCGTCGCCCTGGCCGACATCCACAAAATGCACGGCGAACCCGATTCGCGAGGTCTGCCAGGCGCAATACGCCGCAAAGCCCGCCGCCGCGAGCAGCGCCAACGCGAACAGCACGGTCAGCCCTGCGCGCAGACGGGCAAGTATTTTCTGTTGCTTTGGTTTCATGGCTCTCTTTCTGTTCCTTTTTGTGATGGCTTTCAGCATATCACCAAACGGATGATTTTGCAAGCGTGCGAAAATTTGTGACGAAATTGTGACAGCACGGCGGTATTTTCTGGGATTTCGTAACATTTATCTTGTCTATTGCGCGAAACTCGGGTAAAATGAGACTATTTCCAAGCGAAAAAAGGGCCGTAAAAAAATTTTTTAAGAAATTTTGAAAAAAGTGAAATTTTCGGCGGTTTTCATCGTCTATAAAGATAGAGACACATCCGAGGCGGTTCAAGCCGCCGATTCACACCCGAGAAAGGAGGTTGCCCGTATGCGAAAACGCTTCGCGCTCATCGTTTCCCTGCTGCTGCTCGCCCTGCCTGCCCTTGCGCTGGGGCAGACGCGCGCGCTGCTGGTCGCCTGCCGCGACTTCCTTTCCATGCCGGATTTGGGCAATTCCGTCTCCGGCAATCTGCACATCATCGGTTCTGCGCTGGTCGGCGCGGGGCTGAACGTCGGCAGTCTTTCCATCGAGGACGACACCATCGGCACGACCGAGCAGCTGCAGGCCGCGCTCGACGACGCGTTCGGCGGCGCGGACGAGACCGACCTTTCCATCCTCTATCTGTGCACGCACGGCGTGCTCGCTTCGGCGGATGACAACCACATGTATCTGCTGCTGGGCAACGGCGAAAGCGAAGCCCCGCTCGGCGCGGCGGATTTGCAGGCCATGCTCTCTTCGATTCAGGGCGAAAAGCTGCTGATTGTGGACGCGTGCTACTCCGGCGCGCTGCTCGGGCGCGGGCTGTCCGAGCCGAGCCTTCTGCCGGGCAGCCGCGCGCACACGCCCGCTTCGTCGGAAACGCCGTTCCTCGCGGATTCCAGCATCCATGTGCTGACCTCCGCGGGCGGGTTTGAATCCAGCTGGTATTACGACAGCGAGGGATTGACCACGGGCGCGGTATCCTACTTCGCCAGCGCGCTTTCCAGCGGGCTGGGGCTGTATGGCAAGCCCGAAGCGGATATCAACAACAACGGCGAGGTCACGCTGGAAGAGCTGCGGCGCTACCTGAGTACGGCGGTGCCCTCTTCCACCGTGCAGCTGCTCTCCGCGCGGGCCAACACGCTGACGCTGCCCGTGGCCACGGGCGCCTCGCTCGCCCGCGCGCTTTCGGGGTTCAGCTACGGCGACAGCCTGCTGGAGGACGACGACCCGACGCTGGAATTTTCCTACACCGTGACGCAAGAAACCGCCGTGCAGTACCGCGTGGTGCGGCAGGTCGGCGGCAGCTGGGATTGGCAGAACGCGACCACCTTTCTGGATGAAGGCGACGACGGCGACGGCCTGCTCACCCCCGGGCGCAAGACGCGCGAGTTGACGCTCGACGGCATGACAGAGGGCGAAAGCGGCTATCTGATGCTGCAGGTTTTTGCCGTCACGGGCGAGGAGGTCATTCTCTGTTCCGAGCGGCTGCTGGCGGTGCGCCCCGCGTTTGTCGAACCGGCGGTCACGCTGAGCAGCGAAAACCCGACGTTTGACGCGGCGGCACTGCGCGAAGTGGCGCTGGAAGCGCGCATCAACGTGCCGTCGGAAATCACCGTCACCGTTTACGACGCGCAGGGCAGCGCCGTGCGCCGCCTGGCCGCCTCCCAGCTGACGCGCCCGACGCCCGGCGATATCACCATGCTCTATTGGGACGGGCGCGACGACGTGGGCAACCTCGTTCCCGCCGGCGCATACACCGCCGCGCTGGAAACCGTCATCGGCGGCAGCCGTCAAAAGGCGACCGTCGAGCTCACGGTGCAGTGAGCCTGCGCCTGAACGGAAGCACGCGGCACAGCGGCATGCCGATGCGCCCTAGCGCCGCTTCCATCCCCTGTGCGGCGGCTTCGCGCCCCGCATCCGCGCCGAGCAGGATATCGGAAAGCGACAGCGCGCCGAATTTTTCGGGCAGGGGAATGCGGAAAACGCCGACGTTTTCCCCCAGCTCCCGCGCGCAAGGCACGAAAAAGCCGCCCGCCTGTTCGAGCGCATCCGGCGGATGGCGGACAGAGCTCTGCGGCACAAGCACCATCACCCGCTGTGCGCCCATCGCCAGCAGCATGCGGCAGGCCAGCGCCACGTCATCCAGCGGCAGAAGCGGCGAACCCATCCACTCCATCGGCGCGACAAACGGCGTGCGGGCGAGCGCCGCGCGGGCCGCAAACGCCGCCGACGCCTGTAAGGTCACAATCACGCCTTCCTGCACCATACTCTGCGTGCTGAAGGCGACGATATGGCCGCTGCGCGCCGCGCGGCAGAGAAACACGCCTTGCCGCTCACAAAGCCCCAACGCGCGTTCCCCCGTCTGGGCGGCCAGCAGCTTTTCAAGCCGTCGCCCGCGGCAGAGCGCGCTTTTTTTCATGCCCAGCAGATCGCGGGCGGAAGCATCCGCCGTGAGCAGCCGCCGCCCCGCGCGGGCGGCCTGGACCAGGGCGCCGCGCAGCCTGTCCGCGTCGTAGCCGACCAGATAGAGCGCTGCGGGCCACGCCCCCGCCTGCATACCGCAGACGGCGAACGGCGCGGCGCCCGCATCCAGCATCCACGTCAGCGCGCCCGCGCTCGCCGCCGCGCACGCGCCCATTCCCGTAAGCACAACGCCAAGCCGCATGCGCCTTCCTCCTTCCCCGATATCCCTAATCTATGCAGGCGGCGGGCGGAACAATCAATCATTCGCGCCCGAGGAGGGCTAGAAAGTTTTTCTTGCTCTTCCGTTTGCGCGCGATTTATGATATACTGAAACAGGCCATTTTGTCGAAACTTGAAAGGAAGTTCATTCATGCGTTCCAATCGGATGAAAAATACCAGTCCGCCGCGCAAAAAGCGCAGCGCCATCAAACGCGTCAAGCCCCAGCGCGGCACGCTGCCGCTGCTGATTGCGCTGAGCGTGTTCGTCGTGCTGATGATTTTCTTCGCGCCGAAAATCGCGCAGACCCCCGCCGCCAACGTCTCCGGCACAGAAGTTGACGAGACCGCCGTTTCCAGCGGCAACACGAATCTGCGCATCACGGAGGCGATGTCCTCCAACCGCAGCGCGTTCCCCGACGAGACGGGCGCGTTTCCGGATTGGGTGGAAATCACCAACACGGGCGACAGCCCCATCCACATCAAGGGCTACGGCCTTTCCGACCGCGCGGACAAAATCACCTTCGTCTTTCCGGATATGACGCTTGCGGCAGGCGAACACGTCGTCGTTTTCGCTTCGGACAGCACGCAGAACGAGGCCGGCAAGACGCTGCATGCCAAATTCAAGCTTTCCTCCGCGGGCGACAAGCTCTTTCTCTTCGGCAGCGACGGCATCGCCTTTCAGGAGTTGGACGTGCCCGCGATGGATTACAACATGAGCTACACGTGGATCGGCGGCAATGATTACATCATCACCGACCAGTACACCCCGGGATATGACAACACGCAGGAAGGCTACGCCGCCTTCCGCGCGAGCACGGTGCTGCAAAGCGGTGCGCTGGTCATCAACGAAATCTGCGCCTCCTCCATCACCACGCTCAAGGACGAGGACGGTGATTATCCCGACTGGATTGAAATCCACAACACGACCAATCAGGCCATCGATCTTTCCAACTACGCGCTGAGCGACAGCACGGATAAGCTTGTCAAGTGGCGTTTCCCGCAGGGCAGCGTCATCGAGGCGAACGGCTATTTCGTCGTCTTTGCCTCCAAAAAGGACAGAGCCGCAGCGGAGGGAAGCTGGCCGCACGCCAGCTTCAAGCTGCGTTCCAACGGCGAAACCGTCATTCTCTCGGATATTCAGGGCCGAATGATCGACATGGTGACCTATGACCTGCTCGCCGCGGATACCTCCTGGGGCCGCGACGAAGAGGGCGACGGCAGTTTCAAGGTCTTTACCGCCCCCACGCCGGGGCTGCCCAACACGCGCGCGGGCATGACGGCGATGGACACGAGCCTGTGTCTGGCCAACACATCGGGCCTTTACATCACCGAGGTCATGACCGGCAACAAAAGCACCCACGGGCCGAACGTCAATTACTACTACGACTACATCGAAATTTACAACATGAGCGGGCAGGCCGTAAACCTCAAGGGTTACGGCCTGTCCGATAACATTAAGAAACCGCGCAAATGGCAATTTCCCGACATCACCATCGAAAACAACAGCTATCTGGTCATCTACTGCGATACCACGCAGACGAGCAAAGACGGCGTTTATTATTTCACCAACTTTAATCTGAAAAAATCGGGCGAGACCGTCTGCCTTTCCACCCCGAGCGGGCAGATTCTGGATAAGGTGGTCGTGCCCCAGCTTTACGACGATACATCCTACGGGCGCACGCTCGGGCAGGCCGGCCTTTTCTATTATTCCACCCCCACGCCCGGCGAAACGAACGGGCAGGGCTTCGTCGGCTATGCCGAAGCGCCGACTTTCAACGTCGCGGGCGGCTTGTATGACAGGCCGCTGACGGGCGAAAACGCGGTGACGCTCAACGTGCCTGCGAACAGCACCGTCCGCTATACGCTCGACAGCACCGACCCGAACGAATCCTCCGCCCTCTATACCGGCCCGATTGAGGTCGAAACCAACACGGTCATCCGCGCGCGCGCCTACCGCGACGGCGTGGAAGCCTCGCAGATTATCTCCGAAACGTATCTGATTTCGGTGTATCACACAATGCCGGTCATCTGCCTGACGACCGATCCGGATAACCTGACCAACGAGGATTACGGTGCGTTCGCCTACGGCCCGAACGTTGACCCCGAAACGGACAACCGCCCGTGGTTCAAAAAGGCCACGTTCGGCCAGAAGAACTGGTTCAGTGGCTGGGTGGAATACACCGACGAAAACGGGCAGCTGCAAATCTCACAGGGCATCCGCTTCCGCGTGATGGGCCAATACTCGCTGGATATGCCGCAGAAGAGCCTGTATATCAAGGCGGACGGCCAGTTCGGCAAGAGCGAATTTGACTATGCCCTGTTCAGTGACCGCCCGTTCACAACCTACAAGAGCTTCGTTCTGCGCAACGGCGGTCAGGACGGCCTGTATACCCGCGTGCTCGACGGCCTGGAAGCGCGCCTGATTGACCAATCGGACAGCACGCTCGCCACGCAGGCGTGGAAGCCCGTCATCGTCTACATCAACGGCGAATACTACGGCCACTACAACATGCGCGAACGCGCGGGCGTGGACATGGTCGCCCAGCACGAGGGCTGGGCCAATGCGGACGACATCGACCTGCTGCAATCCGACGGTCTCTCCACCTCGCAGATTAAGCAGGGCTCCAACGCGGATTACAAGGCGCTTTACAACAAGGTCAAAAACGCCGATTTGAACAGCGACCCCGACCTGCTGGCCGAAGTCGAAGCGAATTTCGACATCGACAACATGTTCGATTACTACATCTTTGAATCGTTCTACGGCAACACCGACCCGGGCAACGTCCGCTTCTACCGCAACACAAAATCCGGCGACGGCAAGTGGCGCTATCTGGTGTTCGATATGGACTGGGGCCTGTTCAACGCTTCCGCCACGAGCAAGGGCGTTGAATACGCCGTCGGCGGCCTCAGCTATTACATGAACGAAAACGGCATCGGCAACCAGAAAATTAAGTCCAACCTGTTCGTGCGCAAGCTGGTACAAGTGCCGCAATACCGTGACAAATTCCTGAAGCGCTATGCCGAGCTGTTCAACAGCGTGCTGACGACGGAAAACATGGTCTCGCTGTTCTATGAAATGACGGCGCAGATTAAGCCGGAGATGCAGATGCACAGCGAGCGCTGGGCGGCGGAAATGTCCCCCAAGGTGAGCTTTGACGTGCCGAAGAACGCGACGGGCGCTTACAACTACTGGATTACCCGCTGCGAGCGCACCGTGCGCGTCATGAACCGCCGGCCGCACTTCATCTGGCTGGATATTCAATCCTATTTCGGCCTGAGCGACGCGGAAATGGAAGCCTATTTCGGCCCGTGCCCGCAGATTCCGGCGGAATACCAGTGACGCTTTTTTCGGACGCGCAATGCGCGCCCCTACATCCTGTTTTCGTTCATTCGCAACATGCAGGGACAGCCGTCAGTCGTCCGTCGCAAGATTTATGCAGACTTTGTTCATTTGTGGTGAAAGCCAAAGGGTTCTCTCCTTGAGGGCGCCTACACAACGAAGTTGTAACTGAGGAAGTATCATATTAGGAGGAAACAATCCCATGAAGAACATCATCAACGATACAAACGTAACCGAGTGGTTCTCGCAGCAAATGGCCAACCTCACGCCGATGAAAATGGTGCTGGCGCTGCTGATGGGCTTTATCGTCGGCCTCATCATCGCGCTGGTCTACCGCAAAGCGTTCCGCGGCGTGCTCTTTTCCCCGTCGTTCGCCAACACGCTGATTATGCTGTGCATGATTACCACGCCGGTCGTCATGTGCATCAAATCGAACATCGCGCTGTCGATGGGCATGGTCGGCGCGCTCTCCATCGTACGTTTCCGCACGGCCATCAAAGATCCGCTGGATACGGCCTACATGTTCTGGAGTCTGACGATGGGCATTCTGCTCGGCGCGGAGCTGTACACCATCGCGCTGGTCGTGGTCGCGGGCATTTCCATCGCGATGCTGGCGCTGGCGTTCTTCCGCCTGCGCACGCCGAACACCTTCTTGCTCGTGACCCACTACGACGCGGAGGTTGAGCCGGAAGTGATGGATTTCATCCGCCGCATCAAAGTGCAGCGTCTGCGCAGCAAGACCGTCACCCCGGGCGGCGTGGAACTGACCGTCGAGGTGCAGCTGCGCGAGCGTTTTGACATCGTGAACAAGCTGATGGATACCGAAGGCGTGCACAACGCGACGCTGATTGCCTGCCAGTCCGAAGCGGGCAACTAAGGAGTCGATATGATCATCCGCAACATTCCGCTGCGGCACGAGCTGAAATACCTCATCACGCCGGCGGAGCTGACCGTTCTGCGCAATGCGCTCGCGCCGCTGATGCAGCTCGACCAGGGCCACGAATATCTGATTCGCTCGCTGTATTTTGACACCATCAACGACGACGCGCTGGAAGAAAAGATCGCGGGCGTCGGCAACCGCAAAAAATACCGCATCCGCATCTACAATTTCAGCGACCGCGTGATTAAGCTGGAATGTAAGAGCAAATACGGCGATTTGATTTCCAAGCAGTCCGTCTCCATCCCCCGCGAGCTGGCCGACCAGCTGATTGCGGGCGACCCCGAGGGCTTGCAGCGCATGCGCCATCCCCTGCTGCACGATGTATACCGCGAGATGAAAACGCGGCTGCTGCGTCCGGTGGTGATTGTGGATTATGTCCGCGAGGCGTACATCCACCCCGCCGAAGAGGTGCGCATCACGTTTGACAAGCAGATTCGCACGGGCCTGTATCAGACGAACATGTTCGACGCGGCGATTCCGACCTATCCGGTCTTTGACGACCCTGTGGAGGTGCTGGAAGTCAAGTATGACGAGTTTCTGCCGACCTACATGCAGGCGATTTTAAGCGGCGTTACGGCTCAGCGCAGCGCGGTGAGCAAGTACACGTGGTGCAGGCGCTACGAGAACAAGGAGTTCTAAGGACGTTGGGCTGCCGCCCAAACCTGCCTGAGGGATTCCATCCCTCAGACTCCCTTCTTCGCTTCGCGCCTGTTCAAAGCAGTTTTTACAGAAAAATCCCTCCGATAAAATCGGAGGGATTTTTTAGTGGGAAGTGCAGGAACGAAGTGAACGCCCACTGCGTGGGAAACAGTGAACGGAGTTCCAGATTCCTGCCGAGGGTTTGGGGCGAGAAGCCCCAACGTTTTTTCCCCCAACGTTCCTTACCGCGAACCTTTGTCGTAGGGAATGCCCTCGGCCTTCGGCGCGCGGGATTTCTTGCTCGTGAACGCGAGAATAATCATCGACGCGATGAACGGAATCATGTTGTACATGTTCTGCGTCCACCCCAAATCGGCCAGGAACGGAATCGAACTCGCGATGTTCGCCAGCGACTTGAACAGCGCAAAGAACACCGCCGCAAAGAAAATGCGGAACGGCTTCCACTGACCGAAAATCATAACCGCCAACGCCAGGAAGCCCGCGCCGGAAACGCCGACCTCAAAGTTCCAGCTCGACACGGACGGGATGATATACGCCATGCCGCCGATGCCGCCCAGCACGCCGGAAATCAGCACGCCGATGTAGCGCATCTTGTAGACGTTGATGCCCACGCTGTCCGCCGCTTGCGGATGCTCGCCGCACGCGCGCAGACGCAGGCCCAGCCGCGTCTTATAGAGCACAATGTACGAAAGAATCAGCGCCGCAATGCCGATGAACAGGAACACATTCACCGTCAGCGGGCCGAAATCGTAGATGAACGCGCGGTTGCTGTAATCCAGCTTCGCGGAAGCGGAGTGGTTCACGCCCTTGGCGACGACCATCGCCAGCGCGGTGGCCAGCAGGTTGAGCGCCGTGCCGCCGATGGTCTGGTCGGCGTTCAAATTGATGGAAGCAAACGCCAGCAGCGCCGCGTAAAGCATGCCCGCAACGCCCGCCGCAAGCACGGAGACCAGCACGACGGAAAACGCGCTCGAGCCCGCGGGCATCAGCTGAATGGCGATAACGCCGATCAGACCGCCGATGACCATAATGCCTTCCAGCGCGATGTTGATAATGCCGCTGCGCTCGGAGAACATGCCGCCCAGCGCAACCATCATCAGCACGACCGTATACAGCAGCGTATATTTCAGCAGCAGAAACATCAGTCGTCCCCTCCCTTCCCGACGGAGACCCGCTTGGCCTTGCCCTCCAGCAGCGCGCGAATCTTGTTCTTAAACAGCAGCGAGAACGCGCACAGGTAGATAATCAGCGCGGTAATCACGTCGGCGATTTCCTTGCTGTAATACTGCGTGGAAAGTTTGGTGCCGCCCACGGTGATATACGAAATGAACAGTGAGGAGAAAATCGTGCCAATCGGGTTGGAGCAGGCCAGCAACGCCGTGCTGATGCCGTTGAAGCCCATCGCGGGCAGCGCCGTGGAGACCTGCGGGTTCCATTCCGCTACGGTGGAGAGATAATACAGGCCCGCGCCGACGCCCGCCAGCGCGCCGGAAATCATCATCGAGAGGATGATGTTGCGCTTTTCGTTGATGCCCGCGTAGCGCGCGGCGTTTTTGTTGAAGCCGCACGCGCGCAGCTCATAGCCGAACGCCGTCTTATTGAGGATGACATAGACCACAATCGCAAAGAAAATCGCGATGAAAATCGCAATCGTCACCGATTGCAGCTTGCCGAACACGTCGCTCATGCCGCAGTTGGGAATCATCGCCTGCGGCGCAGCCTTGCGCAGGCTGTATGTCTTGGTCGAGGAAAGGTCATACATCGGGCTTTTGCCCTTGCCGTACATGATGTCGTTGACCATATACAGGCCAATCCAGTTGAACATGATAGCCGTGATGACCTCGTTGATGTTCAGATACGCCTTGAAAATGCCCGGCAGTGCGCCCCAGACCGCGCCGAACACCATCGCCGCCAGCAGGCACAGATACCACGGCCATTGCAGCACGATGGCACAGTAGAGCGCGCCGAACGCGCCGAGCGTGTACTGCCCCGCCGCGCCGATGTTGAACAGACCCGTTTTGAACGCGAAGCCGACGGAAAGGCCCGTCATAATCAGCGGCGCGGCGTTGGCCAGCACCGTGCCCATGTTGCGCGGGCTCTTCAGACCGCTTTGCAGAATCACCATCAGGCCGTCGCCGAATGCGTGTTCCGCGTTGATAATCGCCAGCACCACAAGCCCCAGCAGCAGGCCGATGACAATGCAAACCAGCGAGGCCGCCACCGACAGAAACGCTTCCGAGCCTGCCAGACGGCTGCCCGGCTTGCCCTTTTTGTTCTCCATTTGGCTTTCCTCCTATCAAATGTTGTGCTGAGCGCCCGCCATGTAGAGACCCAGCTCTTTGGCGGTTGTGTAGCGCGGGTCAAGCTCGCCGACAATCGCGCCTTCATACATCACCAGAATGCGATCCGGCACTTCGAGCACCTCGTCCAGCTCCAGCGAGACGAGCAGAACCGCCTTGCCCGCGTCGCGCTGAGCGAGCAGCTCCTTGCGGATATACTCGATGGCGCCGACGTCCAGGCCGCGCGTAGGCTGCACGGCGATGAGCAGGTCGCTGCTCAAATCCACCTCGCGGGCGATAATCGCCTTCTGCTGGTTGCCGCCGGACATGCTGCGCGCCTTCGTCACCGCGCCCTGGCCGCTGCGCACGTCGAAGCGGTCAATCAGCCCGTCGGCATATTTGCGGATTTCGCCGAACTGCAAAAAGCCGTTGCGCTCAAATTCCGGATGGAAATAGCGCTTGAGCACGAGGTTGTTTTCCAGCGAATAATCCAGCACCAATCCGTGCTTGTGGCGATCCTCCGGAATGTGGCTCAGGCCCGCCTCGTTGCGCTTGCGGATGGACATGTGCGTGATATCCTTGTTGTTGAGGAAAATCTTGCCGCTTTCGGGCTTCATCAGGCCGGTGAGCGCATAGACCAGCTCGCTCTGGCCGTTGCCGTCGATGCCCGCGATACAGACGATTTCGCCGCGGTGCACGTTGAAGGAAACGTTGTTGACCACGGGCTTGCCGTGCTTCTTGCTCCGGACGGTCAGGTTCTGCACGGTCAGCACGCTTTCGCCGGGCTTGAGCGGCGTTTTTTCCATCACCAGCTGCACCTTGCGGCCGACCATCATCTCACTGAGCTCTTCCTTGCTGGTGGTCGCCACATCGACCGTGCCGACGTATTTGCCCTTGCGCAGCACGGTGCAGCGGTCGGCCACGGCCTTGATTTCGTCGAGCTTATGGGTGATAAACAGGATGGATTTGCCCTCTTTGGTCAATTCCTTCATGATTTTCATCAGCTCTTCGATTTCCTGCGGCGTGAGCACAGCGGTCGGCTCGTCGAAGATGAGCACCTCGTTATCGCGGTAGAGCATCTTGAGAATCTCGGTGCGCTGCTGCATGCCGACGGTGATATCCTCCACCATCGCATCGGGATCGACCTTCAACCCATAGCGCTCGCTCAGCTCCATCACCTTTTTGCGCGCCTGCGCCTTTTGCAGGAAGCCGAACGGCGTGACCGTCGGTTCCACGCCGAGGATGATGTTATCCAGCACGGAAAACACATCCACGAGCTTGAAGTGCTGGTGCACCATGCCGATGCCCAGCGCGTTGGCGTCGTTCGGGTCTTTGATATGGACTACCTGCCCGTTTTTGCGGATTTCGCCCTTTTCCGGCTGATACATGCCAAAGAGCACGCTCATCAGGGTGGATTTGCCCGCGCCGTTTTCGCCCAGCAGCGCGTGAATCTCGCCTTTTTTGAGCTGAAGGGTGATATTGTCGTTGGCGACAATGCCCGGAAACTCTTTGGTGACGCCCAGCATTTCGATGATATACTCGCTCAAAGCCATCGCCCCTTTTTGCGAATTTTATATAATTTGATTATACCCTATTTAACAGGAATTTGCAAAAGCTTTTTGTCCCTTTCGGCAAAAGCCCCGCCCCGAATCAGTTGATTTCTCCGGCGGACGGCACGTCCTTGAGCCGCCGAATCACGCTCCGATACTGCTCCGGCACGCAGCTCGGCACGGCCTTGGTCGAGCCTTTCTCTTTGGCCTGCTCGTAAAACCAGCATTTATAATTCAGCGTGTCGAGCGTCTGGCGAAGCTGCTCCATCTGCTCCATCAGCCGCTCGCGCTGGGCATAGAACATGGCCAGCCGATCGTCGATGGTCGAATCCCCCTGCATCGCCAGCAGAATGTATTGGCGGATATCGCGGATGGACATGCCCGCCTTCTTGAGACACCCGATGACCTGTAACCATTCGTAATCCGAATCCTTGAACATGCGGATGCCGCCCGAAGAGCGTTCCACAAACGGCAGAAGCCCCTCCTTGTCGTAATAGCGAAGCGTGGAGGCCGGAACATTCAACAGCCGCGCCATCTCGCCCACCGTGTAAGCCATCTTTTTTCCTCCTTTTTTCGGCAAACCTCTTGACTTAAAGTCAGCTTTAACTTGTATGATATGAGTATAGCGCATACGGCTCCATCCGTCAACGCCCATTTCATCAAGGAGGCTTTCTTTATGAAAATCATGGATTCCAAAGCATTTGACGCGCAGAACGTGTTCGGTCAGGGTCAGCCCAATACCGCTTACGCGCAGTATTTCATCGGCGATTCCTTCCTCAACCCGCTGACCCGCCCGCAGGACGGCCTGTTTCTGGCCAACGTCACCTTTGAGCCGGGCTGCCGCAACAACTGGCACATCCACCACGCCACGAAAGGCGGCGGCCAAATGCTCGTCTGCACCGCCGGCGAGGGCTGGTATCAGGAGGAAGGCAAAGAAGCCGTCAGCCTTGTGCCGGGCAAGGTCATCGTCATCCCCGCGAACGTGAAGCACTGGCACGGCGCGAAAAAGGACAGCTGGTTCTCCCACATCGCCTTTGAAATTCCGGGCGAAAATTGCAGCAACGAGTGGTGCGAGCCTGTGACCGGCGAGCAGTATAACGCTTTGGAAGGTTAAGTGCGGCAGGCTCACGCGGATGCACTTTGCCTGTCTTTCCTAAAAAATTGAGAGGGACGCCGATTGCGCCCCTCTTTGTTTCTATTTACAGCCCCATCGCGCGGTAAACCGCGCCCATATTCAGCGCCTGCCGCACGCCGTCGGCCAGCAAATCAAACTGCTGTCGGCGATAATCCTCCATCGACGTCAGCCGCGTCTGCGTCGGCGAAATGCCCTTGCGCGCGCACAGCTGCCTGACCAGCGCGCCCGTCAGCTCGCCGCTGTCAAACAGCCCGTGCAGGTACGTTCCGAATACATTTTCGCGGATGCAGCCCTCCGGCGTTCCATCCTCCAAGATGCACATCGGCGCGCCGTCAACCTCCGTCCGCCCGTTGTGAATCTCGTAACCCGTCATTTTCGCCCCGCCAAAGCTTTCGCCCTGCGCAACCGCGCGCACCTGCACGCGCCGCTTCTGCGCGTCAAACACCGTCCGCGTGGGCAGAAGCCCCAGCCCCGCAAGCGCCATCGGCTTGCCGCTCTCCGTGCCTTTCGGGTCGTCAAGCGTATGCCCCAGCATCTGATACCCGCCGCATACGCCGAGCACGGGCACGCCCGCGTGTGCCAGCTTGAGCACCGCCGCTTCCAGCCCGCTCTGCCGCAGCCAGAGCAAATCTTCCATCGTGTTTTTCGTTCCCGGCAGAATCACCAAATCGGGCCGCCCCAGCTCCCGCGCGCGCTGCACATAGCGAACGCCCAGCAGCCCGTGCTGCTCCAAGGGCATAAAATCCGTGAAATTGCTGATGTGCGGCAGGCGGATGACCGCCGCATCCAGCGGCTTGACGGCGCGCCTTGCGTCCAGCCGCTCGGAAAGCGAGTCCTCGTCCTCGATTTCCACATGCAGATACGGCACGACGCCCAGCACGGGCAGGTTCGTCTTTTCCTCCAGCATCGCCAGCCCGGGGCGCAGAATCTCCGCGTCGCCGCGAAATTTGTTGATAATCAGCCCCGCGATGCGCGCGCGTTCCTCCGGCTCGAGCAGCGCCACCGTGCCGTAAAGCTGCGCGAACACGCCGCCGCGGTCGATATCGCCCGTCAGCAGCACGGGCGCATCCACCAGCTTCGCCAAACCCATGTTCACGATGTCGTCCGCCTTGAGGTTGATTTCCGCCGGACTGCCCGCGCCCTCGATGACGACGATATCCACATCCTCGCTCAGGCTGTCAAACGCGGCGAGGATATCGGGGATGAGCCGACGCTTCATTTTGAAATACGCCGCCGCGCTCATCTGCCCGCGCACCTCGCCGTTCACAATCACCTGACTGCCCGTGTCACTGCTCGGCTTGAGCAGAATCGGGTTCATGCGCACATCCGGCTCGATGCCCGCCGCCTGGGCCTGAACGACCTGTGCGCGCCCCATCTCCAGCCCGTCGCGCGTGACAAAACTGTTGAGCGCCATGTTCTGGCTCTTAAACGGCGCAACGCGGTATCCGTCCTGCGCAAAAATGCGGCACAGCGCCGCGCAGAGCAGACTTTTGCCCGCGCCGCTCATCGTGCCCTGCACCATGATTCGCTTTGCCTTGCTCATGCCATCGCCTCTTTCAAGGCGGCCAGAAGCGCGTCGTTTTCGCGCCGCGTGCGCACCGCCGTTCTGTACCACGTATCGTCCAGCCCCGGATAATTGCCGCAGCGCCTGACAACCACGCCGCGCTTTTCCAACCGCTCCCCCAGCGCTTCATCTGCGCGGAAGAGCAGATAGTTGGCCTTTCCCTCAATCGTGCGCAGACCCAGCGCCCGCAGACCCGCCAGCAGATACGGCCTTTCCGTCTCTGTCAGCGCCCGAACCCGCGCGACATAATCCCCCTGTTCAAGCGCCGCCAGCCCCGCCCCCTGAGCCAGCGACGAAACCGCCCACGGCTGACCCGCATTGCGCATCCGCGCGAGCAAATCCGCGTCCGCGCAAAGGCCATAGCCCAGCCGAACGCCCGCCATGCCGTAGAGCTTTGTGAACGCCTTCAAAATCAGCAGACTCGGGTGCGCCGCCAAATCGGGCTTCATCGTCCAAGATTCGCAGTCCGGCAGAAAATCGAGGAAGCATTCGTCCACCGCCAGCAGCGCGCCGACGGTTTCGCACCTTGCCAGAATCCGCCGCATCAGCGATCTGTCCGCGACCTGCCCAGTCGGGTTATTCGGCTGGCAGAGGAAAACCAGGTCAACGGGCGGCTCAATCGCCGCCAGAATGCCGTCGCTCGGCGCGAAATCGTCGGCTTCATCCAGCGTGTATCGCCGAATCTCACAATCGACCGTTTCCAGCGCCGCCGCGTATTCGGCAAACGTCGGCGCGAGAATCAGCGCGTGCCGGGGCTTCTTCGCCAGCGCCAGCCGAAAAATCAAATCCGCCGCGCCGTTGCCGCAGAGTATCCAATCTTTCGGCACATCCTCCGCCTTGCCGAGCGCCGCAGTCAGCGCGCGGCAGAGCGGGTCGGGGTATTTGTCCGCCTGAAACGCCGCCTCGCCGATGGCGCGCGCCACCGCTTCCGGTATGCCCAGCGGGCTGACATTCGCCGAAAAATCCAATGCATCGTGCCCGTATCGCTCCCGATAACCGACCGTGTCGCCGCCGTGTACCAAGTTCATCTGTTAAACTCCCATCATCAACCTAAACATTGCCGCAGCCGCCAACCCCAGCACGCTTGCGACGCGCATCATGTGATTCGCCCGCAGAATGTCCTTCGGCTCAATCGCGCGCGACGCGTCGCCGATGGTCGGCTTGTCGTAATATTCGCCGAAATACGTCGCGGGCCCCGCCAGCTGAACGCCCAGCGCGCCGGCGCAGGCGCTTTCCGTCTGCGCGCTGTTCGGGCTGGCGTGGTTGCGTCGGTCGCGCCGCCAGATGCGCCACGCGCCCTTCGCGTCGTTGCCCGTCAGCGCCGCCGCGGCAATCCACAACAGCGCCGCGATTCGGCTGGGCAGGTAATTCGCCGCGTCATCCAGCTTGGCCGCCGCGCGGCCGAAGTTCAGATATCGTTCGTTTTTGTAGCCCACCATGCTGTCCATCGTGTTGACGGCCTTGTAGGTCAGCGCCAGCGGCGCGCCGCCGAGCATCATGTAAAACAGCGGCGCAATCACGCCGTCGCTCGCGTTTTCGGCAACCGTCTCCACCGCCGCTTTGGTCACGCCCTCGCGCGTCAGCTTCTCCGTGTCCCGCCCGACGATGCGGCTGACCGCCTTTCTCGCCGCGGGCAGGTCATCCTTTTCCAGTTGACGGTAAACGTTTGTGCTCTCTTGGGCAAGGCCCGTCGCCGCCAGCGCCTGTGCGCACCACAGCAGCTCGACTGCAAAGCCCAGCAGCGGATGTATCGCCCTCATCACGCGGCACACGCCGCCCGTCAGCAGCAGCGTGCCGACCGGAAGCACAATCGCCAGCGTCAGCCCGCCGAGCCGCTCTCCCCGCGGCGTTTTCGGCAGGCGCGCGCGCAGCCCTTGCTCCATCGCGCCGATAGCTTTGCCCATGATAACCACGGGATGCACCAGCCACGACGGGTCGCCGAAAAGCCAATCCAGCGCAAAGCCGCCCAGCATCGCATACAATATGTTCATGTCCGTTCCTCCGCATAGCCGACGGTTTTCACCACGCGCAGCACCCGCCGCGCGCGCCATTCGTCGGCGCTCAACACAAAGCCGCCCGCGGGCGGCGCGTTCCAGCTGTAATAATCCCGATGCGGCGCGGCAAAGTGACTCAGCGCCGCCATCTGCGTGCCGCCGTGCGCGACGATGACCAGCCGCTCTTCCCCGCGCGCGAGCGCTTCATCCGTCAGCCGCTCAAACGCGAGGCAGACCCGCTCGCAGAAGGCCGCCTTGCTTTCCCCGTTCGGGCAGGGGCTTTCGCAGCCCGAATCCAGCCACGCGCAGTAGGCCGCGTCGCCCTTCATCTCTTCATAGGTGCGCCCCTCGAAATCGCCGAAATCCATTTCCCGCAAATCCGCCGCAACGACCGGCCGCGCGTCGGGAAAGAGGATTTGCGCCGTCTGCGCCGTTCGGCCAAGCGGGGTGACATACACGGTTTCCGTCTCAAAATCAGCCTTTCGCAGCGCGGCCCTGCCCGCGGGCGACAGCAGCACATCCGTCGCGCCCTGATAGCGGCGCTGTTCGTTATACGCCGTTTGGCCGTGGCGGAGCAGCACAATCAGCATGGCATGTCCCCCTTGAGCACGGTCGGTATGCCGCAAAACATCTCGATGACCGTGTCCGCGCGCGCGGCCAGCAGGCAGGCCAGCCGACCCGCCGCCTCCCGCGCCCGCCGCTGTTCGGCGTCCATGGGGACGATGCCGCCGCCGATTTCCGTCGCCGCCGCCACGTCGTATTCCGCCGCCAGCCTGTCCGCCAGCAGCGCCAAATCATCGGCCCGAGCCGCGAGGTTCTGCACGTCGAAAATCTGCCGCCCGCCAAGCCTCTGCGCGAACGTCCGCTTGCCGCTGTACAGCGGCCCCGTGATGAAAATCATCCCATCCACCTTTCCGAAATCAGCAACGCCGCCAGCATGAAAAGCTCCGCGCGCTGCAAAAACCAGCCCGCCAGATCGCCCGTTATGCCGCCGAACTGCTTTACCGCCACGGCGCGATACCGCCGCAGCGCCAGGAGCGCCGCGAGCACGAGCAGCCCGCCGCCCAGCAGCGCCATCCCCGCGCCGACACAAGCGCTCACCCCCAGCAGGATGCGCTGCACGCGCCGCTTATCCGCCGCCGTAGCGAACGTGTGCGCCAGCCCCGTGTTTTTCGCCATCGGGAACGCCGCAACCGCATAGCCCGACAAGGCCCGCTCGAGCACAAGCGCCAGCGTCCAGACCAAACCCATGCGCGGCGTGAAGCACAGACAGGCACAGAGCGCAAAATACAGCACGAAATAGCCGCACAGGCGAATCACCGCAAACGCGCCGCAGTGCGGGTCTTTGAGAATCGCAAGCTTCTTTTCCCTGTCGCCGTAACTGGAAAGCGCGTCGGAGGTATCCGCAAAGCCGTCCAGATGAATGCCGCCCGTGACCGCGACGGGAATCAGACAAAACCCCGCCGCCTTGAGCATATCCGGCAGGGGGAGCAGGCCGCAAACGCACCACAGCGCGCCGATGACCGCGCCGATGAGCGGGAACGCCGCCATCGCATAGCGCATATTCCGCTCGTTCCAATTAAACTGCGGCACAGGCAGCGCGGAAAACATCGCAAACGCGACGCAGACGGTTTCAAGCACGACCAAGCCCGTTTCCTCCCTTCACCCATCGGGGTATGCCGCAGACGACGCGGCAGACGTTTTCCGCCCGCGCCGCCAACGCATTGTTCACCCTCGCCAGCGCGAGCAGATACGCATCCGTGTCGCCCGCGTAATCCGCGCCGCCGCGGAACACCTCGTTCGACACGATAATCAGATGTTCACACCGGGCGTGCAGCCTGTCCGCGCCGCGCAGAACGGCCGAAACCGCGTCTGCCTTCGCACCGTCCGCGTCATACAGCTCGTTGGCGACCAGATTGCCCATATCCTCCAGCAGCGCCGTGCCGCGCGCGGGCACGGTCAGCGTTTCCAAATGCAGCGGGCATTCCAGCGTTTCAAACTGCTTTTCCCGCCGCATGGCCCGATGGCGCGCCACGCGCTTTTCGCTCTCCGCGTCCCAGACATGCATCGTCGCCACATAAAAGCGCGGCAGCCCGCTTTGAACGGCAAGGCGCTCGGCAAACGCGCTCTTGCCGCTCGCCGAGCCGCCGACAACCAGCGTCAGCATTGCGGGGTATACGGCGCAATGCCGCCCTCCTCAAACGAGTAGCAGTTTTGATAGACGGCCAGCGCCATATCCCACAGCGGGATGGAGGCCACCGCGCCCGTCCCCTCGCCCAGGTGCAAATCCGCCGTGATGAGCGGCCGCTTGCCCAGCGCGTCGAGCACGAGCTGCGCCGCCGGTTCGGAGGAAACATGGCTGGCGAACACCGCCTTGCCCGCGTTCGGGCAGAGCCGCACCGCGCACAACGCCGCCACGCCGCTGATGAATCCATCCGCCGCAATCGGCACGCCGTACAGCGCGCCGCCCAGAAACATGCCGCAAAGCCCCGCGATATCCAGCCCGCCCAGTTTGGCGAGCACGTCAAGCGGGTCGTCCGCATCGGGGCGATTGACCGCCACGCCGCGCCGAATCGCGTCGATTTTGCGCGCCAGCCCCGCGTCGGAGAGGCCCGCGCCGCGCCCCGTCATGCTCTCAACGGGCCGACGGAGCAGCACCGCCGCCACAGCGCTGGAGGTCGTCGTGTTGCCGATGCCCATTTCGCCCGTCGCCAGCAGGGTAAAGCCCTTTTCCCGCCAATCCCGAACGAGCCACATGCCGACCTCAATCGCGTCGATTGTCTGCGCGCGGGTCATTGCCGGGCCTTGGGTGAAATCCGCCGTGCCGTCGGCAACGCGCCTGTCCGCCACACCGCGAACCTTTTCCCCCGCCATGCCGATATCCACGGGCACAACGTCGCAATGCGCAACATCCGCCATGCAGCAGACACTCGTGGTGTGCCGCGCGAGATTTTCCGCCACGGCACGCGTCACGCTCGCATCTGTCTGGCTCACGCCCTGCGCCACCACGCCGTTATCCGCACAAAGCACGAACACCGCGCGGCGGCTCACGTCGATTTGCGCCCGTCCGGTCAACGCCGCCGCGTCCTCGAGCAGGGTTTCCAGCCTGCCCAGCCCGCCGAGCGGCTTCGCCAGACTCGCCCAATGCGCGTGCGCCGCCGCGCGCGCCGCCTCATCCGCCGGGGAAATTTGCTCAAGCTGTGCCTTCAGCTGTGTTTCCGTCATGGTTTTCCTCCGTATCAAGCCCCGTTTTTCCCGTCTATTATACGGATTTTGCGCATGTGCGTCAAGGCGGCGCGCCCCCGTTTTTTACGGCACCATGTTCAATTCATCCGGATTGAGGTTGTAGCCCACAAAGCTCTCCGGCACTTTGCCAATGATGATGGACTCGGCCACGAGCATGTTGGCGGTCACGTTGGTGGTCTTTGCGCCCGTCGGGATGACGATTCGGATGCTGGCCGAGAGCTGCAAATAGACCTTGTGGCGCGTCTGGTTGATGCCGCAGGCCTCAAATTCCGTTTCAAAATCCGTCTGCACCGAACCGACGGGCACGATGGAAATCGGTATGCGCGGCCCGCTGCCCGCAAAGAGCGTCAGCCCCAGCGCCGCGCCGAGCGGTACATAGACCTTCTGCGCGCTGACCGCTTCCAGCTTGCGCAGCGCCGCGTCGCCCGCGCGGTCGGCCAGCGCGTTCATGCGCATGGTGTTGGCCGAGAGCAGCGAGACCTGCCCGCCGTCATCCATCCGCACGTTCATCAGGTCATCGTATTCCACGCCGTCTGCCAGCGCTTCGGTGAGCGCGCCGTTCAGCGCGCGGGTGGCCATCGCGGCGCTCCTCGCCTCCGCCAGGGAGAAAACCAGCGGCCGAAAGTTTCGGTCAACCAGCAGAAAGGCCGCCGCCAGCGCCAGCGTCAGCAGCAACAGCCGCCGCAGCCGTCTGCGCCTGCGTACTCTGGCGGAATATCGTTTGAGCTGCTTTTCGGTCACGCCCATCCCCTCCCCGTGAGCATATGGCGCGCGGCGGAAAGTGATTCTTCCCCCAAGTTTTTCGGTTTTTGATGCGAAGAACGCTTTTTTGTGTTATAATGACATATCGCCCTTTTTCTCGGGCGCTTTTACCCGTATGGCAAGGAGGAAAAACATGCCCAATCGCGCCGTTCATCCGCGTGCGCGCTCCATTTTCAAAGCGCGCACCAAAAAGCCGAACTTCGTGCTCAGCGTTGCCGCGACCACCGTGCGTCTGTCCCTCATCATCGCCTTGTGCGTGGGGCTGGCGCTGCTGGGCGCCGTCATCGGCATCGCCAAGGCGTTTGTCGATACCGCGCCGACGCTCGATCTCGCCGCACTGGATGCACAGGATAAAACTTCCTTTATATACGACAGCGAAGGGAATCTCATCACCGATTACAAGGGGACGGAGGACCGCATCATGGTCTCCATCGACGAGATTCCGGAAATGCTTCAAAACGCCTTCATCGCCGTGGAGGACGCGCGTTTTTACGAGCACAACGGCGTGGATGTCAAGCGCATCGTCGGCGCGCTGGTCGCCAACTTCACCAGCGGCTCGACGCAGGGCGGCTCGACCATCACCCAGCAGCTCATCAAGCAGACCGTGCTTTCCAGCGAGCAATCCTACAAGCGCAAGCTGCAGGAGGCATATTTGGCGATGGAGCTGGAAACGCGCTACACGAAAAAACAGATTCTGGAAAGCTATCTGAACACCATCTTTCTGGGCGGCAGCTACTACGGCGTGCGCGTGGCGGCCTACGGCTATTTCGGCAAGGAGCTTGACCAGCTGACGCTGCGCGAATGCGCGATGCTGGCCGGTCTGACCCGAAGCCCGAATTACTACAACCCGCGCAGCAATTTCTACACCCGCAACACCGAAGGCAGCAGCACGCCCGATATCACCAACAACCGTACGGATTACGTACTGCGGCAGATGCGCGAAAACGGGCTGATTACCGCCCAGCAGTATAACGCCGCGCTGGATCGTTCCACGGCCAACGTGCTGGAAAAATCCCCCGCTTCGACGGATATGTACGCCTATCCGCACTACGTCGAATACGCCATCAGCGACGTGGTGGATACTTTCCTCGACCTCAACGGGCTGGAGGATACCTCCGCGAACCGCTATGCGATGGAAAACAAACTCCGCACGGGTGGATACAGCGTCTATCTCTGCCTCGACACCGAAATTCAGGAAATCGTGGAGGATACGCTGGCGAACTGGAACGACTATCCCCGTCTGCGCGACCCCTCCGACAAGGTGTATCAATCCCGCAACGCAGACGGCACGTACACCGAAATCGAGCAGCCGCAGGCCGCCGCGTGCGTGTTTGACTACCGCACGGGCGAGCTGAAAGCCATCGTCGGCGGGCGCTACAAGCCCACCACCCGCAAGACACTCAACCGCGCCAGCGGCATGACCATGCCCGTCGGCTCTTCCATCAAGCCGCTGACGGTCTACGCGCCCGCAATCGATTTGGGCGCATCCCCCGCGTCGATTGCCTACAATATGCCCGTGCCGATTTCCGGCTGGAAGGATTCCAGCGGCAAGGATTCGTGGCCCAAGAATTACGGCGGCGGCGGATACAAAGGCCCGCAGAGCTTCCGCAGCGCGCTGCGCAACAGCTATAACACCGCCGCGGCGCAGATTTTGATGACCTACGTCGGCGTGTCCCGCTCGGTGGAATATCTGCACCTGATGGGTATTCCCGACAAAAACATCAACGCCGACCCGTTCGGCCTGGCGCTTGGCTCTTCGGGCATCACGCCCGTGCAGATGGCCGTCGCCTTCGGCACCATCGCCAACAAAGGCGTCTATCAGCAGCCTCTCTCCTTCTCCCGCATTGTGGACAGCAACGGCAATGTTGTGGTCGATATGCACCAGCAGCAGGACCGCCACCAGGTGTTCAAGCCCTCGACGGCGTATCTCGTGGTGGATATGCTCAAGGAGGCCGTGCAGAGCGGCACGGGCACCAAAGCGAAGATTTCCTCTCAGGTTGTGGCGGGCAAAACCGGCACGAACTCGGACAGCAAGGGCGTGTTCTTCGCCGGCATGACGGGCTGGTATTCCGCTTCCGTCTGGATTGGCCACGACAACTACAAGGCGCTCTCTTCCAAGGCGACGGGCGGCAACGCCGCAGCCCCGCTGTGGCAGGCCTTCATGGAGAAAATCCACAAAACCAAGAATCTCGATTCCCGCGAAATCATCGACGGCACGCCGAGCGACTACAACCTCGTGCGCGTGACCACATGCGGCGTGAGCGGCCAGCTGGCCACGGACGCATGCTATAACGATGTGAACGGCTACAAGACCATCACCGATTACTGGAGCGCGGACAGCGTGCCCACCGCCTATTGCAGCATGCATAAATCCGTCTCCGTCTGCACGGAATCGGGCCTGCTGGCGACGGATTACTGCCCGTCCTATGCGGTGGAAAGCCGCGGCATCGTGCTCATCCCGCGCGGCCACCCGCTCTACGATTATATTGATACTTACGGCGACACCATCCGCAAGTATTTGGGCGAGTTTGCCACGCTCAAGAGCACCAACGATATCGCGAATCACATCTGCCCGATTCATGACGCATACACCGCCGCGCAGCAGCCCTCCGAGCTGGAAAGCATCGTGAGCGACGCAAGCAGCTTGGTGTATACGGCCTATCAGCTGGTCGGTTCGTCGCCGGACCTCTCCAACGACACCCGTCGGCAGATTAACACCGCCATCAGCGCGGTGCAGACGCTGCTCTCCCTCTCCCCGATTGATTATACGTCGCTGGAAGGCGCGGTGAGCAATCTGCGAAGCCAGCTTCAGGCGGCGGGATTGATGTAACGCAAAACCGGGACGATTCATCCGATGCGGATGGTCGTCCCGGTTTTTGTATTCGTTTCCGTAAATGAGCAAAAAACAAATTCTGTGCAAAGAACGGACGCGCCTGTTTTAAGTGTGTTCGCCCGCCGGGCTTGTGCAAATTTTCAGATTTGCTTATTTATGATTCGTCTGAAAATTCCCGTTCGTGCTTTTTGAAAAAGTCGTAATACGTCCGCACGTTTTCAAGTTCCGTCCATCGGCGCACATCCACCGGATTGCTGTCCAAATCGTAAATTTTCGCGCCGCGCAGGCTGAGCAGAAACGGCGAGTGCGTCGAAATCACGAATTGACAGCGAAAGAACCGCGCGGCGTTTTCGATGTATTCCGTCAGCTCTGTCTGTCTTGTCGGCGAAAGGCTGTTCTCCGGCTCATCCAGCAGATACAGCGCGTCCTCTTCGATGGCGTTTGTAAACATCTTGAACGCATTTTCGCCGTTGGAATACGTCCGCACATTCATGCCCAGCTCCTCCCTCGTGTAGCGGGACTGCGTTTTATGCCGCGCGCTGTTGACACGGCGGAGCTGCTCGTAATCCGCCATGGAGGAAAGCCGGAAACGGCTGCGCTTATTGGCCAGATATTCCTGAAAAATCGCTTCGCGCCCCTTGTCCATGCCGTCGTTAAACGCGCGCGTATCCAGCATCGCGTCAAACACATCGTCGCTGGCCAGCAGACGGCTGTTACTCGGGATTTCGTTCGCTTCCATGCGGCAGAGCCGCACATAATCCTCAAAAAATTCGGTCTTGTTAAACCGCGTGTCGCATTTCACGCCCGCGCGCGCCGCGATGACATGCAGCGCCGTCGAT
This sequence comes from uncultured Clostridia bacterium, assembly GCA_934675735.1. Lineage (GTDB taxonomy): Bacteria > Bacillota > Clostridia > Christensenellales > Aristaeellaceae > Ventricola. Next base: position 100,096 of record CAKURR010000006.1, read on the forward strand.
TTGCCCGAACCGTTTCCGCCGTACAGCATGGTAATCGGCTCGAAGTCGATGCGCTCAAAGCGGCGGCGCGAAAGGATTTTGAACGGATAAAACGACGTATAACACGTTCGCTTGACGCCGAGCAAAAAGTCAAACTCCCTATCGTCATCCGGAAATTCAAACGATTTCAGATAAACCATACCGCTCCTCCATGCCTTCCCCGGCATAAAATGCATCCTCCTCCCGCATCCTATTCGCGAAAGGATGATGCTTCATGGTTCATCAGGATACCGTCGAGCTGCTGCGCAAATGCGACGCGGGCATACAGATGGGCGTGGCCTCCATCGCGGATGTGCTGCCCCATGTGCAGAGCGGCACGTTCCGTGCGTTGCCGGAAAAGCCGCTATCTCAACCAATACGAAGCCGCCGACGAGCACGCCAAGGACATCGCCAAGCGGCTGATTCATCCGGAGGCACAGCTTTCTGCCGATATCCGCAGCTATCTTTAATGCGCGAAACGGCGGACGTCCTCGCCGCTGAACTCGATAATCGTCATGCGGCTCGGGTCGCAGAGCCGCGCGGCGATTCTGTCCTCATATTTTTCATAGAGCTGCTGCACCGAGCAGTTGGTGGTCAGAATCATCGGGCGCGACGCGTTGTGGCGCTCGCTGACGACGTGATAAATCGAGCCGACCGTCACGCCGCGCATCATCGGCTCACTGCCCAAATCATCGACGGCCAGCAGGTCGCAGGTCAGAATATCCTGCACCTGTTCCGCTCCGTCGCCGTTGAACAGATAGCGCCGCAGCGTCTCCATCAGCTTATACGCGGAGATAACCACGACCGAATACCCGCGTTCCAGCACGCGCTGGGCGACGCAGTTGAGCAGAAACGTTTTGCCCAGACCCGACGCGCCATAGAGCAGCATGCCTTTGCCCGAGGCCGGCTCAAAGCCGTCGGCGTACTGCTCGCAGATTTGGCGGATTTTGCGGATATACGCGCGCTGGGTGCTCTTTTTCCCCTCCATCGGCACATCCGGAAAAATCGATTCGTCAAAGGTTTCAAAATTCTGCGTTTTCAGGCCCTGCAAGCCGTCGTTGTCGTAAAGCCGATTGAGCACGGCGCGCTTGAGACAGACGCACTGCTCGTGCACCGGCTCGCCGACATAACCCGTGTCCTTGCAGAGCGGGCAGCGGTAGACGGGCTGCAAATAATCCGCATCCAGCCCGCAGTTTGTCAGCTCCCGCCGAATTTCGGCGTTCATCCGCTCCATCTGTTCCTTCATCGAGGAAGAAATCTGTGCGGCCTGTCCGGGCGCGGCGAACGCCTGCCGCATGCCGGAAAACAGCAGCTTCTGCCGGCGGGCCAGCAAATCCGCAATCGCGGGGCTTCGCTTTTCCGCCTCGTCGCGCCGCCGCTTTTCCTCGCTTAAATTCTTTGCGCGCCGGTTCTCCAATTCGGAAAGCGCCTCGCGCGTCACATTTTCACGGCTGAGCATCAGCTGTCCTCCTCGTCATCCAAATCGACGACCATGCGTTTATAATCGTCCTGCGTGTAATTGTGTTTGATAAATGTGTTCGGCCCGCTCGGCGCGGCGGCGCTCTGCGCGGGTCTGCCCGCTTCGCGCAGATGGCTTTCGTGCTCCTGTCTTGCGGCTTCGAGCGTGGAAATGCCCGCGCGGCTCCAGTCGCGCAGAATCCGCCCGATGAGCATCATCGGCGAACCCGCGCCGCGCGCATATTCCGCCGCCTGCACAATCAGCTCCTGCGTCATACCCAGCTCGCCCGCCCAGCGGCAGAGCAGGTCGCGGTCGGGCGCGTTGGGGCGCTTCTCCATCCCCGCCGCCGCATAGATTTCGCGCAGCTGGCCGTTGAGCATGCGGGTTCTCGCCGATTCGGCGCGAACCGCTTCGGGCGTGTTCAGCCCGCGTCTGCGCCAATCCTGCAAATACGCGTCCACATCATCCATATTGCCGCCGCCCGCCTTGCTGTGCGCCGCCTTCACCGCCAGAAGAATCAGCTCGTTATCCGCGCCCTGTTCGTGCCAGGTCTCGATGGCGGCTAAATCATCCGACGTCGGCGTTTTGCCCGTCACGCCCAATCCGGCGTAAACCTCGCGGGCAAAGCCACGCGCCTCGTGCTCGGTCTGCATGCCCGTTTCCAGCGCGATGACCTCGTGGCGGCCGAGCTGGTGCTGGCGCATGAGAATGCCGTTGAGATACGCCATCGTCGGCGTGCCCTTCGTCGTCTCGCGGCAGGCCTCCTGCACGGCTTCGGGCGTGAAGCCCCATTCGTCAATCCACGTCTTGTACATGGCTTTTTCGTCTTCGCTGGGCGCGCGGCGCTGGCCGAGACGGGCCAGCAGCCTGCGCAGCTGCTGCTCGCGCTCCCTGCCCATGATGACGATTTTTTCCACGTCGTCCACCGTGCGGATGCCGCTCTGCGCCCACTCCTTGGCGCGCCCGTCCGCAACCTTCATCGAAACGCGGCCGCGGCTGTTTTCCATCTCGGTTTGCAGCAGCATCAGCACGACTTCCTCCGGCAGCTCGAGCACCTGAATCCAGTCGTTGATAAGGTTGATTTCATCCGGCTTGAGCGTGCGCTTGAGGATGCGCTCGGCTTCCTCGATGAACTTTTGATTATACAGCTTTTCCCCCGGGTTTTCCGCCCGCGTGAGCGTCAGCTGCTTCAGATTATAAAGCGTATACGCCACGGGATTGTCGCCGACCCGACGCACAAGCCCGTCCCTCGTCCAGTATTTGAACGCGCGCTCCACGTCCTCCTCCGTCATATCCAAATCCTTGGCCATGGCGGAGAGCGACATGCGCGGCGACGGATGATAGCAGAGCATCAGCGCGTAGAGATAGACCTTCACAAAATCGCCGGGCGCGTGCAGCATATACTCGGTGATGAACATATTTTCCACGGGTGTGGAATCAAACAGCGCGGCGCTGTCGTCAAACGCGCAAAACGCCATGTTTCTTCCCCCTTTGCGTCCCTTTTAACCTGTCTATTGTATCACACGGCGGGGCGGCTTGGCAAGGCGGGCGAAAGGAATGAGATTGTTTCATCCTTGACAAATTCTGCCGCGTGTGTTACAGTATTTCCCGTCTTTTTGATTATGTTCCTATGAACAGATCATTCCGTTTGTTACACACAAGGAGGTATTTCCGATGAAAAGGGGGATTCTTGCCGCTCTGGCGCTCGCTCTGGCTCTGCCGGCCGGTGCGCTGGGTGACGCCGCCTACACCGCGGGCACCTACTCTGCCGAAGCGCAGGGCATGGAGAGCGCGGTCAAGGTGACGGTCACTGTCAGCGACAGCGCCATCACCGATCTGACCATCGACGTTTCCGGCGAGACCGCGGGTCTGGGCACGGAGGTCGGTGAGCCGCTCAAAGCCGCCATTCTGGATGCGCAGAGCGCGGATGTGGACGGCGTGACCGGCGCGACCGTGTCCAGCAACGCCGTCAAGACCGCCGTCAAGGCCTGTCTGGATGAAGCGTCCGGCGCGGCCGCGTGGGACGGCAAATTCACCGCGGGCACGTACACCGCAAGCGCGACGGGCAAAAACGGCCCGCTGACCGTGGAGGTCACGTTCTCCGAGGACGCGATGACCGATATCAAGGTCACCGATCACACCGAAACCTACGGCCTCGGCTACGGCATCAGCACTGCCCCGATCGATATGCTGCCGGGCGTGATTCTGACCGCGCAGTCTGTCGATGTGGACAGCGTGTCCAGCGCAACCGTGACCAGCAACGCCATCAAGACCGCCGTCGCGGACTGCATCGCGCAGGCGGGCGGCGACGCGCAGGCGCTCAAATCCGTTGCGGAAAAAGAGTCTGTGCAGGACGCGGTTTATGACGTGGATGTGGTCGTCGTCGGCGCAGGCGCCGCGGGTCTGGCCGCCGCGAACACCGCGCTTGAAGCGGGCGCGAACGTCATGATTCTGGAAAAGACCGGCGTGACCGGCGGTTCCACCGCGCGCAGCGGCGGCAAGATTCTCGGCGCGGGCACCGAGTGGCAGACCGCTCAGGGCTTCACCGATACGCCGGATATGATGTATGACTACCTGATGAGCTTCGACCGCGACGGCATCATGGATGCGGATCTGGTTCGCGCCTTCTGCGACAACTCCGCCGAGAACATCCAGTGGCTGGTGGATCGCGGCGTGCAGATGCAGGATGTCGAGCCGATTCACAGCTCCCTGACCCCTTGGCGTGTGCACAACGTCAAGGGCGGCGGCGGCCAGACCAGCGGCCACGGCGGCCAGTTCACCGCCCCGCTGACCAACCTCTACGAGGGCAACGGCGGCAAGATTCTCTATAACTGCACCGCTAACGAGCTGATGACCGACGAAAACGGCGCGGTTGTCGGCGTGAAGGGCGCGATGGCCGACGGCAGCACCGTCACCGTGAACGCCAAGAGCGTGATTCTCGCCACCGGCGGCTATGCGCACAACGAAGAGATGCTCAGCCGCTACAACGACTTCCTCCCCACCAACATCTACTCCGGCGTGCCGATGGCCAACGTCGGCGACGGTCTGGTGATGGCCGAGGCGGTCGGCGCGAAGAACTTTGACGCGCCGGGTCTCCAGCTGGTTTACGTCAGCTACGACTGCTATGTCGGCATCAACGAGGAATCCGGTCTGATTGTGACCAATAAGGGCGAGCGCGTCGTCAACGAGTGGAGCTATCAGTCCCACGTGGCGCAGGCGCTGGCCGACGCCAAGAGCCCGTGCGGCTACTACATCACCGCCGTCAAAAACGGCGCGTGCGTCGAGCCGTATCCGATGCTGGCCTGGGGCGTGACGATGGAGAACGTGCCGCATGCGGCGACCATCGCCGAGCTGGCCGAGCAGATCGGCATGGATGCTTCCGCGCTGGAAGCGACCGTGACCCGCTACAACGAGCTTTGCGAAAAGGGCGAGGATGAGGACTTCGGCAAGCCCGCCGAATACATGATTCCGGTCGAGGGCGAGACCTACTACGCCTTCTACATGACGCCGGGCTCCTCTGTCACCTTCGGCGGTCTGCAAATCGACACCGACGCGCATGTGCTGGATACCAACGACCAGCCGATTTCCGGTCTGTATGCCGCGGGCGAAGTCGCCTTCACCGGCCTGTTTGACGCGGAATATCCGTGCTGCGGCATGGCCATCGGCTCTGCCGTGTACTATGGCCGCGTTGCGGCGACCAACGCCGTCGCGGGCAAGTAAACTTTCCCCAGCTTTTCGGGAGGTCTCTTCGGAGACCTCCTTTTTGTTGCCTCCCCGTCGCTTGACAGTTCTCCCCGTCGGGTTTACAATAAGAATGGTTTATTTTCATTTTCTAAAAGGAGCCTTCATGAAAAAATCCACGCTTCACTATATACTCGCGCTTATCGTCTGTTTTGCCGTCGGCTGCGGCATTGCGCTGGGGCTGAACGCCTATGACAAAAAAGCCGAGCGCATCACCCCGATTTCGGGCGGACAGACCATTGATTTTTCGGCCTACGGCTTCACCCTGACCGTGCCGGATGACTTCGCGCTCAACGATTACACCACCAACAACGCGGCGGAGGGCGGCAGCGCGCTCTTTGCCGGATGCGCCTACGGCGAGGCGGGCGAGCTGTATATCTTCTGCTACAACAACGAGTCGGGCGACGCGCTGAAGCAGTATAACGCACAGGAGGTCGTCACCTATTACATGAACGCGGGCGCGACCGACGTGCGCATGCGCACGCTCGGCGGCCGACGCTTCATCTGCTATCGCGCGGCGGTTGACGGACAGGACGGCGAAGAGACCTGGGATACCTACGAAACCTGGAACGAGGATATCCAGATTTCCTTTGAAACCCGCATGCGTCCCGACGACGTTCTGCCGATTCTGGCCACCATTTCGTTCACTCCGCTCGCACAAGAGAACTGACAAGGAGCATGTTTCATGGCTTTCGCACATCTTCATCTGCATACCGAATACAGTCTGTTGGACGGCGCAAACCGCATCGGCCCGCTGCTTGACCGCGTCAAAGAACTGGGCATGGACGCCTGCGCCATCACCGACCACGGCGTGATGTATGGCGTGGTCGATTTTTATACCGAAGCAAAAAAGCGCGGCATTCATCCGGTCATCGGCTGCGAAATCTATGTGTGCGAAAACATGGATGACCGCAGCGCCGCCAACGGCATGCGCGCCATGAATCACCTGATTCTGCTGTGCGAAACTCAGGAGGGCTATCAAAACCTGACCAAACTGGTCAGCGAGGGCTGGACGCGCGGCTTCTATTACCGCCCCCGCGTGGATATGGCGACGCTGAAAAAATACAGCAAGGGCCTGATTGCTTCGAGCGCGTGCCTTTCCGGCAAGCTGGACAGGCTGCTGCTCGACGGCAATTTTGAATCCGCCTGCGCCCACGCCCGCGAGATGGAAAATATCTTCGGCAAGGGCAATTATTTCGTGGAAATCATGGACCACGATTTGGAGGACGAGAAGCGCGTCGTGCCGCTGCTCGTGCAGGTCAGCCGCGAAACGGGCATCCCCCTGCTGGCGACGAACGACTGCCACTACCTCCGCCGCGAGGACGCGGATGCGCAGGAAGTGCTCATGTGCATCCAGACAGGCAAGACGCTCGACGACACCAACCGCATGCGCATGGAAACCCGCGAGCTGTACGTCAAGAGCGAAGAGGAAATGCGCAAGGTTTTCCCCGAATACGCCGATGCCATCGAGCGCACAGAGGAAGTTGCCAAGCGCTGCCACGTCGATTTTGTGTTCGGCGAAACCAAACTGCCCCGCTTCCCCACCGAGGCGGGCGAAACCAGCGAGCAGATGTTCCGCCGCCTGTGCGAAAAGGGCCTTGCCGAGCGCTATCGGCCCGTGACCCGGGAGGCCCGCGACCGCATGGAATACGAAATCGGCGTGATTTCCAAGATGGGTTACGTCGATTACTTCCTGATTGTGTGGGATTTCATCAACTACGCGCGCAGTCAGGGCATTGTCGTCGGCCCGGGGCGCGGCTCGGGCGCAGGCTCTATCGTCGCCTACTGCATGTATATCACCCAGCTCGACCCGCTGCGTTACAGCCTGCTGTTCGAGCGATTCCTCAATCCCGAGCGCGTCTCCATGCCGGATATCGACGTGGATTTCTGCTACGAGCGCCGTCAGGAGGTCATCGATTACGTCGCCCGCCGCTACGGCGCGGATCACGTCAGCCAGATTATCACGTTCGGAACGATGAGCGCCCGCGCCGTCGTGCGCGACGTGGGACGCGTGCTGGGCTACCCGTATGCCGACGTGGACGCGGTTTCCAAATCAATTCCCTTCGAGCTGAACATGACGCTCGCCCGCGCGCTGGAAATCTCGCCCGAGCTGAAAAAGAACTATCAGGAGGACGCGCGCGTCAAGCGCCTCATCGACACGAGCCGCGCGCTCGAAGGTCTGCCCCGCCACGCCTCCACCCACGCGGCGGGCGTACTCATCACCGATAAACCCGTCACCGACTACGTGCCGCTTCAGCGCAACGACGAGGTCATCACCACCCAGTTCCCGATGGGCACGATTGAAAAGCTTGGCCTGCTCAAGATGGATTTCCTCGGTCTGCGCACGCTGACCGTCATCCGCGACGCGCTCGACCTGATGCGCGACGCGGGCGTGGATATGAAGGCCGAGGATATCCCGCTGGATGACAAGGCCGTGTACGACATGATTTCCGAGGGCGAAACGGACGGCGTGTTCCAGCTCGAATCCGGCGGCATGCGCAGCTTCCTGTCGAGCATGAAGCCGCAGAATTTTGAAGACATCATCGCCGCCATTTCGCTTTACCGCCCCGGCCCGATGGATTCCATTCCCCGCTACATCGAGGGCAAAAACAACCCCGAGGCCATTCACTACCTGCACCCCAAGCTCAAGCCCATTCTGGACGTCACCTACGGCTGCATGGTCTATCAGGAGCAGGTCATGCAGATTGTGCGCGATTTGGCAGGCTATTCGTATGGTCGAAGCGACCTTGTGCGCCGCGCGATGGCGAAAAAGAAGCACGACGTGATGGCCAAGGAGCGCGAAATCTTCATCAACGGTCTGGAAGAGGACGGTAAAATCGTCGTACCCGGCTGTGTGCGCAACGGCGTGAGCGCCGAAATCGCCAGCCAGCTTTTCGACGAAATGACCGCCTTCGCGTCCTACGCGTTCAACAAATCCCACGCGGCGGCTTACGGCGTGGTCGCTGTGCGCACGGGCTGGCTCAAGCGCCACTATCCGGTGCAGTTCTTCGCCGCGCTGCTCAATTCCGTCTCTTCCGACAGCGGCAAGGTTGCGGAGTATTCGCAGTATTGCCGCAAGCACGGCATTCCGCTGCTTCCGCCGGATATCAACCAAAGCGTGCGCAAGTTCTCCGTCGGCAAAAATGCGGAGGGCGTGAGCGGTATCCGCTTCGGTCTCGGCGCTATCAAATCCTGCGGCGATAAGGCCATCGATTCCATCATCGAGCAGCGGCGCAGGGGCGGCCCGTATAAGGATATCTTCGATTTCTGCACGCGCATGGATTCCGAGCAGGTCAACAAGCGCGTCGTCGAATCGCTGATTCTTTCCGGCGCGATGGATTGCACCAGCGCAAGGCGCACCCAGCTGATGGCCGTATATGAGAGCGCGCTGGACGGCGCAAACAAGAGCCGCCGCAGCAACGTGGCCGGGCAGTTGTCGCTCTTCGGCGACGGCCTGCTCGATGAGGTCAAGCCCGCCTTGCCGGATATCCCCGAATACAATCTGCGCACGATGCTCAGTCTGGAAAAAAACGTGACCGGATTGTATATTTCCGGCCATCCGCTCGGCGATTACGGCAAAGCGCTTTCCGCGCTGGAGATGAATACCGCGCGCCTGGCCGAGCTGCTCGAAGCGCCCGACCACGGCCTGTCCGCCGACGGCATGCGCGTGCGCATGGGCGGCATGCTCACCGAAGTGCGCCAGAAGGCCACCAAGGCGGGCAACCTGATGGGCTTTGCCACGCTTGAGGATTTGACCGGAACGGTTGAGGCGCTCGTTTTCCCGAAGGTGCTTGAGCGCGTCTCCACCGAGTTGATGCCCGATACCGCCGTGGTGCTCGGCGGCCGCCTCTCCATCCGCGAAGAAGAGGACCCGAAACTGCTGCTGGATACCGTCGAGCCGCTCTATACCGACGCGGAGCTCAGCCAGATGATCGACACCGGCGCGCTCTCCCCCGCCGCCAAACAGCTTCTGCCGGGCAGCACGCTCTATCTGCGCCTGCCCAGCGACAGCGCCATCGGCATGATTCAGCCCGTTCTGCGGCGCTTCTCCGGCCCAAAACCCGTCATTCTCTATATTGAAAGCACGGGTGCCAAGTTGCGTGCCCCGCAAAACCTTTTCGTTTCCCCCACACAGGAATTGGTCGATACCCTTTCGGATATGCTCGGCGCAAAAAACGTCGTGCTGAAATAATTTTTCTATCCCTTATACAAAAAGCAGAAGCCCGCATAGCTTCTGCCTTTTCATATTGCCTTATTTTTCGTAGGTCAGCGTCGGCGTATCCTTATCCAGTTTGGTCACATAGACCACATAATCCCGCACAAAGCCATATGTCTTGCCGGAAGCCGTGACGACCTCATACCAGATTTCTTCCTTCACGCCCGCATATTTGGCCAGAATCTGCAATTCCATGCCGTTGCCGAGCTGGCGAACCACCTTCGCGTTGGCAAGCGGCTCTTCGCGTACGTTAGCGGCGCGGTTAGTCGTCGCCTTGCCGATGACTTCCCTATCCTGCAAGCTTTCGGTCGATGCCGCCGCGGAAGTCGTTCCGCTGTCCGTGCTGCCCGTGCTCACGCCGTTGTCGAGCGTCACCACATAGTCGCGCAGATAGCCGACCTTCACGCCGTTCTGAGCCTGTGCCTTATACCAAACATTGCCCTTCGAGTCCGTCAGCTGCTCGTAAACGTTGATTTTTGTGCCCTTTTTGAGTTGCACGAGCACCTTGCCGCCCATCGTCTGGCGCAGATTGGCCGCGCGGTTCGTCTTGCCCGTTGCGATGACCTCGCCGCTTTCGGCCGTTTCCGCGGATGCCGTCATATTCGCCGTGCTTTCGCCCTCATCCTGAGCCGCACTGACGGCTGCGGAATCCGAGAGCTTCGCTGTCACGACATAGTCGCGCATCCAGCCCTCGTCCCTGCTGTCATCCACGGTCAGGTAATACCAGAGCTTGCCCGTGGAATCCGTCTTGGCCTCGTGAATGGTGACGCTTTCGCCCTTCTTGATGGTCTTTTTCACCTTCGCGTTGGCCGCAGCGTCTGCGCGCAGCTTCGCGTCGCGGTTAACCGTGCCCGTTCCGATATCGGCGACAGGTGTCGGGGTCGGTTCGGGCGTGGGGCTCGGCGTCGGGCTGGGCGACGGCGTAGGCGTGGCCGTCGGCTCGGGCGTCGGGGTCGGCGTGTTGGTCAAAATAATCGGCAGCGGCGTATCCGTCGCGCCCGGTGTGGCCGTCGGCTCGGCGGTTGCAATCACGGGTTCGGGCGTTTCGCTGTCCGCATAGCCCGTGTCGCCGCCCGCGTTGTCGTAACCCGTATCGTCGTACCCCGTGTCGTCGTATCCGGTATCATTATAGCCGGTATCGTCGTACCCCGTGTCGTTATAGCCTGTATCGCTGTTGTCGCCTGCCGTATCGCCGCTCAAATCATCGGCAGAGGCATCCGGCGCGGTCGTCGCGTCGCTCACAGGCCCGAACACAATCGGCGCGGGGTTGGTCGTCTGTTCGGGAATCGTATCGACGGAAGCGCTCGGCTGCGCGGTATCCGCGTTATTCTTCTTGTTGGTGATGACTGCGCGAACGATGACCAGCGCAATCAGAATCACGACCAGCAGCACGATGACGCCGCCGAGCAGCTTCACCGTCCCGCCGACGTTTCCGCTGCCCTTACGCGCGCCTTTTTTCACGCTGGACGACGCATATTCCTCATCGTCATAGCCGTCGTCGTATTCATCTTCGTATCCGTCGTCGGACATATCCTGATAGGGACTGCTGCGCTTTGGCTGCTCAAAATCGCCGTCGTCATAATCGCGGTTTCTGGCCATCGTAAACCCCTCCTCAAACCCCTGCCGAAGGCATGGGCATAACTCGAACATTGTATAGGCACATTATAAAGTTTTTGTGACAGAGTTTCAAGTGGTTTTAACTTTTTCGTCAAAAATTGGCACAGGCGGTCAACAAATCGGCCCGAATCCGACGCTTTTCGATGCAAAAAGCCCCGTTCCTCTCCGCTTTTGCGGAAAAGAACGGGGCTTTGCTTTACGTCAATCCCTACGGAAGAGGGTCAGCCGATATTACTCGGCGGCCAGCTTCTTGTAGGTCTCGAGGCGGCGCTTCGCGTCTTCCTCGTTGATCTTGTAAGCTTCCTCAGCCTTGGCCGGGAACAGCTTCGCCAGAGAGGCGTAGCGAACCTCGCCGCGGATGAAGTCCTGATAATTTTCGGTCGGGTCCTTGCTGTCCACGATGAGCGGATTCTTGCCCTGCTCGGCGAGCTCCGGATTGTAGCGGTACAGCGGCCAGTAACCGCAAGCCACGGCGCGCTTGATTTCCATCTGAGCGTGCGCCATGTTGATGCCGTGGTTGATGCACGGCGCGTAGGCGATGATGAGGGACGGGCCATGGTAAGCCTCGGCCTCGTTCATGGCCTTCAGCAGCTGAGCCGGGTTCGCGCTCATGGCGACGGTCGCAACGTACACGTAGCCATAAGACATCGCCATCATGCCCAGATCCTTCTTGCGGGTCTTCTTGCCGGAGGCAGCGAACTTCGCAATGGAGCCGGTCGGGGTGGACTTGGAAGCCTGTCCGCCGGTGTTGGAGTACACCTCGGTATCCAGAACGAGCACGTTGACGTCCTCGCCCTGAGCCAGCACGTGGTCAACTCCGCCGTAGCCGATGTCGTAGGCCCAGCCGTCGCCGCCGAAGATCCACTGGCTCTTCTTGATCATCATGTCCTTCATGGACGCGATTTCCTTGCAGAGGTCGCTGTCGCAGCCCTCAACAAGCGCAGCCAGCTTCGCGGAAGCAGCCTTGCTCGCCTCGCCGTCGTTCATCGCGGCCAGCCAAGCTTCGCAGGTCTCCTTCGCTTCGCCCTCAACCTGACCGGCCAGCTCGGTGACGAGCTCAGCCAGCTTGGCGCGGCGCTGCGTGGTCGCCAGGTTCATGCCGAAGCCGAACTCGGCGTTGTCCTCGAACAGGGAGTTCGCCCAAGCCGGGCCCTGACCCTTTTCGTTCTTGGTGTACGGCACGGTCGGGGCGCTGCCGCCGTAGATGGAGGAGCAGCCCGTCGCGTTCGCAACCATCATGCGGTCGCCGAACAGCTGGGTAACGAGCTTGACATACGGGGTCTCGCCGCAGCCGGCGCAGGCGCCGGAGAACTCAAACAGCGGCTTGAGGAACTGGCTCTCCTTGACGTTCGCCTTGTTGAGGATCGTGGAATCGACCTCCGGGATCGTCTGAGCGTACTCCCAGTTCGCCTCTTCAGCCTTCTGCTCGGCGAGCGGCTCGAGGGTCAGGCACTTGCCAAGGCAGACGTCGATGCAGTTGCCGCAGCCGGTGCAGTCCAGCGGAGAGACCTGAATGCGGAACGCCTTGCCGGCGAACTGCTTGCCCAGCGCCTTCTTGGTGACAAAGGACTCCGGAGCGGTGCCCTCGTCCACGAGGTACGGACGGATCGCAGCATGCGGGCAGACCAGAGAGCACAGGTTGCACTGCACGCACTTGGTCACGTCCCACGCCGGAACCTTCACGGCGATGCCGCGCTTTTCGTACTTGGTGGTGCCGGTCGGCACAACGCCGTCAGCCGCAATCGCGGAAACCGGCAGCTTGTCGCCCTCCTGAGCGAGAATCGGCTTGACGAAGTTCTTATAGTACTCGTCGCCCTCAACCTGCATCGCAACAGCGCCGGTGGTGGCATTCGCCCACTCGGCCGGGACTTTCACCTCGCGCAGGCCGGAAATCGCGATATCGATCGCGTCCCAGTTCTTCTGCACGACGGCGTCGCCCTTCTTGCCGTAGGTCTTCTTGGCATACGCCTTCATGTACTCGTCAGCCTGCTCATACGGGATGACGTCGGCCAGCTTGAAGAACGCGGCCTGCATGATGGTGTTGATGCGGTTGCCCATGCCGACCTTCGCCGCCAGATCGATGGCGTCGATGGCATAGAACTTGATGTGCTTCTTGGCGAGCTGCTGCTTCATGGAAGCCGGCAGGTTCGCGTCGAGCTCTTCATCGCTCCACTGGCAGTTGAGCAGGAACGTGCCGCCATCCTTCAGGGTGGAGAGCATGTCGTACTGCGTCACATACGCCGGGTTGTGGCAGGCGGTGAAGTCAGCCGCGTCGATCTGATACGGAGACTGGATCGGCGTCTTGCCGAAGCGCAGGTGAGAAACCGTCAGACCGCCGGACTTCTTGGAGTCGTAGGCGAAGTACGCCTGAGCGTACATATCGGTGTGATCGCCGATGATCTTGATGGAGTTCTTGTTCGCGCCGACGGTGCCGTCGGAGCCGAGGCCGTAGAACTTGCAGCTGATGGCACCGGCCGGAGCGGCGTTGAAGATCTCGCCGGTCGGCAGGCTGGTGTTGGTCACATCATCCACAATGCCGACGGTGAAGTGGTTCTTCGGCGCATCGAGCTTGAGGTTGTCGAACACAGCCTTGACGTGGGTCGGCGTGAACTCCTTGGAGCCCAGACCGTAGCGGCCGCCGACGATCTCGATCTTGCGGCCTTCCTCGGTGAGGGCAGCACAGACGTCGAGGTAGAGCGGCTCGCCCAAGGAGCCGGACTCCTTGGTGCGGTCGAGCACCGCGATGCGCTTGCAGCTTGCCGGAATGGCGTCCACGAAACGCTTGGTGCAGAACGGACGATACAGGTGAACGCTCACCAGACCGACCTTCTCGCCCATCTCGTTGAGCTTGTTGACAGCCTCGGTCGCGACGTCGCAGCCGGAGCCCATCGCCACGATGACGTACTCCGCATCCGGCGCGCCGACATAGTCAAACGGCTTATGCGGACGGCCGGTAATCTTGCCGACCTCGTCCATGACCTCTTCCACAATCGCCGGAACGGCGTTGTAGTACTTGTTGCCCGCCTCGCGGCCCTGGAAGTAGATATCCGGGTTCTGCGCGGTGCCGCCCAGGGTCGGATGATCCGGATTCAGCGCGCGGGCGCGGAACTCGGCAACCTTCTCGGCCGGCAGCAGCTTGGCCATATCCTCATACGCAATCTCGTCGATCTTCTGAATCTCGTGAGAGGTACGGAAGCCGTCGAAGAAGTGCAGGAACGGCACGGAGCTCTTCAGCGTGGCGACATGGGCGACGAGCGCCATGTCCTCCGCCTCCTGAACGGAGTTGGAAGCCAGCATCGCAAAGCCGGTCTGACGGCAGGCCATCACGTCGGAATGGTCGCCGAAGATGGACAGCGCATGGTAAGCCAACGCACGGGCGCTCACGTGGAAAACGCAGGGCAGCAGCTCGCCGGCGATCTTGTACATGTTCGGGATCATCAGCAGCAGGCCCTGAGACGCGGTGAACGTCGTGGTGAGCGCGCCGGCCTTCAAAGAGCCGTGCACGGCACCGGCAGCGCCGGCTTCGGACTGCATCTCGGCGATGCGGACCGTCTGACCAAAGAGATTCTTGCGATCGTGCGCAGCCCAGTCATCCGCAACTTCCGCCATCGGGGAAGACGGGGTGATCGGGTAGATCGCTGCCACTTCGCTGAACGCATAAGCGACGTGGCTGACAGCGGTATTGCCGTCAACGGTCATTTTCTTAGCCATTGGTAAAAACCTCCCTATGTGAATCAAGGTTTAACGCCTCTGTGAGAAGCCCGCCCGCGCAGGGATCGTCGCGAACGGACATTTCTCGACGTTTTCTATTATAGCCTTCCTGCAATTTAATGTCAACCGCGGCAGGAAAATTCGCGCCGATTTTGAGCACATTTTGGCGCTTATGGAAGAAATCACGCTTTCCTTATGCCCTGTGCACACAACGTCGGACGACTCGCGGCCCTCTTTTGCGCGCGAAATGCCTTGACATACGCCCGTCATCTCTGTACAATCGATTTCGGATGTTTCTCTGTTCGTTCCGATTTATATCAAAGGCGGGTGTCTTATGCCTTCTTCCAATATGTCCTGCATGAAGCGCTGTTTTTTGTTTACCGTGCTTTTTGCCTTCGCGGCGCACGGCTATCGGTTTCTCTCCGCGAGTTTCGGCGGAGACGCGGCGCTTTTGACCATGCACGACCAGGCGCTCTATCAGGTCGGGCTGGGCCGCTTTTTACAGCCGCTTTACTGGCTCGTGCGCGGCGATCTCGTCGTGCCCGGCGTCGTCGGGCTGTTCACGGTGCTCTTTCTTGCGCTTTCCTGCCTGCTCATTGCGGATACGCTTAATCTGAGCGCCCCGCGCGATATCGCCCTGCTCGCCGCGCTGCTGGCAACGCACGAAACCTTCGCTGTCACCTCCGCCACCTATCTGCCGTGGATGGACGTCTACGCCCTCTCCCTGCTCTTTGCGCTGACGGGCGCGTCCTTCTTTCTTGCGGGCGGCAGAAAGGCGTGGCTCAGCCCGCTGTTTTTCCTGCTCTCCCTCGGGCTGTATCAAAGCTATCTGCCGTGCGCGGCGGCGCTGGTCATTCTTGCGCTGATGCGGCAGACGCTCGGCGGCGCGTCCCCCGTCCGCATGCTGCAAAAGGGGCTTGGAGCGTGCGCGGCGCTTCTGGCCGGTTTGGTGCTGTATGCGCTCGTGCTCAAGCTGACGCTGGCGCTGACGGGCAGCACCGCTTCGACGGAATACAACGGCGTCGGCGTGATCGATACGTTTGATTTTGCCTCGATTCCGCGCTATCTGGCCGATACCGTGTGCACGCCGATTCGCTTTCTGTTCGTCCCGAACGCGAAGGCGATTGCGTCGCATACGCCATTCGTTTCGCCTTATCTCAATCTCGCGCTGCTGGCGCTTTGTTTCGTGATGCTCCTGCCCCGTGCGCGTGCGCTGGGCAAGGGCGCAAAGGCCATTCTCCTTCTGCTCGTTTTGCTGATGATTCCGGGCGTGAACTTCGTGCAATTCATCGCGCAGGGGCTGGTCAGCGGCCTGACGATTTTCGCCTATGTCTTTTTTGATATCGCCGCGCTGCTGCTCGCGTCGGCGGCGCTGAAAACGGATTTTTCCCTTTCCCGCGTCGCGGCGCGGTGCGCCCGCCTGCTGCTGTGCGTTGTCGTCTTTCAAAACGCGATGCTCGCCAACCAGCTTTCCGTCAAGCGCGATTTGGAATTTTCCTCCACCCTGTCCGCCGCCACCCGCATCGTGGAATTGGCCGAGCACACCGAGGGCTATGTCGCCGGCGAAACGCCCGTCGTGCTCATCGGCATGCTCCCCTCTTCCTCCGTTTCGATGGAGCGCCCGGGCTTTGAGCCGCTCAGCGGCCATCAGGGCGCGCGCTACACCTACGCCGCCGCTTACGAGGGCGCGAATTACTGGTATTTCAACATGATTCTCGCCCAGCATGTCAACCTGGCGGATAACGACACCATGCGCGCGATTTCCGCCTCGCCCGAGGCGCAGGCCATGCCGCGCTTCCCCGCGGAGGGCTGCTGCCAAATGGTGAACGGCATGCTCTATATCCGGCTCAGCTGACGCTTCTTCCCGATATGCATTTCAAGGGGTGTTTAGATGATGAAACGTTTCCTTTCTTCCGTCTTTCCGCGCGCCGATATTCGGGCCATGCGCCACGCCGCGCTGCTGACGCTGGTGCTCGCCGCCGTGGCGCATGCTTTCTGCTTCACCAACCTCACCTATTCCGGCGCATCGGTGATGCTCAACGCCGCGAAGGGCAATTCGGCGCAGATTTCCTCCGGCGCGTTTTTGATGCCGCTGTATTGGCGCGTGCGCGGGGCCATCGGCGCGCCGCTGTGGGTGGGCCTGCTCTCCGGCTGCTATCTGGCGCTGACCGCCGCGCTCGTCTGCGGGCTGCTCGCTCTGGCCTCGCCCTATCTGGTGGCGATGCTTTCGGGCGCGTTTGCGCTTTCGCCGTGTGTGCTCGCCGTCTTTGCGGGATCGACTCACACGGCGGATGCGGCGTTCCTTGCCATGCTGCTGGCCGCGTGCGCTGCGGTGTTCTGTCTGCGCGTGCGCGGGGGCACGCCGCTTGGCGCGCTGCTGCTGGCCGCCGCTCAGGCGCTGGATCGCTCGGCCCTCTCCTTCTTCCTCGGCTTGACGGCGCTCTGCCTGATTCAGGCGCTTTTGAACGAGGATGAATCCTTGCGCACGTTCGGCGGCCGCGCCGTCCGCCTGCTGCTCTGCGCCGCACTCGGCATGGCGGTGTATTTTGGCGGTTTCATGCTGTTCCTTCACCGCGCGGGGCTTGACCGCGAAGCCGCGCTGCAAGCGCCCGCAGGCAAAACCCTCGTCGGCGCGTGGCTCTATCCCCTCGCGCTGCTCTTTCGGCCGCTGACGGCGTATACGCATCTGGGCGTCGTGCTCCACGCGCTTTTAATCGCGCTCGGCGCGTTTGCGGTCATCCGCCTCGTGCCACGTCTGGGGGGCCGCGCGCCCGCGTTTGTGCTGCTGACGGCTGTGTTCCCGCTGCTCGTCAACCTGCCCGCCTATTCCACGCTCCCCGCCGCGCAGACGAGCCTGCCTTACATCCTGCTCGACGCGCTGCTGATTGTGCTGCTTCAGGCCGCATTTGAATCCTCGGTGGATGAACGTCATCTCGCCTACCGCGCGGGCACGGTCATGCTGGGCGTCGCGCTGCTGGGCACGACGATTTTCGCCAATCAGGTGTATTTGAAAAAAGCGCTGGAATTTGATTCCACGCTCTCCGCGATGACCCGCGTCATCGCCCGTGCCGAGGCCGTGCCCGAGTTCAAGCCCGGCGAAACGCCCGTCGCGCTCGTCGGCTCGATTGAGGATTCGGCGCTTTCCGTCGTTCACGAGGGCTTTGAAAAGCTCGACGCGCTCGATGCGGCCAAGAACAATTACGCGGCGACGGACGACACGGGCAACATCTGGTATATCTGGGAAGTGCTGGGCTATCCGTTCAGCCTGGTGGATGCCTACACCCTCGGCCAAATCGAGCAGCGCGCGGACGTGCAGGCTATGCCCGCGTTCCCCGCGCAGGGCTGCTGCCAAATGCTGGACGGCACGCTGGTCATCAAGCTGAGCGATATTTGATTAGGAGGTTTTTGCCATGAATCTGACTTTTGGCCGCTGCCGCGACACAAACGGCCCGCTGATGGAGGCCGCTTTGGCCCTGTATCGTTCCTCTTTTCCCGCGCATGAACTGCGTCTACCGCCGGACCAGCGCGACGTGATGAGCGATTCGCGCTATCATTTTGGCCTGTGCCTGACGGACGGCGCACTTGCAGGCCTGATTCTCTATTGGGATTTCGATTCGTATATCTACGTCGAGCATTTCTGCGTCGAGCCGTCGCTTCGCGGCCACGGGCTGGGCACGCTGATTCTCGCCGAGCTGGCCAGGCAGAATAAGCCGATTATTCTGGAAATCGACCCGCTTGTCGATGACGTGGCCGTCCGCCGCAAGGGCTTCTACGAGCACTGCGGCTATGTCGCCAACGCCTTTGCGCACGTCCATCCGCCGTACCGGGCCGCCAACCGCGGTCACGAGCTGATTGTCATGAGCTATCCGCGCGCGATTTCTCAATCGGAATTTGACGCCTTCACCCTCGACCTCCGCGAAAAGGTCATGAAATACAGCGAAGGAAAGCGAAACGCTTAAAACTCCGTCTTAAACCTTCCGCTTCTTTCATTTCGTGATAAACAGTAGGGGCGCGCATCGCGCGTCCGTTTTATACAAATCCGACTGACGCAAAACAGCATGCCATCCTTTTGGACAGCATGCTGTTTTTTAATAGATAACCGTCTCCCCGGCTTCGATTCCTTCAAGAATCTGCGTCGTGTCGTCGGTCATAATTCCGACCGTGACGTGTCGGATTTCGCCGCTTTCCAGCGTCACAAAATAGCCCTCGTCGTCCTTTTGCAGCGCGTCCGTCGGAATCAGCGTCGCGTCCTCTGCGGTATCGACGACGATATCGCCCGAGACGTTCATGCCGCCCTTGACGCGCTCGTCCCCGCCGATGATTTCGACAATCACGTCGTATGTCGTCACGCCGGAGCTCGTGTCGCCCAGCGGCGCGATTTTCTGCACCGTACCGCTCAGCTCCGCATCGTCAAGTGCATCGACGGAAAGCCGCACCTCCTGCCCAGCTTGAACGGAGAGGATATCCAGCTCATCCACGGCGAGTGAGAGCATCAGACCCGTGCCGTCCTCGACGATGCTCATCAGCTTCGCGCCGTCCGTCACGGTGTCGCCTTTGACCGTGTCCAGCGTCGCCACAACGCCGTCGCACGGCGCGGTGACGGTCAGCGCGTCCCGCTTGGCATACGCCGTTTCCAGCGCAATCAGCGCCTTGTCGTAGTCGCGCAGTACGGAAGCGTTATCCAGATACAGCGGGATTTCGTCCCACTCGATGCGCGCCAGCGCGTCATAGCGCTTGCAGCGGTCACCGACCTTCACCAGCAGGCCCTTAATCGTGCCGCCGTAGGACGAAACGGCCATCGGCTTGTTGATTTCAAGCGTGCCTTCGCCGACGGTCTCTCCCGACTGCGTGTACACCGTCACGGGGATATCCATGTCGTATTCGTCGCTGCCGATCTGGACGGTGGCTTCCGTGCCGCGTCGGGTCAGATTGACGACCGTGCCAGTCGTCTCGACGTTTTTGCCCTTGACGACGACCGTCTGCCCCAGCTCAAGCCCTTCGCCCGAAAGGCCGCTCAGCTCCACCTTCATCTTGCCGTCGGTGGAGAGCATCATCACCGCGCCGTATTGCCGATAGACGGCCAGCGAATCGTCACCCTTTTCGATGTAAATCGCCTTAATCAGCCCGTCGGCGGGCGCGCGAATCGTGATTTCGTTGGAGAATTGGCCCAGCAGCGGCTCGCCCGTGTTCACATCCACGCGCAAATCGCCGTCCTCGTCGTAGAGCTTTTTATAGACATACTGCGTGTGTGTCTGCGTCGCGCGAACCTCTTTCTGGGCGGTCTGCAAGTCGTATTCAAGCTGCGCGATTTCGGTATCCAGCTCGTCGTTTTCCAGCTTGGCCACGATGTCGCCCGCCTTCACGCTGTCGCCGACCTCGACCGTGTATTCCGCCACGTCGCCGTCCGTCTGTGCGTATACGCCGGGTTGGCTGGCGGGCTGCACCTCGCCCGAGCCGAACACGGTCTTTTCAATCGTGCCGAGCGCCGCCTCTGCGGTTTGGCGCTCCGCCTGCGGCGCGTCCTGTGCCGTTTCGCCGTTCATCTTCGGCAGAATGACGAACATCGCCGCCCCGCCGAGCGCCGCCGCCAGCAGCAGAAAGACCGCCGCGCGAACCGCCCGCTTTCTCGCCCGTTTTTTCCTCAGCGCCTGTCTTGCGGCGCTCTCTTTTTGTTCCATGTGCCGCCCTCCGTGCGCTTAGTCGTAGTGCAGCGCGTCAATCGGCTTGAGCTTGCTGGCCTTGTTGGCCGGATACAAGCCGAAAATCACGCCGACCGCCAT
>CAKURR010000007.1 GCA_934675735.1 uncultured Clostridia bacterium
ACCTTCGGGATGAAGGCGACGGTCATGCCGTCCACCGGGCTCTTGCCTTCGGCAAAAGCGGCGGAGCACAGCGTCAGAGCCATGCACAGCACGAGAAGCATAGACAGGACTTTTTTCATTTTTGGGTTCCTCCTACGTTTTTTATTTATCTCAAGAGGTGCTCGACAGCGCCCCCTGAAATGCGAAAGTTACTCTTTCTTCCTGCGCTTGAACAGGTGAGAAAGCATGTGCTGACCGGCGATTTCGCGGCCCAGCACAACCAGCACCAAGATGATGCCGATGGGCAGGTCGAGGTTCTGCGTGCTCACGCCGAAGCAGAGCGGCAGGCCGTAGCGCAGAATGCAGATAATCAGCGACGCGAGCACCGTGCCGATGATGCTGCCCTTGCCGCCCGTGTTCAGCGTGCCGCCGAGCACGACGGCGGTGATGATGGCCAGCGTGTAGCCCGAACCGAGGTCGTATTTCGCAGAGTTGACATTCGCCGTCAGCAGCGTGCCCGCAATCGCGGCGCTCACAGCCGAGAGAATGTAGGTGCTCATGATGGTGGCGCGGGTGTTGATGCCGGAGTATTCCGCCGCCTGCGGGTTCACGCCGATGAGGAACAGGCGCTCGCCGTACTTGGTGCGGTGGAGAATCCACATGCACAGCAGAATCAGCGCGACATAAATCACAATCTGCGTCGGGATGCCGAAGATATTGCCCTTGCCGAGGAAACGGAAGCTGACGAACTCGCCCGCCTCGTTTTTGCCCGGGAAGCCGCCGATGCCCTGATACGCCGGAGTTGCGGACATACCGGAGACCATCAGCGCAATGCCGGAATACAGGAAACTGCCGCCCAGCGTGACGACCATCGGCTGCACGCCGCAGTAGGCGACGAAGAAGCCGGAGAGCGCGCCGCAGACTGCGGCAACCACCACGGCAATCGCCACGGCCGCCCAGATGTTCAGTCCGGCGTCGCTCCAAAGCACGCCGATGATGATGCTGCTCAAACCGATGATGGCCGGAGCCTGAATGTCAATGCCGCCGGTAATCATGACCATCGTCACGAACAGCGAGATGATGCACACGCTGATGTAGTTGACGATGCTGTTCATGATGGACTGCGGACGCAGGAACTTGGGGTTGGCCGCGCCAAACACCACAAATTCGAGAATCAGAAAGACGACCAGAAATACTTCCCAATGCTTAAAGACCTTTTTCAGCATGTCCTTCATGCTTTCGCGCCTCCTTCGTGTTCCGCCGTTCTGGAGAGAAGGCGCTTTCTGCGGGTCATTTCGATGGAGCGGCGCTGCGCCAGCGCATCGATAACCACGATGGCGATGAGCATCACGCCGGTGATGGTGTTGTTGTAGGTGGACGGCAGGCCGATAAAGACCAGCAGTCGGCTGATAGAGGACATGATGACCGCGCCGATGGCCGCGCCGACCATGTTGCCCATGCCGCCGGAGAGGGAGATGCCGCCGAGCACACACGCCGCGATGGCGGTCATCTCATAGCCGTTGCCGGCTACGGTCATGACCTGACCATACTTGGAGGCGAACACGAAGCCGCCCATGCCCGCGAACAGGCCGCAGAGCACATACGCCAGCACCTTCGTGCCCAGCACGGAGATACCGACCAGATTCGCGCCGCCCGCGTTGTCGCCGACCGCGATGAAGTATTTGCCCTTCCTCGTCTTGGTCAGCGCGATATGCGCCGCAGCGACGAGCACCAGCGCGATGGCATAATACACGGAAATGCCCGCGAACACCGTCTTGCTGTTCATGTTGGCGAACACGCCGCCGAAGTTTTCAATCGTGCGTCCGCCGGACATGATGTAAATCAATCCGCGGACCACGCTGTTGGTGCCGAGGGTGAAAATCAACGACGGCACGCCGAAGTAGGCCACGCCGATGCCGTTGACCAGACCGATGAACGCGCCCGTGACGAGCACGAACAGCAGCATCTTGGGTACGCCCCCGCCCTGCTGGGCGATAAGGCCCGTCATGCCCGCCGTGAGGCCGAGCGTCGCGCCGATGGAAACGTCAATCTCGCCCGTCATGATGACGAACGCAATGCCGACCGCCAGCAGCGTGTACATCGTCGCCGTGTTGAAGCAGCTGATGATGTTGTCGTATTTCAGAAAGTCGGGCGCCGCAATGCCGGTGATGGCAAACAGCAGAATCAGGAACAGCGCGCTGGAGAGCCAGCGGGCTTTCAGCAGGTTTTTCATTTCTCGGATACCTTCCTTTCATGCGCAATGCCGAAGGAGGCGCTGGTGAGAGCATCCTGCGTGATTTCCTCGCGGCTGAACTCGCCGTTAATCCGTCCCTGGAAAACCGTCACCGCGCGGTCGGCCAGCTCGACGACTTCTTCCATATCGGAGGAAACCATCAGCACGGCCACGCCCGCGTCCTTGAGCTGGCGGATGATGTTGTATACGTCGCCGCGGGCTGCCGCATCGATGCCGCGGGTCGGCTCGTCGAGAATGACGACTTTCGGATTGGTAGACAGCGCGCGGGCGATAACCACCTTCTGCTGGTTGCCGCCGGAAAGGCTGCCGATTTGATCCTCAAGCGAAACAATCTTCGTTCTGAAATCGTTGACGTATTTCTGCGCGATTTCGCCCTGACGGCGGCGGTCCATGTTCACCGCGCCGACATCCTTGCCGTTGAGCAGCGCGGACGTTGTATTGGAAGAAATCGAGCGGATTTTGAAAATGCCGTGGTAGTGGCGATCCTCCGGCACGAAGTTGATGCCGGCCTGAAGCACCTGCTTGGTGGAAAGGCCCGTGATGTCGCGCCCGTCCAGAATCACCTTGCCGCCAAGCACCTTGTCGCGGCCGAAGATGGTGCTGATCAGCTCCGTGCGGCCCGCGCCGACAACGCCCGCGATACCGAGGATTTCACCCGGGTACAGGTCAAAGGTGATGTTGCTGAAGCCGTAGCCGCTGAAATCCTGCACCTGCATGACAGGCTTGAGGTGCGCGTAATCGACCGGCACATACGTCTTTTCAGCCTGCTGGCCGCCCTGCGCGTCGTTGGGCAGAAGGCCCTGAATCAGCATTTCCTTGGTGAAGTTCGTGACCGGGCCTTCCAGCGTAATCACGCCGTCGCGCATGATGGCGACCTTCGTGGCGATTTCAAAAACCTCGGTCAGGCGGTGCGTAATATAAATGATGGCAATGCCTTTTTTCTTCAAATCCTCGACCGTCTTGAACAGCGACTGCACCTCGTTGAAGGTCAGAGAGCTGGTCGGTTCGTCAAGAATCAGAATCTGCGCGTTGCGCATCATGCCGCGCAGAAGCTCGACCAGCTGCTGCTCGGCGATGGAAAGCGTGTTGGCCTTGCGCTGAAGGTTCAAATCGAAGTTCAGTTCCTTCATACAGTTGGCCAGGCGCTTTTTCAGTTCGCCTTCATTTTCGTTGAAGCCCATCAGAATGTTTTCCAGAACCGTCATGTTCGGGAAAAGCATCGGCTCCTGCGGCACCAGATAAATGCCATGCGCCAGCGAGGCGGCGGGCTTGCCGAGCTTGGCAACCTGCCCGTCGATGAGGATATCGCCCTCATCGCACGAATAAATACCCATGATAATCTTCATGAGCGTCGATTTGCCGGCGCCGTTGCCGCCAATCAGCGCGACAACCTCGCCCGCATCCACGCTCAGGTTGATTCCCTTGAGCACGGCGTTTTGCCCAAACGTTTTGCGAATGCCCTTGACCTCAAGGCGCGGGGCCGTCGTATTCTTTATGGCCATATCATATACTCCTGCGTTTTGCGATTACAAAGGTTTGCTCGTTGCACAATCTTTTGTTGCCTCCATTTTAAGCTCGTCTGTGCAATTTGTCAAGATATTTTTCTCAGTTTTTGAAAATCATGCTTTCCCTTTTCAAAACGGATGATTATTTTGCAAAAGAATTGACATCCGCTTTCAACGGTGCTATACTTCTTGTGTAAACTTTTGTTTCAGTATTTGATATTTGTTTCATCGTTTTTCGGTGGGAAACGGAGCCGCTATGAATAACGCCGTTCATTACGAGGACGCGCTGATGGTCAAGGCCGCGTGGTATTATTATTTTGAAAATATGACGCAGCAGGCCATCGCCGACCGCCTCTCCATCAGCCGCATGCGCGTCATCAAGCTGCTCGACGCGGCGCGGCAGAGCGGCGTCATCCAGTTCCGCCTTCGGTCGGACAGCGTGGGCATGATGGAGCAGAGCCGCGAGCTGATGCAGAAGTATCATCTGAAAGACGTGTTCATCATCCCCGAGGCCGAGCAGGAAAGCCAGCTCAACGAATCCGTCGCCCGCGCGGGCGCGATGTATGTCGCGGATCGGCTGGGCGACAACGCCTGCATCAACGCGGGTTACGGCGATACGCTCAGCCGCACGCTCAACCATCTGGCCACCATGGTGCAAACCCCCGTCACCTGCATCTCGCTGACAGGCGGCGTTTCCTATTATCTGCCCAACGGGCGCAGCAACATCTTCAACGCGCGGCTGTATCTCATGCCCGCGCCGCTGCTCGCCTCGTCCCACGAAATGGCCGCGGCAATGCGCGCGGAGGCTTCCGTCAGCGAAATCATCCGCATGGCGAAGCTCTCCTCCTTCACGCTGGTGGGCATCGGCTCGATGCATGAAACGGCGACCATCGTCCGTTCCGGCATCATCACCCAAAACGAGCTTTTCCGCCTGCGCATGGCCGGGGCGGTCGGCGACGTGCTCTGCCACTTCGTCAACGAAAACGGCGAACTGATTCCCAGCGATATCGAAGAGCGGCTCATCTCCACCCCGCTTGAACAGCTCCGCACGTCGGATAACGTCGTCGGGCTGGCTGCGGGTGCGCAGAAGGCCGAAGCGATTCGCGCGATTCTGCGCGGCGGCTATCTCGACGTGCTTATCACCGACGAGCCGACCGCAGCTCTGCTTCTCAAGGGCGAGTGAGCGCCCCTGACATAAACGACAAGTCAACGCAAAACAACGCATTTGAAAGGATGATTTCAATGGCAAAAACGCTTATGGCCGTCGATGCGGGCACCGGCAGCGTCCGCGCCGTGCTGTTCAGCCTGGAGGGCGAGCAGCTGGGCTGCGTTCAGCAGGAATGGACGCATAAAGAGGACCCCCGCTACCCCGGCAGCATGGATTTCGACTGGGTGCATAACTGGGACCTCGCCCGCAATTGCATCCGCGGCGTCATCGAGCAGACGGGCGTCGATCCGCATGATATCGCCGCTGTTTCCACCACCTGCATGCGCGAGGGCATCGTGCTCTACGACAAGGACGGGCAGGAAATCTGGGCCTGCGCCAATGTCGATGCGCGCAGCGACGATGAAGTGGCTCAGCTCGTGCACATGAACCCCGAGCTGGAAAAGCAGATTTACCGCGAGTCCGGCCAGACCTACGCGCTGGGCGCTCTGCCCCGCCTGTTCTGGGTCAAGAATAAGATGCCCGAGGTCTATGAAAAGACCGCGATGTGCACCATGTTCAACGACTGGCTCATCTATAAGATGACGGGCGTGTTCTCCTCCGAGCCGTCCAACGCCTGCACCACGGGTATCTTTGACCTCAAGGCGCGCGACTGGGACGACAAAATCGCCGCTTCCATCGGCCTTAAGACGGGCATTTTCCCGAAGATTTCCGAGTGCGGCACCGTCGTCGCCAAGGTCGGCGCTCAGGGTGCGGCCGAAACCGGTCTGGCCGAAGGCACGCCCGTCGTCGCGGGCGGCGGCGACGCGCAGCTGGGCTGCGTGGGCGTCGGCGTGGTGGACGCGAATCAGGCGGCCATCTTCGGCGGCAGCTTCTGGCAGTACGAGTATAACACCGACGAGGCCAAGACCGACGAGCATTGCCGCGTCCGCGTCAACTGCCACAGCGTCCCCGGTATTTGGCAGTATGAGGCCCTTGCCTTCAAGCCCGGCATGGTCATGCGCTGGTATCGCGACGCGTTCTGCCAGTATGAGAAGGAGCTTTCCAAGACCACCGGCCGCGACCCCTATGACCTCATGAATGAAAAGGCCAAGGATATCCCTGCCGGCTGCTACGGCATGATGTGCGCGTTCTCCGACGTGATGAACTATATCTCCTGGCGGCACGCCAGCCCGATGTTCATCAACTTCGATTTCGACCCCGATAAGTTCAACCGCTATACCTTCTATCGCGCCATTATGGAAAACACCGCGATGGTCACCTACGGCCATATGCAGCTCGTCCGCGAGTCCACAGGCAACATTCCGAAGGAAGTCGTATTCGCCAGCGGCGCATCCAAGAGCGAGCTTTGGTGCCAGATTCTTGCCGACGTGCTGGGCATTCCGGTCAACGTGCCGAATGTCAAGGAAGCCACCGCGCTGGGCGCGGCCATCATGGCAGGCCACGGCGTGGGCCTCTTCCCCGATATCTCCGCGACGGCGAAGAAGCTCGTGCACATCGAGCGCCGTTTTGAGCCGAATATGGAAAACCACGCGACCTATATGAAGCTCTATGAGGATTGGCGGAAGATGTACGCCCGTGAGCTGCAAATCGCCGATGACCGCATCACCCGCTATATGTGGGCCGCGCCGGGCGTGTGATTGCAAACTTTCTTTTAACCGCCGCGAAGCAAAGAAGGGAGTCTGAGGGACTTCGTCCCTCAGGCAGGTTTGGGCGGCAGCCCAACGTCTCCCTTTCTTAAATCGTAAAAAAACAAAGTTTCAGAGCAGACTGCGAAGCAGTCTACGATTGAAACACCTTCAAACCGCAAACCAAACTTACACCATCAACCACCGCGAAGGGAGAAAACAGCTATGTATATCGTAAACGAAGAAGATAAAGAGTATCGCTTTGGCGACAGCGGCCCCAAGTACCTGATGAAAGGCCCGCGCATGAATTTCGCGCTCGTGCAGTTCCAGGCCGGTCAGGATTTCAAGGCGCACTATCACAATGTGATGGAAGAGAATTTCTACATTCTCGAAGGCGAAGTGGATATCGTTGTGGACGGCGTGGTCAACCATCTGCGTCCGGGCCAGATGATTCACATCGAGCCGGGCGAGATTCACTACGTCATCAACAATTCCGGCGCGCCGATGAAGATGATTTCCACCCTCGCGCCCTACACGAACCCCGACAAGGTGGACGTGGAGAACTACACGTATTAAGGGACGTTGGGGCTTTGCCCCAAACCCCGGAAGGGAACTGAGTTCCCTTCACCTTCCGTATTTTGATTGCTTCGCAATCAAAAAGAAAAAAAGTTTTTTTACAGAAAAAAGCGGTGTTCCCGTGAAAAGGAGCGCCGCTTCTCTTACGTTTTTGATAAAAACCAATCTTCAACCGTTTCCAAACCCAAATCCGACAACCTGATTCCCATCGACCTTCAAATCGATCAATGTATAAATATCCGGCATACCGTCCCTGCGCATCTCATCCGTTGAATAAAAAGAAACCATATACGTAAGCGGCGCTTCGTTCTTCGGGATATAATTGCACTGCACCCATGTGCTGCACGCATCCAGCAATTCCCGCGTCACGGGTTCTTCGCTGCCGTTATACGGCGTTTGCTGTTCAAGCAAAATCCGCTTTGCTTCTTCCACAGCTTTTTCATAGGAAAGCTCGTCGTCCTTCGGCTCTGTGATGCAGTAATCGATGGCGTCGTCCTGAACGAATTTGTAATCTTCAAGGCTGCCTTTTACAAATCCGGTTTTTTCCGGCACATCCAACGTCCGTACATGAATCCAGCCGTTGTTACAGCCCAAAATCTGCGTCCAGCCCAGGTTCGTCCGCGCGATTTCTTCGGATTGTGCGTCGCATGCCTTCATCACCCTGACCTCGCCCGTTGACGCATACGAAGTGATTCGGCCCAACAGCGTGCGGATGCCATCCTCGGTATACGCCAGAACATAGACATTCATATAACCCGTCAGACTGCCGTTGTCTTCATCTCCCACCCGCACGCGAACCCATTTCCCCTCCACATCCAAAACCTGAACGCGCACGTTGGGATAATAGGTCATGATCACGTTTCCATTCGGCTGATCCAGCAGTTCCGCCATGCCGCGCGTTGCGGCCGGGCCGACCGTCGGCGTATCATACTCCGCCGCCCAATCCGCGCGCGTCTGCGTCGGGATTGCGCCCGTCCACTGTCCGGCCTGCGCCGTCTGGCTGATCATCAGGCTCACTGCCAAAACCAACAATCCGATTTTCCCTTTCATGTCTTATCCTCCTTTTTTCGGGGAATGCAAAAAGCCCTTCCCGCATCTCTACTCATAAAGACGAGCGCAGGAAGTGGAAAATTTCACTTGATTAAAAATTTTTACAAATTTTGGAAAACCTCGCCCAGCTTTTCATGCAGCGCAAGGTTCGCGATATCATCCCGCGGCGTGGCTGTCTTATTGATGAGTACGAGCCGATTGCCGGGATATTCGTCGAGGAACGCGGCGGCGGGATACACCGTCAGCGATGTGCCCGCGACGATGAGCAAATCCGCGCGGCGAATCGCGTCGAGCGCGCCGCTGACGGTCCAATTATCCAGCCCCTCTTCGTAGAGCACGACGTCGGGCTTGACCCGTCCGCCGCATTTGGGGCATTTAGGCACGTCGCCGAGCGTCAGCAGCTCTTCAAGCGTATACTTCGCGCCGCACTTTTGGCAGGTATTGCGGTGGACGCTTCCGTGCAGCTCATAGACGTTTCGGCTTCCCGCCATCTGGTGCAGACCGTCGATATTCTGCGTGACGACGGCGAGCAGTTTGCCTTCCTTCTCCCACTGAGCGAGCTTTTGGTGGACGATATTGGGCTTTGCGTTCGGGTAGAGCATGCGATTCCGATAGAAATCGAAGAAAATCTCCGGATGATGCACATAAAACGAATGCGAAATGATGGTTTCGGGCGGATACGCATACCGTTGGCGATACAAGCCGTCCTCCCCGCGGAAATCCGGAATGCCGCTTTCGGTGGACACGCCCGCGCCGCCGAAGAACACGATGCGCTTTGCTTCTTTCACCCAGCCCTGCAATTTTTCCAGCTTCTGTTCGTCCATCTGAGGCTCCTTTCTTGGGGCGTTGCCCCAAACCCCACCAAGAACCTGAGGTTCTTGGATTTCCCATTTTTGATTACTTCGCAATTAAGGGAAAATTTTTTCATCTGCATCGCTATCCCTTTCATGATTGCAGCGCAATCATGAATATGGGAGGTACAGGAACCTCAGGTTCCTGTTGGGGCGTGGGGCAACGCCCCACACGTCCCCTCCCCCCGTCACACCAAAAGCTTCTCCGAGCGAATCGTCACGCCCAGCCGCTCCTGCGCCATCTGCCGAAGCGCTTCAAAAAGCTCGTCCGGACAGTCCGCTTCTTCGCTCAGCGTGCCCAAACCGCGCCGCATAATCGCCTGTAAATAGCGCACTTCACCCGCCGTCAACCGCACGCGTCCGCCCACGCCGCAATCCTTGCAGAACACGCCGCCCGCCTGCGCGTCAAAATACGCCGCGTGGTCGCCGTCCGCCAACCCGTCCAGCACAATCGGCCTGCCGCATTGCGCGCACCGCCCGACCTGCGGCCTGAACCCCAGCAGCGAAGTCATGCCCATCAGAAACACCGCCGTCACCCGCCGCGGCGCAACCGTGTCGTAACACAAATACGCCAGCGATTTGAGCAGCAGCAGAAACAGCCGCTCATTCTCCTGTGCGGGCTGCACCGCCGCGCTGCAAAGCTCCAGCGCATACATGCCGTGCGACAGCCGCTCGTAATCCGCCCGCAGGGGATAATAGCTGTCCGTAATCTGGCAGGATACGACCGTCGTCCGCTCCCGCGCCTGATAGAGCACGTATTCCCCCGTACAAAACAGCTCGCTGGCCGCCATCAGCGGGCTTTTCTGCCGCCTGCATCCGCGACAGAGCGCGTCAATCCGCCCCAGCGTCGGCGAAAACAGCGTCAGCATGCGGTCGTTTTCGCGGTAATCCGCGCGCCGCAGCACAATCGCATTGGTGGTTATCTGCCCCATTTAGGCCTCATCTTTCTTTTCGCGTTTCACCCGCGGGATAAACTGTGCGGCAAAGTCGCCCTTGCCCTTCTCCTTGACGTAGAAATAGCCGATAATCGAGAAAATCACCGCGCCGAGGAAATTGACCATCAAGTCCTTCATCGTGTCAATCAGGCCGATATCCAGATAGCCGCCCAGCCCCAGCGCCTCCTGCGTGCCGTCGGAATGGACGATAATCACATCCGCAATATCCTTCACCGCCACGACCTTGTTGCTGCGCGTCTCGTCCAGCTCAACGGTGTAAATGCTGTTGACGACGGTATCCTTCTGCATGTCCCAGCCCATCACGCGGTCGCCCGTGTATTCAAAGAACTCCCACAGCACGCCGACCGTCATCGAGAAGCAGAACGCAACGAGCGCCAGATACGCCGGCGACAGCTTGAAGGAAAAGCGTTCGCTCTCGTTGAGCAAATCGACCAGCGCAAACCCAATCGCCGCGCATAGGAAGCCGTTGAGGGTATGCAGCATCGTATCCCAGTTGGGCACGCGGATGTAGAAGCTGTTCAGCTCGCCCAGGATTTCCGCCGCGAAGATGAACAGCAGAATGATGACCTCCAGCGTGGTCGGCAGCTCGACATTCAGCTTGTGGGAAAAGAAGCTCGGCAGAATCATCAGCACCAGCGTCAGCCCGCACATGAACACGCTCTCAAAGTCACGGCGGAGCGCCGCGCGGACAAGCACGAAGATGACCAGCGCGCGCAGCACGAGATACACCGTCAGCGTCGTTTTGTTTTGGTAAATCGGCTCTTTTTTCTTCTTTTCAAGCTTTGCTTTCTTCTTCATGGCGCTTGCCCTCCCGTTTTTTCTTCATTATAGCATAGTTTGAGCCGTGTATGTACTTTTTTTGCGCGCCAGTCAGCGCCGCGGCTTTCCTCCTCCCGTCCATCTGTTTTGCTTGCATTTTTCTTTCTTCAATCCTGCAAATTTCAGGGGTGTTGGGCGCTTCCGACTGACTGCCGTGAATTTTTGGAAAGCAGCAAAATTTTCTTGATATTTTTAGAAAAAACGGTGTACAAATTGCTTTTTCCGTGCTATAATAGCTTCGCTTTAAGGGCTTAGGGCAGCCGCCCGAGCCGTCACAATCCTTCATGATTTTGAATGCTTGAAAGAGAGGCAACATTATGCTGACTGTTCTTTTTGTGATTGTTTTCCTCGCCGCTTCCGTCGGTGCGATTTCCCTGCTGGATGGTCAGCGCGCTTCCCGCGATGTGACCATCTATCTCCGCAACGAGTATAACATGGCTCGCGACTATCAGCCGACCGTCGCTCAGCTGCGCAACCTGTAAGCTTAGCTTTTCCGCTTCCCCCTTCTCGAAGGGGGAAGTTTTTTTATTTGTCCGCTCCGCCGTGCTTAGGGGATTAGGGGGAGATTTCGATTTCTCCCCCTTAATCCCCTAAGAACCCCATAACCCCCATTGAAACGAGCAGGGACACCCTGCACCCGACCTCTCTGTCGCTGCGGCGACATCTCCCCTTAAAAGGGGAGATTGGGGCGGGCTACGTCCCGAACGATTTCGCCCTGCGGGGCGCGTTCGGGGGCTGGGATACGACGGCTTGAACCGTGTTTTCTTTTATATGACTTGAAATCCATGTACATCTTTGCTATCATGTTGGACGATGCTATTAACATTCAGAAATGTTTCTTCCGAAGGGAGTTCTGTTTATGTCTCATATTTCCGGCATGATTCGCGCGATGTCCGCCGTGCCGCGCGTGCATTTGGCCGACCCCGCCGCCAACGCGGCGAAAATCGCCGCGCTGCTGTATCAAGCGGACGAGCAGCGCGCCGAGCTCTGCGTGTTTCCGGAGCTTTGCCTGTGCGGCTACACGTGCGCTGACCTGCTGCTGCATCCCCCGCTGCTGGCGGGCTGTCTGCAAGCGCTTCAAACGCTGCTGGAAACGCCCGCGCGCACGGCGTATGTCGTCGGCCTGCCGCTTGAAATCGGCGGGCGGCTGTATAACTGCGCCGTGGCCGTCTGCGGCGGGCGCATTCTCGGCGTCGTGCCCAAGGAGCACCTGCCCAACAGCGGCGAGTTTTATGAAAAGCGCTGGTTTGAGCCGGGCCATTCCGCGCCGGAGAGCATGACGCTCTGCGGGCAGACCGTGCCTGTCGGCGAAGAGCTGGTTTTCGACTGCGGCCGTTTCTCGTTCGGCGTCGAAATCTGCGAGGATTTGTGGGTGCCCGCGCCGCCGTCGGCTAAGCTCTGCATGGGCGGCGCGCTGATGATTGTCAACCCCTCCGCCTCCAACGAATGGGTCACCAAGCACCGTTACCGCTGCGAGCTCATCGGCCAGCAGAGCGCGCGCTGCCTGTGCGGCTACCTCTACGCGGGCGCGGGCTACGGCGAATCGACCACCGACCTCGTGTTCTCCGGCTATGCGGGCGTGTATGAAAACGGGCGCATGCTCGCCCAAAACGAGCGTTTCGCGCGCGAAAGCTCCTTCGCCGTCGCGGATGTGGACGTTGAGCGCCTGCGCTTTAAGCGCCGCCAGAGCCGCACGTTCGCCGAGGACGCGCCGCAGGCCCTCCGCGTCGTCCGCTTTGAGCTGACCCCAAACGCCGACGACCGCCTGCTCCGCGCCGTTTCGCCGCTCCCCTTCGTCCCCGCCGGCGCAGAGCGCGACGAGCGCACCGAAGAAATCCTGATGATTCAATCCACCGCCCTCCTCACTCGCATGGAACGCGTGCATACCCAAAAAGCCGCGCTCGGCGTGAGCGGCGGGTTGGATTCCACACTCACCCTGCTGGCCGCCGCCTATGCCTTCCGCCGCGCGGGCTACCCGATGGAGGGGCTTGTCGGCATCACCATGCCCGGCCTGGGCACCGGCAGCCGCACCCTCCGCAACGCACAGAAGCTCATGGAGCTTATCGGCTGCACCGTGAGAACCATCCCCATCGGCAAGGCCGTCGCCCAGCACTTCGCGGATATCGGCCAAGACCCCGAAAATTATGATATCACCTACGAAAATTCCCAGGCGCGCGAACGCACGCAGATTATCATGGACGTCGCCAACCAAATCGGCGGCCTTGCCCTCGGCACGGGCGATTTGAGCGAGCTGGCTCTCGGCTGGTGCACCTATAACGGTGACCAGATGAGCATGTATAACATGAGCGCCTCGGTGCCCAAAACGCTCATCCGCCACCTCGTCCGCTATGTCGGCCATAAGCTCGGCGGCAATATCGTGCCCGTCGTGGAGGATATCCTCGATACGCCGATTTCCCCCGAGCTGATTCCCTCCAAAGAGGGCGAGTTGACCCAGCGCACGGAGGATACCCTCGGCGCGTATGCCCTGCATGATTTCTTCCTCTACTATATGATGGACAGCGGCGCGTCCCCGCTGAAGCTCTTCCCGCTGGCAAAGGCCGCTTTCGGCACGCAGTATGACGACGGCGCGATTCTCGCCGCGCTGCGCACGTTCACCCGCCGCTTCTTCACCCAGCAGTTCAAGCGTTCCGCCATGCCCGACGGCCCGAAGGTCGGCTCGGTCAGCCTTTCCCCGCGCGGCGACCTCCGCATGCCCTCCGACGCCCAAAATACCCTCTGGATGCGGGAAGTCGAGCTGCTCGAAAACCAAAATTCCTGATTTTTTCCAAACGCCTTGCCTTTGCGCCTTCAACGTGTTATACTTTTGTCAATATTGGTCGGATGATTGCTTTTCATCCGCCCCACACAGGAGGCGTTTTTTTCATGCTGCTCGAAGGAAAAAAGGCGGTCGTCACCGGCGGCACGCGCGGTATCGGCTTTGCCATTGTTGAAACGTTCCTCAAAAACGGCGCGTCCGTCGCCCTCTTCGGCTCCCGTCAGGAAACCGTGGATAAGGCGCTTTCCAAGCTCAAGGCCGAAAACCCCGATTGGGACGTCATCGGCTTGGCGCCCGACCTGACCGATTATGCCGCGGTGGAAGCCGCGATGACCAAGGTGAAGGAAACCTTTGGCCGTATCGACATTCTGGTCAACAACGCGGGCATCTCCGCGCGCGAACCGCTGTATCAGTATGACCCCGCCGCGTTCAAAAACATCATGGATTTGAACGTGACCGCCGTGTTCAACGGCTGCCGCGCCGTCGCGCCTATCATGAAAGAGCAGGGCGGCGGCTCGATCGTCAACACCAGCTCGATGGTCAGCCTGTACGGCCAGCCTTCCGGCGTGGGCTATCCGACCAGCAAGTTTGCCGTCAACGGCCTGACCCGCAGCCTTGCCCGCGAGCTGGGCCGCGACCACATCCGCGTGAACGCGGTTGCCCCGGGCGTGACCCGCACCGACATGGTGGCCAACCTGCCCGAGGATTTGGTGAAGCGCATCTGCGCGCCGATTCCGCTCCAGCGCATGGGCGAGCCGGAAGAAGTCGCCAACGCGTTCCTCTTCCTCGCCAGCGATTTGGCCAGCTATGTCACCGGCGAAATTCTCTCCGTTGACGGCGCGGCGCAGACCTGATTATCTTGATTGAGGGCGCTGCCCTTAAACTCGTGCCATTTATGCATCCGTCTTTGAAAAAGGCGGATGTTTTTTTGAACCCGCGTGACTTTTCCGCCCCGTCCGCCGTCTAATGGGTATCGAAAGGAGGGCGAATCATGGACAAAGCCGCCTTTGCCGAATCCGTGCAGGCGCATCAAGACGCCCTGTTCCGCGTCGCTTACGCCATCCTCCAAAATCGTAAGGACGCGCTCGACGTGGTGCGGGAAGCCGTTCTGCGCGCATGGATCGCCCGACGCAAGCTCAAAAACGAAGCGCTTTTCAAAACCCGGCTGACGCGCATCGTCATTCGGTGGTTTAACGAAAAAATGACCTTCCCGACCGCGCGGGAAGGCGCAAAAGACTGACCGTCCGATTCAATTTGGTTTCAATTTCCCGTCGGCATGACCTCGATGCGCTCGATGAGCCGCCTGCCCTGCCCCGTCGGCACGGTGACGGCCAGCGCCGCATCCACCCGCGCAACGTTCGGAGCAAGCCGCGTGACCAGCCCCGCGCGCTCGTCAAAGCGCTCGGGCGCATGCAGCGGCGCAAAGCGAAGCGGCACAACCGCGTCGTAGGCGGGCAGCCCCTCCGCCGCGCGCGGGTGCATCAGCAGCGCCTCCGCGCCCGCGTCCCCCGCCAGCCGCATCGTCAGGTAGCGCAAAAGCACGTTCGGCGCGGCCTGCTCGGTTTCGCCCGTCTCCGCCCCGTTCGGCGCTTCGGGCCGCAGTTCGAGCTGAATCACGCCGTCCGGCCAAAGCAGCGCATAGCCGCGCGGCGCGGGTTCGATTCTGCGAACCTCCCCCCGCTCCAAAATCAGTTCCAGCGCCAGCGGCTTGGCGTTTTCGGTCAGGGGCATATATTCGATGAAGATTTCCGCGTTCCGCGCCGATGGAAACGCCTGCCCTTCCCCCTCCACCGGCCCGCAGAATTGCCCGTTGACCGTCAGCAGCCCCCGTATCGCGCATTGAATGCAGAGCATGCATCGCATGGCGTTCACCTCTTCGTCTTCTGCCCTGATATATGCCAAAAGGGGAGCGGCATATGCCCCTCCCCCGCTTGATGCATCGAATCCGATTACAGCCCAATCTCCGCCGCGCCGACGACGCCCATCCTCGCGGACAGCTCGCGCGGAACGGCAATCGCGCCCTCATGGCCCAGCGCTTCCAGCACGTCAATCATCGCCTGCTGCACAGGCGGCTTGCCCGCGACATAGATGCGCGGCTCGATGATTTCCTGCGGCTCGTCCATGTCGGGCGCAACGCCGAGCGCCGCGCCGAGCTTTTGGTGCAGCGGGATGACGTTACCCGGCATGGGAATTTCATCCGGCTCGTTCGGCAGAAACGCTTCCATCGCCTGCACGTCGAGCGCCAGCGCCGCGCCGAGCAGATAGCTCTGCACCTCCGCATGGGTGCGTTTGCCAAGCGTTTTCAGAATGCGGCCCGAAAACGCCGCGCGGCCCAGCCCGTTTTGGGCGCATGCCCACGCGCCTTCCATCGCCATTTTCGCGTCGTAATCTTCGGGCGAAACGAACGCGCCGCCGACCGCGTCGGCCAGAATGGTGTGATGGGTCATCGCGTCGAGCAGTTCGCCGGAAATCGAGGTCATGCAGCCGAGGATTCTGCCCTCCGCGCTCATGGCGACGAACTTGTTGTGCGACCCGGGCAGGACGAACATCGCGCTTGTATCCGGCTCAAGCAGCGTGAACAGGCCGACGGCCTCTGTCTCCTCGCCGCGCATCATATCCATCATGCCGAAATTTTCCAAATCGACAGGCCCCGCAAAGTTGCGCACGCCGGGGATGAAATGAATCGGGAACGGCGCGATTTCCGGAAAGGTTCGGGTCTGCATCGCGTCGTGCAGGTCGCCTGCCGACGCGGGCGCAGGCACATGCGGGATTTCGAGCAGCCCCATGTCGCTGGTAATCATGCCGTAAGCGACGCACTTCTTCACGTCGTTCGCGTTTAGGCCGTTTCGGGCGAGCAGCTGATGAATGCATTCAGCAAGCATCGCTTTTAAGCAGCTGTTGTTTCCTTCTACTGCGGTATGTCGAACACCGCCATCCCGTACAATCCCATCCAACGGCTCATGTTTATCATTAAGCAACGTAACCCGCAGATTGGTTGTGCCACCGTCGATAATTAAAAACATAGGCTCCCTTTCCCGGGGCTTTGCCCCAACCCCCACCAAAGGGCTTTCGTTTTCTGTCGTTTGTTTCCGCCACAGGCGGCAACGACCGAAAACCTCTTTGGAAACCTTCGGGTCCAAATACACTTTTTATTCACACTTCATCCGACTTTTATCTGAGCTTTTGAGCGTCCCACGCCGCAATCGCGTCGGTGAACTGCTTGGCGCGCGCCTGAATCGCGGCGAAATCGCCGTTTTTCACGGCGTCGGCAAGCACGAGCTGGCCGCCCACGCCGAAGCCGCAGACGCCCGCGTCGAGGAACTCCGCCACGTTTTCGGGCTTCACCCCGCCGACGGCGGACATATCGATATACCCCAGCGGCCCGCGGACGGCCTTGATGTAGTCCACGCCGAGCGTGCCCGCGGGGAACAGCTTCACGATATCCGCGCCCGCGCCGTGCGCCGCGACAATCTCCGTCGGGGTCAGCGCGCCGGGCATGGAAACCATGCCGAGCTGGCGGGTGCGGCGAATCACGCCGTAATCGACGTTCGGGGAGATGACCAGGCACGCGCCCGCGTCGCAGGCGGCTTCAACTTCCTGCACGGTCAGCGCGGTGCCGCAGCCCACGAGCACGCGGCCGCCGTATTTTTGAACCGTATGGCGGATTTTTTCGGCGTTTTCCTTCACGCAGTCGGCGCTGTCGTGGTCAAACGTAAATTCGAGCACGCGCACACCGCCCGCAATCAGCGCTTCCACCACGCCGTCGAGCTTTTCCGTCGGCACACGGCGCAGAATGGCGACAAGCTTCGCCGCTTTTATCTGCGTCAGCGCCTCATGATGCGACAACATATCCGTTTCCTCCGCTCAGGCGCACAGGGCGACGATGGCATACGCATAGATGCGCGCGGCCTTGACGAAGTTCGCCACGTCGATGCTCTCGTTCGCCTGATGCTCCAACTCAAGTTCGCCCGGGAACAGCATGCCGTAAGCCACGCCCTCTTTAAGGTGGCGCGCATACGTTCCGCCGCCGATGGCGAACGGCTTTGCGTTTTCTCCGGTAATCGTGTTGTAAACGTCCATCAGCTTGACGACCAGCTCGCTGGATTCCGGCACATGGTGCGGCACGCTCGGGTGAATCGGCTCAAGCGTATAACCGGCGGGCGCAAGGCGGCGCTGCACGGTCTCGCCGATGGTCTCGGGGTTGAAGAACACCGGATAGCGGCAGTCGAAGGTCACGTCCAGCTTGCCTTTCTTGGCGAAGAGCAGGCCGAGGTTGATGGTCAGCGCGCCGGAAACCTTGTCGCTGCCCGCGATGCCCAAATCCTCGCCTGCGGATTCGCGGCCCGCCGCCTCATCCAGCAGCGCAATCGGTGCGCCGCCGATGCCCAGCTTGGCCAGCACGTGCACGAGCATCTTCGCGGCGTTCTTGCCCTTCTCCGGCACGGAAGCGTGCGCGGAAACACCGGTCACGGTCAGGCGGGTGTTGCCGTCCGCCAGCTCGCTTTCCAGCGCGCAGTCCTCGTCCTCCACGTCAAACGCATCCGCCGCGGCCTCGCGCCAGTCGCCTGCCAGCACGGCGACCGCCTGATTCGGCACGACGTTCACGCGCGTGCC
This sequence comes from uncultured Clostridia bacterium, assembly GCA_934675735.1. Classification (GTDB taxonomy): domain Bacteria; phylum Bacillota; class Clostridia; order Christensenellales; family Aristaeellaceae; genus Ventricola. The sequence continues at coordinate 18,174 of CAKURR010000007.1, forward strand.
GGAAGCGATTTCCACCAGCCGCGCGTCGTCAAGCGCCGCGTGCAGCGCCAGCCGCAGACCGCCCTTTTCGGTGTTGATAAGCGGGAAATTCGCGTCCGGCGAGAAGCCCATATCCGGCAGGCCGATTTTCTTCTCATAGTATTTGAGGTCCTGCATGCCGCACTCCTCGTCGCAGCCGAGAATCAGGCGGCAGCGGCGGCGGAGCGGAATGCCCGCGTTGAGAATCGCCTTCATTGCGAACACGGCGGCCACGCCCGGGCCCTTGTCGTCGCTGGTGCCGCGGCCAATCATGCGGCCGTCGATGATTTCCGCGCCGTAGGGATCGTGATCCCAGCCTTCGCCCTCGGGCACGACGTCCAGATGGCTCAGCACGGCGATCACCTCGTCGCCCTCGCCGATTTCCGTGTCGCAGCAATAGCCGTCCACGTCGCGCGGCTCCATGCCCAGACGCTTCAAATCCGCCATCGCGGTATCCAGCGCGCGGCGCACGTCCGCGCCGAAGGGCGCGTTATCGGCGCTGCGCTCCGCGCGAACGCTCGGCACGCGAATCCAGCGCTGAAGCGTTTCAATCATATCGCCCTCAAGGGCCTTCAGTTCCGCGTCCAGTTTCTCATTGTATTGCATGTTGAACTCCTTTCTTTGGGGCTCTGCCCCAAACCCCGGCAGGGAACTCAGTTCCCTGCACCTTCTGTATATTGACTGCTTCGCAGTCAATAAGGCTTCAAACGCTCATCTTTCCTCCCCCATGATTGCAAAGCAATCATGATACGGGAGGTGCAGGAACCTCAGGTTCCTGCTGGGGGATTGAAGCTATGCGCCCGCTGTGCGGGAAAAAGCATAGCGAAAATCGGAAATCGCAAGGAGCGCTCGCGCGACTATGCGAGTTTCCCGGACTCGGGGCAACGCCCCGACCGTCCTCTTTTACCCCAAAACGGTCTTCAAATGCGCCAGCGCCGCTTCCAGCTGCGCGCGCGGACAGCCGATGTTCAGGCGGATGAACCCGCGCCCGCTTTCGCCGAAGAACAGGCCGTCGTTCACCTTGACGTGCGCTGCAAAAATGCGGCGCATCAGCTCCTCCTGCTCCAGACCGAGCGCGCGGCAGTCCAGCCACATCAGATAGGTAGCCTCCAGCGGCGTGACGACAACCTTCGGGAAGTTCGCCTTCGCGTAAGCCATGACATAATCGCGGTTGTCCGCCAGATAGGCTTTCAGACCGTCCAGCCACGCGTCGCAGGCCGTGTAGGCCGCGCGCGTCGCCGCCAGAGCAAACACGTTGCCGCTCGTCACGCCGCTCGCAATCGCTTCCTTTGCAATCTCTTCGCGCATCTTTTCATTTTTGCAGACCAGCGAAGCCTGCTGCAAGCCCGCAACGTTGAACGTCTTGCTCGCCGCGCAGAGCATCACCGCCAGCTCGTCCGCGTGCTCCATCGTCAATACGCTGTGGTGCTCATTCGGCGCAAAGACGAAATCCGCGTGAATCTCGTCGCAGACCAGCGGCACACCATATTTATAGCACAGGTTGACCACGCCTGCAAGCTCTTCCTTCGTCCACGCGCGGCCGCACGGGTTGTGCGGCGAGCAGAACATCACCAGCTTCGCCTCGCGGGAAGCCAGCTTGCCCTCCGCGTCGGCCAGATTCAGCGTGTATCGGCCCTGCCCGTCGCGCGCCATCGGGCTTTCCACAATTCTGCGATTGCTCTCCTTGATGGAGGCGTAGAACGGGCCGTATACCGGCGTGAAAATCAGCACGCCGTCGTTTTCCTCGGTCAGCGCGCGCACGCATGTGCGCAGTTCGGATACGACGCACGGCCCCATCAGCACATCCTTCGGCTCAAAGCCGACTCCATGGCGGCGCTGCCAATAATCGCACAGCGCGCGGGCGTCTGCCTCGCCGCTCATCGTATAGCCCCACGTGCCCTGATCAACCACCTTTTGGACGGCCTCGCGAATCGCGGGCGCGGAGGGAAAATCCATATCCGCCACCCACATGGGCACCATGTCCGAATCGTGGTGCTCCTCGTCCATGCCGTCCCACTTCACGCAGTCCGTACCGCGGCGCTCAAGCCCCGCGTCAAAATACGCCTTGTCAAATTCCATGGTTCGTTTCCTCCTTCGTTTTGCAAACCGCCAGCATCAGCGGCAAAAGGCACACAAACGGATATACATACCGCCCCTGAACCACCGGCCCGAGCAAATACGTGCCCCAGAGCAGCAGCGGCAGAAGCATCACGCCAAACCGCCGCCAATCCCCCGCGTGCATCGCCTGTAAGGCGCACAGCAGCACCAGCCACATCAGCAGCCCCGCGTTGAACACCCAGCGCAGAACGGGGATCGCATCCGCGCCGTCCGCCCAGATGTGCTCGTCCAGCCACGCGCGGACGGCGGCAAAGCGCGACGGATGCACCATCGGCGGCTGGGTATACAGCGCCGTCAGCACTCCGCCGTAGGAGCCGGAATCGATGTATTCCGGCGTGACGCGGTATGTGCGGTAGGGATACAGCATCGGCAGCATCAGGTTCAAAAACGCGTCGATGTAGATATCCGGCCGTTTCGCCCCGACGGAAAGCCAGAGTTTCGCCGCCCCCGCGGGGTCGGCCGCGAATGCCTCGCCGTTGAAGTAGAATTTCACGGGGTCGGATATCGTCGGGTCGTAATGCTCATAGCCGCGGTCGATGAAATAGGTGTCCATCGCCGCCTGCTCGTCCTCGTCGAACGCGTCGGGGTCGAGGGCATGCACGCGCGAAAGCTGCTGCATCGGCACGGAAAACATCTCGCCCGCACTCCCCTTGTCGGCCTGCACCGCCGCGGCCAGCGCATGATTGACCCCCATGCTCGCCACGGCGGCCAGCAGCGCCCAGCAGGCGATTTTGCGCAGTCCCTTTCCAAACAGCAGCAGCAGCGCAACCCAGACCAGCATCGCGTAAATCATGTTGTTGCGCAGCAGGCACGCCATCGCCCCGCCGACAACCATCAGCGCCAGACGCGGCTTTGTCAGCCCGCCCGTTCGCAGATATTCCAGCGTCAGCGCGAAAAACACCGTCAGGAAGCCGGAAAACAGCACGTCTTTGGTGCATGTGCTCGCGAAAATCATGTGATACGGCCAGAGGGCGAATACCGCCGTGCAAATTCGCGCCGCGCGGCGCGAACAGCTTCTGGATACGGACGCGCAGGCCAGCGCAAAACAGGCGGCCATCGCCGTCATCTGCACGGCGCTGTATACCGCCGCGCATTGTTCCAGCGTTTGCAGCACGCCGAACAGCGACAGACACGCGCCCAAAAACAGCGTGTGCGCCAGCGGATGGAATTGGCTGTATTGGTGACACACCACCTGCTGCGCCTGCACCTGCGTGTCATAGGCGAACGTGCCCGGGTAATAGATGAGGAATATCGGGATATAGCACGCCAGAATCAGTAAAAACGCCGCCCACGCGCAAAAGGGCTTTTCCGGCGTGGGCATCGCTTTCGCCGCGCCGAAGCATTTCGGCATCAGCTTCTGCATCAGCAGCCAAAGCGCCGCCCACGCCACGATAAACGCGGGCAGAAAACGCATCGCCGTCGCGCTCGGGCTCACCGAACCGCTTTGCTCAATCTGCACCCCCGGCGCATAGAGAAGCGCATAGAGAAACGCGCCGAACGTCAGCACGGCAAACTCGCGTTTCTTTATCGGATATCGTCTATTCGCCATGCTTTCGCTCCTTTTTTATAATCGCTTGAATCATCGTTTTTTGATTTATCGCAACGCGATAAATCATACGGAAAGTCCGGAAACCTCAGGTTTCTGGCAGGGCTTGGGGATTTTCACCACGCGCCCGCTGTGCGGGATTCAGCGTGGCGAAAATCGGAAATCGCAAGGAGCGCTTGCGCGACTATGCGAGTTTCCCGGACTCGCAGTCCCAAGCGTCTCTCCCTTCCCCCTCTTCGGCACGGCCAGAAGCAGCGGTAAAAGACAGACGAACGGATAGAGATAGCGCCCCTGCATCACCGGCCCGAGTAAATACGTGCCCCAGAGCAGAATCGGTAAAAGCAGAATGCCGAAACGTTTCCAGTCGCCCGTGTACATTGTGTACAGCACGCAGAGCAGCATCAGCCAAATCGCCGCGCCCGCGTTCATCACCCAGCGCAGAACCGGAATGTCCCGCGCGCCCGTAGCCCAGATGTGCTCGTCCAGCCAGTCGCGCACCGCCTTGAACCGCGTCGGCTGGCTCATCTCTTCCCCGCCGAACGGCATCGTCAGCGCGCGCGGCGTCATGCCCGTCTCGATGTATTTCGCCGTGCCCGCATACGCCCGATAGGGATACAGAAACGGCAGGTCAAGCTCCAGCAGCGCGTCCAGATAGATGTTCGGGCACCGCGCGCCGATGGTCAGCCACAGGTTGAAAAAGCCCGCCTTGTCCTCCAAAATCACGTCGGTGACCAGGTCGTTCTTCGTGAAATCCGCCAGCGTCGCGTCGTAACGCGTATAGCCCGCGTCACCGAAATACGTGTCCATCGCGAACATGTCCGCTTCGGTGAGGCTCTCCGGCGAAAGCGTGTACGCGCGTGAAAGCTGCTGCGCCGGAACGCTGAGCATCTCCTTCGCGTCGCCGCTGTCCGCATGGGTCAGCGCGGCCAGCCCCTGATTCGCGCCCATGCCCAGCACCGCCGCCAGCAGCGCCCAGCAGGCCGCGCGGCGCACGCCCCTGCCAAACACGAGCAGCAGCGCAACCCAGACCAGCATCGCGTAAATCATGTTGTTGCGCAGCAGACACGCCATCATGCCCGCGAACACGTATACCGCCATGCGCAGCGCGCCGAGGCGGCCCGCCTGCACATATTCCAGCGTATAGGCGACAAACACCGCGAGGAACGCCGCAAACAGCACGTCCTTCGTGAAGTTGGAGGCAAACACCGCGTGATACGGACAGAGCGCGAAAAACGCCGCCGCAAGCCGCGCCGCCCTGCGCGAGCAGAAGCGGGAAATCGACGCGCAGACCCACGCAAAGCACAGCGAAACCAGCGCCATCTGAATCCCGCTGCACAGCAGCGCGCATTTTTCAAACGATTGCAGCAGACCGTAGGCGTCCAGACAAAGTTTGAGCAGCAGCGTGTGCGCCAGCGGATAGAACATGCTGTAACTGCCGCTCGCAATCTGGAAGGTCTGCGCCGTCACGTCGTAGGTGAACGAGCCGGGGAACTCGATGAGCAGCATCGGCGTATAGCACGCGAAAAACAGCAGAAACGCGCCCCACGTGCAGAAGGGCTTCTTTTCCTCTCGCGCGCTGCACGCCATTTGGGGCATTGCCACCGCCAGCAGCGCCGTCAGCACGACAAACGCAATCGGGAACGCGGCGGCGAACCGCGCCAGCGACCTGCCCCCGTCCGTCGCGCCGAACTGCTCGATTTGGGAGCACAGCGCCGTCAGCAGCGCATAGCCAAATGCGCCGAAAAGCAGCACGGCCAGCTTTCTGCCCCGATTTTCGCGAAACAAATCCTTTATTTTCTGCATGCAATCACCCAATAGCCGCCGTCGCGCTCGATGGTTTCGGCTTCGGCGTACAGTTCTTTCAGATATTTCAGTGCGCTGGGCGCGCCCTGCTGCTTGCGGATGACCAGAAACAGCCTGCCGCCGTCAACGAGGTGCGATTTGGCGTCCGCGAACATTTGATAAATCACGGCCTTGCCCGCGCGAATCGGCGGGTTGGTGATGACCGCGTCAAATTCGCCTTCGATATGGGCGAATCCGTCGGAAAGCACAGCTTTGGCCTGCATGCCGTTTTTCCGCACATTGCGGACGGCAAGGTCGAGCGCGCGCTCATTCACGTCGGCCATCGTCACCGCCAGCGACGGGAAGCGGGCGAGCGTCATGACGGTCATCGCGCCCCAGCCGCAGCCCATATCGAGCACGCGCCCATGCAGCTCGGGCAGGCTCTTACAGAGGATTTCGCTGCCGGGGTCTATATGCTGTTTGGAAAACACGCCCGCGTCGGTCTCAAAGCCGAGCGTTTTGCCCATGAACACGCCGGTGAAATGCCGCTCCTCGTGTTCGCTGGTCGGGTTATTGGTATAATAATATTCAGGCATAAAAAACTCCTTCTTGGGGGACGGCTTGGGGCTTTGCCCCAAACCCCACCAAGAACCTGAGGTTCTTGGATTTCCCACTTTTTGATTGCTTCGCAATCAAAATAAACTTATTTTATTGCTGAAAAATATTGCAGTGGCGCAAAGAGCGCATCCGTATCAATCCGCTTGCTCTGTTTCTTTTCCGGCGGCATACAATATGCCTGTTTCGCAGACAAACTGTTCGGTTTGGAACAGTTTTTCTTCTCCCGGCTGTTCCAGCAGCTTGACTTCTTCCTCCGTCAGCTCGCGCCACTCCCCGGGCTGCAAGTCGGGGTCGAGCGCAAGCGCGCCGATGGCCATGCGTTTGAGGTAGACGACCTGCTTTCCCCTTGCGGCGAACATGCGCTTGACCTGATGGTATTTGCCCTCGGTCACGCGGATATACGCCGCGTCGTCTCCGTCGCGTTCAATTCGGGCGGGCCGCGCGTCAAACTCGCCGTCCGCGTCGCGGATATGGATACCCGCCTCCAGCGCGGCGACGTCCTCGTCGGTCAATTGGCCGTCGAGCCTGACGTAATAGACCTTGCCGACCTCGTGTTTGGGCGAAATGATGCGGTGCGCCAACTGACCGTCGGAGGTGATAATCAGCAGGCCCTCGGTATCCTTATCCAGCCGCCCCGCAGGCATCGCGCCCATCGCGGCATACATCGGCGGCAGCAAATCCATCACGGTTTTCTGCTTCCTGTCGCGCGCGGCGGTCAGCACGCCCGCGGGCTTATTGAGCATCACGTGGCGGACGGCCTTATAATGCAGCGCGCGCCCGTCCAGCCGAATGTCGTCCGTCTCGCCGCAAACCTGCATGCCCGCGTCCTTCGCCGCCGCGCCGTTCACCGTCACGCGCCCCGCGCGCACTGTCGCTTTGATTTCGCTTCTCGTGCCCTCGCCGAGCAGCGCAAGCAGCTTGTCAAGCCGCATTTTTTCGCTCAAATCTTCGTCCTCCAAAGCCTTCTCGTTTCATGTGCTTTCCATTATACAGCACGGCAGACGGTTTTGCAATCTTACGGCGCGCTTGGCGAATTTTTGTCAACCCACACGATTTATTCTGCACGCGTTTTCCGCCGCGCATGTGGGACGAAAATCGCCCGCTTGGACGCGAAGTGTTCAAAAACTGTCCCGTTTCCATGCCGCATCATGGAAACATCACATGAATTTGCTTTCCCTTTTGCACAGATTATGATATAATGCAGCTAAGCGGAAAGGCGCGCGGGGATGAAGAACGCGCCCCTTCCAATGTGCCATCGGCAAGATTAACCCAATATCACAGGAGTGTGTTCACAATGAGGAAGAAACAATGCGTTGCCATGCTGCTCGCTGGCGGGCAGGGCAGCCGTCTGGGCATCCTGACCAAGGATGTGGCCAAGCCGGCAGTTCCCTACGGCGGAAAATACCGCATCATCGATTTTCCGCTCTCCAACTGCACCAACTCGGGCATCGACGTGGTCGGCGTGCTGACGCAGTATCGCCCGCTGGAGCTGAACGCCTACATCGGCTCGGGCTCCCCGTGGGACCTTGACCTCTCCAACGGCGGCGTTTACGTGCTGCCGCCGTATCAGACCGGCAAAACCGGCGAGTGGTACAAGGGCACGGCCAACGCCATCTATCAGAACATCCCCTTCATCGCCCAGTGGGATCCCGAGTATGTGCTCGTGCTCTCCGGCGACCATATCTATAAGATGGATTACAACGCGATGCTGCGCGAGCACATCGCCAAGGGCGCGGATTTGACCATCGCGGTGCGCGAGGTGCCGTGGGAGGAAGCGCCGCGCTTCGGCATCCTCAACACGGATGCGGACAACCGCATCACCGAGTTTGAGGAAAAGCCCGCCCAGCCCAAGAGCAACAAGGCTTCCATGGGCGTTTACATCTTCTCCTGGAGCAAGATGCGCAAGTATCTGGAGCTGGACGAGGCCAACCCGAACAGCGACAACGACTTCGGCAAAAACATCATTCCGGCGATGCTGGAAGCGGGCGAAAAGCTCTATACCTACACGTTTGACGGCTACTGGAAAGACGTGGGCACCATCGAATCCCTCTGGGAGGCGAACATGGACCTGCTCGAAATGCCCATGCCGATTGACCTGTACGACAAGCGCTGGCGCATCTACGCCCGTAATCCGGGCATGCCGCCGCACTACATCGCCGACGGCGCGAAGGTGGTCAACTGCCTCATCACCGAGGGCTGCGAGGTCAAGGGCGTCATCAATCACTCCGTGCTCTTTGCGGGCGTGACGGTTGAAACCGGCGCGGAAATCACCGACGCGGTTATCATGCCGGGCGCGGTCATCGAGCGCGGCGCGGTGGTTCGCCGTGCCATCGTCGCGGAAAACGCGCACATCTGCGCGGGCGCGGTGGTCGGCGAGGAGACCGGCAAAATCGCCGTGGTCGGCCACAACGCCGTTATCCCCGCGGGGGACAAGGTTGCCGCCGGCGCTCAGGTTGACGCCGACGCGCAGCAGTAAGGAGGAGCACCCACAATGAAAGACGTCATGGGTTTGATTTTTACCGGTGAAAACGATATTCACCTCGGCGAGCTGACCAGCCTGCGCGCGGTTGCCGCCCTTCCGATTGCGGGCCGTTACCGCGTCGTTGACTTCCAGCTTTCCTCGATGGTGCACAGCGGCATTAAGAATGTCGGCGTCATCACCCAGAAGAATTATTCTTCCCTGATGGACCACATCGGCTCCGGCCGCGAGTGGGATCTGCACGGCAAGCAGGGTCTGGTCATGCTGCCGCCGTTCCTCACCCGCGAGAACATGGGCGTTTACTCCGGCCTGCTGGATGCGCTCAAATCCAACAGCACGTATCTGCGCCTCTCCCGTCAGGAATACATCGTGCTGACCAACAGCCACACCATCTACAACATGGATTACACCGACGCGCTCAGGTTCCACATGGAAAAGGGCGCGGATGTGACGGTGCTTTACGCCCACGGGGCGAAGGCCGTCGGCACGGAGGGCGAAAACGACACGTTCCTCTCCGTGGATGAAGAGGACAAGGTCACGGGCATGGAAATCGGCTCTTCCGTGCCGACCCGCGACTGCGCGTCCCTCAAGGTCTACATCACCAAGCGCGAGCTGCTGCGCCAGCTGGTCGAGCAGGCGGCCGCCAACGGCATGCACGACTTTGACCGCGATATCCTCCAGCGCAACATCAACGACGGCAACCTGAAGGTTTACGGCTACGAATACAAGGGGCTGGCCTGCCAGATCGACTCCATCCAGTCCTACTTCAACTTCAACATGTCGCTTCTGAACAGCGATGTGCGCCGCCAGCTCTTCCCGAAGGACCGCCCCGTGTATACCAAGGTGCGCGACGACCTGCCCACCCGCTATGTGGAAGACTGCGAGTGCTCCAACTCGCTGATTGCCAACGGCTGCGTCATCGAGGGCACTGTCATCAACTCGGTGCTCTTCCGCGGCGTGAAGGTCGCCAAGGGCGCGGTTGTCAAGAACTCCATCGTCATGCAGGACGCGCAGATTCAGGAAGGCGCGGAGATTGACCACTGCATTCTCGACAAGCAGAGCGTCATCCGCCGCAACGGCCGCCTGATTGCGCCCGCCGCTTATCCGATTGTCATCGCCAAGAACGTTGTGATTTAAGTCAAAGCGGGGGCTGTTCATGCGTGGACGGTTCCCGCGTTTTTATCAAGAATATAAGGAGGAATCCACATGAAGATTCTCTTTGCGGCATCCGAATGCGTACCCTTTATCAAGACCGGCGGCCTGGCCGACGTGGTGGGCGCGCTTTCCCCCGTGCTCAAGGCGCAGGGCCACGACGTGCGCGTCATTCTGCCGCTGTACGCCGCCATCCCCGAGCAGTATGTCAGCCAAATGAAGCTCGAGTGCGAGTTTGAGGTCGAGCTTTGCTGGCGCCGCCAGTACTGCGGCGTGAAGAGCCTTGAATATCAGGGCGTGACCTTCTACTTTGTGGACAACCAGTATTACTTCGGCCGTTCCTACATCTACGGTCTGGGCGGCGACGAATACGAGCGCTTCGGCTTCTTCGACCGCGCCGTCATCGACGCGCTGGTGCACCTTGACTTCAAGCCCGACGTCATCCACTGCCACGACTGGCAGACGGGCATGATTCCGGCCCTGCTCAAGATTCAGTATGCGCAGTTCCCGTTCTATCAGGATATGAAGACGGTCTACACCATCCACAACCTGCAGTATCAGGGCGTGTTCCCGATTAAGGCGGTTCAGGATACGCTGGGCCTGGGCGACAGCCTGTTCACCTCCGACAAACTGGAGTGCTACGGCTGCGCGAACTACATGAAGGCCGGTCTGGTTTACGCCGACGAGCTGACCACCGTCTCCCCGAGCTATGCAGATGAGATTCAGACCGCGTTCTACGGCGAGCGGCTGGACGGCCTGCTCCGCGCGCGCAAGGATCAGCTGGTGGGCATTCTCAACGGCATCGACGTGAACGATTACGACCCCGCCAAAGACCCGCAGATTTACGCCAACTATGACCCGTATCACCTCGGCGGCAAGGAGACCTGTAAGGCGGAGCTGCAAAAGGAGCTCGGCCTGACCGTTGACCCGACCGTGCCGCTGGTGGGCATCATTTCTCGCCTGTCCAACCAGAAGGGTTTCGACCTCATCGAGTGCGTCATCCGCGAGCTGATGGCGACGGGTATTCAGCTCGTCGTGCTCGGCATGGGCGAGGCGAAATACACCAACCTGTTCTCCTGGGCGGAGAGCGAATACCCGGGCCGACTGGCGGCGCGCTTTGCGATGAACCACCAGCTGGCGCACCGCATCTACGCGGGCAGCGACATGTTCCTCATGCCCAGCCAATTCGAACCGTGCGGCCTCTCCCAGATGATTGCGATGCGCTACGGCTCCGTGCCGATTGCGCGCGAGACGGGCGGCCTGCGCGACACCGTGCTCTCCTACAACAAGTTCACCGACGAGGGCAACGGCTTCACCTTCTTCAACTACAACGCGCATGACATGCTGCACACCGTGCGCCGCGCCGTGCATTATTATCAGAACAACCGCGAGGTGTGGTATCGCCTGATTGTGCGCGGCATGACCGGCGATTACAGCTGGTATTCCTCCGCCGGCAAGTATCTGGCCCTGTATGAGGATGTAACCAAGCCCGCGACGCAGTTCTCCCTCGCCGAGGAGCAGCCCGAAAACCCTAAGGCCGCCCCGGCTTTGCAGGCGGAAGCCGGGGATGTGACGCAGGAAGCGCCCAAAACCGAGGAAAAGCCCAAGGCCAAGCGCGGCCGCAAGCCCAAGGCCGAAACCGACGCGGTGAAGGAAACCGTGGAAAAGGCGGTTGAAGCCGAAGAGAAGCCCAAGGCCAAGCGCACCCCGCGCAAGAAAGTCGAGCCGAAAGCCGATGCCCTTGCCGAGATGAAGGAAGAAGCCAAGGCCGAGGAAGCCCCCAAGGCCAAGCGCACTCCCCGCAAGAAGGCTGAGCCGAAAACCGATGCCCCTGCCGAGGTGAAGGAAGAAGCCAAGGCCGAGGAAGCCCCCAAGGCCAAGCGCACTCCCCGCAAGAAGGCCGAGCCGAAAGCCGATGCCCCTGCCGAGGTGAAGGAAGAAGCCAAAGCCGAGGAGAAACCCAAGGTCAAGCGCACTCCCCGCAAAAAAGCCGAGTCGAAGGCCCAAGCCCCTGCCGAAGTCAAGGAAGAGGCCAAGGCCGATGAAGCCTCCAAAGCCGAATAAACCCGTTTAACAGTCCCCGACGCGGCTCTTCCGCCGCGTCGGGGTTTTTGTTTTTGGCCGAGTCGCTTTTCCCGCTATTGATTCTTTCGCCCGATTCCGTTACAATAGAGGGTGCAATTCATAATGAGGGAGTTTATCCTGCATGTCTTTTCTGCGAAAGCACGCCGCCCTGACAGCGGCTTTCTTCTGTGCGCTGCTGGCGCTCGCCGCGCCCTATCTCATCCCCGCCGACCCGGACAGCGCCGTCTTTCGTTCGGGCACGCTGGGCGCGCTGCTCGCGCTTGCCTGCTTCTGCCCCATCCGTCGGGCGCTGGCGCGGGCCGAAAAGCGCCGACTCGTCTGCGGCTTCGGCTTTGCGCTGCTGTTTGCCGCCGCGCTGAGCGTCGGTTCGGAGCTGTTCATCTACGACGGCCTGCTGCGCGGCACGGGCAGTCTGCTTCGCCGTTTGGCCGTGCCCGTGATGGCCGCGCCCGCGCTGGGCGCGCTCGCCGCGCGGCTCTTTGCCGTTCGGCTCGACGCGAAACCGACGCGCCTGCCGCTGTGGGGCTATGCGGCGACGATTCTGCTGGGCTGGCTGCCGGTGCTGCTGGCGTTTTTCCCGGGCATGGTCAATTATGACTTTCCCGCGCAGTATCAGCAGCATCTCGCCCATGCGTATTCCACGCTGCACCCGCTGCTGCACAGTGCGCTGAGCAACGGCCTGATGGCGGCGGGCGAAGCGCTGGGCAATCCTACGCTCGGGCTGCTTTTTAACACCGTGCTGCAAATGGCCGTGTTCGCGGCCGCGCTGGCCCACAGCTGTGTGTTCGCCCAAAGGCATGGCGCGCCCGCGTGGCTGCTCACGCTGATGACGGCGGCCTACGCCCTGCTCCCCATTTTTTCGACGATGGCCGTTTCCACCTGCAAGGACACGCTCTTTTCGGCGGCGCTGCTCGTGCTCTCGCTGCAATCCTTCGCGCTTTTGGAGGACGCCGACGCGTTCTTCCGAAAGAAAGTCGGCCTCTTCCTCTATGTGCTCTGCGGCGTCGGCACGGCGCTGCTGCGCAACAACGGCCTGTTCGCCTTCGCGCTGCTCGCGCCCGCGATGCTCGCCGCCGCAAAGGGTTTCCGTAAGCCGACGGCGCTGCTGCTGACCGCCTGCCTGGGCGCGTCGGGGCTTGTAAACGGCGCGCTGACGCTGGCGCTGCACCCGAGCAGCGAAAACACGTCCTTCCAGCTGTACAGCATCCCCGCCCAGCAGCTCGTGCGCGCCTACAACAGCGGCACAATGAGCGAAGCGGACAAGGCCGAAATCCACGCGTGGTACACCGACGACGCCGGGCTGGTTGTCCACCCCCATCTGGCCGACCCCGCGAAGGGCTACCTCGACCGCGAGCGCATCCAGACCGAAGGCAGCGCTTTCCTCGCCCTGTGGCAGAAGCACGCCAAAACCTATGCGTATGAATACCTTGAAGCATTTTTGATGCTCAACGTCGGCTCGTGGTATCCCGACGACTTGAGTCAGGCGACGATTTACCCCGATGTTTCCTACAACGACAAGGGCTATTTGCAGCTTCAGGAAGTCGATATGACGGCCTATGGCATTGAGACGCGCTGCTGTCTGCCCGTCGTGCGCAATCTGTTTGAGCGCATATGCCGACGGAATTATTATCAGAAATACCCGATTGTCTCGCTGCTCTTCGCCGTCGCCACGCCGCTTTGGCTGCTCGTGCTGGCCTGCGCCAAGCTGCTGGCCGACCGCCGCGCGCGCCTTCTGCCCGCGGCGCTGGGCGTACTGGGCATTTGGCTGGGCTACCTGTTCGGGCCGTGCACCCTGCCGCGCTATGCCCTGCCGCTGTTCTGCCTTGCGCCCGCGCTGCTGGCGGCCGCATTCTGCCGACAGAAAAACAATCACACAAACGCTCTTTCCGGCGATTGAATTTCAGATTGGGGTCTTGCTATGAAAATCATTCAAAAACACGCGGCGCCGCTTTCCGCGCTTTTCGCGCTGATGCTGGCGTTCGCCGCGCCGTATCTCGTGCCTGTCGATCCGAATGCCTCCGTCTTTCGCTCCGGCTCGCTCGGCGCGCTGCTCATCGGCTTCGGCGCGTTCGCCGTCTGCCGTGCCCTGCAAAAGTCGGATGCGCGCACGCTGAAATACGGCCTGTTCTTCGCGCTGATTTTCGCGTTTCTGCTCGGTCTGGGCAGCGAGCTGGCCTATTACGGCGAGCTGCTCGCGGGCTTTGGCAGCCTTGTGCGCCGCTTTGCCGTGCCGCTGATGGCCGCGCCGTATCTGGGCGCGCTGTTCGCCTTGGCCCTCGGCCTTACGCCCGCCTGCCCCAAGCGCGGCAGCCTGCCGTTCCTGTTCTTCTTCCTGCTGTTTGCGGGCTGCTACACGCTGATTCTGCTGGCGAAATTCCCGGGCATTCTCAATTACGACTTTGAGTTTGAAATCACGCAGTATCTCACCGGCGTGTACGAGGTCAAGCACCCCGTCTTTCATTCCCTGCTGCTGGGCTGGTGTTACAGCCTGGGCAGCGCGCTCTTCGGCTCGATGACTGCGGGCGCGGCAACGTACAGCGTCTTTCAGATTCTCTGCCTCGCCGCGGCCTATGCCGCGGTCTGCCGCTTTGTGCAGAAGCGCGTGCCGACGGCGGCGACGCTGCTGCTCGCCGCGTGCTTCGCGTTCCTCCCCTTCCACGGCGTTTTGGCCATCTCCACGGTCAAGGATGCGCTTTTTGCCGCGCTCTGCGCCCTGCTGTGCATCCTGCTGTGGCGCATCGCCGAAAATCCGGAGACCTTCATGGCCTCCCGCAAATGGAAGCTCGCGTTCGCCGCGCTCTGTCTGCTGATGGGGCTGATTCGCCTGAACGGCCTTTTCGCGTTCATCCCCGCCTGCATCGCCGTGCTCATCCTGTGCAAAACCCGCAGAAAGCAGGCCGCCCTGCTCTGCGCCGTTTCGCTCGTTCTCGCCCTGGGCGTGCCGCGCGCGCTGAACCTCGCCGTCCACGCCGAGAAAAGCTCCACCGCCGAAACGATGAGCGTCCCCTGCCAGCAGCTGATGCGCACCGCCGAGCGCGCGCCCCTCAGCGAAGAAGAATACGCCGAAATCAACAGCTGGTTCTCCGACGCGACAAACCGATATCGGCCGCATAACGCCGACCCCGCCAAGGGCGGCAACTTCGATTACGCCCGCTATCAGGCCGACCCCGCTTCGTATTGGTCGCTCTATTTCCGCTATCTCACGCGCTATCCCTCCATTTATCTGGAAGCGTTTCTGGATAACTGCATGGGCCTGTGGTATCCGGATGACATGAGCCATTCGCATTCGCTCGACAGCGAGGAATGGGATTATGTCTACCTCAAGGGCGGCAACATCGTGCCCGAAATTCTGGGCGATATCGACGCGAAGAGCTATATTCCCCCGCTGACCCGCCTGCTCTATCTGTTCACGCAAAGCTCGCGGCACGAGCTGATTCCGCTCGTCTCGCTGCTCTTCCGTCCGTCGCTGTATGTGTTTTTGATGCTGTTTGTCACGCTGTATCTGCGCCTGCACGGCCAAAAACACCTTGCGCTGGCCGTCACGCCGCTGTGGGGCATCTTCCTCTCGCTGCTCTTCTCGGCCTGTATCCTTGTGCGCTATGTGTATCCCATCATGGCCGTGATGCCGCCGCTGACGCTGCTCGCCCTCTTTTCGGATAAACGCCCAAGCAAGGCTTGATTCTTTTCCTCTCGCCTGCCGCAAAAAAGCGGCAGGTTTTTTATTTTTCCCCTTGACAACGCCTTCGTTCGGATGTATCATTGTATTAAGCGCTTAATACAGCAGTACAGAAAGGAGCTGACTTATGGATTGGACAATCGTCGCCGGTCGGCCTGTCTACCTCCAGCTCATCGAGCAGCTGGAACTTGCCATCATCACCGGCGAATATCCTTCGGGGGAGAAGATTCCCGGGGTGCGCGACCTCGCCTCGCAGGCGCAGGTCAACCCGAATACGATGCAGCGTGCGCTGGCCGAACTGGAAGCGCGCGGCCTGCTGGAAACCCAGCGGACGGCGGGCCGAACCGTCACATCCGACACGGAAAAGCTGGCGCAGACGCGGCAGGCGCTGGCGCAGAAGCTGGTGCATGATTTTTATCGTCAGGCGGCGGCGCTCGGGCTCACAAAAGCCGAAATCGCCGCGCTGCTTGAACAAGAGGAGGGGTAACCATGGCGGCTATTTATACCGCAAATCATCTTGAAAAGAAATACGGCGGGCATGCCGCGCTGCGCGACGTGACGTTCTCCATCGAGCCGGGGCGGCTGGTCGGCCTGCTCGGCCCGAACGGCGCGGGCAAATCCACGCTGATGAAATGCTCGATGGGCCTGCTGACGCCGACTTCCGGCGAAATCACCGTCGGCGGCGTGCTGCCCGGGCCGACGAGCAAGGCGCTCACATCCTATCTGCCCGACCGCATGGCGCTCCCGACGAGCCTGCGCGTGCGCGATGCGGTGGCGATGTATGCGGATTTCTTCGCGGATTTTGACCGCACGAAGGCGCGCGATATGCTGCTGGATTTGAAGCTCGACGACAGCCAGCGCATCGGCGCGATGAGCAAGGGCATGCAGGAAAAGATGCAGCTCTGCCTGGTCATGGCGCGCGCCGCGCGGCTGTATCTGCTCGACGAGCCGCTGGGCGGCGTCGATCCGGCGGCGCGGGACTACATTTTGAATACCATTCTGCGCAATTACAGCGAAAACGCGTCCGTCGTGCTCTCCACCCACCTGATTGGGGATATCGAGCGCGTGCTGGACGAGGTGCTGATGCTCAAGGATAACACGGTTTTTCTGCATCAGAGCGTGGATGAGCTGCGCGAGGAACACGGATGCAGCGTGGATGAATACTTCAGGGAGGTGTTTCGGGCATGATTCGCAAATTGCTCAAGGTTGAATTTCGGGATGCGCTTTCCTCCATGCTGCCCGTGGGCATCGGCATGGTCGCGCTGAGCGCGCTGATGGCGCTGACCTCTGTAATCACCGCACGGCTTCATTTCAATTCCGGCAGTCTGGAGTGGCTGACCGCCGTTGTGACCTTGGCGACGGGCTTGTGCTTCATCGCGGTGCTGGCAGTCTGCTTCTTCGCGAACGTCAACCGCTTTTTCCGCATGCTCGGCGAGGAGGGCTATATTCAGCTGACCCTGCCCGTGACGATGGGCCAGCATATCGCATCCAAGCTGATTGCCGCCGTCGCGACGACGCTGCTGACCTTCGTCTTTCTGGCCGTCTGCCTCTTTTTGATGGCGCTGCCGACCAGCGTAAACGCTTTCGGCACATTCCTTCGCGAAGCAGGCAGCGTGGTTCACAGCCTCGGTCTGTTCCCGTCGCTGCTGCTCGCGCTGATTGCCGTGCTGGCCATCGCGATGTTCTATCTGCAAACGTATCTTTCCTGCGCAATCGGCAGCCTGTTCAGCCAGCACCGCAAGCTGGCGAGCATCATCGCGTTCTACGCGCTGCAATTCCTCGCGCAGATTCTGTTCATGCTGACCCTTTATTTCGCCGCGACGCATATGCAGGCGTTCGCCGATTCGCTCTCCCGCATCGCACTCGACCTGCTAAGCAGCCCGAACGGCGAACTGAAAGCGTTCTACGGCTCGCTCATCGGCGTTTCGGCGGTTGAAGCCGCCATCGACGCGGTGCTCTGGCTGATTACGCAGACGATTCTCGCCAGAAAATTAAATCTTCCGTAATCAAAAAAACTTCGAGACGCACAATCTCGAAGTTTCAGACTGTAGATAAAAAGCTATTCTCCCCCCGAAGGGGGGGGAGAATAGCCCTTTCCGCAAATGAAAGAATAGCTGAATTTCTTGATTTTGCTATTCAAGCCAAGTTTGCTTATGTCAACAAGCTGAAAACTTCGAGACGCACAATCTCGAAGTTTTTTGTATTCAGGAAATCCAAGAACCTTAGGTTCTTGGCAGGGTTTGGGACAGCGTCCCAACGTTCCCCTTACAGATCATCCGAACTCACGCCGCCGCCATAGCGCTTGAGCACGTATTCCCCGTTCTCGTCCTTCTCGTAATCAAACCCGTAGTCGCCGTTCTTGCCGTTCAATTCGTAGCTGATGGTCACAATCACGCGGTCGGCCTTCGTGTTCTTGCAGGCCACGCCCGTCTCCTTGACCACCGCATCCGGAAACGCCTCGGTGAACAGGCTGACCGCCTTTTCCCGCACGACAGGCACAAAGCTCCAGTCGATGTCGCCGCCGTTATTCTGCGGCGTTTCCACCTGACTGCTCTGAATCTTCTCCCCCGCCTCGTGCAGCGCGTTTTCAATGCCCGTGCAGCCGGAAAGAGAGAGCATCAACGCGATGAGGGCCGCCGCCAGCAGCATTTTTTTCATGGTCGTTCTCCTTATCCCCACGCCTTTTTCAGCGCGGCCAGTCCCTGCCGAATCTGTTCTTCATCCATGCCCGAGAAGCCCAGCAGCACGACGCGGCTTTCGCCGTTTTGCATCACCGTGTAATCGCACAGCCGCGTCAGGTGCACGCCCGCCTGTTCGGCCAGCGGCGCCAGCTCGCGCGCGGGCGCTTTGCCGCCGACGCGAAGCAGCGCATACAACCCCGCGCCGCACGGCGCGACGTCGCCGAGATCCAGCGCCTGCACGGCCTCCGTCAGCGCCGCCAGCCGTGCGCGGTAGACCACGCGCATCCGCGCAATGTGCCGCTCCAAAAAGCCGCCTGCAATGAACTTGCGCAGCGTCTCCTGCTCAAAGCCCGGCACGGTGCAGGCCGCGTGCATCGTTCGATAGCGCACCGCCAGTTCTTCGGGCAGCACCATGAAGCTCAGGCGCAGACCGGGCGCAAGCGTCCGCGAAAAGGTGTTCATATAGACGACCTGCCGCCCGCCGTCCATCGCACGCAGCGCGGGCGCGCCCGCGCCGGAAAAGCGGAACTCGCTGTCGTAGTCGTCCTCCAGAATATAGCCGCCCGTCTCGCGCGCCCAGCGCAGCAGCGCCTCCCGCTGGCCCGGCTGCATCTCCTCGCCCGTCGGGAATTGATGCGTCGGGGTGACGTAGGCCGCGCCCGCGCCGCTTCGATACAGCTCGCGCACGTCGATGGCCCCGCCGGAAAGCGGGGTCGGCGCAATTCGCGCGCCGCTGACCACCAGAATGCGCCGCACGCGCGAATAGCCGGGGTCCTCCACCGCGAAAAGGCGCTCCCGCCCAATCAGCGCAACCAGCGCGGAAACCAGCACCTCCGTGCCCGCGCCGAGAACGATGGTCTCCGGCGGCACGTCGATGCCGCGCATGCGGTGCAGATAGCCCGCAATCTCCCTGCGGAGCGCGGGCTCGCCCTGCGGGTCGCCCGAAAGCAGCAGCGTCGCGCTTTGCTCACTGAGCACCTCGCGCATCAGCCGCGCCCACGTGGCGTAGGGAAAGTGCTCCGCATCCGCCGCGCCCGTGCCGAAATTCCAGCGCACGGGCGGCTTTTCGCCCGCTGCCGCGCCGACGCTTCGGGCCTGCTCCAGCGCATAGATGCCGCTTCGGGGGCGGCTTTCGCAAAGCCCCTCGCTGATGAGCCGCGCATAGGCCGCCTCGACCGTCGCCGTGCTGACGCTCAAATGCGCCGCCAGCTCACGCTTGGAGGGCATGCGCTCCCCCGCCCGAATGCCGCCGCGCTCCATTTCGCGCTTGAGCGCGGTGTAGAGCTGCTCGCAAAGGGGCGTTCTGCTCGTCGGTTCCAGTGTACATGTAAACACGCCGCTCACCACCCTGGGGCTTTGCCCCAAACCCCACCAAGAACCTGAGATTCTTGGATTTCCCCTACATGGATTGCTTTGCAATCCATGACGCTGAAATTCGAGCTATAAGCGCGAAGCGAAAAAGAGGTGCAGGGGATTTAATTCCCTGCCGGGGCGTGGGGCAGCGCCCCACCATCCTCGTCTCCCGCCTCGCAGTGCGCCCAGTCGCGGACATGATCCCACGCGACGTAAAAGCCCGCGCCGTGGCTGCAAAAGACGCTCCCGGGCGGGTTCTGTACGTCCGCCAGCGCGTCGTAGCCAAGATTCTGCACGACTTCCGCCTGATTTTTGCACGGCTCGCAGCGGTAAAACCGCGACGTAAGCCGCCCGTGCCCGCGCGTGGACGCGGCAAACTTCGTCGGATAATCCCAAAACATCGCCGCCGTGCAGGTACCCGTCAGCGTCGTCTCTTCGCCGTCCGTCTCGGATGCGTCGAGCTGCGCGCCGATGCGCAGAAGCTCACCCGTCACCCGCGCCAATGCCTCGTTCGGCATCGCCAGCTCAAACCGAACGACCGGCTCAAGCAGCACGTTTTCCGCCTGCATCAGCGCGTTGCGAATCGCGCGGCAGGTCGCCTCGCGGAAGTCGCCGCCCTCCGTGTGCTTGAGGTGCGCGCGCCCCGCAATCAGCCGAATGTGCACATCCGTCAGCGGGCCGCCCGTCAGCACGCCGGGGTGTTCCCGCTCAAAGACATGCGTACGAATCAGCCGCTTCCAGTTCTCGTCCAGCGAATTGGGCGGGCAGTCCGCCGTGAACGTGACGCCGCTCCCGCGCGCGGCAGGCTCGAGCTTCAGCCATACCTCGGCGTAGTGCCGCAGCGGCTCGTAATGCCCGATACCCACGACGGACGCTGCAATCGTCTCCTTGTAGAGCACGTGCGGCGGCAGCATGCGCACCTTGTCGCCGAAGCGCGCTTCCAAAACGCCTTGCAGCACCTCAACCTGCACCGCGCCCATCACGCCGACGGATACGCCCTCCGCCTCCGGACGGACGGAAAGCAGCGGATCCTCTTCCTCCAGCTCACGCAGATGCATCAGCAGCGCGCTCTGCGTCAGCGGCCCTGTCGGCTCGACCTGCACGCTCATCAGCGGCACGGTTTCGGGCGCTTCAAGCCCAAAATCCGCGCCGATGCGCTCCCCGGGCCTGACCGAAAGCCCCGCCAGCGCAGCGGTCTGCCCCGCGTGCGCCTCGCCCATCGGCAGCAGCCTTCCGCCCTGCGGCGCGAGAATCGCCGCAACCTTGCATGCGCCCGCGAGCGTCCGCACCTCGTCGCGCGCGCGCAGAACGCCGCCCGTCACCTTCACATACGTGTAGCGGACGCCGCCGACGCGCCGCACCCGATACGCCTTCGCCGAAAACGGCAGACGCTCCTTTTGGGCGTAATCCGTTCGGCAGAGCGCACCGACGGCTTCCGCCAGCGCATCCACGCCGATATCGTTCAGCGCGCTGCCCGCCAAAACCGGATAAAGCGCGCAGGCCGCAAACGCGCGCCGCGCGCCCGAAAGATAATCCGCTTTCGACGCGGTTTCATCCAGATGCTGTTCCAGCAGGATTTCGTCGCGCTCGGCCAGCGATTCGCGCACGTCGCCCGCCATCAGCACGCAGTCGCCGGAGAGCAGCCTGCGCATCTGCGCCATGACGCGCGAAACGTCCGCGCCCTCTCTGTCCGTCTTGTTCAGAAAGAGAATCGTCGGAATCCGCCGCTTTTGCAACAGCTTGAACAGCGTCACCGTGTGGCTCTGCACGCCCTCCGCGCAGGAGACAACCAGCAGCGCCGCGTCGAGCACGGAAAGCGCGCGCTCCATCTCGCCCGAAAAATCGACGTGCCCGGGCGTATCCATCAGCGTGACGAGCAGCGGCTCATCCCCCGAAACGGGCCACGCCAGCGTCGCCTGTTCGGTGAAAATCGTGATGCCGCGCGCGCGTTCCATCGGGTCGTCATCCATAAACGCGTCGCCGTGGTCCACGCGGCCGCACGCGCGAATCACGCCCGCGCGCCGAAGCAGCTGCTCGCAGAGCGTCGTCTTGCCCGCATCGACATGCGCCGCAACCCCAAGCGTCAGATTCATGGCTGTTCCTCCGCCTGCCCGTCGGCCGCCTTCGCCGCCTCGTCCTCCTCGCGGATGCGGTCAAACACCGCGTCCACCACCTTCTGCTGATGGCGCGTGAACTTGCGCCCCTTGAGATAGGCGTGCGCCAGCTCGGGCCGACGGCGGAGCGTGATATACAGCGATTCGCTCATCTGCCAATCGACGATATGCGCATGGTTGCCGTTCAGCAGCGGTTCGGGCACGGTCAGCCCCTCGAACTCGCGCGGACGGGTATACTGCGGATATTCCAGCAGGCCGGAGGAAAAGCTCTCCGTCTGCGCGCTCTCCTCGCAGCCGAGCACGCCCGGCACGAGCCGCGCCACGCAGTCCACCAGCACCATCGCGCCCAGCTCGCCGCCGGTCAAAATGTAATCGCCGATGGAAAGCTCCTCGTCGATGCACAAATCCAGCGCGCGCTGGTCCACGCCCTCGTAATGGCCGCAAAGCAAAATCAGCTCGTCCTCTTTGGCGAGCTGCTCGGCCTTCTTCTGCGTCAGCGTTTCGCCTCGCGGGGAAAGATAAATGCGCCGCACTTTTCTGTCGCCCTGCACGTCGCGAATCGCATCCACAATCGGCTGGGCCAGCATCACCATGCCCGCGCCGCCGCCGAAGGGCGCGTCGTCGGTGTTGTGGTGCTTGTTTTGGGAATAGGCGCGGATATCCACCTCGCGGATATCCAAAATGCCCGCCTTTTCCGCGCGGCCGAGCATGCTCGTGTGCAGCGGGGTAAACATCTCCGGAAAGGTGGTCAAAATCGTGATTTTCATTTGTCCTCCGTAGGCTCGGACGAGAGCAGCGTCATCTCCTGCTTCGCCATCTCTTCAAGCACGGCGTACATCTGCTCCTCCTGCGTGGCGATTTCCAGAATCTCGATTTCGCGCAGGGTGACGGTTTCCTCCTCCGCTTCGCGGCCGAAGAAATCCAGCAGCCGCAGCTTGAGCCGCAGCCCGTTGGCCTCCAGCACGCGGCCCGTAATCATGTCGTCGCCCATGATGACCGAGACGATTTCGCCGCGCTCCTTACACGCGAGCAGCACGCTCAACAACAGGTCGGTGTCCTCCGCAGGCGCTTCCGTAAAAAAGCAGCGATGGTGCTGCTTGTGATAAGCGAGCAGCATCGCCAGCCGCTGTTCATATTCCTCCCCCGCGAGCACCTGAATGACGTCCTGATTGCGCCGCACGCGCCAGCCGTCAATCTGCCCCCACGGGCTTAAATCGCACATGAGCACATGCTGCCCGTCCACCGCCTCGACAAAGCCCGCGGAGAACCCCTCGGGGTCGTCCGGATCGGTGTAGACGGAGGCCAGCGCGCCCTGCGCCGCCAAAATCCTGAGCAGATAAACCATATATCCGTTGGTCATAGTCTTACCTTTCACGCAGATATTTCAAAAACCGTTTCTTTATACTGCCGCGAAGCGGAACGGGAAGTCCAGAAACCTCAGGTTTCTGGTGGGGATTGGGGCAAAGCCCCAAATACCCTTCGTCAAAAAGCAGTTTCAGAGCAGGATGCAAAGCATCCTACGATTGAAACGGTCTTAAAACCGCATCAGTATCTTCTCTTGGGCAGATAAAACCTTCTCCTGCCCCAAATATCCACAACCATGATGCACGGCTCGCCCGCGCAGACGGGCATTTCCAGCGTCGCGGCCAGCGCGGGCGTTGCCACGCTGCGCACGCTCGCGGCATAGGGCCGATAGGTGTCGCCTTGCACAAAGCCGCAGCTCCACTGGTCCACTGCGTCCAGCCCTTCAATGCCCATCGAGCGGGCTGTCTCGTTCTCAAAGCTGATGAGCCGCACCGTGTACGAGCTGATGGCCGGAAAGACTTCCGCTTCCACCGCGCAGTCGTCCGCGCCGCACGGCGCTTCCACATCGAAGGTGAAATCCAGCGGCTTGCCCGCGGTGCTCTGCGCCAAACGCTTGCCCGTCGTCGCAATCGCCAGCGGGCTTTGGTCCACGCACAAAAAGCGCCGATTCAGCCCCGCCGCCGCAACCGCCGACGTGCCGCTGCCCGCAAACAGATCGCAAATCAGGTCGCCCTCCTGAGACGAACAGCTGACGATGCGCTCGAGCAGCTTGAGCGGCTTCTGCGTCTCGTATCCGGTGCGCTGGGGGTCTTTCTGCTGCAAGTGGCTGATATCGTCCCACACGTCGCCGGGGTAGGCCGGCTCGTCGTCGTAATAGCGGTATTCCTTGCCGCCGGACATAATCGCGCGATAGCTGCGCCCGTTTTCATCCACGGCGCGACGCATATGGTTGCTGCGCGACTCGTTGCGCGCGACGGGCACGGCCTTGAGGTTGAAATAATACGAACGCGAACGCGCGTAAAAGAGAATCACGTCATGCTTGCGCGGGAAATAGCTGCGCGCGCGGCCGCCCGTCTGATAGCTCCAGATGATTTCGTTGAGAAAATTGCTCTCGCCGAAAACCTCGTCCATCAGCAGCCGCAGATGCGCGTACATGCGGCTGTCGATATGCAGAAAGATGGTGCCTTCCTTCTTGAGCAGCTCGCGGGAAAGCAGCAGCGTCTTTTTCATCATCGACAGGTATTCCGCGCGGTCGGGCCAGCGGTCGTCATAGGCGGGCAGATTCAGGCTGGGCGACCCGTTTTTATAGCCGCGTTCGCCGATGCGCGCCTTCATATCAAACTGCTTGCCCGTGTTGAACGGCGGGTCGAGATAGACGGTCTGCACCTGTCCGCCGAAGCGGGATAGCAGGGTCTCTCCTTCCTCCGGCATTTTTGCCTGGATGAGCGTGCCCATGCTCTCCCGACCCATATGGCGCTCTGCGACGCAGCTGATATATGTGCAGGGCATGGCCATCCACCTTTCTAAGCGGCTTGCGCTTCTTTTGATTGCGGCGTGTCCGCAGACACGCTCCCTAATATAGTATTATACTGTTTTTTACGGCTTTTTACAAGGGGGGAAACGTCGGGGCTTTGCCCCGAACCCCGCCAAGAACCTGAGGTTCTTGGATTTTCCACTTTCGCTTCGCGATTACAATCCGTTTGTATTCAAAAAAGCCGCTCCTCGCAAAAGCAAAGAGCGGATTGAAAAATGAATCGTTTTTCTTAGAGGAAGATGTACTTGAGCACGAACAGCACGGCCAGCACATACATCAGCGGCTTAACCTGCTTGCCCTTGCCGGAAACCACGTGCAGCACCACATAGGAGATGATGCCCATGGAAATGCCCTCGGAGATGCTGTAAAACAGCGGCATGGCGACGATAGCCAGATACGCCGGAATGGCCTCGGCCATATTATCCTCGTCGAAGCGAATTTCGGTGACGGTGGAGACCATCAGGTAGCCGACCATCATCAGCGCCGGAGCGGTCGCGAAGGACGGGATGGCGGTGAAAATTGGCGCGAAGAACATGGAAGCCAGGAACAGCAGGCCGGTGGTCAGCGCGGTCAGGCCCGTGCGGCCGCCGACGGCCACGCCGGAAGCGGACTCGACAAAGGTGGTGATGGTCGAAGTGCCCATCACGGCGCCGACGGTGGTGCCAATGGCATCCGCCATGAGCGCGGGCTTGATGCCCGGCAGGCGGCCCTCGTCATCGAGCATATCGGCCTTGGTGGCCACGCCGATGAGGGTGCCGAGGGTATCAAAGATATCCACGAACAGGAAGGAGAACACGACGATGATGAAGTTGACAATGCCGACGTTGCTGAAATCCACGTTGAAGCACTGGCCGAAGGTCATGCCCAGCTTGGAGAAATCCGTCAGCGCCATCGTCGGGAAGAGCGTGTAGAAGCCGTTGGCCGGGTCGGGCACGTAAATGCCGACAACCTGGCAGAGCATGCCGATGACCCACGTCGCCAGAATACCCAGCAGAATCGCGCCGCGCACATGGTGGATATACAGCGCCGCCATGATGAACAGGCCGACCAGCGCCAGCAGCGCGCAGATGCCGTGGGTGTTGAAGTTCTCGGTGAAGCTCGTAATCGTCACCAGCGTGGAGGAATCGACCGCCAGACCGGCGTTCTGCAATCCGATGAAGCAGATGAACAGGCCGATGCCGACGGAAACGCCGCGCTTGAGCGTCAGCGGGATGGCGTTGAAGATGGCTTCACGCACGTTCGTCAGGCTCAGCACGATAAAGATGAGGCCCTCGACAAAGACGGCCAGCAGCGCGACCTGCCAGGTGTAGCCCATGCCCAGCACGACGGTATAGGCCAGAAACGCGTTGAGGCCCATGCCCGCGGAGAGCGCGAATGGCAGGTTCGCCATCAGGCCCATGCACGCCGTGCCGATGAAGGAGGACAGCGCCGTCGCCAGCAGAACGGCGGTGGAATCCATGCCCGCGGCGGACAGGATGCTCGGGTTAACGGCCAGAATGTAGGCCATCGTCATGAATGTGGTGATACCCGCCATGATTTCGGTCTTGGCGGTGGTTTTGTGTTTGCTCAGCTGAAAAACCTTTTCAAACACAGTTTTCATTCCCTTCTCTTCTTCTTTCGTTCCCCCACGCATACTTTCGGGAGAGACTGTATTTTAGCACATTTCATCGGGCGTTTTCAATCTTTTTCCGAATTTTTATCAATTTTCTTTTATGGAATGTTCGTGTTTTTGTCAGACGAATAAGACAAAACGGACGCGCAGCGCCCGCCCCCACATGCCGAATCGGCCATGCATGGGCGCGCATTGCGCGTCCGATTTTGCTTTTCACAAAAGGAATCTTTTTTCGCTTCTAAGCCTCCCTCCTTGAGGGACATCGAATCTGTTGCCGCCGGTGGCGGAAACAAACAGATGAGATGCCGAAGGTTGGCACAGCGAAGCTGACGAAAGAAGTTACGCCATCAGCGCCTTGCACGCCTCCACCAGCTCGGCGTTCTCCTTGGCGGAATCCTCCGGCTGCTTGGCGTTCGTGTTGACGTAGAGCTTAATCTTCGGCTCGGTGCCGGACGGGCGGATGCAGACCCACGCGTCGTCCTCCAGCTCGAAGTAGAGCACGTCGCTCTTGGGCAGGCCCGCGGCGGTCACGTTACCCTCGCAGTCGGTGCGGGTGTCGGCCAGATAGTCGCGAACCGCCAGCACCTTCTTGCCCGCCAGCGCCTTGGGCGGATTCTCGCGAAGGTTCTTCATGATTTCCTTCATCTTCACCACGCCGTCCTTGCCCGGCAGGGTGACGGAAACGACCTTCTCGACGTAGTAGCCGTAGGTCTTGTAGATTTCCTGAAGGATGTCGTAGAGCGTCTTGCCCTGCGTCTTGGCCCACGCGGCGGCCTCGGCAATCAGCAGCGAGGCGTTCACACCGTCCTTGTCTCGCACAAAGGTGGAGGACAGGAAGCCGTAGCTCTCCTCAAAGCCGAACACGAAGGTGTGGTCGCCCTTATCCTGGAACTGCTGAATCTTTTCGGCAATCCACTTGAAGCCCGTCAGCGTATTGAAGCAGACCAGACCGAAGCTTTCGGCAATCTTGCGCGCCAGCTCGGTGGAAACAACGGATTTCACCACCGCGCCGTCCTTGGGCAGGTTGCCCAGCGCCTTGCGGCTCTTGAGGATGTAATACAGCAGCACGCAGCCGATCTGGTTGCCGGTCATCAGGTAATACTTGCCCGCGTCATCCTTGACGGCGATGCCCACGCGGTCGCAGTCCGGATCCGTACCGAAGATGCAGTCCGCGCCGACTTCGTCCGCCAGCTTCATGGCCAGCGTGAACGCCGCGGGGTCCTCCGGATTCGGCACCTTGACGGTGGAGAAATTCGGGTCGGGCAGCTCCTGCTCCTTGACGACGTAGACGTTTTCAATGCCGATTTCCTTGAGGATGCGGCGGACGGGCTTGTTGCCCGAGCCGTGAATCGGCGTGTAGACAATTTTCAGCTCCTTGCCCGCGGTTTTCATCAGCTCGGGCTGCACGGAGAGCGTCTTGACCTGAGCGATGTAGTCGTCATCGACCTCTTTGTTGCCGATGATTTGCAGCAGGCCTTTTGCCTTCGCTTCGGCCTCGTCCATCTCCACCGCGTCCTCGTAGCGGTTGGCACGGATGCGCGCGAGCACCTGGTCGGCATACTCCGGCGGCATCTGCGCGCCGTCCTCCCAATAGACCTTGTAGCCGTTATACTGCGGCGGGTTGTGGCTGGCGGTGATGACAATGCCCGCGATGGCGTGCAGATGGCGCACCGCGTAAGAGAGAATCGGCACCGGACGCAGCTCGTCGAACAGATACACGTGAATGCCTTCATGGCAGAGCACGAGCGCGGAAGCCTTCGCAAACTCCGGACTCATCCGGCGGGAGTCATACGCGATGACCACGCCGCGCTTGCGGTA
Organism: uncultured Clostridia bacterium; assembly: GCA_934675735.1. GTDB lineage: Bacteria > Bacillota > Clostridia > Christensenellales > Aristaeellaceae > Ventricola. Next base: position 46,065 of record CAKURR010000007.1, read on the forward strand.
TTCCGGATTTTGGCTGTTGATATAATCGGCAAAGCCCTTGGTCGCGCGGCGAACGTTATACAGGTTCATGCGGTTCGTGCCCGCGCCGAGCACGCCGCGCATGCCCGCCGTGCCAAAGGACAGCTCGGTATAGAAACGATCCTCGATTTCCTTTTCATCGCCCGCGATGGCCTTCAGCTCATCGACGGTCGCCCGGTCATCGGCAAATTCCCTGAGCCAGGTTTCGTATGCTTCACGATACGTCATGGTTTTCATCCTCCGTCTCGTCTGTAAAGCCCGCCCCGCTTTCGCGCGGGCATGAGCCTTCCTCTCAATTATAATGCAGGATACACGATTTTGAAAGAGGAATTTTGCCAATTTGCTCGATTTTTGTGCAGTTTTTGTGTTTTCTTCCTTGTCCTTCGGCCGCAAACCGTTTATAATGGAGACACAGGTTCAAAAATCGGGCCGTTCGGCCCGAAAACATGACGGAGGAACACCATGAAAACGAATTGGGATTTGACCGTTTTTTACAAGGATTTTGACGACCCGGAGTTCAAGGATGACCTCGCTCGTCTGCCGAAGGAGATCGACGCCTTCACCGCCGCTATCGCCGCGCCCGCTGAGGACGAGGTCAAGAAGCTCGTTTCGCTGGTTCATCAGGAGGAAGCGCTGTCCAACCTTTTCGAGCGTCTGAGCCTGATGATTGGGCTGACGCTCGCCGTGGACGCGAACAACAAGGCTGCCAACGCCGCGATGGCGCCGCTGATGCGTGCTGTCATGGGCTCTTCGCTGGCATCCAACGCCTTCTCCCGCTATCTGGCTTCTCTTGAGAACCTCGACGCGATCATCGACGCCGACGACGAATTGAAGGCGCGTGCTTTTGCCCTGTGCGAAGCGGCGGAGGATGCCAAGCATCAGCTTCCGGAAGCGCTGGAAAAGCCGGTCTTGAAGATGCAGCTCTCCGGCGGCGAAGCCTTCTCCCAGCTGCGCGATAAGCTGGATGCGACCCTGCTGGTCGATTACGACGGCAAGCAGATTCCGCTGTCCGCCGTCCGTGCGCTGGCTTACGACGGTGATGCCGATACGCGCCGCCGCGCCTACGAAGCCGAGCTGGCTTCCTACAAGAAGATCGAACTGCCGATGAGCTTCTGCCTGAACAACCTCAAGGCTGAGGGCGAAACCATGGCGGCGCTCAAGGGCTACAAGGGCGTGCTGGATATGGCGCTTGCTCATTCCCGCATGGATGAAAAGACGCTTGAAGCCATGTGGACGGCGATTCGCGAAGCCTTGCCGGAGCTGCGCGAGTATTTCAAGGCGAAGGGACGCCTGCTCGGTCATGAAAACGGTCTGCCGTTCTACGATCTGTTCGCGCCCGTCGGTCAAAGCACCCGCACCTATACCGTTGAGGAAGCGCGTGCGCTGCTGCTCGACCTGTTCGGCAAATTCTGCCCGGAGATGGGCGAGATGATGCGCACCGCGTTCGACGAGGGCTGGATCGACATGTACCCGCGTGAGGGCAAGAGCGGCGGCGCATTCTGTTCCGGCTATTACGCCAAGAACATCAGCCGCGTGATGACCAACTTTGCGGGCAGCGCCTCCGACGTCAGCACGCTGGCGCATGAGCTGGGTCACGCCTTCAACAACCGCATGCTGCATCACAAGCCGATCATGATGACCGAAACGCCGATGCCGCTGGCAGAAACCGCTTCCACCTTCAACGAAACGCTGCTCATCGCGCAGATGCTCAAGAGCGCCACGCCGGAGGAAGAGCTGACGCTGCTGGATTCCTGCCTGACCGAGCAGACGCAGACGATGGTGGATATCTACTCCCGCTTCCTGTTTGAGCAGAAGGTCGTCGCCGCCCAGGCCGACCACGCGCTGGACGTGGACGAGCTGAAGGAAACGATGCTTTGGGCGCAGGAGCAGAGCTACGGCGACGGACTCGATCCGGAATACCGTCATCCTTATATGTGGGCGTGCAAGAGCCATTACTACTCCACCGGCGTCCACTTCTATAACTTCCCGTATGCTTTCGGCGGTCTGTTCGCCCGCGGCCTGTATGCGCGTTATGAGAAGGAAGGCGAGGCGTTCGTGCCGGTCTATTGCGACCTGCTCTCCCGCTTCGGCAGCGATACCATCGCCAACGTCACCGCCAGCGTCGGCATCGACGTGACCACGCCCGATTTCTGGCGCAGCGCCGTGGAGAGCGTGCTGGTGCAGGTGCGCCGCTTCGTCGAGCTGGTCAACCGGGAAACCGCCGCGAAGTGATTTTTCCCCTATCCTTTGAACCTACAAAAGACGGACGGCCGAACCATCGACCGTCCGCTTTTTTGCGCATAAAATTCATCCGCGTGTGCGGAAATTTGAGGTTTCGCTGCCTTTGGCGGAAGTGCGGGCGGCCTCAGGCCGCTTCATTCGCAATACTTTTCCCGCTTGTTGTCCGAATTGAACGCCGCAAACAGACAGCTGACCGTCACCACCAGCAGCAGACCGGCCCAGAAGATGCCCATCCATTCGTCCTTCGTCAGCCCGAGCACCATCGGCCGATAGACGCGCACACAGGCCGCTTCGCCCAGCTGCGTTTCGCCCGCGTCGGTCTGCCAGGCCAGCGTCGCGCCCAGGAGGCGCTCTTTGATGTTTTCCTGCGGCTCGTCCGCGCGCACATGCAGCGTCACCACGCGGGTGTAAGCCTCTTCCTCCGCCGCGTCCATGTGCACGTCAAAGACGATTCCGCCGTTCTCCTGCCGAATCTCCGGCTCGGCGAGCATCTGCTCCGCGCCGTCCGTCGGAACGGCTTCCGCGTCCGTGCCGCCGTCGCCCGACTCGGGCGCAAGGGCCTTCGGCGCTTCTTCCTCCGCCTCGGCGTCATCCTTCGGCTGCTGCGCGTTCTCCTTCGCTTCCGTTTCCGCTCGGGCCGTCACCAGCGAAATCCCCTCCGGCAGCATGCAGGAAACCCGAACGTCCGCCTCCGCCATGCCCGCGTTCACCAAAACCACGCGCAGCGCCGTTTCCTCGCCCGCCTTCAGGCTGTCCGTCTGCGGAAGCAGCTTCGCGCTGATTTTCGGCCCGCAGAGCTGCACGCGCGGCAGGGCGATGCGCTGTCCGTCCACACGCAGCGCGCCGGAGAGCAGGCGAAGCGCGTCCTCGTCATCCGCCAGCGCGTCGCCGTTCACCGCCATCGGGAAGGTCAGCACCGCCGCGGACGGCTCGCTTTCCGCCGCAGGCATGCGCACCTCGCCGCGAACCTGCCGCTGCGTCTGCGCAAAGCCCTCCGGCAGCTCGCCTTCGAGCGTCACATCGGCGGGCAGAATCAGCTCAATCGGCACGCTCTTTTCCGCCGTGCCCGCGTTGGCGATTTCCACCACATAGGTCATCGTGCCGCCGACCGTCAGTCGGCCATCCTCCGCGCCCACAACGCTCGCCTTGGCCGAAATATCCGCCACGCACAGCGCAATCGGCAGGCTTTCGCGATAGAAGCGCGAACCGACGTTCATCTCCGCCGTCACCGCGCCCTGCATGCTTCCGCCGCCGGGCATCAGCGTCAAGACGCGCGTGAAGGTCGTCACGGACGGCACAAACGCGCCCGTCTCATCCATCTGCGCCGCCGGAAGCACCGCGTCCCACGTCAGCGCGTCGCCCGTCTGCGCCGCCAGCCGCTCCGGCAGATTCAGCGTCAGGGATACGCCCGTTTCCGCCGGACGCGGATTCTCGGCGCGAATGACGAGGGTCACGTCTTTGCCTTCTTCCACGCGGCTGTCGGAGAGCGACAGGGAGAGCGCCAAATCCTTTTCCATCGCCGCCGAGCCTGCGGAAAGTCCCTCGCTCAGGCCGCTCTGCACCGCCTGTAAAAAGTCCGGCAGGCCCTGTGCCGAACCGACGGTCGGCAGCATCAGACAGAGCGCGGCTAAAACCATCAAGCACCATTTTTTCACTGGGATCAACCTCCTTGCGTGGCTTACTTTGGCCAAAATGGCCGCCTGCTATACCGCGCATGGAGGGCTTATTTTGATTTGTATCGCTTTATAAGCGCGAAGCGAAACAGAGGGTGCAGGGAACTTAGTTCCCTGCTGGGGCTTGGGGCAACGCCCCATCGTCCCTAATCGCGAAGCGGTCTGCCTCGGGCGTCAGGGAGCGAAGCGTTACCTGACGCTTGAAAAGCCGCTTTTCCACGCGCTCAAAATTTTTCCAACAATATGAAAAATGCGCACGGACTTTTGCATCCATGCGCATTTTGGATTTCAATTATTCCTCTTCGTCGCTGCTGAGCGCCTCGTCGATGGCTTCCCAAACCTCTTCGTTCTCCTCGACGACTTCCTCTTCCACGTCGAACACGTCCTCTTCGCCGTCGAGCACGATGATATCCTCTTCACCGGCGTTCTTGGCCTGCACAATCAGCTCCATCGTGTCCACATCGACGGCGAAAATCGTCTCCGGCGACGCGGAATGCTCCTTGAGGTAGCGCGCGACGGCGGCGGCCTGCTTGCGGTTCATCTTAAAGACGATGGCGCGATGCTCGCTCGTCGTGATTTCCATATTCATATCATCCATATTCGTTTCCTCGGTTTCTTTGATTTTGCCGGCGGCGCGCCGCTCGGGCGGCAGGCCGCTTTTTATCGAAGCCAGCATAACATTTTTAGGCTTTGCTGTCAAGCATTCGGCGCGATTTTCGCCCGATAAGCCTGCGGCGACAGCCCCGTCAGGCGCTTAAACTGCTCGCGGAAGTATTTCGCGCCCGTGTAGCCGCATTCCTCCGCGATTTTTTCAATCGTGCTTTCGCTTTCCTCCAGCAGCTTTTGGGCGCGCTCGACGCGCAGGGCGGCGATATACTCCGTGAGCGTCATGCCGACCTCCGCGCCGAAATCGCGCGAAAGCACGCTCGCGTTGGCGTAAACATATTCGGAAAGCTGGGTCAGCGAAATCTCCTGCGTGAAATTGCGGCGGATGTAGCTCAGCGCCATCAGCACCGTCGGCGAATAGCGCTTTCGCCCCGCCATGCACGCAAAGAAACGACGAATCGCGCCGCAGAGCTTCTCGCGGTAATCCGTCAAAAAGAAGAACGACGATTTTTCGCGGAACGTCATCGGGATATCGTAGACGATTTCAATCATCGAGCGAATGTCGTCCGTCGCGGCATACAGCGCGTCGAAATTCGCCATCGAATACGACGGCGCGACGAGCGCATCGACGATGTATTCCGCCTGCCGAAGCGCCTGGGCGCACGTGCCGACGCAGATCATGTGCATCAGCTTGCGCACATTGCCGACAATCGCGGTCGTGTCGCACGGGCGCGCGGTCTCGCGTCGAAAAGCCTCCGTAATCACGCGGCCGCGCACGCCGAAGAAAATCAGATCGTTCAGCGCGCGTGCCTGCACAAACGCCGTGTGAATCCGGTCATAGCCCGAAAACGGGCCGACGAACGACGTGGAGGTGCAGTCCTCCCCCGAAACGGGGTACGGGTCTTTTGCGCGGGTATATGCGTCGAGCATCTTCTGCGCCATTTCGTCCGCCGAACACGCGGCGTTTTCGCCCGGGCTGAACAGCACGCCGACCTGCTTGGAATTATCGGTTTTCACCAGAAACGCGTTGCCGTCAAACCCGTTTCGGCGCAGCGTTTCGAGCATCAGGTCATAAATGGCCAGCGCGCCGTCCACGCCCTCGCTGAACGTCATGGGCGTGTAGCCGGTGACGAATTTCTTGTGCGTGCCGGTCATGAAAAAGTAAAAATGCCCGACGTCAAAGCGCAGACAAATGCCGTTGTTGCGCACAAAGCTCTCAATCAGCAGGCTTTCGTCGTCGCCCAGACAATAGTTAATCAGCATGTTATCCCGAACAAAATCGGTGTCTTTTTTATACAGCAGGCCGTCCGCCACGTCGCGCTCACCTCTTTTTTCGATTATACCAAAACGGGCGCATTTTGAAAAGACCGCCGCGATTTTTGCGTCCGTCAAAAAAATGGGTCTATTTTTTCACAAGCAGGCGTGTTAAAATGCTATCAAGATGATAAGCAAGGCGAACAGCCCGCTTATGCACCCGTTTATGAAGTTTTGCCAGTTTTACATGAAAGGATGATTACAATGAAGAACATCTCTCGTCGCGACTTCCTCAAAGGCAGCGCCGCTATGGGCATTCTCGCCGCGATGGGCGGCGCGGGCGCGGCCGTCGCCGAAGGCAGCAGCGCTTACACGTTTGCCGACACCGTGAAGTGGGACGCGGAATACGACGTCGTGGTGCTGGGTCTCGGCTTTGCCGGCATGACCGCCGCCGTCACCGCCGCGGACGCGGGCGCGAAGGTGCTCATCGCCGAAAAGATGAGCGAGGCGCTGGCGGGCGGCAACTCCAAGGTGGCCGGTCAGCTGTTCGCCTACGGCCATAAGGACCGCGAGGCCACGATGGCTTATTACACCCAGCTGGCGGGCGGCCGCGCCGTGCCGGAGGCCATGCTGAACGTCATCGTCGACGGCGTGACCAACATGTGGGATAAGCTCAAGGATAAGTTCTTTGACGGCGACGATTCCGAATTCATGGATTGGACGGGCGTGCCGGTCATCGGCGAGATGAGCCCGGAGTATCCGGAGTTCGAGGGCAGCGACAAGGTCGCGCTGTGCACCACCCATCAGGGCGTGAGCGACAGCTTCCTGTATAAGTCCGTGAAGAACGCGGTCATCAAGCGCGCGGATCAGATTGACGTGTGGTTCGAGTCCCCGGCCGTCGAGCTGATTCAGGATCCGGACAGCCGTATCGTGGTCGGCGTGAAGGTGACGCGCAACGGCGAGACCCGCAACGTGCGCGCGCTGGGCGGTGTGGTCGTCGCGACGGGCGGCTTCGAGTGCGACACCGATATGGCGCAGCAGTACCTCGGCCTGAAGAACTACTCCGTCATCGGCGGCCAGTTCAACACGGGCGACGGCATCAAGATGTGCCAGAAGGTCGGCGCGGATTTGTGGCACATGAACGTGTTCGAGGGCGGCTTCGGCACGAACAGCTGCGGCTACGCGGCGGAGAATGGCGCGCTGGCGCATCAGGTTGTCACGCTGGCCCATAACCCGATGAACACGGGCGCAACGGTCATCGTCGGCACGGACGGCGAGCGCTTCGGCAACGAGGCCGAAATCCCGCGCCACGGCCACCTCTACGAGAACGGCATCTGGGAGAACCCGCACTATCCGAACGCCATCTACCTCATCATGGACCAGACGCAGTATGATCTGGCCGTGTCCGAGGGCGCGCTCTCCGAGGATTACAAGGATACCGTGCTCTCCGCCGCGACGATTGAAGAACTGGCCGAAAAGACCGGCTGCAAGCCCGAGACGCTCAAGGATACCATCGAGAGCTTCAACACCTTCGCCGAGGGCGGCAAGGATTACAAGCATAACCGCAGCGCCGACTACATGCGCGCCTTCGACGGCAAGATGTATTACGCCATGCCGATGTCCGGCCTGATGCTGAACACGCAGGGCGGCCCGCGCCGCAACGAGAATGCCGAGGTGCTCGACACCAACGGCAACCCGATTCCGCACCTTTACTCCGCGGGCGAAATGGGCGGCATCACCTCCTGCATGTATCAGGGCGGCACGAACATCGCCGAGTGCATCATCTTCGGCGAAATCGCGGGCGCAAACGCCGCGGCTGCGAAGGATGCTTTGCCCGCTTACGCCGCGCGCGAGCAGGTCGAGTCTGCGCCCATCACGCTGGGCATGGATACCGATTTGGGCGGCGAGGCGACCTACGAGGTCGGCGAGAACCAGTATGTCGGCTCCGCTCAGGGCATGATGGGCAACGTCGTCACCCGCGTGACTGTGACGGACGGCAAGGTTGCCGCGGTTGAAGTGCTGGAGCAGACCGAAACCGAAGGCATCGGCACGCTGGCCATCAATGAGCTGCCGGGCAAGTTCGTCGGCTGCGCTACCGCCGAGGAAATCGACGCGGTGGACAGCGTTTCCGGCGCGACGATTACCTCCAACGCGCTGAAAGAGGCCGTGAAGGCCGCGCTGGCTCAGGCGAAGTAATCCATCACAAAGCCATATGAAAAGGGACGCTGCTTATCGGGCAGCGTCCCTCAGCTTGTTGACATAAGCAAACTTGGTTTGAATAGAAAAATCAAGAAATTCAGCTATTCTTTCATTTGCGGAAAGGGCTATTCTCCCCCCTTCGGGGGGGAGAATAGCTTTTTGTCTACAGTCTGAGGGACACTGCTTATCGGGCAGCGTCCCTCTTTTTCTTTTGGCGATACTTTTAGCGACAGAATCGATGCATACATACGGGCGCGCGTGGCGCGTCCGTTACGGGTAAATTATCGGATTGATTGCAATTTTTCGGATTTACGCATTGGTTGCCTGCATCCTGACGACCTTCTTCGCCCCCATCATCGCCGCTTCTTTTTCCTCATGCGTGACGAGCAGCACGGTTTTCCCCGCGCAGAGCCGTTTTGTCTCGGCCACGACGAGCGCTTTTGTCGTCTCGTCCAGCCCTTTGAACGGCTCATCCATCACAATCACATCCGCGTCGCAGAGCAGCGCCCGCAGAATCGCCACGCGCCGCCGCATGCCGCCGGAAAGCTCCCGCGCCGGCTGGTTTTCGCAGTCCGTCAGCCCCATCGCGGCCATCTCGCGCAGCACCGCGGCGCGGCTCAGCTTCGGCGCGGTCAGGCGGATGTTATCTGCCGGATTCATGAAATCCAGCAGCCTGTCCTCCTGAAAGACCGCCGAAAGCCGCCTGCCCGAAAGGCCCGTGATTTCGCCGCCGTCCGCCGTCTCCAGCCCCATCAAAATGCGCAGCAGCGTCGTTTTGCCCGCACCGGAGGGCGCCATCAGCGCCGTCACGCAGCCGTCCTCCGCCGTGCAGGAAAAATCGCGCAGAACGACCTTGCCGTCGAAGGCTTTGCACAGCTTGTGCACCGCAATCACAGCCGCGTCAGCCTCCTTTCAAGCGCGCCGAGCGCCGCCATAAACAGCTTTTCAAAGCCGACGCTCAGCAGCACGATGACCAGCGTCCACGCGAACAGCTCCGGCGTGTCGAGATAGACCTTCGCCTGCTGCAAGCGCTCGCCGATGGAGGGCACGGGCATGCCGATAACCTCCGCCGCCACGCCCGCCTTCCAGCACAGGCCGAGCCCCAGCGTGCAGCCCGCGCGGAAATACGGCATAATCTGCGGCAAATCGATGCAGCGGATGCGCCGAAGCGTCGGGATTTTGAACACCCGCGCCATCTCCAACAGGCTGTCGTCCCGCGCGCGGATGCCCGAGAGCACGTTGGTATACATCACCGGCAGCACCATCACCAGCGCGATGAACACGGACAGATTGCGCGAGCCGAACCAAATCAGCGCCAGAATGATGAACGACGCGACCGGCACGGTTTTCATCGCCAGCACAAGCGGCGCAAGCAGCTCTTCCGCGCGCCTGAACCGCGCGGCCAGCGCCGCCAGCAGCGTACCCAGCGCCGCCGCCAGCAGAAAGCCGCCGAGAATGCGCCCCGCCGAGCTTAGCAGCGACGACCAGAAGCGCGGCGTGCCGACCAGCGCAAAGAGCGTCTGCAAAACGCGCAGCGGCGACACCAGCAGGATATCACTGTGAAGGGCCATGCTGCCCGCCTGCCAAACCAGCAGCCAGAACAGCACGGCCCACAGCGAAAGATTTCGCTTTTTCATTATTCCGCGCAGTAGAAGTCGTCGCCCGGCATCGCGCCGCCGACGGCCTTCGGGTTCTGCTCAAAGAGCACGCTCAGGTAGCCGGAGAGCGCCTGCTTCATCTCGCTGCCCGCGATAAAGGTGATGTTGCAGGCCGGAATCGCCTTCTGCGCCACGGCGGCGGGCACGATTTCATACTTGCCGACCAGCTCGGCGGCCTCGTCGATGTTCGCGTTCACAAAATCCACGGACGCGGCATAGCTGTCCATGAACGCGGCAACCGCATCCGGATGCGCCTCGACGAACGCCTTGCGCGCCACCACCACGCCGGTGATGAGCTGAGACGGCGCGTCGCTGTCCTTCTGAATTGCGTTCCACTCGGCGGTCAGGTCGAGACGAACCTGAACCTTGTCGCTCTTGGTCTGCGCCGTGGTCACAAACGGCTGGGGCAGCATCGCAATCGCGTTATCCTCGGCCATCAGCGCGGCCAGACACTCGGCGTGCTCGCTCTTCCACTCGATGGTCACGTCCTTCTCCGGGTCGATGCCGTTCTCGGTGAGGATGTAGTTCAGCGCGTATTCCGGCGTCGCGCCCTTGCCGCTGGCGTAAATCGTCTTGCCGCGCAGGTCCTCCACGCTGTTCACGCTGTCGCCGCTCTCCACGATGTAGAGCACGCCCAGCGTGTTCACCGCCAACACCTCGACCTGCCCTTCCGTGTTGTTGTAGAGCACGGCGGCCAGATTCGCGGGCACCGCGGCGATATCCGTCTCGCCCTTGACCAGCTTCGGGGATACCTCGTCCACCGCGGAGGCGATGGTGAAATCGTAGGCATTGCCGTTCACCGCGCCGCTCTCCGCCTCGTTCATCAGCTCCACCATGCCCATCGCCGTCGGGCCCTTCAGCGCCGTCACGCGCACGTCCGTTTCGGCCAGCGCCGCGCCGGTCATCAGCATGGCCGCCGCACAGACCGCCGCCCAAATCTTCTTCATCATGAAAATCATCCTTTCTTTGTTGGGTTTCGATTGTATGATTTCGGCCTTTCGCCGGAAACACCGTATTCATTTTTATATAGGAAATCCAAGAACCTCAGGTTCTTGGTGGGGTTTGGGGCAAAGCCCCAATCGTCTCCCCGTCTCCTCCCGTCCCTATTTTACACGCCGTAGAGCAGTTTTTCAAGCGCCGATGCGTCAAGAATCCGAAGCCTGCTCTCGCCGACTTCCAGATAGCCCTTGCTTTGCAGCGCCGAAAGCTCGCGATACAGCGCCGCGCGGCTGACCGATAGGCGGCTGGCCAGCTCGTCGCGCGTGCCGCGCAGCATAATCACGCCGTCCGCCCGCTTTTCCGCCAGCAGAAACGCCAGCACCTTGCCCCGACAACTCTGCATCGTCAGCATCTCGATGCGCGAAAGCAAAAACTGAATCTTCGCGTTGCAGAGCGCCGCATACGCCATCGCCATCGCCGCGTCGCCGCGCATCGCCGCAACCAAAGCCTCCTTGTCCCAAAAACGAACCGTCGTTTCCTCCGCACAGCGCAGAACGGTTTGCAGCGGCTCGCCCACCAATAGGTTGCAGATGCCGAAGCATTCCCCCGCGCCGATGGAATTGAGCTGCACGTCGCGCCCGTCCAGCGCCACGGCGTAAATATCCACACGCCCGCTTTCCACCACGCCCACGCCGGATAGCCCGCGCATGCTGTCGCTGATGATCTGCCCCGCGTGAAATTTCGCCGTTCTCTGCGGCACTTCCTTCGGCAGGCCGCTTAAAAACGCCTGCACTTCGCGCTCGTTCATGGCTTCTTCCTTTCAGGTTAGTTATCGCTAACGTGAGATGATTATACAGGATGACGCTTGTTGCGGTCAAGCCCCGTTTTTTTTCGTGCCGTCTCATTTGATACGGACAGACCGCGCCGTATCCGTTACAATTAGCTCAAACTAACTATCAAAGGACGGTCTGCCATGCCAAGCCGCGTGATTCTCTTTTCCGGCGCTTCCGCCGTGGGTAAAACCGCCGCCGTCAAAGCGCTTCTCCCCCTTTTGGATACCGCGCAGTGCTGCGTGTGTAAAATCGACTGCCTCCGCACCCAGGACGATGAAACCTATCGCCGTATGGGCGTGCCGTGCGTCGCGGGACTCAGCCGCGATATCTGCCCCGACCACTTTCTCGTTTCCAACCTGCCCGAGCTTTGGCAGTGGGCGGACGCGCAAAACCGCCCGACGCTCATTTTGGAAACCGCGGGCCTCTGCCACCGCTGCTCCCCCGCCACAAGGGAGATGATTGCCGGCTGTGTGCTCGACTGCACCGTCAGCTGCCGCGCGCCCGAACAGCTCGGCCCGATGCTCACCCAGGCGGATTTCGTCGTGCTGACGAAAATCGATATGGTTTCGCAGGCCGAACTGGAAATCATCCGCTGGCAAATCGGCGCGCTTAACCCCCGCGCGGCCATCTTCCCCGTGGACGGTTTGGCCGGATACGGCGTGGATTTGCTCGCCCGCTGGCTGCTCGCTCAGCCCGAGCAGCGGGATTTGACCGAGGATAGCCTTCGCGGCACCATGCCCAGCGGCGTGTGCTCGTATTGCGTCGGCGAAACCCGCGTGGGCAGCGCCTATCAGCAGGGCGTTGTGGGGAAGATTGATTTCAAATCATAACAGGTTACAATGGGCTGCCGCCCATACCCGCCTGAGGGATTTCATCCCTCAGACTCCCTTCTTCGCTTCGCGATGAGATTTTTTTCATATATCGCTTTGCGATATATGATGTGGGAAGTCCAGAAACCTCAGGTTTCTGGCAGGGCTTGGGACGGAGTCCCAAGCGTCATTCAAAAAGGAGCGCTTATGCAAACCCTCACCCTTCTCCCCGGCCGCGATAAGGCCGGAAACCCCGAACCGTTTGACCAAATCGCCCTTCGCCGCGGCGAACTGTGTACCATCGTCGGCAATACGGGCAGCGGCAAAAGCCGCCTTATCAAGGATATCGAACAGCTTTCCGACGGCACGGGCGTGACCGGACGCCGCGTGCTGCTCGACGGCGCGCTCGTGCCGATTGAGCGGCGGCAGGCCGTTTCCACCTCGCTCGTCGCCCACCTCGGGCAGAATATGCGCTTCGTGCTGGATACCTCCGTCGGCGCGTTTCTCCGCCTGCACGCGGCCTGCCGCCAAAAAGAGGTAAGCGAAACCGACGTGCTCGCCGTCGCCAACGATATTACGCCCGAACCCATCGCCATGGATGAAAGTCTGAACCTGCTCAGCGGCGGCCAGACCCGCGCCCTGATGATCGCGGATATCGCCCTCATCTGCGACAGCCCCATCGTGCTCGTCGATGAAATCGAAAACGCGGGCATCGACAAACAGCGCGCGCTCGCCCTGCTGCAAAGCCGCGAAAAGCTCGTGCTCGTCGTCACCCACGACCCGCACACCGCGCTGATGGCCGAGCGGCGGCTGGTGATGGCCGGCGGCGCGGTGAAAGCCGTCATCCGGCGAAACGAACGGGAAGCAGCGCTGTATGAGCAGCTCAGCGTCGAATATGCCCGCAGTCAACGCCTGCAAACGCTGCTCAGAAAAGGAGACATGCTCGCATGACTAACGTTTTGCTCTATTGGAATCACATCTGCGTGCTGCATAATCAGGAAAAGGCGTTCCTCTCGCGGCTGGCCGAGTCGCTGAAAGCGGAGGATATCGAACTGACCGTGCGCTATTTCGGCCTGGGCTACCCCGAGCACATGAGCGAATATCTCGCCCGCGAGGACGCCGTTCTGCCCGACCTGATTGTGTCCGCCGACCTCGAGGTGTTTGAAGACGCGCGGCTGATGGAAAAACTGCGCCCCACGCTGCATCAGGCGCGCGATTTTGTGCCGCTGGCCGAAAGCGCGGCGCTTTCCTGCTGTGAGCGCGGCGCGGCGCTGCTGCCGATTTTGGCCATCCCGCTGGTGTATTTCACCCGCGAGCCGGACATAGCCGAGCGCACGCCGCTTGATGAAACGGAAGGCCTGTGCATCGGCGGCGTGAATAACTCCGCGATTAAAACCGTCGCCAAAACGCTGCTCAGCCATTGCGGGCAGGCGCAGACCGAGCGCTTTCTGGCCCGCGCGAACGTGTCGGATATGCCCATCGGCGCATACAATCAGGTGCGCATGGGCGCGCAGAAAACGGCGCTCGTGCCGTCGCTCTACGCCCTCCGCGCGAATGAAAGCCAAACCTTCCTCCGCGTGCCGCAGGAAGGCCCCGTGCTGATTCCCAGCTATTTGGCCGCGCGCACGTCGATTGCCCGCGACTTGGCGCAGAAGCTGGCCGAGCGCATCCTCTGCCGCGAGCTTTGCGAGTTTTACGCCCAAAATGGCGATTTAATCCTCTTCCCCGCCTGCACCGAAACGCACAGCAAGCAGGAAAGCCCACGCTATTTCGTGCCCCGCGCGGATTGGCTGCAAAGCTATGACCCCGAAGCGTTTGAGGATTTCTATACCGCGCATCTGCATGGGGCGAAGCGATTGTTTTGAACTCCTTCCGTCGGCCAGAAGCCGACACCTTCCTCGAAGAGGGAGGTCTTTTTTGTATATAAGCGCTGCAATTTCCTACAAAGCAAAAAAGCGGGCTATGCCCGCTTCAGCTTGTTGACATAAGCAAACTTGGCTTGAATAGCAAAATCAAGAAATTCAGCTATTCTTTCATTTGCGGAAAGGGCTATTCTCCCCCCCTTCGGGGGGAGAATAGCTTTTTGTCTACAGTCTGAAGCGGGCTATGCCCGCTTTTTTACAGTTTTCCATATGGATTACGGTTCATTCGCAAAAATAAGCGGCAGATAGGTGAACCGTTACTTCTTCACATACTTCCCAATCATCTTCACCAGCACCGCCGCGTCGAGCGGCTTGGTCAAATGCTCGTTCATGCCCGCGCTGCGGCTGCGCTCCACATCGTCGGCGAACGCATTGGCCGTCATCGCGAAAATCGGTATCGTCTTGGCATCGGGGCGGTTGAGGGCGCGGATGCGGCGCGTGGCTTCCAGACCGCCCATGACGGGCATCATCACATCCATCAAAATCACGTCGATGTCGCCCGGGCGAGACGCGGCGAATCGCTCCACCGCCTGCTCGCCGTCCGTCGCCTTCATCACCGTCACGCCCTCGTTTTGCAGCATGAACTCGGCGATTTCCATGTTCAGGTCGTTGTCCTCCACCAGCAGCACCTTCGTCCCGCGGATGGAGACCGCCGCGCCGTCCGCGTGCTCCTCCGTCCGCTGCGCATCCTTGTCGAGCGCGAAGGTGAGGTGCACGGTGAAGGTCGTGCCGACGTTCTTTTCGCTTTGCAGCGTGATTTCGCCGTGCATCTTCTCCACCAGCTCTTTGACGATGGCCAGCCCGAGGCCCGTGCCCATATACGACGAGCGCGCGCTCACGTCCTCCTGAGCAAACGGCTCGAAGGCGTGCTGCTGAAACGCCTCGCTCATGCCCACGCCCGTGTCGCGCACGACAAACTCAAACGTGACCGTGTCCGCCGTGAGCGCGATTTCGCGCGAGGTCAAAAAGATTTCGCCGCCGACCTTGTTGTATTTCATCGCGTTGCCCATCAGGTTTTGCAGCACCTGCCGCACGTGCAGCGGGCTGCCGATGACATGACAGTGGCCGTCGTGATGAATGTCCTTGTGCAGGGTGATGGATTTTTCCGCCGTCTGCGCCTCGATGACGACGGCAGTCTCCTCCGCCAGGCTGCAAACGTCAAACGGTTTGTTTTCCAGCTGCACATCGCCGCTTTCCAGCTTGTTCATATCCAGCACGTTGTTAACCAGCTCGAGCAGGAAGCCGGAGGCCGCCATGATTTTATTGCGGCATTCCTCCTGCTTTTCCTCGTTCCCGCGGTAGTGGCGGGAGATTTCCACCATGCCGCGGATGCCGTTGATGGGCGTGCGGATATCGTGGCTCATGCGGCGCAGAAAATCGGTCTTGGCCGCGTCGGCGCGGCGGGCCTGCACGACGGCTTCGCGCAGACGGCGCTGATGCTCCTGCTCGCGCTCCTTTTCGGCGGTGCAGTCGCGCGTCGCGGTGAGAACGGTCGTCAGCCTGCCTTTTTTGTCATAGCTCTGCGCGACGAGGATGGAATAATACCACCGCCCGCTGGCCGAGCGATACGTGTGGCTGACGTAGCGCTGGCCCTTGAGCCGCTCCTCCATCGTGCGCACGTCGAGAAACGCTTCCATCGCGTCGTGGTCCTTCGGGTCGATGAACTGCTCGAGATAGCCGCGCGTGTTATCCGCCACGTTTTTGCAGTTCTGGTCGCGGCTGCCGTCCGGATTGACGATGCATTCCATCTTGCCGGAGGGCACCTGCACCACGTATATGGAGGTATATACCTTGCTCAGCGCGTTGATGGTGTTCAGCCGCTTCTGGCTCTGCTCGAAAATCGAGCGTTCGGATACCGCGCGCAGCGCGATGAAGCCCATCCAGATGAGCACAAACAGCGTCATCGCCACGCCCATGACCACCGAGCGCGTGGCATACACCGCCGTTTCGGGAAAGAACACGTAGATGGTGTATTCGTTCATCTGCCGCTTGTCGCCCAGCCACGTTCTGCCCCCGCGCGACACGCTGTAAAGCCCGCTGCTGCTGCGGGCATATTGCCCGGCGCTCAGCGTCAGCGCTTCCTCGCGGGAAAGGCTGCCGAGCATAGCCGAATTGGTGGCCGCAACCCTGTCGTTTTCCAGTACGACCACCACGCCGTCCATGTTGAATTTGAATCCGTCAAACAGGGTGGTCAGCGTCATGTCGCCGCTCGCGGCAGCCAGAGCGCGCTTGCCGGTGTAGGCCAGCACAATGCCCTTCGCGTCCTTTCGGGCGACGGCGGCCACGTCGTAGGTCTCGCCATCCAGCTGCACGCGGGTCATGTAGCTCTTCACCGGATAATCCAAAATGTTCGCAACGTTTTCGCTTTCCACCACACGCTGCCATTTGGCGCGCGTGTCGCCGTCGGATTCCGTCTCCATCACCGTGTTCAGCCGCTCATCCAGCACCAAAATGCCATCGAGCCGCTGGTCGCGCACATAAGTCTCCAGCTCCGCCACGCCGAAATCCGGCTCGTCGCGCAGCACGCGGGCGGCCTCGTCGGCCTTATCCTGCAGGCGGACGAGGCTCTTCGCCTTGTCGCCCGAGACATAGTTGTCATATTTAATCAGCTGCGTCTTGACAAACGCAAACGACTCCTCGATGGTGCTCTGCACCTTGCACATATCCCGAATCGTCATCACATGATGCAGGGAGAAGGCAAGCGCGCCCCCCACCAGCAGCATGACCGTGGCGAAACGAACCCACGAATACTTGCCCCGTGTGCGCCTGCGATAAAAGTCAATCAGCTTTTCAGGGATGCAAAGCATCAGTTACCCCCCCCAGCGATTTTTCGGCGTCGAGGCCGTATTTTTCCGCAATCGCCCGCGCCGTTCCGTCCTCCCGCATCTCGTCGATGACCGTTTGCAGCCGCGCGGCCAGCTCGTCGTGCGCGCCCTTTTCAAACGCCACGCCCAGCTCGTTGGCATACATCGTCTGCGAAATCTCCCGATAGAGGTCGGGCGAATGCGTCACCAGACTGCGGATGGCGTATTCGTGCGCCACCACCATATCCACATAATCTTTGCGCAGCGCGGCGACCGCCTCGCCCGTCGTGGAGAAGCAGAGCACCTGCGCCATTTCGGGCACGTTTGGGTTTTCGCGGCGCAGCAGCGCCTTTTCCGCCGTGGTGGAGGCCTGCACCGCCGCGCGCTTGCCCGCAAGCTGGCTCAGCTCGGTGTAATCGCTGTCCGCGCGCACCATCGCCACCTGACGGCTGTACAGATACGGCCCGGCCCAGGTGTATTCATCCTCGCGGCCGTTCATCGTAAAGCAGCTCCACAGGCAGTCGATTTCGCCGCTTGAGAGATAATTCTTCTTGTTGTCCCACACGATTTCGCGGAACTGTACATCGTAGCCAAGCCTGCCGAACGCTTCCTCGGCAAAATCCACGTCCACGCCGACGAACAGTCCGTCGCCGTTTTTATAGGTATACGGCTCGTAATTCGCGTCGCAGCCGATGATGACGGTGTTCCCCTCCGTCGCCGCCGCGGATGCGCCAAACGCAAGCAGCAGCGCCGTCAAAGCCGCTCCAAGCAGACCCCGTTTTCTCATACGCAGATGTTTTTCCCTCTCTTTATTTCGGTTACACCTTTTCATGTCAGACATATCGTTTTATTGTATCCTATATTTTGCTTCTGCGGCAACAAAAAATGAAAGAATCTCGCGAAAAATTGGCGTTTGTTCAGTTTTATGACGCATATGGGCGGCGCAAAGGCCCTTCGCGCACGCAAACCTTCGTCATTTTGCCGCTTTCGGCCTGCTCGCAGGCAGCCTCGAAGCCGCTTTCCTCGGTTACATGGGGATGTTGCCGTGCTTTTTGCCGCAGGGCGTCACCTTCGCCCGAAGCATATCCAGCGCGCAGCGGATACGCCCGCGCGTTTCGCTCGGCAGAATCACGTCGTCGATGAACCCCAGCCGCGCCGCGATGAACGGGTTGCAGAATTTTTCGCTGTATGTTTCCATCAGCTCGCGGGTGCGCGCCTGCGGGTCCTCCGCCGACTCGATTTCGCGCTTGTGGAGGATGTTGACCGCGCCCTCCGCGCCCATGACGGCAATTTCGGCAATCGGCCACGCGTAAACGATATCCGCGCCGATGTTTTTGCTGTTCATCGCGATATACGCGCCGCCGTAGGCCTTGCGCATAATCAGCGTGATTTTTGGCACGGTTGCCTCCGAATAGGCGTAAAGCAGCTTCGCCCCGTGGCGGATGATGCCCCGATGCTCCTGGTCGCGCCCGGGGAAGAACGCGGGCACATCCACCAGCGTCAGCAGCGGGATGGAGAAGCAGTCGCAGAAGCGGATGAACCGCGCCAGCTTATCCGAGCTGTCGCAGTCGAGCGAGCCGCCGATGTAGGTCGGTTGGTTGGCCGCGATGCCGACGACCTCGCCGTCCATCCGCGCCAGGCCGATGACGGCGTTTTTTGCGAAATCCGGCTGAATCTCCAAAAAGCTCTCTTCGTCGAAAATCGCGCCGATGACCGCGCGCACGTCGTAGGCGCGGCGCAGATTATCCGGCACGATGCGCTCGATTTCATCCGACTTATCTACCGGACGCGGCCCGGCCGTCGGCGGCGCTTCAAAGCTGTTTTGGGGCAGATAGGTCAGCAGCCGCCGCACGTCGGCAAAGCAGCTTCGCTCATCCGCAAAGGTGAAGTGAGTCACGCCGCTCTTCTCGGCATGCACCCGCGCGCCGCCCAGCTCTTCGGGCGTGCTCTCCTCCCCGATGACGGATTGGACGACCTTCGGCCCGGTGATGAACATCTTGCCGATATCCTGCACCATGAAGATGAAGTCGCACAGCGCCGGCGCGTAGCATGCGCCGCCCGCGCACGGCCCAACGATGACCGCAATCTGCGGAATGAGACCGGAGGCGGCGGTGTGGCGCTTGAAGATATCGGCATAGCCGCTCAGCGAGGCCACGCCCTCTTCGATGCGCGCGCCGCCGCTGTCGTTGATGACCACGAACGGGCATTTCATGTCGATGGCCATATCCATGATATGGCAGATTTTCTGGGAATGATATTCGCCCAGCGTGCCGCCGATGACCGTGAAATCCTCGGAAGAGGCGCACACCGTCCGCCCGTTCACCCTGCCGTAGCCGATGACCACGCCGTCGCCCGGCACGCGCCGCTTATCCATGCCGAAATCGTCGATGCGCGATTCCACCAGCTCCCCGATTTCCACAAACGTGCCGGGGTCAAACAGCAGCTCCAGCCGCTCCCTGGCGGTCAGCTTGCCCGCGGCGCGCTGTTTCTCCATGCGCGCCTCGCCGCCGCCGCGTTTGGCCTTTTCCCTCAGTTCCAGCAGCTGTTTTTCCCTCTCCTGCCAAAGCGATGCCATGCGTTCATTCTCCTTTTTGGCCCGGTCGCCCTATGATACTTGAATTTTATCATTATGAGGTTGAAAAATCAATCTTTTCCGTTGTGTTGTATCACCCTTCCCTTTTAAGCGCAGGGCTGAGGCCCGTATACGCGTTTTTGCTGACAAAATCTTTGTTTAAGCAAATGCGGCATGCCGAAGACGCGACTGAAGGAGTTGCGTTCTCATTGACAGCCGCCTGTCTCGATGCTACAATAGGCGAGGTTTGCGAATTTACGCATTTTGATTCGGAGGATACGCATATGGCGAATACGCCCGCGTTCGATTTGGACGCTTTTGGAAACAACCCCATGAACTGCATGACCCTCATCGCGGGCAAGACCGCCAGCGCGACGGGCCGTGTGCTGGTCGGCCACAACGAGGATGACGGCGGCCACATCGTCGTGCGCCACGGCTATGTCGCCCCGCGCGATTGGGCGGCGGGCGCGACGATGCCCGCCGAGGAGGGCTGCGCCGCGATTCCGCAGGCCGCGCACACGCTGGGCTATTACTGGGTCGAATACCGCAAGGATGTGATGGGCCTTTCCAACGCGGACGGCTTTGTCAACGAATGCGGCGTGGTCATCACCTCCAACAGCATGGGCACTTCCCGCGAGAGCGCGGAAAACGCCGACTGCGTCAAGGACGGCGGCATCGCCTACAACCTCCGCCGCGCGTTGGCCGAGCGCGCCCACACCGCCCGCGACGGCGCGCGCATTTTGATGGAGCTGGTGGACGAGTGGGGCTACGCGCCCTCCGGCCGCGCCTACACCATCGCGGATAAGGACGAGGCCTTCATGTTCCAGCTGGCGCGCGGCCGCCACTACATGGGCGCGCGCGTGCCGGATGACGCCGTCGCCGTCATGCCCAACCACTACAACCTGCACGGCCTGAACGATTATCCCGAGCAGTTCTACCCTGCGGATATCGTGACCTACGCCATCACCCGCGGCTGGTATACGCCCGCGAAGAACGGCGATTTCGCCGACTTCGATTTCGCCAAAGCCTATCAGGCGGAGGACGAGTTCTTCGGCCCGCGCAACGTCATGCGCCAGAAAAACGGTCTGCGCATCGCGCTCGACCGCCCGTGGAGCGTCGAAAAGGAGGGCATGCCCTTCTGCGTCAAGGCCGGCCGCCCCGTGACCCCGCAGATGATGGCCGATATCCTCAGCTCGCATTACGAGGGCACGCGCGACTGCTGCGCCCACTTCGGCCCGGGTCTCTCCCCGCACGACGCGTCCTCCATCCGCTATATCTGCACCGGCACGACACTGGAAAGCGACCTGTTCATCCTCCGCGACGAGCCGAAGCTGACCACCGTCATGAGCAGCTTTGGCCGCCCGTGCCAGCTGCCGTATATCGCGCTGCATCCGCTCCTCGCTCAGCCCGAAGCGCTCGACCCGATGCCCGACGCGGGCGGCAGGATGGAGGGCCACCTCGCCCCCGAAGCGGGCGCAAGCTGCTGGCGGGATACCCCGTGGTGGCGCCTGCGCGCGTTTGAGACGCAGGCCGAGCTGCTTTTCAGCGACACGACCGACGGTCTGCGCGCGCTGCTCGGGCGCATGCTGGCCCAGGGGCTTGAAAGCGACGAGGCGCTCTGCGGTCAACTCGCCGCGCTGCTCACCGAGGGCCGAGAAGCCGCGGTCCGCGTGCTGGCCGAGCAGGCGGATGACAGCGCCCTGCTCTCCGCGCTGCACACGCTTGAGGATTACGCCCGCGCGGAGTTTGCGGCCGTGCGGCTCTCCCTGCCGACGACGCTTGCCGCCTGTCCGCAGGAAGGCGAACGCGTGCGCGCAGTTTTCCACACGGCGCGCACACCTGTGGAAAACGCGATGATACTTGGCGTGGTGCACACCAACACGAAGCTGGCCTTCGCGCCCGTCATCGCCGGTTCGCTGCAAAGCATCGGCGGCGACGCCTACGCGGCGGAATTTGACGCGGCGCGTCTGGCTTCCGTCATCGAATACGGCGGGCGCTACATGCTCGCCCTCGGCGGCCGCTTTGCGGACGGCCATCCCTTCGCGGGACTTGAAATTGCATCGTTTCAAAAGTAATCAAGTTGAATGAAATTCATCGCGCGCCCTTTTCGCTTGAAAAAGGGCGCGTTTTTTCGTTTTATTCCTTCTATTATTTTTACACTCAGCCGGTCAGTGCGTTGACATTTCATTTCAAATTCCTTATAATGGACTTTGCATTTTATGAACGTCAATCGTGCATAAATCGCGAATTTATTCCATATCGGGAGGAAGATTATGAAAAAGTCTGTCTTGGCGCTTGCTCTTGCGGCACTGATGCTCCTCGGATGCGCGGCCGCTTTCGCCGACGGCGACAACGTTCTGCGCGTCTATACCGACCGCGTTTTCCGCTCCTTCAATCAGGTGACGGGCTCGGATACGAACCTGATGGACGTCATCGGCTCGGTTTCCGAGGGTCTGGTTCGTCTGGATGAGAACCACAACCCCCAGCCCGCGCTGGCGGAGAGCTATACCATTTCCGACGACGGCCTGACCTATACCTTCACCCTGCGCGACGGGCTGGTGTGGAGCAACGGCACGCCGCTGACCGCGAAGGATTTTGAGTTCAGCTGGCTGCTGGAAATCAGCGATTCCGATAATAACGGCTACGCCAACATCATCGCCCCGTTCATCAAAAACGGTGTGGCGTATCTGAACGGTGAGGTCGATGCGAGCGAGGTCGGCATCAAGGCCGTGGACGACAAGACCTTCGTCGTCACGCTGTCCTCCCCGACTTCCTTCTTTGACCGCCTGCTGACGCTGTGCTGCCTGTTCCCGCTCAACGAGGAATTTTACAACGAGCAGGGCGACGCGTTCGCCACGAGCGCGGATCACCTGCTCTACTGCGGCCCGTTCGTCGCCACCGGCTTGGATGTGGGCGTGGGCGCGACCCTCGTGAAGAACGACAAGTATTGGGATGCCGAGAACGTGAAGCTCGACGGCGTCGATTACAAGGTCATCACCGATTCCTCCGCCGCGCTGAACGCGTATGAGGCGGGCGAAATCGACCGCGTGAATCTGGCCTCCACGGATGTGCTCATTTATCAGGCCGATCCGGAGTTCGGCTCTTATTCCGACTTCCGCAACTACTACATGCAGTTTGACTACACCAACGAAAACATCAACGCCAAGATGCGTCAGGCCATCAGCATGGCGATTGACCGCGAGACGCTGGTCAACGACATCCTCATGACGGGCGCGGTTGTCGCGGGCGGCGTCGTCTCTCAGGGCATCCACGGCACGGACGAGCAGACCTTCCGCGAGGTTGCGGGCGACTTCTCCTACTATGATCCGGAACAGGCCAAGGCGCTCTGGGATGAGGGCGTGGCCGAGCTGGGCAAGGCGCCTTCCTCTCTGACCCTGCTGACCGCCGAAGGCACCGACTTTGACGACATGAGCGTGTTCATTCAGGATCAGCTGCGCACCGTGCTGGGCCTTGACGTAACCATCAAGTCCATGACGCAGAAGGCGCGCAACGAAGTCATGAAGACCGCCCACTTCGACATGGCGCTCTCCGCCTGGGGCGCGGATTACGACGACGCGATGACCTTCCTCGACCTGTGGACGAGCGACAGCGGCTACCGCGGCTACTACGCCAAGCCGGAATATGTGGCGCTCATCGACCAAATCCGCACGGAGACGGACAGCGCCAAGCGTCTTGAGCTGATGGTGGAAGCCGAAAAGATGCTCGTCGCCGACGACTGCGTCGTGACCGGCATCTACGACCGCGGCTACTCTTACCTCCAGCGCGACTACGTGAAGGGCTTCCTTGTCCATCCGGTCGGCCAGAAGAACGAGTTCAAGTACGTTTCCATCGAAAAGTAATCCCTTCCACCGCAATTTCTTTCGGGGCGGCAGATAAGCGTGCAGCTTTCAGGCCGCCCCGTTCTTTACTGCTCGGAAAACATTGGGGCTTTGCGATAAAGGGAAAAACCTTGTCGGGGCGCGCGTCCGTCCTTCATTTTGATAATACGTTATAACAGGAGAGGAGTGGGGCTATGGCCAAGTACATCGGCAAGCGTCTGCTGTATATGGCGTTCACGCTGCTGGTCATCATTGTGCTGACCTTTACCCTGATGAAAATTCTGCCCGGCTCGCCTTTCGACGCGGAGCGCTTTGAAAAGCTCACGCCGGAACAGCAGGCGACCACATTGGCCCGATACGGGCTGGATAAGCCGATTTACGAGCAATTCTTCATCTATCTCGGCAACATCCTCCGCGGCGATTTGGGCACGTCGTTTTACTACACCAACATGTCGGTGACGACGGTTATCGCCTCCCGTCTCGGGCCGTCGATGCTCATCGGCGCGCAGGCGATTCTCATCGGCCTGACCATCGGCTTGATTCTGGGCATTGTGGCCGCGTGTCGTCACAATGGCGTGATTGACAACGTCTCGATGGTCATCGCAGTGCTGGGCATTTCCGTGCCGAACTTCGTCGCCGCGGCGCTGCTGCAATATTACGTCGGCTTAAAGCTGGGCTGGCTGCCCGTCGGCTTCTGGAAGAGCTGGTCGTGCTCGGTGCTGCCCTCCATCGCCCTGTGCTTCCAGCCGATGGCGACGGCGGCGCGCTTCATCCGCGCGGAGACGCTCGACGTGCTCCAGCAGGATTACATCGTCACCGCCCGCTCGAAGGGCATGAAGCAGTCGCGCCTGCTGCTCAAGCACACGCTGCGCAACTCCATCATCCCCGTCATCACGATTATGGGCTCGATGGTCGTCAGCCTGCTGACCGGCTCACTGGCGGTGGAGAGCATCTTCTCCATCCCGGGTATCGGCGGCCTGTTCACCGAATCCGTCAAAAATAACGATTACAACGTTATCATGGGTCTGACGATATTTTACAGCGCGTTTTACATGATTGCCATCCTCGTGGTGGACGTGGCGTACAGCATGATTGACCCGAGAATCCGCATTGCCGCGGGCAAAGGAGGCGAATAACATGGCCGAAATCAGAAACGACGATATCCCCGAGGAGCTGTTTGCCCCCGTCGATATGGATAAAGCCTCGCAGGAGCACATCGCCCGCGCGCATTCCTCCGCCATGCACGACGGCTGGGTTCGCCTGCGCAAGAACAAGGCGGCGGTGCTCTGCTTCGTCATCATCGTGCTCATCGCGCTGATGGCCATTTTCGCGCCCGTCTTCTCCCCCTACGCGTATTACGAAACCAACTACAAGGCCAAGCTCCAGGCGCCCTCGTGGGAGCACCCCTTCGGCACGGATTTGTTCGGCCGCGACCAGTGGGTGCGCATCTGGTACGGCACGCGCATCTCGCTGCTCATCGGCCTGGCCGCCGCGCTGATTAACCTCGTCATCGGCGTGTTCTACGGCGCGATTTCGGCCATCATGGGCGGGCGCGTGGACGCGGTGATGCAGCGCATCATCGAGGTTCTGGTCGGCATTCCGAACCTGATTATCGTCATCCTGTTCATGATGGTGCTGCCTTCGGGCGTGGGCACGATTATCCTGTCCCTGTGCATCACGGGCTGGGTGAACATGGCCCGCCTTGTGCGCGCCCAGATTCTCAAGCTCAAAAATCAGGAGTTTGTGCTGGCCGCGCGCCTGCTGGGCACGAGCACCCGCAAGATTATCACCAAGCATCTCATCCCCAACACCATCAGCGTCATCGTCATTCAGGTGATGTTCGCCATCCCGTCCGCCATCTTCACCGAGGCGTTCCTCAGCTTCATCGGCGTGGGTCTTTCCGAGCCGAAGGCCAGTCTGGGCGTGCTCATCAACAACGGCTACTCCGCGCTGCGCGCCGCGCCGTTCCTGCTGATTTACCCCGCCATCGCCATCGTGCTCATTATGGTCTGCTTCAGCATTCTGGGCGACGGTCTGCGCGACGCGTTCGACCCGCGCATGAAGCGCTGAGAAAGGAGACGGCAATCATGAGCAAAACACTGCTTGAAGTCAGGGATATGCACGTTTCCATCCACACCGACAGCGGCGTGGTGCAGGCCGTTCGCGGCGTGAGTTTTGACCTGCGCGAGGGCGAAACACTGGCCATCGTCGGCGAATCCGGCTCGGGCAAATCCGTGACGAACAAGGCCATCATGGGCCTGCTGCCCCCGGGCGGCAAAATCGATTCCGGCGAGGTTATCCTCAACGGGCGCAACATCGCCAACCTGCCCGAAAAGGAGCTGCTGAAAATCCGCGGCGCGGAAATCTCCATGATTTTCCAAGACCCGCTGACCTCCCTCAACCCGACGATGACCGTCGGCAAACAGATTACCGAAATGCTGCTGCTCCATAAGCCGGGCATGACCAAGGAGCAGCGCCGTGAGCGCGCCATCGACCTGCTGGGCATGGTCGGCATCCCCAACCCCGCCGAGCGCTTTGACCAGTATCCGCACCAGTTCTCCGGCGGCATGCGCCAGCGCGTGATGATTTCCATCGCGCTGGCCTGCGAGCCGCAGATTCTGATTGCGGATGAGCCGACCACCGCGCTGGATGTGACCATTCAGGCGCAGATTCTCGACCTGATGAAGGATTTGCAGAAGAAAATCAACACCTCCATCATCATCATCACCCATAACATGGGCGTTGTCGCCTCCGTGGCCGACCGCGTGGTCGTCATGTACGGCGGAAAATTCTGCGAAACCGGTTCGCTGGATGAAATCTTCTACGACATGAAGCACCCCTACACCAAAGGCCTGATGGATTCCATCCCGAACCTCAAAAAGAACGAGCAGGAGCTGTATTCCATCCCCGGCACGCCGCCCGACCTGCTGCTGCCCCCGCGCGGCTGCCCGTTCGCGGCGCGCTGCGGCAAATGCATGAAGGTCTGCCACGAGTATCCCGCGCCGGAATTTGATTTCAGCGACACGCACAGGGCCTACTGCTGGTTGTATGACCGGCGCGCAAAGGGGGCGATTTGATGGCCGAGGAACTTGTTCGCATTGAAAATCTCGCCCGCCATTTCTCCGTGGGCAAAAATCAGCTGCTCAAGGCGGTGGACGGCGTATCCTTCGCCATTCACCGCGGCGAGACGTTCGGCCTCGTCGGCGAAAGCGGCTGCGGCAAGAGCACGCTCGGCCGCACGATTATCGGGCTGTATCCCCCGACGCAGGGCCGCGTGCTCTTTGACGGCGTGGAGGTCTCCGCCCATCACAGCGCCGGAGAGGCCGCGATGCTCTCCCGCCGCATGCAGATGATTTTCCAAGACCCGTATACCTCGCTCAACCCGCGCATGAAGGTGATGGATATCGTCGCCGAGGGCATCGATAACCACCGCCTCGCCAAAAACAGCGCTGAGCGCACCCGCATGGTCGTCGAGCTGCTGCAAAGCGTCGGATTGGATGAGGAACACGCCAACCGCTATCCGCACGAGTTTTCCGGCGGCCAGCGCCAGCGCGTCGGCATTGCCCGCGCCCTGTCCGTCAATCCGGATTTCATCATCGCGGACGAGCCGATTTCCGCGCTGGACGTCTCCATTCAGGCACAGGTCATCAACCTGCTGAAATCACTGCAAAAGTCGCGCAACCTGACCTACCTGTTCATCGCGCATGACCTCTCCATGGTCAAGCATATCAGCGACCGCATCGGCGTGATGTATCTGGGCAATCTGGTCGAGCTGGCCACCAGCGACGAGCTGTTCGCCAACCCGCTGCATCCCTATACGCAGGCGCTGCTCTCCGCCATCCCGATTCCCGACCCGAAGGTCGAGCGGAAGCGCGAGCGCATCGTGCTTCAGGGCAGCGTCAAGAGCCCGATTAACCTGCCGGATAACTGCCGCTTCTGCACGCGCTGCAACCGCTGCACCGCCGAATGCGAAATGGCCGTGCCGCCGCTTCGCGAGGTGAAGCCGGGCCACTTCGTCGCCTGCGCGAGGGTGTAACCGCCGCGAAGCGAAGAGGGGGGTTGTGGGGATTGATATCATGCGCCCACAGCGTGGGATTCAGCATGATATCAATCGGCCCCAAGCAGGCTTGGGCGGCAGCCCAAACGTATCCCTTAAACGAATCATTCGGTAGTTTCAGAGCAGACCGCAAAGCGGTCTACGATTGAAACGGGTTCAAACCGCAAACTCTTTCTTCCATACGCAAAATCGCTCCCTCATCGGATATTTTCCGATTCGGGAGCGATTTTTTTGCTCGTTCTTTACCCTCTCCGCTTTCCGCAGATGGTCTCGGCCTCAATCTTCCACACGTTCACCGCGCCGCATTTTTCCATGCTGGCGGCGATTTCGGTCTTCGCCGTCACCGCCCTGTCTGCCCGCCTCACGGCTGCACCTCCAGCTTCTCGCAGCCGCGCAGCATCGCGCTTCGGGCGCGTGGGTTGCGCTCGACCTCTTCCGCGTCCGGCTTGATGCCGCCGCCGCCCAAAACGCGCACAATCGGCTTCTTGCCGCAGATGCACACCGGAATTTTCGGCGGGCAGGTGCACGGGTTCGCCAGCCGA
Source organism: uncultured Clostridia bacterium (assembly GCA_934675735.1). Taxonomy (GTDB): domain Bacteria; phylum Bacillota; class Clostridia; order Christensenellales; family Aristaeellaceae; genus Ventricola. The sequence continues at coordinate 74,031 of CAKURR010000007.1, forward strand.
CGGAACGTCTGCTTGACGATTCTGTCCTCCAGCGAATGGAAGGTCAGCACGGCCAATCGGCCGCCCGGGTTCAGCAGATCCGTCATGTCCTCCAGCGCCTTTTTCAGCGGGTCAAGCTCGTCGTTGACCGCGATGCGGAGCGCCTGAAACGTGCGGCGCGCGCTGTGGCCGTTATCCTGCATGCGCACCTTTTTGGGGATGGCCGCGTCCACACACGCCACCAAATCGCCCGTCGTCTCCAGCGGCTTCTGCGCGCGGTGCTCGCAGATGATCTGCGCGATGCGCACCGCCCACTTTTCCTCCGAATAATCGCGCAGAATGCGGGCGATATCCTCCGCGCTCCATGTGTTGACGATGTCTCGCGCCGTCAGCGCCTGGTCCCGGTCCATGCGCATATCCAGCGGCGCATCCGCATGGTAGGAGAAGCCGCGCTCGGCGGTGTCGAGCTGATAGCTGCTCACGCCGAGGTCAATCATCATGCCGTCGATTTTCGTCACGCCGCGTTCGGCCAAAAGCGCCTTCACGTCGTGGAAATTGCCCTTCACCGCGGTGAAGTTGCCCGCCGCGCCCAGCCGATCCGTCGCCGCCGCCAGCGCGTCGTTGTCGCGGTCGATGCCGTAAAGATGGCCCGTGCCGCCCAGCCGACGCAGAATTTCCGCGCTGTGGCCGCCTCCGCCCAGCGTGCCATCCACATAAACGCCGCCTTCGCGCACGTTCAGCATGTCCACCGTGGGCATGAGCATCACGCTCACATGTTCAAAGTTCATATTTGCTCCTTTTAGCCTGCATCCTAAAATTTACGTTTGCAAATCGACCCGTTTCAATCGTAGAATGCTTCGCATTCTGCTCTGAAACTACGTTTTGACGAAATGATTGGGGTTACGATGGGGCCAGCCCCATACCCCGCTGGGGACAATGTCCCCCATCCCCTTCTTCGCTTCGCGGCGGTTTTAACCTTCTCGTCCTTCTCTCAGCAGTGTTCGCATTTCGCCGATCAGATAGAGCGAGCCCGCGCAGACGACATTGCCCTCCGGCCCGGCGAGGCGGCGCGCTTCCTCCAGCGCATCCTTCACATGCGTGCGGGCATAGGCGCGAAGCCCCTGCGCTTCAAAAGCCTCAGCCAGCTCCTCCGCGGGCATGGCGCGTGGTATATTCGGCTGGGTGCAGACCACGCAGCGCACGCGCGACGCCAGCCGCTGACACATCTTTTCCGTCTCCTTATCGCGCATCATCGCGCTGATGAGCACGGTATTTTCCTTCGGCATCCACTTATCCAGATAGCCGCAGAGCGCGCGCACACCCGGGTCGTTATGCGCGCCGTCGAGCAGCACGCGGCCGAAGTATTCCAGCCTGCCCGGCCAATGCACGTCGGCCAGCCCTGCGCGAACCGCACTCGTCGGTATCTTCATGCCCTTCTTTTTGAGCGCCAGCAGCGCGCCCAGCGCCGCGCAGGCGTTATCCGCCTGATGTCTGCCGCAGAGGGAGACGGTCAGCCCCTTGAGCCGCTCGCCGCCGAAGGTCACGTCAAAGGCAATCTGCCTTCGCTGCTCTGCGATGTTTTCCGCCGTCAGTTCATAGACGGGCAGCTCCTTCCCCTTTGCCGCCGCCAGCAGCACGCCGCGCGCGGCCTTCTCCTGCCTGCCCAGCACGACGGGCACGCCGCTCTTCATAATGCCCGCCTTTTCCAGCGCAATCTGTTCGAGGGTATCGCCGAGCAGCTGCATATGATCCATGCCCACTTCGGTGATGACGCTGACGGCGGGGCGGATGATATTCGTCGGGTCGAGCCGCCCGCCGAGGCCGACTTCAATCACCGCGACATCAACCTTTTCCTTCGCGAAGCAGCAGAAGGCGAGCGCCGTGCCCAGTTCAAACTCGGTGACATGCACGCCCTCTTTTTCGCATGCTTCCACCGCAGGCCAGACGCTTTCCACCAGCGCGGCGAGCTTATCGCCCGCAATGGGTTCGCCGTTCAGGCGAATGCGCTCGTTATAGACCTCGATATACGGCGAGGTATACAGCCCCGTCTTATACCCCGCCGCGCGGAGCACGCGCTCGGTCATCGCGCAGCACGAGCCTTTGCCGTTCGTTCCGGCGACATGCACCATTGTCAGGGCATTCTGCGGGTTGCCGAGCTTCGCCATCAGGGCGCGCATATTTTCAAGGCCGTTTTTACAGCCGGTCGGGTACACGCTGTGAATTTTTTCGATTGCTTCCTGTTCAGTCATAGGGATGACCTCCTTTGAAAGGGAACGTTGGGGCGCCGCCCCGAAACCCCGCCAAGAACCTGAAACTTCACTCCCTGTATCCCGCACAGCGGGCGTTCGTTCCGTTCCTTAAATTTCCCGCTTTGGGATTGATTGCTTCACAATCAATCCTGTGCTCATTCTCGTAAAGAAAACAAACCGTTTGGTAGGGACGCGCATTGCGCGTCCGTCTATGGACAAGCTGCCGATTGAGCGCTTTCAGTCCTCTTTAGTTTAACACGAATTGCAAACGGGCGCGACATTTTTTTACACGAACGGCAAAAAATCGCCGCCGAAGTTTCGGCGGCGATTCTCGGCGATATGGATAAAGGGGTTACATATTCTTCAAATCTTCGATTCTCGCGTTCAGCTTTTCGAGCTTATCGCGGGAGACGGCCAGCTTTTCGCGCTCCTGCTCGACGAGCTGGGCCGGGGCCTTGCTCGTGAAGCCGGGGTTATTGAGCTTGGCTTCGCCGCGCTCGATATCGCGCTGCACGCTGTCGCGCTCCTTGGTCAGGCGCGCGGTCTCCTTGGCCACATCCACCAGATCGCCCAGCGGGATGAACAGCTCGGCCGCTTCGCTGACGGCGGAAACCGTCTTGGCCGGGGCTTCCTCGCTCTGGCCGAGAATCTGCATGCCGCTGGCCCACGCAAGGCGGCCGAAATACTCGCCCGCGCCTTCCATCGCGTGCTCCCAGCCCGCCTTCGGGCGCACAATCAGGTGCGCGCGGCGGCCGACGGAGACATTCATCTCGGCGCGGAGGTTGCGGACGGCGCGGATGACGTCCATCACGCCCTCCATCTCGCGCGCCTCCTGCGGGAAGTCCATCGCGTCATCGACCTTCGGCCAGTCGGAGAGCATAATCGTGCCTTCCGTGCCGGGGATGTAGCGATACACCTCGTCGGTGATGAACGGCATGAACGGGTGGAGCATCTTGAGCAGGCAGATAAGCACGTGGCGCAGCACGGCCAGCGTCGCCGCGCGGCCCTCGCCGTTCAGGCTGACCTTCGCCAGCTCGATATACCAGTCGCAGAACTCGCTCCACGCGAAATCATAAATCTTCTGCGCGGCCAGGCCGAGGTCGTAATCCTCAAAGTGCGCGCTGACCTCGCGAATGGTGTCGTTCAGGCGGGTGAGAATCCACTTGTCGGCGGCGGAGAGCGTCTTGCCCGCCAGCGTCTCGGCCTCGTCGCCCATGTTCATGAGCACAAAGCGGCTCGCGTTCCAAATCTTGTTGGCGAAGTTGCGGGCGGATTCCACCTTGTCCGTGGAGAAGCGCATGTCGTTTCCGGGGCTCACGCCCATGACCAGCGAGAAGCGCAGCGCGTCCGCGCCGTACTGGTCGATGACCTCCAGCGGATCGACGCCGTTGCCCAGCGACTTGCTCATCTTGCGGCCCTGCGCGTCGCGCACGAGGCCGTGAATCAGCACGGTGTGGAACGGCGGCTTGCCCATCTGCTCCATGCCGGAGAAAATCATGCGGGCCACCCAGAAGAAAATGATGTCATAGCCCGTAACCAGCACGCTGGTCGGGTAGAAATAGGCCAAATCCTCGGTCTTATCCGGCCAGCCGAGCGTGGAGAACGGCCACAGCGCGGAAGAGAACCACGTATCCAGCACGTCCTCGTCCTGCGTCAGGTGCGTGCAGCCGCACTTCGGGCAGACGGTCGGCGTTTCGCGCGCGACGATGACCTCGCCGCAGTCGTCGCAATACCACGCCGGAATGCGGTGGCCCCACCAGAGCTGGCGGGAGATGCACCAGTCGCGGATGTTCTCCATCCACGTCATGTAGTTCTTCGCGAAGCGCTCCGGCACGAAGCGGACCTCGCCGTTTTTGACGCACTCGATGGCGGGCTTGGCCAGTGGCTCCATCTTCACAAACCACTGCTTGGAGACCATCGGCTCGATGGTCGTGTGGCAGCGGTAGCAGGTGCCGACCTCGTGCTTGAGCGGCTCGACGCTCTTGAGGTAGCCGCCCGCCTCCAAATCCTTGACGATGGCCTTGCGGGCCTCCATCGTCGTCATGCCCGCGTACTTGCCGCAGTCGATGACGCGCGGCTCGCCGACGGTCGCCTTGCCACTTGCAAAGAGCGCGTCGTTCTCCGCCTTCTCCTTCGCGCCGGTCATGTGGCCGTCGTAGGTGAACACGCGGACGATAGGCAGGTTGTGGCGCTGGCCGACCTCGAAGTCGTTCGGGTCGTGCGCCGGGGTGATTTTCACCACGCCCGTGCCCTTTTCCATGTCGGCGTGCTCGTCGCAGACGATCGGGATTTCGATATTCATCAGCGGCAGGATGACGTGGCAGCCGTGCAGGTGCGCGTAGCGCGGGTCATTCTCGTTGATGGCCACGGCGGTGTCGCCCAGCATCGTCTCCGGGCGGGTCGTCGCCAGCTCAAGCTGCTCGCCCGTCTCCTTGACGGTGTAGAGCAGGTGCCAGAAGTGGCCCTCCTGCTCCTGATACTCGACCTCCGCGTCGGATATGGAGGTGTTGCAGCACGGGCACCAGTTGACCATGCGGTTGCCGCGGTAAATCAGGCCCTTTTCGTAGAGGTTGTTGAACACCTCGGTGACGGCCTTGCTGCATCCCTCGTCCATCGTGAAGCGCTCACGGCTCCAGTCGCAGCTGTTGCCCATGCGGCGGGTCTGGCGGACGATGCGTCCGCCGTACTCGTTCTTCCACGCCCACGCGCGGCGCAGGAACTCCTCGCGGCCCACGTCGTGCTTGTCAAGGCCCTCCTTGCGCATGGCCTCGACAATCTTCACCTCCGTGGCGATGGACGCGTGGTCCGTGCCCGGCAGCCAGAGCGTCGGGTCGCCCTTCATGCGGTGATAGCGCGTCAGGCTGTCCTGAAGCACGCCGTCCATCGCGTGACCCATGTGCAGCTGACCGGTGATGTTCGGCGGCGGCATCACGATGGTGAAGGGCTTTTTTCCCTCCTCGCGGTGCGCGACAAACGCGCCGGTCTCCTCCCACTCTTTGTAGAGCTCTCCTTCGATGGCCTGCGGGTTGTAAACCTTGTCCATCTGAGCGGCTTTGTTTTCCATAGTCGTTTCCTTTCTATGCGTAATTACACCATAAACACCATAATCGCGCCGACAACCGCCAGCGCCACGCCCAGCAGCCTCACCTGCTGCACGTCCTTCTCCTTGTGGCAGAGCCTGCCGCCGAAGAACGTCAACAGCGCGCCGACCGCCAACGCGCAAATGCCCGGAATCATGTTTGACTGAAAATTCATAAGTCTTGCCCCCTGAATAACTCCCTCAGTCACGCTCTTGGCGTGCCAGCTTCCTCAAGGATGGAGCCTTTTGGTATACGCCATGGGCACATTGAGAATACAGTCTCCCTCTTAGAGAGACATCGAATCTGTTACCGTCAGTGGCGGAAACAGACAGATGAGATGCCGAAGGTTGGCTGCCAAAGGCGTGACTGAAGGAGTCAAAAAAACGCAGACCGCTTCGCCCCAAAGGACGCAGCAGCCTGCGTGGTACCACCTTATTTCGCATTCCCCCCCACGGGGCAATGCCTCTTTGCGCTGTATCGGGCGCGCCCTCTTCCCTCCAAAGCGACCTTCGGCACGCGCTCTCTCCGAATCGCCTTGCAGCCTGTGGGCGATTCTCTCTGACGGCGGCGCGCGCTTACTCCTCTTTTTCAACGGGAAACACGTATGTGTCCTTTATTATAGGCGCTTTCTGCCCGCTTGTCAACGGATTTCTCGCGGCAGACGGCTCGCGCAAAGCTCAGGCGGCCTGCCCGTCATCCGTTCCACCTCTCCAGCAGCTTCTGCCCCAGTTCGCTCACGCTGTCCACCTTGCGCGCAAAGCAGCAGCCCGAAGCGTCGATTCGGGGCAGGTCGTCCATGTTCAGCAGGGCGGGCAGGCCGCGCTGCGGCTCGTTCCAAATCGAGAAATGCAGCTCCCGATTGACGATTCGCGGCTCAAACGCCGTACCGTTGAACACATTCTGAAAGAAAAATTCCTCCGGAATATAGGTGGTGCGCAGCTTCCGCAGGAGCGTTTTCCCCGCGCGGCTGTTTGCCGCATACTCGGCCGCGTCGCGCGGCAGGCTCAGCCAGACCATGCCCTTGTGCGGCAGAGCCAGCTTACGCTTCACGTGCAGCATCTCCTGCCAGCGGTCGATGCGCCCGACCCAGTTCTGCGTTTTTTCGGACGGGTCACGATAATTGAGCCGATGCATGAAGTGATAATGCTCGTAACGGTGCGCCAGCTCGGGGAAATCCGCCGTATTGAGCCGCTGCATGAACAGGCGCGTTTCGCCTTCAAACCGCTTTTCCATGTCGTCGGCGGAGAGAATCGGCCAATCCTGCGCGCTCATCAGGTGCAGATAGTGCACGCGCTCATCCTCAAGCGCCATGCGGCACAAATCCAGCAGCGCATACAGGTGATACACGCTTCCCCAGTTGACCTTATATTTGCAAATGGCCCGCACGTTGGGCAGTCGGCCCAGTTCATCGACCTGCCGCGGGGTAATCGCGCCCTGTGCGTCCGCGTGAATCACGCACAAGCCCCTTTGGCTCAGGGCCGACGTCAGCGTTTTAAGCGACTCGTAATCCTTATACGCCGTGATGACAAACGCCTGCATGGTTTCTCCCTTCTTGGGGAAACGTCGGGACGCTGTCCCGAACCCTGCCGGAAAGCTGAGGTTTCCGGACTTCCCGCCTTTTTATGAATTGTGAAGCATTCCATAGATGATATGGAAGATGCAGGGAACTCTGTTTCTTTTCGCTTACAGGATATACTGCCGCATGTCCGGCTTCTTGCCGTCCGCGCCGAGGTGCTCGGCGACGTAATCGCCGTTAATGGTCACATCCACATCGGGCATGTCGCCGCCCGCATTGAAGGAGATATCCTCGAGCATCTTTTCAAACAGCGTGTGCAGGCGGCGCGCGCCGATATCCTCTTTCGTCTCGTTTTCCTGCTGTGCGGCCCGGGCCAGCGCGTCCAGCGCGGATTCCTCAAAGTGCAGGTGCACATGATCAACGGCCAGCAACGCCTCGTATTGGCGGGTGAGCGCGTTATCCGTCTGACTCAAAATGGCCTTGAAATCCGCACAGGTCAGCGGCTTCAAATTCACGCGCACGGGGAAACGGCCCTGCAATTCGGGAATGAGGTCCGTCACCTTGGCGACATGGAACGCGCCCGCCGCGATAAAGAGCATGTAATCCGTCTTGACCACGCCGTATTTGGTGTTCACCGTGCTGCCCTCAACGATTGGCAGAATATCGCGCTGCACGCCCTCGCGGCTCACGTCCGGCCCGTTGGTGGAGCGGCCCGCCACTTTGTCGATTTCGTCGATGAAGATGATGCCGTCCTGCTCGGCGCGGCGGAGCGCTTCCTCCGTCACCGCGTCCATGTCGATGAGCTTGTCCTCTTCCTCGGCGACCAGCAGGCGGCGCGCGTCGGCGACCTTCATGCGGCGCATCTTGGTCTTTTTGGGCATCATATCGCCCATCATCGAGCCGATATTCACGCTCGCGCCGTTGATTTCCACGTCCTTGGGCGTATCCTCGACCTCGACCTCGATTTCCACGTCCTCCAGCTCGCCGCGCATCAGCTGGGCGCGCAGCTCGTCAGCCTTCTGGGCGATGCGCTGCTTTTCCTCGGCGGGCAGCTCGGGCTGCTTGGGCTTGTTGCCCAGAAGCACGTCAATCGGGTTCACGGGCTTGCGGTTCGGGTGCAGAATCAGGTCGATGATGCGGTCCTCGGCGAGCACGGTGGCGCGCGCCTTGACCTTCTGGCTGGCCTTTTCTTTGCAGATACGCACGCTGGCCTCGACCAGATCGCGGATGATGCTTTCCACATCGCGGCCGACATAGCCGACCTCGGTGAATTTCGTCGCCTCGACCTTGACGAACGGCGCATCCACCAGCTTGGCCAGGCGGCGCGCGATTTCGGTCTTGCCCACGCCCGTCGGGCCGACCATCAGAATGTTTTTGGGCACGATTTCATCGCGGATTTCCTCCGGCAGTTGCGCGCGGCGATAGCGGTTGCGCAGGGCGACGGCGACGGCGCGCTTGGCCTCGTCCTGACCGATGATATAGCGATCCAGCTCGCGAACGACTTGTTTCGGCGTCAGTTCCATGTCAAGCATCCTCCACAATCACGTTATGGTTGGTGAACACGCAGATATCCGCGGCGATATGCAGCGCCTTTTCGGCGATTTCGTGCGCGGAGAGGTCGGTGTTCTCTTTCAGGGCGCGCGCGGCGGCCATCGCGTAGTTGCCGCCTGAGCCGACGGCCGCGATGCCGTCGTCCGGCTCGATGACCTCGCCCGTGCCGGAGACAATCATCAGCGTTTCGCCGCTGGCGACAATCAACATCGCTTCCAGCTTGCGCATGGCCTTATCGCTGCGCCATTCCTGGGCCAGCTCGACGGCGGCGCGCTCCAGATTGCCGGAGAACTGCTCCAGCTTGGCCTCAAATCGGTCGCAGAGCGCAAACGCGTCGGAAACCGTGCCCGCAAAGCCCGTGACGACCTTGCCGCCGAAGATGCGGCGCACCTTATGCGCCGTCGCCTTGAAGATGGTGCTTTCGCCCATCGTCACCTGGCCGTCGCCCGCGACGGCGATTTTGCCGTCCTTCTTGACGGCGCAGATGGTTGTGCCTTTGAGTGTCATCTATGTTTACCTCCGATACGTTCCGTTAACTTGAGTTACGTCGGGGCGCCGCCCCGAATCCCGGCAGGAACCTGAGGTTCCTGCACCTCCCGCCTTTCATTTATCGCTTTGCGATAAATGAATATAAAAACCGGTTCAAACCGCCGCGAAGCGGAGAAGGGAGTCGAAGGGACTCATCCCTCAGGCGGGTTTGGACAGCTGCCCATCGTTCTCTTATTATAACACGCCGCTCTGCGTTTGAACAGGGCGGCGTGCGGGCAGTCAATTTTTCAGGGTCTTGTCAAAATCGCGGGCCAGCGGGTTGCTGCGAATCGCCTCGATGGTATCCAGCGAACGCGCGGCGACGTGCGCATAGCGCTCCTGCTTGTTGCGGATGCGCTTTTCACAGCTGTCAATCAGACCGAAATTCGCGTTCATCGGCTGGAAATCCCCCGTCGCGCCGGAAACATGGTGCGCCAGCGCGCCGATGGCCGTGCGCGTGGTGAAATCGACGGGCGGCAGGCCGAGCATATGCCGCGCGAGCGAAACGCCCGCGACAAGCCCGCCGGATGCGCTCTCCACATAGCCCTCCACGCCCGTCATCTGGCCGGCAAAATACAGGCCCGGGCGGGCGATCATGCCGTATTGCGCGTTCAGGAAGCCCGGGGAATGCAGAAACGTGTTGCGGTGCATCACACCGTAGCGCAGAAACTCCGCGTTTTCAAGCCCGGGAATCATCGCAAACACGCGCTTCTGCTCGCCCCACTTGAGCCGCGTCTGGAAGCCGACGAGATTATACATCGTTCCCGCCTCGTTTTCCGCGCGCAGCTGCACGGCGGCGTAGGGCTCGCGCCCCGTCCGCGGGTCAACCAGCCCGACGGGCTTCATCGGGCCGAAGGCCATCACCATTTCCCCGCGCGCGGCCATGACCTCGATGGGCATGCAGCCTTCAAAGACCTGCGTGCCGTCAAATCCGTGCACATCGGCCTTTTCGGCAGTCAGCAGCGCGTGATAAAACGCTTCGTATTCCTCGCGGTTCATCGGGCAGTTGAGGTAATCGTCGCCGCGCCCGTAGCGGCCCTGACGAAAGACCTTGGTCATATCCAGCGATTCGCCGGAGACGATCGGCGCGGCCGCGTCATAGAAATTCAGCGTTTCCAGCCCCGGCAGGGCGGCGATTTTTGCCGCCAGCTTATCGCTGGTCAGCGGGCCTGTGGCGATGACGGCGTTGGTCTGCGGCAGCTCGCAAAGCTCGCGCTCCTCGACCTCGATGAGCGGATGGCTGCGCACGGCCTGCGTCACATAATCCGAAAACTTTTCGCGATCCACCGCCAGCGCGCCGCCTGCGGGCACGCGCGTCGCGTCCGCCGCCCTGAGGATGAGACTGCCGAGCTGGCGCATCTCCTCTTTCAGCAGGCCGACAGCGTTGGTCAGCTGGTCGCTGCGAAGCGAATTGGAACAAACCAATTCGGCGAAGCCCGCGCTGTGATGGGCGGGCGTAAAGGCATGGGGCTTCATTTCGACCAGCGTTACGGGCACGCCGCGTTCGGCCAGCTGCCACGCCGCTTCGCACCCTGCCAGCCCCGCGCCGACAACGATTGCTCTTTCCATATCCACCTAAGAACGTTGGGGCTTTGCCCCAAACCCCAGATGCCGTCAAGCTTAAACCGAATATTTCAAGAAGAAACAATCTAAGCATTCTCAGGATATGGGGCTTTGCCCCATCGCCCCACCAAAGGGCTTTCGTTTTCTGTCGTTTGTTTCCGCCGCAGGCGGCAACGACCGAAAACCTCTTTGGAAACCTTCGGGCAGAAATACTTAGTTTTTCTTGAAATATCAAAGTTTTCAACTTGACGTTCTCACCTCCCACTTACCGCTTCGCGGTATACCGCGAAGCGGTAGGAGGAAGGTGAAGGGAACTCAGTTCCCTTCCGGGAGTTTGAGGGCAGCGCCCTCAACGTATCCTCTTTCACTCGTTCTCTTCGCTCTGCGGCGCGGGAACGCGCTCGCGGCACGTCTCGTTCGCGCAGACGTAGAAGTCGCCCTTCTTCGTGCGCGAAAGCGTCATGTAGCTGCCGCACTTCGGGCACTTCTCCTTGACGGGCATCTCCCACGAAACGAAATCGCACTCCGGATACCGCTCGCAGCCGTAGAACTTGCGCCCTTTGCGCGACGTTTTCTGCAAAAGCTTGCCGCCGCACTTCGGGCACGGCGCGTCAATCTCAATCTGAATCGCCTTCGTGTTGCGGCACTCGGGGAAGTTCGGGCAGGCCAGGAAGCGTCCGTAACGCCCCAGCTTGTAAACCATCATCGCGCCGCACTTGTCGCACGGCACATCCGAAACCTCGTCCTTGATTTCGACCTTCTCAATCTTGGCTTCCGCGTTTTCCAGCGTCTTTTCAAACGGGCCGTAGAAGTCGGAAAGCACTTTGTGCCAGTCCAGCTTGCCCTCTTCCACCTCGTCCAGCTGCTCTTCCATGCCTGCGGTGAAGGTGATGTCCACGATGTCCGCGAAATACTCCTCCATCATGTTCGTAATCATGACGCCCAGCTCCGTCGGGAACAGCTGCTTCTTTTCGCGCATGACATAGCCGCGCGCCAAAATGGTCGAAATCGTCGGCGCATAGGTGGACGGGCGGCCGATGCCCTTCTCTTCCAGCGCGCGCACCAGCGAGGCTTCCGTGTAACGCGGCGGCGCCTGCGTGAAATGCTGCGTCGCTTCGTCGTCCAAAAGCTCCGCCTTGTCGCCCTCGTTCACATCCGCCATCAGGCCGGACTGCGCGTCATCCTGCGCGGGCGCGTCGTCCGTGCCCTCTTCATACACCGCCGTGAAGCCCGCAAATTTCAGCCGCTCGGCGCTCGAGCGCAGCACAGCGCCGCTCTCCGACGCGATTTCAATCTGCTGCGTCTCATACAGCGCATCCGTCATCTGGCAGGCCATAAAACGCAGATACACCAGTTTGTAAAGGTTGAACTGGTCGCGCGTCAGCGACGCCTTGATATCCTCCGGCCGCAGCTCGATGTTCGCGGGGCGGATGGCCTCGTGCGCGTCCTGTGCGCTCTGGCGGCCCTTGTAGACGTTCGGCTTCTCCGGCACGTATTCCGCGCCGTAACGCGCTTCAATCGCCTCGCGCGCGGCGGCAACCGCCTCGTCGCTCAGGCGCACGCTGTCGGTACGGATGTAGGAAATCAGGCCCAGCGTGCCGCGCCCCTCGATGTCCACGCCTTCATAGAGCTGCTGGGCAATCTGCATCGTTTTGGCCGTCGTGAAGCCGAGCTTGCGGCTGGCCTCCTGCTGCAAATTGGAGGTCGTAAACGGCGGCGCGGGATGCTTGCGGCGCTCGCCGCGCTTGACGCTGCGGATGACAAAGCCGCCCTGCTCCACGCGCGCCTTGGCCGCCTCGGCCTGCTCCGCGTTCGACAGGCTCACGCGCGCGCCGTCCAGCGAAAGCAGACGCGCATGCAGCTGTTTGCCGCCCGCGCGCAGATTCGCATCCACATACCAGTATTCTTCCGGCTCGAACTGCTCGATTTCCTGCTCACGGTCCACCACCATGCGCGTGGCGACGGACTGCACGCGGCCCGCGGACAGGCCCTTCTTAATCTTCACCCAGAGCAGCGGGCTGATTTTATAGCCCACCAGTCGGTCGAGCATGCGGCGCGCCTGCTGGGCGTTGACCAGCTGCATGTTGACCGCGCGCGGCTGCTTAATCGCGTTCTTGACCGTCTTTTCGGTGATTTCGTTAAATTCCACGCGGCACGCGCTTTCCGGGTCGATGCCCAGAATCGTCGCCAAATGCCACGAAATCGCTTCTCCCTCGCGGTCAGGGTCCGTCGCGAGAATGACGGACTTCGCGCCCTTCGCTTCTTTGCGGATGCGCTCGAGCACCTCGCCGCGGCCGCGGATGGTGATATACTTCGGCTCAAAGTTATGCTCAACGTCCACGCCGAGCTGGGATTTGGGCAAATCCCGCACATGGCCCTGAGACGCCTCGACCTTATAGCTTCTGCCTAAAAATTTTGAAATGGTGCGCGCCTTTGCGGGCGACTCCACGATAACCAGCTTATATGCGGGCTTACGACTGTTCAAATCCAATTCCTCCAGCGCGGCGGAACATCTCCGCCGTATTCTTCACACTTCAAAACGATTCCGCGGCTGCATACTGTTGCCAACTTTTGCAGAGTCAGGTAACGCTTCGCTCCCTGACTCCCGATTTTATGCTTCGCAAATAGGGCTTCTTGGGCTGCCACCCAAACCTGCCTGAGGGACTCGTCCCTCAGACTCCCTTCTTCGCTTCGCGCCTATTATCCGATGTTGGGATTCATATCAAGCCGCCCAAACGTCAAACAGAATACCAGCCCTTTTTGAATCTGTCAAGGCCGCAATTTGAATTTCGCGGGAAGTTTCTTCATTATTAGCCGTTTTTATACGCGTTTTCAGCCCATCATCTGCGGCCCGGGCGCATAGCGCGTGCCCGCCAGCGGGGTGACCAATCCATCCATTTCCATCTCGATGAGCAGCGCGCCCAGCTCGTCGCTGGAAAGCCCGCCTGCCGCGCAGAGCGCATCAAAATCCGCTTCGCCCGCCAGCAGCGCCGCGCAGACGGCCTGCCGTGTGTCCTCCAGCCCGTCGGGGATATGCGCCTGTTTCTTCGCCGCCCGCGACGCTTCAACGCTGTGAACCGTCTGCGGCGGTTCGGGCGTGCGCACAACCTTCGGCGCGTCCTTCGGCTCGATGACCAGCGCGGCGAGAATATCGTTTGCGCCCGTCACCAGCTTCGCGCCGTCGCCGATGAGCATATGCGGCAGCTGTGAACCGACGCTGTCCACACTGCCGGGCAGAGCGAACACCTCGCGCCCGTTTTCAATCGTCCGCATCGCGGTGTTGAGCGCGCCGCTCCGTCTCGGCCCTTCCGTCACCAGCGTGCCCAGACTCATGCCCGCGATGATGCGGTTGCGCTGCAAAAAGCTGTATTTCGTCGGCGATACTCCGGGCGGATATTCGCTGACGACGCTTCCGCCGTTTTCCAGAATGCGGCGCATCAGCGGCCTGTTTTCTTCGGGATAGGGGCAGTCGAGCGCACTGCCCAGCACGGCGACGGTTCGCCCTCGGGCGTCAAGCGCGCCCGTATGCGCCGCCGCGTCGATGCCCAGCGCCAGGCCCGATACGACGCAGACTCCCGCGTCCGCCAGCTCGGCGGCTATCTGCCGCGTATGGCCCAGCCCGTAAGCGCTCGCGCGCCGCGTGCCGACCACCGCGACGGGGAATTTATCCTTTAACTCCGTCTGCCCGTAGACATAGAGCAGGTGCGGCGGGTGCTCGATGTGCTCCAGCAGCGGCGGATACTGCGCATCCCCGCGCAGCACGAGCGTCATGCCCTTGCGCGCCAACGCATCCAGCATGCGCGCCTCGTCCGCCCGCGCGCGTCGGATGAGCGCCACGCCCCGCGCTTGCAGCTGGGCGGCATAGGCCTCCGGCGCTTCCAAAACGGCCAGCGCACTGCCCGCCGCGCGCAGAGCGGCCTCGCGCCTGCCGTAGCTCACGCCCGAGCCGACCAGAATCGCCATCGCTTCGGGTTCAAGCATATCCCCATCTCCCCGCATCCGTTTTCCCCCATTGTACTCGGAGCAAACCGCCCTTGTCAACCTTTCCCGCTTGCCACGCAAAGAAGCTCCCCGCGGAGCCGACACCGCGGGGAGCTTGTATCGTTAGGGTTTACTCGGTCGCCGCAGTCTGACCGGCCAGTCGGCCAAACACGCAGAAATCGACAATCGCGTTGCCGCCCAGACGGTTGCCGCCGTGGATGCCGCCGACAACTTCGCCCGCGCAGTAGAGGCCGTCAATCACCGTGCCGTCCGCGCGGAGGGCATGGGTCTTGGTGTCGATGCGCACGCCGCCCATCGTGTGGTGCACGGCGGGCTTGCGCTGATAGGCCACGTAATACGGCCCTTCAATGGTATCCGCCCAGCTCACGCGGCCGAACTCATCCTTGTCGCCCGCCTTGGTGTGCGCGTTGAACTCGGCGACGGTCTGCGCCAGCGCGTCCGCCGGAACGCCCATCTGCTCGGCCAGCCCCTCGATGGAGGTGTCGATCATGTAGCCGTAGAGGTGGTTATCCAGGTAATACTGAAGAGTCTTTTTGCCCAGACTGTACACCTGATTGGGATCTTCGCAGCTGAAGATGTAGTAAACCAGACCGTCCGGCTGCGCAATCATCGCCTTGGACATTTCGTCGCGGCGGCCGTCCTCGCGGACGAAGCGCTTGCCTTCCTTGTTGATGAAGCAGTTGGCGGAGGTGATGTCAAACGTCGCGCCGGTCTGCGGGTTGCAGAACGGGAGCAGCTGAATCTGGTCCATATCCACCAAGTCCGCGCCCACGGCCTCGGCCATGAAGATGCCGTCGCCGGTCACGCCGGGCATGTTGGAGGTCGTCAGCGACGGGCCGAGGTCGGGCCACTTTTCGCCTTCGCAGTATTTCTGGCGCAGCTCAACGTTGCCCGCAAAACCGCCGGTCGCAATGATGACGCCCTTGTTCGCCATCAGGGTGACGGCGTTGCCGTCCTTACCGGTCGCGTTCACGCCGACCACCTTGTCGCCGTCGGTAATCAGGCTCACGCCGGTGGTATCCATCATAATCTGCACGCCTTCGCGGCCTTCCAGCGCGCCCTTAAACGCCTTGATGTAGCCCGTGCCGTTCGGGGTCTTTGCGCCGTGGGTGCGCGGATAGAGCGAGCCGCCGCCCAGCGTCACAAAGTCGTTGAACTCCATGCCCATGCTTTCCAGCCACTCGAGCGCCGGATACGCGCCCGCCGTCAGTTCCTTGACCAAATCCAGATTGGCGATCTTGTCGCCGCCGTTCCAGGTCTGGAGCGCAAACCAGTTCGCGCTGTCAAACAGGGTCTTGTCGGTCTTTTTATAGGCTTCAAACTCTTCCCGCACAGCCGCCTGAAGCGCCGCGTGCTCTTCGCTCACCGGCTCTTCATCCAGCGCGGCCTGCACGAGGGAATCCTGGTCGCCGGAAATCTCGGCGTAATCCTGAAGCTCGGGGTCAGGCGCGTTGTAAATGCCGCCCGCCACGATGGAGTTGCCGCCCAGGAAACCCGTCTTTTCAATCACGATGACAGAAGCGCCTTCGTCGGACGCGCCGACCGCCGCCGCCAGGCCCGCGCCGCCGCCGCCGACGATAATCACGTCCGCAGAGACGGTGATATCCTGTGCCGGTTCTTTTTCAATCGGTTTGCTGAACGTGCCTTCCGTATCGCCCGCCTGCTTGAGGCAGTCCTTCACGGCCGCAATCAGCACGCGGCTGGAAACCGTCGCGCCGGTGATGGTATCGACTTCCGCGGTCTGGTTTTCCACAATCGCGGCCGGAATGTTTTCAAACACGGGGTCGGTCACGCCCGGGGTTTCCACCTGATCCAGAACGTTCACCGCCGTAATCGCGTCTTCGCTCACGGTCACTTCCACCGTCATCGGCCCGTGCATGGCGTTCATCGTCGAGGTATACGTGCCGGGGGTCAGCGCCTCGGCATACGCGCCGCAAGCGCCGGCCGCCAGGCCCAGCGTCAGCAGGCATGCCCAAAATTTCTTCATGTTTGCCCTTCCTTTCTTTTGTCGGTCGCATTTTCGCACAGCCCGTCGGACGGTCGGTTTCGTCCTTCGGGTGATTTGTTTTCATTTTATCATCTTTACGATATTTTTTCAACAATTTTTTCGTATATTTCTATACTTATAAGACAAAATTAAAGAAATCCGTCTGTTTTTTGTCATCAGACGGATTTCTGCGCATGTCATTTCAAACGGCTCTGCCGTTTTTACTTCCAGTAATCCCTTTCCAAATTACGATACCTGAGCGCTTCGAGCAGGTGCGCCCTGCCGACCGTCTCCGCCCCCGCAAGGTCGGCAATCGTCCTGGCGACCTTGCGCACACGGCTGACGGCGCGCATGGAGAGGTTATACTTGTCGCACGCCTTGCCCAGCAGCTCGCGGCAGGCGTCATCCAGCGGGCAGAACGTTTCCAGCTGGCGGGCGGAAAGCTCGGCGTTGCAGGTGATGCCTTCTCCCGCGTATCGCTTCTGCTGGCCCTCGCGCGCGGCCTGCACGCGCTTATGGATTTCGGCGGACGGTTCTTCGGGCGCGCTTTCGGTGATTTGGCGCACAGGCACGGCGGTGACCTCCAGCTGCATATCGATTCGGTCGAGCAGCGGGCCGGAGATGCGCCCCAGATAGCGCGCGATTTCCTTGGGCGTGCAGCGGCAGGGCTGCGTCGCGCTGCCGTAATTGCCGCAGGGGCACGGGTTCATCGCCGCGACGAGCATCGCCCGCGCGGGGTATTTCGCCTGTGCGCTGACGCGGACGACGCTGACAAAGCCGTCCTCCAGCGGCTGGCGAAGCGCCTCGAGCGCGCCGCGGTCATATTCGGGCAGTTCGTCGAGGAAGAGCACGCCGTCGTGCGCCAAGCTGATTTCGCCGGGGCGCGCCTTGGCGCCGCCGCCGACGAGCGCCACCGCGCTGACCGTGTGATGCGGCGCGCGGAAGGGGCGCTCGGCCATCAGCCCCGCGTCCGCCGCGAGCGTGCCCGCCGCGCTGTGGATGCGCGTCACCTCCAGCGCTTCTTCGAGCGTCATGTCGGGCAGAATCCCCGGCAGGCAGCGCGCCATCATCGTCTTGCCGCTGCCCGGCGGGCCGATCATCAGCACGTTGTGGCCGCCCGCCGCCGCGATTTCCAGTGCGCGCTTGGCGCCCTTCTGCCCGCGCACATCCGCAAAGTCGCACGCAATCCGCCGCTCGCCCAGCAGCTCGGCGTAGGGCTTGGCGCGCAGCGGTTCAATCTTCTTTCGGCCGCTCAGGTGGTCGATGGCCTCGCTCAGGTGCGCAACCGGCAGAATATCCAGCCCCTCGATGCAGGCGGCTTCCGCCGCGTTGGCCGCGGGCAGCATCATCGCACGAAGGCCGCTTTCCTTCGCCGCAATGGCCATCGACAGCGCGCCGCGCACGCCCATCACACTGCCCGAGAGCGACAATTCCCCCACCGCGGCCATGCCTTCCGTCGCTTCGGGGGCCAGCCGCCCCATCGACGCGAGAATCGCCAGCGCAATCGGCAGGTCATACGACGGACCTTCCTTACGCACATCGGCGGGTGCGAGGTTCAGCGTCAGCCGCGCAACGGGGAACTGCATGCGGCAGGCGGACATCGCCGCGCGCACGCGCTCCCGACTCTCTTTGACCGCCGCATCGGGCAGGCCGACGATTTCAAACATCGGCATGCCCTCCGCGCAATAGGCCTCCACCGTCACCGGATAGCCCTGTATGCCCGTCAGCCCCATACTCTGCACGCTCGCAAGCACGGCAAACACTTCCATTTCATCTTTTGCTGCGAAAAGTATACCATAGGCTTCCCCGTGCAGGCAAGCCAAAAGGAAAAAGGGGCGGACAAGCGTAACGCCTGCCGCATCCCCGATTTATTCGTCATCCTCATTGTCGTCGCATTCTTCGTCATCCTCATCCAAATCGTCGTCGTCCCATTCTTCGTCAAGCTCATCGTCGTCATCTTCATCATCATCGATATACTGAATGATTTCAATCGTTTCGACTCCGCTTCGATACAGCGGGTTCAGCATCTCTTCCATATCCTCGACGCGGTTGCCCAGAACGCCCGTGCCGCTGTCGCGCGTGCCGCCCCAAAGGCGCGGCCTGCTTTCGCCGATTTTGGAGCCATGCTCGTCGTAGTGGTTGACTGTATTGAACCAGCCCTTGCGGCTGCTCCCCGTCTTGTGGCCATGATTGTCGTAATGATTGATGCCGCCGAAGATGTTCTTGCGGCTTTCCCCGATTTTTCTGCCGTCCGCGTCATAGTGATTCGTGCCGCCGAACCAATTTTCTCGGCTCTTGCCAATCTTTTTCCCGTTTCCGTCGTAATGAATCGTTTGCCCAAAAATGTCCTTTCGGCTATATCCGTCTCTGCCCATCCCGTTTTCCTCCCCCGCCGCCGCTCAAACGCTTTCGTTTCGTCACACGTTATGTCAAGTATAACACACTTTTTTCACCTTCACAACGGTCCGCCGCGCGGTTTTCTGCGCAATTTCTTTTCTTTTACGCTTTTTTGTGCTACAATGGGAGCAACAATTTGACAACCGAGGAGGTTTTTCATGACCTATATTCCTTCTCCCACCCGATACGACACGATGCCCTACCGCCGCTGCGGCAAGAGCGGGCTTCTGCTTCCGTCGCTGTCGCTGGGCCTGTGGCATAACTTCGGCAACATCACGCCGTTTGAGACCCAGCAGGCCATCCTGCGTACGGCGTTTGACAACGGCATCACCCATTTCGATTTGGCGAATAACTACGGCCCGCCCTACGGCGAGGCGGAGCGCAACTTTGGCGTACACATGCTGCGCGACTGGAAGCCCCACCGCGACGAGCTGGTGATTTCCACCAAGGCGGGCTACGACATGTGGCCCGGGCCTTACGGCAACTGGGGCAGCCGAAAATACCTGATGGCCAGCCTTGACCAAAGCCTCAAGCGGATGAATCTGGATTATGTGGATATCTTCTATCATCACCGTCCCGACCCCGAAACGCCGATTGAGGAGACGATGGGCGCGCTGGACCAGATTGTGCGCAGCGGCAAGGCGCTTTACGTCGGCATTTCGCGCTACACGCCGGAACAGACGGAGGTTGCCATCCGCACCCTGCGCGCGCTGGGCACGCCGATGCTGATTCATCAGGAAAACTATTCGATGCTGAACCGTAAAATCGAACATGGGCTGACGGACGTGCTGACGCGCGAGGGCGTGGGGCTGATTGCGTTCGGGCCGCTGGCGGGCGGACGGCTGACGGGCAAGTATCAGTCGGGCATACCGGCGGACAGCCGCATCGGCCACGACCCGCGCTATCTGAAAGCGGAGATGCTCACGCCGGGGCTGCACGCAGCGATTGACGCGCTGAGCAAGATTGCCGCCGCGCGCGGGGAATCGCTCTCCCAGCTGGCGCTGCAATGGACGCTGCGCGACAAGGCCGTGACCTCGGCACTCATCGGCGCGAGCCGCGCGGAACAGATTACCGAAAATGTCGCCGCGTTGTCCCTGCCGCCGCTCACCGACGAAGAGCTGGCGCAGATTGACGCGGCGCTGGCGCTGAACGAGGAGGAACGTTGAGGGGACGTTGGGGCGCTGCCCCAAACCCCGCCGGAAACCTGAGGTTTCCGGCCTTCCCACTATGATGTACCGCTTCGCGGTACATCAGGATAAACAGCTTGAAACCGCCGCGAAGCGAAACGGAAGGTCAAGGGAACTCAGTTCCCTTGTGGGGTTTGGGGCAAAGCCCCATCATCCCCCCATCGAAGAAACAAAGTTTCAGAGCAGGATGCAAAACATCCTACGATTGAAACGTCATCGAACCGCAAACAAATCTCACACCGCATTTCAAGGAGATGAATCCCGTTGATTAACGAAACCTACAAAGCCATGCTCACCGGCAAATCGGTCATTCGGGAGCTGAACGAATACGCCAACGATATCAAGCTGCATCCGCATTTGAAGATGGAGGATATCTTCGATTACAGTCTGGGCAATCCCTCCGTGCCCGTGCCGGAGGCATTCAACGCGCGCATCCGTGAGCTGCTGGAAAGCGGCGACCCGATGCTCGTGCACGGATACAGTCCGAGTCTGGGCATTCCCTCCGTCCGCGAAAAAATCGCCGCTTCGCTCAACCGCCGCTTTGGCATGCATTACACGATGGACGATATCTTCATGACCAGCGGCGCGGCGGGCGCGCTGGCGCATGCCTTCCGCCTGGTGACAAAGCCCGGCGACGAGATTTTGACCTTCGCGCCTTTCTTCCCCGAGTATCGGCCCTACACCGCCGGCGCGGAGCTGACGCTGCGCGTCGTGCCCGCCAACACGGAGAATTTCCAAATCAACTTCGACGCGTTCGAGCAGATGCTCACCCCCGCCGTTCAGGCTGTGCTCATCAACACGCCCAACAACCCCTCCGGCGCGGTGTATTCCGCCGAAACGCTGACACAGATGGCCGACCTGCTGCGCCAAAAGGAAAAGGCATTCGGCCATGAAATCTGGCTCATTTCCGACGAGCCGTACCGCGAAATCGCCTTCGACGGCAAGCAGGTGCCCTATGCGTCGCTGTTCTACCCGCGGACGATTTCGTGCTATTCCTTCTCCAAGAGCCTGTCCGTCCCGGGCGAGCGTATCGGTTATGTCGCCGTCAATCCGGAAAGCGGCGTTTCTGCGATGCTGGTCAACATGTGCGGCCAGATTTCCCGCGGCATCGGCCACAACTGCCCGTCCTCGGTCATTCAGCTCGCGGCGGCGGATTGCTGCGATCTGACCAGCGATCTTTCCGTCTATGAAACGAACATGAATATCCTTTACGACGCGCTGACGGATTTGGGCTTTGACATCGTGCGTCCGGGCGGCACGTTCTATCTCTTCCCCAAGGCGCTGGAAACCGACGCGGCGGCGTTCAGCAAAAAGGCGCTCCCCTACGGGCTGATTCTCGTGCCGAGCGATTCCTTCGGCGTGGCGGGCTATTTCCGCATCGCGTTCTGCACGGAGACCGAAAAGGTCATCCGCTCGATTGACGCGTTTAAGAAGTTCGTCCGGGCGGAGTATCGCTGAATAACGCCTTCCGTCAGCTTTGCTGACATCTCCCTCAAATGGGGAACCCAAGCTGCGCACATCATCCGCCTATCAAAATACGCGAAGCGTTCCTTCGCTTGACTCTCGCCTTTCCCCACAATCCGTTTCAAACCCGCTTTTCTGTAGAAAAGCGGGCATTTTTTGTGCATTTGCGCAAAGTTATCCAAAAAATCCGCTTGTATTTGATCCAGTTATGCTGTATAATGAATCCACTTGAGGTTAGGGCGCGCGGCGTCGCGTCCCTTCTTCTTGCCCAGCAATCAACAAGGAGGTGTCCGTTTCGTGTCACTTCATGCGGACGAAAGCAAACATATCAGCTTTTCTTTGGGGCAGATTGAGCGCCTGTGTCAGGTCGCCAAAGCCCTTTCCTCCCCGCAGCGGGTGAAAATGATCGGGCTGCTCGCCGCCCGTTCCATGAATGTCAACGAGCTGGCCGAGGCGCTGGGCATGCCGGTTTCCACCGCCGCGCTGAACGTGCGCCAGCTGGAAGAGGCGGGCCTGATTTCCACCGAGATTCAGCCGGGCATCCGCGGTGCGATGAAGCTCTGCTCCCGCCGCATCGATTCGGTCAGCATGCACCTCGTGCCGGAAACGCAGGAAGGCGTGCGCGCGCTGACGCTCAAACTGCCGCTGGGCAGTTACGCCGCCGCGCGGGATATCCGCCCCGAATGCGGCCTGGTCTCCGAACACGCGTGGATTAGCGAAAGCAACGCACCTCGTTCGTTCTACCACCCCGACAGGCTCTCGGCCCAGCTGCTGTGGTTTGAATCCGGCGAGGTGGAATACCGCTTCTCGCTGGGCGAAATCGACCCCAAACAGGTGGAGTGGCTGGAAATTTCGATGGAGATTTCCTCCAACGCGCCGATGTACCGCGAGGATTTCAAGAGCGACATCTACGTCGGCTTCGGCGAGCGCGAGCTGGGCGTGTGGACAAGCCCGGGCGACTACGGCGCGCGGCGCGGGCGCTTCAACCCGTCGTGGTGGAGCGACACCTCCTCGCAATACGGCCTGCTCAAGACGTGGCGGGTGGACAGCCAAGGCTGCACGCTCGACGGCGAGCCGCTTTCGGCGGTGACGATTGCCGATTTGAATCTCGGCGGGCAGGATTATCTGGCTCTGCGCATCGGCGTGCACGCGGACGCGGCGCATGTCGGCGGCATCAACCTGTTCGGCGAAAAATTCGGCGACTTTGCGCAGGGCATTGTCGTGCGTGTGGGATACGCCAAGGCATAAAAGCAACGCATATAAAAGGAGCGGCAGCGCGAGGCTGACGCTCCTTTTTGTATGATAGGCCATCAATCAATCAACAAATTCGACGGACAAGCATCCGTTGCAGGGGCGCGTCCGCGCTTTTTGCCGAATTTGTTTTTACGCATTCACCGTTATATGATCTCCTTCAAGGCCCTCAGCACGCGTTCGCGGGCGGCGACGTCGAGCGGTTTGGCCACATGGGCGTTCATGCCCGCGTCCAGACATTCGCGGATAGCCTCACGGAACGCGCTGGCCGTCATGGCGATGCCGGGCATGGTCCTGCCCGGCGGGTTCGCACGGCTGCGCTCGTCGGGCACGCTCCGCACGATAATCGGGAGGAATCCTTCATCATTCCGTATTCTGTTTATTTCGCTTCGCTCGTGCTCAGACAGCCGACCGAGTTGTCCCCCAGCAGCACGTAATAATAATTGCCCTTCGTGCCGATGACGCGCACGTCGTCGCCGATCTCCAGCATCGCCACCGCGTCGTAAGAATTGCTTGGCGTATCGCGCACGACGACACTCTGCGTGCCGTAGGGTGAAATCACTTCCATGCTCTTCGTCGCGTCCTGCACGGCGGAAACGTCCGTGGAGAGATATTGGCGCATCATGTAGCCGCTCAGGCTGTTCACCCCGCCGCCGACCGTCACCTCTGCCCAGCCGTCGCCCGCGTCGGAGACGATTTCCACCGGCGTGCCCGTGTAAAACTGGCCGACGGCGTCCGCATCCTTGGCCGGCGCTTCGCGCATGTTCAGCTTGCTGTCCGGATTCGAGCCGTTGTTCACCACCGCGCTCTGCGCCAGCGCGCGCCCGCCGCAAACCGTCATCATCAGCATCATCAGCACCATCAGCCGTTTTTTCATCGCCGCCACCCCTTCCCGCGTCATCCCCCGCAGGAACCGTCTTTCTTGCTTTTCATGCCATAAAGACGAATGAGCCAGCCAATTTCTTCCTGACTTTTTCAAAAAATTCGTTTTTTGTGCGCATGAATCCGTATCATATTGATTGTACCACGAATTGCCTGTCGAAAAAAGGAAAATCCGCGGCGGAAGTTGCACAAAAAATGTCCGTTTCCTCCTGCCTTTTTTGACAAAAGCGGCCCGCCTTCCGCTTGGGGGTTTACGCTTTTCCCTTTTTGTACTATACTATTTTGTAAATCTTGCGTTTTCGGGGAGGAAGCGGCGGCATGAAGCTTTATTTGACGGGCGAGCCTTGTACCCAGCAGCGCCACTGTTACTTTGTGGAGGGCGAAACCACGTCGTTCATCATGGATTGCGGCTATCAGCGCTGCTACCGCGGGGACGAGCTGCCCCATCTGCTGCCCGACCAGATTCGCGCGGCGCGCTATCTGTTTCTCTCCCATTCGCATGAAAACCAGTCCGGCGCGTTGCCTTACCTGCTTTCCAACGGCTTCACGGGCCGCGTCGTGCTGACCACCGAAACCGCGCGCCAGCTCCCGCTCGGGCTGGATGACCCGCTCGTGCTCGAAGGGCTGAGCGTGCCCTACGCCGAAGCGCAGCTCCCCGGCGGCATTTCGCTGATGTGGGGGCGCAGCGGCCACTGCTCCGGCAGCGTCTGGTATCGCATGGCGGAAAACGGGCGCTCGCTCTTCTTCTCCGGCGATTATTATGACTGCGCGCGTGTGCATGCCCGCGACCCCATCGAGGGCATCGACGCCAACCTCGCCGTGTTGGATTGCGATTACGGCATGCAGCCCGGCGCGGCCTCGCGCGACGCTCAGGTGGACGCGCTGATTGCCGCCATCTCCGAGGCGCTCGCCGACGGGCGGCCCGTGATTCTGCCCGTGCCGCGCTATGGCCGCGGGCTGGGCATTCTGACCTATATCTGCGAACGCCTGCCCGAGACGGATATCTTCGCCGACCGCCATTTCATCACCGAGCTGGGCCATATGGATGCGACGGCCATGTGGGTTCGCCCGCAGGTGCAAGATATGCTCGCGGGCAAGTTCATCCGCGCCATTCCGGAGGATTTCGTCGCGCTGGGCGTGTATTTCGTCTGCGACCCTCAGCTGGATGATATCAAAACCCGCCGCCTGATTCGCCGCCTGCTCATCTGCGGCGGCCGCGTGATTTTCACCGGCACGGTCGAGCCGAATACCCACGCTTCCCTGCTGCTGCACGCGGGCAAAGCGCGCCTGCTTCGTTACAGCGTTCATTGCACCCAGGCCGATATGCTGCGTATCGCCGCCCAGAATCATTTCGACCGTATTATCGCCTATCATTCCGATTACGCCCCGACACAGAGGGTGTATGAGGTATAAACCAAATTGACGGCCTATCCGCGCGAAGCGAAGAAGGGGTTTGGGGACTGGTCCCCAAGCAGGTGTGGGCGGCAGCCCAATATTCCCCATCGCGAAGCGATGCAGACGCGTGAGTCAGGGAGCGAAGCGTTACCTGACTCCTGCAAAGCCGCTTTGGGGCGAAATTCGCTTTTACAGAAAAGATGCTCTTTCTTCAAAAGCAAAGGTTATTGCCGGATTGAAGAAAGGGTTTTTTTGTGCGCTTTTGAGCGTATCTGTAAAACCATGGACAAGTGCTTCCCTTTGTAGGGGCGCGCATTGCGCGTCCGCTCGTTGTGCCGAGCCTGTTTTTTACTCGTTTGGCAAAAGAAAAAAGCTCTCGATTTCTCGAAAGCTTTTTTCATCTGGTCGAGGTGACAGGATTGGATTCTCGCGGCTCGCCGCCGCTCGGGCAGCGCCGTTCTCAGGCCCCACCGGGGCCTGATTCATTTCGGCTTCTTCAAATCCTGTCTCGCGTCGATGCTGCTTGGTAATAAAAGAAAAGCTCTCGATTTCTCGAAAGCTTTTTTCATCTGGTCGAGGTGACAGGATTTGAACCTGCGACCTTTTGGTCCCGAACCAAACGCGCTACCAAACTGCGCTACACCTCGAAAGTGGAGCCAATGAAGGGACTCGAACCCTTGACCTGCGGTTTACGAAACCGCTGCTCTACCGACTGAGCCACATTGGCATTTAAGTTTCGCAACATCACGCATCCGCCTGACAAGATGAAATTATACCAGACTTCGCCCCGCGTGTCAATCCCTTTTTCACTCTTTTTTTGCCGTTTTTTGAAAATTGTGTCGGTCAGCCTCAAAAAGCGGCTTTCCGTGTTTTCCCCCGCGCGCAAATATGGTATACTAAGGCAAAAGGAGGTCTGCCGCTTGAAAGACAACCGCATTAATTTCGATTTGGAGCGCAAGCTGCGCCGTTACGCCATCAGCGACCTGATGAAATACATCGTCATCGGGCAGGGCATCGTCTTTGCGCTGCTGTATATCTGGCCGACGCTGGGCTATCGGCTCTATTCCCTCATCACGCTGACCCGCGCGGGCCTGATGCGCGGGCAAATCTGGCGGCTGGTGACGTTTGTGTTCGTGCCGCCGTCCAGCTCGCCGATTTTCATCCTGTTCGCGCTGTATTTTTATTATATGATCGGCGTCGGGCTGGAAAACCGCTGGGGCAAGGTCAAGTTCAATCTGTATTATCTGGTCGGCATGCTCGGCTCGATTATCGCCGCGCTGATTACCGGTTATGCGGATAACACCTTCCTCAACCTGTCGCTGTTCTTCGCCTATGCCGCGCTGTATCCCGACGAGCAGGTGCTGCTGTTCATGATTCTGCCGATTAAGATGAAATACCTTGCGCTCGTCGATGCGGCGCTGTATCTGTATTCTTTCATCGTCGGCGCCGCGTCCACGCGCATCACGATTGTGCTCTGCCTGCTCAACGTCGCGCTCTTCCTCGGCGGGGATATCATCAACACCATCCGCCGCGAATCCAAATACTGGAAAACGCGGTATAATTTCCGAAAGGCCATGCGAAAATAAACGGATAAATAAAAATGCCATCCTTTCTCTTTTCAGGAGCGAGGATGGCGTTTTTTAAGTGGATAAATAAATTTTTTGCAATTTTATAATCCATTTTTTGCTGTACACGATAATTGAATGTCGGATGGTACCGCTGTCCTTCCAGATGTCCCTCTCTCGTGTAAGCGGAAGAGTTTTTTATTGTCTTGCTTTTGCAATAAGGTCGAACGTGCGCAGATTACGTTCTTCATATGTCCAGTCCATCAGATAATAATCATAATTGCCGGAATACACGGGAATCTCTTCCCATTCATTCGATACCGCTTTCGTTTCATTCGTATTCCTTCTTTCTAAAATCAGTTTACATTCAACGACCACGTCTTTACAATCGTTTCCGGGTGAAAGGATTTCCGAAGGCTTTTACGGTGCAACCAATTTGTTCGCCTTACAGTCATAATAGCACCTGAAATAGATTGAATCAAGCCTGCCATCAATATGTCCCGAGAAATCGGCCATTCTGGCACGGTTCTGCTCTGTGCACCCTTGAATCCGCCCCCAAAAATTCGTTTCTCCGCCGAATTTCAAGCAAAAAGAAAAATGACAGCCGCCAAATTCGACAAGCTGTCATTGCTTGAAACGCTGTCGCCTAAAAAGCCCTTTCTTCGGGCGCATCCCTTTTTCGGCTTTACCCCGTTTTCCTTGACGTCAAAATCATGCCGAACAGGCCGCCAGCCGCGAGGCCCATGCCCAAATCCGCGAGATACGCGGTGAGCTGCGGGCTTTGCCCCATCATCAGCGCATAGCAGACGATGCCCAGCGCCATATACAGCAGCCCGACGCATGCGCCGCGCATCGCGCCGCCGCTCTCCCCCGCGCGCATCGCAGTGGTCACGCCCGCGAGGATGGACACGAACTTGACCACCTGATTGATGGCGGTAATCGCGCGGTCGCTGGCGTTCCACCAGTTCAGAATCAGCGCGAACACCGCCACGCCGATGACGGTGATCGCCGCCGCGACGAGCACGCCGCGCAGCACGGCGAAAATCGCGCTCTTCTCCGCCTTGCGCGCACCCCTGCGCGTCGTGCGCTTGAACGAGCCAACGTTGTTTGCAAAGGTTTGATGCTCCATAACGCTCTCTCCTTCTCCCCATACAAAAACCGCCCTGTCACAGTCCAAGCTATGACAGGGCGGCTTTGCTTATGAGGGAAATCAGATGAGCTGCTCGGAATCGTTGGTCACGGAGAGCTGCTCCACGTTGCGAACGGCCCAGCGGGCGAACACCATCTGGGTCTTCTGTTCGCCGACCTCGATGGTCAGCACGTCGTCCTTGATGCGGACGATGGTGCCGTAAATACCGCCGATGGTGCAGATGCGGTCGCCAACCTTGAGGTTGTCGAGCATCGCCTTGGCTTCCTTGTCCTTCTTGCGCTGCGGACGAATCAGCAGGAAGTAGAACACAACGAAGATGAGAATCATCGGCACAAACTGCACGGCATAGTAGACGATGGTCGCGCCGGTGCTCATGGTTTCGGTCGCGGCGGCAGCGTCGGTCGTCGCGGTGGTGGCGGCGGCGTCAGCCAGCAGATTCATCAGGGCATACTTCATGGGAAAAGACACATCCTTTCATTCATTGGGTAACTTCATTATTATAGCCTGTTTTTCCTTATCCTGCAACCGTTACGGGCAAATTCATCGACTGACCGCAGGGAGGTTTGTTTTAGAAGTTTCGGCTCATGTCGTAATGGCTGAAGAAATCGTTACGGAATTCTTCATAGCGATCCTCTTCGATGGCCTTGCGGATGCGCTCCATCAGTCTGAGCAGGTAGCGCAGGTTGTGGATGGTTGCCAGCCGTCCGCCGGTGATTTCGCCCGCCTTGATGAGGTGGCGGATATACGCGCGGGAGAAGTTTTGGCAGGCGTAGCAGTCGCAGCCCTCTTCAATCGGGCCGAAGTCGTGGGCATACTGCGCGTTGCGGATGACCAGTCGGCCCTGATCGGTGAAGCAGGTGCCGTTGCGCGCGATGCGGGTGGCGAGCACGCAGTCGAACATATCGATGCCGCGGTACACGCCCTCCACCAAACAGTCGGGGCTGCCCACGCCCATCAGGTAGCGCGGCTTATTCGTCGGCATATACGGCATCATCGCGTCGAGCATGCCATACATGACGGGTTTCGGTTCACCGACGGAAAGGCCGCCGATGCCGTAGCCGGGGAAATCCATATCGGCCAGCACCTTGGCGCTTTCGATGCGCAGATCCTCATAGAACGCGCCCTGCACAATGCCGAACACGGCCTGGTCCTCGCGGGTATGGTAATCCTTGCAGCGCTGCGCCCAGCGGTGCGTGCGGAGCATGGCCTCATACGCGGTCTTATGGTCGCAGGGATACGGCGAGCACACGTCAAACGCCATCGCGATATCGCTGCCCAGCGCCTCCTGAATGACCATGCTGGTTTCCGGCCCGATGAACATCTTACTGCCGTCGAGGTGGCTGCGGAAGTGCACGCCTTCCTCCTTAATCTTGCGCAGGCTGGCGAGCGAGAACACCTGAAATCCGCCGGAGTCGGTGAGAATCGGCTTATTCCAGCTCATAAACTTGTGCAGCCCGCCCGCCTCTTTAATCAGGTCCTCGCCGGGGCGGATATGCAGGTGATAGGTATTGGAGAGGATAATCTGCGAACCGACCTCGTTCAGTTCGCGCGGAGTCATGCCTTTGACGGTCGCCTGCGTGCCCACGGGCATAAAAATCGGGGTCTGGATATCGCCGTGCGGGGTATGCACAACGCCGCGGCGGGCATGGGTTTTCGCGTCCTTTTTCACAAGGTCAAACGTTACGGGTGATGCCATTCTTTTTTCCTTTCTGCGCCAAGCGCTGAACACGCGCACGCGCGGGGACGGAGAGGGGGAGGGGACGTTTTGGGGCGCTGCCCCAAACCCCGGCAGGGGACTAAGCCCCCTGCACCCCTGCTTCATTTTGCTTCGCAAAATGTCAGGTCAATTTGTAGGGACGCGCAGTGCGCGTCCGTTTTTTCCTTTATCGCGCAGCGATAAAGTTTCGGGAGGTGCAGGAACCTCAGGTTCCTGCCGGAGTTTGAGGCGGAGCCTCAATCGTCACTTTTCAGCAAATCCTTCAGCGGCTTCTTCTCGTTCGCGGCGACGCCCACCTCGTAAACGCCCGCGCCGATCATCAAAAACATCGCGCCGACACCGAGTATCGCAAACGGGGCGTTGGGCGTGTACCACAGGTTATCCAGCGCCGCGCCGATAAAAATCGGCACACAGCAGGTCGCCAGCAACGCAATGCCAATGCCCTTCTTGCGGCGGGATTTTTCGTCGATAAACTCCTTGCGCTTCATCAGCTTCTTGCGAAGCGCCGCGCTCAGGGAGAATCGGCCGTTTCGGATTTGGTCGCGGTTCTTCGGCTTTTTCGCCGTCACCATGCAGTAAATGCCCATGCCAATCATCACAAACATGTTCACGCAGCCGAGCATGCCGCCCACGTCCTGCTTGTCGTAAATCGACATCAGCGCAACCATCAGCATCATCGGCCCGACGCACGCGCTGCAAAGCGCCGAACCCATCGCGATTTTGTGCGCGTAGGCGTTGCTCTGCTTCACATAGTCGTCGGCTTCCTCTTCGGTCAGCTGCGGCCAGCGCGATTCCGTCCGCTGTGCGCCCGCTTCTTCAAAGCCTTCGCGGCGCATCCGCGCGTGCATGTCGGCGTAGTCCGCCAGCGTCCGCTGCAAAGCCGCGTCCGCGCTCAGGCCCTTGTTCTGCAATTCGTCGTATCGGTCGAGCATCTGCCCGAGCAGATTCACGCGGTATAAATCCGCCATCGGCTCGTGGGCAAACTCTTCCGTCTTTTCGAGGATGTAACGCTTAAACGACAGCTCTGCATCCTCGCGCGCAGCCGCGCCCCGCATCAGCTTTCCCCCCTTGCGATGGTTTTGATGATTTCGCCCGCCATAATCAGCCCGACGACCGGCGGCACAAAACTGACGCTCCCGGGCGCATGGCGGCCGTTGCTCTCGTCCGCAACGACTTTCAGCGGTTCCTCAGTCGAGTAAACGACCGTGTGATGCGCCACGCCGCGCTTCTTGAGCTGAATGCGCATCACGCGGCACAGCGGGCAGACGCTGGTTTTGGCGATATCCGCCACCTGAAACCGTGTCGGGTCGAGCTTGTTGCCCGCGCCCATCGCGCTGATGGCGTATACGCCCGCTTCCTTCGCGCGGCAGACCAGCGTCACCTTCGCCTTCACCGTGTCGATGCAGTCCGCCACCGCGTCAAACTGCGCCAAATCGAGCGTTTCGGCGCTCTCCGGCGTGTAAAACATGCGCAGCGGCACAACCTCGCAGGCGGGGTTGATGTCCTTCACCTGCTCGGCGATAACCTCGACCTTCGGCCTGCCGACGGTGGATGTCATCGCCACGGCCTGACGGTTGATGTTGGAAACGCTCACCACATCGTCGTCGATGACCGTGATTCGGCCCACGCCCGCCCGCGCCAGCGCCTGAACCAAATGCCCGCCGACGCCGCCGACGCCGAACACCGCCACATGCGCGCTTTGCAATCGCTGCATACCGGCTTCGCCGAAAATCAGTGCGGTTCTTATGAATCTTTCGTCTGTCATGCCATTCCTTTCGGGGCGCTGCCCCGAACCCTGACAGGGAACTGAGTTCCCTGTACCTTCCTCCTTCCATTCGTTTCGCGAATGGATAATATAACGGGAAATCCAAGAACCTCAGGTTCTTGGCAGGGTTTGGGACAGAGTCCCAACGTCCCCCCCTTAGAACTCGCAGTTGCCCGGCGTGCGGGGATACGGAATCACGTCGCGGATGTTTTCGATATCCGTCAAATACATGATCAGACGCTCAAAGCCCATGCCGAAACCGGAATGCGTGCAGCCGCCGAAACGACGCAGATTCACATACCAGTCCATCTGCTCCTTGGAGATGTGCAGCTCGTCCATGCGCCCCGTCAGCAGGTCAAGACGCGTTTCGCGCTCGCTGCCGCCCATCAGCTCGCCCGAGCCCGGCACCAGCAGGTCAACGCCGCGCACCGTCTTGCCGTCGTCGTTCTGATACATGTAGAACGCCTTGATGTCCTTCGGCCAGTCGTAGACGAATACCGGCGACTTGAAGTGCTCCTCCGTCAGATACTTCTCGTGCTCCTTGAACAAATCCTCGCCCTGCACCGCCGGATGCTCGAACGGATGCGTCGCATGCTGCAAAATGTCGATGGCCTCGGCGTGCGTCACGCGCGCGACATGCGATTTCGTCAGCGTCTGCAATTTCTCAATCAGGTTGCTCTTGGCGTAGCCCTGAAGGAACTCCAGCTCCGGCATCGCCTTGTCCAGCACCTCCTGCACGACAGACTTGAGGAAGTCCTCCTCGATGTCCATCAGCCCGTTCAGGTCGCAGAAGCAGATTTCCGGCTCAATCATCCAGAACTCCGCCGCATGCGTCTTGGTGTTGGAATTTTCCGCGCGGAAGGTCGGGCCGAAGGTGTATACGCGCTTGTAGGCCAGCGCATAGGTCTCCGCCTCCAGCTGGCCCGTCACGGCCAGCGCCGTCGCCTTGCCGAAGAAGTCGTTCTCCGCCTTGTAGGGCTTGCCCATCTCCTGATTGGTCACGGTGAAGGTGTTGCCCGCGCCCTCCGCGTCGTTGGCGGTAATCAGCGGGGTGTGCACATACACATAACCGCGGCTCTGGAAGTAGTTGTGCACCGCCTGCGCCGCAATCGAGCGGACGCGGAACACCGCCTGGAACAGGCGCGTGCGCGGGCGCAGATACGCGATGTCGCGCAGGAACTCGAGCGTGTGGCGCTTCGGCTGGAGCGGATAATCCTCCGTGCAGTCGCCCTCCAGCAGAATGGCTTCCGCCTGCATCTCCAGCGCGCCGCTGCGGCCCGGCACCAGCTTGCCCGTCACGCGCACAGCCGCACCGTTGCGGATGGCCTGCACCGCGGCGAAATCCTTCACCTTGTCGTCGTAGACGATCTGCATCGGCGCGAGCACCGTGCCGTCGTAAAACTCGATGAAGCCGATGCTCTTCTGCTTGCGGTGGTTGCGCACCCAGCCTTCCACCGTCACGATTTGACCTTCCAGCTCGCGGCCCTTGGCGGCCACGTCGCGCAGGTCGAGCACATTCTGATTTGCCATAGATATTTCCTCTTTTCCGCAGACAAAATGTCCGCGTTTCTTTCTGTCTACACCGCTATATGATAGCAAAAACGCCCGCAAAAGGCAAGGGTTAATGAAGCGCCTTCCGTCACTTCGCGGCAGATTCCTTCCCCGCCTTCATCTCGCCGTAGGTATACAGCATCAGCCCGACGATAACCGTCAGGCCGCCGACGAGCAGCGGAAGTGTCACCTGTTCGTGAAACAGCGCCAGCGCCCAGACCGCCGCGCCGATGGGTTCGGCCAGCAGCGCGAAAGAAACCACGTCCGCGCTGACAAAGCCGAGCAGATAGGTCATCAGCGCGTGGCCGCCGAGCGTGCAGGCGACCGCCAGCACGACAATGCCGAGAAGCGATTCCCCCGTCACCCGCAGTCCGCCCGCAAACGGCGAAATGAGCAGCAGAAACACCGCCGTTACGCCGTAGACGAACGTCATGAAGCCCAGCGCGGGCAGACTGCGGCGCGCCGCGCGGCTGGTCAGCCAGTGCCCCGCGATGAATGCCGCGCCGATGAGCGCCAGCGCGTCGCCGAGCAGGCTGCCGTGTTCGCCGCCCATCGAAAGCAGGCCGATGGCCGCCGCGCCGACGACCGCAACCGCCGCGCCGGGCACGGCTTCGCGCTTAATCGGCTCATGCAGCAGCACGCCGGAGAGCGCCGCGACAAAGAGCGGCTGGGTGCACACCAGCGCCGTAGAGACGAACGTCGAGGCGAAGCTGAGCGAGGTCATCCAGCAGGTATAATGCAGCGCGAGCAGCAGCCCCGCCGCGCAGGCCAGCGCAATCTGCTTTTTCGGCGCGCGGAGGACGGCCTGCAATTCGCCGCTTTTAAGCGCGGGAATCAACAGCAGCAAAAAACTGAGCGCCATGCGCCCAAAGGCGACCATCACGGGCGACGCGCCGCAGGCCATCGACCATTTGACCATCGGGCCGGAGATGCTCACGCCCGCCACGGCGAGCACCACAAGGAGCGCTTTCTTTTGATTGTTCATAATTCTCCTTTTGGGGGCTTTGCCCCAAACCCCACCAAGAACCTGAGGTTCTTGGGTTTCCCTCTTTATTTATCGCTTCGCGATAAACAGAAATTATCCATGCCTTTCGCAAATCCATTGCAGGGGCGCGCAGGACGCTGTCCTGTTTCTCTGAAAAACGCGTCCGCTTCACGAATGCGCGTCCGTGCACCACGTGCTTTTCCCCAAAAAAGGAGGCCGTCAGCTTTCCGCGTGACAGCCTCCCCTTTATCTTCATTCGGCCCTTTTCAGCCGCGTGTGCAAAAGCTTTGCATGCCTGCAAACTGCGGCGGATGTGCCTGCGGCTTCAGGCCGCGCTTACTCTTCGGTTTCTTCCTGCTGCGTTTCGGAATTTTCCGCGCCGACGTCCATATCCAGCGAATCCTCTTCGGT
This sequence comes from uncultured Clostridia bacterium, assembly GCA_934675735.1. Lineage (GTDB taxonomy): Bacteria > Bacillota > Clostridia > Christensenellales > Aristaeellaceae > Ventricola. Next base: position 108,206 of record CAKURR010000007.1, read on the forward strand.
CGGCTGCATGGTTTCGCCGTTATCTTCCGCGGTTTCCTCCTCGTCGCGCTCGGTGGCGGTGACGCAGACGATATGGCTGCCTTCCTCCACGCGCATGACGCGCACGCCCTGAGACACGCGGCCGATGGTGGAGATATCGCTGACCGGCATGCGGATAATCGTGCCGTCGTCGGTGATGAGCATGATATCCTCATCCTCATGCACGAGCAGCTGTGCAGCCATCAGGCCGGTCTTATCCGTCAGGCGCATGGCCATGATACCCTTGCCGCCGCGGCTCTGCACGCGGAACTCAGAAACATCGGTGCGCTTGCCGTAGCCGTTCCGGGTGATGGCGAGCACCTGCTTGCCCTCTTCGATGCGCGCGACAGAGATAACCTCGTCGTTTTCCGCCAAATCGAAGCTCTTCACGCCCATGGAGTTGCGACCCATCGAGCGGATATCCGTCTCCTTGAAGCGGATGGCCTGGCCCTGGCGCGTCGCCAGCATCAGCTCGTCGTCGTCGCCCGTCAGCTCCACACCAATCAGTTCGTCGTCCTCGCGCAGCACGATGGCAATCAGGCCCGCCTTGCGCAGGTTGGCGAACTCGTCGAGCGCGGTCTTTTTAATCAGGCCGAAGCGCGTCGCCATCGTCAGATAGCGGCCCTCGCTCTGTCTGGGCAGCGGAATCATCGCGGTGACCTTCTCCCCGCCCGTCAGCTGGAGCAGGTTGACAATCGCCGTGCCGCGCGCGGTGCGGCCCGCCTCCGGAATCTCATAGCCCTTGAGGCTGTACACGCGGCCGCGGTTGGTGAAGAACATGATTTCGTCGTGCGTGGAAGTGACGAGCAGCTGCTCGGCGTAATCCTCCTCGCGCGTTGTCATGCCCATAATGCCCTTGCCGCCGCGGTTCTGGCTGCGATACGTCGCGCGCGGAATGCGCTTGACATAGCCGAAGTGCGTCAGCGTCACGACCACGCTGTCCTCCTGAATGAGGTCCTCGGGGTCGATTTCGCCGTCCATCACGCTGATCTGCGTGCGGCGCTCGTCGGCGTATTTCGCCTTGATGGCCAAAATCTCTTCGCGGATGATGCCCAGCACCATCTTTTCGTCGGCCAGCACGGCGCGCAGATACGCGATGGTCTTTTCCAGCTCGGCGTATTCCTCCTGCAAACGTTCGCGCTCCAAACCCGTCAAGCGGGCCAGACGCATATCCAGAATGGCCTGAGCCTGCTTGTCGGAGAGGGCGAAGCGCTCCATGAGCTGCACCTTCGCTTCCGCCGTGTTCGGGCTGTTGCGGATGATGCGGACAATCTCGTCGATGTTGTCCAGCGCAATCAGCAAGCCTTCCAAAATATGGGCGCGGGCCTCGGCCTTATCCAGGTCGTAGCGCGTGCGGCGCACGATGACGTCCTTCTGGTGCTCGAGGTAATGATAGAGCATCTGGTGCAGCGAAAGCACCTTCGGCTCGCCGTCCACCAGCGCCAGCATAATCGCGCCGAAGGCCTCCTGCATCTGCGTGTGCTTATACAGGTAGTTGAGCACCACGGCGGAGTTCACGTCGCGCTTGAGCTCGATGACGATGCGCATGCCCTCGCGGTCGCTCTCGTCGCGGATATCGCTGATACCCTCCAGCCGCTTGTCGTGCACCAGCTCGGCGATTTTCGCCACCAGCACGGACTTGTTGACCATGTACGGGATTTCCGTCACGACGATGCGCTGCCTTCCGTTGGGCATCGGCTCGACTTCCGTCTTGGCGCGGGTGACGATGCGGCCGCGGCCGGTAGAATACGTGTCGTAAATGCCCTTACGACCGAGGATGATGCCGCCGGTCGGGAAATCCGGGCCCTTGATGCACTCCATCAGCTCCTGCGTGGTCACGTCGGGGTTGTCAATCATCTTGACCACGCCGTCGATGACTTCGCCGAGGTTATGCGGCGGAATGTTCGTGGCCATGCCGACCGCAATGCCGGAAGAGCCGTTGACCAGCAGGTTCGGGAAGCGGCTGGGCAGCACGTTCGGCTGCATCAGCGTTTCGTCGAAGTTCGGGGAGAAATCGACGGTTTCCTTATCGATATCCGCCAGCATCTCCATGTTGATTTTGCTCATGCGCGCTTCGGTGTAACGCATGGCCGCCGCGCCGTCGCCGTCCACCGAGCCAAAGTTGCCCTGACCGTCCACCAGCGGATAGCGGGTGGCGAAATCCTGACCCAGACGCACCAGCGCGCCGTACACGGAGGAATCGCCGTGCGGGTGATATTTACCCAGAACGTCGCCGACGATACGCGCGCACTTACGATACGGCTTATCGGGCGTGACGCCCAGTTCGTGCATCGCGTAGAGAATGCGGCGGTGCACCGGCTTGAGGCCGTCGCGCACATCCGGCAGCGCGCGGGTGATGATAACCGCCATCGCGTAAGAGATGAACGACTTTTTCATCTCGTGCTCGAGGTCAATCGGGCGGATGCGCTCCAGGTCGGTTGTATTGCCGGGGAGATTATCCTTAAAATCCAACTTATTTTCCCCTTTCTCGGGAACGTTGGGGCCCTGCCCCAAACCCCGCCAAGAACCTGAGGTTCTTGGATTTCCCTCCTTCATTCATCGCTTCGCGATAAATGACCGAATAGAATTGCATTTCGCAATTCCGTTGCAGGGGCGCGCATTGCGCGTCCGTATACCGTGTTCATTCCGCCGCAAGGCGGAGGAAGGAAGTCTGAGGAACTCGTCCCTCAGGCGGGTTTGGGCGGCAGCCCAACGTCATGCTTAAATATCCAAATCCAGCACCAGTTTGCTGTTCTGCTCGATAAATTCGCGGCGCGGCTCCACCTTTTCGCCCATCAGCAGGCTCATGATTTCGTCGGCGGCAATCGCGTCCTCGACGGAAACGCGCAGCATCGTGCGGGTCTCCGGATTCATGGTCGTCGTCCAGAGCTGCTCGGCGCTCATTTCGCCAAGGCCCTTGTAGCGCTGCACGTCCGGCTTCTTTTCGCGGCCGATTTCGGTCATCACCTTGTCCAGCTCCGCGTCGGAATAGCAGTAGCGCTCCATTTTCTGATACGTCACCTTGTAGAGCGGCGGCTGGGCGGCGTAAACGTGGCCCTGCTCGATGAGCGGGCGCATGTAGCGGTAGAAGAACGTCAGCATCAGAATGCGGATGTGGCTGCCGTCCACGTCGGCGTCCGTCATGCAGACGATGCGGTCGTAGCGCAGCTTCTTGATATCGAACTCGTCGCCCACGCCGCAGCCGAACGCCGTAATCATCGCTTTGATTTCGTCGTTGGCCAGCACGCGGTCAAGGCGCGTCTTTTCGACGTTCAAAATCTTGCCGCGCAGCGGCAGAATCGCCTGAAAGTGGCGGTCGCGGCCCATCTTCGCGCTGCCGCCTGCCGAATCGCCCTCGACGAGGAAGATTTCGCACTTGCTCGGGTCGCGCTCGGAGCAGTCCGCCAGCTTGCCCGGCAGGCTCGCGCTCTCCAGCACCGTCTTGCGGCGGGTCAGGTCGCGCGCCTTGCGGGCCGCCTCGCGCGCGCGGGACGCGGCCAGGCAGCGGTCGAGAATCAGCTTGGCGACCTGCGGGTTCTCTTCCAGATAGTCGCTCAGCTGCTTGCCCACCAGCGAGTTGACGATGGTGCGCACCTCGCTGTTGCCCAGTTTGGATTTGGTCTGGCTCTCAAACTGCGGGTCTTCCAGCTTGACGGAGACAATCGCCGCCAGACCCTCGCGCGTATCCTCGCC